>NZ_KL407334.1:0-91114 GCF_000706625.1 Bartonella koehlerae C-29
TCATCACAACCGCTATATAGTACTCTTTCCTCTAAAGAGTCAATAGCATCTCTATAGCTTTTTTAGCATTTCTATAGCTTTTTTTAAAATAAATAATTCTTCCATAAATTGCAATCAAAAAGTGTTATTTTAAAAATACTACCATAAATATCTTTCTATCTTTCAACCAAAATACTGCTAGAGAGAGTACTCTTAGCCATAAAACCCAGGAATCACCCGTGCATATTTCGTACATGTTTGTTGTGCGATGTTCAGATCCTTTTTAACGCTGTTGTTGCTCTTCTTCTTTTCTTTGCTATTATGTTCGTAGAAAGCCATTACTCGATAAATAAGGGTTCGTTCTTTCTGTAAAATAATCAACTTCTTGTAGAAACACTCTAGGCTATGCAAATTTTTCATATTCGATATTTTAAAAAGAGTACAATAAAATTCCATGTGGGATGACAAACAACAAAAAAACGATCCCGGACTGGACCCTGCTATTGTGGTCAAACGCTTTCTGCCTGCTCATCGACAAGTTTCTGTTCGTTGGCTTACAGGGACAATTCTTACCGGAATCACTTCCTGCGTTCTTATGGGTATTGCGCTTTTTGCTGCCCTCGATGAACAACAACGTTTGGTAACACCCCCACAATGGTTTACGCCAACAAACCTCTCACAAACACAAAATCCTGATACCAATGGACATAAAAGAGATCGTATTGCTCAAACCCATGCACGGCAAAGTTTCGATAGTAAGCGCCAATTTGAATTATCAATTCTGCAAAAAAAGGGCGACCAAAAAGTTATTCAAACACAAAATTTTGAATGGATTCGAATGGCATTAGCCGAAGAGCGCCCCCAGAAATATAGCTATCCTAAATTTGATGCCCTAAATATTTTCGCTATTGATTCGAAAAATCAAGCCGCTATTCCACAAGACACCGGAGAAATTTATGCTGCAAAGGTAGAAACAAAAATAACCCTACGCAACCATAATTTTATCCTTGATCAAATAAACTTTGATGGCGCAGATACCCTCACAGATGATGAAGCACAACAAGAATTACAAAAAGCTGGATTTACTTTAGAAAAAAACCATGAGCTCCTTTCAATTCTCACACTGGTTGACCCTTTAAAATTAGAGAATTTATCCTCTAGCTCCCAATTTACAGATACCCCTGAGGTACGTATCATTCAAGAAAATGTAACCGTTTCCTCTCAAAATCACCGCATTGATCTCACCAAAAACTATGCTGAAGATATTATTCCTATTCATAAAAAACAAAAGATAATCGAAGCTTTTAAAGAAACCAATTACACAAAAGAGCAAATTGAACAGGTTGCAAAAACCTTAGCTCTGTTCAACCACTCTGAAACACTAAAAGCGGGAAGTCTTCTGCGTATTGGCATCGTCACACAAGCTGGAGAAGAAGATCACCTTGTGCGGGCAAGTATCTATCAGGGCATGTATCATGTTCTCACCATTGCTCTAAATGATAAGGGGAAGTTCGTTGAAAGTACAGAACCCCAAATGTCTCAAGCACTGAAAGCCGCTTTTCAAAATGGTATTCCGCATTCTTATATCAATACAGCACAGTTACCAACAGTTTATGATGCACTCTATAATGCTATACTAAGTCATAATATGTCACAATCTCTCTCGCGGCGTATCATTCGTTTACTTGCCACAAACGTTGATATGAAAAGTCGTATAGCACCAACCGATCAGCTCGAAATATTTTATGCCGTTCCACAACAAAGCGAAACAGGAAAAAACAACAAAGAAACGCCAAATGGCCAAAAGAGCCAAAAAGCCAAAGAATATTCGACCAATGCAGATCCTGAAATTCGTTATATCAGTGCTACTTTTGGCAACGCAACATATAAATATTATCGTTACCAATCAAAAGATGGCAGTATTGATTACTATGATTCAGAAGGAAAAAGCTCAAAACCTTTTTTACTCCGCAAACCCACTCCGAATGGCATCTTTGGCTCCCCCTTTGGACCACGCAAACATCCTATTTTAGGCTATATCCGCATGCACACAGGCGTTGATTGGGTTGCACCAAAAGGATCACCTATTATTGCTATAGGAGATGGTATTGTCATAAAAATGGGTGTCAGAGGTGGCTACGGCAACCATACAGAAATTCAACATCCCAATGGATATATCAGCAGTTACTCACACCAAAGTCGTTATGCACCAAACATCAAACCAGGTGTTAAAGTACAGCAAGGACAAATCATTGGATATGTTGGAACGACGGGGATGGCAACCGGTCCCCATTGTCACTTTGAAATTATTGTCAATGGCGTAAAAGTTGACCCCATGCGCATTCGTATACCTGACAGTAAAGCCCTAACCAATCAAGACCTACAAGCATTCTTACGCGAAAAAAACAATATTGATTCTTTGCTAAACAGCCCGATGAAACCATCAGAAGATACTTCTTAAACCATGCAGTGAAAACCTCTTGATCACTGGAAACAACTTTCTTTGAATCCTTTGTCAAAAAGGGACACTGTAAAAAATCTGAGAAAAAACAAAGCCTTAGCTTTTACCGTTTTCTCAACCTTTTTACAAAACCCTCACGAGTGGTGACAAGGTTTCTTATTAATTTCCTATTTCTTGAGACCGATTGTCGCAAAGTAATAAATTTTACTGAAGCGCTTCTCACCATTAGAGGTTGATATGGTGGAAAACCTCAACAGGTTTTTAAAGTGATTACTGTATTTGACGTTCCCTTATCATACGCATCACGCCAAGAATACATCTTAGCAGACTTGAGAGAGCAGTGTTTCATCCTCTCCTTCCTCTAAAGAGAAAGGATAAGAAAACGGAAAAGACTGGTAAAAAAGAATATTGATGAACAAAAAGTGAAAATCATTGACCAATTTTTAACGGTTGATGAGGATAACAATTCAGCACCCCTTCATTTTAAGGAAGATGAAATTACTCTAGAAATGCTTTGTAAAGGGAGAAAATACCAGAGCTTAAACATAAAATTCTTTGCCTTTTTTGCTTTTTGCCCATTTTTATCTTTTATAAATTTAAAGACATCTGTAGATAAAGATATCTCTTATGTCTTTGATTTATGATTGTTCGCTTATGTGGTACCTAAAAATATCTTTGTCAATGAAAACATCAATTGGACAGCAGGAAAACTTCAAAATTCAATTTATAAGAATACCAGCCCCCATGTTACGAAAACCTTTGCATTGATACAGTTTATAAACGCAGGTTATTTGACTTCTTTCTTCAAGAATTTTTCTCATACGCTAATTCGGCTTGTAATGTGTAATGAAATGGTTTTAGCGATTGAACATACACAGGTTTGAAATAAAAGAATCTTAATGTATTCGAGAATTCTCATTCAACATGAGAAACAATGAATTATTCTTATAAATCAATATGTTCCTATATATGCATTGCCTCTTTATTTAAAATCAAGCAGATGCTTCTTTTGAGGTGTTGGGGGTTAATTTTGGCAAAGGAATTACAATTTTTGTTCCTCCTAAAGCAGAAGTTTCAAAAAGTGGTTTCTCACCAAACTGCATACAAAGCTGTTCAACCACCACCCGACCAAGACCTGCTTTTTTCTCTAGCGTTTGGTTCTTCATACCCACGCCATTATCTTCCACAATCAGCATCAGTTGCCCATCTTTCTGAGGACCAAATGAGATGTAAATATCACCAGAGCGTTTATCAGGAAAAGCATGTTTTAAGGAATTTGTCAGCAATTCACCAAGAATAATGCCAAGTGTTGTCGCATCTCTTGAAGACAATCGACACTCTTTAAAAGAAGTATGAATAACGATATTTTCGCGCAATTCAAGAGGCATTGCCAATTCAACATCATGTACCACTGAACTGAGAAACTCAGCCAATAAAGTTGTTTCCATATCATCACTCAAACGCAAACGGCGATGTGCCGTGGAGATTGTCTGAATACGATCGCGTGCAGCACCAAGAACAGAACGCACTTCTTCATTGTCGCTGCGATTTAATTGGAGCCCTAGCAAAGAAGAGACCGTACCAAGAGAATTGCCAATGCGATGGCTCACATCTTGCAATAACATTTCAACACGTTGTCGTTCTTTCTCAGCGTGATTGCGTGCTTTTTCCAATTCTTGCGTACGTTCTTTCACCCTGGCTTCAAGAGCTATATTTTCACTATGAAGCAGCAATTGATACATTTTTAAAGAGCGTACATCACGGTGAAAACGATTAATGACAAAATAAGCCGACATAAAAGTACTCACGACAGAAACAATGGCCGCCAATGTTAAAGCAGCCCGCATCAGTGCGATTCCTTCGCGCTGTTTTTGCCGCACCACATCATCACCATTAATAAAGCTTGTCATCAATTGTGCTAAACGCGCTACTTGAATCTTTGGGATTTCAGAAGAAGATGGTTGAGAAAATTGATTAGGAAGTGCATCAAGAGCACGCATATGGTCATTCATAAAAGCTTTGCGTGCTTCAACTTCTTTTTTAAAAGAAGTAAACCATTCATACCACTGCGGATGTGCGTAAACAATAAGTTCAATATACTCGAGAATATCATCAAGATTACGAGCGGCATGTTCAAAGCGTGCTTTATCTTCTGCCTTATGGTTTTTTGCATAGCTACGGTCAGCTACGGCCATATCGATCAAACTAATAAGCACCAAATCAGCCTGTTCACGCAATTCTGAACTTGTATTCAACTGTGCGACTTCGCGATCAACAGCGTTTGAGAGTAACAAAATAAAAGCCGAAGCCAACAGAGCCATAATAAGAGAAACAATAATCGCCAACCAACGCCAACGCGATATTGTTGCATCAGAAGAGGGTATGTGAGGAAACAAATTCGTCTTTGTTGTCATAGAATTCCCATTGGCGAACCTGAAAATCGTCATTTTTCAGCGCAAAAGAGGGCGCCCTTATGGCATCATAGTGCAGCAAACCCAATAGAGAGTTCCTATAAGCTTCCTTTATTTTTCCCAAGGGTCACGTTAAACACCATGAATTTCTTTAGATGCTGACTTTACTTTAATAGCTATAAAGGGAATTAAAAAAACAAGACTCTTAAACATAATTATTATACTTTTTTAGCCGTTAAATGAACATAATGTGCTTCTAGCCGAATAAGAATCGGGACCATAATCAGATTCACCATCCACTTTGAGAAGTTCCTGTAAACGATTACGCGCTCGGCTCACACGGCTTTTAATTGTTCCAACAGCACAGCCACAAATCACCGCGGCATCTTCATAAGAAAAACCGGATGCACCAATCAGAATAATGGCTTCTCTTTGATCAGAAGAAAGTAGATTTAAGGCTTTTTTAAAGTCTTGCAAATCAAGCGATCCATATTGAGGAGGATGAACAGCCACATTTTCGCTAAATATCCCTTCGCTGTCTTGAACTTCTCTACCCCTTTTGCGCATTTGACTGTAAAATTCATTGCGTAAAATGGTAAAAAGCCAAGCTTTGAGATTGGTTCCCATTTCAAAACTATCCTGCTTAGCCCATGCTTTCATAATAGTATCTTGAACCAAATCCTCAGCTTTATCGTGCTTACTACTTAAAGAAAGTGCAAAAGCCCGCAGAGACGGTAGGATCAAAAGGAGTTCCTGTTTAAAGTCTTTCATACCCTTTGCCATAAAGGATTCAAACCTTTTCCACATTTTTTAAGCTAAATTGCTCTGCTTGCTCCAACCTATCCAAAAGTTCGAGCAAATGCGCAGGCAGTGCTTCTTCCTGAATTTCCAAGTAAAACTGGCGTAACTTCCGTGCTATTTCGCTATTGACACCGAGAAGATCCTCTCCAAACGTAAAATGATTGGTGAGATTTTTTTTATCACGGTCGTTCATTTTTTCCCCCCCTAATCCATATAATAAGTAGCAGCTAGAACAATTTTTCGCCCTGTAGTTGTAAATATGCTTGTATGTAAAAAGTTCCATACGAACAGAGGAACTTTTTCCTCTGTTAAGGATTTCGATCAACAAAGTGCTTCAAATGTCAAAGGAGTTAGAAATCATGTCATTATCAACGCGCATTGCACCGCATCTCCCTTATCTTAGACGTTTTGCCCGCTCTGTCACAGGCAGCCAATCCTCTGGCGATGCTTATGTTTCAGCGATGTTAGAAGCGCTCATTACGGATATTTCCATTTTTCCAAGAGCATCCAGTGACCGGATTGGCACCTATTGGCTTTTTTGCCACCTTTTTGACCAAACCACGCCTAATATCCCCGAACCATTGCCACAATTTGGTCTTGAACAAAAAACCAGTGCGAAATTATCGTATCTCACACCCCGAGCACGCCAAGCGTTTTTGTTGATTGCTGTTGAAGGGTTTAATGAAAAAGAAGCCAGTGAAATCATGAATCTGGATGCAAAGGAGTTCCGTAAACTTCTCAACCAAGCATCGCTTGATATTTCTCAACAAATTGCCACACAGGTTATGATTATTGAGGATGAACCTCTCATTGCAATGGATATTGAGCAAATGGTTGAAAGTCTCGGTCATCAGGTGGTAGGCATAGCTCGAACCCACAAAGAAGCTGTTGTCATGTATCATAAAGAAAAGCCACGGTTGATTTTGGCTGATATTCAACTGGCTGATAACAGTTCCGGCATTGATGCAGTCAATGATATCTTGCAAAATGATCGTATACCAGTGATTTTTATTACGGCATTTCCTGAAAGATTATTGACCGGAGAGCGTCCAGAACCAACTTTTTTAGTCACAAAACCCTTTAATCCTGATATGGTAAAGGCTCTTATTTCACAGGCTTTATTTTTTAAAGAGAATGCTTCTAAAGCTGCCTAGAAAAAATTAGCATCCTGACCATGATCATTACGCCTATTCCCAAGCATCCTGTAGAGAGATCACATCTAAGCGCTCTGATGCAAGCGATCCGTGGTGCTAATATTTGTGTTTTATACCAGACAACGAATCTGGTCTATTTATGGGCTGAAAACCTGCCACATCATTTGCACAGCAAATGGCGGATGGGCTGCCGTGACAGTGATTTTTTTTCGCTTGATCTTGCAGACAATATGGAAACCATCAAATTACAGGTTTTAGCCACGGGCAAGATGCAAACCATTGAAGCACGGTTTGAAGATATGGCCAAACAAGCCATTTGGTATAAATTTTCTATTGATTGCCACCACAACGATAATGGAGATATTATCGGTATTATCACCACTGGTGTTGATATTTCAGGATTACGCCGCCGTGAGCAAGTGCTAAAAATATTGCTTCGCGAAGTCAGCCACCGTTCTAAAAATCTTCTGGCTATCATTCAAAGCATTGCCAGTCAAACCGCACGCTATACTGAATCTCTTCAGGTTTTCTTACGCAAATTTCAAGGACGACTTCATTCTCTGTCACATTCTCAAGATCTGATCACCGCTTCCGATTGGCGTGGAGCCCAATTTCGCGAATTGGTTCATTCGCAAACTTTGGGCTATGTGATTAAAGAAACAGAACGCTTTTCACTGGAAGGCATAGATCCTTATCTATTTCCCAATGCTGCTTTGCACATTGGTTTGGCTTTCCATGAACTCATTGTCAATTCTCTTTCTTTTGGCGCTTTATCACAAGAAAAGGGAAGCGTCTGTGTGCGGTGTGAGGTGCACACAAAAATGAATGGAGAAACACAACTTCTCATCACTTGGAATGAAAATTTTGCAGCAGAGACTCCTCTCTCTAACCATAAAAAAGCTTGTTTTGGGAGTGCTGTCTTAGAAAAGATTGTCCCTGTTTCTGTCAATGGTTCGGCTTCCTTAAAACTGACCGAAGAAGGAATTATTTATTGCTTGTGGGTCCCTGACAGTTATTTTGACATCTTTTTTTAAAAAAACGTTTAAAACACTGGGAAATGAAAAAAACAAAACACCTGCTCCGCACAATTGTCTGAGAACCTTCATTTCTCACAAAAAAACATATTTCCCAACAACCAGCGTCTTGTAAGTCGAACCTCTCGCCTTTATCCTATCCCATTGAAACGCCCACGCTAAAACGAGCACACTGTAGAAATCCAATTCAAATAAACACATCCCCACACACGGTAAATGTATTATCTAACTGCATCATCACCTAGCATATGCCCATGTCTTCTTTCAAAGGCAGAGCATTTCCATTTTTTTACTGCTCTTTTTTTGATACATTGCTTTCACAAAAGATGAAGATTTGGTCCAAGATACTATTATGAAAGCATGAGCAAAAATAAACAGTGTCTTTTCTTATCTTCAGTGTTTATTGCATCGCATTCTTGCGCCTTATTTTCATCGTGATTCTCATCACAGCGAACAAATGGAACTTTACCAACTCTCTTATCACATAAGAACAAAAAAGCAAAAAATATCCATCATCCCACACTGTTAAGACGATAACATCACCACAAATGCTTAAACAGCGCTTTTTCATTTAAGCATTTTTCCTTGCTAAAGAGAGCACCCCCGCCCCAACATGATTTGTTTATCTTCACCCCAGAAAAAATACAGCCTAATCTTCCCACTGGAAACCAACACAACAGCCCATTGGAACCAAGAACCTTTAAGAACGTTTTGCCGTAAGAAAGCTCGCAAAAGTAGACAGATTATGTGCCCTGCTATCAACCTCTCATTAAGAAAGTTTTTTATGAATACCCTTGTTTTTATTCTCTTAGTGGTTTCATGTACAGATGATTTTAACAGCTGTTATTCTAACAATACAATGGCCACAATCTACCCAACAGCTGAAGCCTGTGAACAAGCTATGGTGCCTTCCACCAAAAAATTTGCATCCTATGGGCAACAAATCTTCGCTCAATGTACAAAGCTATATACAAACCTACACCGACAAGAAGTCAATCTGATCTGGTCTGTGACAAACCGAGGAAATTTCCTACTTCAAAGCCAAAACATCAATGATAACATGTCAACAGAAAACGAAGCAGATATCTTAACCACATCAACCCCTCTTCTACATCCCCCTCTATAAACTTCTTGCATAAATGCCTTTAAAAGCATAAGTCCATCGGACACTCAGAAAACAATTAATGGAAAAGTGCAGCATGGTGGATAATAAGCAGATTCATATTTCAAAAGACCATTGCATAGAGCAATGCGCACTGCCTCAAGAGCTCCCTTTAGACCCTACAGTAGAGCGCATCAGAAAAAAACTTATGCGTTTCATGATTATTTCCATTTCCATAACGCTCATGATAACTCTTGCTGTCTTATTTTTAGTTGCTTATAAAATGTTAGCAACAAGATCAACTTCCAAACACCTTCCTCAATTTTCCTCTCACAGCAAAAATCCAGAAGTTGCTTACCACACACTCTCTCTACCGAAAGGAACACAAATTCTGTCGCAAAGTCTTTCGGAACACAATATCGTATTGAAAATCTTAATGCCAGACAATCAAATAAAATTTATGGTTTACAATTACCATACCGGTGCACTTATCGCTGTTCTTTCTGTTGAAACAACACAGCCAAATATCGCCCCTCAGCCCCGTTAACACGGCAACACTGCCACAGACCCTTAAACAATGTTTTTTCGTTCAAACATTCTCCTCTGCCAAAGGGATTACGACAAAGTGACAACATGGTTTTCCCTATATTTCGCACCCAAGCAAAGGCAAAGACGTATCTTTCTCTGTCAGTTACAGCACCATTTTCTGATGCTGCCCATAAAAATCTAAAATGGGAAAATTCAAGGGATGATTCTTCTTGAACACGGACAGTGCGCTGACGTGAAGGTTGACGTGTTTTCTTGACAGGTTCAGGCTTTTCTCCCAAAATCCACTGCGCTTGGTCCGTATTTTCATCTGGCAAAGTACCTGCCTCTAGCGTCTCATACAGGCATATTCATTTTGAGTTTCTGCCCGCCGACCATTTCCATTTTTCTGCAGCTGTGTTTGTGACACACTGATATCACAGTGAACGACAGTGTCTTTTTTTGCATCTTCCACATTTATTTCATCGTATTATCGCGATTCTCATCACAACGAACAAATTGTGGCATCTGCTCAATCCTTTTTCTCTCATGATAATAACAACGCAACCCAATACTGCTTCCCCCGCCCCATTAACAAAGCATCATCGCCACGGGCTCTTAAACAGTGTTTTCTCATTTAAACATTTTTCTCTGCCGAAGAGGTTACTACCCGACGACGACGTGGTTTTCTCTGTATTTCTGCACCCAAGCAAAGCAAAGACGCATCTTTTTCTGTCGATGCATCGCCATTTTCCGATGTTGCTCGTGACAGTTCAAGGGATGATTCTTCTTGAACACGGACAGTGCGCCGACGTGAAGGTCGACGTGTTTTCTTGACAGGTTCAGGCTTTTCTTCCAAAATGCACTGCGCTTGGTCCGTATTTTCATCTGGCAAAGTACCTGTCTCTAGCGTCTCATCACAAGCATATCCATTTTGAGTTTCTTCCCGTCGACCTTTTCCATTTTTTTGCTGCTGTGTTTGTGATACATCGATATCATAGTGAACGACAGTGTCTTTTTTTGCATCTTCCGCATCTATCTCACCGTATTCTTGCACGTTGTTTTCGTCGCGATTCTCATCACGGCGAACAGATTGTTGCGTCTGCCCAACCGCTGCGAGAATAATACGCAAGTAGTGTTCAGCATGCTGCAGATAATTCTCTGACATAACGCGATCACCAGCACCCTGTGCATCACGCGCAAGACTTATGTATTTATCAGCAATTTGCTGAGCATTTCCGCGAATCTTAACATCCGGACCGCTACTTTCATAATTCCGAGACAACGGGTTAGGACCGCGACGATTATTATTATTGTTATTACCATTGCTGTTATTATTGCGACCGCGTGCCCGTCTATTTTGTTGTGGCCTCATCTTTATCCCTTTTGGAGTGTTTGTATGTCTTAATGACTTTTCCTCATCGCATTACTTTTCTATAATGCTGATCATGTTAAAAATACGGTTATCAGGCTATCCGCGTTTACTTCACTCAAATGATAATACCTACTGATATTTGATAAAGCATATATGTTTTGAAAATCACAAAAACAGCAGGGAAACCGTAAACCTAAAATTCCCTATTTCTCTGCTAACCAGCAAAAACCTAGTGATGTTCACATAAAATGCCAAGTGTTTTTTTTCAAAATAGATCATATTTCACTAAAAAATAACCATCTTGTGGAAAAATAATGAAAAATGAGAACAGACACACAAAGCTTCTGGCACAAAAAACACCTCTGCTAGAAAAAAATATCTGTTTCTCTTTCCCTTTAAAACCATCGATCCTAAAAAAACCGATACTTTCTACCTTTCGCGCACTTAGCTTACAAGCACTTGTACCCTTAGAAGTTATTGCACGAATGTATTTATTGATTATATAAGCATAACCTCTCTTTTACGCTAAAGCACCCCCCTTATGAAAGACAATTTTTAAGCGATACTTCCGCTTTACAAGACCTTTTCACATCTATAGCCTATAGATATAGATGAATAGAAAGCATTATTCAAGTACTATAACTATCATTGGATCTCTTTTCTTGCCAAAGCTAACCAAAAACACTGTAAATTTTTCAGTTCGGTAGATTTGGGTGAATTGTATCTATAATGGATGACAAACTCAACAGAAAAGCAAAAAAACTATAGAGCTTTTAAGAAAGAAACAAGCAACATGGCGCACACCTTAAAAACAAAGTTTATCAATAAGAATGGCAGAAAACACTCTTCTGTTTGTGTTATACTTCCTGATGAAAAAACTGTGTTTGCAAAACGCACGCAACGTTTTATACATTTAGCCAATGAGACGCCAAACAAAGAATCTTTGCTTTTTTTTGCACATTTTTGTAATGCCCAACAACAATCAATCGAAAAATTTAAAGATTTCGCCAGACCTCTTAGTCGTTTTGGAACAACTTCTACCTCTTCTTCTGCTTCTCCCACTTCTTTTGATCGCTCAAAATTGTTATCTTTGGGCTTGTATAGCAGTATTGTGAAAGATTTTCTGCAACGTCTCTCATCCCCCACGCTTTCTATCCGAGCCTTTTCGGCAACAAGGCACAAAGCTTTAAAACGCACGCATCAGCAAGAAGATCAATGGCGTTTGTGGGCAGAGAATCTGTTAAGCCATAGCCTTCCCCAACAACAATTAGCAGAACATCTTTTCATCATCGGCGCATTGCAAATTATGTATTCTCTTGCAGCTTCACAGCTTGATGGACAAAGCTTACCTCCACAACCAAACAACCTCTGCCCTGCTTGCGGGGGCACACATTCAGCCAGCATCATTATCGAGAAGGAACCGCGAAAAACCATACGAGTGTGTTCTTGCCTTTATTGCAACACCCTTTGGCGCACCCCGCAGTCCCAATGCACTTTTTGTGCAACAACGCAGAATATTTCCACCTGCGCTATAGAAAATATTCCCAACGATATTGTACTAGAAACCTGTAAAACATGTGGATATTATTGCAAACAATTCAATTCCCACCAAAATCCCACCTTGGATGTTTTTGCCGATGATATCAGCACACCTACACCCGATTTTTTGCAGCAAGGCTCTTTTCATTTCAAACACGGAAACTTCAATCCCTTTTTAGCAAAAAAGAGGAAATAATTTTGTTCTCAAACAAAGAACTTAATGGACAACAAGCCACATTAGCAACGACTGGAACAAAAAGCTGACACAAATCTCCGGACAGTTAACAAAAAAAAAACGCCGATCTCAACAGGTAGATATAACAAATACAAAGGCTCCCTTTACACCTCACTTGCACCCACAAGGAGCTCCAAATCTATCTTTACTGTCACAAGCAATAGGATAATTTTATGGTTTGATTGAAGTTCATCAGGTTAAAAATGCGCATGCTATCTTACCAAAACACCCTATTGATTTTTAAAGATAATTCATCATTTTGAAATGTGAATAAAAACCCTGAATATCGTAAGATTCTCTGATCTCAAAGCCTCTTATAGTGAATAAAGCAAAATCATTGGCTTGCATGTCACGAGCGAGGTTCGCATGTGGATGAAAACTCTTCAAGAAAAGAATAAAAATACTCCTTATGAACCATCTCAAGTGCCGAGGGCTGATGCAACATTTTGAGCTGGCAAAGAGAATGATGATGCCGGTTTTCTCCTTCATAAGTGCAAAGAGGATGGTTCACAATAGCTTTTACGATACCCCCTTCACAAGCACCGTCGTAAAAGGAGATTGTGGACATTAAGAGATATCTCTTAAAAAAACACGTGAATGCACAACACAATATTGTTCTGTTTTGCATTGAGGGTCTTGCCCCCACTAAAGAACGAGATAAACAAAAATGTGAGGCAATACACACTCTCCATTACTTAAAAGACAGTGCTCTGGATGCTCTTGCAAGCTGGAAAGCCGAATTAAAAGGAAATGGTAAGGCTGGAAACTGGTTTTCACTTTTACAACTTCATATTCTCCCTAAATTAGGCAGCCTACCCATTTCAGAGATTCGCCAAACAGAGATACGCAAGCCTCTTCTATCTAGTGGCATACAAAAGCTGCAACAACAGAGAAAGCACTTATCCATCTCAATCTTTGTCTTAAACATGCAGCTGTTGTTAGGTTTAGATATTGATTTATAAGCAACAGAAAAAGCATGCACTTTAAATTAGAAACAACAACTCCATAAAACGCATGAAATGAGTTGAGAAATCAAAGTAAAACACACCTCAGATCTAACGAACAACGTAGATTGCAATAACGATTGATTGTTGCAAAGTCTCGTGTGTTTTGGGAGGATAAAGACTTGTGAAGCGTGCTTGTTTATCCTGATCAGAAAATTTATTATCTTTCTTGTATGGGATTTTGCAGCAGCTTTTCATCTTTTTCTCAAACGATAGCTACATCTCTTTCTTTCCAAAGTACTCTATGATATCTTTCAAACAGTTAGAAAAAAGAAAGAATCCATTAAGCACTCATGATCACTTCAAAGTTGTCACTTTAAACAGGTTTGTTTTACAAAATGAGATATTCTTTCATAGAACAAACAAGCCTTTGAAAGAAAATAGTTTCCATCGCGATAGTCACATCCATTTTCATACATTTTTTTGCAGTAAGAGTACAACTTTTACCTTTTTTCACGCAACTTGCCGCCCTTTAAATTTGCTCATGAATTTAAAAGTGGTTGCGCGCCTTATTTTTTTCACCGTCTTTTTCATTGAGCAAACAGTCCTGTAAGAGAAAATAGTTTCCATCGCCTGGTCGCACCATTTTCATACATTTTTTCTTTGAAGTATCAGAAAGCGTATTCCACATTTCACGAATTGCAAAATAAGCTTCACTTTCCAAATAAAGACAGTGCTGATACGCTTCCTTTTTCATATCGGGCATCACTGAAGCAGCAATTTCTTTGCAATACACACGGTGATCAAAAACTGGAATAGTCAATTCAACAGGCACGTGTTGTGTTACTTGTTTGTTGGAAAAAAAATAACCGATAATTTTTACAACACCAAAACAAAAAAACACCACAAAAAAGAGCAGCATACAAACAAAAACGATCTTACGATATAATTTTTTAAAATAAGCTTTTTGCCTCGCGCGGATTCTTTTTTCCATAAAGACCGTATCCTTTGAATATCTCAAGAGAAGCTTTTTACAACAAAAAATGAGAGAAATATCAATGCACACCATACATGTTGTCGCCACACATGATCAATCTTTTCTGTAAAAATACGTTTTTTTCTTTATGCCATAAACGTTTTTATTTTCTTTGATATTAAAAAATCCTTGTCGATTTTTTTGTGTTGCCTTTATAAAAAGGGTATAGAGGTATTCTCCATAAAATTTTGGAGATGTAAAATCCCATACAAGAAACGTGATAAATTTTCTGATCAGGATAAATAAACACGCTTCACAAGTTCTTATCCCCCAAGACACACAGGACCTTGCAACAATCGTTATTGCAATCCACGCTGCTCGTTAGATCTGAGGTGTATTTTACTTTGATCTCTCAACTTATTTCATGCATTTCATTATTGTGAATGTGATTCTATTCTTTTTACCTATTAACGACTTAATTACCTCTCTTATATTTTTCAAAAACTTTATAGAAAAAAATCATCTCAATTATCTCTTCTTGAGACAACCCACTCAAAGCAGCTTTTGAGAGATTTTCTGAATTTCTTTAACGCTATAGCATTAATAACATGAAAAGCAATTTCCGTACATCTCGGCTGTATGATCATTATGCTTTTTACATTATCATATTGATTTATAAAGACAATTAATCGTTTTGAACGGTAAACGAGAACCCTGAATATCGTATGATACTCTTATAGTGAATTACTCAAAATCACTCGCTTGCACGTCATAAGAGGGATTGGCGTGTAGGTAAAAACTATTTAAAGAAAGGAATTTAAAATACCTCTCATAAACCGTCTCAATGCAAGGGCTAGTGAACTATTTTGCGCTGGCACAGAAAATAATGGTGCCGACTTGCTCGTTCATAAGCGTAAAAAGAGGATAGTGCACAATGAGCTTTTACAGTAAAATCGTTCACACACACAAACAAAAAAAAGAGAATTTTTCACCTCCGTGGTGGTATTGAGTTCTTCTCCCTCCCTTAATAATTCATAATATCCTTGCTTTTAACCAAATTGATCTATTGCTAAAATCCAGGGTGATAAGAGTTTTTTTTAATCAAAGAAGCAGATCTATGAATAATCAAAGATTTATTCATATCACGCAAGAGAGCAATACATTTGTCTAGCACCTCATCAAGCCCTATCAAGAGCAAGAAAGAAGCAGAAAGAGATAAAATTTCCTTCATCATTTTATCACGATTTTGTAAGATTGAAACAGCTTGGATCAAAGTTGTTATGCTCAAAGAAGCATCCATAAAAAAAGCTGCTCAACGCAGCGTCAAGCATAAAGACGACAAGAAAGCTCTCATAGAGAGAAAAAAATCACGAGTACTCTTCTCTCATCTGATAGACAGACATCCCAATAGCAGTGATTGTAGCCAAAACCATAACCACAACTAAAGCCCATTGTATAGGTCCCTGTCCCGTTAAAATCCCTGTTAATCCTGAAAATGAACCAAGGATTGGCGCTAAAACTTCTATCTTCCCCAAAAGGCTTTCTAGGCGTTTTGACTTGTTGATAATTGGAAGCAATATAAGCACCCTTAGCCTACAAACCTGCTTCAGAATCTCGGCGATCACAAGTCTCTGTAAGCGTTTCCTTCCTGCTCTGGTCCATTTTTGCAATTCAGTCGGCATAGCTTCATACTTCCCTTTATTAAGTTTTTTAGGAGTTTAGAATTGCAAAAAGTTTCTTATTCCAATATTACAGCAAAAAGGTATAAGAGCAGAAAACTGCTCATCGTTTAAGGGCTGCTTCACCATTTCTTCGACAGTTTTTTCAAATTGTACGAGATCTTTTTGCAACAGAGTTTCCGCTTCAGCAACAGTAATCTGCGTTCCTTCCTGCACAAGAGGATTGCCCACTCTTGGGCGGTGTGTCCATAACCAATTGTCTACACACCAACGGCATCTTGATAAGCATGCAAATGGAGCCCTTCCCATTGTTTAATGAGTGTAAGTCACTCTTTTGAAATTTTTCGCATTTTTAAAAACTCCTCAAATCACCTAAGAATATAAAAATAAAATTGGAGCATAAGCCATGACGATTACTTACAAAATACTCATCTCCAGAAACAGCCTCATAACCTGCCACGGATTACTTTTTCCTCTCTCTTGTATATTTTATATGTAGTGCAATAAATGATATGCTCCTTTCAGCGAGCGATAGGCTTTCTCCTCTAGCAAATAATCGGCTTTTTCAGTGAGTAATAGATTTTCTTTAGCTCCTGATAGACACACTTTTTCAGCTACTTTTGTTGCATAATAATCTGTTTCACTGTTTTTGCTAGCCTTCTTTGGCATCTCGTTGAAATTTAAGATGTTCAAGATCTTTGAGAATCACTTTCAATTGTTGTTCCAAAGCATCCATACGCTGTAAAATTTGCGTAGTATTTTTAACTTGTTTTTTTTCAAAACATCCGATGGTTTGGTGCATTTGCTTTAACAGTGCATTTAAAGGGGCATGGCCCATTCTTCCGCTAGCGTAAAGAACCACACGAATATGTTCAGGATCATCAATATCAGCAATAGAAAATGGGAAAAGTGCCATTGCATTCTCTCCTTTTACTGAACTCTAGAGCAGCGATATTGTTAGATTTCAGTACATTTTTACCGACAAACTTTTGCACCGTGCAAAGCCCCTCAAGATGGCCCCCCAAGGCAGAACCATTGAAAAAATTTAGGAAACCCGAGCAAAAAATCATCACAAGACAGCGTCTTTTTTCTCTCACTCGAAACGGATGAGCTCCCAATCTAAAACCTTATCCTCTAGAACACACTCGAAACAAAGAATACCTTCCCAACAAAGTTGGTCTTATTATCCACCATCGTCTAAGCACAAAGACATTTTTCCGCAAACCAGCCCTTTAAACTTAACCTCTAGAATCTAGCCCCTGTAACGCACCCACTAGATCTAACCGACAGAGAATCCAGACTGGTAAAATTCCAACTCAGACGGTCACATCTCCACAAATGATTCAACACCACTCTCTCACTTGAACATTTTCCTCTGCCACAGGTTTTACCACCTAACGTTAACGTGGTTTTCTCTGTATCTCTTCACCAAAACACAAGCAAAGTGGAATCGAGCTCTTTGGAAACCAACCAACTAGAAACCAGTCTACGCCCCCCCAAAAAAGAAATGCTCCAAAACCTCGCAGGTCCACTCCATCACCTACCATCTTTTACAAATAACTTTTCTGGTCCTCATATTCCTCGTAAGCCAATTTTCAGCAACCAAAAGCAAAATGTCATAAGGAAAAGCTTTTAGAGCACACACGCCCACCATAGGTTGGTGTCATAATAAATTGGTCATAGATAAAAGCCATACAATTTTTTTTTGCACACCTTCCTTCTTTATCAAAAAAGACAGAGCATTGTTATTCCCTATTTTCTTAAACCATGGCAAACTTGAAACAACACAGAAAGTCTTTCATCAATAAATGTCACTTCTACCAACTGAACAAAGATGCATATAAATTTTAAACGCACCTTTACGCATGCTATTTTTCTTAGCCAATTTTTCGTATATTAAAGACAAAATAATGCTCCCTTAACAAAAAGAGGAAGCGCTTACAAAAAACAAAAGCACTTGTACTTTTTTCTTGTCAGCCGATGGGAGAAAAATGGCAAAGAGATCAAGAAACAGATCCAAACGCTGGAAAACACCCCACACAGCCCTCACTTCTCTCTGCACAGAAGCATTGAAATACCTTCAAGACAAAGTAAACGAAAGATGCATTTTTTCTTAAAATCAAGCGCTTGCCATTAAATTTAGTGCACGACATATTTTCAATTTTTTAATGCACCTTTTATGCCAAAGCTCTTGCAACAATTGAAATCTACAAGAGTTTCAATTTTCACACTTTGATAGCATAAACAACAGCCACATTGACGGGGCGCGTTTCATGCCCACCTGTTTTTTCCAAAAAAATCTGATGATCATGCTCTCCTTCAAATTCTGTTAAAGAATTTTGGGAATCGTATCCATAGGCATAAGCTTTCCACTCATCCAAATTGCGCTGTACAACCACGCTTTTAAACCCTTTAAAACCATGCTGGTGCTTACCGGTGGAATTTGTTTTTCCTTCATGGGTATGGGCTTTAAAAGACTCTTCTTGCCTACTTCCCAAAAGACGTCCTTTATCAATTTCTTTTCCACTATCGAGTCCCCGCAAAAACATTCCACGCAAATCAGGCACATTAAATGTTGTTTGCCCATCACCTTTTCCCCATATTTCACCGAGAACAGCAAAGAGGCTTGCATATGCGTTGCGCGAATATTCTTTCCCATCGCAAAGAAGCCAACCCGTTGGAATTTTTTCCGTAGCAAAAGTCCCAATAAAACCTGATGAAAAACTTTCCGGCAAAGGGGGAAAGGAGGGGATTTCAGGAAATCTGAGTGTAGGATTGGTTAAAAACCAACCATCCGCATTTTTTCCAGCAATATCACAAACGTAAACGAGTTCATAAAGGCCGCCCCTTTGAATTTCCCCGCCCTTTAAAGGCACTATACCATCATCGTGATTTACCATATAAACAGGCCGTGAGAACAATTGATTTAAGGCAACATTTGTCATTCCCTTATTCACCTCTTGTGCTTTAAAGCGCACAACAATCCCACCCATATAAGCCTCAAGAGAAGACTTTGTCATCAAATGGATAGATGTTCTATTCTTCTCCTCATCGAGCATAAACTGCGTCTCAATCACCCCACCATTATCTAATAAATATTCTTTGATGCGTTGCATCATCGCCCGCGCACTATCATTGACCGAACTTGGAGGCTGTCCTTCTGCCCAGTTTATACTCTCATCAACATAAGCATTTTCAGATGCAGTAAGCGACCAATCATAAATCGAACTCATAGAATATATCCTTTTTGCAAAAAGCAAAAACGTGCAAAGAGAGCAGAAAAGAAAGCAGAAATTCTTTTTTTAGGTGCTGGTATTTTCTTCATTTTCAAGCCGATTTTGTCATAATCGACATGCAACAATTTTGTTTTTGCATTAACAAAAACAGCCTCAGGCTTCAAACACAACACTTCTTGGGCAAGAACGCCACGATAGCGTTGCGGATCTCCTTTATAATTAAAGACATAAAGTGAATAGCCATTTTTTTCGCCCACAGGGACGATATTTTCTTTAGCTCTCATATCACAAAGTCCTAAGACTCCTCCCATCAATCCAAGCACTTGCTGTGCATCACGCAACGGATCTTTTGTAACGGAAGGCATTTTTGTAGATTTTCCTGATATTGTTCCATAATTTCCAGCGGCTTGCGTACCCACACGCAACAAGCGTTCTAATTGGTTCCAAGCTTGATTATCTTGTTCTGTCCATTTTTGGCGTTCAGTATCTAAGGCATTTTGCCGGTTAACATCTTGAATGAGACCACCTTTCAAAGCATTGTTTTGTGCATTACTTTGCCCTTGATAGTAGTTATTTGCCGCATTCACTTGATCATACAAGGAGCGATCAATCATCTGATTAGCATTCACCATATTATGAATATCTTGATTATATTGCTGTGCAGCAGCGTTTGTTGCCAATGCACCAAGCTCATCAGCAAGCACCCCGGTATGCGCACCAGAACCATAGCGACCAGCTCCCGCCATAGATTGATTAATAGCATCGGAAGTTTTACTTAAAGCATTTTGCAAAGCAGCATTAAATTTACTATTATTTCCAATCCAATCACCCTTAGCCATACCAAGAAGATTCTGAGCACTTTGGGTTGGTGTATTAAACCACTGTGTCAATGCGGGATTATTATACTGACCAGCAACCTGTTCTAAACCGGTAAGAGCATTCTTTGTCATAGTACCAAGCCCAGCGATGCGTTCTCCTTGATAAACATTTCCACCAATTCCTTTATTATAAAGATCAAGTGCTTGGCTACTTGCTTTTTTAAGGATATCAGCTGCCCAAGCAGGTGGTGCATTTGTTTGTGTTGTTGTTTGCACTTGAGGTTTTGTTTTTCTACTCATGGAACGAGAACCTTTCTATAATGAATAAGATTACGGAAATATCCGTGATGACTAAGCATTTTAGACCATCCAGGCCTTCCAAACATATGCATTTCCTCAGCATGAATTGTTCGCGCCCATTCTTCAACCTTATCGATCAATTTGACCAAATCCAGCCCTCCCTCTCCCGCCAAATCTGAAAGGATGACGCGTTTTTTTCCCGTATGGGTTATTTCAACTTTGGTAATCGCAAAAGCACTAAATTGGGTTTTATTTTTAAAGGCTAACCACAATTGTGCTTGTCCTCTCACCAGTTCTTCCGCAATTGTTGCCAAATAAACATCATCAGGAAAGCGCTGAGCGTATTTTTTCAGTGCGGCATTGATAGCCTCTTGATAACGTGCAACTTTTTCCCATGACCATTGCTCTGTAAGATGAACAGAATAAGAATTTTGTCTCTCGCAACGCCGTTTCATAACTTTGGCTTTTTCCGCTTTTTCGCT
Organism: Bartonella koehlerae C-29; assembly: GCF_000706625.1. Classification (GTDB taxonomy): domain Bacteria; phylum Pseudomonadota; class Alphaproteobacteria; order Rhizobiales; family Rhizobiaceae; genus Bartonella; species Bartonella koehlerae. The sequence goes on from NZ_KL407334.1 coordinate 21,052, forward strand.
ACGAATCTTCCAGCCTTTCACAGCAAATCCTCAAAAAATATTCATTTTTTCCGCAGCATATAAGGGCATTACTTGTTTTTTATAATAAGCCATTCTAACACATTATTTTTGACGTTATAAAGCATAGTTAACATGCTGCTTCCCCCTCATAAGGCGTATCTCACTGCATTATTCTTTCACGATAGGAGGCATGCTTTACCGTATAGCGCCTTTATATTTAAAGCCATGCATTAGCGCATGCCAGCAGACTGCAATTCCACATCGAACCCCGTAACATGAGACCAATTCATTCCTTCCGGGATGCGCAACTTAAAGCGATAAAACCTTGCTCTTGCACGGAGATGAATTTGCCCCGTATTATGAGAAGGTTGTCTTTCTGGCAACCAAACAGTTTCCTCTTCAAGGGATTGCCGAAAGCGCATGCCCACAGATAAATAAAACTCTCCACTATTCACTTGAGGCATAATATTTTTCACCCGTGTTATCATGCCATTTGTCTGCCCCATTTCCTGTGATGTCACCACACAAGCCATAGGAGAACCAGAAAACGACCCCATTCTCCCCTGATGATCAAATGCACCAAGAATAGGAGATTCATTTTTCCAAACTTTACTGTCGAGAGAAAAGGGTAAATCATCAATATTCTGAGCAACCCGATCCAGTCCTTCTAAGGTAATTCCTGCAAAAAAAATGGGCAAAATCATTTTGATATCCACGACCGCCTTTGTCCATTTTTGCAATCCCCAATCATAAACAAGTAAAATGCGTTCGTGAATACTCTCATCGGTATCAACCATCCAATAAACGCGATTATACACCCCATCGATAGCAGCAGACAGAGTATACAGATTATTCTGTCTCGATTTTGCCGTCATGGTTCGGTCGACTTTTTCGAAGCCAATTGGTATAATTTGTCCCTCATTGGTGATCTGATAAAATCCACCCTCATCAGCAAAGAATGCAAGATCTCCTCGACAAACGATAGATTCAGCGTTTTTTGCGCCGCGCTTATCGTGGATTTTTTGGAAACTAAAAATAATCTTAGATCCAGGAATAAAAGAGCCGGCATAGATTGCAGAACGCATAAATATGATTGGATTTGTTGTTTCTGTTGCGCCTTGCACAAAACCGCCATCGGGAAAATCTTGATAATCGCAGCTTTTTTTTCCCACAGTCCAAAATTCGGCATCGTTCAATCCTGACCAATGGACACGTCTTGGATGCTCTGTCAATTTCATCAAACAAACGAAATCTCCCCACACACGCACAATCCCGGCTTGTGGTGGATTTCCACCTAAATTTCTAAAGTTTTTGTCATGATTAATGTCGATCACTTGTGGCTTATCATTGGCATTCACAGCAATGACATAATCCCCAAATAAAGCGAAAGACCATGGAGCATCGACATTGGCAAGATAAGATTTTCCCTTTTGACTGATATTTTTCCACTGCTTTGTAGTATTGTCGAGAAGGTAAATTTTTTGTCCGGTCCCAACAATAATAGACACACCATTTTTCGTTTTAACGGCAAGAGCTCCTAAAATTGGATCAGGGCAAGGTTCTGACATAGGTTGAAAGCTTGGCATAGGAATATAGGACCCATCAGCAGGCAATACATTGATAAGCTCATCGGTAAAGATGCCATTAATATCAGCGACATCAGGCCGATAATCAGCAACTGGAAAAAAAGCCATTGAGAACCCCATTAGAAGAATATTTGAAAAGCCTTATCAATGCGAGATTTCAAACCGCCAAAGCTTTTTTATTTTAACCACAAAAGTTCTATAAGATAAGACTCTGTAACAAAAGCATAAAACTTAGATTATAGAGAGCAAACGCAAACACATTGATATATTCACGAGTAAAATGACATAAATGTCAACACACCAGCAATTAACACCAGTCATCAGCCACCAGCGACCAACGCCAATCATCAATGATAGAGTAAAGAGCCTCTAAAACCGCATTGGAAGAATATTTGAAGAGCCTTTTCGACGCGATGTTTCAAATCGCAAAGCTTGGAGCTGTTCTTGAAAGTCTCTAAAAGAAGAAGAAGCATATTCAGGATCTTTAAGGATATTTTTGTAGAGTTCGTATTTTGCACGTGCTTTAATAAGATCAAATGCATAAATCAACCAAGGATTATCGTCCTCCATCACCTGTTCATCTCCAAAACGGATAGAAGCATAAGAAAGACGCACGGTCTCAACCTCTTTGGGTGTTGGAAAAAGCCCTATTTTTTGATCAAGGTATGTATAAAAGAGAGGCATTCCTTGTGGAGGTTTTAATCCATATTGTTGTTGCAACACTTCAACGGATTTAAAAAGTAATTGTATTTGTGTTGCAGCATGTGCTCCTAAAAAGACGGTTTCAAGAGACCTTTTTGATTGAATAAAAACGCCCTCTTCCTGCCCATACCATGTTTTTTCACATTGCGTTTTGAATATCACCTCCCTTTTTTCATTAAAGAAAAAGGGTTCTCGTTCACACAAACGCAAAGCATTAAAAATTGAATCTTGAATTTGAACGGAATATTCAGCTGTTGTATCATCAATTTCATCTTGAATAAGTGCGACCATAAAGGCAAAAGTGTGAGAATGGTCTGAATGTATAAGATTGAGATGATTTGGATCAATGGATGAAACGGTCATGGGCAATGATAATCCTTTTGCGTGTGAAGCATTTTAAGTATCTTTCCTACAAAAAATGTATTCTTGTGAGAGAAAAAATTCGCAAGCTTTTCAAACAGCTTTTAAAGTAAGCACTCCAGAAGCTCAAATCACGCGCGTACAGAAATTCGAACACCTTCTCTCCTCTAGAAATTTCTCCTCCCTAGCAGCATCTTCTGTTAAGAAGAAGGATTCCTATAACTTTTAAGCAGCTCTTAAAGGAAGTGCTCCATAAATTGGCATCACGATACTACCAAAATTCTAGGCTCTTTGGTTGTTCTCTGACAAGCTCTAAAGCCAATACTTGGAGCCGCTCCCCCCAACAAGATATTCTGTTGGGAAGAAGCATTCGAATATCCTTTAAGCGGGTGCTCCATAAGTTGGGATCACGATGGTACCAAAATCTTGTGCCCCTTGTGTACTTCCTGGCAAGGTGAAGCAAGTTTTTTTCATACCGATAATGGTTTTTGCTGCAACACCGAACTCTCGTTCATAATCGAACAACTCTTCTACCAATTTATAGCGTGTAGCGCCGCGATCTTTTCCAAAAGCGATGACAGCACTTTGTGCACCCAAAAGAACAGCACGGCGCACATTTGGTACAGCTTTATTTGTTGCACTTGATTCAACACCTTCGGTAACATGCTCAGCCTCACGCAAGACGACGCCATTATACATCCCAAGTGATCCATCATAGAGAGGGTTTTTAAGGCGGCTCCCACTATAGATTGCCTTGGTAATATCAAGCCACTGACCGGCTTCTGTATTTGTTCGCAATTGTGTCACCTGCGTTGGGTGCAGATAAAGCACATAAACATTTTCCCCCTCGACGCGGACAGGTCTAATTTTTGGATTTGCCAACTTAGCTCGTTCAACAGCTTGATCGATCAGTTTAAGATCAAAGACATCGGTTTGTTTCAAATCTTCATCTTTTGTTTTTCCATTAGGGCGCACGACGCGTTTATCGGTTGGTGCAGTTGGTGCATTAAACCCATAATGGACAGGTTTAAGAGCAATAGTACGTCCTTCAAAATTAATGGCTTTTGCAGTATAGCCGCAAACTTGAATAAAGAACATCAAACTTAAACGATCAGCATACCAATCAACCAACCCATTTTTGGCTTCAGTACGCAAATCGTGCAAGATACGTTGCTGATCGATGGTACCTTCATTTTTGACACGCACCGCATGAACAAGTTCATTAATTGCCAAGCGATCACTGAGAAATTGGAGGGCTTCTTCATTGCCTTCAAGCGCCTGCCCTTCACTCACCCCATCGCCAAGCAGCTGTACGCGCAAATTAAAACTAATGGCATCACCACTTGCTTTGGTGGTTTCATCTTTTAATTGTACGATACTATTTGAATCATTCCCAATCAAAGGTGCAATAGGGATTGCTTTTGAGACTTCCTGGTTCAAGAGTTTAGACCACGTGCGCACTGCCATTGGGTCATTAAGTCCGATGTAAGTTACAGTCATTTTATCCTCTAAAAGTTTATTGACATAAAAAAGTCGGCAAAGTGCCGGTTGTTAACATTCCACATTTCTCCTTTTCAGAGAGTGGATCAGTTATTAGGTGTTTTGTATGATTTTTATTGATTATCTTTGCCTCCCCCTTTGAGCAATTTTCTCATTGCACGAGCCACCTCAACTCCCATAGGTTTGCCTCAAGAGTTCCTAGGCAGACGTCTCAAAAGGCCCGGCACATATCGCCTCCAATCCCTCACGCAACCGCCTCAAGCCCTACACAACCACTTCACGCCTCCAAACAATCTACTTCGAGAATTTCCCCACCATGCATTCATGGCTTTTAGAATTCTCCACCACCCATTAAGCGATTAAAAACAGCTTTGTTTTTTGGATCAGCAATCCAATGATTAAATTCTGTCTCCGACATTTTGTCGAGCATATCCAAAGAAATGGGTTCTTTTGGCGTCAAACCGTTATAGGCAGCAAGTGTGCGTGCAGAATTTTGCCTTTCCTGAAAATTTTCACCAATGGTATTTGGAGAATTTGTGTAACCAATTTTTTGCGCGATAGCGTAAATCACTTCGGCAGGATTTTGATTTTTTTTCGCACAATCGTGCAAGATCTGTTTCAATTCATTACCAATCACTGCATCCACGATATTTGGGTCAGCCATTTCAGGATAGAGCGAAGAGAAAGCTGCCAACTGCTTAGCCCGCGTATCATAAATAAAGTCAGCAGCTTGATCAAAATCATGATGCTTTTGTTTAACAGCAGCAACAGATTTCTGATAGAAAGCATGCAACTGTTCTGAGTCAGGGCTCATAACAGGTGGTTGTTCAGAGAGCAACGCCCCTTGTTTGTAGAGTGTTTTTCCCAACCATTGTATATAACCCATAAAATCTTTTTGCGGGTCTGGTGGAACATCAACTTCTAGCACCTTTTGAACATCTTGTGACTGTGAATCTACTTGCAATGATCGCTGTTGTTGATGTACATTTCGGTGCCCTTGGAAATTTTCTTCGAAAGTTTTTGCTTTTTCTCCCGCTCCAATTTCACTATCTTCTCCCTGTTGGGCTCCTGAAAGAGAACCCTTTTTCAATTGGTTTTGTTCTGCTGGGTTTAAATGTTCTTGATCCATATTGTTGGCCTTCTCTTTTTCAGACAATAAAATAATATTTTTTCAAATGAAGTCGTTTACCTTTACACATGCGCCTTCTACAAAATGGTCTACCAACTGCTTTTCCCCTGCATGACCACTAAGGCTGCCTCCAACATTACCAGCGCCTCCCCTTTATTCACACCGCAATGTTATACTCTCCACTAGCTCCACCACTAAGTTCTTCTACTACTGAGCTGCTCTCCAGCATGTCATGTAATGGAGCACTTTGCCTCACTAAGCTCTGTTTTGTATTCTGAGTATAATCTTATGGATGAGTGATGCGGACAAAAGAAAAGAACGCTGAAGATTAGGCATCCTGAACATAAAGCCATTTACCTTTGCGCCTTTGCCTTCTACAAAATGGATTGCATCAACTGCTCCACATTACCGTTAAGCTCTCCACTAGCCTCTCTGCTAAACTCTCCTCAACGCCTGCCATACAATGGAGAACTTTTCCTCTCTAAACTCTACTTATGCGTTTTAAGTGCAATTTTGTTGAAAAGCCGATGCGGACAAAAGAAAAGTATGCAAAAAATTAGGCATCCTAAACACAAAGCCATTTCACTTTTTATGTGTCTTCTGCAAAATGGATTGCATCAGCTGCTCCACACCGGCATGACCGCTAAACCCTCCTAAAGCCTCAGTACTATTTTGCAATGAAGCACTTTGTTCCTCTAAACTCTGCTTTTGTACTTTGAGTGCAATTTTATGGATGAGTGATGCGGGCAAAGGTGAATAACGCAAAAGATCGAGCATAATATCTGGCGTTGTAAAACTTTGCATCAAAGGCAGCAATTGTATAATAATAGCAAATGTCCGCTCTTTTTCATTGAGACTTGTTGGAGCATCATCAACCACAATATCATATTCCAAACTGGTGATCATTTCGCGTGTTAACGGCACATACCTAGCATTTTCATCACCAGCAATACGCACCAATCGCCCATCGGAAAGATAGTTTTGAATAAGATAGAGAATAATTTTTCCCTGTCGTTGCCGATATCGCCGCAAACCATCAAAAAAAGAAGCTAACAAATTGAGTGAAGATTGGCGACGTTGTTGTTCAAGAATTCCTGGTTGGTTTACCGCCCGCGTTCCGACAAATTCAGAAGACAATCCGGTCACTTGTTCGATCGCGCCTTTTGCTTCATTAAACAACTGAAAGAAGCCTTGTGGGAATTGTGCAACAGGCTTAGGCTGGATTCTTCCCCCAGAAACAGCCCCACTTTTTAGCCAAGTAATGCTATCGGCTCTTGCCCAACTCTCTGTGGCTTGGCGATCATCATCAAAAGCATCGCGTTCAGCCATAATTCCGCCTTTTGACTGACTATTAAGCAAATGCATCACTTGACTAAAATATTTATTTGCCCAGCGTTGCGGATCTTTTGTTGGTTTGACAATCCCATAAAATTGCCGGCTCAACTTATCAAAAGTGCCGGTAATACACTCCCACCCCAATTGATTTGGTGGCACCAAAGGTTTATCTGGTGCTTCAAGCAGTTTTCGACCCAAAAAAGCACGTTTGACAATTTTTTTCGTCAATCTTGTCGCTTGGAGTCCAGGAAAATTTTCGAACAAATTTTGGAAATCCTGCTCCGAATAATCGATAAATTTTCCACTTAAAGGATCGAGGACTTTATAAACAATCTCACGCTCGAACCAGCGGCATTCAGCTAATGTGACCATTTTAGGACGTTGATAGCTACCCACCTCCTCCACATCTACACGATAGCTTTGCGTATTAATAACGCTAGTTTGATGAAAAAATGTCTGATGTTTGACCCAATCAGCATTGAGATCACTCCAATGGACATGAGGAAACATTTCCTGAGCCATTGCCAGCGGTTTTTCATCAATATACCATAGACGCTGTGCATCAACTAGATTGGGCTTTACAGCACTTGCATCCCAGACCATTTTCATTGGGTCCAATCGTGCAATCACAGGTTTTCCTTGCGGATCCTCTTCATAATCAAGCCTGGTATCTGTCCACCCCATTCCGCAAATGATAGCATCTTGAAAGGCATCAGAATCCTCGTACTCTCCGTCAGCTTCATCACGAAACCATTCGGCTGCTCCAGTGAGAATCTGGTTGGCAAAGGCAGCCCCTTCTTGACGTGGAATAAATTGCACTTGTCGTTTATTATTACGCTCTGCACCAATCACAGCATTGATCAAAGGAGCAATGCGGTTAAAAGTCATGACCGGTCTGTTTTGTTCGCGCAACACGGCAAGATCTTGCTCATTCCATTGGCGTCCATTATAAAAATCGTAGTCTTCTTGGGCATTTTTTCGCCATTGCTCGACATGTGCAATATCGTCCTGATACCAGCTGACGAGTTTTTTGAAGAGTGCTTGGTGTTCAAGCGTCTCTAGTGGATCAAAAGAGTCTGTAAAAATATTCATTAAAAAGCCATCCATGAAGTTTGAGAATGGTGATAAGAATGATAAACACTTTTTTTCAGCCGTATATTTGGCTGTTCATAAGCCACACACATGAGTCCGAAACTATCAGCACCATGGCTTGCCCAATCATGTTCAGCACCCAGTCCGATATTACGCTGTTCGTCCCGTTTTTCATGATACCAAGCGAGTGCTTTTCGCCCAGCATGTGTTGTTTCACGGTTAAACCATATAGCAGGAAACAATCGCCTTACGGCTTCGATACGCATTTTCACAGCCCCCACACCTTGATTAGGAATAACCTTAGTTTGAAACCCAGCTTGTTGGAGAGCACTTTCAAAACTCACATTATAGACACGATCTTTCGTTGCCCCATCATGGGGCAAGACCATCAATGCCTTGTCATATCCTCTTTGAAACACCCAGCCAACATGCTCAGAGAGTGGTTGTCCTTGGGCTTCATAATAATCGAGGACACGGATTTCTCGTCCTACAAATTGTGCTACCCATAAAGCGGTGGCATCAGCCTTTGCTCCTGTTCCACCGATATCCCAAAAGATTCTGATCTGCATCAAGGGATCACGAGGAACAGTAGTAATGCGCCCCTCCTGTTCAGCTTCCAGCAGCACTTTTTGATAATAAGCACCTTCAACAGTTTGGAGATATTCCCCTTCCCAAATATGGTTATAGTATTCAGGCCGTTGTTCTAAATCCGCCTTGCGATCTCGATTAAGTTTTTCGGGAAATTGAGGATTATCACGCCAAGTGATTTCAGCACCTTTGATATGAGGATTATTGACATTTCGGAAACGTTTTTCGACGGGTGCATTTTCACGGCAAGGATTCCATGTCACCCACAATTCGGCATTCCAATCTTTTCCTTCCTCGCGCAAAGTTGGAATAAGCGTTTGCCAAGCGGCCTCAGTCACAGGCTCTGCCTCATCGACCCAGCAAAGGAAAACACGCCCCATGGATTTAATACTTGCGATATTGCGATCAAGTCCAGCAAAAACATAGACGATATTTCCATCTTTTGACTTGATATATTTATCGCCGATTTCATAATAGTCTTGCAGGAAAGGATAGGCTTTAATAGCCCGTTTAATTTCTTCCAAGGAACTTTCACTGAGTGAATTTTGAAATTGTCGTGCACAGAGTATAATCCCTTGTTCTCCAGACTTTCCATGCCGATATCCAATCACGGCAGACATCAAAGCAAAGGAGCGTGTTTTCCCAGACCCCCGTCCTCCCCAAGCAGCACGCACATCGGCTTTTCCGGTAAAAACAGGTATAAGCTTTGGAATAAGAGCAATTTGCGCAGTCGTCATTCATCCTCAAGCATAACGCCCCTCAAAAAACACGAGTGCCCGTAGACTACAGTGTCAAGACTCTACCATCTTCAAATATCATGCCAAATACTCCTCCCCTCAAGCATCACCCTCTTTACTCTTCTCAGAGATTGCATCCTTTGCACGCACCAGTACAATCTCAACAGGTGAAACAGTCTTAACACCTCCTCCCTTTTCATCCCATAACTTGCACAGGTAAAATTTACAAGAAGCGAAAAACAGCCTCATAAGGCACACACACCAGCTTTTCCAGTAAAAACAGAAATAAGCTTTGGAATAAGAGCAATTTGCGCAGTTGTCATTCATCCTCAAGCATAACACTCTTCAAAAAACATGCCCCCAAAGGAGACGATGCCCGTAGACTACAGTGTCAAGACTCTACTATCTTCAAATATCACGCCAAATACTCCTCCCCTCAAGTATCACTCTCTTTACTCTTCTCAGAGAGAGCATCTTTTGCGATCACCGGCACAATCTCAACACGTGAAATTGTTTTAACATCTCTACCCGCTTCTCCGGTAACTTGCAGAGGCAACACTTTAGCCAGAAGCGAAAAAAAAGGCACAGGATTATTCAATGCATGATATTGAAGATAAGACACCAACCCATCTTCACCATAGTGATATCCAGCTTGCTCAGCAGCTGTAAGAAGGGCTTCATTAAAGCGCTTTGTTGTTTTATTCAAAGCACTTTTTGACCGTCCTCTTCGGCGTAAGGGAAGAAGCTGTTTCTCTGCCATCATCTTGTTCCTTCAAATTAAAGAAAAGCTAATCCTATATCTTGAAAAACAGCATGAAAATCAGCAATGAAATTTTAAGAACAACCAACTACACGCAAAAAATTTGTGATCAGAGACCAATCGGATAGCTTCGATAAGCTTTGTGTAATGATGTATTTTTGGTAATCCTTTACCGGATAATTGAGCGAAAATTTTTTTGCCTTTTTATCATAAGCTTCTCTCTCTCATAACCGTAGCTCTCTTTATCCTCTAAAGAAACGCGCAAACCTTCCCTTATAGTTTCCAACAAAGAATACATAAAAGCTACAACAGCAATAGAAGAGAAAAAGAATCATGACCTTTAGAAGAGAAACCACCTGAGATAGAATAAAATAGAATTTTCTGATAAAAAAAAACGAAAAAAATCTACACTCATTCCCCCAACCTTAGCCATCCGGCAAAGGATTACCAAAAATGTATCATCACGTAAAGACTCACTAAGCCATACCCTCTTTCAGAGAAAGACATCTCTTAGAAATCTCTCAACGACCGGAAAACTTATTGATTATATAACACAGTAAAACTGATGAATACGACAGAGTCTGACTACTGAGTGAACAGAATTCAAGAATTTATAAATGAATAACCACTTATAACAATAAGCCTGTCATGATAATCCAGAAAACGATCACTGAAAATGAGAGGAGCTGAAAGCTCACAGACTCTAGAAAGCTCTTAGGAAGTAACCGAAAGACAGAAAGTATCTTGTTTACAAACCGCTTCTCCCGTAATGAAGTGTCACCACCACTCTATCATCCGCTTTACAAAAGCAAAGAACGCTGATTGTATCATTATGATACGCGTTCAGATTTACCTTGTCAAGTTTTTTGATGTTTTATTATTTTTTCTCTGCTTCATGCAGCATTGTCTTAACGCATTATCATATCCTTATTTCATTGCCATGTTCCTTATTTCTAAGGCGTACAGTGTCTTAATTTTCAGGAAAAAAAGTCAACTGCTCTCCTTTTTTTGCAATTGTCACCATCATCTCATCGTGAATTTTCCCGAACAAAATGTTTTCTGCCAGTGGATCTTGAATTTCTCTTTGGATAATGCGTTTGAGAGGTCGCGCCCCATAGAGAGGATCATAACCCTTATCGCCAAGGAATTGCCGGACTTCTGGTTCGATATGCAAAGTTATTTTGCGTTCATTGAGCAAATTTTGCAAATGTTGTATTTGGATATCAACGATGGCTTCCATGTCCTTACGTTGTAATCTCTGAAAGAGAATGATCTCATCAATACGATTAAGAAATTCGGGACGGAAAGCTGCTTTTACAACATTCATGACGTCATTTTTTGCCTGATCGGTCGTTTGCCCTTCTGGCAAGGCGGTTAAAAATTCCGCTCCCAAATTTGAAGTCATAATCAGCAAAGTATTACGAAAATCGACGGTACGTCCCTGGCTATCGGTCAAGCGCCCTTCATCAAGCACTTGCAGCAAGAGATTAAAAATATCGGGATGCGCTTTTTCAATTTCATCGAACAAAATGACCTGATAAGGTCTTCGCCTCACAGCTTCAGTAAGCACTCCCCCTTCTTCATATCCGACATATCCGGGCGGTGCCCCAATCAGTCGTGCACCGGCGTGCTTCTCCATATATTCCGACATATCGATGCGCAACATGGCATTGGGGTCTTGGAAAAGAAAAGCGGCAAGAGCTTTGGTTAATTCAGTTTTTCCCACACCGGTAGGACCAAGAAACATAAAGGAGCCAATGGGGCGATTAGGGTCTTGCAGACCGGCACGTGCACGCCGTACAGCACGCGAAACAGCTTGCACAGCTTCACCCTGTCCAACCACACGGGTGCTAATTTCGTCTTCCATACGCAGGAGTGCCTCTCGTTCTGCCTCGAGCATACGATCAACAGGAACTCCAGTCCATCGAGAAACAATCCGAGCCACATGTTCAGCGGTAACAGTTTCTTCAACGAGATGATTTTGCTGATCATCATTTTCAGCTAAGCTCAATTGTTTTTCGAGCTGCGGAATGACGCTATAAGCGAGTTCTCCAGCTTTTTGGAATTGTCCATCACGCTGTGCAATAGCCAAAGCATTGCGTGCTTCTTCGAGCTGTTTTTTCAGATCTGCAGCATGTCCTAATTTTTGTTTTTCAGCCTGCCAAGCAGTTGTCATCTCGGTAGACTGTTGTTCCAATGTTTCAAGTTCAGCTTGCACGATTTTCAGACGATCTTTTGCTGTTGGCTCCACATCAGTTTTCAAAGCCTCACGTTCGATTTTCAACTGTAAGATTTTCCGATCAAGTACATCGAGTTCTTCAGGCTTTGAATCGACTTGCATGCGCAACCGTGCCGCCGCTTCATCGATAAGATCAATGGCTTTATCGGGCAAGAAACGATCAGTAATATAACGGTTAGACAAACGAGCCGCAGCGATTAAGGCGCTGTCTGCCAAACGCACTTTATGATGCTGTTCATATTTTTCTTTAATGCCGCGCAAGATAGAGATTGTATCCTCAAGGGTTGGTTCAGGCACAAAGACGGGTTGGAAGCGACGTGCAAGAGCGGCATCTTTTTCAACATATTTGCGATATTCATCGAGTGTCGTTGCCCCCACACAATGGAGTTCTCCGCGCGCAAGAGCAGGTTTTAGCAAATTGGAAGCATCCATAGGACCATCAGATTTTCCAGCACCAACGAGATTATGCAATTCATCAATAAAGAGAATGATCTGTCCATCTTCGACTTGCACCTCGGCCAAAACAGCTTTAAGACGTTCTTCGAATTCGCCGCGATATTTTGCACCAGCGATAAGTGCTCCCATATCTAATGCATAGAGTCGTTTATCACGCAAAGTTTCTGGCACATCGCCATTAACAATACGCAGCGCTAACCCTTCAACAATTGCCGTTTTTCCCACCCCTGGTTCACCAATGAGCACAGGATTATTTTTGGTACGCCGTGAAAGCACCTGAATAGTGCGACGAATTTCTTCTTCACGTCCAATAACAGGATCAAGTTTTCCTTCCCGTGCATCTTTGGTAAGATCGCGAGCATATTTTTGCAAAGCATCATATTGGCTTTCGGCATGAGGGCTTGTAGCCGTTTTTCCTTTACGCAGCGCATTAATGGCTTGATTGAGCGCTTGCGGAGTCAAGCCTGCTTTTGTGAGAATATCGGCTGTTTTTGCAGTTTTTTCCATGATAAGCGCTTGCAGAACACGCTCCACGGTTACAAACTGATCCCCGGCTTTGTGTGCGAGATCTTCTGCTAGAGTGAAGACTTTTGCCAACGGCTGCGAGAGATAGAGCTGCCCATTTCCGCCTTGTACTTTTGGCAAAGCATCGAGCGTTTCTTCAAGCGATTTTTGAATAAGAGAGAGATCACCGCCAGCTTTTTGGATCAATGATGCGGCCAATCCTTGAGAATCCTCTAACAATACTTTGAGGAAATGCTCCGGCATAAATTGTTGATGATCAGAAGAGAGAGCCTTATTTTGTGCTGTTTGTAAAAAACCTTGCAAACGTTCGCTATATTTTTCCAGATTCATTCTTTTTCCTTTCTTGCGCCACCGCTGCACTTTAACTCCCCAAGGCATCCGCAAGGATCAGACCTACCCCTACAAAACACCGCGAACGAAGCAGCATGAAAATAGCTGTAGTGCTAAAACAAATATGGGTTCTCACAAGCCCCATAGCAAGAGGGGAATCACGCGAGTAAAGAAGAAACAAGAGTAAAAACAAACAACGACAAAAAGAACCGTACAAGAAAGATGATAGCAAAGAGAACAATTGAAAAAAAGAGAGTATTGTTCATAACAAAGAGTGACAATATTCTGTTTTAACATACCACTCTCAAGGCTCAATTTTCTTTTTGGTTTCAAATATATGGTTTTCTTTCAACTTCAAATACTTAAACACTCCGGACTTCAAGCACGCAACACCCGCTCTATCATTCATCCAATCGACTTCCTTCTTGCTACCTAGTGCCGGCTCCCATGGTCCAATACCCAATCCTTCTCTAACAAAAATACCAATTCCCCCAACCCTAATGCCCAGCCCTGCTCAACTTCAAACACCCGTGCTCTACCCAACCAAAAGCCAGATCTTCAACGCTTCTCAAAACTGCGCAACTCTTTTTACTCTTCTTCGTCAGTTTTTTTCGAAGGTAGAGCTTTTTCTCAACTTCAAACACTTAAGCGCTCCGGACCTCAAACACGCAACACCTGCCCTATCATTCATCCAATCGACCTCCTTCTTAGTACCCAAGGTGCAATTCTCTCGGTTCCAATAGCCAATCCTTCTCTAACAAAAATGCTGCTTTTCTTTTCGTTCAAACACCAATCTTGCCCAACTTCACCATCTCAATCCTTGTAAAATCCAAAGCCAGATCTTTAATGCTTCTCAAGACTATGCAGCCTTTTCACTCTTCTTCATCAGTTTTTTGTGGCGGGGGTGGCAAGATATAAGACCCCGAAAGCCATCGGTTTAGATCAATTGCCCGGCATCGTGTTGAACAGAAAGGATAGGCGTTTTGCTGTGCCATCTGACCACAAATTGGACAAGGATGGGGAGGACGGATTGAAGAGATCTCTGTTTGCGTCAAATTCGGCTGTGTTTGCGTTTGGTGCATTTTTTTTATCTGTTCGCGTACCTTGCTTAATTTTTGTTTTGTTTGCTTCTTTCCGTTTTTCTTCCTCTGTTCTATTTGTTTCTTATTCTGTTCCATTGGTTTTGCCAGTCAATCCATTTCTCTAGTGTGTTTTTCCATTCCAATGCGGAAGAAGTGGATAGTGATAAGCCGTCAGAAGATCCATTGTTTCAGCCAAAGGCAAGCCCACCACATTGGAATAAGAGCCAGCGATATAGACAACAAAAGCACCCGCTTTGCCCTGAATAGCGTATCCACCGGCTTTTCCTTGCCATTCTCCAGAATAAAGATAGGCCTCCATCATGGGAGAGGTCAATCGTTTAAAACGGACACGACTTTCGACCAATTTTACGGTTATTTTTCCGCATTCATTCAGCGCACAAACAGCGCCATAGACTTTGTGTGCACGTCCAGAAAGGAAGCGCAAACATTCATAAGCCTCATCTTCACTTTCTGGTGAGGGAAGAATGGTACGTCCAACAGCAACCACAGTATCAGCAGCCAAGATGACCATTTTCTGCACTGATGCTTTTCCTCCACTGCTTTGATAGCGCCACAGAAAAGTTTCTTGCGCTTTAAGAGCTTTTTCCTTTGCCAAACGTTTTGCAAGGTTTGCAGGATGTTCTCTTAATTTTGGTGTTTCATTGATATTGGTTGCATAAACCTGATGGGGATCAAGACCAATTTGTGCTAAAAGCGCCAAACGACGCGGCGAAGCGGAAGCAAGCACCAACTGTATTTCCTCTAACGAGGTTTCTCCCAAACGAGACTTTTTAAAGAAAGCTTTTCTTATGACTTCCATTTTCACCCCCTCAAAATAATCTTAAACGACCAGCCAATGCGTTTTAGCACCACAGATTTTCTTGTTGAGAGACCTCTAATATTCTTCACTCACTCATATGACGCATTTCCAAGATGATTTTTTTTGCCTTTTTAATTTTTTTCTCTCGAAGGCTTTTAGAGAACACTATTGCTGCTTTTAGAGAAAGTAACAACCACAGATGAGCTACTTATAGCGATATATAATACGGCCTTTTGTTAGATCATATGGAGTCATTTCAACCATGATTTTATCACCAGCTAACACACGAATACGATTTTTGCGCATTCTTCCAGCGGTATGGGCAATAATTTCATGATCATTTTCCAGTTTTACGCGAAACATCGCATTCGGTAAGAGTTCAGTTACGATACCAGAAAATTCCAAAACTTCTTCTTTTGACATAAAATAATAATTTCCTTTATAGATAGCTGATGCGTTTTTGAGCAGCGCATTATTTTTCAGCGTTCATATCTTATTTTCTTGGTTTTGTGAACAAAAATTCAACAAAAAGGAAAAGGTTTTTCTTGTTATATTTGTTCCCTGACGCTCTCAAAAAAACTTTAACAAGTCTCTGTACATATCCTTTTAGCAGGTTGAACTACACTCTCAAGGCATTCTTTAGGGCAAATTTCACTCTTCTTACTCTTTATCTCACCGACATCGTACCTGACCAAACTTCTCGTTTAGCGCACTCTCCAGCCTACTCTTTTTTCCTTCTTTCCGTTCTACTCTCCCCATAGTCACCACACCTCACTGATAACCAATCATCCTCCAACCTTCCAACAACAACCTCATCGCAAACCGCACAATCCTCCTTGTCATCCGGCCCTTCACCCCACTCCCCATCTCATCCTTCAGCCTACTCTCTCTCCATCGGACACAATCACACCAATAACTCCCCTTCACATCCCTCTCATTTCTCCCTTCAAATGGCACACCATATCATTCTTTAGAACAATCTTTGCCCCATCTTTACAATACATTTGTGAGGACGAAGATCATACACACTGTTTTCCATTTTTACAGATTTACGTTTTATCGTTTTTGTGATTACACGAAAAATAGTAAAGTAAGCTTATGATAAAAACACCGTTAGGATACATTTGAAAAACACTTAAAATAAGAAGAAAACACATGAAAGTGTACTCCTCTTATTCACTCATCCACTCCTTTCTTTTCCAGCTTGCTCTCAGCCTATAAGCAAACTTCCACGAACAATTACCCCACCAAAAACCACTCTCATGATTTAATTTTGAAAAGTCCTATTTCTTTTCATTGCAAGATAAAAAAGTAAATTTTAACATGTCATTCAACTCTGCATTATGCAAAACTTTTTACGAACGAACAACTTCCCCACCGGCATCCAATTCCACCAGAAACAACCTCCTTCAACGCCGCTTCACCAACAACCAACCCACAAACCTACAAGTAC
Source organism: Bartonella koehlerae C-29 (assembly GCF_000706625.1). Classification (GTDB taxonomy): domain Bacteria; phylum Pseudomonadota; class Alphaproteobacteria; order Rhizobiales; family Rhizobiaceae; genus Bartonella; species Bartonella koehlerae. Next base: position 37,746 of record NZ_KL407334.1, read on the forward strand.
CAGCCGCCTCCTCATCCTTTAGCCCACTTTTTCACCTCGCTCACTACACCACCCTCCAACATCCTCTCTCCCTACCGGAAACGGCCTCACCGGCAACTCCTCTTCACCTCACTTTTCAATTTCCCCTTCAAAAAGCCATCCTCCCACACACCCTTTCCCATCTTTACATCACACTTTTAAAAACACAGATCATACACAATTTTCCTATTTTTTTTATCTTTACGTTTTTACATTTTTACGAATTTACAGAAAAATATAAAAGAGTATAAAATGAAACACGATGATAAGTTTTTAAGTTTATCGATCAGAGAACGCACTTAATAGAAGCTATAGTATATTGATATTTTCTCTTTAAAAGCCAGTATTTTCACAATAAAAATGCACACTATCCCCCGCATTAAAGTAATGCAACACATCGATTTATAATGATAAATCATCGTTTTGCTTATTGAATAAGATCCCTGAATATCGTAAGGTTCTCTCATCTCAAATCCTTTTATAATCAATCGATTAAAATCACTTACTTGCATGTCATAAGCGGGGCTGGCGTGTGAATAAAAACTCTTCAAGAAAAGAGGTAAAAATACTCCACCATCTCAATGCAAGGACAATCGCAACATTTTGAGCTGACAAAGAGTTATGACAAAACTATCTTCCAATTTCATAAGCGTAAAAACGATAGTGAACAATGGCTTTTACAGTACCTCCTTCACAAACGCCTTCGTGAAATAGGCTTAGGAGCCTTGAAAAATGTTTCTTTAAAACAAGCGCGTGAATTGGCAACACAATAGCATTTTATTCTTCGTGAGGAGCATACCCCCATTATACAATGCATAAACTTTTGCTATTTTAAAAGAAATAATTATATAGACTCTATAACCCCGTTTATGATGACATATTATCCAACTAAGAACTTTAAGAGTCTTCAAAAAAAAACAAGACGAATATCATCTTTGTTTTACCCTATTCTTAATCTTTATCTCACCCCTTAACATCTGCTCTGTCTTCCGTGGGGCATAACATCCATAGCCTTATCTCCAACTGCTTTATCACGATGCACAGCTTGTTTTGATAGAGCGCCCCTGTAAAATTATAGTGGAAGTGAAGAACAAAGGATAAGGTTAAAAGCATACTTGAACACTTTTCGCAAGTGCACTCCTACCCCCAAGCACCGCAATTTCTCATTCATTTACCATTTATTGCATTTTTATTCAAAACAATCGTGGCTGCTTTAATCAATGACGCATGGAGAATTGCGTTATTTTACATCCATAATTTCAATCTACACTTCCTGCTTTATGCCTGGCAAAAACTTCACCATCCTTAACAGTCGCAAAGCTATGCATGTGGATGATTATGCCACATTGCATAAATAGAAAAATCCTTTTGCCAATGCGTAACGCACATGATTATTTAAACAATCATCCCCCTCCTCAACATTGTTTAAGCATGCTTTGCACTCATAAAACCCTCAAAATGCGGACCCTTATTTAACAGGGAAAATCCGTATGTATATCTGATCGCTACAGAGAAAAAATCTGCCTCACGACAAAACCGACAATCATTTATAACACGAAAAACAATCCACCGACAAATAGACACGCTCCACTAAAAGCTTTTGGTAACCAACCATTCCTGTTTGACGCAAAAAATTCTTAAAATTAATCAAATAAGCTGATAAATTATTGAGCCCACTTCAATCAAACGCACCCAATCAACCGCCTTTGCAAAAGCAAAGCAGTCTTGCCAGAAGATCAAAAACTGGAGAGCTTTGCTCTCAAAAGCTTTTGCAAAAAAGAAGCGGCACAGTTAAAAATGCCGCCTTTTTAGTTATAACATTCAAGATATACAGATAGAAAATTTATTGAAAAACCTCTTTAATGAAGAGGAAAAAAACTAATAGGATAACAGCTCATATCTTACGGGATCATCGGCACACTGCCCAACTCCACATTCAAGCACAGTAGAAACCAAGTTTGCTGCAATTAAAAACACAAAGAGAGCACTTGCCATTTTACTGAGTAAAGGGAAAGGAGCAAATACTTTGAATTTGTACGACAGTTCACTTAAAATCATGAGGAAAGCAACTGCAAAAATACAGAGCACAGCAATAATAAATGCCCAAGTATAAAAATGCAGTCCAAAGAACGTTGAACCATATCCAAGATCATCTGGTGTGATATGTAAAAATACCTGACGTGCAGCAACAATACTGGTTACCATACAACCAAGAATAACCATACCATAATGGGTATTTTTAACCTTATAATGGATATTGAGAAGGAAGCCACATCCTGCCAGCATCAACCCCACGCGCTGAAGAAGACAAAGAGGGCATGGTAATTCAAACTTCACCAGTTGATAATAGAAAGCCACCAACAGGACAGCAGAAAGCCCTAATAATCCTAATGTGTTCATAAATATGATAAAATGATGATTTTTTTGTTGAACATTTTCCATGGTTATTATCTCAAAAAGACAGATTTAAAGTAGAAGTTGCATGATGATTAAAAGTGAGAAGAATAACAACCAAGAGAATTGCCCATAAGGCGTAACTTATGTTTTTTTTGCCATACACAGTCGTTATTGCTGTACTTAAAGCGAGTAAAAACGGAACAAACATCTAAAGTCTCCTTTCTTATGTAACGTGCAACATATCGCACAATTGTGCTAAAAAATGGAGATAATATATTAATTATTCACAATTCATTACAAGTTATTACAATTCACAATTATATTGTGTTCTCTATATGATTATAGACAAGGACAATGAAACAGAGAGACTGCTAAAAGTGAATTTCAAAACAAAGCATCTCAGCATGTGCTGGCTTTTTCATGAAGCAAAAGAACGTATTCAGCCTAACCATAGAAGAATCATCTGAACGACAAAAATCATCATTCACTAAATATTGAGATTTTCATATCTTTCTTTTCACAACATACTCTTTCTTATTTTTGCAACAAAATTCTCCTTCTCGCCAACTAAGCGGTGGTTTAAATTGTAATACAATGTGCCAATTTTCTGCCCTTTTAGCAAATAAAAAATGCTGAGAATTTCTAAAGGTCTCACAAAAAGGTGGGTTTATGCCTCTAAAATCTCTCAGAGGAAAAGAATTAGAATGAATCTCCAAGAAAAATGAGGAATGCATTAGGAGAAAAACGATTTGCGTCAAGAAAGAAGGAGATGTTTTACCCACGTAACCTTAACAGCTGTTCAATTTTCACCCTCCACTTCTCACCCTCTGCCTCTCATCTCTCATTAAAAAATTGTACGTTCAAAAAAGCTATCTTAATTTTTATTGTAAATCCCCTGAAATTACTTTACGATTTTAAAAATGTTTGGTCGAATACGCAACAACCAACAGAGAACTGAAAGCCCGAAACCCTAGCGTAAAAATGAACCCACTCTGTGGATGTCTCGGGATTCCGGGATTTTTTGCTATATCCAGGTACTTCTCAGCACTAAAAGCAAAAAAACTGACTCGAACTCAGTATTTTGACTCCCAGAATACTAATGCGAGAGCACTCGCAACCGGCTGGGATCAAATGCAAACTAGCAATCTTCATCAAGAAAAAAATCCTCATAACGACATTTTTGTTGGCAAAAAAATTCGCTTTAGAAGAAAAATGCTGAAAATGTCTCAAAAAACATTAGCTGATCACTTTAAGGTAAGCCATCAACAAATTCAAAAATATAAAACAGGATTAAATCGTGTGAGCGCAGAGCGTTTAAAGGAAATTGCTAATATATTGAATATTCCTATTGCCTTTTTTTATACGGATCTCTTAACACAACAAGAGCACTCCACCCAGCATGATGAAATCGCCTCAAACAGAGAGGAATACTTCCTTTTTAAAAATTTTAGAGAACTCAAACCTAAAAAACAGAAGGCAATTTTACAATTGATTTCTGATTAAAATAAAATCACTTTTCCTTCATTAACCTTTCACAGAATCATTATAATGGCGGATTAAAAACTGTAAAAACATCACCAAGAGTGAAAAATTTTACTTAAGCCGCGTCAATTTCTTAACAAGTACCCGAAGTACATTTACATTTTGTGAATAACACACCTTACTATCTTATTAGCATATATGATCGTCAAATAGCCGCTAATAGAACGGTCTTGCGTATTCATCACGAGGATTTTTTTTAAGCACTTAGTATTGCTCCAGAGCTTAAATATGAACGTGAAAGAGACCCCAATATTCCCGCGTGTCAGGCTATTCAGGCTATTATTTCTCAACGTACGGTGCATCTTGCTGTCGATCAACTAAATTTTTAAAATATAGTTATTTTTAATTTTTTAGTTACTAATGCTGATGTTCAGGGCAAAAATTTTTCCCTCCTTTATAGACAAAAAAACAAAGTTTTCTCCTGCATATGATTTATTAATATAGCTATTTATCCAGATTTATCTCAGAAAATGGCTATAAAAATAGGAGGAGAGTATATGCCGAAAATACATATTTACGTCATTTTATAAAATGGTTGCTAATACAAAAGAATCTTAATTATCTTTGGAAAAGCAAATAAAAAGAATGATTGTTTCAATTAATGATAAGGCAATAAAATTAAAAAAAGAACTTAAGATGCAAGATTTGAATTCTGAAGTTTTTAGTGCAATTATGAATATTATTCAAAAACGTTCTCAACATTTAAAATTTTAAGCTTTTCTCTTTCCACTTTATGTCATGATAGACAATTCAATCATGAAAAATTGTTTGTTTTTAGCTTACTTTAGCTTAAAAGAAGCTTCGCTAAAAGCTATTAAAAAGAGCTAAGAGACAAAAAAGTCCCTTTCTGACTTTTTTCACCCAAAAGAAGAGCTCTTACTTGACCACTTTGACACCATATTACCTGTTATCGTAGCTGATATATCTAGGACATATCCAGAAAACGCACCAACCAATCTGCTTTTCCAAGACTAAACTGCTAAAACAAGGGCGTTTCTTTGCAAGAAAGTGAATCTCGTACAACAAGATACACTTTCTTCATCAAGAGTCGTTCTCTCTTTACTACTTTTAATTAATAGAGCATAACATCCATTTTTGGCCACTATATTCCTTCGGGTCAAGATCCATACAACCATTCCTCATTCCCATAGCCCTAAGAATTGCATGGTACTTCTTTTGAATTTTAAATTTGTCATTGTTATATGTAAAGAGATTCTTTCTTTCAGGAACAATGATTTCTTGAAGAATCTTTTTCTCTCTGTCTCCAAAACCATTTTTTGTTACAAGTTGCCCGACTATCGCATCACTCTTAGTTCCCCAGCTATTTCCCACCGGCAGAGCATTAGCCGTTACCGGAGATAATACTGAAGAAAAGATAGAAAACAAAGCTGCAGTTAAAACAATACGTTTCATGAGATAAATTCCCTTATTAATAATTAAATTTATAAATGATTTCTGCTATGAAATAAAGCAGTGCACATTTTGTGTTATAAACATTTTTGTTATTTTTTTGTTATACACATTTTGGTTATAATTGTCAACTTTATATTCTGCTTATACCTTTCAGCCTCTCACCGTCCCCTTATTACACCTCTTCTGCTTATATTCCATTTATCATTGTCGATTTGTAAGATACGGCATCTCGTTTAACTAGCTATAACTACCAGTCAGTCTGATTTCGTCATCATTTCAATGAAGGAACAGCAATAAAATGTTTTGGTCATCATTGATGATTATTAAAGAAATTCATTGAAACATAAAAGCTGTACGCCGTTCTATCACTCACGCTGTTTTATTTATTCAGTCTAAAGTTGTTGCCAAATCTAGAGCTTCTCACTTTGTCTCATCTCAGTTTAGAAAAAATCACCAAATTGATACCTTTGAAACTGAAATCAACGAATGTGATGCATTCTCAGCGATTTTTGCAGCTGGAGATTTTCATTGTGACCTCAATATAAAGGAAATCAATGACCTCAACGCTGTAATGAGTAATTTTGAAGCATTCGCTGCAGAAGTTATTAAAAAAACTGAGAGATAAGCAGACAAAGAAAGAAATAACGTCATGCGTTAACACTTAAGAACACTCTTTCTATGCTTTGTTGAATCAAGATTGCATAGAAAGACTGAACAATGGACATACAGAAAAAACTATTAAACCAAAATCAAAAAATGAAACAATTCTTTAGTTTCAATCAGAACTAAATCAATTTTTGAAAAATTTAAAAACGTCAAAATTTTCAAATAAATTTACTTAACAAAACTAAAGAGACAAAGGCATTCTTAAAAAACCTCATTTTTGTAGCTCAATTAAGCCATATGATAAAAAGGTCATCAAAGGAGGTTTACTATAGAATATAGCAATGGCTTCAAAAGATGTTGTATGAATACGCATAGACAAAAATTAAAAAAAGAAGCACATGAAAAAATATAAAATGCTCTAGAACTTACAGTGTCTGATTTTAGAGGGATTGCTCTCACTAAAGTTGTTAGTGAAAAAGAATTGCCGTTTGAAATGCATATTCCTAATACAGAAACGCTTAAAACTTTTGAAAAAACGAACAAAGGTGAAGATATTTTTTACGCACAAGATATGAAAGACTTGTTTAAACAAATCGATATTTAATTATGCGTTCAGTTAGCTATTCTGGTAAGTTTAAAAAGAGCGAAAAAATGCGGAGAAGATATGTATAAATTAACAGAGGTTATGCAACTTCTGATCAATAAGAAGAAATTACCAGGCATCTTAAAAGATTATGCTTTGCAAGGGAACTGGAAAGCATGTTGTGATCTTCATAAAGAACCAGATTGGTTGTTAATTGATAGTGTGAATGATAAACATGTTCATTGTGATAGAACAGGAACACGTTCTGATTTATTTAAATGAATTTAATCTAATCCCTGTAAAATAAACATTGATTCATTAACGATGATAATTGTGTGTGTTTTAAGCTTGCTTTCTCTTGTATAGGTTGATCACTACAGCGCTATATGACGGCGCGTTCCCTTCCCTATACATCGCTTTACTTGTAAAATGACAGGCTTTCCGTCTCTCAAACTTTCTGACCTTTCATCAAAATTATGACATCATAACCTGCGTTTTTTGAGGAAACTAATAAACCTTGGTTTTAAGGTCAAAGAAACCCTTACAGGGCACCTTATAACGTCATTGACTCCATAATCAAACAACTTATTTTGTCCTTCACACACGAATCCAAAATCATGATTATCAGTGGGAGCTAATAATGGCACCTTAAGAAAGGATTATAATATGGTATAAAGATACTAGCGTAAACGCGTAGAAAGTGGATCTATCTTAGGTTGTTTACGTTTTAAAGCTTTCGATAAATCATAATTTGTTTGCATAATTAGCCAAGCACGTGCTGTACTTACACCAGCCATTTCAAGCCGAATAGAGAGATTAGTACTAATAGCGGCTTTTCCATTTAAAACTCTAGAAAATGCGAAACGCGACATACCAAGACGTGTAACCGCTTCATTAACAAACAAACCAAATTCTTTAATCACATCTTCACGCAATAATTCACCGAGATGTAGAGGATTTTTTCTTATTGTTTAGCAATCTTTTTTAGTGATAATTATGCCATCAAAGCAGAACATTATGCGACAATTTCCATTTACAGTAATTGACCAATAACCCTTGAGATCACCCTTTAGCGAATGGAGACGAAAAGATAGATAATTTAAATCATTTTATTATATAACGACTTCAATAGCAGAGAGAATACGCTTGAGTTTTTCAGCATGTGCAGCTGTAATCTCTTCGATAGTACCAATTTATAGAAGGCTTTAAATCTTTTATGTTTAAAGCTTATAATCATGATTTATCGTATATTGATACAAGAAAAATATTCATTTTTAATCTAAAATATCATAAATCCTAATAATAAAATCGCATCTTTCTATGCTACGTCTTTTTTCTATTTAAAAGCAGTCGCTCCCCGTGCCCGTTATTTACGCTGCTGTAGCGACAATATCTACAATGTTAGTGCCATTAATAAACCTCAAACGTTGTATGAGCAAATTCTATACTTGTTAATTTTGCATTCCCATATATTTTCTCTTAAACCTTTACATAACCAGAAAGTTTAGCATTATCATAAACAGAGTCATAGATTCTTGCGTAGCCACTCACTGTAGCATTACCATCAACACTAACCTCTCCGATAAACCATAGCATTCTCCCCAACCCAACAATCACCATAATGTTCTAAATTTTCTACCTTATGTATAAAATAAATTGGAAAACACAGATTAATTTAACTTAACGTATAGGTATTTTTCTAAACCTCTTCTGTTAATCTCAGTTGTTTTTTGCCATTCTATTTCCTTTTATTTTGAACAATTAACGTTTTCAAAAATTAAGGTTTAACTCTATTGATAAAGAAAAAAGTTAAAAATATTCAAAAGTAAAGCTCTTTCAGTATTGTTTTTTCGATCTAATACATGAAGTGTCAACGAGAAGCTTGCCAATAAAAACAAAATTGCGATGAATAAAATAGCAAATTTTACAAGTTGTTTAGCAATTATCTTGGCGTTTTTTCATTCAGCCAAATCACGCAAAATAAAACACTGCACAACGAGCAGAGCATTCGCAATCCATTTATCTTTAAATATCCAAGCTCATAGAAGTAATTCATAGCTTTATAAACGAGCTGTTTTCAATATTTTACAGGTCCTCATATTTACCATGAATCCCCCTTATTGTTTACTGTATCTTACATTCTATAGCCCACCTTAAAAAGGAAAGTGAAATTGAAAAAAACTGTTGTTCTGTCATCAATTAACTTTGCAAAAGCCTGTAAGGCTCTTAAAGAGTAAGGAGAGAGAATCGCCTTGAACGTTTGAAAAGGATGTAGAACGATGAAAAAATCATGCGACGTAGCGATTTTAATGGGCAGCCAATCGGATTGGCAAACGATGTGCCATAGTTCAGATATTTTAACCTGTCTTGGTATTTCTCATATTGCACATATTATCTCAGCCCACCGAACTCCTGAACGACTTTACCAATTTGCGAAAGAAGCAAAAGCGGTAGGTTTTAAAGTTTTGATTGCTGGAGCTGGCGGTGCAGCGCATCTTCCTGGTATGCTAGCGGCACTCACTCCCCTTCCTGTTTTTGGAGTTCCAGTGCACTCACAATCTCTATCTGGTCAAGATTCTTTACTTTCAATTGTGCAAATGCCGGCAGGAATACCGGTTGGAACGTTAGCAATTGGAAAAGCAGGAGCTATTAACGCAGCTCTTTTAGCGGCAGCAGTGATGGCAGTTTATGATGATCATTTAGCACAACGGTTAGACGATTGGCGTCAGAAACAAACAGCTAGTGTTGCGCAAACGCCTACAATTGAGGTTTAAAATGACGGACTCTTTTAACATTCTGTTCTCATCCAGCACATCCTCCTCACTCAGCACGTTCGCTTCACCCAATACATTCCCCTCATCCAACGTATCTTCTTCATCCAATATTCTCCCTTCGAGAAGCGTGATCGGTTTAATAGGTGGAGGACAGTTGGCGCGCATGTTAGCCATAGCAGCAGCAGAACTAGGATTTCGAACGGTTGTTTTTTGCCCTGAAACGGATTGCCCAGCGTCACAAACAACAAACGACCATATTGTTTCACCCTATGATGATTACTCAGCCTTAGATCATTTTATATCTCTGTGTGATGTTATAACCTATGAGTTTGAAAATCTTTCCCTTCAAATGGTTCAATATGTAGAGAAAAGCAAGCCAGTTTATCCCTCTTCGAAGGCATTAGAGCTTACGCAAGATCGGCTTTTTGAGAAGCAATTTCTGCAAAAGCAAGGCATCAAAACGACATCATGGTATGCTGTTGATGATATGTCTTCTCTGCTTTCGGGACTTTCCCAGTTAGGCGGTCGTGGTCTTTTGAAGACACGACGTTTTGGTTATGATGGAAAAAATCAGATGATGCTCAATCATCCCAGTGAAGAAGCCCTAGAGAAAGCATTTATGACTTTTAAGGAACAGGCATTGATTTTGGAAGAAATTGTTCCTTTTTTATCGGAAATTTCGGTTCTTTCGGCACGCACGAAACAAGGAGAACATATTTTTTATGATTGCCCTGAAAATCAGCATCAAAACGGCATTCTTTACAAATCATTTGTTCCATCACGTATTCCGTTTTCGGTACAGAAGGCAGCACAAGAAATAAGTGCAACGGTTATGGATTCCTTAAAGTATGTAGGTATTCTTTGTATTGAATTTTTTGTCTTAATGGATGGAAGCCTTTTAGTGAATGAATTGGCGCCTCGTGTTCATAACTCTGGTCACTGGACGCAAAAGGCGTGCGTAACTTCACAATTTGAACAGCATATCCGTGCCATTTGCGGTCTTCCTTTAGGGAGCACATACCGACATAGCAATTGCGAGATGATCAATCTTCTTGGCAGCAATCTGCAAGATTTCAAATATTATCTCACACAAGAGCATACATCAGTCCACTTATATGGCAAAAGCTCTTTGCAGCCGACGCGCAAAATGGGGCATGTCATCCAATTAACGGGACCAGTTACTAAATCCAAACAGTAACCCCAAACAGTAGCCTATGTGAGAAAGAATATATTTCATTACACTGTTTGAACACAGGACAACAATTTTCAGGACTCTTCATACGCTTACTCTTGGTGTGCAAGGGAAGACGCAAAACAGCAGTATAGCTTTCCAACGGCACCTTCGAGCATTACCCTTAAAAGTTTTCTGTCAAAACACCTCATCAGATACAGCACTCCCAATATCACTCCACTATCTTCTCAAGAATAACACCCCAAAATCTTTCGTTCAGAGCATATTTCTCAGAACATCCCCCTAAAACAACTCTCACGCCTCCCCTGAAATATCTTCGAAAGCCTTACTCATCACCTTTAGCAATACATAACCGATCACCGCGACTTAATTGCAAAGTGCAAACGAACAAATCGTCAGCCATAGCTTTTTCCAAACGTAACACTGCTTAATCCTGAGAAAAATCTGACAAAAGCACGCACTCTTTCTCAAAGCAAACCAAGACTTTAAGGAGCATCATTCTGGACAAGACGTTAATCTCCCCTGTTACGCCAGCCTCCACAACACCCGTACAGCCCTCACGCTTCCCCAATGCTCCCAGCGCAAATTTTCCTCAGGAAATCTTTTCCAAAAACCTCTCTCACACCTCATCAGCCTACTTTTTGGTGGGCAAATTGCTCCTTATCCCAAGCTCTTTCAACATCCTGCACGGCTGAGAAGTTATAGGGAATTTGTAAGGGAAGATTACTTGACAAGAATAAGACTTCTTGTTAGAAATAAGGTAGATTTTTTTGTAATTTTCACTTATTCGTTGTGCTGATGAAGTGTTTTAATGCGTGCTATATTAAAGGTGCGTTTTTCTTTTGTGATTACAATGAAAAAGTGCATAACAAGATGTTATGACGCAATCACAGTCTTAGATACAGTGTTGTCTCTTACAGCGTGTGGCTATGAGAATGCGATTAGAGGCTTGAAGTTATGACATTGCGTTAGAGAAATATCTATCAACGGTGAGTATGATGAAAATTAAAAATTCGCTTAAAGCACTTAGGGAACGCCACCGTAACAATCGTTTGGTGCGTCGCAAAGGTCGTGTTTATATCCTCAACAAAACGAATCCACGTTTTAGAGCGCGTCAAGGCTGATGGTTTTTGTGCCTGCTTTTTTGCAGGCATTAAACCTTTTTGGTCTTTTGGAAATTTGTTTTTGCATCGCCAATCGGTTGGTTGGTCCCTCATTTTTGAAGATTTGTTTTTATGAAGTTTTTTATTTTTTTAAAAACTTTACAATTACGCAGCTTTTGTATTTTTCAACAAATTTTTTTGCTTTTTTTTACGGTTTTTTTTATTATTTTTGTAAGCAATCTTTGTTTTATTTCTCGCGGATACGGGCAAAATCCTCCTTCACTTCCTGAGGAATCTCCTTCTCCACAATTGCTTTTGCCCTTAGATGATCTGATCCCCAACGATTCTGCCTCAACACCAACTGAGCCTGATTCTGATTCGGCAGCAACCATTCTTGAAAATTTTGACGCCGCCCACCAGTCCCATACCCAGAGAGCTGAACAACAAAAAGAAGTAGAAGTTTTACGCTTACTCAAAGAATTGAAATTTTGTGCTGATGTTGAAAAAGCAAGAAAGATCAGTCGGCAACTTCAGCGTTTATGGTCACAATCGGGCAGTGAGACAATTGATCTTTTGATGTTATGGGCAGAAAATGCTATTAATGCTGACAATTATGGTCTTGCTCTTGATTATATTGACAATGCTCTTGCACTTTCACCGACTTACGCTGAAGGTTGGGTAAGGCGCGCTTGGGTGCATATTCAACTGAGTGATTTTAAACTTGCCATGCTTGACCTGCATCATGCTCTAAAACTCGAACCGCGCAATTATATAGCATTTTTTGAGCTTGGAATTACTATGGAAGCAACGGAACGTCCAAAGCTTGCACTCAAAGCTTATGAAACAGCACTAAAATATTATCCGCAAATGCAAAAACTACAAAAGCGCATTGAAGAGCTTTTAAACAAGCAATCACCGCAAGCTCTTTAAATTTACCCCTGAAAACTAGTGATTACATCCTTGTGCTTTTACCAACTTATACTGAAAACTGAAGCGGAGGTGCTTGTGCATATTCAACTGAGTGATTTTAAACTTGCCATGCTTGACCTGCATCATGCTCTAAAACTCGAACCGCGCTAATTATAGAGCATTTGAGCTTGGAGGTTACTATGGAAGCAACACAACCACCAAAGTTTGCATTCAAAGCCTATGAAAGAGCACTGGAATATTACCCACAAATGCAAAAGCTAAAAAAGCACTTTAATGTGCTTTTAGACGAGCAATCACCGCAAGTTCACTTACTCCCTTAAGAGTGGAATGCTCTTCTCCTTCTTTTTTCATTTTGAGCGAAAGTTTTCATATTCTATAAATAATATGTTTTTAACCAAGGATCATAATATAGATGAGGTTTTTATCAAACCATTTTGAATATTCACTATTTGATTTTCATTTTGAGAATAATAATGGCAAAGAAAGTACAAGAAAAGAATTGCATGCAAAATCATTTTCTCTCTAGCTGAAGACTTCAAACTGTCTTATAATAAGAACGGTGTTCTACGCTTCGCGACAGGAAATAATGTATTCCTGAGACCTTAGTGATTTCCAAGGGAGCTGTCCCTGATTAAGCTCGTGGGCTTTTTCATATGGCGCCCACCTATTTTTGTAGGTTCCCGGGGATCAACTTTTTCCATCGGTTGTTGTGGATCACCACTTTTGCACAAATGCAACAAGATGGTATTGTCCTTTGGAGCTTCTTTGCATTAAAATCGTGGGCTTTTTCATATGGCACCCACCTATTTTTGTAGGTTCCCAGGGATCAACTTTTTTCATCGGTTGTTGTGAATCATCACTTTTTGCACAAATGTAGCAAAATGGTATCGTCCTTTTTGGCGGGGGGAAAATCATTTTGATCTTTTTAAGAGATTTATGAGAGCTAGCTTTAGAATAGCTTATTTTATTACACCTTTTCGCCATTTATGAAATAATTGAGAAATAATGACCCAAGACACAAAAACCGCGCAATCTGTCTCATCGATTCGCTCACAGTTACGCAAGAGCGGCTTATCCAAACGCGATGCACTCTCAGCACAAGAGCGGGATGTTTTTTCGCAGCAAGCTTGTTCTCACCTGATGCATCTCCTTGAACAAAGGGGGGAAGATTTTTCACGTATGATTCTAGCGGGTTATTGGCCAATCAAATCAGAAATCGATCCACGTCCTTTATTCGATTGCATAAGAGCGCGTGGTGGAAGTTTAGCATTACCGGCAGTGCTTGATTCCACTACCATGGTTTTTCGTACATTTTCACAAAACACGGTTTTAAAGCCTATGCGCTTTGTCACATTGGGTCCTGGTGCAGAAAATGCAGTTGTTGTTCCAAGCCTTATTCTCGTCCCCCTTTCAGCGTTTGATAGTCAATGTCACCGTCTTGGCTATGGAGGAGGCTACTATGATCGTGCTATTGAAAGTCTTCAAAAACAAGGGCATCAAATTACTTTATTGGGTTTAGGCTTTTCGTGCCAGGAAGTTATTTCCATTCCTCATGCAGAACATGATCTGATAGTAGAGGGCGTTTTTACAGAAAAGGGTTTCTTAAAACGCTAAAGTATGATTAAAACGCTCATGCGTTTTTTATTTTTAGGTGACATTGTTGGAGAAACGGGTTGTAGCGCTGTTTTTGCAAAGCTTCCAGGGCTTATTAAAAAATGGCAGCTTGATTTTGTTGTGGTGAACGGTGAAAACGCCTCTGGTGGTTTTGGGATCACGCAAGAGACTTATCAAGATCTTTTAATGGCAGGTGTTGATGTTGTAACCACAGGAAACCATGCTTTTGCACGCAGAGAAATAATGCGCTATATACATGAGAATGATCGTTTTTTACGTCCAGCCAATTTTTCTAATGAAACTCCAGGAAAAGGTTCAGGTGTTTTTACGGCAAAGAACGGAGCGCGTGTTCTTGTAGCAAATTTTTTGGGACGTGTTTTTATGCCGTGTAAAGTTGATGATCCGTTTGAAATGGCTGAAAAGATTCTTCTTGCCTGTTCTTTGAGAGAGCAAGCAGATGCGATTATTTTTGACTTTCACGCAGAAACGACGAGTGAGAAGCAATGTTTTGGTCATTTTCTTGATGGTCGTGCCAGCGTTATTGTAGGTACTCACACGCACACTCCAACAGCTGACGCGCAAATTTTAGAAGGCGGCACTGCTTATTTATCGGATGCGGGGATGTGCGGAGACTACAATTCATCTCTTGGAATGGATAAGGAAGAACCTTTACACCGTTTTCTTTATAAGAAGAAGCAAGATCGTTATGAGCCAGCGCGAGGTCCTGCAACACTTTGCGGTTTAGCGGTTGAGATTTCAGAGAAAACAGGTTTAGCAGCAAAGGTCTCACCGGTACGGATTGGTCCCCATTTAAAGCCTGAGAGTCCAGATTTTTGGTAACCCCCTTTGCCCACTTCGGGGATTTGGGGAGGAGAAAGCTTCTTCTACGGTGATTCCTTAGTTCATTCTTTGAGGGGTTTTCTTTTCAAGTTTTTCTCCCTTGAATACCATTTTTCAAGGTGAAAATCTGACAGATGACCATCCTCCACGATAATTTTTTTAAAGAGCTGCCTCATCTTCGATGGAAAACCTTTCTGGAGCGACGTTTCTTAGGGCACCCCTCTTCGAAAGAAAGTGCTTAATAAAAGGAAGGAGAGAGCTTGAAGAAACTACACTAAGACAGGGATAAACCCCGAAGGGAGTGAAAAGAGTAAAAAGGAAATTATACTGTTATGCGTTGAATGGTAGCCCCACAACGTGCTAATTTTTCTTCCAACCTCTCAAACCCGCGATCAAGATGATACACACGATTGACGGTAGTTTTTCCTTTTGCAGCAAGCGCGGCGATAACAAGAGAGACAGAGGCACGCAAATCGGTTGCCATTACTGGTGCACCTTGTAGGCTCTCTGTTCCAGAGATAGTTGCTGTCCGACCATCGAGCTTTATTTTCGCGCCCAAACGAGAGAGTTCCTGCACATGCATGAAGCGATTTTCGAAAATTGTTTCGGTAATATGAGAGGTTCCTTGAGCACGTGTCATCAGAGCCATGAATTGGGCTTGGAGATCTGTTGGGAAAGCAGGATAAGGACCTGTTTTAATATCGACGGGCATTATTTTTGTTTGCCGTGGATTTCTTTTAAGGTGAATTTCTTGAGGTTTAATTTCGATATCGAGGCCAGTTTTTTGGAGGATCTTAAGCACCTGTGTAAGATGGTGAGAGTTAGCATTTTTGAGCACCACATCGCCCCCTGTCATAGCAACAGCCATTGCATAAGTTCCAGCTTCGATTCGATCAGGGATGACAGAGATTCTTGTTCCCTTAAGTTTTTCAACACCCTCGATGATAAGAGTTTTTGTTTCTTCACCGGTTATTTTTGCTCCCATTGCATTAAGGGCTTGAACAAGATTTGTCACCTCAGGTTCACAAGCAGCATTTTCGAGGACGGTTGTTCCATTTGCGGTTGCTGCAGCCATGATCATAACGTGCGTTCCACCGACAGTGACTTTAGGAAAACGATAGTGAGCACCTTTTAATTCTTTTGGGACCTTAGCATGAACATATCCATTTTCGATAGTAATACGAGCGCCTAAAGCTTTGAGTCCCTCGAGGATAAAATCAACAGGCCTTGTTCCGATAGCACACCCTCCTGGCAGTGAAACATAGGCCTCTCGGCATCGTGCGAGCAATGGCCCGATCACCCAAAAGCTTGCACGCATTTTTCGAACGAGATCGTATGGTGCATATGTTGTGGTTATTTTTTGTGCGGTAAAATGAATTGTTCTTGAATGAATACAATCGGTATGGTTTTTTTGCCCATCGACGGCATATCCGACACCATGATTATTGAGGATACGGATTAACAGCTCGATATCAGCGAGATGGGGGATATTGTCTAAAGAAAGGGTCTCTTCGGTGAGCAAAGCAGCAATCATAAGAGGCAATGCAGCATTTTTTGCCCCTGAGATAGGAATAGTACCTTTCAGTTTTTTCCCCCCAACAATTTCAATAGAATCCATAGTACTTTCCTTCTTTTGCTTTGCATTCCCCCTTCGAAAGCTTTTGCTTCCTTAGGAATTTATTGTTCGTGATGGTTTTAGAACGAATCCCAAACTTTAGAACGAATCATGAAGAAATTTGGTTGCAAAGAAGCCGTAAAAGGCATTCTTTTTAGGGTTCTGTTTGCGCCCTTTTTCGACTTTGCTCTTTTCGACGTTTTAAGTTTTGGCGCAATTGTTGCGCCAATCTTTCCTGACGTTGTTTTTGTTTTTGTTCTTGATGATTCATTTTCTCTTGCTTTTGGTTTTGATACATTTGTGTCATTGCACAGCCTTTTGAGGAGTCTTGAGCATTTTTAAGCAATCCATTACTATTTATATAAAGAAAGAAAATACGTCATGACACAAGACGTATTTTCTTTCAAGAATGCATAAATGCTCTCTTGCCTATTTTATGACAATATGGCACAAGGCAGCGCAGGAATTGAAAAAGTGCTGCGGTAGCTCAGTGGTAGAGCACTCCCTTGGTAAGGGAGAGGCCGAGAGTTCAATCCTCTCTCGCAGCACCATTGTTTAGCGGTTTTCTTGCGCGCAATCTAGTAACACTCTTGTAAACTTTTGTTTCGGTATTTTCTGTGGGTTTTTAGTACTGCGCTAATCCGCCTCTTTTCTTTCCCTTCCTATACTTTGTTTTGCCTTTTCTGCCCCGGAGAGACCTCTCCTCTCACACGCCTGCCGGCTTATACTCTCCTCTGAATCATTTTGGCTTCTCACGCTTTCTGCTGTTTTGGCACCCTGAATTTGTTGCACCATAATTTCCAAAGCCTCATTAAAATGGTTAATCTCACTTTCCAGTTTGCGAATATAGGCTTCGTCACGATAAGCGCGTTTAATCAAAGGCGGCATATCAGGCCAATAGAGCATCAAATCGATCCATTCGCGTTGGGCGATCCATAATCCTCCCTGACATTGCGCTTTATGCTCTGCGGGAAAACTTTTTTGCGTAAAATGCGGGATCAAGATTTCAGGTTTTTTTGTTTTAATTTCCAAGAGTCCATTTGTTCCAATAAAAGCATCGGGAGAAAACCCTTTCATGCGATCATCAGCCAGAACAAAACCAACAGACTGAGGCTCAGTATGCGTGAGTGTAGCATAAAGCTCGCGTGCAATTGGTTCCAATTCTGTACCGCGGCGCATGGAAAGCGTTGTTGCCTCTTCGACGACTTTTCCGGTGATTCTTTCTCCCGCGAGTTTTCTCATAACAGCATGATATTTTGAGGTTTTTTGCCCCTGTTTTTTTTGTGCCATCACCATTTCAAACAAAGACGCCGTAATCAAGCCATTGCGCACCTGATGCCATTGCTCTGTTCCTTGAATACAATCGATAATAATTGGCATATTATTCTCCCCTGATTTTTGAAGCATCTTTACTCTTTAAAAAGACTTGAAGAAGTCTTTTTTATAAAGCAGCACCTCTTTCGAAACCCATCCGCTATTTCCAATATTTTTGAAACATTGTGCGATATGATCCCCCTGCAAACATGGGCCCGCATCCCCACGGATGCACTGCACCTCTCCCCAGCATAAACACTTTCCCCTTAGCTGCCCCACCTAGACGCTCCCCCCCAGAAAAACTAATAACTTCTCTGTTCTGCTATAAAAGCCCCAAGAATCTTCGATCCAAAAAACTTTCAGTCCAAAGAAACTTCAGTCTGAAGGGCTTTCTCCCTTGTCACTAACCTCGCAATCTCTGCCTCCTCCATCAAACACAATACAGCTTTTCCCAAAACACCTCAGACATAAAGCATTTTGAGTATTTTTCATGCTTATCTTAAAGAGCTATCGATCAAATCACAGAGGATTTCTAAGTCTACGTCCTTACTTCATTGACTCAACATGATCCCTCCTCAATAAAGTCTACATTTCCCCATGGACGCTCTGCACCTCTCCCCAACATACACCCCCGTAGCCGCCCCACCTAAACACTCTCTCAGAAAAACCAAGTAACTTCTCTGTTCTGTTATAAAAGCTCCAAGAATCTTCGATCCGCAGAATCTCCACCCTAAAGAACTTTTAATCTGAAGGACTTAAGGACTTTTAGCTAGCCACATCTTCAATCTGAAGAATTCTAATGGCTTTTTTTCCTGAGCTTCTATGACAAAAGATTTTCAATCATGCTGTTGCACAACGAAAAAATCATTTCGTAGATATTTCTCTGCCAATTTTTTTGCCATACACTCTGCAGCCTTTTGCGATATGAAAACAACAGCATTGTGTTTTTGTGGTTCGAGTCTGATTTTATTTTGGGCATTTCCCGCGTAATAAAGTGGAAATCCCTGATAAAAAGTCTTCAGATAACGTGCCATGATCTTTACCACCAGTAATCGTTCAAGACGTCACATGGGCGCAAACGATGCTGTTTCTCGTAAGAACCATAGAGATTATCTTCATACTCGCACGCGACTTTTTCATCTAAATAAGCATGATAGGCATCACTATTGAGAATGAATGGCTGAAATTGGGTATTCTGTTCGTCAATTTCATAATTAAGGACGTATGCATCAGCGATTTGCTCACTCACATCATCGGCATGTAGTGTTGTAAGATCAAGACGTAAGATTCTTTGAACGGTTTCTTTCTCTTCAATAAATTCGAGCACTTCTTCGACTTGTTCGATCGGTCCTTCAATAACATCACAACTTTCATCTTCACAGAGAAGTATGATAATTTCGTCCTCTTTAACGAATGGAATATTTTTCATGATTTCCCCCCTTTGTAAGTTAAAACCAAAGCTTTATCTTGACATAGTCAAATATAGCGTTAGTCTTATCTCCTCTATGGGAGAGATGTCAAATTATTTTATCCTTAATAAAAGATATATTTTTAGTCTATACGACGTTCCAAACGGCATGTGTGAATAAAAACTTGCCTTATTTTGTTCACCTCATAGCCTTGTATTGTTCTCTATTTGTTCTTACTCAACGCAACCACAAACAGACAGGAGAGCTAAAATGAGTGATTTAGAACTGATAAGGTATTGGCGTACTCTTGATTTAAAAACACAGAAAGAACTTATTTTGATGCTTCGTCGGATGGCCGCCGCAAAAGAGTCAAAATTGCCTGCCTCTCCTGAGGAGAAAGCTTTGAAATAAGATCAAGGAACTCTTTATCTTCAGGACTAGCGCCCTGTCCATAGAGAATATAATTCATACTGATATTAATTTCATGACAAATGCGCGCTAAAGATTGAATTGTTGGTTCTTTTCCTTCAATGAGGATAGAATGAAGATATCCCGCACCTTTACCGGCTGCGAGGGAGATAGATCTTTTAGACCGACCACTTTTTTCAAGTGCTGCCGCGAGTCTTTGACGCCAACCATTAATATACATAGTTTCACCATATAGCGCGTCTTTTAAAAAAAACACGTCCTTTTTTATAAAACAGACTTGCATTATCCTCCAAAAAGGATAAAATTAAGGAAACAAATTTTACTTTTTTAGGGGGGTAAGAGCTCATTTTCGGGTCAAAAGAACACTTTCCCACCCCAAAGGATGCGAAAAGGCGCCCCCCGAAAGGCCGTGCGTCTCTCAAGTTTTGTACTGTTTACCCTTTGTCATCTATACAATCTCAAACTGTAAGCATGCACCCGAACATGCACAACGAGCTGTCAGAGTGTACGAAAGCCTTTCAAGAGCACGTTCTCTAACAGAACAACCGCAACAAACCTGTAACACATTGCACTAAAGCGTAAAAACTTTAATCGCACACCAACAACTGCACAAGAACATTGTTTTGGTTTTGTTGTGAAAAAAAAAACATAAAAAAAAGAAGAAAGTGGATTGAAGTATGCAACACGCCAATCAACAAGAAACTCCATATTATGAATCGTGTACGCTTCCCTATGTTTGTTGGTATCAGAATGATTTTCTAGGAGGTGTTCGTGGAATGCGGGCACACGAAATTGGGATTTATACGATTCTCCTTAACGAAATGTACGCACGTGGTCGTCCTCTAGAGTTATCGGTAGAACGTTTAGCGCGTCTTTGCGGTTGTGACAAGCGAACTTTTGTAAATGTTTTAGAAATGCTTGTACGAGAGGGAAAGATTTTAAATTTAGCGAATGGTTTATGGAATAAGCGGTGCGAAAATGTATTTTATGAGCGAGCGAAATTGCTTGAACAAAAATCCTTTGCGGGTCGTTCTTCGGCAAAAAAACGCAAGGAAATCAATGCTAAGATTCAACGACTGCTCAACGAGAGAGCAAGAGATAATGAACGTAACTCAGAATCTCAGAAGGGAGAAGAAAAGGAAACACCTCACGGTGTTTCAGAAAAGCCATTTTTTTTGATGCAAGCAGGAGAAGAGAAAAGGTATGAGACAGCATGCACAGACCTATGTTCTGGATGCACATCCACACAGGCTTGTACCCTTACGACACCTCCAGAACAAGAGAACAGCAAGCACTTTGCTGATTCTAGCGGAGAGCAAGCAAGTTTCTCCGGCTCTATCGGCAAAGCCACAAGCCGGCCAATACTCCCCAAAGGACAACGTCTTCCGAGCGATTGGCAAGCAGACATCGGTGCAGCGATTTCAGAAGGTTTGAGTGAAGAGCAAGCGCGTTGGCAAGAAAAGAAATTTCGTGATTACTGGCATGCAAAAAGCGGCAAAGAGGCGCTGAAAGTAGATTGGCAAGCCACATGGCGCAACTGGTTTCGCCGCGAGATTGAACGAATAAAAGAACATCAAGAAAGGCTTGCCATTTTTTCTTCTCATGCATCCCCAGCACCACCTCGGAGCGACAATAATGCCCTTTACCGCAGTCTCATCAACTACCACACGAATGAACATGAACACGATTGTTGAAATCAAACAAAAGCTTATCTCTCAAACGAACACAAGAGCAAAATCAACGGGATCGCAGTGTGAAACAATCTTGTTTGGCTGGCAAGCTCTTTACCCTGCAGGCTACGCACCTAACTCAACAGACCACACACCACTCTTCACACATCACGCCCCTACTTCTATAAACCACGTATCCTCTTCGATGCACCATGCCTCCAACACAAACAGCAACACCCAAAGTCTTCCTGCTACACTGACAAACGAGGAAAACTCTAACCATTCACAGGCAAACATCAAGAACCCCAAAAGCTTGCAAGAAAATACACAAAATGCCTCCTCCCCCACAAACCACACATCCACCTCCACACACCAAAACACCTACCCTAAAAGACCACACATTTCCCTCAATAAACCGAGTTCTTGCCTCAATGGTTTCATCAGGTTTGAGCGAAAAAAAACGCGTTGGCAAAAATGTCGTAATTACTGGCATGCAAAAAGCGGCAAAGAAGTACTGACTGTAGATTGGCAAATCCCATAGCGCAACGAGTTTCAAAGTAAGATTGAACGGATAAAAAATCATCAAGAAAGACTTGCTATTTTTTCTTCTCATACATCCCCAGCACCGCCTTGGAGCAACAACGATACCCTCTAGCATCTCATCAACGATCATAGGAATGAACATGAGTACCATTGTTGAAATCAAACAAAAGCTTATCTCTCAAACAAGCGCAATAGCAGAAATGCTCCTTCCACAGGGGCGAAGACGTGGCAACGATTGGGTTGTCGGCAACACAAGAGGAGAAGCGGGTCAAAGTTTATCGGTCTGCTTGAGCGGCAGTAAAGCCGGTCTCTGGTATGACTTTGCAGAAGGCAGAGGCGGTGATCTTTTAGACCTTTGGTGTGCAGTCAAAGGGATTAGCCTCTCTCAAGCCTTAGAGGAAGCACGTGCCATCCTCAATCTGACGCGCCACAAACCCTTTATAGCACCGCATCGTTCCTATCGGCGTCCACCAGTTCCTAAAGGAGGCATACCCCAAAATTTGGTGAAGACGTACTTAAACAGAGAACGCAGTATTCCCCTTGAGATTTTAAAACGTTACCGCATAGGAGAAGAGGGTGAAAAAATCATTTTCCCCTTTTATAAGCCTGATGGCACCCTTGCTTTGGTAAAAGAACGATTGGCACAAGCGGGAGCAAAAGCAAAACCAACAGCAGCACAATGTGAAGCAATCTTGTTTGGCTGGCAAGCTCTTTACCCCATGGACCACACGCCTACCTCCACAAACCATGTACCCTCTTCCATGAACCATGCCACCAACACAAACAGCAACACCCAAAGCCTTCCTGCCACACCAACAAACGAGGAAAACTCTAACCCTTCACAGGCAAACATCAAAAAACCCACAAACTTGCAGACAAATACGAAAAACGCATCCTCTCTCACAGATCGCATAGTTTTCTCTACGCACCATTCATCTCCTTCCACGCATCACATACCTACCCCAACAGACCACACACCACTCTTCACACATCATGCCCCTACCTCTATAAACCACGTACCCTCTTCCATGCACCATGCCGCCAACACAAACAGCAACACCCAAAGCCTTCCTGCCACACCAACAAACGAGGAAAACTCTAACCCTTCACAGGCAAACATCAAAAAACCCACAAGCTTGCAGACAAATACGAAAAACGCATCCTCTCTTACAGATCGCACAGTGTGCTCCACGCACCACGCATCTACCCCAACAGATCAGGTCTTTTGCTTCACGAACCGTACACTTGTCATCACTGAAGGAGAAATTGATGCCCTCTCGCTAGCTGCCTATGGCTATCCAGCAGTTTCAGTTCCATTTGGAGGAGGCAGCGGAGGTAAACATAACTGGATTGAAAATGAATTTGATCATTTAGAATCTTTTGAAACCATTTTTTTAGCCACCGATATGGATAAGCCTGGCGAAGAAGCAGCATATGAGATTGCCAACAGACTTGGTCGTCACCGCTGCTACCGTGTACAACTCCCCCGCAAGGATGCCAATGACTGTTTAATCGCTGGTATTGATGCAGCCACCATAAAAGCTGCTTTTTCATCAGCAAAAAGCTTTGCACCAGAAGGCTTACGACGCGCCTCAAACTATAAAGATCAAGTTATCGGTCTGTTTTGGCCAGAACCTAAACAGCATCTTGGCTATACGGTTCCCTATCCTAAACTCAACGGCAAGCTATATTTTCGCCCAGCAGAATTAACGCTATGGAGTGGCGCCAGTGGTGCTGGAAAAAGCCAACTGTTATCAGACTGTATTCCCCATTGGATTTCGCAAAATAGTCGTCTTTGCTTAGCCTCTCTAGAGATGAAAGGAGCACAATCCTTGCGCCGTTTAACGAAACAAACCGGAGGTTTAGAACAACCAACAAGAGAGATGATTGAACGAATTTTACAGTTTTTAGATAACGGACTTATTCTCTATGAGCATGTTGGCAAATCGAGCGTTGACACATTGCTGGATGTTTTTGACTATTGCCGTGCGCGCTATGGCTGCGATCAATTTGTCATAGACAGTCTCATGCGGCTAGGCATTGCCTCAGATGATTATACTGGTCAAGAACAAGCAGTTTATAAAATGGTTGATTGGGCTGTTTTAAACAATGTACACATTCATCTTGTTGCCCATGCACGCAAAGGCAGTTTGGATAAGGATATTCCAGGCACTGAAGACATTAAAGGTGCCTCAGAGATTGGTGCCAATGCTTTTAATATCATCACCATCTGGCGCAATCGATCCTTAGAAGACAAAATTTTTGCTGCCTCTCTCGAGCAAGAAAAAGCAGATTTAGAGAAACGTCCAGGCGTGATTATGAATATCGCCAAACAACGTTCTGGTGATTTTGAAGGCAAAATAGGTCTTTGGTTTGACCCGCACACTTATCGCTATCGCTGTTCTTCTGAACGCCCTTTAACCCTACGTCGTTATCTGGAACACCCAATCCAAAACACTAACCTCTCTAAGTACCAACCCCATGAAACACCAAAACACTTTGTCACTTCATCAGCAAATCTCCCTTCATAGGCAACACTAAGGACACTTCCAACAATACAGATCAACCCCCACTCACCCAAGAACCAAAGCCAGCTAAAACCAAAATGCTTTGCTCCCATAAAAGCAAAGACAGCACTCACAATGCACCAACCAATTCAAAAACAACAAACCACGCAACACCAATGCACCCCGTACTCTCTCATGAGTATAGACCAATGGCACTCGCAACAATGAAGGCAACTCAGACTTTTCAAAGATTCCCTCTTTGCAGAAGAGCACGCACAAAAACTTTCTCTCGACAAGCTTATATTGAGCGGCATTCAATTTCTTTAAACCAAAACTTACAATTTTCGAGGAGATAACATGAACCATCAAAATAAAAGAAAAAACACTCCACCAACTTTTTACCCTTTCCACTGTGGTGAAGCACAACCACATCTTGGCCATTTAAAGACGCAAGAAGTGGCCATTGAAACAAGCAATCCTTATTTTCAATCAACACATCCAGAAAGCTCTAGCAACCCACGCACCATCAAAGCCATTATCAATGCCCGAAGCCGTCCCATTGCGCTTTTATACGGGAAAGGGCATATCAGCAAAGCACAATATAGAGCAGCAGAACGTTTCTATATTTATTGGCGCCAAAGTCAGGCAGATCTGCATATGAGCCCTGATTATACACGTCAAAAGGTTGCGTGCAGTCAGAGTTACACACACCCCATTGAACTACAAATAGAGGCATCCAATCATTTACAAAAGGTCAAAGTTCTTCTTGGTGTTCTTGGTTATTCTCTTGTAGAAAAAGTTGTTGGTTACGGTCAAACGATCAAAGACTTAACCTCTTCAAAACGCAAACAAAACTCCCTTGCTGATCATTTGCGAGATTGTTTAGAGCTCCTGGCATGCCATTGGGGATATACAAGCCGTAAACACTCTAAATAAGCTCTGCGCCTCTCTTTTCCACCCCCTCTCTAAGCCTCTTTCTCTCCATTTTTCTCCACGCCATTCTCTACACACTTCCCCCTTTCGCTTATCATCCCCCACCTTCTCGCCCACCGGCAACCAACCCATGAGTAGCTAAACATCCCAAGTTCTTCACCAGCAACCACCCCATCTTTCTCCATCCATTCACTTGCTCTCCAGCCTCTTCTCCTCCATCTATTCACCCTACTCACCAGTCCCTTTTCCGCTACCAGCACCTCAGCTCATTCTTTACATCATACTGATAAGAATATATGTCATGTGCAATACTTCTATTTTCCGTTTTATCGTTTTTACGTTTTATCGTTTTTACGTTTTTACGTTTTTAAAGAAATAAGACAAATAGATTTCTGATAAAAAACTCCAATAAAAATACCATGGCAACATATGCGAAAAACCCTTGAATGGAATACAAAACTTTTAAAATTTTCTCCCCTACTCCCCCATCCTTCTCTCATTCTTTAACTTTGCTTGTCCAGCCTCTTCTCTTCTACGGCAATCAGCCCACGAACAACTAACCACTAAAAACTACCTCACCAGCCACCAATATCTCCCAGACAACCGTCAAGTATCTAACGACCAGGAAATATACACCTCTAGCGCCTCTACACTTTTCCACTGCCGCACATCACCATCCCCCGCACCCACCACGTCTCTAACCACCATAGAGTTTCAACAAAGCGCACTCCCACAGAAATAAAAACCGAATGACAAAAAACAAAAAGCACTTATGCTGAACCAACGCAATCATTTTTTACCAGAGCAAATCACACACAAAACCGTTCAGCTTAACACCAAAAGTAAGGTTTCCATTTTAATTGCAAAGTTTATTTGAAGTATTGCTCCATAGAACTATTTGCCCTCTCCATGACTGAACAAATACTTCCTCCATTACTAAAGAAACCAAACTGATTGAAGTATTTTCCATTGAGATTTGCACATTTAAATCTTTCATTTTTTCTGTGAAAGTATTCTCTGTAACAAATGATACATAATATAAAACGAAGATCCACTTTCTTAGCTTCTGGTTGTAGATGAAACAATTACAAAACGAAACAGCTTTATAATCAATCAAAAGTTAAACGATACCAAGCATCATCCATGACTAATCGTCCAAAACAACATGGATGAAATGGATCTAAAAAGCAGCAAAGAATAGCAAAACCAATGTTATGAGGGAGTTTTTCTCACGAGCAACTATTATACCAGGAAAAATCCCAGCAAAAGCTTCTCTACCAATCAACCAATCTTACCAGGGAACAAAGCCACATGAGAAATCAACCCATGCTTCCCCATCCTTCACTTCGCTCGCCCAACCTCTTCTCCTCCACAGCAACCAAACTACCGGCAGCTAATCTCAATCTACTAAAAACGACTGCTCAATGGCGCAACTATATGTAATTCTCTTGCTCCTTCGTATTGATTTTGAGACATTGATAAATCTTTATCTTATGTAGTTTAAAAATTATGGGAAATGCGTATGAACATCTTGGCAACACATTTCAAGCGGAATTGTCATACAATACAGAGTAAAAAAGAAAAAACGTAACAGACTGTCTTGCTACTCTGGAAAAGCAACTATAGCTTTTAGGAAAACGGTCGACAAAACCTACTCGATGGACAAAACCGATACAATCGGCCATAGCGCGCTTAACCTTTCACTGAACTTTTTCTAAATTCTTGCTTCTGAAAAACGCTTTTTGGTAAATTTTTATGAACTTAAGCCATATTTTACCGAGTTACGCTGCTAAAATACGAGAGAGATCCCCTTGTTTTTATGATTGTCATAAATTTTTCTTCTGCCTAAACAGGTGCAACAACATCTATTTTGTCTAAAAAGAATGGGTATCATAGCACCCCCTTTAACGGGCATAAGAAGAGCTTTATAGCAAATATTTTGCTGACAAAATTTTACATGAGAGTGATTTTTGCTCCACCCAATAAAACCGAAAAAAGAAAAAGAAAATAGACTGACAAAACAGTTGCGTGCAATAAAGTGAATAACGAAAATATGGAGTTTTTATGTAATTCCTTAATTATATAAGGTTCTAATTGACAACGAGGTATTCTAGACAATTACAAAATTGTAACATAGAAGTCACCATACTAAGGAATGAAGCCCTATCATAGAGTCTATAGCCTCATCCTTATTGGCTCGTAATAAATAAAGAGTGAAACATTTATGGGCATAAAAAAACACAAGTAGTGGATTTTAACGCACCAACCATTCCTGCTAAACTTATGCAAAAGCTTTGACGTGGTGCCTACACACCCTATCGTGATACAAAAGTGAAACTTCCCCTGAAGAGAGAGAAAAACTCGCGACACAGCTTTATGGAAAATCGCAACAACTTATTCATAACATTAACGATAACAAAAGAGTTTAAGCTAACTTTTCCTCTTTTAAAAATTCATTGTACTTATGGATGACACAAAAAGCTGTTAACCAACGCTTTTTTTGTTCATGGTGAAAGAGCTCACTGAAGAGCACAATATTCATGAAAATTCAGCGAATCCTGAAGATTTCGGCTGTGACCTATGCCAATTAAGTATTTGCTATGGAAGCTATATATCTAGAGCATCAAATTAAAGCTGAAATAATACATCGATAATGACACAAAATTCGACATAATAGCGCTCTACAATGAAAAAATTAAGAAAAAAATCTTTTTTACTTTTTTGTTATTTTAAACCGATTGCAAAGCAGTTTTATTTTTTATTTAACTTTTTCAAAGGTTTTTCAAAAGCAATTTTCTCGTCTTTCAAAAACTTTTTAAAAACCTTTACAGGAATTTTAAAGGCCACGGGTTTAAAGATCCTTCATAACTTTTTCTCCTTTTTGCAATCAAATGTTGATTTTTGAAATTATTCGCTCTTTTTTTGATTTTTGGCTCTCAAAATCCAATTTGATAAACACCGTGAACGATAAAAACGGAGATAAAACAAAGGAGGATCACTTCTTCTTTTCTCATCTCGAAGATAGAACGGGCTTTCAAATGACACACAAAGGCAATCCTCCCCAATAAAATCGCCAGACTAGTAATCTACCAATCTTCATCTTTCTTGAAAGATTATTACTTTTACAACCATTGGCTAATTTCTTTCAGATCTTTATCGATTGGCCTTTATCTTTTCAGCTCTTTCTCCATCAAGTATATGGAATCACTCTCACTATTTTCAAACATAAGTAAATCTTTTCAGGTTTATTTTTCTTGTCAAAATTCTGTTTCGACAAATAAAAAAGCCTCTTTATAAGAATACTTATACCCTAGTTATTCTAATACTCTAAGTTCTTCTTTTATAAAACAATTTGAATATATTGAAAAAATAAATAACTTAAAAAAGGATAAATAAAACAACAATTATTATAATAAAGTTCTTTCTATAGAATTTTTTATTACATTTATAACCTAAAACACAAACCTCTGCGAGAGGTACACTTTTAAAAATTACCAAAACAAAAAAATAAGTAAGCAGTAGCACTAAGATTCGCCAATTGTTCTAGATTTTTCATCGTCTTTCTCCACTAGCTTGTTCTCTTCAATCCTCATCATAGAATCACCTCATATGCAAGATATCAAAGGAACAGCAAAAGAGAGACATAAGCTGTTAGTGTGAGAAATAGAAAGAACCAACATTTCTTATTTTTTCAACTTTTTTAAAGAATTTACCACATTTCCACAGGATATCCACAGCATCGCGCAACATCCTTAAGCTCCACACAGAATGTCCACTTCCAACCTCCATAAAATATCCCTACCCCGCAAAAGAGATGCACCCCACAGGAAATAGGTACACCACAGGAAATACATGCACTACAAGAGATACAGAGTCTCCACAGCAGAGATCTAACCGGCACAGATTACAGCCAAAACCTTCAGGATTCGCTGAATTTGCATGGATATTGCGCTCTTCAATGGACCCCTTTACCATGGAACAAAAAAACTTTGGTTAACACTCTTTTGTGACATCCCTTTTCGTGTGAGTGTTCGACAGAATTTCTTCCATTTTACACAATCAATAAAACAATATTTGAAATAAATTATGAAATATAAAAAGAACAAATTTTATTTAAATATAGTTTAACTTTATTCTTTTTATGAGTGTTGTATTTTTACTATGGTAATATAAACACAATTTACATATTATACATTTTGATATTTATTTATATTAAATAAATAGTAGGAGAAAATGATGAATATTAGATACTTTTTTATAGCAGGAGCAATGACAAGTAGTTTAGCTCTTGCTATGCAAGAAAATAATTATATTATTAATGACCAACAAGCCCATATTATTAATCCTTATACTATTCCTGGAAGCGATTTACAATTTATTGAGCTTATAAATATTGAATTAAATAAATAAAATATTAAAAAAATATTAACAACAAAGAAAAAATGAACATAAATCTTCTCTATCCAAACAGAAAAATATTTTATACGCCGAACACATTTTTGCATTTTGTGCTCTTTTTAATAGATACAAATTTGAAATTGCATTAATTGAAAATAAATAAAAAACCAAAGAGGTGCTTATATATTGTAATGTATTACCAAGCAGTAGTGATTTATTATAAAAATAAATATTGAAAAAGCGTCAGATAAAGAGCGAGCTTTTTTAAAGTGTCTTTTCTTTTTATCAAAGATTTTCTTCTGCGTATGTATTCTCTTGTGCTGATCTTTAGCACACCTTTGGTTACAGTAAAGTCCTTTTCTTGAAAGGCGAAATAACAGTGAATTTGATCACAATAACTCCCTTCCACTGTGTCAATAATTCTCTTTTACTGTGTATACTAAGTTATTTTCAATCGACTTTTTTTGAAAATTTTACTGTTATTCTTCATTTTCTTTAAAATTTTTAAGAACCTCTTGATTTCGTATAAAGTAGCTCTTTGTTTCTCCCAATAACGGTTTGTTCTGTAAACAGCTTATTTTATCTCCTGTGCAGATTGTTTCTTCCAGTTTCTGAATGTTTTTTTTCAACTTACGATCCTGCAAACGGTGGAGCCCCCAAAGAATAGGGAGAGGTGCGAAAATACAGGCCCAGAGAAAAACTGGGAGGAAAAATATCAGATAACCGATACCATTCCATCTTGCTCTACCCAACATCTGTGTTTCGCTCAACACCTGCATGAGAGACATCGTCAGCATAGAAGACCCTGCAATCACTATGATGAGAAATATAGAGAAGATGATAAGAAACTTGAGAGACGTTCTTTTATCATTTTTCAATGTATAATTTTTCAACGAAAACACCCTTGCTTTTCTAAAACGGAAGAAAGTATACTTGTAGCAGGAGCTGAATTTTCCCCTTTAAATCTTCCTCTTATTTCTTCCATAGTTAACCTTATAACCGCGCCTCATCAATATCTCCTATATTTGGCCCATGATAGGATTCCTCCACCGTAACAAATTTACCATGACAGACTTATCTCTCTCCGTAACAAACTTATCCCCATAACCTAGCTTATCCTTGTCTGTGTGCCTCTCAGGGATCATTCAAATGCGGCTCCTTTCCTAGGTCTCATAACTGCTCCATTTTTAAAGATTTCTCAAGCATTTTGAGGCACGATTTTATCATTTTCTTTCAATTCCTTCACTATTATACTATACAATTTTGAACATTTGATAACAAAGTCATAGAATGCAACAATAATGCTACCTTTGACTAACGACAGCCCCCTTCTTGACGAAAGAGAAAAAATCATAGCTATGCAAACAACAGAAACAAAGGGTTTAAAAGCTCTTTATTGTTCTTTTCTCCTGCATCCCGTAATGTCATCGGTTTATCCTGCGGCTCTACCTCTTTTTTTAATTTTTGAATCATTTTTTCAACTGACCCATCACTCTTAATATGAACAAGCAAAAAAACCGAACAGAAAAAAGAGTAGACATAACAATCCATGTGAGGAGGCTAAAATAGAATAAAGGAAAAGCTTTCTCCCTTCCTCCATTACCTGGAATGAGAAATATTGCCTAGCATGAAAGAAAAGAATAATTGGAAAAACCACCATTACAATTACAAGAGAGACAGAGACTATTCTTTTATAATCTTTCTAAGTATAATTTCGCAAAGAAAAAGAGTGTATTTTTTCTCAAAGATTGAATTTTTTCCCTTTATTTTTTATACAATTGCCACATACACTGTTCAATGATTGTTTTTCCGCTCTTTATTCATACGAAAGTGAAATCTCGCACACTTGATAAAAAATTAATACAAGACCCCCCACAATTATCATATTATTAAAAATGACCAGGGTGATGAGTCCTACAATAGCGAGACCGGCCAATAATATTGTAAAGAGAGTCATTTTTCCTCCATCACACTTTGTAGAGAGATTGATTTGTAGCACTTCTCCGCTGATTTTCCATTTTTTGAATCATTTTTTTCAATTTATAATTCAGTATGATATGGAAAAGCAGAGTAACTGGCAAGAAGATGACAAGACATGCCCAAACTGCAATTGACAGAAGAAACATAGTCGGAATAAAGCCATCCAATCGAATACCATCCATCAAACAAAGAAAAAATTCAGTCCGAATAAAAGCTGTTAAAACCAACAGAATAAGAGAAATACAAAATATTATGACGTAATTTCTCGAAAAAAGCATCACTGATGTTTGAACGAAAAAAGTTTAAATTCTTTATCAAATGTTGAATGTGATACAGAGAGTATATCAGCATACTCTTGAAAAGATTGAGGTGATGGTGGTTTGTTTATTGTCACGCTGACACTTCTCCGCTTTTTTAAATTGCATGACACTTTAACATTTTACTACAGTGGCAACCAGTACTTTCTCTACAAAGAGCTCTATCACTGATTTCCCCCATATATATATATTATAAACATGATGAGGAAAACTGCAGATACCAACGTAAAACTATACGTTGTTTTCTCTCAATCAAAACATATGACAAAAACCAGCAACAGACTTGACTGCACCATCTAATCTATCAAAAAGCAAAATGCCCCTCTCCACAACACACATAGCAATACAATGTTCATACATTAAAAGTTCGTATAACAAACCCAATAAAAATTTTTAACCCTCTCTTTTAAAAAGCTATAAGATTCTAATAAAAAGGTAAAAGCAGTGGAGTATCTCCCAAACGAAGATGAACAGCAGTTCATAAAGAAAGATGAACGCGTGACACAAACCGCTTTTTCAAGAGCAGATGATCATTTTTTCCATCACCAAACTTTATAACAGTCTCATAATCAAAACCTGTCAAATTGTTTTAGAAAGTAGCAAAAATGAAGACTAAAATCTTAGAAAAATCCTCTATAAAGGAAATTTTTAAAGAAAAAAAAGACTACGGTAAGAAGGAATCAAAAAAATGGACCATTTTGTCATTCATGTTGTATTCTCAGTGTCTTATAGATATTTTATTTGAAAAGATAAGCCATTTTATAGTATTATAAGAAAAGGAAGAAGATTTGTTTTTTGCAGATATTCTCTGTTTAACAGACAACAAATTTTCTTCAAAAGAGGATAAGTAAAAGTGCTAAACAGGAGGATAAACTCAAAAAGTGTTATCTCTTAAGTCTTTTGTGGCTACTACCAATGGCAAAATCCTAAAAGAAGCCCCAAAACAAAGCAATGGCTTCTGGAGTAAGGTTTAAAGGCTTGTGCAAAACTTTTTTTCACACAAAAGTTAATAAAAACAACCAGCCAGAAAATAGAAGGGCATTTTTTTCAGTTTTTCATGCACAGCTATATTTTGCGCCATATAGGCACATCAAATCTGGTAAAAATTTTTCTTCTAGAGGCAAAGCACAGGTTCAAAAATGATAGAAGCAAGCAAATGATTGGCTAGAAATGGCAGGTTAAAGAAGGAAGAAACAATGTGCAAGAAAGAATATTTTGCTACAACTTTAAGGAGCATTGTACTTTTTTGAGGGGGGAAAGGACTATTTTAAACTTATTGCTTTTCATCGCCCTCCCACCGATAGGCGTCTCCCCTATAAGAGTATGACTCAAAGAGTTTTCCCTATACTGTCATTGTAGCAAAGGAGTTCCTTTTTACTTCAAACGGTAGATTCATGAAAACAGATAAAAAACGCGGTAGACCTAGAATAACAGGTAAACCAAGAGAACCCAATGGCCGTATTTCACGTGCGAAAAGACCAGACAAGGCTACTCCACAAGTTACGATTGAAATGCGTGCGAAGCACTTTAATTTAAGCATAGAAGAGGCGAAAAATCCGCTTTCGAGTTCTTATATTGGGCGACTTTATATGCTTAGCAATAAACAAGATGGCTCAGGCATCAATAAAGAGCAATATGATACAGCACAAAGATATCTTCAAATCAGAAACGACTATTTATGCGCAAAAGGTTTACCGAATGGCTATTATGATAACTTTACACATACATTATCTGATGAAAAGGCAAAAAAACAATGGATTCGTAGAGCAACCGATCACTATGAAGAAATGCAAGAAGTGATCAAAGAAACACAACAGCTGCATCGCCAACATAACTTCCATGCGGCTTTACAATATCTCGTTGTAGAAGATCAATCGTTCCCCTCTCTCATTTGTTCACTCCGTCTTATTCTTGACACACTTCACAAACATTTTGACGGTTAAATAAAGAGTGATCATTCGCGGAGAAGCGCCCACCAAAACCCAGCAATCTGTAAATATTTAAGCATTCGTACGTTTGTATTGATGAGGCATAATATATTTGTTTAAGAATGGGGGCACTGTAGTAGAATGAGGAGCTAAAAATTATTGCAAACCACCACGTAAGAGCTTTGAATATATCATTGAGGTAAGACTATTGTCTCTACCTGTTTGCATAATCTCAGAAATGGGAAGACAGCTTAATTTGGGGAGAATATAAAGTCTTAAAGGTGAAAAAGAGCGCTCATCTTTACCATCACTCTTTCATTCGACTTTACAGTTTTCAAAACTATCCACAACCAATATCTTTATAAATAATGAAGAGTGAGCATTGCCTCACACTTTTTTTCTTAGGTTTTTTTTAATAGGGTTACGCCCCTCAGGAAAAATAAAAACACCATTATGTTGCGCATTCACGGGCTTTTTTTAGAGAAACATCTCTCAGCACATAAAAGCCCATTTCACAACGATGTCCATGAAGGACATATAGTAAAGCCATTGTACACCACCCTCTTTACGTTTATGAAGATGTAAACTGGCACCATCATTCTCTTTGCCAACTTAAAATGTTGCCATAAGCTTTACATTGAAACGGTTCATAAGGGGTATTTTTATTCCCTTAAATAGTTTTTATCCACACGCTAACCCCGCTTCTGATGTACAAAAAATGATTTTTCTGATTATGAATGAAGCATTTGAGATGAGAGAATCATACGATATGCGGAATTCTTATTCAAATTGAAAAAAAAATGAATTATCTTCATAAATCAATATAGTGACAGAAAAATCCTTACCCCATCAATAATCCTCACCAAAAGCAACAATCGAAAAGCATCTCACCAGAATCAAGTCTCACCAGCAACACATTCATCAGCTCCCAACCTTACCGGAAAACTCTCTTACCTCTTTTAAAACACCCTTCTCTTCGCCCTCCAAGTTATTCCCCAGACCGATCTCACCTCATCCGCCCCCCTGCCAAAAGCCGTACCATCAATAATCAACCACAAAAGACAACCTGGTAGTTTAATCTTTGCAAAATCTCATGTCTTTTCTGTTTTTGAAAGGCGAGAAAAATGCAATTATACGAGTATGTCATGCTGCTCTGCTTTGTGCAGAGCTTTTTTTATACCAGCACCCACGCTAGAAATCTCTTCACTAAAAAGCCAGACTATAATAAACTGAAGAAAGATGAAAAAATGGTTCTTGTTCATATCCAAAAAAACTTCCGATTAAAACAGCACACTCTGTTACAAAACTAGCGGAGTTGATTAAAATAAAAAACACAAAATCTTAACTTTTCTGTTGACAATGAAGAGAAAATCGTATTTAATGACATATGCGGGGAGGTTTTTTTTGTGTCTAAATTTCACTGTTATTTCTAGCAGTGTTTTTGTTGTTGTCTGTGTAAAGTGTCATTTCTCTCCTATTCTTGGAGAAAGGAATAGGGAGTGTTCTTCAGCTATTGCTTTGTGCAGAGCATTACTCACGTCAGAAACCAACTTTCTAGAGATCTCTCTACCAGAAACCCACACCTACAAAAGTAACAATTGAAAATCAACTTCACATATCATCAGCCCTCACCTCATCGGCAAACCTTCCTGTTCCTTTAGCACACCCTTCGCCCCACTCTCTGAGCCATTGTCCCTCTCACTCTTCACTACAGAGAAAACCAACAAACAATGCCCCCGTAAAAAGGAAACCATAGCAACCCTCCTCCTCACCAGCCTCCCACCCTCACCGGCAAACCCTCCCGTCTCTTTAATACACCCTTTGCTCTATTCTACGAGCCATTACCAACCTGATCTCAATCGATCCGCCCAACCTTAGCGAAAACTACACCATCAGCAATCAACAATAAAAGACAACCTGATGGTTTAATCTTTGCAAAATCTCATGTCTCTTCTGTTTTTGAAAGGCAGGAAAATGCAATTTGAGAGTATGTCACGCTGCTCTGCTTTGTGCAGAGCTTTTTTTATGGAGAAATTTATGCGAAAAATATCAAAAGAAGGGCTTGCGCTGATTAAACAATGGGAAGGATTGCGTTTGAATGCCTATCAAGATTCTATTGGTGTATGGACAATCGGTTATGGCCATACAAAGAGTGCTGGAAAACCTTTTGTTCGCAAAGGCATGGAAATCACTGAACAGCAAGCCGAAGAACTTCTTTGTCAAGACTTGCAACAATTTGAAAATGCTGTTGAACAAGCTGTCACTGTTTCTTTAACAGATGAACAATTCGCAGCATTAGTTTCATTTTGTTATAATGTAGGAACAGCAGCTTTTTGCAACTCGACACTTTTAAAAAAACTCAATAAAGGTAATTATGAAGCAGTCCCAACCGAATTACAGAAATGGACCAAAGCAGGAGGTAAACGCCTTCAAGGTCTAGTCAATAGACGTGCAGCAGAAACAGGGTTATGGGCAAAACGCTCTTATGTTTCTTCTAACACTCAAAAAGTAGAAACGAAAGATGCAACAAGTCTTTTTAAATTAGAAGCGCTTGCACCGATTATAGGCTCCTCTTCAGGGCTTGGAGGCTTGTTAGCAGTTAATGGTCCGATCCAATGGGCACTGGCAACGGTGATGGTTGTAGCTGCATGTGCTGGAATTTTCTTTGTTGCAAAACGCTTTCAGGAACATCGTCTATGATCTGGTGGATGAAAAGAAATCTGATGGTAATAGGTGCGGTTTTGTCCGCTTTTTTTATAGCCTTAACAAAAGCTTTTACTCTCGGCAAGAAGATTGAGCAGCAAAAGCAAACAGAAAAGATTCTAAAATCAGCCACAACACGTCTTGAGATAGAAAATGAAGTTAACAAAAAAAGTGATACTGATGTGCGTGCTGAGCTCTCTAGCTGGCTGCGTGGTAAATAAGCGTCCTTCCTGTGAAGGATGGTTGCCCATTTACCTAGAGAAGAAAGATCTAAATGTCATCAGTGCAAACTTAGCAAGAGAGATCTTAAAACATAATAAACAGGGTGAGTACTTGTGTGGGTGGAAACATGGCTAGAAAAAAAACTGAACAAACGACAGAACTCACGGAATTAGAAAAAGAAATACTTCACGAAATAATCCTTACTTATCAAAGTGTGAAAATGATGTCTCGTTTTATGAAGTGGATAACATTTTTCCTCTTTTTATTGATCCTTGATTTTGCACGCCTCATAGACGCAATAGAGAATATCTTTGTACATTTAAAGCAGTGGGTCATCTCAAAGAAGTAAAGAACAAAATTACTCTATCGCTCTGTGCTGCAAGAGAGAGCAAAAAATCCTTGTTAAAAAAAATCCATAAAGCGTTATCGTACTCCCATCTTATATCTGCTCCAATGGCTTTTACGGTAAACCCTTCACGAGCGCCATCGTGAAATGAGCTTTTGTGCCTTTTAAAATGTTTCATGCATACACCACACGAGCACATCTGCAAAATTATCTAATCTTGCAGGCTTACTCACCATTCGGCAAGATTTCAAATTTAAAAGCTTTGCGTCATTGTAGAGGATCTATTAAAGAGTCTTTATTATTACTTTACTCTACTATTTTATACTTCATTTATGAAAAAAACTAAATTAAGATGCAAAAGATACTGTGTTTTTAAATGTCCACTTAGCCTTTATAACGAAGTAGCGTAAAAAAGTTTTTCCGAAAGTAATACGAAAAGATTTACATTTTATTTTTAAAAATGTTTGTTTGGCTTTTGAAGCTGAATATGTAGAATTTAATGGTGACGCTGATCATATCCACCTGCTTAGTGGAGTCACACTTCTCATACAAAACAAAAAACGCTATTGCGTTACAAATTCACGCGCTTTTTTAAAGAGGCATCTCTCAGCGCAAAAAAGCCCATTTCACGACGGCGCCCATAAATGGTAATGGTAAAACCATTATGCACCATACTCTTTACGCTTATGAAAGCCAAAACCGAGCACTATCATACTCTTTAGCCAGCTCAAAATGTTGCAAAAACCTTTGCGTGGAGACGATTCATAAGGAGCATTTTTACTCCTTTTTCGAAGAGTTTTTATCCACACACCAACCCCGCTTGAGGCATGCAAACGAAGAGTTTTGAATAATTTCACGAGGGAACCTGAAATAGAAGAATCTTACATATTCGTAGCTCTCATTCAAGTTGAACACCACTAAATGTGCTTTATAAACAATGTGCTGCCTTCTCAATTATCCACCTAAAGTAACAATATCTATACTCGTTAACAGCTTAAAAAACGTTCCTAGCGGAATACTAAAGCAGAAAAAATCATTTATTACCCCAAAAACTATAGAGCAATGACCTTTGGTCTCCATCTTCCTTTGCTAGGAGCTATGGAACGCACCAGTTAATATTCTTCATCAATAGATCCAACAACAAAACACCTGACATGTAAAGTTTTACAGACCTTATACTCCTGTCCTAAACGGCAGTGTTTTAAAGTATAATAGGATAAAAGAAAAAGCTTTTTATCCAATTGTCCCAAGATAAAACCGATGGTTTGAAAACGAAACCGTCTTGCTCTTTGCAGCAGCTTTAAAGCGACCCTTTCACTTGTGCTTGGAGCAATAACCTTTGGTTTCCATCCTCCTTTGCTAGAAGCTGTTGGGTGTATCAATTAACACTCTTCATCAATAGATCCAACAACGAAACATCTGATACATAAAGTTTTACAAACCTTATATTGCCGCCATAAACCTGCTCCATCACCATATTTCCTTTGGGAAAACTCTTACGGATAAGATGGAGAGTCTGTTACACATTCTTGCCCTTCGAGGCACCTCTAAAATCACCTTTTGCGTTGTGTTTGGAACACTCTCATCTAAGATGAAGACTACATATACTAGAAATAAAAATGTAATAAAAACAATTAATTAAAAGGAAAAAGTAACAGAAAACGCTCTCAGGTGATATTACAGAAAATCCTCAGAGAAAAGAAAAGTGGTGCGGGTGGTCGGACTCGAACCGACACTCCTCTCGGAACCAGATTTTGAGTCTGGCGCGTCTACCAGTTCCACCACACCCGCACACTGATTATAAAGGACAGAGTTATCCATTATCTCTTTGCACTATAGGAAGAACAACAGATTCGTCAACAGTAGACTTCTTATTTTTTTAAATTCGTATTATTTTTATTTCATCGGACTTTGTGAGGTATTTTCCCTATTTCGTTTAATAGGAGACTTTTCTCATTGGATTTGATGAATATTTGCCCTATCTGATTGACGAAGTGCTTCCTTTAGAGGATTAATTGATCCCTTTCGCAAGCTGGGTTTATGGAGTACAATTTGTAAAGTCTTTACCTCTTAAACTTATGAAAGATCTCATGATATTGAACAAACTAAAGTTTTGGACGATTTCTTTAGCAAATCGGCACACAGCATCATATTGGCTCGGGTTCATTGCTTTTATTGAGAGTTCTGTTTTCCCGATTCCTGTAGATGTTTTGTATCTTCCGATGGCCCTTGTCTACCCCAAGAAAGCTTATCGCTATGCCTTTATTGCTACTGTATGTTCTGTTTTGGGAGGAGTTTCTGGTTGGTTTATTGGTCATTTTGCTTATGATACACTTGCCAAACCGATTTTAGAATTTTACGGTAAAGTTGAAAGTTTTCAAGCACTGAAAAGCAGTGCAACACTGAAATTTCTTATAATTTTACTAATCACTTCAGGTTTTTTACATCTTCCGCCTATCAAGATTATTACGCTGTTGGCAGGTGTTATGGGTGTACACCTTGGACTTTTTATTCTCACCTGTATTTTTGCACGGGGGGCTCGTTTTTATCTTCTAGCATGGTTGGTTAAGCGTTTTGGACGTCAAGTGATGCATTTCCTTGCCCGCCATTTCAAATGGATTGTTCTGATTGGTTGTGTTACTCTATTTTTAATCTATGGAATTCTCATAGCTTTTGTGAACAAGCACCTTTTATTTTAAGGAACATGCTCAATGGCACGTATTTTATCTTTTCAACATATTCTGCACAAGCATCTTTATAGTAAATCAAACAGAAAAGAGCAGATTTTATGGGCTTTTTTTCTTGCTTTTTTTCTCTCAAGCACAATAGGCTTAGCACTTGGTTTTGAACATATTGGAGGATATATCCCTTGCGATTTATGTCTCATTGAACGTTTTCCCTATTACGGTTCTCTACCATTTTTGCTTTTAGCAGGTTTTGGAGCACGGTTTTTCCGCACAGCTTTTTGGGTACAGCTGTTATTTTGGTGTGTTTTTGTTTTAATGACCATCAGCCTTGTTTTAGCAGTATATCATGCGGGTGTTGAATATGGCTTTTGGCCAGCACCTCTCAGTTGCAGTGTAAGCGTAATAAGAAAAACAACAGATGTCAACCAGCTCTTCAATCGATTAAACAACACCCATCCTCCTTCTTGTTCTGAAGTATCCATACGCGTTTTTTTTCTCTCATTTGCCGGTTGGAATGTCGTTTCCAGCCTCTTTTCTATGTTTACAAGCTTATATATTGCTTCAAAAGGGCTCCTTGCAAGCTATAAAAAACTTTAACCACACCACGAAAGTCAAACTCTATTCCCCTTTCTCTCCGGCCAAAGCACACATATCACCCCTCTCAAAGCACCAGCATCCCACCCCAACACTACCATCGCTCCTAACACCGGCACCCTCCTTTCTGCCAAGCATACCCAAACCCCCGACACCAGTGTATCCATCCCTTCCAACTTTCCTCTCTCCAAACAATGAAACAACATCCATCCTCCTTCTTGTTCTGAAGTATCCATGCACTTTCTTTTTCTCTCATTTACCGGTTGGAATGTCATTTCAGCCCCTTTTTCTATGCTTACAAGCTTATATGTTGCTTCAAAAGAACTCCTTTCAGGCTATAAAACGATAACTGCAAAACAAGAGCAAAACCGCGTGTTCCTATACTCTCCAACACACTGCCTCCTTCCCACACCTTTCATCAATATTTTTTTCATCCACTGGAACATTTTCCAAGCAGAATCCTTTCGGTATTTTGTTCTCATTTTTTCGCATACAGTTTTTTGACCAACTTATGATTGTTTTTTAGCCAGTCTTTTACTTTTCACACACCAACGTTCTTCTTTTCTCATAGCTGTCTTTTTTCGATTCTTTAATTTTAAATTGACTTTCATTTTTTTTCTCTTATATCTTTAGAATTATTCTAAAGTGCAAAGGAACAGAAAATGTTGAGATCGTTTTTTTCATTTGTACAACGTAAAGCTCTATCCTTTCGTTCAGCACAAAAATTGATGTTTCGAGCGCTCAAGGCAAAAGAACAGCATGCAGCTCTTTATCTAAGATATGCAAAAGCTTTAGAGCCTTACTCTCCCAAACAGGCAGCAATTTTTACAGCAATGGGTATACAAGAGCTTAAAAATTATAAGCAGCTTTTGTGTCTTTCTTGGAGCAATCGTGTGGAAACTATGGATTCAGTATGTGGTCGATCTTCTCTTATAACAAGCAAACAAGCTTATACACACTCTCGAACCAAAACGACAACGCAAACCACCAAAAGGCCATCGAAAACACAAAAGCAAACACTTTTAACGTGGATTCAGCCTGGTCTTGCAGGTTTAATGGATGGTTCTGTTTCCACACTTGCCCCGATTTTTGCGGCAGCTTTTGCAACAGGTGATACACATCAAACCTTTTTGATAGGGCTCTCGGCTTCGATTGGAGCAGGTCTTTCGATGGGTTTCACAGAAGCAGCCCATGATGACGGCAAATTATCAGGCCGGGGTTCTCCATTTAAAAGAGGCCTTGCCAGCGGTATTATGACAACGATAGGAGGATTAGGCCACGCACTTCCTTATTTGATCAGCTCTTTTTAC
Source organism: Bartonella koehlerae C-29 (assembly GCF_000706625.1). Taxonomy (GTDB): domain Bacteria; phylum Pseudomonadota; class Alphaproteobacteria; order Rhizobiales; family Rhizobiaceae; genus Bartonella; species Bartonella koehlerae. The sequence goes on from NZ_KL407334.1 coordinate 79,663, forward strand.
GTCGCCACACTTATTGCATTTATTATTGTTTTCTTCGAACTATGGGCCATCGTGTGGATTCAAAATAAATTTATGGCAACTCCTTTTTGGCGGGCATCTTTACAGGTAATTATTGGTGGTGCTCTCGTTTTTGCCACGGGTATTTTTATCGGTAATATTTGATATGAATGCTAACAACATCCTTCACCTATAAACTTCTTACTATAAGGTTTTGCAACAAATTGAGAATCCCCTCCCTTTTTAGCACGCATCTTAACGGATTATTCTTGGGAGGGGTTTTTATTTTTGTTCCAGCACTTTTTATCGACAAAATTTAAAACCAGCACTGAAACAAACAAGTATTGGAGAACAATCTCCAAATGTAGTTCTTTATCGACTTGTTTTATGAACAACTTTTGCTAAACTAGCATTTATTCTGTTCTTTTAGATCTTTTTATAATTTAGAATTGCTTTAGCCATGCCTCACTCTCAAACTGACGCACACCAAAACAGTCAGGAAAATCTTTCTTTCTCCCTCATCTATTCTTCCCCTCCGCAGCCAGTAACTTTATCAATCCAGCGTCTTGAGCATGGACAAGGTTTAGAACTTCCTCATTATGCCACAGCTGGTTCTGCTGGACTTGATCTACGAGCAGCTCTTGGTGAAGAAGAAACGGTCATCCTTGCCCCCGGGCAACGCACGCTCATTCCAACGGGGCTGATCTTTCATTTATCTCCTGGGTTTGAAGCACAAATACGTCCACGTTCTGGTTTAGCTTTAAAGCACGGCATCACATGCCTAAACACGCCGGGAACCATTGATAGCGATTACCGCGGTGAAGTCAAAGTTCTGCTCATCAATTGTGGACAAGAAAACTTTGCCATAAAACGTGGCATGCGCATTGCACAAATGGTTATCGCACCGGTTCTTCAAGTCAATGTTTGCGCATTTGAACCAGAACAAAACGAGAGCATAAGCAGTACAGGAAGCCGAGGTATAGGAGGTTTTGGCTCAACAGGACACGATTAAACAGCACATTGAGCAAGAAGAGACGGTCATCCTTGCCTCCAAGCAACGCGCGCTCATTCCAACGGGGCTGATCTTTTATTTTCACCTTGAGTTTGAAGCACAAATACGTCTACGCTCTTACTTAACCTTAAAGCACACCATCACATGCCCACCCGGAGCAATTGCATTGCGTTTAGTCGGTAGTGAGATCAAAGTTCTGCTCATCAATTGTGGACAAGAAAACTTTGCCATAAAACGTGGCATGCGCATTGCACAAACGATTATCGTACCGATTCTTCAAGCCAGTGTTTACGTTATTGAACCAAAGCAAAACGCGAGCATAAAAGCTATACAGAAAACCAAAGTGCCCACAATCAAGGCGCAAAAAACTAAATGCTTTGGGAATTTTAGCACAACAGAACGCACTTAAGAAGCCAATAAATGGCAAAGTACCCCCTTTATTGACAGTCTATTTACTCTACAGGAGAAATAGTTTCCATCGTAGCAGTATTGGCATTTACCGCACCGCTTGTCGCCGCCACGTCGGCATCACCTATAATATTCGTTCCCGCAGCTTCTACCACATCTGCTATTGCATCATTTGTTGCACCTCGTGTAGATACATTGGTAGATTTTTGCAATCCTATAAGACCAACTTTGCTATATCCAGCAGTGCGTATTTGATTAAGCAAATCCACTACAGTCCCATAATTGATTTCGCTATCGGCTTTGATCAAAATCTTTGTTTCTAGATTTTGGTTTGTTTCTTTCAACAAGGCCTCTACAAAGGCTGTTTTCCTAACAAGATGATCACCAACATAAAGAGAATGATCTTTTTGCAAGGTCACATAAAGAGGCTCGTCAGGCTGAATCACAGAAGGCGCCTGAGTAATGGAAGGCAATTGAACGGGAATAACAGAAGTGGCCAAAGGCGCAGCAACCATAAAAACAATAAGCAATACCAAAACAACATCAATGAAAGGGGTGACATTGATCTCGTTGTGTAACCCACTCTTATCGAGATCCCAATCCTCATGAAAGTTTGTCTTCATTGTTTATGACTTTTCTGTTGTCTATATCTATCGATTTCACGGCTCAAGAGTCTCTCAAGTGCAGCAGCGATATCACCCAAATCATTGCGATAACCGCTCAAAGCACGCATCAGGCTATTATACATAATAACAGCAGGAATAGCCACAAAAAGGCCGATAGCCGTTGCAAGCAAGGCTTCGGCAATTCCAGGAGCGACAACATCAAGCCGTGTTGTTTGCGATTGAGCAATTCCGATGAAAGAATTCATGATCCCCCAAACAGTTGCAAAAAGACCAACAAAAGGAGCAATAGCGCCAACAGTTGCAAGAACAGCGCTCCCACATGAAACACGGCGTGTAGCAGCCAGCAAGCAACGCGATAAAAGTGAATGCACGCGCTCTTTCAAACCCTCATTAACATCACGGGCACTCTCTCCATATCGAGCTATCTCCGCATAGGAGATAGCATCTTCACAGGCAAACATTTGTTCCTCTTGTTTTTCACTGGAACTTTCCGTTGCAATAAAATTGACCTTTTGCGTAGAAAGATACACCTCTTTAAGCATTTCTTTTAAAAAAAACACACCAGGTCCTTTGCTGTCTTTCAAGCTAGCAGCCAAACGTATCAGGGTTTGAGCACTAAGAACCACACGCAGTTCATGACGTGCTCTTCGTTTTGCCAAAGTAATTTCAACGATTTTCACAAAAGCAATTGTCCAAGACGCCAAAGAAGCCAGCAACAAAAAAACGATAACGGCTTTCACCACAAAATCAGCAGCCATAAACATAGAAAAAGGGGAAAAATCATGCGTTGCAAATACAGCAGATGGAGTGTCTAAGGGTACTGTTTCAGATTCCATTTCTCTCTCACATTATTATGGTTTTCACTTTTTGACTTTACAGCTGTGCCATCAACCGGCGTAGCATCACTTTGCCACTATACCACTTTCCTTCTTATGTCACCCTATGTTGAGTCTAAAAAATAAAACTTGATAAATCAAGTATAGTTTTATTTCAGGAAAAGTCTCTTTCAAGAGGGAGTATTTAAGAAATTTTGCCCAATACACAATTAAAATCAATTTATTTTAAATAACAGAAAATCCATTTTTCTAAAGAATTAGACAGGCAAAATACCTTTCGCAGGCAACACGGATCAAACAAACAAGTTTGATTTTATCAAAAATAGTTTAAAATCGCACAAAACGATGGAACTAAGAAAATTGTTCGACGTTATCCAAGCAGTGAAAATTTTTACTCCAAAGCAAATGATCACTACGAACACATAAGAACGACAATGCGTAAAAATGAGTCAAGAGAGGGAAAGAGCATCATGGCAAATAATAAAACAACAGAGCATAATAAAACAGTAGCAGAAAAAGGTCTTCAAACACAATTAGAAAAGCTACACACTGAAATTTCCGGTATAACCTCGACATTAACAAATCTTGGTGCAAATAAATTGAACAGTGCCAAAAATAAGGCAGAAAAACTGTATAATTCCGCCAAAGAAAATAGTGAAGACATTCTGTCTCAAGCAAAAGACAAAATCAGTGACCTTGAACACAATATGAACCAATGCGTTCGCAGCAATCCTGGCAAAAGCGTTTTGTTTGCAGCAGGGATTGGTTTTATTCTGGCACACTTATTGCGTCGTTAAGGCATGTTTATGTTTATAGCACCTCTGTTAAATCATCTTGTCGGTGGGGGGTTGAAAAGTACTGTCAAGCAAGTCCGTCTCCAAGCGATTTGCTTTGGGATTATTGGCATTTCCTTGTTTATGTCTTTGATATTTTTATGTGTCATTGGTTTTATTGCGTTATGTTCGGTGATAACACCTCTTGCAGCGGCTAGCGTGCTGTTTTTAATTTGGCTTTTTCTTGCAGCCTTAGGTATTTTAATCAGCCGCTTTCTCAAAGCCTATCAGCACTATGACCAACAAAAGAAATTAGAGGAACAACGCCATAAACTTATGACAGAGGCAACACTTTCTAGTGTTGCATTGCTTAGCAAACATCTACCTTTTGCGAAATTAGGTGTTCCGATCCTTGGATTTGCAACTTATTTCTTGTGGAAAAAAGAGAAAAAAAACCGTTTTTAAGATCAAAGTCTGTATTGTACAGTTCATCCCCCGAGGTACTTTCTCTTGCATAAGAGAAAGTACCTCTTTTACCTCTCATCCAGCAATGTTTTAGAAGCTTTAATCTTTATTCTGGTGAAGATAAACAACAAGAGTCGATAGGCTTTTACATCCCCATGCATCTACCATTCTCTGTATCATAAAATGCTTTTATCCTTCATGTTATGGGTGATAAAATAAAGGAGAATGTTCTACAAAAAGCTCTCCTCCGAGAACTCCATCGGATGAGCATTACTTCCAAACCTATCTGACTTTTCTAAAAAAACGATGAAAAACTCTCAGCCACAAAGTTTTATAAGAGAAGCAATGGTGATCTCTTGTTTGAAAAAAGCCTTAACAATCAAAGCATACAGTTTTGAAAAAGCATCATGGATGTGCAATAACTTTCACCATTTCTGTCACAACAGCATCCAGCACTTCTCTCTCATCGCCTCCAGCTCTCACACAGATAACCAGTTTTAGAAAAGTAAATCACCAACAGATCTTTTTTTTCAAACATAAAACAGCCCTAATCAGCGGTTTCACTTCTCATCCCTCTCCTCACAACCAAAAAATTTGCACAATCCTCTTCCCCCTTAAAAACCAAGCCATTCTCAAAAAAAATTTTCCTAAACATACCTCGTAAAACTTTGCGTTTATACATTCAACTATAATACGGACTACGGGCTGGCCTCCAGAAGTAAGCATCACCTATCGAGGCTCTTTCCTAAGAATATTACGTGATTATTCGGTCAATTCTCTCAAAGCCTTCACGATCCTTCAATGGAAGCATGCACTTTTGAAAGAGTATCATGATACGCGATAATATCCACCATCTCTGTCACAACAGCATCCAGCACTTCTCTCTCATCGCCTTCCCCCATAATACGAATTACAGGCTCGGTACCAGAAGCACGAATCACCAGCCTTGCTTTTTTTCCTAAACGCTGTGTTGCTTGCTCTATTGCTGCTTTGACTGGATTTTTTTTCAGCACATTTTTATTTTTAATCGTTACATTTTTGAAAATTTGTGGCACAGGTTCAAAGCGCTGACACAAGTGACTCATAGAGTTTTGGCTTATCTGCATACAAGCTAAAATCTGCAAAGCAGCTACTAAGCCATCGCCAGTTGTACCAAAATCACTCAACACAATATGCCCAGAAGCTTCACCACCAACATTATATCCCTTTTTGCGCATCGCATCGACTACATAGCGATCCCCAACCTTTGTCCGAACAAGATCTAACCCTTTACTGTTTAAGAAGCGCTCGAGTCCAAGATTTGACATAATAGTTGTAACGACACCCTCGCACTGTAAGCGCCCACTTTTATGCCAATGTTCTGCAATAACAGCGATCAACTGATCTCCATCAACAGTTTGGGCTTTTTCATCCACAAGAAGAACACGATCTCCATCTCCATCGAGAGCAATGCCTACATCAGCGCGCACTTCATGAACTTTTTGTTTTAAAGAGGCCAAATCAGTTGATCCACATTTGTGATTAATATTGGTACCATTAGGCGTATCATTAATCGCAAAGACCTCGGCTCCCAATTCCCATAAAGCACGCGGAGCCGCCTTATATGCAGCACCATTGGCGCAATCAACAACGATACGCAAATTATCCAAACGAACATCACGCGGCAAAGTTCTTTTGGCATATTCGATATAGCGGTAAATATCTCCCTCAACCCGTTTTGCATAGCCAATTTCGGCACAACTGGCTAAAGATTCTGAAAGATCTGTATCGATCAATTGCTCAATTTTTTTTTCTATCTCATCTGAAAGTTTAAAGCCATCAGGACCAAAAAGTTTAATACCATTATCATAGAAGGGATTATGAGAAGCCGAAATCATCACCCCCAAATCAGCGCGCAATGAGCGACAAAGCATAGCAACAGCAGGCGTTGGCACAGGTCCCAACAAGAAAGCCTCCATTCCAGCAGCAGTAAATCCTGAAACCAAAGCATTTTCGAGCATATAACCAGACAAACGGGTATCTTTACCAATCACCACACGACGCGACTGACGTTGTGACCGAAATAAAACCCCCACAGCCATCCCCACTTTCATAGCAAAATCTGGTGTCATAGGAAAAACATTGGCTTTGCCGCGAATTCCATCTGTACCAAAATATTTTTGTGGCATCCCTCTTTCCTTTATACACACTTCTTTTCTTGCAATCTTCACCAAGCAGAGCTCTGATAGTGCAAAACCTCTTAAGCGATCATTCGGTCCCACTATTTTTTAGGCAATCAAGACACCCACCCCACGTCTGTCTCCTACACAAATCTTTGATTTTCTGAAGCTTCTAGACCATCCAACAGACTTTTATGCCTTCCACATTCAACACTGTTTCTCTATGACGCGTTGTCCACACACTCGTTTTGAACACCCTAAAAATAAGCACATACCCTCTCACAAAATGCACTCACACTCTTGCCAAAACCTCACGGGCTTCTCTGACATTTCTCTCAATCAAGACACGCATCAACCCTTTCCAAAAGTCTCCTAAACCTAAGACAGTGCACACCTGTTTTCATGCCCCTTGGCAAACCCGAAAGCAATATATCACCTATTTTTATATCCTCTTCCAAAGAATATTTCAAAGCCTTAAGGTAAATTAGCGCTTTACCTTAAAGAATTTGGCACAAGATTTCTCCAAGACAGAATTCCTCAAGTTTTGTTAGAAGATTCCTGTTTACCTTTACGTTCAGCAGCATTTAAGTCTTTTTCAGTTTTCGCTTTGCTGCCAGAGAGGTTGGCTGCTCGAGAGGGATTTTTTGCGCTTTGTGTTTTTTTCTCAGCCCCAGGAGATTTTTTTCCTTTAGACTCGGTATCATTGGATTTAGCATGATTGGATTTTATTTTTTCTGTTCCAGCTTTTAGCTTTTCCTTTTTTTCATCTGCTTTATGCGCATCTTTTTTATCCAGTGTTTCTTGATCGAATTCAGCTTTACTTGCTCCAGTCTTAGGAACAGAAAAAGTCCGCGGAGAAGCATTTTCATTTTTTTGGGTTCGTGAAGGAGGCTTTCCTGCGATGACTTCTTGAATTTCAGCACCAGTTAAAGTCTCATATTCCAACAAACCTTGAGCAAGAGCGAACCATTCTTTCTTTTTTGTTTTCAAAATTTTGGTAGCATTTGTATAAGCATCATCAATAAGTTTACGCACTTCAGCATCGATCATACGCGCTGTCTCTTCAGAGACATTTTGTGTTCGTGCAACGGAATGTCCTAAAAAAACTTCATCTTGGTTATCTCCATAAGCGACATTTCCAAGCAAATCAGAAAAGCCCCATCGGGTAATCATTGCACGTGCTAATTTTGTTGCTTGTTCAATATCGGAAGAAGCACCAGAAGTGATATTTTCTTTTCCGAATCTCAATTCCTCAGCTACACGTCCCCCCATCATAATAGCCAAACGAGAAATCATCCACCGATAACTCATAGAATAGCGATCACCTTCGGGCAATTGCATAACCATTCCCAAAGCTCTACCCCTTGGCACGATTGTTGCTTTATGGACAGGATCAGCCACAGGCACATTGAGAGCAACGATAGCATGACCTGCTTCGTGATAAGCGGTAAGTTCTTTTTCTTCTTGTGTCATAGCGGTTGAACGGCGTTCAGCCCCCATCATAACTTTGTCTTTTGCATCCTCAAACTCTTGCATAGTAACGACTCTTTTATTGCGACTAGCAGCCATGAGAGCAGCTTCATTTACAAGATTCATCAGATCAGCACCGGAAAATCCTGGCGTTCCTCTTGCCAAAACTTTCAGATCGACGTTAGGAGCTAAAGGCACGTTGCGTACATGCACTTTCAAGATTTGTTCACGCCCAGAGACATCAGGGTTTGGCACGACGACTTGCCGATCAAAGCGTCCTGGTCTTAACAAAGCAGGATCGAGCACATCGGGACGGTTTGTTGCAGCAATAAGAATAATACTTTCATTGGGTTCAAAACCATCCATTTCGACAAGCAACTGGTTTAAGGTCTGCTCCCGTTCATCGTTCCCGCCTCCTAATCCGGCGCCACGATGGCGCCCGACAGCATCGATTTCATCGATAAAGATAATACAGGGAGCATTTTTTTTAGCCTGTTCGAACATATCCCGCACGCGGCTTGCCCCAACACCAACGAACATTTCGACAAAATCAGACCCTGAAATGGTAAAGAACGGTACATTAGCTTCACCGGCAACGGAACGTGCCAGCAAGGTTTTACCAGTTCCAGGAGGGCCAACAAGCAAAACGCCACGTGGAATACGTCCACCTAAGCGTTGAAATTTTTGTGGCTCACGTAAAAATTCGACAATTTCCTGTAAGTCCTGTTTTGCTTCTTCAACGCCAGCAACATCCTGAAAGGTAACGCGCCCCTGTGCTTCATTAAGCAATTTTGCTTTTGATTTACCAAATCCCATTGCCCCACGCGATCCACTTTGCATTTGTCGCATAAAGAAGATCCAAGCCCCAACGATAATAATGACAGGCAACAAAGAAAAGAGAAGATTGAGGAAAATACTATTGCCAGAACTTTCAGGAACAGCTTTAACATTCACATTTTTGCTTTCCAATTTTTGTATCAAGCCTGGATCCCTTGGAGCATAGGTTGAAATAACTCTGTTCTCAACGGTTTTTCCTGTTAACTTTTGACCCTGAATGGTAACAGCCTGAAGCTCATTATTCTCAACTTTCTGCAAGAATTCGGAATAAGAGAGCTCTCCACCTCCAGAACGCTGGCTATCTCCATTAAAGAGAGAAAAGGATACAATCAAAATCAAAGCAATAACTCCCCAAATGAGGAGAGAGCGGTAATTGGAATTCATATCAAGTCCACTTAATAAAATATAGATCCTAAATAGTTACCCCTAACATATAACCTTGTCAGCCCCTTGCCAAGATATGAGAGGATGTTTATTCTCGTTTAGAGTGATTTTTCTTTATCCTTTCACCTCTATATCGAAAAAAGGCTGAACGACATTCACAAAAGCAGCATCTTCAGAAGACAAAAGCCAATTGAAGGGAGCCATAATGCGCTTTATGGTAATAGTGTGTTGCAAAATAGCGTGATAAGCCAATTCTGGAATATCACACCTCTTATCATTTGAGATCATCAACAGCGATTTTAGAGAGGGGAAATGAGTGTTTTCAAGATTGAAATTGTTGTTTTCGAAGAGAGATTTCAACTGTTGTAAACCCGCTGCTCCCACTTTTATGGCATCATGACCATGATTTGTAATCTGATAGCGCCCATCCCATAAAAAAGTTTGTCCTTTTTCAACGATAGCTTCTTTGATATTTCGCGCTTCACGCCAAAAAGCAATTCCGCTTCTGTTATATTCAATGACAGATCCAGCATAAGTAAAGCGCCGTTTTTCTGAAGAATGGAGAGATATTTTTTGAACAAGAGTGCTTAATTTTTTATGAGAGAGCAAGTAAAAACCACCTCCCATCAAAACAGCGAAAAGCCCCACGACAAAAGGAAAATCTGGATGTTTCTGTAAGAATGGCAAGGGCTTTGCAATAAAACAACGCCCATATTTAACAGTAATATCCAAAGCCAAAATCAGATCAGCAATATTTTTTGCTTGTTGACGACGTTGAAGCGCCGATTCATGAACTTTTCGTACAATGCCAGCAAACTTTTTGGGATGAAGGGATTGACGCACACGCACACGTTCAAAATTGCAATCTTCATTGGTTGGATCCTCAATCCATGTTTTTTTCTTTAAGCGTAAATAAGCTCGCAATGTTTTACGCTTTACACCAAGAAGCGGACGAATCAAGCGCACTGTTCCACGCAACAGTGCTTCACGCGGGATACAAGATAAACCGCGCTCATAGATTAACCCATAACTTTTTTCAGCAATATTTGCTCTTATGCCTCCAGCATCCATCTCCTCACATCTCTCTGCAAAGACTTTCTGCTGCAAAACACCCACGCTCTTTTGGATACGTTGACAGCGCATTTGATAAGTTTCAACCTGATCATTAAGCGTATGCCCTGTCATAATAAGTGTCGAGCCTTGTTTTTGCGCTTCTTGAAAGAGGAGATCATAGCGTGCAACACGAGCACTTGAAGCGATATGGGTCTTTGGCTTTTTACCCTCCCAGCGCACAATGCAATGTTGAATATGATGAGCACGACAAATTTCCGCGACTGTTGAAGCTTCACGCGCTGATTCCTGACGCAATTGATGATCAACGGTCACAACAATCATTTCCGGAGGAACAGAAAGCGTTTTTAAATGGTCCTTTACCAAAAATAGTAAAGCAAGCGAATCACTTCCGCCTGAAACTGCAAGTATCAATTTCTGACACTGAATAAAATCTGATGTTTTAAAGAGATTTCCTGCTAGTCTAACGCACACTGTAAACGACTCCTTCCGTTTTTAGAGGTTTACAAAAAACAGACTCCAACATTTTTTGATGTTTTGATCTTTTTACAAAAAGCGCACGAACCTCTTTAATTCTGTTCAAAAGCAATCATACTCCTTGCTAATTTCAGCTAAATCTTGGAAGTGCAAAGCTTCTTTTTATCTGTATACCATACGTTAAGATAAATTTATGCTGCTTCGTGATAACGTTTTTATCTCAATAGTACTTCTGCCAACCAAAACAAAACATCATTACTTAAAGGATCTTTTTTATAACGCTGTTGAAAAGCACAAAAGACTTTTTCAGCATCAACATAATTGCCAAAAAGCATAAAATCATATCCTTTTTTATACAATGCTTGAGAAGAGAGAAGAAAAGTATTTCCACCATGATGTAGATTAACACAATTTCTTTCTTCAAACCTCTTCTTTAACAGATTGTCCGCTCCCTTAAAGCACCTCTCTGTTTCCTTTGCATTTTTATGTATTTTTTTCAAATAATCACCGATGTCATTCAAGTGATTATGTATTGCTTGCAAACGGCTTTTATGATTATAGCTTTCCACATCAGCAAAACTTTTCTCACCATCTTTTATGCTATACTCTTCCCACCTTTCCTCTACAGCCTACAAATTTTCATCCAAATCAGCACTCTCAAAAGCAAAAGAATAAACAGAAGAGTCCTTTTTATCAAAAAGCTAATAGAATTGCTTTTGCACATTTTTCAAACAACTCTTTTCAAACACCATCCGCATATTATGCAAGAGTTTACCCAAATCATAATCTCTAAACAGAATCCTCTGATTTTCTAAAATAAACTCTCGACTTTTCAACATCCCCTTAAAAGAAAGAACCGTAGCATTCTCATTCACCTGCATCAGAAGCCTTACCTGCCGCATCAGGAGCAGACTCGTTCACCGCATCGGAAGTCTTA
>NZ_KL407334.1:91499-151535 GCF_000706625.1 Bartonella koehlerae C-29
CTGCCGCATCAGGAGCAGACTCGTTCACCGCATCGGAGGTCTTATCCTTAGCACTAGAATCCGAGTCATGTGTAAAATATTGAGAAACCCACCGTGCCGTACTTTGAGCAAACGAAGCAGAGCAGGCTATAAGGATCGCCATATAAAAGACAATTTTCAATTTTTTTTTACAAAACATCCACATACTTTTCTCCTCTCAAGAACCAATTCAATATTTAAGCAAACCATTGTTTTTTTAATTACCGTTCATATTATTGATCGTAGTAACAGCACGTCTATTTTGGTTCCAACAAGAAATATCGTCACACACTGCTACTGGTCTTTCTTTTCCATAAGAAATTGTTTGCACCCGCTGCGCAGACACGCCAAGAGAAATCAAATAATTGCGTACAGCAACGGCTCGGCGCTGACCAAGAGCCAAATTATATTCACGTGTACCACGTTCATCAGCATGGCCTTCAATGACAATAGAATAGAAGGGATAACGCAACAACCATTCTGCTTGACGCACTAAAATAGCTTCAGCGTCAGGCTCAATAGAAGAAGAATCAAGACTAAAGAAAACACGATCTCCAACATTAATGGTAAAATCCTGCCCTGAACCTAAAGGTGCCCGATTAAAACCCGCATCATTCAAAAAAGCGCCACGCATACCGCTGAGTGCACCGACATTTTTTTTCTCACACCCCACCAGGGACAGTGAGAAAAAAAGGACCACGGCTAAGGGCTGAAGGATAATATTTATGAGAGAGCGCATGTACTGATTCTCCTTAGTTAGTAAACACCACTATTGAAGTGAGATATATTCTTTCAACAGTGCTTCAAGGATAACCGTTAATTCCTAATGAAGAAAAAATATTTTTTATTTTTCCCAACCATTCTTTTTAGTCTCCAACAATCTCCTCCCAATAACTCTCTCATTGGCAGCCTTTAAGCATCAATGTGAAATCGGAGTTTCCTTTATTATGTGTCATTCTGTTGATGTGTCATCCTCACGATTTTTCTGCAATGCATTGAGTTTAGCAAAAACTTTATCAGCATCAAAATTCTTGTTGAAATCTTGTTCATGTTCCTCTTCATGGATAGCAACATTTTCTGTAACCGATGCGGGGAGTAAAGATCTGTCTTCTTCGTTAGAGAGAGGGCGATTTTTTGCAGCACGCTGAAGTTCGATATCCAAATCGATTTGCAAACACAAGCCAAGCCCTACCGGATCGAGAGGGACTAAATTAGCACTATTCCAATGGGTTCTATGGCGAATTTGTTCAATAGTTCCCTTTGTTGTTCCAATCAACCGTGCAATTTGTGCATCTTTTAACTCAGGATGATTGGTCACCAACCATAAGATACCATTTGGGCGATCTTGGCGTCGCGAAAGAGGGATATAACGCGCACCTTTACGTTTTTTTTCTGGAATATGAACTTTTGACTGAGAAATTTTCAAGCGCGCGTTTTTGTCTGCTTCCACACGTGCAATTTCACTGCGTGTTAATTGACCAGAACTAATAGGATCGAGGCCTTTAATACCATAAGCTGCTTCACCATCAGCAATAGCTTTTACTTCCAGTACATGCAGTTTACAAAATTCTGCAATCTGATCAAAAGTAAGCGCTGTATTATCAACCAGCCAAACAGCTGTAGCTTTGGGCATTAAAAGTTGCGTTGCCATTTTTATAATATCCTTTTATTCGCCTTTTGAACAGGCATGTTATTGCCCACTTTCGGAGCTTTGGAGTAGTCTCTCCTATCTAGAGTAATTCTCCTATATTGTCAGCCTCTTCTCACCCACTCCGATAAAGCGAGACATGGAATAAACCACTTTTTCCAAGAAATTACACTCTGTTATAGCGTGATTTTTGATTGACGACAAGACACTAGCTTAATGATATCTTTCAAGAAAACCTCTTTACCTTTAAGAGGATTTTTTTTATGAAAGAGCTTACTCGATCACTTTACCTTATGGTAAGATGAATTTTTTGGCAGATTTTTGATCCATTTATTCCATCGAAATAGGTGGTTAAACACCTAAGGGATCTTTGAGAACTGAAAGGACCCCCCCGAAAAACTGAAAGGGAAACCATGGCAGGCCATTCACAATTTAAGAATATTATGCACCGTAAAGGGCGTCAAGATGCAATGCGCTCGAAAATATTTTCAAAGCTTGCACGTGAAATTACCGTTGCAGCCAAACAAGGCTCTCCTGATCCGGCTATGAATCCGCGTTTAAGGCTTGCAGTGCAGAATGCGAAAGCACAATCAATGCCGAAAGACAATATTGAACGTGCAATTAAGAAAGCTTCAGGGGGTGATGTTGAACATTACGATGAAGTGCGCTACGAAGGATATGGTCCAGGTGGTGTTGCAGTTATTGTCGAAGCTTTAACGGATAATCGTAACCGGACTGCTTCAAACGTGCGCGCTGCCTTCACCAAATCAGGTGGAGCACTAGGAGAAACAGGTTCCGTAAGCTTCATGTTTAATCGGATTGGTGAAATCATCTATAAGCTGGAAACAGAAACAGCTGACAAAATCATGGATGCGGCGATAGAGGCAGGTGCTGAAGATGTGCAATCGGAAGAGACTGGGCATCATATTATCTGTGCATTTGAAGATATTGGTGAAGTTTCTAAAATGCTTGAAACAAAACTTGGCGAAGCAGAATCGATCAAAACTATTTGGAAAGCTACCACCCTTACACCCGTAGATGAAGAAAAAGCTTTGTCAATTTTACGGCTTATTTCGACATTAGAAGAAGATGATGACGTGCAAAATGTTTATGCCAATTTTGATGTCAGCGATGAGATTTTGGCAAAACTATCTGCTTAACCGTGCAGGCAATCCTTAGTATATCAATCCTCCCCTGTGCTGTCTTCTTCTTAACTGCGCTCTCTCCTTCTCCCTGAGAGATTCTTAACCACTTTTGACCAAATAAGTATCTCTCATTTTTTTCCCGACCTATAAAAAACCCTGCCTCACAGCGGGGCCGCATGTATATTAAAAAAAACTTTCAACAAAAATCTCAAATCTGAAAGCCTCAAAAGTTTTTTGTCAAATTTTTTCCTCATGCAATCATTTCTCCATCATCCTCTGCAAGTGTTTACTGCAATAATATATTGATTCACAAAGATAATAAACATTTTACAGCGTGTATGCAAACCTCGAATACAGTAATTTCTTATTTCATCCCCCTGCATTCAAAATTAGAAAAAATCATGTGTCTGCATCTCATAAGAAGGATCAATTTATGGATAAAAACCATTTTAGAAAAGAGTCACTACGCCTCTCATAAACCTTATCAAGGCAAGAGTAGGCTGCACCATCGGGAGTTAGCAAAAAGTATAATGATGCCGGTTCGCATCTCTCTATAGGAACCTGCCTAACCTTTTCCATACAATTTTTGTTGTGCTACTCTCCCTCTTCGAGGTCACCACCCACCACCCTTTTCTGCATAGATTTTATCGGCTGGAGTTTTATCTGACAACACAGAGACAAAAACTTCCTCACAGCGAAGTTTCGCATGCATATTGCATACTCTAAAACACTTTCAACGAAAACCTCAAAAGTAAGTTCCCTAAAAATACACCCTTCTCAAGGTCCAAAATCGATCAACCACTTTCACCTATTACCCCTAGCAACACCTTTTTGTCCTGCACATTGAGAAATAAAATTTCCAATGCCTTTAAGCCCCTCTTTTTAAATGAACTTACATTTATAAAACAATGAACCCTCAATTTTAAAATAAAATGAATATCTTAAATAAAATAATGGGAAAGATGTTCAGTCCTTAACAAGAGCAACCAACGCGGGCGGAGTTATTCCCAAGGAATGGTGACATTTATCATGAAAGCGTAAATGAGGAGGCAATTCACAAGTAATACCCGCATACGCAAAATAAGCTTCTGCTGATTTATCTTTAATGGGTTGGCTTTGTTTGCCAAATTTTTTCTGCTTTATCAACCTTCTCTTTTGCCATCAGAACAGAAATGTTTTGAAAAAGAAAACCTATGACAATAAGCTTTATTCAAAAATGTTTGTTTATTGATGAGACCAATTCTTATGTGAGCTTGTATAAGCTCTCTAAAAAACAACCGGCATAACAATAAAGTAAAAGACGCGCATCACGTGCACGGGAAAGGGATAAGCGGAGAAACCTATCACCATAGGCAGGACAACGAACAATACCAGAATACCCATGCCAAACACCCCGCAAAGTATTTGTATAAAGAGTATATTTTCCTCATCCTATAACATCTCATCACAAGACGGATTTCGTTATTATTCGATTACGATTTTAGAGAATCCTTGTCATGTCCTTACGTGACAAGTTTTTTATGCCGCGTCACTATAACATTGTGTTTTGACTTTTTTAATTACCTAGAAAAGATCTGATTGGAGCCAACGGGATAAAAAACCGAATTTTAAAGGTTTTGAGAGTAAGCCTTTGGTCACATGACGCCAGAATTTTGAAATCTCAACGGACATCACAGAAACTTATCCTCAAAACAATAATAACGCCTTTGCCAATCCTTCGCTGATATTATATTTCTCACCTAGTAACATCCCTATCCTTTATAAAGGCGACCTTTCCACCACGCCACTTTTTCTCTCAAATCTTAACTTAAAGATTCACGGGCGCAAAGGATATTTCTAAAGGAAGTTTTGTCAATAGAAATCCCCTCAAGAAAACCTTCCATATGGAAAATTACAATAAAAGTTTTATAAAATTTGTCACATATTCAGATAAACCGATTATCAGTAGCAATATCCCCTTTTTAAGTTATAGGTACAGTTACGATTTCTGAGCGCATTGCTTATCTGCTGTTTTTTATTGAGCAACGAGTTTATTGTATATTGAGCAATGGCGACCATGCTGGATCAGAAGCATCATTGGGTGTGGACAATTGGCGTTCATTGCGTCCAGTAATATCAATTGTGTAGATTTTGGGACCCATACCCGGATTTTTGCGAAAAAACATCAACACGCGGCCATTAGGAGCCCAAGTTGGTCCTTCATTGTGAAAACCGGTGGTTAAAATTCGTTCTCCTTGTCCATCAGGATGCATAACGCCAATAGAAAATTGTCCATCCAATTGTTTAGTAAAAGCGATATAATCACCACGTGGAGACCAAATGGGTGTAGAATAACTGCCCTCGTTTGAAGAAATACGCTGGAGATTGCTCCCATCGGCATTCATCGTATAAATTTGCGGCTTTCCACTACGATCCGACGAAAAAACGATCTTTGTCCCATCTGGCGAATAAGAAGCTGAAGTATCAATGGCAGACGTTGTGGTAAGACGCGTCATCATACGTGTGCGCAAATCCATAGTGTAAAGATTTGCGCTCCCATCATTTTGTAACAAACTCATGATCACTTTTTGTCCATCAGAAGAAAAACGCGGAGCAATTGTCATATTGTTAAAAGTTCCTATCAACTCCCTTTGTCCCATTTCAATTTGTTGAAGATAAACATGGGGTACTTGATTATGTTCGTAAGCCATATAAGTAATTTCTTGCCGTTTGGGTGAAAAACGCGGTGTAAGCACCAATTCACTACCATCAGAAATGTAGATCAAATTTGCTCCATCTTGATCCATAATTGCTAAACGTTTGATACGTGCATTTTGGGGACCTGTTTCATCGATAAAAACAATCCGTGTATCAAAATAACCACTTTCTCCGGTCATCTCACTATAGATCTCATCTGCAATCATATGCGCGACCCGCCGCCAACGTTCTGTCGCTGTATAAAAGCGCCGTCCTTTGAGTTGTCGCTGTCCAAAAACATCCCATAAACGAAAATCGACCCTCAAACGTCCATCGTTTTCTCTTATCACTTGTCCAGTGACCAAACCTTGAGCTTTTATTTCTTGCCAATGAGGAAAATGGGGTTGACGGTTAGGATTGGAGATTTTTTCCAAAAAAGAATTCTTATTAAGCGGTAAAAAAAGTCCTGACCGTTCAAGATCTGCTGCCACCACCGCTGCAATCTTCAGTCCAATTGAATCGTTGGAAAAAAAATCCGTAACCGCAATGGGAATGGGATTAAAATCAGCAGTTGAAATAGTGCCTTTCAGTTGTGCATGAACAGGAACAGATGAAAAACTTGTAAACCACAAAGCGCAAGTGACAATAAACCAAGAAAAAAATGTGCGTGTCGTCATAATCATCATGGATGTGTATCCTTTTACTGAAGAGCGAAAATAGAGTATATATCATCGAATTATCTCTTGAAGGGGATCAACATTAAAATCAAAACCCTGTCCCCACAAATCATATTGATCGCGTGGAAGGTCTGTATAAGGTTGACATGAAAAAACAGCTGCATAGACCTGTCTTATCATAATAGTTTGCTGACTCTGTTCTCCACTTAAGGGGTCAATGATGGGATCCCCCATAACCATTCCTTCACGATTTAAGTAAAACCGCAAACGAATAACCGGACGGTTTTTTAAATCTCCACCAAGAGCAACAAGTTTAAGCTTTTTTTGAATACACCCTCCAGCAATACTGACCAATGTTTGTGCCATTTTTGTGGTATCGTTGATATTTTTTCTTGCCCCCAAAGCTTCTGGTTCGCTGGAGCGTTTTGCCCCCCCTCCTTGGCTCCGTGCACGATTGAGCAGATTGTTTTCTTCCTTTGTCAAAATATCTTCTATGATCTTTTCTTTCATTTGTTGGTTTTGCTTTTTCGTTGCTTGCGCATTTTGCACAGCAGATTCTTTGATGGGTTTTGGTTTAAACTGTGGGAAAGGAAACTGTTCTGGCAGTGCAATTTTGGGAATCTGTTGATATCTTGTTTCTTGCTCTAAAGGGACTTTTTGTTCCGTTGGAGCCAAGTCTTGTGGCAATATCTCATTTGGATTTTTATGCATTTGCTGGACTGTCTCAGGCGCAACTTTCTCAGAAACCTCTGGACGCACGTCTTCAAGAGATTCTGGCGCAACCTTCTGAGCAATTTCTAAAGGTCCTTCTGAAACTTTTTCTGCTTTTGTTTCTCGTAATTCTTGTTCCTTGATTACTGATAAAGACTTTTCCGACACCTTTGCCTCTCCAGATGGTGAAGGTGTTGTTTCAACGGGGCGTGGTTTTTCTTTTGGTTTAAAAGGCGCGAGACTATCTATCTGTCCCTCTCCAAAATAACGAGCGTCTTCTTTTTCTTGTGGTTTGGTAGTAGGCTTTACTGCGGGAATTGCGTGCACAGGAGCATTCAAAGCACCCTGTTGAGAGGCGAATTCTTCGGTCACAGAAACAAGAGTGATAGGAATTGCTTCCAATTGCTGTGGCAAAGAAACAAAATTGGTAAAATAAGTACCTCCCAAACTGAGAAAAATCACATGAACAGCCAGAGATAAAGCTAAGCCTCGTTTCGTGCTATGATGAGAGTCTTTGTTCATCTCTATGCCTTGCATTTTTCACTTTTAACCACTGTTTGTCGTTTTTACAGACAATAAGCGACAGTCTCTAAGAAATTTTATTGTGCCAAACTTGCTAAAGCAACCTGTGAAAAACCTGCTTTTTGAAGTTCAGCGAGCAATTGTAATACTTTTTGATATTCAATAGTTTTAGCAGCACGCACAAAAATACGTTGGTTTTTCTGTGCAAGATCCGTTTTGAGCGTAGTTTTAAGTTGTGCAATTAAAGCTTCAAATGTTTCATAATAGTCTTGATTGAGAGCCAAGCGCCCTTGTCCATCGAGTGAAACTGTCAATGGCGTGCTCTCCATTCGCACTGGTCCGGCTTGACTACGCGGCAAATCAAGCGGAACACCGTTTACCAAAAGAGGAGCAGAAACCATGAAAATGATCAACAGTACCAACATGACATCAACAAAAGGTGTGACATTGATTTCACTCATCATTTTACTGTGTGAACGACGCCGTCCACGTGTGTTTTTGTAAACAGAAGAAGCAACAGAAATTCCCATAGGCAGCTCCTCTTATAATGGTGAATGAGATGTGAGTGTCTCATCAATACGCCGTGATATAATTGTTGAAAATTCATCGGCGAAGTTTTCTATCTCTGCAATAATCTGTGCACTTTCATTAACAAATTTGTTATAAGCAATAACGGCTGGGATTGCGGCAAACAAGCCAATTGCAGTTGCTAAAAGAGCCTCTGCAATACCTGGTGCGACAATAGCCAGTGAGGTATTTTGAGAGGCTGAGATAGAAAGAAACGACCCCATAATCCCAATAACTGTTCCAAAAAGGCCGATAAAAGGACCAGCTGATCCAAGTGTAGCAAGAAAGCTTAATTTTGCTTCTATTTTTGCGCTTTCACGCCCTAAAATAAGATCCATAGCCTTATCAATCCTGCTCTGCAAACTTATTGATGTATGGATTCCTTTTTCAAGAGATTTTTTCCATTCCACCATTGCTGCCATAAAAACCGCTGATATGCTACTTGTGCGCTGACTTTTACAGGTTGCATAAAGGTCTTCAAGAGGTTTACCTGACCAAAATATACGTTCAAATTGTTTTATTTCACGCCGTATTCTCCGATAAGTCAAGATTTTATCAAAAATAATTGCCCAACTCCATATGGAAGCCAGCAGCAACCCGATCATAACAGCTTTCACAACGAAACCCGCTTGCATAAACAAATGCACTATGCCAATTGTTTCCGGATTTGTTAGTTCTATGTGTGGCATAATTTTTGTCCCTCTAAATAAACCTTTCATTAAAATTTAATAAAACAGATTGTTTTATAGTTTCTAAATTTAACAAAAAAACTGCACTTTAATCTTTAGAGAGAACTACTATCATAGCACTTCTTTAACAAAGGTCACTTTTAAACAACAATTGTTGAAAAAAGTTCCTTAGGTAAACGTCGTGGTTTTCCCTCTTCATTAATGAGGGCAATTTCAACTTTTGCTGTGACCAACATGTGATCGCCACGCAGAATATATTGCTCCATGAAAAAGCGTGCACCTTGAAGACGACTGATGCGTGTTTTAATGGTTAAAAGATTGTCGATATGTGCTGATCTAGAAAAATTGATTTCTATATGACGTACAACAAAAAATAGTTTTTCACCCTCAATACCTGATGCTAAGAGCTTGTTATTAAAACCTGTATCCCGTAAAAACTCTGACCGTCCCCGTTCAAAAAATTCTAGATAGCGCGCATGGTAAACCACACCAGAAAAATCTGTATCAGCAACATAAACCCGAACTTGAAAATCATGAAAAGCATTTGTATGACTACTCTTGAAAGTTTTTTTTTTCCAGCATCAGCTTCATCCCATAAAGTCGTCTATCATAATGAATTATTGCACATCTCGTGCAATTGAACATGTTTTTGTGTTAAAACCGTGGAAGCTGGAGCACAAAACCCTAAATGGCTCCAAGCTTTTTAGTGCAAAATTCCCCCACGAGCAGTGAGCTTAGAATCCATGACATATCGTCCATGCAAAACATTTGCATATCAGCTCTTGAAGAAGGAGTTTTCAATCATCAGCCTCATCCCATGAAATCGTCTGGCGGGATACATCGTCTGGCAGATCAAACAGTTGAGGATGTTTTTGCATTAAAACCGTGGAAGCAGGGGCACAAAGCCCTAAATGACTCCAACCTTTTTGGTGCAAAATTCGCCCACGGGCAGTTCGCTGAATAAAACCTTGTTGGAGAAGATAAGGTTCAATAATATCTTCAATAGCGTCCCGCGGCTCAGAAAGAGCAGCAGCAATGGTTTCAATACCAACTGGACCACCTAAAAAAGTTTGTGCAATCAGCAACAAATAACGACGGTCAAGTGGATCGAGCCCTAGATGATCAACTTCCAGACGAGACAGTGCTTCATCAGCAATTTGTCGGTCAATTTTTTTTGCTCTTTTGACGAGAGCAAAATCACAAACCCGCCGTAAAAGTCGTCCAGCAATCCGTGGAGTACCGCGTGCTCGACGTGCAATTTCATGGGCGCCATCATCACTGATCTGTACCGAAAAAAGCCGAGCATTACGCTGAACAATATATTCCAATTCCTCTATGGTATAAAAATTCAACCGAATTGGGATACCAAAACGGTCTCGTAATGGCGTGGTCAAAAGTCCCAAACGTGTAGTTGCCGCAACCAAAGTAAATTTAGCAAGATCAATTTTAACCGAACGTGCTGCCGGCCCTTCACCAATAATAAGATCAAGCTGATAATCCTCCATGGCTGGATAAAGAATTTCTTCAATAGCAGGACTCAAACGATGAATCTCATCAATAAACAGAACATCGCGCTCTTCTAGATTGGTTAAAAGAGCTGCCAAATCTCCTGCCTTAGCAATAACAGGACCTGAGGTAGAGCGAAAATTAACCCCTAATTCTTTGGCCATAATTTGTGAAAGCGTTGTTTTGCCTAAACCAGGTGGTCCTACAAACAAAACATGATCAAGTGCTTCTTGACGTGCTTTCGCCGCTTCAATAAATATTTTTAAATTTGCACGTGCCGCCTCTTGACCAATAAAGTCATCAAGCACTTGTGGTCTTAAGGAGCGATCTGGATCATCAGGAAGGGGAACGGCACCCAAAAGGCGTTGATCTTCATCTTTATGCATTGTGACCTTGCACTAAGTAGGAGGAGAAAGTAATTTGAGACTATAACGAATAAGCAGTGCAGAAGAAACAGTCTCCCCTTCAAGAGCGTTCATCGCCAAAGCAAGAGCCCTAGCTGCTTGATCACGTTCAAAACCAAGCTTGATCAAAGCGGAAAGTGCATCATTTGTAGGTTGATTGGTCATCTCCAGATGAGGAAGTGGAGCGCTATGGATCATATTTTCGCTAAAAGGTAGAGCTTTGCTTTTCAGTTCGCTCACAATTCTTTCACTGACTTTTTTACCAACACCTGGAGCACGACTTATCATTGCAATATCGTTTAAGGCAATCGCCTGTGCCAGTTCATCCGGCGATAAAGTTCCTAAAATTGCCAAAGCAACTTTTGCCCCTACACCAGGCACATTTTGTAATAAGCAAAACCATTCTTGTTCAACTTTCGCGATAAAACCAAAAAGGCGGATGGCTTCTTCACGCACATGAGTTTCAATAAACAAATTTAAACTCTCACCTAAGGCTGGTAAAGAAGGACGTAGGCGATTTGAAATAAAAACTACATAGCCTACACCCTGAACATTCACAATGATATGATCATCAAAGATGTGTTCAAGGATACCTTTTAATTTGCCAATCATGCCATAATCCTTGCATGATGAGAGGCGCTAATACGGTGAGTACTATGGCAAAGAGCAAGCGCAAGCGCATCAGCGGCATCACTGCTATTAAATTCAGCACGTGGGAGAAGGACTTTCACCATCATATGAATTTGTTTTTTATCACCATGACCAACTCCAATAACTGATTTTTTCACTTTGTTCGGAGCATATTCAAAAACAGGCAAATTTGCCTGCGCTGGTGCAAGTAGTGCAATGGCCCGTGCTTGACCAAGTTTTAAAGTTGCCGTAGCATCTTTGTTGACAAACACATGTTCTACGGCAGCCTCATGAGGCATAAATTGATGCAAAATATCTGCTAGCCCTTTGTACAACTGGCAAAGCCTAGAAGCAAGGTTACAACGTGCATCAGAAGAAAGCGTACCCGCTGCAACAAATTGAAGACGGTTTCCAGAGAAATCGATAACCCCCCATCCTGTTCGCCGTAATCCTGGATCAATGCCTATAATACGAATCGCCTCTGCCATAAAGTGAAGTTTATACACTTTTTCCGTATTTGAATAGATGCACGAAAGAAAGATAGAATTCGATTTGTTTTCCTATCCGATTTTCGTTCTCCAAGACAAGAAAAATACACATTCTCCCCCAATGTTCAAATTATTGCATACGTATTTCTAGACAAAGCACAGGAGACCGTTTTCTCAATGCCAATCGCCTCTTCAACAGCAAATGCCTCTCCCATAAAAAACCTCTACACTTTTCCCGCATTTAAATAAAATGGCTAAACAGTAAAAAAACAAGGAATAAAAGTACAAAGCAATGGTACAGAGGAAAGAGAGAGGTTCTATCGAAATTAGCTCTCACAGAAAAAAGCATCCCAACCAGAATAGAGAAAAAAAAACAACAGATACAAAATTTCTAAACGCGCCGAAAAGCTGTCTTAAGCAATTCGATTTGTTTTCCCACCGGATTTTCGTCCTCCAAGATAGGAGAAGATACGCCTTCTCTGCCTGTGCGCAAATATTGCATGCGTGCTTCTAAACGAAGGGAACGAGCGACGAAGTGGCGGAAGACTTCCGGAAATTCCTGCCAATGAGCGCTTTCTAGTTTCAGCGTCGGTGTATGAAGCGAGACTTTCTCAAGCTCTTTTTGTATTTGTTCTGGTGACATTTCTCCTTCGCGCTCTGCACGAAGAAGGAGAAGTTGAGAAGCTATTTGCATAAGCCGTGTACTTAAATACATCGCTTCTTTGGCATAAAGAGCAGAAACTTCTGCTGAGAGAGAGCGTGTTGCTAATTTGCCCTCCGTATCAATATAAGTTGCTGTTTCTTCAATCAGCGCCATTGTTTCTTCGTAAAGACGGTTAAAAGCATTGTCAAAAGCATTATGCTCAACCATGATAATGAGTTCATCGTAGGGACGTTTATATGCACTCACACTTTTATACTCCAAATATCAGCACAAAGATTATGACACTCAACGAAATGCGGGGTAAAAAGTTTCCTTTCCTATTGAGCAATGCTTTTTTTAATGAGTACCTCCTTTCAAACTTTTGCGCAACATACTTCTTATGCTAAGGTTAACGTGTCATGGAACGCCATTACAAACGGACAGGTTTCCTTATGAAAAACCGGTGAAGAGATGGGCGTTTTTCACAATAATAAGCGACTAAAAATTGCAGAGCAATACCACTTATAATCAAGAGGCTATCGGAGAAAAACGTTCCTGTCATCACTGTTTTTAAAATTTGCCCTACCATAGCAAAAATAGTCCCTGTTACAAAGACGGGAAGACTGTGTTTCCCTAAAATTGCTAAGGGATGCTGTTCTGAAACATGAAACCACATATGAAAGCGAGGCAAACAAAGGATCAACGATGCTAACGCAATAACATGAAGCAGACGCGGTAAACTTAAAAATGTTTTATTAAAATTAATCAACGGAGAAGACCAACCAAGCCACCCCAAAACACCCCACCATTCTAAGCGGACCCATAACAGAGAAAACAAAAGATACGCAGCGGCAAAAACGACAAAAAAAGTCTGAAAGGCGATATTTTTTCCTTGCTGAAGAGATAAACTGCTTGTCAAGCCTATAACAAACAGGAATTGCCAGGACAAAGGATTCAAAAACCACTTTCCCTTTAATGGATAAGAAGGAGGAGCAATTTCATAAAATCCGCTGAGGAGGTAGAGCATAAACGAGCCTAAAAGCAACAGTCCTTTTTTTTTACAACTCAAATAAAGCGCAAAAGGCGCAAAAAGCATGAGCACAATATAAAGAGGAAGAATATTATTATACCCCAATTGATATCCAAAGCTTAAGACGCTAAAAAAAGCAATGAAAGGTTGTGTAAAAAATAAACCTACATTATTCATCGATAAAAGTTTCTCTGTTCGCCATAAGCAAAAGGCTCCTAAAAAAAGGCTTAACGTAACAAAGGTGGTGAAAAGATGTGCCGCATAAAGCTGAAAAGCTCTGCGCCAAAGTTTATGCACAATAAAAGGAAAAGACTCCTGCTGTAAGCGATTATGAAAGCTGAGTCCAAGAGCAACCCCTGAAAGCAAAACAAAGACCTCTGCTGAATCAGAAAAACCAAAGTTTCTATGTGTTATAAACTCATAGAGAGTTCCAGGAATATGGTTGATGAAAATTGTTAACAACGCTAAAGAACGAAAAACATCCATGCGTGTATCACGACGAAAAGGATGTATATTATGCTTTAAAACACTCTGGTATGCCATAATGGCCCCCCAAAAGTTATATAAAGTAGTCGTCTCTTTCAACAAAAACGCGAAGTTAAAATGAGTTTTTAATTTTTAAGTGTCAAATTTCTTTTTTAGAGTCAAGGATTTTGTATGACAAAACAAAAGAATAAACCAGTTGAGTATTATCCTTTTCCGCAATTGGTTTTAACATTAGATGTTCAGCGTTCTTTCACGCTCACCTTTTTGCGACAAATTTTACAAACGAAGTCTTTTGCATGCGTTATCGTCTATGATTCTCAAGAAGAGCAGAATGATGCAGTTTTTTTACAAAAACAAGCGCAAATCTATGCAGAGGATATTCAAAATAACGGTGCGGCTCTTCTCATCGCTAGTGAATGGAGAATTGCTGAACGAATAAAGGCAGATGGTTTGCATATAGAAGGTGATCTTAAGGCTCTCGAACACTTTAATCATCAAAAAAATGAACAAAAAATCATTGGCTTTGGCAATATCCGCAATCGCCATTGTGCGATGGTTGCTGGAGAGGCAGGTGTTGATTATCTGTTATTTGGCAAATTAGGTGCGGATAAAAAACCACATGCTCATCCTCGCAATATCCAGTTAGCACGATGGTGGGCAGAGATTATGGAAATCCCTGCCATCGTTCAAGCAGGAAGCGATTTTGCAACCTTTGATGAAGTGATAAAAACCGCATGTGAATTTATTGCCGTCGAAGAAGTCATTTTTGCCCATGATAACCCCTTAATACTGCTTAAAATGATGCAAGAAAAATGTGAAAATTCACCTTTGTAAAATTTATTCTTATAAAAAAATAAAAACGTTAATTAAAAAGCTCACCACGTCATCCCTCAATACCCAAATAGCGCCTACAATTACAGATAAAGGTGATAAAAATGCATTCTTCTTGCCTCAAAATTCAGTAAAATGAGATGAAAGAGCTAGTATTCCCTTTGATGTAGTACAAGAAGAAAGAATCATAACTAAGGGAAATCATCATTTTTAATATTGATTATTAATACCAACGACTGATGATAGAATGGGGAATATAAAATCGGCACGCAAATCAAATGTAATACAGAGGAACATTTGAAGACCTTAAAGAGATAATTTGCCAGCATGGATATGGCAATCATAGAAGATAAACCTCTACCACATAAATTCCCTGGAGTATATCAAATCAGAGTCTTAAAGGGAGGGATAGTTAGCTGGTTTGCAACCTTCTCCAAAAACTTCTTCCAATACCTCAGATAAAGAATCTTTATCATTCACGGACATGATCATGACTCCTTAAAAAACCTTAAACTTTCTCTTCGCAGGTTTAATTTCGAACAATACATTTTACAAAATACTAGCGGTAATGGTTGAACCCTCATTGAAACTTTGAAAAAAAAATCCATAACAATCCTATAGAACTTGGTATTGTACTATTCAAACATGATGATAGAAGCTATGCTGAATCTGACGGTGAAATAGAAGCTCGACCTCGTGCTTAACAAAATGTTATTTTCAAAATGGGCATGTTAATCTTCGTACTTCCTCTTAATAATATCGCTATTCTACAAACAAAGGCGTTAAAATCCCTTCAGATATTAATGAAGTTTACTACCTTTCTTTTAATGAACACGTAAAAGAAATAATGAGAAAACTTTCCAAATGATTAGGCGAAGCGGGTTCTACTATAGATCCAGAGAAATCTGCTTATGTATTAAATTAAATTTGAATAACACCCTCACCTTTAGTGTGTAAAGCACACTCCGTTTATTGATAATTTGCTCTAGCAAGCAAGAGCCAATAAACTAAACAGTTATGCTTTTCTCATTATTTTGAGTCTGATAAGAAGCTAACAACTCTCACCTTAAAAAATTCGCTTCAAAAACTGTTTCAATTTTTATTGTCAAAATTACTTTATGGTTTAAAAGACGTTTTGATCGTATACGTAACGGTCAATAGGGAAAACAGGCTTCTAAGTTCGATCATAAAAATGAACCCACTAATGTGGAAATTTCGGAAGTTTTTGCTATGTCCAAGTGCTTTTCAGCACTAAAAGCGAAAAACTGACTCGAGCTCAATGCTTAATTACTCGCGGAATACCAATGCAAGGACGCTTGCACCCAGCGGAGAGAAATGCCCCAAAAAAAAACCTCATAACGACATTTTTGTTGGCAAAAAAATTCGTTTTAAGCGAAAAATGCTGAAAATGTCTCAAAAACAATTAGAGCATTGCTTAGGAGTAAGCCCCCAACAAATTCAGAAATACGAAAAGGGATTAAATCGTATAGGAGCGGGGCGTTTAAAGAAAATTGCTGATATCATGAATGTTTCTATTTCCTTTTTTATGTCGATATCTTAATAAAACAAGAGAGCCCATACCATCATGATGAAATAATCTCGAGCAGAGAGGAATACCTGCTTTTAAAAAGATTTCGAGTTCTCACCTCGGTAAAACAAAGAGCAATTTTACAGTTGATCTCTGATTAAAATGAAAATTTTAAAAATCGTGTTATAGAGTGCTATACTTTCTGTTTATCAGCATTTATGCGTATTTTTAAAAGGCAACTCTCTCCTCAATGTAAATGCTTTTTGATTTTAGATGATGAGCCCTTAAAAGAGTATTGCTATAAATGCGTGGTATCTGTTTTAACTTCTTCAATCCCCTAAAGGACAAAAATTCCTCCCATAAAAAACAACAAACGATTTTGTAAATTTTGATGAGATGGTGAAAAGCGCATGTGCATTTATTGCCATCAAAGAGAACATCTTGGTGTATAATAATTCTTTTCCCCTGCTTGAAATGAGAAAAGAAAAATGTGAAACTTCTTCACTGTGATGAGGAGGAAAATATCTATGATGAAGAAAAGCATTAAGCTAGTGACCTTGGGAATGATTGGATTTACAATTTCTATTGCAAATTCTGCTAGCATTGCTGAAGAACCCTCAAGCTTTCAACGCTCTTTCAATACCATCCAAGATCCTGCAAACACTGAAAAACCTTTCCGCCCCTTGCAAGCTGGAGAATATGATCAAGCCTATGATTATTATATCCAAGGCTATTATCTGAAAGCTTTTCGTGAAGCGCTCAGGCGCGCTGAACAAAATGATCCCTTTGCACAAACTCTGGTTGCTCGGATTTATATAGAAGGATGTGCTGTTCCCATAGATGGCGCACGCGCTGCTTTGTGGTTTGGACGTGCAGCAAAACAAGGTGACCCACAAGCGCAATTGCGTTATGGACTTATGTTATTTGATGGTAATTTTATTGCACAAAACCAGGAACTTGGTGAACAATTTATTCGAAAAGCTGTAGATTCTGGCATAAAAGAATCCTATTATTATTATGGGCAATTGCTTCTTTATAAAGCCTCACGCGAGAAGCAGGTTCTTGCAGGTGTTTTTTCCCAAAGCCAAGAAAATGAGGCAATAGATCAAGCACTAAAATGGTTCTTAAAAGGTGCAGCCCTTGGTGATGCTGCAGCTGCTTTCGCTGCAGCAAAAATTCTTTCTTTAGGGACTTTAACAAGGCCAAAGGATGATCGTAATGCACGCAAACTTATGGAAGTTGCTGCACAAAATAAACATCTTGAAGCCCAAATTCTTTTAGCACAATGGCTTGTACAAGGTCGTGGGGGAGAAACTAATTTTCCACGTGCTTTTCATCTTCTTCTAAGTAATGCCACCAAAATGATCGCGCCAGCACAGGTTTCTCTGGCAAGACTTTATCGCGATGGAATAGGAACAAAAGGCGATATAGTAAAAGCAGCGGCATGGTATATGCTTGCAAAGCAAGCAAAAATACAAGCCCCCGATCTTGAAATGATGCTTGAAGGTATGGACCATGCACAGCTGGAAGAAGCACGTAAAGAAATCATAAAGCTTCTGCCTATTTTTTAACACAGGCTTCAGAAAAATGATGTTTTTTGCTTCAAATCTATAAATTCTCACAAAAATCTTTGTGCAAATTTTTAAAATCCTTGCGTCTGAGTGCTTTTTATGGTCTTGCAAAGGTTGACAAAGCGAAAATACACAAAAGTTTTTTGGGAGTACTTTTTTTTAGGCTTTTCTCTCTGCAAAGACGATAAGTGATCTCTCTCAAGGGTAAAAAGAGAGAACTTTTTGCAAGAATGGAATTGGATAAAGACGATGAAAATTAATGGCAATGAAATTCGACCTGGTAATGTGATTGAACATCAGGGAAGCTTATGGGTCGCTGTAAAATGCAATGCTGTAAAACCAGGAAAAGGTGGTGCATTTAATCAAGTTGAAATGAAAAATTTGATAGATGGTACAAAACTCAACGAGCGCTTTCGTGCAGCCGAAACGGTTGAAAGAGTACGTCTTGAACAAAAAGATTTTACTTTCCTTTATCAACAAGGTGATGCTTTGATTTTTATGGATTCGCAATCCTATGAACAACTTGAATTACAAAAGGATTTTGTTGGTGAACGTGCTGCTTTTCTCCAAGACGGGATGACTGTAACTGTTGAACTTTATCAAGAAAAACCGATTGGCATATCGCTCCCCGATCAGGTGAGTGTGACAATTATTGAAGCTGATCCTGCCCTCAAAGGGCAAACGGTCACAGCCTCTTATAAACCTGCCATTCTTGAAAATGGTATTCGTATTCTTGTACCACCTTTTATTAACGCCGGAGAACGTATCATTGTTGATACCAATGAACTGATTTATTTGCGTCGTGCAAATGAAAAGGATAAATAAGGGATAAAAGATGCCGCAATCTGCAGTCATGAATGTCATGGTGCAAGCCGCTATGAAAGCAGGGCGCTCTTTAGTGCGCGATTATGGTGAAGTGCAAAATTTGCAAGTATCTTTGAAAGGGCCGGCAGATTATGTAAGCCAAGCGGATCGTAAAGCGGAAAAAATTATTTTCAATGAATTAAACAAAGCACGACCAAAATTTGGTTTTCTGATGGAAGAATCTGAAGAAATTATTGGAGAAGATTCCCAACATCGTTTTATTGTTGATCCTTTAGATGGCACAACAAATTTTCTTCATGGCATTCCTTTCTTTGCTGTTTCCATTGCCTTAGAAAGTCAAGGAAAAATCGTTGCTGGTGTTATTTATAACCCTATCAATGATGAACTTTTTACCGCTAAACGCGGGAGTGGTGCTTTTTTTAATGACCGACGTTGTCGTGTTTCTGCACGGCGAAGATTAGAAGATTGTGTGATTGCTACAGGCATGCCCCATTTGGGACGTCCAGGTCATGGAACCTATCTTATTGAACTACGCAATGTGATGGTGGAAGTTTCCGGCATTCGCCGATTTGGAACTGCTGCTCTTGATTTGGCCTATGTCGCAGCTGGAAGAATCGATGGTTTTTGGGAAGATAACCTGCAAATTTGGGATATGGCTGCTGGAATACTGATGGTTCGCGAAGCAGGCGGTTTTATCACGGATAAGGAAGGCGGCGATGATATCTTTCGCAAAAAAAATATCATTGCTGGCAATGAGCACATTCGCATCAAGTTAGAAAGAGTCCTCAAAAAAGGCATTTAAACCCTATAGTCTTTTAAAAAACGTACAATTTAGTTTTAAAAAAGCCCTTACAAACTATTTTAGGATTTCATTTTATTATAACAAATTATTATTGCTGTATTTTATCTAAAAATCATAAAACAATCATCTTGAATGAGATTATAGTAGAAAGTATTTTTCCTTACACATCCATGCCATAGTTAATTCACGCGCTTTCTTTAAAGAAACATTTCTTAATGCTAGCAAACCCATTTCACAATGAGTGCGCCCGTGAATAGCATAGTGAAAAAATCATTGAGCTCCATCAGCTTTACACTTATGAAGTGTACAAACAAGCTTTCTCATTCTCTTTGTCAACTCAAAATGTTATGACAGCTCTTGATACTTGAGACGATTCATAAGAGGTATTTTTACTCCTTGTCTTTACTCATTTTTACCCATACACCAGCCCCATACTGATGACAAGCAAACAAGCGACTTTAATTGATTCAATAATAAGAGAACTTGTGATGAAAGAACTTTACTGTATTCGGGGGTCTGATTTAAATTAAAAAAATGAATCATTGGCATCATACATAAGAATGCGAATTCTGCTAAATAGTGAAAGATAATAAAAACGCATAACTTATTGCTTTTATATCCTCATGAAAGAACTCTTCAAAACACTTATAAACCAGTGATGATGCCAATGTTGATAACAGCAGCTTACAACTCTATAATAACAGTTTATTCAAGAGTTTACTCAGGCGAAAATTGTAATTTAGCTAAATACGCATAAACCCCGTTTTGTGCGACAAGTTCTGCATGTGTTCCTTCTTCAACAAGAGTGCCTTTCTCCATCACGAGAATACGATCGGCTTTTAAAATTGTTGCCAAACGGTGAGCAATTACCAGTGTTGTTCGATTTTGCATCAATCCTTCTAAGGCTTCTTGTACTAACTTTTCACTGTTTGCATCTAAGGCTGATGTTGCTTCATCAAGCAGTAACAGGGGAGCATTTCTTAAAATCGCGCGAGCAATACCAATACGTTGTTTTTGTCCACCAGAAAGCATAATACCGCGTTCTCCCACTTCTGTATCCAAACCATTTGGTAAGACTTCAATAAACTCAAGTGCGTTTGCTGCTTTAGCAGCGGCGATGATTTGCTCTTCAGTTACATTTTCGGTTCCAAAAATAATATTATTGCGCAATGTACCATCAAAAATGGCGACATCTTGTGGAACATACGAAATCGAACTGCGTAAATCTTGCAAAGAAAGGCGATTGATTTCCACACCATCAAAGCGAATTTGCCCACTTGTTGGATCATAAAAACGAAGGATCAAAGAAAAAATTGTGCTTTTTCCTGCACCTGAAGCGCCAACAAAGGCAACCGTTTCCCCAGCTTTGACAGAAAAGGAAAGAGAACGCAAAATCTTCTCTTGTGGTCTGGAAGGATAAATAAAATTCACCTGATCAAAAATAAGAGCACCTTGAACAGGTTTTGCTAATGATGCAGGAGCCTTTGGAGCTAAAATAGTAGGCTGTTCTTGCAACAATTCAGCAAGCCGTTCAGCAGCGCCTGCTGCTTGGATTAATTCCGCTCCCAGTTCTGATAATTGTGCAAAGGTAGAAGCTCCAAAAACCGCATAAAGCACGAATTGACCTAATGTTCCACCCGTCATAGTGCCATTCAAAACATCCTGAGATCCAATCCATAATACAGCAATCACACTGCCGAAAACCAGAAAAATTGCAAAGCCAGTAAAAAAGGAACGCAGAATCACGGAAGCACGTGCTGTCTGAAAAGCACGTTCTACCAACTGCGAAAAACGTTTAGAAACAAGTTTTTCAGCGGTAAAGGCTTGCACAGTGCGAATGGCGCTGACCTGTTCGGTTGCTAAAGCGTTGGCATCTGCAATACGATCTTGCGCAGCGCGTGTACGTGTACGAACCTTGCGCCCAAAAACAACTAACGGAATAGCAATAAAGGGGATAGCAAGCAAAACAAGCGAAGACAATTTGGCATTGGTGATAACCATCATGATAATCGCTCCGATCACCACAATCAGATGACGCAAAGCCGTAGAAGCGGTTGAGCCAACAGCCAATTTTATTTGAGTGGTATCTGTTAAAAGCCGTGAAACGAGTTCACCAGAATGGGAACGATCAAAAAAAGCAGAAGAAAGTTTCATAATATGCAAAAAGACATCACGCCGTAAATCAGCAACAATCCGTTCTCCCAAAGTGATGACACAATAATAACGGCAAGCTGAAGCAAGTGCAAGCAACAAGGCTAAAACAAACAAAAGAGCGAAGTAAAAATTAATATGGCCATGACTTGAAGTAGAAAAACCATGATCAAGCATTTGGCGGATAGCAACGGGCAAAGCAAGAGTCACAAAAGCAGCAACAGACAAAGCAAGAAAGGCAAAGACAAATAACCAGCGATAACGCACAAGATAAGGACTAAAAGTTGTAAGCGAAGAGAATGAAGGCTTCGTATGGGAAAATTTTGTAGATTTTTCTGAATGATTGAAAAGATTCATTGGAGTTTCTCTCACTTATAAAATTGTTTATAACTCTTGATGCGATAATGCATTTTGAACACTTGTTTTTTGATGCGTGCTTAGTTATATAAAGGGAACTTCAACCAATTTATCAAAAAGACGAAGCGAGCGCACTTAAAAAGTGAGTAAGTGCCACTTTAGTTTTACCAAAATAGAAAGTTTACCACATGAAAGCCAATATTCATCCCAACTATCATAGGATTACCGTTGTTATGACGGATGGCTCCCGGTATACGACGCGCTCTACCTGGGGGAAAGAAGGGGACATCCTTAATCTGGACATTGATCCAAGAACGCATCCAGCTTGGACAGGTGGATCTCAAACATTAGTAGATCATGGTGGTCGTATTTCTAAATTTAAAAATCGTTTTGGTAATTTGGGCATGTAAAAGCTTATTTCTGATCGTGAAAAACGAAACGATTGCAAACAAAATGATACGCCATTTCTGACGAATGCGTTTCAGAGTGAAACCAGTTGGTCTATTTTCAACCTTCAGAAAATACTGCCCAGAGCTTTTACGATAGAAATCTTACAATTGGAAATTTTAGTAAATAAAGAGTATGAAAATGAGCACCCCACCTTAATTTAAGGCGGTTTTTTTATGTATCACAATAAAAATGCATAACAATTACGCTTGACAGAGATTATAAAGAAAGAACTATCCTTAACCTGGATATTGATCCAAGAATACTTCAGCCCAGACAAATAACAAAGTGAACAGGTGAATTTCAAATATTGGTGGATAAAAGTGATCACATTTCTAAATTTAAAAATCGTTTTGCTAATCTCAGCATGGGAGTTTTTTTTCTGATTGTGACGAGCAAAAAAACTGCGAGCACAGTGATGAGAATTCTGGCAAGAGAATTGCGCGGTGCAAACAGATAATTTATTTTCGACTTTGGAAAAAATGTGTTGAGAAAGAAAGCACTATAAGCTGTAATTTTTCAAGTGATAAAATATAATTTTTTATCAAGAAGTTTTTCTCTGAGATCAAAAACACCTTTTCTGTTCTAGCAATAGCTATCGTGCGAAACTGTTTCAAAAACAATACATAGATAAAATTTACAAATTTATGCTTATAAAACACGAATAAAAGCCTCTTTCTAGTGATGATGAGAACTCTCAAAACTACCCAAATAGACATTTTGAGGATTATCATTGTAAGCTATTTTATAATAAGATTCTGAATAAATTTATAAAGTCCTGCTTTATACATCCGCAAAAGAGGAAAATTTTCTTTTCACCATTGCTATTGTTCACTATCGAACTCCATTTATAACGCACACTGGATTATCGATTTGGATTCCCCTTGGCTATGCGCATTTTACAAAAATCTTTTGATCACATAAAAGTTCTCTCATCGTCTGAACAATTTTTGCTCTTTTTAATTAAATCCAGCCATGCTTATAAAGAACAACAGAGTGATTTTAAGAATATAATGCAATCTTTACCACTCTTACATCAGCCTCTTTGAGGCTGTTATATTTCGTTTTTTCAAACATTCTTACTTATGAAATCAAAAAAACGACTGGCTGATAAACCAACATTGGCGGTTTAGCTATCAGGACATGACGCCTTATCATCAAAAGGAACATCAAAAATGACAGAATAAGAAATAAAAACACAACGTCGAGAATACGACTCCACAAAGCGAATTCTTTCATAATAGATATGTCCATAAAAAAGATTTTAGTCAATAGAAGATTTGGCCTACAACTTGAAAAGCAATTTTAGAACGGATAAAATAGACAAATCATAAACCATTATATGCAAGAGCAGATGCAATAAAAAAGTGATGGTAAATCTCACAAGAGCTCTATTTTATGCCTTTATAAAGATAAGATGCAAACACTCAACCCACACAAAGTGGAAAAAAAGCAACTCACTGCGCTATTCTAGAATTAATTTGCGCTCTCTTCCAGCATTGTATAGCCTGCTGCACAAAACTGTCTACCCTAGTTTAACAGATACTTTGTCCCGCTGTAGTTTGTCATCAGATTTTGTACCAATTTATTTTTCAAAGGGTTTTTAAAGGGGTTCTCAAGGATCTTTAAAGACCTTTCAAAGCCTTTTCACAGTTTTACACTCAAATTCCTGATTTTTACGATTTTTTTGCGATTTTAGGTGTGAAAATCCATTTTATCGAAGTGCACATTTAATGGTAAAAATTAATCATAAAAACAGTAAATTACAACGTATTACTACCTAATCCCATCTCTTCCCATTTAGTACAAAACCTACTGTCAAACGATACCCGTTAAGATCCATTATAAGAACCTCCTCACCGAAGATAAAATCGTCTACCAATTGCCAGTGCCAAAATCAGCACAAGGGTAGAAGTTTTTTTAAGGCATTTTCAGGACATAAAATTCCCCCATGCAAAAAGGTGGAGCAAAGCCATCTTTACGTTTATGAAGGAACAAGCCAACCCCATCATTCTCTTTAGCCAGCTCACGATGTCGCAACCCTTGGCATTGAGACAGTTCATAAAAAACATCTTTACTTCTTTCTCAAAGTGTTTTTATACACAGACAATCCCACTTGTAACATACAAGCGAATAGTTTTGTTTGATTCGCTATAAGAGGGTTTGAAATGAGAGAATCTTACGATATTCTCGCTCTTATTCAAGATGCAAAATGATGAATTATACTTATAAATAAAGGTTTTATGTCCACATACAAAGCAATTCCTACGCATCGGATGAAAACCACATGATCAACAAATTTTCAAAAAAAAATTGAGTAAGGTTTTTCAAGAAGGAATCTCCTTACAGGCTCTCAAATCGCATTTTGCAGCATCAATAATGATGAATGAATGTCGAAAAAAATCCACGAAACAAAACTATCTTCGTGCATATCTAGTGGTAGCCAAGCCCCAGCAAGTTCTCTTACTTTGAGAACCTTCTTCACCGTTTGTATAACTGTCAAAGAATATGAACTATCCTTAGCACACGCACGAGTTCGTAAGGCGGTATACTCAATCTCCTTACCTTTCGAGCTTTTAGTCTCTTCATCAACAGTTTATCGAAGAATGTGGATCGCTTTCTGAAAATGAACCTTTTTTCAGCCCCTGCTCTAACAGAAGCAATGCGAGCATCTTTTCCGCCAATCACCATATCGGGTTTTAAAATCATGCCCTCGAAAAAAATACGCGCTTCAGACGATTCACACTGTGTTCAAGTCTGATTTATTCACCTTGAATCTGCCCATCTTTTAACCTGCGGTTAAACAACTTCTGGCCCCTTCGTGCACAAAACAGAAAAATATTGCACCCTTAAACATTTTGATACAGCATGAGATTTACATCTTTCACTTAAAAACCAAAATTTTAACCGCATTAAAGCGGCGTTTTATCGTTTTTTAAGTACAAGATTTCTCCTGCTCTTTTGTCCATTGTCCTAAAGCAGCAAGATGGTTCATCCGTGCGCGGTGACAAAAAGCCTTTTGTGCAATAACAATATTTTCATCTTTCCCGCCCCACGCTTTCAACGCAGCTGCTTGCAACGCCCGCCCATAAGAAAAGGTCAATTTCCAAGGCAATATCCCCAAAGCATTTATAGCCGATAAATGCGCCGTAGCTTCTTCATCAGTTTGTCCTCCAGAAAGAAAAGCAATTCCTGGAACAGCAGTAGGAACAGTCTGTTTAAGAACATAGACCGTTTTTTCAGCCACTTCTTCAACAGAAGCAATGCGAGCATCTTTTCCATCAATCACCATATTGGGTTTTAAAATCATGCCCTCGAAAAAAATACGCGCATCAAACAATTCTTTAAACACAGTGTGTAAAACAGCTTTTGTTACTTCAAAGCAGCGTGTAATGGAATGCTGGCGTGATGGTCCATCCATCAGCACTTCCGGCTCAACAATCGGCACAAGACCAGCTTCCTGACATAAAGCAGCATAGCGCGCGAGAGCTTGTGCATTTTGGCTGATTGCTCCTCTTGTTGGGAGAGTATGTGCATCAATGGCAATGACCGCACGCCATTTAGCAAAACGAGCTCCCAAAGCATAATAACCCTTTAAACGTTCACGAAGGCCATCCAATCCTTCTGTAATCGTTTCCTGAGGAAAAGCTGCCAACGGTTTGGCACCAATATCGACTTTAATCCCTGGCACAGCACCTGCATCACGAATAAGATCTGTCAACATTTGCCCCGTAGATGCTTTTTGACGCAGTGTTTCATCAAATAAGATGACACCAGAAATAGCGCTTTCCATGGCTTCTTTTGCAGTAAAAAGCATTTCACGATAAGCGCGACGATTGTCTTCGGTGCATTCCACCCCAATGCTTTCAAAACGCTTTCTAATCGTTGCAGTACTTTCATCTGCTGCCAAAATACCTTTCCCCGCACTTACCAAAGTAAGCGCTATATCTTCAAGACGTTCATTCATTTAAAAAATCCTCTTTATCCTGTCTTAATTTCCAAAAGTATGCAATGCACCAGCACACCTTCCATAACCATACAGCTTTTTTAAAACTGTCCGTTCAAACGAATTCCTCTAAGCCTGCGTGAGAGCTAAAATACCAGGCAGCATCTTGCCTTCCATCCATTCCAAAAAGGCTCCACCAGCAGTTGAAAGATAAGTAAAATCATCAGCAACACCAGCATGATTAAGTGCAAATACCGTATCTCCTCCTCCAGCAATTGAAAGCAATTTCCCTGTCAAACTAAGTTCTGCGGCATGGCGTGCCACTGCAATCGTTCCTTGATCAAAAGGAGACATCTCAAAAACACCAAGGGGTCCATTCCACACAAGGGTAGCAGCTTTATCGATGACGGCATTGATATGCGCAATAGAGCGCGTACCAATATCCAAAATCATCCCATCCTCAGGAATATCTCCAATATCATAAAGACGATGCGGCGCATCTTTTTCAAAGCGAAATCCAACTATTGCATCTACGGGGAGTAGAAGCCGACATTGGCACTCCCGTGCTTTTTCAATAATTTTTTTTACCGTTTCCGTCAGCGCATGTTCACATAGTGACTTTCCAACACGAACCCCTTGCGCAGCTAAAAAACTGTTGGCCATGCCACCACCAATGACCAAATAATCGACTTTTTCAACCAAATGATTGAGTACAAAAAGCTTACTGGAAACCTTCGCCCCTCCAACAAGTGCAATCACCGGACGCGCTGGTTTACCAAGCCCTTTTTCCAACGCTTGCAATTCACATTGTAAAGAACGCCCTGCATAGGAAGGCAAAAAATGTGTTATCCCCTCCACCGAAGCATGGGCACGATGAGAGACTGAAAAAGCATCATTGACATAGAGATCTCCATTATGGGCTAGAGCCTCAGCAAAAGAGCCCGCATTCTTTTCTTCACCTGAATGAAAACGAACATTTTCAAGCAGTAAAACGCCACCATTTTGCAACGCTTCAACCGCTGTCTGTGCAGCTACACCAATACAATCTGATGCAAAACTCACCGATTGGTTAATTATTTTTTCCAGCACTTGCACAACAGGGCGTAATGAAAATTCTGGCTCCTCTTGTCCTTTGGGGCGCCCACAATGGGAAAGAAGAATAAGCTTAGCACCACGCTTTTGCAATTCAACAAGTGTTTCTTTATGTCGTTTAAGACGCGTTTCATCGCAAACTTTTCCTTGCGCCATTGGCACATTAAAATCCACCCGCACAAGAACACGTTTCCCTGCGACATCAACATCATCAAGTGTACGAAAACCCATCACTGCTTCTTCTTCACTTTCTATTGTTTCAAATAAAAACGTACCCGCTTAACTTTCTCCCCCTTTGAGCCTCTTTTTGCTTTTACAGAAAAAAATTTACATCTGTATTTTCTGAAAGCTTATCTCATTCAAAAAGGCATTTTTCGAATTTTCTCCTTTCATGCGATTAAAAAAAAACCACAAACATTCTACCAAAAAAGGACAGAACTTCAATGATTTAAGCAGCATCTTTTCTACACACAAATAGAAGTCTTAACTGTTTTTTTCAAAAAGAATACAGCTTCATTTCTTATCATAAACTTGACTTTCTTTATAAAATGAGAGGCTCCAAGATCCTCTCATTTTATATTGTTTTGGCAAAAGCCACAGCTGTATCACCCATACGGTTTGAGAACCCCCACTCATTATCATACCAAACCAAAACACGACAAAGCTGACCATCAATGACTTTGGTTTGATCATTGTGAAAAATAGCGGAATGTGGATTATGGTTAAAATCACAACTCACGAGCTTTTCATCAGTATAGTCCACAATTCCCTTGAGTGAACCTTGTGCAGCAGTGCGAATAGCGGTATTAATTTCTTCAACCGTTGTGGAACGCTTAGCAGTAAACGTCAAATCAACAACGGAAACATTCGACGTTGGAACACGAATCGACACCCCGTCAAGCAATCCTTTTAATTCTGGCAACACCAATTCCACCGCTTTCGCCGCCCCTGTTGAGGTCGGGATCATAGAAAGAGCCGCCGCACGTGCACGATAAAGGTCACGATGCATTGTATCCAACACAGGTTGATCGCCCGTATAAGAATGGATTGTTGTCATAAATCCCCTTTCAATGCCAACTGTGTTATGCAAAACTTGTGCAACAGGCGCCAAACAGTTGGTTGTACAAGAAGCATTCGAAATAACATGGTGCTCTTTTCTCAAAGACTGATGATTCACTCCATAAACCACAGTGAGATCTGCACCTTCAGAAGGAGCAGAAACAAGAACACGTTTTGCCCCCGCATCCAAGTGGGCACTTGCTTTGTCACGGGCAGTAAAAATACCTGTACACTCCAAGGCAATATCAATATCCAAAGCCTTCCAAGGCAATTGCGCTGGATCACACTCTGCGAACACTTTTATCAAACTAGAACCGATATCAATAGCATTACCAACAACCCGAACAGTGCCAGGGAAACGTCCATGGACAGAATCATAGCGCAACAAATGGGCATTAGTTTCCACCGACCCCAAATCATTAACGGCTACAACTTCAATATCTTGTCGTCTACTTTCCATAATGGCGCGCAAAACATTGCGCCCGATACGACCAAACCCATTAATTGCAACGCGAACACTCATTTCACATTTTCCTTATCGATTTTTATAGCATAACACATGGGTATTGGTTTCCAGCACCCAGAAATCATTCACTTCTACAACCTTAAAATCCTGTCATCCACGTTCCACGATAACAAGCAAACTCTCGCGTGCCATAAGTCCAAATTTATGCATTGCAAGAAAACCCATCATTTCACATTTACTTCGTTGATTTTTTTATGGCACAATAAATAGGTATTCATTTCAACCGTTTTCAAATCATGAAGACTCATTGCATATTTTCCTCATGGATTTCTTCAAGCTTTTTTTCAACAACAGCGACCACATTCTCACAAGTGATACCAAAATGCCTATAAAGCGCATCAATGGTCCCACTGGCACCAAATCCTTGCATGCCAATAAACACCCCATCATTGCCGATAAAATGATCCCAACCTTGTCGGAGAGCAGCTTCAATAGCAATTTTAATTGGTGCATCACCAATGAGAGCCCTCTGATAGGAGAGAGATTGCTGTGCAAAAAGTTCAAAACAAGGTACAGAAACTACACGTGTTGGGATCCCCTTTTCTTCTAATACCGCATGTGCTTTTACCGCAATTTGCAATTCTGAACCGGAAGCAAACAAGGTAACTTGCGCATCATCACTCGCCGTAAGTAATTCATATGCACCAAGCATACAAAGATTTTCTTCTCCATACTCCCGACGCAAAAGTGGTAAATTTTGTCTACTCAAAGCCAAAGTAGAAGGTGTTTTGCGTGTTTTCAAAGCCAATTGCCAACACTCGACAGTCTCAACAGCGTCAGCAGGACGGAAAACAAGATGATTAGGAAGTGCACGCAAGGAAGCCAAATGCTCCACAGGCTGATGGGTGGGTCCATCCTCACCAAGACCAATAGAATCATGGGTCATCACATAAATAACCCGTAACCCCATGAGAGAAGACAAACGCATTGCGGGACGCATATAGTCGGAAAAACATAAAAAGGTTCCTCCATAAGGAATAAAACCTCCATAAAGGGCAAGACCATTCATCACAGCTCCCATGGCATGTTCGCGCACTCCATAATGCAGATAGCGCCCTGAAAAATCTTCAGCAGAAATACTCTTCATCTGACTGCTTTTGGTATTATTCGATCCGGTTAAGTCAGCAGAACCACCAATGGTTTCAATAACGACTTTATTAATCACTTCAAGAGCCATTTCCGAAGCTTTACGGGTAGCAACGCACGGACAATCCTCCACCAATTTCTTTTTATAAGCAGCGATAGCGCCATCAAATCCACCCACAAGATCGCCACGCATCAATCTTTCAAACTCTACCCGTTCTGAGAGTGGAAGAGCGGCGAATTTTTCTTTCCATTTTTGTCGTTTTTTAGCGGCATTAA
Organism: Bartonella koehlerae C-29; assembly: GCF_000706625.1. GTDB lineage: Bacteria > Pseudomonadota > Alphaproteobacteria > Rhizobiales > Rhizobiaceae > Bartonella > Bartonella koehlerae. Next base: position 121,837 of record NZ_KL407334.1, read on the forward strand.
GACCAGCCAAGCGCCAACTATCAAGGATATCGGCTGGAATAAGGAAAGGCTCCGACTCCCATCCCAAAGCGATACGAGTTTCAGCAATTTCGGATGCACCTAAGGGTGCTCCATGAACTTTATTAGTTCCAGCTTTATTGGGAGCTCCAAAACCAATGGTTGTTTTACAAGCAATCAAAGTTGGTTTATCGGAATTTTGTGCAACCTCAATAGCTCGTGCGACTGCCGCTTGATCATGTCCATCAACTTTATGTGTATTCCAACCAGACGCTTTAAAACGGGCTATTTGGTCAGTACTATCAGCAAGAGAAATTTTTCCATCAATGGAAATGTTATTATCATCCCACAATACGATAAGCTTATTGAGTTTCAAATGTCCAGCAAGGGAAAGAGCTTCTTGTGAAATCCCTTCCATGAGGCACCCATCCCCAACCAGCGTGTAAGTGTAATGATTGATGAGATCACCAAAGCGTACATTCAGCAGGCGCTCCCCCAGAGCCATTCCTACGGCATTAGCCAACCCCTGCCCCAGTGGTCCAGTGGTCGTTTCGATTCCGGCAGCATACCCATATTCTGGATGCCCAGCAACCTTAGAGCCTATTTGACGAAAGTTTTTGAGATCTTCAAGGGAAATATCTTCATAACCAGAAAGATACAAGAGAGCATAAAGCAACATAGAGCCATGGCCAGCCGACAACACAAAACGATCACGGTTAGGCCAATGAGGATTTTTGGGATCATGAGCAAAGAATTTTGTATAAAGGACGGTGGCAATATCAGCTGCCCCCATTGGCAACCCCGGATGACCAGAATTTGCTTTTTCAATCGCATCAATAGCAAGAAAACGGATAGCATTAGCCATCTGTTTCTGTTTTTCGGTATTTGTCATAAATGATAGACCACTTTGTTAAACGCGTTTTTTTGTTGTTCTTTCATATTCTCTTAAATTTTTTGAGAAATACTTTTCAGTTCATTTCAATCGTCAGCGTGAGACCTTTTGCGATTACTTCAGTAACATTCCCCTCACACATCCTTTATGCACATATCATTTATGCCAATACTCTCAAAAAATCCAGCTTTTAATTAACAGCTACCTCCCGCTTTGCTTGCTAAAATATCCTACATACTTAAAAATAGACTCTGTACAAAAAAAGAAAATGAGTGATTCGTTTGTGCGTAAAGAATTAATAAAGGATACACTCACTTGGAGGATGTAAATATCATGAACCAAGAGACTACGGTTCTATCACAAACTTTAGAGCAATTGGAAAAAGCACTTAGAACCTTAGAAATCGCCATTATAAACCGCAATGCGGTTATTGATAAAAACAACGAATGGGAAGAAGAAATTCAACGAATGAACGCGGATCGTAGCCGTCTTGCCCAAGCGCTTGATAAGGCTGAAGCGCAAGTTGAGCGGCTAGAATCGGTAAACAAAGAAGTTTCCAAACGTTTAATTAAAGCGATGGAAACGATTCGTGTCGTAATTGATAGATAAAGGTTTTAAGACATGGAAACGGTTTCCGTCACCATTGATGGTAAAGTTTATCGTATGGCTTGCGATAAAGGCCAAGAACGCCATCTCACTGAGCTTGCGGCTCGATTAGACCAATATATCACACATTTGAAGAAAAATTTTGGTGAAATTGGTGATCATCGTTTATCGGTTATGGCTGGGATTATGATTATTGATGAAATGGAAGAAATAAAACGAGAAAATGTAAAACTACAAGAAGACTACGAAGCTCTTTTACGACTCCATAATGAAAGAGATCACGCCATAGGCAGAATTATGCGTGATACAACAAAACGCATTGAAAAGCTTACCAGTCAATTACTCAAAGATGAGAAAAACAGCCTTATTCCTCAAGAACAGGAAGATCTCTAAACGCATATTCGTGTTTAACAAACCAGCACTATAACACTCAAAGATCGGCATAAACAAGCATGATTGCCCACGCATCATTGTAAGAGAATCATCTCAATTGCAACAACTGCAGACAAACGGCATGTGTTCTAAAAGAAAAAAAAGCGCATGCGCTCTACATAAACTGCCGTAATCCCATGCAAAATTTCTTCTAATTAAAAAGTCTAATACAAGAAGTATTGGACATTGCTATCTTTACACTTTGAAGATACGAACCAATACTGAAAGATACGCGTTAGCATCATCATTCATCATGGTATTGCGATAGCCCTTGCCTTTAGACGCTTTTTCTTTTTACTCCTTACTCAAAAGATTTTCATTCACATGTCGTTTCCTCTTAATGAACAAACAAGCATATATTTTTTAGCAATTTTTTTGTTCACGCATGCAAAAATTTTAAGAAAAACTTCTTGGACTCAGGGCATTCCTTCAAATTTCAAAATGATTAATTATCATTATAAATTAGTATATTGACTAGTATAATAGATAAAGCCATCTCTCAATATCTCAAAAGACCATTTGGCATAAATCAAAGAACAGTAGACCATAAACATCATGTTTAAAGGCTCTAGCCCATTATAAGCACAACTTCTTTAAGATAAAAACCAAACGCTGCTTTATCAGACGGCATTACAGCATTGATCCCCGCAAAGTCCCTAGACCAAAACGCCACACTATTTTCACAAAAGGTTATAAAGCAATAATGGGCCTATTCAGATGCTTCTGTGATATACGTAACACCCATTGCACTTGAAGTGGTATAAGCAACAATGGCTGTCAATTGAAGTGTCTCAGCGATCTGACGTGCTGCAAGAGATATCACATCGGGTTCCCGTTGCCTCTGGCGCCGGATGCTATACTCCAACCTGATATAATCTTGTTCGATTTGTTGGGCGATTCAGACCATCACAGCATGGCTTCTTCAGGATAAAGACCAGAGGCAGATTCCGCAGAGACCATGACAGCATCGCTCACTACATAAACCGCTACAGGAAGACCATACATCCCTGCCCATATATAAACAGATGACAAACGAAATGCATTCTTTAAAACATAAAGAACCCATGTCCAAATATTCTTGTTAAACACCCTTTGTTCCGTCTTGAGAAACAGAAGCAATACGCAAGAGGTTAGTAGCACCAGGTGTACCAAGGGGAACACCAGCTGTCACAAGGAAGCGATCTCCCCCTTGGCAAAAGCCTTCTTGAAAAGCAATCGCCGCTGCACGATTAACCATATCCTCTAAATCCCGAGCATCTTCACTGACCACACAATGAAGCCCCCAGACCAAAGCCAAACGCCTTGCTGTTTTCACAATAGGTGATAAGGCAATAATGGGTCTGTTCGGACGCTCCCGTGATGCGCGCACACCCGTTGTACCTGAAGCAGTATAAGCAACAATGGCTGTCAATTGAAGTGTTTCGGCGATCTGACGTGCTGCAAGAGAAATCGCATCGGTCCCCGTTGACTCTGGCGCAGGATGCTGTGCCCCAACCTGAGCCGCGTAAGTATGATCTTGTTCGATTTGTTGGGCGATTCGGTCCATCATCAGCACGGCTTCTTCAGGATAAAGACCAGAGGCAGATTCCGCAGACAACATGACAGCGTCAGTTCCTGCATAAACTGCTGTCGCAACATCAGAAACTTCTGCTCTTGTAGGAACAGATGATGTAATCATTGACTCGAGCATTTGCGTAGCCACCACAACGGGTTTTCCGGCTAAACGACAAGCTTTTATAAGTTCCATCTGAATGGCAGGAATCTTCTCCAAGGGCATTTCCACACCCAAATCTCCCCGTGCAATCATAATACCATCGGCAACATCAATAATCTCTTCTATATGCTCCAAGGCTTGAGGTTTTTCGATCTTAGCCATCAAAGACACCTTGCTTTTGATCAACGCACGCACCGCTATAATATCCTCCGGACACTGGATAAAAGAAAGGGCAACCCAATCAACAGGCTGCCCCAAAACTGCCTGAAGATCAGCCTTATCCTTTAACGTCATCGGGCCAAAAGGCAAAATTGTATCGGGAAGACTAACCCCTTTTCGATCAGAAATACGGGTTCCAGCAACTACACGACACTGTACAGAATAACTATCACACACCTGTGCAAGCAGTTCCAGCTTTCCATCATCAATCAACAACCGATCACCGGGTTTGACAGCTGCCAACACTTCCCCGTGCGGAAAAAAAACACGCTGAGCATCACCAAGAACATCACGATCGTCCAAGGTAAAGCTTTGCCCAATACGCAAATTTTCTTGCCCTTTACCAAAACAGCCAATGCGTAATTTTGGTCCCTGGAGATCCACTAAAATACCGATTGGCCGGCGAACAATTTTTTCGACCTTCCGTATGCGCTTAACCAAATCAACCATTGTTTCACGATCTGTATGGCTCATATTCAGACGAAAAACGTCTGCTCCCGCCATAAAAAGCTTCTCAATCATGGAAATGGAAAAAGAAGAAGGGCCAAGAGTGGCAATAATTTTTACTTTACGTGCACGCTTCACGGTAGAGAATCTCCTGAAAGAGAAGGGGACTGTACAACCGAATTGTTGAACAAAGACTCATCAGTCAACTGTACCATCCAACTGGTTTGATTCCCCGTATCAATTTCTTTAAATTCAGCCTTTTGATAACCACGGGGGAAACAATCATGAACCCCTTGAATAGTAAATTGGCTATCTTGCACACACATAGTCACCGAACCTGGCCAGCTGTTTTTTTTCTCTGCTCCCTCTGCATAAAAGTAATAAAATCGTGAAGAAAGAGGACCCTCAATCAAGGTTTTACACCCTGTCACAGGAACTACCCACCACCCTTCGCTTACCCATCCTGAAAATGTACGATACCCAAGGGCGACGCCAACGGGTTGTTGAGTCGTATTACAAACCCGGAAATCAGCTTTTGCAAAACTAGCAAACGACAACAAGAGTAAAATACTCAAGAGAAAAATCTCTAATCTTCTCTGAAACACCCCTGTCTGTTTTTTGGTAATCACAAAACTACCTTTATGACGTAAACCACTAAAACAAAACATACACCCCTTTATCTTCTCTGTTCTCAAGAATTTTCCAAATGTATATAGATATATTTTTACTCTTTTCTTCTTAGTGCCCTTTTGTCAATACAAAGAGCTTAAACTTTTACAAAATATTTAAAGTCAATTTGTAAAAAAACTGTACAGTTTGATTAACTTCTTGTTCTTCAGGCTTACTTACACAACTTTATCATCGAAAAAACAGCTTAAAACATAAAAGTCCGGAGAAAAAGCAAATGAACACAGTTACCGATGAAACACACACTATATCCGTAAACCAATTACGCGCTTTTATCGAACGCATTGAACGATTAGAAGAAGAGAAAAAAAACATTTCTGATGATATTAAAGAAGTTTACGCCGAATTGAAAGGCTCTGGTTTTGATGGTAAAGCTGTGCGAAGCATTATACGATTACGTAAAAAAGAAGAACATGAACGCATGGAAGAAGAAGCCATCATCCAGCTTTATAAAAATGCACTTGGTATGAGTTAACGCCATTGATGACATTAGACCTTTTCTCAAAATGAAGAGAGAATAGAAAATGCAAAAAAAAATGAATAATGCACATCAATTTTTGCCAGAAATGGACAGCGCATGTCACTTGTGATAAGATAATTAACAGCATAGCGCACATTTGGAAAGAGATTTTTTGAGAAGAAAACTTTGATTTATAAGAATAATTCATTGTTTTACCACGTAAATGAGAGCTCCGAATTTTATAAGATTCTCTCATCTCAAATTCTCTTGAATCAATCAAAATTATTCCCTACCATATCACAGGCAGGATTGGCATATGGGTAACAACTCTTCAAGAAAGGAGTAAAAATGCCTCTTAATGAAACATCTCTATGCAAGGGCTAACGCAACAGTTTAAGCTGAAAAAGAGAATGATAGTGCCGGCTTATACCTTCATAAGTGTAAAGAGAGCGATACGTAATGGCTGTATCATTATACCATTCACGAGTTCTTCACAAATGCCATCGTGAAAAAAGTTTGGGAGCATTAAGAGATAACTCGTTAAAACAAGCGCGTGAACTTGTAACACAATGGCATTCTGTTCTTCGTGAGGGACGTGATCCACTAAAGAACGCAATAAACAAAAGTGTGAGGGACAATGCGTAATCTCCGTTATTTAAAAAACATTGCTTCTAAATGCTTTTAAAAACCTTAAAGCCGAATTTAAAAATGACAGTAAAGATGGGAACTGGTTTTCAACTTTACAACTTTATATTCTTCTCAAATTAGATTTTATACCTGTTTCAGAAATTACTCAAACAGAGATACACAATACCCCTTGCTCCTATTTGGTAATAAAAGTTGCAATAACAGAAAAAGCACTTATCCCTCTCAATTTTTATCTCAAACACGCTGATGTCTTAGGTTTAGATGTTGATTTACAAACAACAGCAAAAGCAAGAGCTTTATTAGGTAAACAACGTCATAAAGTTAAAAACACGCCTGCTATGGATTGGAGAAATATCTCAGCTTTTTATCAAACACTTTGGGAAACAACAAGCATAACACATCTGGCTTTGCATCTTCTTATCCCTACAAGTGCTCATACAAATCTTTTGCGTCATATTTGTGAAGAACAGATTGACGGCGATACATGGACTTTCCCTGCTAACACTATGAAAGGAAGGCGTGATGCTACAGAAGATTTTCACACGCTTTTATTATTATAAACCTAAAGAAAGTGAAGCATAATGATTTTTTCAGTATACCATTCACGGGCTCTTCACAAGCACTATCGTGAAAGAAGCTTGGGAGCGTTAAGAGATGTCTCTTAAAAAAGTGCGTAAATGTGTAACATAATGATATTCTATTTTGCATAGCGTTCTATTTTGCATGAAAGTATAATGTCTCTTAAGCCCGCAGTATTCTTCTACTTCAAGCACTCTTTAAAGAGGTAAGATGAAGAAACAGGTAGATGCAAATGGAGTCAAATAACTGTTGGAGATTAAATCATGAAAAAATTGACGCTAAAACCGGTTAACAAACTTCTTAAGAAATAAGTAGAAACACAAACAAATTTAAGCGTAAATGACACAATCATTTAAGGTAAGAAGAGACTGAACCGTCACAGAGTCACAAATTCAGAGTAGTGATCAAATCACCAAGAGATTGAGCATTGGCAATTCGCGTGCAATGACAATAAAGTGCCCCCTATAATTTGCAAAACAATTTCGTGAATGAATAAATCAAACATCTAAGGAAAGTCTATAAAACAATAAAGATATTGTTGAGAAGCATAAAAAAACTTATCCATTTAAAAATCACACTGTAAAGCGCAATCAAGAACAACCACACATGATTAAAAGAATATCCGATTATTTGTAATCTTTTCCCCTCATTCTATCCTCCCTCACAAAAAATTTATCGTTTCTGATGAAATTCCTAGTTAACTTCCCACATTTTGAGATTAATCTCACCAAAAAGGAAAAAAACATGTTAAAATACAGACTTATACATTCCTATGAGGAGAGGACTATGACTCTATCAAAACAAAACGGACAATTTCCACATTAATCGGTTTAGAAGATGCAGGTGAACTGTCTTCCTATTCCCTGCACAATGCAAACCCTCTCTATCCTTGGGAACCGATCAAATCTGATGATCACAACTCCCTCACAGTTTGGAAAACACAAGCCGACACCTTCGCTTGTGAAAGTGCACAAGAAACAGCATACCGATATGCCGTACGATTAAAAGTGACAAAACCATCATCACCGTGGTAGAATTTTCAAATATAATTCGTGGTTTTTTTCAAGCCTGCCACCTTGGTTTTTCTTTTTATGAAAAACAATAAAACTAAAGTCTCATGTTTGAGATTTTATCTGCTTTGATACTCCATGCCTTTGATGTTTATCACCTGCATAGAGTAGTCGCAAACTATAGGCCCGAAAACATCAGAAGTAGAGTTTTATTGAAACGCCTTGGTTTTGAGAAAGAAGACTACACTAGAGATTGTCTAATAACTTCCGGCACATGGAGAGATCACATTCTTACCTTTCAAATTCATGATTCTTATAGCTTAAAAGATTAGAATAAAGCATGATCAAGGTGTTTTTAGCAGTTGAGTATGATAATATTTAAACCTCACGAAATTATGAAGAGGTTTCTTTTCTATATCTTCGCACAAAAGTTTAAGTTCCAACTATTCTTCTTCTTTTTGCACGCAAGTATTTTTCGCTTCTAGTGCACGCACACATCTCATAAAGAATTGTGCAGAAAACAGATAAGAAATGAAAGAAAAGCAATGATTCAAATCTATAAAAAGCTTCTTGAAAAAGGTTAACGCGAACACGTTTTTTATGACTTCACACACTCTATATCTTCGCGCAATAATTCAAGTTCCAACCATTCTTCTTCTTTTTTCGTGCAAAGTTTTTGCTTTTCTTGAAGCTTTGTAGAAAGATACTCGAAACGCTCTTTATCATTGCAATACAGTACTGGATCAGAAAGTTCTTGTTCAATTTTTTTTATTTCATCCTGTAAAATAGCGATTTGTTCAGGCAATTTCTCCAGCGCATAAACCTGCTTATAAGACAATTTACGCGGTTTTGTTTTTTCCCGCTCCATAAAACAACCATCTGTTGATAAGATGGTTTTTTCATTCTCGCACAAACGAGGATTTGAAGACGCTTTACACTGTGATACCACCCCCTCCTTGCGCCCTAACAATGCAGCTTGCTTGTTTTGTGCCATCATGTCACTATAACCGCCAGCATACAAAATCCAATGCCCTCCCCCCTGCGGTGCCAACATATGAGTCACAGTGCGATCTAAAAAGTCCCTATCATGGCTAACCAACAGCACAGTTCCAGCAAAATCTGCAATAAATTCTTGCAACACATCCAACGTTTCCATATCCAAATCATTGGTTGGTTCATCGAGAATCAAAAAATTTGCTGGGCGCGAAAGAAGTCGAGCAAGCATAAGGCGGGCTCTTTCTCCACCTGAAAATTCTTTAAGCGGTGTACGTGCTTGTTCAGGTAAAAACAAAAAATCTTTCATATAAGACACCACATGGCGCTCTTGCCCATTGATCACAAGAGTATCACCCCTCCCTCCCGTAAGATAATGTGCCAATGTTTCCTCTTCATTTAAAATGCGCTGTTGATCAAGCAATGCCATGGAGATATTATATCCATGCTTCACTATTCCACTATTGGCCTCTTCCTGCCCAATCAAAACAGACAGCAATGTAGTCTTTCCAATACCGTTGGGACCAACCAGACCGATTCGATCACCACGCTGAATGCGCAAAGAAAAATCTTTCACAATAACGCGCGCACCATAAGACTTTGAAATGCACTTTGCTTCCAGCACCAATTGACCAGAATCGTGGCTTTTAGCAGTTGTCAAAAGCGCACTTCCAGATGATTTTTTATAGGTTTGATAAAGCTGTCGCAGTTCTTTTAAAGTACCCAAACGCCGCACATTTCGTTTACGCCGTGCTGTCACCCCATAGCGCAACCATTGTTCTTCACGGGCAATCTGTCGCCCTAATTTGTGTTGTTCGAGAGCTTCCTCTTCAAGAGCCTTATCACGCCAATTTTCAAATTCTGAAAAACGTTTTTCCAGTCTTTTGGTGATCCCCCGATCAAGCCACACCGTTGAATGCGTGACATTTTCTAAAAATCGCCGATCATGCGAAATCACCACAAGCGCTGAACGCAAAGAACATAAAGTACCTTCAAGCCATTCAATGGTTGGTAAATCGAGATGATTGGTTGGTTCATCTAAGAGAAGAATATCGGGTTTTGCAGCTATGACTTGTAATAATGAAACGCGCCGCCTTTCACCACCAGAAAGGCTTGCCAATTTTTCGGTTCCCGAAAAACCAAGATTTGCCAAAAGAGTATTGATCCACTGTGCATCAGGTGCATAATCCAAACCACCTTCTATAAAGGCATGAATATCTTCAAACCCTAAAAAATCAGGATTTTGTGAGAGATAACGGAGTGTTGCCCGAGGGTGGCGAAAAATCTCCCCCTCGTTTGGTTCTATCATTCCAGCAGCAATTTTTAACAGGGTTGATTTTCCACACCCATTACGTCCCACTAGCGCAATACGCGCACCTTGTTCAACCGTTAAGCAAGCTCGGTTGAACAAGGGCGTTTTTCCAAAAGTCAGGAAAATGCGGTCAAGCCGCAAGAGCGGTATCGCCATTAACGAACGCGTTGCGGACAAGGTGCTTGATACATGATACCTCTTCTATCACGGTAAGTACACAATTGTGGTGTCTGCACTTTTTGAGCACAAGGCGCTTGGTAAATTTGGCCTTTACGATTACGATATGTGCACATTTCTGGACGTGAAACAACAATTTGTTTTTTTTGTCTTTGCTGATTGACAGCAGCACCTGTCACAGACCCAGCAAGTGCACCAACTGCTGCACCAGCGAGTGCTGCTTCGGGCGTACCTCCACCAATTGCTGTTCCAGCTAAAGCGCCTATTGCCGCACCTCCTACACCGTAACGTGCAACGCGTTGCTCATTTAAAGTACATGCCACCGTACTTAAACCAATAACGGAAATAACTGCCACTTTCAAAATTGATTTTAACATATAAAAACCTCTCCTTAACAAGATCAAAACATAAGTACATTTTATGTAGGCACTTTATCACTTATCCCCCCCTTCTGCATTATATATACCCGAAGAATCTTATGGAATAGATACAGATGCCAACATTATAGCTTTTCCAGAACATAAATGACAAGAGAAGGTTCCACAAATGCGGTTAGAAAGCGTCAAAGAAGACCCAAATGACACATTTTTATCACAAAGAGACCATTTTGCACCTGATATGGTTAATCCTTTTAAATCAGAAAAACCAATGATACTAAACAAAGAACCATCAGGTAAATCACATGAAAAAGGCTTTGGCAAAAGTGGCCAACCTTCTTCACAACCACTGGTCAATAACACTGAAATGCCTTTTTCTTCCATTACCAGTGCTTGTGTCATATGAGAAAGGCTATGATCGTTTCTTTCACCTCCAAAAGCACCACACAAAATAAGTTTTTCAGCCCCCTTTTGGAGAGCTCTTTCACATGCCAGTGCACTATCAGTCATATCTTTATCAGGGGGAAAAACCTCACGGGGAACGTCTGCATATTTACTTTTTAAAGCCTGTTGAGAGGAATCAAAATCGCCCAACCACAACTCAGGGACCACATTGAGAGCTTCTGCATGACGCATTCCGCCATCAGCCGCAATCACGCGACTGTTGCGAATTTGGTTACGCAAACGATCAGTGATAAAAAGATCTCCATTTAACAATATTACAAACGTTGTCATGACAGATCATGCCTTTCATAATGCTTTCCTTTTATATCATCTTTGTATAAAAATAATTGTGATAGAGTTGAAAGCATCCTTTCTAAATTCCTAGAGAGTTTCTTCACTTTAAAAACAGACCCAAAAGATACGAATGAAATTTGTCAAAATATTATAAAAAGATGGTAGCACACTCGTCGGCACCAAATTTTCAACGAACCCAAATTTTTCAACAAATATTATTGTTTTGCACTAGCATGTATAAAATACTTCTGATAATTTTAATGCTTTTCCTTTCTGCGTGTCACACAGCTTTCTCTCCCAACGAGATGTGTCATTCTTGGAATTCTTCTGCAAGAAGGAAACACACCAGCAAGAACAATATTTATGCCACATTAAGTGCAAAACAACACCCTCGTATTTTACAAATCTATGGAGGCGCTTATCATGATCCAAAACTTGAACGCCTATTAGCAAATATTGTGCATAAACTCACCGTTGGATCACAAAATTCTCACCAAAGCTATTCACTTACAATTTTAAATACGCAAAGTGTCAATGCATTTGCTTTGCCCAATGGTTCTATCTACCTCACCCGCGGTATGTTGGCATTGGCTAACGATTCTTCAGAAGTTGCGGCAATTTTAGCCCATGAAATAGCCCATATTACTGCCAATCACGGCATTTTACGCTTACAAAAAGAAGCAGAATTGAAGACAACAGAGCGTATATCACCAAATCTTCTCTCTCTTAGTGGAAAAAAAATTCACAAAAGCATTAAAGACAAGCGACAACTTGCACAATTTTCGCGCAATCAGGAACTACAAGCCGATTCGATTGCACTGGAAATGCTCAAACAAGCAGGATATGATCCGTTTTCTTTGCCACGTTTTCTCCAGTCGATGGCAGCCTATAACCTTTTTCATAATATCCCAGGTAGCCAAAATGCTTCCTTAGATTTTCTCATAACACATCCAACTACCCCACAACGAATTCGTCTTGCGATAAAAAAAGCATATAAAATCACTCCAGTAAACACTGGAAACACGGATCGTGATGCTTTTCTCAAAAGCATTGATGGCATGATTTTTGGGGGTAGCCTCCATACGGGTTTTGTGCAAAATAACCAATTTATTCACCCGCAATTGGGCATAACTTTTTCCGTTCCACAGAATTTCATCATAGACAATTCAGTGCACACTGTTTGGGCTAGCGGCCCAGATAAAATTGCCATTCGTTTTGATGCCATGCCGCATCCTGCTGAAATGTCTGCGAGTGAATATTTGCAAAGTGGCTGGCTTGCAGGACTAGATAAATCCTCTGTCCACCCACTTATAATTCGAGGTTTACCTGGAGCTCAGGCCCGTGCATACAATGCACAATGGCAATTTGATGTAGTTGTCATTTTGCTCAACAACCACATCTTGCGTTTTCTGACTGCTGCTCCTCGTGATGCTCAAAATTTTGCAGAGATTGCCGAAAAAACAGTACAAAGTTTTCATTTTCTTTCATCATCACAGCTAAAAAAGCTGCAACCTTTGAGAATCCGTATTGTGCGTGTTCAGAAAGGAGAAAGCGTTGCAAACCTTGCGAAAAAGATGCAAAATATAGCTCACAAAGAAAAACTCTTCCGCATTCTTAATGCACTCTCACCAAGCCAAACTTTACAGACAGGAGCAACCGTTAAAATCATCATGCAATAAAAAAACAAAGAGACAGCCTTTTTCATCATTTACTGCACACTGAGGCATATGCCCCACCGCTTCCGTTAACTTCAAAACCGACTTTAATTGTACCCTATCCACGGACTGCTTCCTGAAAAATCTTCACAGCTTACACATCATAAGCATCTGCTGGATTAACAGTAAGCAAAGCGGAACGCAGCTTTTGCAAAGCTCGCGCTTCAATTTGACGCACCCGCTCTTTTGAAATTCCCAATTTTTCACCTAAAACTTCTAAAGTAGCACCTTCTTCATTTAAGCGACGGAAACGAATAATTTCCAGTTCCCGTTCATTGAGAATTTGTAATGCATCATAAAGCCATTGTGTGCGCCTTTGACCATCAATCACTTGTTCAATTAAAGCATCAGGTAGAGGACTATCATCCACAAGAGCATCCATTTTGGCAACAGGATTATCACTATTTTCAGAAACAGAAACGCTCAAAGAATTATCAGAACTCGAAAAACGGAAATCCATTGTTTCAACATCACGCACTGAAACGCCAAGCTTTTCAGCAATAGTACGGAAGATATCTTGTTTTGAAAGATCGCTATCATCTTGCACCAATTTTGCTCGCAAACGACGCAGATTAAAGAAAAGTGCTTTTTGTGAGGAACTAGTTCCTCCTCGAACAATTGACCAATTGCGTAAAATATAATCTTGTATAGAAGCGCGAATCCACCATGTGGCATAAGTTGAAAAACGTACCTCGCGATCAGGTTCGAAACGCGCAGCAGCTTCCAACAGCCCCACATAGCCTTCTTGTACCAAATCCCCTAATGGCATTTTGAAACGTTTAAAACGATTAGCAATCGCAATCACCAAACGCATATGAGCAGCTGCAATTTGATGCATAGCATCATCATCACGTTTGTCTTTCCATCGCAGAGCCAAATCATGCTCTTTTTGCCGTTCAAGATAAGGCGCTTGCATAGCAGAACGCATCATATTGCGTCCTAAACTTTTGTCTGCATCGCTATAATTTTTACTATTTTTGTAAACAGCATTTGGAAGATTACCCATAATAACCCCTTGCGATTAAAAATTATCAAAGTTGATTTGGCAACGACATCATCATTCTCTCTTAAAAAAGAACGTAAAAGTTGTTTATTTTTATGAGAACTACTTTAGCGTGTATTTTTATAATCGCAATTGTTTTTTTATTGTTATCGTAAAACTTCTTGCCATTAGACACAGCTTCAGTCCCAAACAGCGATATGAATACGTCTTTTACCCGAAGAAATGCGCAAGAAAGCTTTTTCTCACATGTTCGTAATAGAACAGCAGAAAAATAAAATACTCCAACAAAAGAGGGAATGTTTTGTTGGATTTTCGACTGACTTGCCTTTTGAGTAAAAAAATTATTTTACGCTTGCAGCCTTACAATACAACTAATACATGTAATGAAGGTGTATAAAACATCCAAACTGAATGAAAACTGAATGAAAAAGAAAATATCTGAAGTCAAAATGGTAAAAAGAAGCATCAAAAAACAACAAGAATGATTGAAGCAAATGTAACAAACGTGTTAAAGGAGCAGCACGATTATTGAGTTGTCGGGAATAAGTTTTTTATCAGCGTAGCACTAAGAGAGAAAATGATCATGGATAGTGAGATTGTTCAAGAGAATGATATTCTTCAGGATGATATTCTTATTGAAAAACATAAACGTGGCAAATTTGAAGGTTTTCGTTTTTATGCTAACAAAAACACCACCGACGATCAAACAACTGCTGCACAAATTTCAGCAGAGAATGAAAATTTAACGCTTGCTTTTTCGAAACGTGCAGCGCGTTTTTGTGCTTCAGCCAATGGAGATTTCACCCTCAGTTCTGATGGCATTGTGCGCTGGATTGGCCAACCAGTTGGCCAACTCGCTGCAACAGAAGATTTTTTAAAACCCAAACTGATTATTTTAGCAGATACACAATTAACGGGAGAAGCGCGAGATAACGTCGTGAAACGATTAGAGCGTTTTATTACCTTTCATTTTGAAATAGCATTAAAACCACTGTTTGATCTACGTGGTGCTGAGGGTTTGACGGATTCAACAAGCAATCTTGCTTCACAACTTGTCAACTCTTTAGGAGTTATCCCTCGTCGAGAAATAGCCACAGTTGTCAAAAATCTTGATCAAGAATCGCGAGCAGTTCTCCGACGATTAGGGGTGCGTTTTGGTGCGTTTCATATTTATATTGCAGGGATGCTTAAACCAGCCCCGGCCCAAGCCGTTACCCTGCTTTGGAATCTTCAAAATGAGGGGCATGATCAAACTGGTTTAGGTGAAATTTTTGCAGCGTTGTCCGCTGGACGAACCTCCTTAGTTGTTGATCCTAGTTATAACCGGCAATTTTATCAATTAGCCGGTTATCGCATTTTAGGTCAGCGTGCTGTCCGGATCGATATTTTAGAGCGTCTTGCAAATCTTATCCGCCCTGCTCTTCATTGGAAACAAGGGAATGAACCCAAACCCGATGGAGCTTATGATGGGAAAAGTTTTTTTGTCACTCCAACAATGATGTCTATTCTTGGAGCCAATGGAACCGATATGGAAGAAATTCTAAAAGGTCTTGGTTATCAATCGCATGCCATAAGCAGTGTTTTTTTTGAACAAAATCTTCTTCAAAACAAAACCTCTTCTCATACATGTACAATAGCACAGGATGTTCCTGCGGCAGAATGCGTTGGCGACCAATGGCAAGTCATGGGCATATCGTCAACACAGGAAAAAAAAGAAGCTTTGCCTACATATGTTACACAATCCGACACGTTAGACTGTTTACCAGCAGCTGAACCTGTTGGCGATTTTGCTAAGCAAAAACGCGTCGTAGCAGAAGAAAAAGTTGTTTTACTATGGCGTTATAACCATCACCACCGTCTCCCAAAAAACAATGAGAGATCTGGATACAGGGGACAAAACAAAAAAAGCAAACCCTTTAAAAAAGAAGCAAATATACAGGAAAACAGCTCTCGAGAAACTACACCACACACCAGACACTCTCACAAGGCGAACAAACAGCATAGCAAACGCAGCAATCATCAATTATCTCAGAGGGAAAAGCGTCCTAATCCTGATTCACCTTTTGCAAAATTAGCTGCACTGCGCGATCAACTGATAAGAGAAAAAGATAAAGATGCACATACATTTTCCTCCAAAGGTCACTAAAATAAAAATGGAGTTTGATTTTGGCCTATGTAGTAACTGACAATTGCATTCATTGCAAATATACTGATTGCGTTGAAGTTTGCCCTGTTGATTGTTTTTATGAAGGTGAAAACATGCTTGTCATTCATCCCGATGAATGTATCGATTGTGGTGTCTGTGAGCCAGAATGCCCTGCAGAAGCCATTAAACCGGATACAGAGCCAGGGCTAGAAAAATGGCTAGAACTCAATCTTCATTATGCAAACAAATGGCCTAATTTAACCACTAGAAAAGATCCTCTTCCTCAAGCAAAAGAAATGGATGGCATCCCAGATAAATTAGAGAAGTATTTTTCAGAAAATCCAGGAAGTGGAGAATAATAGGCATAGGATACACAACATGCGCCTTCAAAAATTGAAATCATTTCTTTGTAAAAATAAAAATTCCCGAGTGAAATGATTGATTCTTTTGACGTTTGATGTTAATATTATTTTAATATGATCATCTTTCTAGGTATTTTTCTTGCTTTCTCCTTGTAAAGGAAGGTATTTTTTGTTTGTTTTAAAAGTACTCAACTTTTATGCACATTAAATTCGTATAATATACTTGGTTAAAGAACATTCAACATTCAGGCTTTTAGCCTGTTTTCCGTTACATTTGCTGGTCACTAAAGGGAGTAAACTAAGATATGGCATCCCAACATGGAACGTCTTCCAATGCTAAAGGATTTTCAACCTCTGAATATATTGTCTACCCTACCCATGGAGTAGGGCAAATTATAGCGATTGAAGATCAAGAAGTTGCAGGGCATAAATTAAAACTTTTTGTCATTCATTTTGCAAAAGATAAGATGGATGTTAAAGTGCCAATTGCAAAAGCTATTTCCGTTGGAATGCGCAAATTATCTGCTGTTGATTCCGTTGAACGTGCATTGAAAATCTTGCATGGAAAAGCGCGGGTTAAACGAACCATGTGGTCACGTCGCGCCCAAGAATATGATGCTAAAATTAATTCAGGAGACCTTATTTGTATCGCCGAAGTAGTACGTGATCTTTTTCGTTCAGATCTACAACCTGAACAATCTTATTCCGAACGTCAACTTTATACCGCTGCACTTGAAAGGATGGCTCGTGAAATTGCTGTTATTAATAGTCTTTCTGAAACAGAAGCCATCAATCTCATAGAAATGCATCTCTCCAAAAAGTTAAAGCGTGAATTTAAAACTAAGAGAGATGAGATAAATGCAAACAGCGAAGCTGTCTATGCCGCATAATAAATTGCAAAATCTTTCGATCATAAAATAAAACCAGCATTCTACTGGTTTTATTTTTTATTAGTGGGCTTTCATCAACAGAAGAATATTTGATAGGAAAATTCACCTATTCTCCTCACGAATTCCCCACACAGCAATATTGGTAGAATTGAACATGATATGAGTGAAATGAGATATTAGAACCTTATATTGTTATGAAATTGATTCTTCCTCCTGCTTTTATCCCCCCCTTTCCAATAGGCTTTTAAGAATGCCATGAAGGAAAAGACTCCTTCACCAAACACCCTCATCAAGAGCCAACAAGAAAGAGAGAACCTTTACAGCCTCTTCATATAAGTACACTCAAGACAAAGCGTATAGGCAAAAGACACCCATTAAAACAATAAAAACGCAGAAGAAAATCCATCAGCTGTGTCTTCTTTCTGAGAAGAAGAAGAAGCGAAAATACAGCGCATGCGCACATTCATTTACCTCCTCTCTCATCTATCTCTGACTCAAATGAATCCATCTATGCTAGAGAGATAAAAATCTCAATTTTTAGCAGGCAAAACTGAACGTCCACGATACATTCCAGTTTTCAAATCGATATGATGAGGACGACGTAGTTCACCAGAGTTTTTATCCTCGATATAAGTCGGCGCCTTAAGGGCATCAGCCGAACGGCGCATACCCCGCTTCGATGGAGAGGTTTTTCGTTTAGGTACAGCCATAAAGAGACACTCCAAATCCATTAAAACAGAAAAAGCAATGCCCATTATGATCGTTTTTTTATCAAAAACATCACAAATTCGACAATGCTCTTATGAAAAACATTACAAAACTTGATAGGTATATACACTGATTAAAGTCTTTTGACTAGACATTCTTTTAATTTTTTGTTTGGCTTTAACACAACACGCACATACAGTGCACGCAAACAGTAAACTTAAGGGACAGGATTTAAAAGCTTACGCAAATTGATAAAACAAAAAAGAGTTACACTTTATGTTATGCACTCAATTTTAAAACTTTTTTTTGCAAAATATAAGGAAACAAGAATGCATGAATTTATAACCCTTCTTGCGAAAAACGCCTACAGTGTTGAAAAACGGCTTACCACACTGTTAAGTGATCAAGTCCAAAATGGTGAAATTGCTCGTCCTGAAATTTTACTCAAAGCCATGCGTTACGGCGTGCTCAATGGTGGGAAACGGCTACGTCCTTTTTTGGTTATTCAAAGTAGTGCACTTTTTGACATCCCAGCTGAACACTCTCTCAACATCGCAAGTGCTTTAGAATGTGTCCATTGTTATTCTCTGATTCATGATGATCTTCCTGCCATGGATAACGATACACTCCGACGCGGACAACCCACCGTCCACATAGCATTTGATGAAGCCACAGCAATTCTAGCAGGTGATGCTCTTTTGACTTTTGCTTTTGAAATCATTGCCCATAAAGCTAGTGAACTCTCCTTTGAAACCAGAATCAAACTGATTACCGCTCTTGCACAAGCATCAGGACTTGGTGGCATGATAGGCGGACAAATGCTTGACCTTAAAACAGAAAAAAAACCACAAGAGAGCGCCAGTATCACGACTCTCCAACACATGAAAACAGCAGCTCTTATAAGCTTTGCTTGCCAAGCAGGAGCAATCATCGGCAATGCTTCCAAAGAATTGACCGAAAAACTTGCTGCTTTTGGAACATATCTTGGCTTAGCCTTTCAATTAACAGATGATCTACTTGATGTCACCGCCAGCACTAAAGTTTTAGGTAAAACCGCGAGAAAAGATGAAACAGCACACAAAGCCACTTTTATTCATCTTTATGGTGTTAAAGAAACACAAAAAAAACGAGACGAACTCATCGCTAAAGCAGAAGCACTTTTAATACCTTTTGGCAACAAAGCAAAACCGCTCCAGCAAGCCGCTCGTTTTAGTGCAACACGCAAAAATTAAAAACCTACCACAGCAAAGCAAAAGCTTTTCTTTGTTTCGGTCCTCTTCATAATTTGTTTCAACCTTTCCCAAAACGTGTATGAATATAATTACTTAAGAGAAATTCAAATTCTTCAGCAATACGGTTTCCACGCAAAGTCTTCACCTTTTGCCCTTCAATAAAAACAGGTGCTGCTGGACTTTCTCCCGTTCCAGGCAATGAAATACCGATATCAGCATGTTTTGATTCTCCCGGTCCATTGACGATACACCCCATCACCGCAACCTTTAAACTTTCAACACCAGGGTATTTTTCACGCCATACAGACATATTTTTGTGTAAGTTTGCTTCAATTTTTTGTGCCAATTGCTGAAACACTGTCGAAGTTGTGCGACCACATCCAGGGCAAGCCGCAACAACAGGCAAAAATTGCCGAAACCCCATCGCCTGCAAAAGCTCCTGAGCAACCTTTACTTCCCGTGTCCGATCTCCACCAGGTTCAGGTGTTAAAGAAATACGAATCGTATCACCAATTCCTTGCTGTAACAAAATTCCCAAAGCCACGGAAGAAGCAACAATGCCCTTTGTTCCCATTCCTGCTTCTGTTAATCCCAAATGGAGCGCATAATCACAACGTTCCGCCAAAGTACTGTAGACAGCGATGAGATCTTGTACATCACTCACTTTCGCAGAAAGAATAATCTGATCACGTCTCAACCCCATCTCTTCAGCCCAAACAGCTGAATGAAGAGCCGACTGAACAACAGCTTCCCGCATAATTTCACCGTCAGATAAGGGATTTTCCTTCCTTGCATTTTCATCCATAAGCCGTGTTAACAACACATGATCAAGCGACCCCCAATTCACCCCAATGCGAATAGGTTTACGATAGCGACAGGCAATCTCGATAATTTCAGCAAACTGACGATCCTTTTTTGCGCCAAAGCCAACATTCCCAGGATTGATTCGATATTTTGCCAGAGCCTCAGCACACGCAGGATGTTCTGATAAAAGCTTGTGCCCAATATAATGGAAATCTCCCACCAATGGCACAACAAATCCTAAGTGTTCCAATCGCTCCCGTATTTTAGGCACAGCAGCAGCAGCTTCATTACGATCAACAGTGATGCGAACCAATTGCGAACCGGCCTGCCAAAGAGCAGCAATTTGTGCAACTGTAGCATCAACATCAGCAGTATCCGTATTGGTCATTGACTGAACAACTATTGAACTATGCCCCCCAACCAGTACATTACCAACAGCAACAGCAACAGACCGGCGACGCTCAAAAGGTGTAGATAAAGAATACGCTGTGTTCATCAAGCCCTCAAATTTCCAAAACCTGCGTTATCGATTATCATTTATGGCAACGCTTGCCAGAGTACAATGTGAAAAAATGAATGAACAGAACGCTCTCATTATACAAAAGCTTTTGGTTTCTTTGCTTCACTGAAAAGCAAACAAGCGCACACAATGCAACCTTTCAATTTTTAAGCCGTTATAGCAAAATTCCAAACACAATTCCAACTGTATGAAACACTATAACACATGAAGGAGGAAACCCATGTGCCTATTTTCAACCCACACCCAAAATGCTAGAATTAAAAAACACATCGCACAATTAAAAAATGAACTCGTTCCCGTGAATCATCTGCGTTCTCATAGTAACAGCTTTGAAGACATCTCTGAGATATTTGAGACATGGAAACAAAAAGGCCAACATGTACTTTACCATCTCAACGAGCATGTTACAGAATTGAAAAAAAAAGCAAAAGAAAACCCTAAAACAACCCTTGCATTGGCCGTAGGATTAGCTTTAGCCAGTTTTATGCTGGTACGTAAAAATTAAAATCATACACCACTGAGACTTTTCTAAACAGCACATTTTTCAACGCCCGCTCTAAAGCGGGCATTTTTCCATATTTCTGTGAAATATATTACTCATTTCAGCTTAGAAAAAAGTATTTTAAAATATGCACTATAACAAACCAAACGAAATCTTCCAAAGTAAAAGCCCATTTACTATAAACAAAAGGAATAAAAATCAAACTCAAAAAGCCCAAAACATTAGCCTCCAGAACCACGTTGTGAAGTATCGACATAGGTAACAACAGACATACCAGGAATAAGCTTCTCCGCTCCTTCCTGTCCAGGATCTAAAGAAATACGCACTGAAATACGTTGCGCAATTTTGATGAAATTACCAATTGCAGTATCTGTTTTTAATAATGAAAATTCCGAACCTGTCGCAGGTGCGAAACGAACCACACGTCCTGTTAATTTCTGATTGTTCAATGCATCAACGGAAAAAATAACAGGTTGCCCAACACGCATCTGAGAAAGTTGCGTTTCTTTATAATTGGCAATAATCCAAATATCATCAGAAATAAGTGACACCAATTGCGTACCAGGCAAAACATATTGTCCTACCCGTGCGCCAACCAATCCAACATGTCCGGTTTTAGGAGATAAAATCTTCGTGTGTTTCAGATTCAGCTTCGCCAATTCAACGCCAACCTTCGCTCCAGCAACCTCTGACTGCAAACTTTGCCGTTCAAGATCCAATTGTTTTTGTAACTGGCGTTTTGTTTCAAGTGCTGCCAATAATTGCGAAAGAGGACGAGAAACAGAACTCGCAGTATCCCCAAAGCCTAACTTCTTGTTTTCAGGAATAACATTGGAGAATGCTCGCGAACGGGTCAATTCGGCTTCTGCTGTATTAATTTCTCCCTGCAAAAGCTGCGCCTGCAAAACAACGCTTGCAAGTTTTGCATTTTTTGAATCTAAAACAGCCTGTGCCCGTGCAAGCTGTTGGCGAAAGAGGGAATCATCGAGTTCAAATAACAGCATTCCCTGTTCAACTCTTTGATAATCTTGCACATAAATCCGTGCAATCACACCAGAGATCTGTGAACTCACCAGTGTCATATTGCCTTTAACGGAAGCATTATCGGTTATTTGAATTGTACTGACAAAAGGAGGAAGTTTCCAAGCCCATAAAATCAGTAAACAACCTGTAATTCCTGAGAAGAATGCAATAATCGTCGCTCTTGATCGTAATGCTTTTATCATTTTTTGCACTCCTCTTTTACGAGACTGCTCTGCTTTTCAAAAGCATTCAAAAAGCATGCCTTTAGAAATATTTTGGCAAGAAAAATAACAAATACAACCGTTGAAATATAAAAATACAGCCGAAAAACATCATCGTAAGCAAAAATATTTGCTGTTAATTTAAACTTCTCAATCAGCCTAGATATGCCTTGCTCGTGCTCCAAACCATAGGGAACTGTTCCCCAGAAAGAAGACGAAAATAAGGTATTCACCTCACCTGAAATAAGACGATCTGTTACAACAATATTTTGCGTTAAAGACTCAAAGTTCTTATAGGCGAAAAAAAGCTGCAGACTGCCAAAAAAAGCTGATCCCATCAATCCGCCCGTCACTTGCGTAAGCAGAAAAACAGTAATAAAACTTAAAACGTAACGTGGTCCTCGTTCGCCGGCTATCACAAATCCCCTAGAAAGAGCAGGAGGCAAAAAAAGTGCATAACTAAAACTAACCAACCCTTGACTCAACATCATATCTTGTGGGCGTGTTAAATGATTTACATGACTATCTAAATAAGCCCCAAGCGCCAAACAGCCCAGAGATAAAAGATAAAAATAATCCTCACGTCCCACCCGTAAAAAAAAGACACAAACCGCTCCCCCTAAAAGGGTACCAAATGTAACTGCAAGATACATGGGCATCATTTCACGATTTAATAAACCAAAAAGATTAAAAAAACTTGCTGCTAAACTTGATCGCTCTAACAAAAAAACGTGAAAAACTAATAAAATAAGAACAGATTGTACGATTTCTTTACTGAAAATCCAGCGTAAATCAATCAATGGTTTTTCTCGATTAAGTTCAATAACCGTAGCAATAACCAAAGATAAAACAGCAAGCGCAAGTCCCCACCCAATCCAGGGTGCTTCATACCACCAATACAAAGTTCCAACAGACATAATCACTGCATTGAGTCCAAGACCAAATGCAATCAAACTATAGCTCACCCAATCTAACTTCTGAATAACCTTATTACGAACAACAGGTGTCAGTGGAAGAGCATAGATACATCCCAAACTGATGAGAACCAATCCCATTTCCAGTGCTGAAAGGCTCAAAAACCCACCATTTTCAAGCAAATCAGGAGAAATCAAACGTGATAAGGGCGCTGCTAAAGCTGCATTCATATAATTCAAACTAAGACCAATAGTGAATTTTTTTGCTGGTGCAAAAGCCTCCATCATATAAAGCAACGCGAGTGAAGCCAATGGCGCTGCAGCAACGCCAGCAAAAAAACGAATGATCAGTGCGGAACGCAAATCCGTCACAAAGAGCTGCAAGACACAAACCAAAACGAAGCCAAGGATTGATAATTCAGCAAAAGCCCGAAGCCCAAACTGGTATCGGATCTTGATCAGCATGATCGCAACACTAACATTTGGAGCCATATAAGCAGCCACCAACCACGTTGTCTCGGTCAAAGTTGCGTGGAAATCGCCCGTAAGATAGATAATATTAGACTGAACAATATTTGCCCCTAAGCCATAAGCCCACTGCAAAACAAAAGAGGCTAAAATATAAACGAAACATTTTGGCAAAGGCCCAGCAAAAACAACACCCGGATGGGGAAAAGGCTTTCCCCCCCTTTTAGCAGATACAACTGCATTTCTTTTGCCGCTCACGTTACCTTTTCCTATATAATCTGTTATGCCTCCGTTAGCCCAGCATCACCAATTTCCAATTGATGAAAAAAGTCTTCTATTTTATGACTTATCCCATCATTTGAATCCCCTTCTAACGTTGCTCGTATCCGCAAAATCTGCTGCTCCAAATCATCAAAAGAAAGATGTTGAACAGCCACAACACGCTCCACCAAAACAGAACACCCCGAAGAGGTAATATTTGCAACGCCCCCGCAAACAGCAAACAGCTTTTTCCCTGAAGAGGTAAGAACATACACACTGCCCAACACAATACTCGCCACCAAAGGCGCATGATGCGCCATCACTGTCAAAGCACCTGAGGCTGAAGGAAGAACAACAGACAGAACCTGCTCTGAAAATACAAGTTTTTCAGGAGACACAAGTTCAAACAAAAAATGGTTTACTCTATTGTTTTCCACAAAAATCTCCACGAGGCTCAATATGAGGATTTACTATTCTCTCTACAACAAATATTTATTACAGATTTTCTTTTATGAAGAAACTTCTGCAATAAGACGCTTTCCTTTTTCAACTGCTTCATCAATCGAACCAACCATGTAAAAAGCCGCTTCTGGCAAATCATCGTATTCACCAGCGCAAAGGCCCTTAAAGCCTTTGATTGTCTCTTCTAAAGGTACCAATTTTCCAGATGAACCGGTAAAGGCTTCAGCAACATGGAAAGGTTGCGAAAGGAAACGTTCAATTTTACGGGCACGCCCCACCAGCAGCTTGTCATCTTCAGAAAGTTCGTCCATTCCAAGAATAGCAATAATATCTTGCAACGACCTATAGCGTTGCAAAATGGTCTGAACTTGACAAGCAACAGTATAATGCTCTTCTCCTACGACCAATGGATCTAACATGCGTGAGAAAGAATCAAGCGGATCAACCGCCGGATAAATACCCTTTTCCGCAATAGAACGGGAAAGAACCGTCGTCGCATCCAAATGGGCAAAAGATGTTGCAGGAGCCGGATCTGTCAAGTCATCCGCAGGAACATAAATAGCCTGAACAGAGGTAATAGAACCTGTTTTTGTACTGGTAATACGCTCTTGCAGAGCACCCATATCAGTTGCCAAAGTTGGCTGATACCCCACAGCAGAAGGGATACGCCCTAAAAGAGCTGACACTTCAGCCCCTGCTTGCGTAAAACGGAAAATATTATCCACGAAGAACAAAACATCCTGCCCCTCATCACGGAAACTTTCTGCAATAGTCAATCCTGAAAGAGCCACACGTGCACGCGCCCCTGGTGGTTCATTCATTTGCCCATAAACGAGTGCACATTTTGATCCTTCTGTTGAACCATTGTTGTTTTTTGGATTCACATTCACACGGCTCTCGATCATTTCATAATAAAGATCATTTCCCTCACGTGTGCGTTCACCAACACCAGCAAACACTGAATAGCCACCATGCGCCTTTGCAATATTGTTGATAAGCTCCATAATGAGAACAGTTTTACCGACACCCGCACCTCCAAACAAGCCAACCTTACCCCCTTTAGAATAAGGAGCTAACAGATCAACGACTTTAATACCAGTCACAAGGATTTCTGATGCGGTTGATTGCTCCACATATTCAGGAGCCTCTTGATGAATGGAACGGGTTTTGCTTGTAATAATTGGGCCAACATTATCAACCGGCTCTCCAATCACATTCATAATACGACCAAGAGTCGCTTCTCCCACGGGAATACGAATCTGTGTTCCTGTATCAAAAACTTTTTGACCACGAACAAGACCATCGGTAGTATCCATGGCAATAGTACGCACAGTATTCTCACCCAAATGCTGAGCAACTTCTAAAACCAGTCGATTGCCCAAATTATCTGTTTCTAATGCATTCAGAATATTTGGCAAAGCACCTTCAAATTGCACATCAACAACAGCACCAATAACTTGTTTGATCACACCAACTGCTGTTTCTGCAAGCGAACTTTTTTGAGGAGACGTATGCACAGGACCCGAGAAATCCTTTACACAAGCTTGAGATTTCGAAGCAGCTTTTTTCACACCTGAACGAGGAGCAGATTTCTTTTTCTCAACTTTTGCTACTTCCTTACTTGACGTCATTGCTTTTACCATCAATTCTTACCTTTTCAATTTAAAGCGCTTCAGCGCCCGCAATAATTTCGATCAATTCGGTCGTAATCTGTGCCTGACGCTGACGATTATACGCCACCGTCAATTTATTAATCATTTCACCTGCATTGCGCGATGCATTGTCCATAGCAGTCATTTTTGCCCCCATTTCACCAGCAACATTTTCAAGCAAAGCCCGAAAGATTTGCACAGAAAGATTGCGTGGCACAAGCTCATCTAAAAGAGAAGCTGCATCAGGCTCATAATCGTAAACACTTGATTTTAGGCTTGCACTGTTGTCTATTTTTTGTTCAACTTTTCCTGTTGCAACAGCACCTTTGGGAGATCTCATAGGGATCAAATCAAAAGCGACGGGGCACTGATTAATCACTGAAACGAATTCAGAATAGAACAGAGTACAAACATCAAAGGCATTCTCATCGAATAAATCAACGATTTTCTGGCTAATCATTGCCGCCTCTGCAAAACCAACTCGCTTGACAGACTGCAAATCGATATGACCAATCATCAAAGTTTTGTAATCACGAGATAAAATATCTGCTCCCTTTTTGCCCACGGTTAAAACTTTAACGATTTTACCGGCAGCAAGCAGCATTTTAATATGTTCACGTGCCCGACGAACAATCTGCACATTAAAAGCACCACACAATCCACGTTCAGCAGTACAAACCACCAGAAGATGAATATCATCTCGTCCAGTTCCACGCATGAGAGGTGGCGCATCGATAGGGTCCACATCAGTCGCAAGATTGGCCAAAATAGCAGCCATCCGTTTGGCATAAGGACGTGCAGAATGAGCTGCCTCTTGCGCACGGTGCAACCTTGCTGCGGCAACCATTTGCATTGCTTTAGTAATTTTCTGTGTTGCCTTAACCGAAGCAATACGGTCTCTAAGATCCTTTAACGACGCCATCGAAGCATTCCATCAACTCATTATGAAAAATTCTTTGCGTAAGTATTAAGAACAACGACCAACTTATCCTTGATGTCATCGGTTATCTGTTTCTGGTCAGAAATTGCCTGCAAAAGATCTGAGTGATCACTGCGCAAAAGCGTCAAAAGCCCCTGCTCGAATCGACCGACATCAGCCACAGCCAAAGCATCAAGATAACCATTGACACCCGCAAAGATAACAATAACCTGTTCTTCTGTCTTTAGTGGAGAAAATTGTGGTTGTTTCAAAAGCTCTGTTAAACGAGCACCACGACTTAAAAGACGCTGTGTTGAAGCATCCAAATCCGAACCGAACTGTGCAAAAGCTGCCATTTCGCGATATTGTGCTAATTCCCCTTTAATGGAACCAGCAACCTGCTTCATCGCCTTAATTTGTGCAGCAGAACCAACACGCGATACAGAAAGACCAACATTAACAGCAGGACGAATTCCCTGATAAAACAAATTAGTTTCTAGAAAAATTTGCCCATCAGTGATGGAAATTACATTGGTTGGAATATAAGCAGAAACATCATTTGCCTGAGTTTCAATGACAGGCAAAGCCGTCAAAGACCCGGAACCATTTTCAGCATTAAGTTTTGCAGCGCGCTCTAAAAGGCGGGAATGAAGATAGAAAACATCACCAGGATAGGCTTCACGACCAGGCGGGCGACGAAGCAAAAGAGACATTTGACGATAAGCAACGGCTTGTTTTGAAAGATCATCATAACCAATCAAAGCATGTTGGCCATTATCACGGAAATATTCCCCCATTGCACAACCAGCAAGAGGTGCAATAAATTGCATAGGCGCGGGATCAGAAGCTGTAGCTGCTACAATAATAGAATACTCAAGCGCCCCACGATCCTGTAAAACTTTAACGAATTGCGCCACGGTTGAACGTTTTTGACCAATAGCAACATAAATACAATAGACTTTATCCTGCTCATTCCCATCACCTTTTTCATGGAAAGGTTTTTGATTCAAGAATGTATCAAGCAAAATTGCTGTTTTTCCTGTTTGACGATCACCGATCACCAATTCACGTTGTCCACGTCCAATAGGAATGAGTGCATCGATAGCCTTCAATCCTGTGGACATTGGCTCATACACAGACTGACGTGGAATAATGCCTGGAGCTTTCACATCAACACGACGATATTCTGTTGCCTTAAGAGGTCCCTTACCATCTATAGGGTTTCCAAGTGCATCGACAACGCGCCCTAGCAAAGCTGGACCGACAGGCACCTCGACAATAGCACCGAGTCGTTTAACACAATCGCCTTCACGAATATCACGATCTGATCCGAAAATGACCACCCCGACATTATCGATTTCCAAATTGAGTGCCATACCACGCACACCATTCGAAAAGGAAACCATTTCTCCCGCTTGAACATTATCCAAACCATAAACGCGAGCGATACCATCACCCACAGACAAAACCCAACCAATTTCTGAAACTTCAGCCTTTTGGTTAAAGTTTTTGATTCGTTCTTTTAGAATTTTTGAAATTTCAGATGGTCTAATATCCATCAGCTAACCTCTTTTTTCAATGCAATCTTAAGCGAAGACAACTTCGCCATAAGGGACGTATCGATCTGTGATGATCCCAGACGAATGATCAGCCCACCAAGAATTGTTGGATCAACACAGATGTTTAGCAAAACTTTTCCCCCAACGACACTTTCCAAAACGACCTGCAACTCTTGTTCCTGCTGAGGATTCAGTGGGTGAGCAGCAATAATCTGTGCCGAAACCTCCCTACGAGAAAGAGCAACACGACGCTGAAAAGCATGTAAAATACCAGACAAAGCACGAAGACGATGGTTTAGCGTGATAACGCGCAAAAAATGACTTAAAACCTGACCAGCATCCTCATCAGAAAACTGAATGTTTTCACAAACAGAATGCATAACTTTAACCTGCTCTTTTACGGAAAAGAATGGGCTTTGCACAAAGCGTTTTAAGTTTTCATCTTGATCTAAGACCACCAAAAAAGACTCGACTGCCTTTTCAAGTTTTTCGACCAACCCTTCTTCTTGAACAAAATCAAAAAGCGCTTGTGCATAGCGCTGATCTACCAATGGCAGCGGTATAAGAGAAAATGAATTCGACACGAAATACCGCCTCTTTCCCTTGAGCAATTCTCTGATAGTTATCAGATGAAATGAACGAGCACCCAAATTTTAAGAATCTGCTTCTTAAAATCTAGAACAAAAAACTTTTCGGTTTCTAGCATAGACATAACCGACTGGCAACTCCACAAATTGATGCTTTTTAAAAATTTTAGACAAAATATTCAAAATATTTTTGGAAATGATTTCCTAGAGAACCATTCATTATTTTTATCTTTTTTTTTGACATTCTCTGAGAGATTTTTCAAGCCCCTTTGTTTTATAAACGGAGAGTCCAGCAACAAAACGATGTTCTTTAGTTTTAAAATGAGACATTTTTGGTAAAACATTTTTGTAGCACCAGAGTTCCCCGCTACCGCTACCGCTACCGCTACCGCTACCGCTACCGCTACCGCTACCGCTACCGCTACCGCTACCGCTACCGCTACCGCTACCGCTACCGCTACCG
>NZ_KL407334.1:151770-477257 GCF_000706625.1 Bartonella koehlerae C-29
TACCGCTACCGCTACCGCTACCGCTACCGCTACCGCTACCGCTACCGCTACCGCTACCGCTACCGCTACCGCTACCGCTACCGCTACCGCTACCGAAAAAATGTGTTATTTCAAGCTTATAAGCAAGAGGTTATAACGGACATCACCATAAAAAAGCAAAAAACCGATCTTTTTTCTTAAAATTGCCCATCTTTTAAGAAAGCATCTTTAAGAGAAGCCCTTTTAAAGCTATATTTTAAAAAATATCTCCTTTTAAGATAAAGAGTTATAAAAGTTATAGAACTTTGTTTTCTAAAGAAAATTTATGAATCCATATCAATCGGAACCCGAACAAAAAAAACATTTTCGGTGCACTAACAAACAGTGCACAAAATAAACCCTTGCAGATCAAAAGAGCACTACCTCTATAAAAAAGAAGTAGTAAAAACCGAAAACGATAACACCACCAAATGAGAGCCAGAGGAGCTTCCCCGGGACCCATCAAAGAGATATTGTTCCCACCGGGTGAAACTTGGCGCAGCGCATATGCATAACGTTCGGCAACTTAGTGTTTTCAGGAAAACACAATCAAAAAATTTTATCGTCCGTAGAAAGCAGAGAATAATAAAACAGACTCTCGTCTAAAAGACCCTTTTAAGCAAATATACCTTCTCATTATAACAATTTTTTCTAAAGAAAACTTTGTGGATCAATATCAATCTGAACCCGAACGGAAGAAGGCATTTTGGGTGCCTTTGCAAGCATCGCGCGAATAAAGCTTTGTATATCAAAACAACGTTGCCCTTGCAGCAAAAGCCGAAAACGATAACGCCCCCGAATGAGAGCCAGTGGAGCTTCCGCGGGGCCCATCAAAGAGATATTTTTTTCATCGGGTGCAACTTGGCGCAACGCACGTGCATAATATTCTGCCACTTGGCGTTTTTCTGAAGACACAATCAAAGAAGCAAGCCGTCCATAAGGTGGAAGATGATAATGTTCACGCATGGCAATCTCATAAGTATAAAAATCCTCACCTTTTTGCGAAAGCAAAGCTTGTATCACCGGATGATCAGGCTGATAGGTTTGCAAGAGGCCTAAACTTTCCAATCCCATACGCCCAGCCCTCCCTGTGACCTGCGACAAAAGCTGAAAGGTACGCTCTCCCGCACGTAAATCGCCATTTGCAAGCCCAAGATCCGCATCAATAACCCCAACCAGAGAAATCCCGGGAAAATGGTGTCCTTTCGCAACAAGCTGCGTTCCAATAAGAATATCAACCTCGCGCTTCGCAATTGCTTCCAATTCACGACGCAATTGACCAATCCCCCCTTTGAGATCAGTTGACAAAATCAATTGTCGTGACTGTGGAAAAAGCATCCGTGTTTCTTCCGCAATTCTTTCCACACCAGGTCCACAAGCGACAAGATGATCTAAAGTCCCACACTCAGGACAAGCTTCTGGAAGAGGCTGATGATATCCACAATGATGGCATTTAAGCTGCCCTTGCGCGCGATGCTCAACTAACCAACTTGAACAATCGCTACAATGAAAACGATGACCACAAACCCGACATAAAGTTAAAGGCGCATAACCACGACGATTAAGAAAAAGGAGAGCTTGTTCGCCTTTTTCGAGCGTTTGTTTTAAAGCATCTTCAAGAGCAGAGGAAATAAAACGCCCCTTTTGCACACCTCCTTGACGCATATCAACCACCCGCAACCGTGGAAGTGCTGCTTCTTTAAAACGTGATGGCAAATGCACCTTTTGATAACGTCCTCTTAAAACATTTGCTTGGCTCTCAATCGACGGTGTTGCTGAGGATAAAACAACAGGAAAATGCTCAAAAGAGCCACGTGCAACCGCCATATCACGTGCATGATAAAAAATACGCTCCTCTTGTTTATAAGCACCATCATGTTCTTCATCGACAACAATCAACCCAAGTTCATGAAAGGGGAGAAAAAGTGCCGAACGTGCCCCAGCTACAACCCGCACCCGTCCTTCTGCCACCTGCCGCCACACACGCTCCCGACGACGTGGTGTCAAATCGGAATGCCATTCTGCCGCTGCGGCTCCAAAACGCGCATGAAAACGATCTAAGAATTGTTGTGTTAAAGCAATTTCCGGCAATAAAATCAAAACCTGTTTACCCTCTATAAGCGCTTGGGCAACCGCTTCAAAATACACTTCCGTCTTTCCTGACCCCGTTACACCATCAAGAAGAAAAACTTGAAACTGCGAAGACACAACACCTTCCCGCAAAAGTCGCGCAGCTTCACTCTGTTCTCTCTCTAACACCGGCGGATCAAAATTCGGATTAGGCAGCGCCACAAGCGCAGATGGCGGTACCATAACCTCTTCAAAAACTCCAAGCGATTTTAATCCTTCAACGACAGAAACAGAAGTTCCTGCCGCATGCGCAAGACCAGAACGTGTCCAAACCTCACCATCGCGCGCCAATTCTAAAACCCTTAAGCGTGCTGGTGTTAAACGCCCCACATCTCCCCCACAATACCGCAAACCTGACATTTGTGCTTCTGGTTCTAAAGCAGCCGGCACAGACAAAACCAATCGTGCAACAAGACCAAAAGGAGCCATTGTATATCGGCTCACAAAACGCAAGAATGCAATCATCTCTGCCTTTAATGGCGGGCAATCAAAAACATGAAGAAGAGCACGGAGTTTGTCACGCGCCACCGATGCAGAACTTTGCCCATCTTTTGCCGTCTGCTCTCCAATACCAATGACAAAACCACAAACGTAGCGCCCCATCACTGGAACACGAACAAAAGAACCAATTTCACACTCCATAGAAGAGGGAACTTCATAACTATAAGCATGCACAACAGGAAGAGGCACCAAGACCGAAACAATCTTTCTCTCCTTCACACCCTCTGTCACATGTGACTTCATTTTTTGTACCAACTTTTCATAGTCCCCTTATATACCAACTTTGACCTTGCACTTCTATCTTTGACAAATCATCCGTTACGAAACCTTCCTTGCATAGCGTATCACTCCTCCCATCAACAACGCCCCATCAAAAACACCTCTTGGCAACCCTGTCCATTTAATGCATATCTCTTCACCACCCCCAACAAAACAAGCAACTTTTCTCCTCCATAAGAGATACCCCCATATCTCCATGCATGTGATCCAATCATAAAACAAGATGTTATCTTTAAACTCATGCAATTTATGTTATCGATAATTTTAAAACGATCGCATCTAACAGTGACTATCTAAGTTTATGAAACGAAACATATTATGAAGGGAGCTGCTGTACATTTCATTTGAACGTTACATGCGTTATAATATCCGCATCATGATTTGCTCATACAAGACAATCTTTTATAAAAAATGGTCAATTGAATCGAGCATAAAAGTGTTGATTCTAAAGGGAGTTATATAAAATAAATGCATATAATCTATTGACTTTATTATATATAATGTAGCTCACAAACAGAAACACTAGAGAACATCATAAACAAAACCTTCGCACAGTTTAGCCTCTTTCCAATGCCTCATTTTTCTTTTTTTCCAACTTACCATATGAGAGTGCATGTGCTCCCTCTTGCTTTTGCCATAAACAATAGCGCATAACAAAAAAAACAGGAGAAAGCATCACAAGCTTTGAATAAACAAGCGAAAAACTAAGGAGATGGGAGATGAAATTTTTTGTGGATAGCGCCAATATTGAAGAGATCCAAGAATTACAAAATTTAAACCTCATTGATGGTGTAACCACCAATCCCTCACTCATCTTAAAATCAGGACGCAATATTCTTGAAGTTACAAAAGAAATTTGTACTCTCGTACGTGGACCTGTTTCTGCCGAAGTTGCAGCAACGGAATTTGAAGACATCATGAAAGAAGCAGCTGTTTTAGCAAAAATTGCTGATAATATTTGCATCAAACTTCCCTTAACCTTTGATGGATTAAAAGCCTGTAAAGCTCTGACAGCGCAAGGATTAAAAACCAATCTCACGCTTTGTTTTTCTGCCAATCAAGCCTTATTAGCCGCCAAAGCAGGAGCAACATTCATTTCACCATTTGTTGGCAGACTCGATGATTACGGAATAAATGGGAGTGACCTGCTTTATGAAATTCGCACAATTTATGATAACTACAACTTTGCAACGCAAATTTTAGCAGCTTCAATTCGCACCGTTAATCACGTCAAAGAAGCAGCACTAAGCGGTACAGATGTTGCCACTGTTCCACCAGAAATCTTAAAAGCACTGGTTAAACATCCCCTAACCGAGAAAGGTTTGCAAAATTTCCTCGAAGACTGGAAAAAAACCGGACAAAATATCGCTTAACCTTTTGCAAAATCCCTTGAAAGCAACAGGAAAATCTATTCAGCTAAGTTCCTCAGCCACATGCTTTAACGCATCTTTTTCTGCTTGCAGAGTTGCATATTCTTGGAGCAGCCGTTCAAAAGACACACGCAGAGTTGTCCTACCGTTAGCACTAAGTGATGCAGATGTTGCCACAAACCGCCATCTTAAAAGCGTTCATCAAACATCCTTTAACCGAGAAAGGTTTGCAAAGCTTCCTCGAAAACTGAAAAAACAACCGACAAAATAACGTTTAACTTTTTGCAAGATCCCCTGAAAGTAACAAGAAAATCTGTTCAGCCAACTCCTCAGCGACACGCTTCCGCGCATCTTTCTCTGCTTGCAGAGTTGCATATTCTTGGCGCATCCTCTCAAAGGATGTGCTCATAGTTGCCATGCCGTTGGCAACAGGAATATTTTTCATATTTTTTAAGGTATAAAATGCTTTGCTCATCACGGTTCCAACGGAAGGCCGCCCGCTCCTCTTTTTGTCGAAATCAATCTCTATTTGGACAGATTCCTTTGTAAATACAGAGATCTTTAATACCAATTGATAAATCGGAGTAGAAGGTTTACTGCCATTTCCATAAAGAAGAAAGAGCAGATGATTGCGCACCATTTGACCAAAACGATCTGACGGTTCTTCAATGACGATAGAGGCAAGCTTTTCAGAAAGTCCTAAAGAATTTTTCCTTGAAGACCTATCCGCAACAGACTCTATCATCGACATCTGAGGCACCTGACGATAAAGTGGTTCAATTTTGCACCCACAAAGAAGCGTGAATAAAACCGCTAAACCAGCAGGAATAAAACTTTTAAAGAACAACATTGACAATCCTTTGTGGAACAATAATCATTTTTTTCACGGACTTTGTGATAAGATGTGCCTTTACAAAATCAAGAGCTAAAACAGCTTCTTCAATCATTGCTTTACTGGCTGTTGCTGCCACAATCACCTCACCGCGTTTTTTACCATTAATCTGTACTGGTAAGGTATAGCATTCTTCAACGGTTAATGCGCGGTCACAAACAGGCCAAGGAAGTTCAGACATTAAAGTTTTCTCCCCTAAAGCAGCGTGGCATTCCTCGGCTAAATGAGGCATGATAGGAGCAATCATCGCAAGAAAAAAATCCATCGCTTGACGCAAAGCAGCCTTCATTTCATCCTCAACATTTTCTATCCTGTTTAACAATGGCGCCATGATGTTCAAGAATTCATAAAGACGTGCAATTGCCCGATTAAAAGCAAATTTTTCCAAATCATCTTCCACAGCATGGAGCGTGCGATGTGCTGCTTTTGAGAGTTGCAAAGCCGCTCCCTGCTGCCCAGCACAAGGCGCCACATCTTTTAACACCGGAACACTCAAAGCCACACAACGCCAAACGCGTTGCACAAAACGATGTGCTCCTTCAACACCCGATTCTGTCCAGATAACATCCCGCTCAGGAGGAGAATCGGATAAAACAAACCAGCGCACAGTATCGGCTCCATAGGATGCAATAATCTCATCAGGATCAACGACATTCTTTTTTGATTTTGACATTTTTTCAATCAAACCAATCGTCACTTCGCTTTGATCAGTTAATTTATAAGCCTGACGTTTCCCATCCTTTTCAACAATCGAAATTTCTTCTGGTGAAACCCATCCCTTCTCATCCCGATAAGTTTCATGCACCACCATCCCTTGGGTAAACAGCCCTTTAAAAGGTTCATCGACAGTCACATACCCCATCAATTTCATGGCACGCATAAAAAAACGCGCATAGAGAAGATGCAAAATTGCATGTTCAATTCCACCGATATATTGTTGTACAGGCAACCATTTAGTTGTTGCTTGCTGATCAACGGGCTCTTGTGCAAAAGGTGCCGTAAAACGCGCATAATACCAAGAAGAGTCAACAAATGTATCCATTGTATCGGTTTCGCGTTTAGCAGGATTTCCACAGACAGGACAAGCAACTGCTTGCCATGTTTCATGGCGCACAAGAGGATTACCCGGCTGCTCAAACGTTACATCATCAGGCAACACAACGGGTAAATCAGCACGCGGGACAGGAACTACCCCACAAGATATACAATAGATCATTGGAATAGGGCATCCCCAATAACGTTGACGCGAAATACCCCAATCGCGCAAGCGAAATTGCACTGTTTTTTCCCCCTGAGGCTGCCCATTAAGCATTTGCTTCTCAAGCCTTTTAGCTGCTTCTTCAAAAGCCTGTTGTGGTGTCAAACCATCCAAAAAGCTGGAATTGATCATCACCCCATCACCGATATAAGGCGTTTCAGCAATGACGAAATCTTCTCTCTCAAGCCCTGAAGGCAAAACCACCGGCTGCACAGGAAGATCATATTTACGAGCAAAATCGAAATCTCTCTGATCATGGGCAGGACAGCCAAAAACAGCTCCCGTTCCGTAGTCCATAAGCACAAAATTGGCGATATAGACAGGAATATGCACCGTTGCATCAAAGGGATGAACAGCCAAGAGAGGTGTAAGAAATCCTTGTTTTTCAGCTGTTTCAAGCGCTGCGTTTGTTGTTCCACCACACCGACAATTTTCAATAAAATCGCTCAGTGTTTTGTCCTTTTTCGCGAGAGCTTGCGCAATGGGATGATCGACAGAGAGCGCCAAAAAGGAAGCTCCAAACAGCGTATCAGGCCGGGTGGAATAACAGACAACTTCGTTAAAGGACTCACAAACCTCATCACTTCCCTCTGTTGGCTTCAAAGCCCAACGAATCAGGAGTCCTTGTGACTTCCCAATCCAATTCTTTTGCATAATGCGGACTTTTTCAGGCCACTGTTCAAGCTCTTCAAGTCCTGCCAGTAAATCTTCACTAAAATCACTAATTTTTAAAAACCACTGCGTTAATTCACGCTGTTCAACCAAGGCGCCAGACCGCCAACCGCGCCCATCAACAACCTGCTCATTCGCCAAAACAGTCTGATCAACGGGGTCCCAATTCACCTTAGCCACTTTGCGCGCCACCAAGCCCTTTTGATAAAAATCAAGAAACAGCATTTGTTGGCGATAGTAATATTCCACATCGCAAGTAGCAAACTCGCGCGACCAATCCACTGAGAGTCCTAACTGCTTTAACTGCCCACGCATCACAGCAATATTCTGATAGGTCCAAGTTTTGGGATGCACTTTATTTTGCATAGCAGCATTTTCAGCAGGCATACCAAAAGCATCCCACCCCATAGGATGAAGCACATTAAATCCCTTTGCGCGTTTATAGCGAGCAACTACATCCCCCATGGCATAATTGCGCACATGCCCCATGTGAATGCGGCCTGAAGGATAAGGGAACATCTCCAAAATATAATATTTTTCACGGCGATCTTCTTGGACAGTCTGAAAAATTTTCTTTTCATCCCAAATTGCTTGCCATTTCTGTTCCTGAGCACGTGGATTATAGCGCTCGCCTAAATGATAATGTTCAATTGTCATTTCTATTATACTCTTTATAAAATTGAACTAAAAAATTTGTTTTATGCTTGACCATGGATTAACCCCTTCGTCAACATTTTCAGTAAATATTTCACGAAGTATTTTTCAAAGCTCTTACAAATAATAATGCAATCACTCAATAAAAACAGAAAGTATGAAAAGATGAGCACATACATCACCCCCCATAACTCTTGCATTGAAGCATGGAAAAATCTACAAAAGGACATTACTGAAACATGCAAAAACTATCATCGCCCCGCAGAAGAGGTTCAGCTTATTGCTGTTTCAAAAACTGTATCTGCAGAAAACATACTCCCTCTTTTACAAGCAGGTCAGTCTGTTTTTGCAGAAAACCGCGTGCAAGAAACGACTGAAAAATGGCCAGTTTTGCGTCAACAATTTGAAAATATTGAACTTCATCTCATCGGCCCTTTACAATCGAATAAAATAGCACAAGCAGTCAAAATTTTTGATGTCATACAAACTGTCGACCGCGAAAAAATAGCCAAAAGCTTAAGCATAGAAATGCAAAAACAACAAAGAACGCTCCCCTGCTACATTCAAGTCAATATTGGCTTAGAACCGCAAAAAAATGGCATTGCACCACAAGAAGTGATTCCTTTTGCTGCCCAATGTAAAAATCACTATGGACTTGATATCATAGGTCTTATGGCCATTCCCCCTGTAGAAGAGAACCCTGGTCCCTATTTCGCCCTGTTAGCAAAATTAGCAAAACAAGCTGGTCTTCCAAAGCTTTCAATGGGCATGTCCAATGATTTTAAAACAGCCATTCAATTTGGTTCTAACGTCCTTCGCATCGGCTCTGCTTTATTTGGAAAGCGCCCTCTCTGATCAGCCCCTCCACCAAAAGTGCCAAAAAAAAAAGAACCCATTTATAAAGGCAAAATGATAAAAAAATGCATGTGAGTTGCACACGAATGGAAAAGAGTACCGCAAGATAAATAACCGCAAAAGAACATTCAGCACGATTTTTGCGATGGTTTCCGTTAAAAACATTGTATCAACTTCTCCAATACGTGTGAACAGTTCCTCCACTTGCCAATGGCGTAAAACAAGCAGAAGCGGCTTAAAAGATGGGTGTAAATACGACACCCAAATTTCAATGATAGCACATAAATTTTCTGTACGCTGAAAAGGATAAGATGCTATCAGTAATTG
The DNA here is from genome assembly GCF_000706625.1 of Bartonella koehlerae C-29. GTDB lineage: Bacteria > Pseudomonadota > Alphaproteobacteria > Rhizobiales > Rhizobiaceae > Bartonella > Bartonella koehlerae. The sequence continues at coordinate 160,727 of NZ_KL407334.1, forward strand.
CCTGAAAAATAAAATTCACCAAGCCAAAAAACACAAAATAATAGCAACGAAACTGAGTCCGATAAAGATATGAATGTATTTCTTTTAAAACAAAGAGAAGAATTCTAATTTTTCAGATGAATAACTCTTTTTATTTTATGCTTTTGTTAACAATAAGTATTTATTATTGTTTTACATTTAACACGTATTACTTTATTTATTAGGAGTAATACTATGAATACAGATAATACATTTATTATTTATACAGCGCTTTTATTACTATTTTTAAAAATTAAATTTGATATTGCTCTAAAATGCATGATAACCAATTAATTTGTATCATTGTGATATGATTTTTATAATTAAGTAAGTATGTTCGATTCAGGCTTAGTTTATACTATAGATGATTCAACACCTGTTTATAGAAGTACATGTAGCTCTAGTGATTTTGCTTATCACATGGGTGCAATCGGCTTGCAAATAGGAGCTCAAATAGGAGTATTTGCAGCATTTCAGGTGCTATAACTGGAGGACCAACAGGTGCAGTTACAGGTGGCCTCATAGGTTTCGGAGGAATTTTCTTAGGAAGTGCTCTTTGAAACTTGGTAAAGAAAGCTCATGAATGTTAGTTCTAATTTATAGAGAATAGCTACAAAGATATCTCTGAAGTTAAGTAATTTTGTAACCATATTCAAAAAAATATACCAAAGTTAAATATCTATAGATAAAACAGTCTTCAGAGATATCTCTTTCTTGGAATTTTATTATGATGAATATTTTTGACCAGATTAAAGAATTATTAGATAATAATTCTTTACATTTTTAGGTATTCCTATTTTACGAAAATTTAGTGATCTCAGTTGAAAGGAAGCTGTAAAAACAATATTATGCATAGTAATTCTGTTCTTTATCATTAATGGTTTTCGTAAATATACTGGTTTATATTAATACTTTAATGAGTTTATCCTTTTTGAAACAAAAGAGTTTTAAAAAAAAATATTCAAATTGATAAATCATCCAACACACTTTCCCATTGTTTTAAGGATATTCTAAGGACGTGTATGATCAGATAGTTTACTTGATTTCTTTCCTGCTCTAAAAAAACAAGAAAAAGGTTAATTCTAGATTTTCAATTCATTCCTACCTTTTGTGGTTTTTTAAGAAACATTTCCCCTAGATCCCAATCTTATCTCAGAGCTTCATCTGTAAATAGTATAATGCAAACACTGAATACCACTTTTTTACATTTATGGAAGTCATAAACCTATACCATCGCAATATACGTCCTTCGGGAATGACTTTACAAATGTTACCAATAATTTATAAATCGCTCTCATCCCATCTCCCTTTTATATGTTTTTTTAATTTTAATTTCTTTATGCGCTTATAAAAAGTTTTATATAACAATACGCTATTTATGTATTTTATACAATCTACACCTTTTTTTATAATGTACTCTACCGCATTTGAGCACCTTAAAAACAGCATAAAAATGCGTACTCTTAAATACAATCGCATCAGATTTGAAAAATTGACTATTCCAATCTTTGTAATTTAAGCTAATCTCAAGAAGAGAAACTTTTGGAAAAACTCTGCCAAAAACGCAAAAATACAATGGCTCATTTTTCCAAAAAATAAATGAAAAGAGGGAACATATGTCTGAAAAAATCTATCCAATACCAGATGATATCAAAAAAAATGCTTTGATCGATGAAGAGACCTATCAAAAATGGTATCAGGAAAGCATCAATGATCCAGAAAGCTTCTGGGCAAAACATGGTCAATGTATTGAATGGTTTGAGCCTTATACAAAAGTAAAAAATACTTCCTTTAACGGTGAAGTATCGATTCAATGGTATGAAGATGGCATAACAAATGTTGCCTATAACTGCATTGATCGCCATTTAAAAACCCATGGTGACAAAATCGCACTAATTTGGGAAGGAGATAACCCTTATCACGATAAAAAGATAACCTATAATGAACTTTATGAACATGTCTGTCGTTTTGCAAATATCTTAAAAAATCACGGTGTTAAAAAAGGTGATAAAGTTACCATTTACCTAACCATGATCCCTGAAGCGGCCTATGCAATGCTAGCCTGTGCTCGCATTGGCGCTATTCATTCAGTTATTTTTGCAGGCTTTTCTCCTGAAGCAATAGCAGGACGCATTATAGATTGCGAATCGACTTTCGTTATTACCGCAGATCAAGGCTTGCGTGGAGGAAAACAGATTAATTTAAAAGACAATGTTGACCATGCTATTGAGATTGCAGCTCGCCAGAATGTACATGTGGATCAAGTCATGGTCATACGGCGGACCTGTGGACCAATCCATTGGACAGAGGGACGTGATTTTTGGTATCATGAGGAAGTATCTCACACCAAAACAGACTGTCCAGTAGAAAAGATGAATGCTGAAGATCCACTTTTTATTCTTTACACCTCAGGATCAACAGGTAAACCTAAAGGTGTTTTACATACAACAGCAGGTTATCTTGTGTATACATCCATAACACATAAATATGTTTTTGATTATCATGCTGGTGAAATTTACTGGTGCACTGCTGATATTGGTTGGATTACCGGTCATTCTTATTTGGTTTATGGTCCTCTTTGCAACGCTGCCACCACTTTAATGTTTGAAGGGACACCAACCTTTCCCGACAAAGGTAGATTCTGGGAAATTGTCGATAAACATCAAGTGAATACATTCTACACCGCACCAACAGCTATTCGCGCTTTAATGGGTGCAGGTAATTCATTTGTTGAACACTCAACAAGAACATCCTTGCGTCTTTTAGGTACCGTGGGTGAACCTATTAATCCAGAGGCATGGGAATGGTTTTATCATACGGTTGGAAACAATCACTGTCCGATTCTCGATACATGGTGGCAAACAGAAACAGGAGGACATATGATCACGCCCCTGCCTGGTGCAACACCGCTTAAAGCAGGCTCAGCCACACGTCCTTTTTTTGGGGTACAACTCCAAATCATAGATACAGAAGGAAATATTCAGGAAGGTGAGGCAGAAGGTAATCTTTGCATTATTGACTCATGGCCTGGACAAATGCGCACACTCTATAATGACCATGAACGCTTTATTCAAACCTATTTTTCCACCTACAAAGGAAAATATTTTACAGGTGATGGTTGTAGGCGCGATAGCGATGGCTATTACTGGATTACAGGGCGGGTTGATGACATTCTCAATGTTTCTGGACACAGATTAGGGACAGCAGAAATTGAATCAGCGCTTGTTTCGCATCCCGCTGTTTCAGAGGCCGCCGTTGTTGGCTACCCTCATACCATTAAAGGACAAGGGATTTACAGTTTTATCACCTTAATGGAAGGGACAACCCCAAGTGAAGAGTTGCATCAAGAGCTTATCAGACATGTCAGAAAGAAAATAGGCTCCATTGCCCTATTGGATAAAGTTCAATTTGCCTCTCAGCTCCCTAAAACGCGATCGGGAAAAATTATGAGACGTATTTTGCGAAAAATTGCTGAAAATAGTTTTGATAATCTAGGAGATATTTCAACTCTTGCTGAACCACAAGTCGTTGATGATCTTATTGCCAATCGTCAAAATAAAGAAATCGTAGTTTAACCTAAATCCCAACGGTAGCTTTAGCTTGACTGCTCAAATTATCCCAGCTTTTCTGCTAAAATCACCGGTAAAGCACCAAACTAGCACCACCATTTTATTTGCCAACTCAAAATGTTGCGATTGCCCTTGTGTTGAGAGAATTCATGAAAGATTTACACCTTTCTTAAATGGTTTTTACCCAAACATTGCTCTCTCTTATGAAAAACAAGAAAAAAGGTTTGAAATAAGAGAATCTACTGTTTTTGAGGCTGTCATTCAAATTGTAAAATGATTAAAAACAAACATTCAAAACGACAGAGTATGAATTCTACCACGGTCTGAAGCCATAAAGACACAACAGCTTTCAACAACCAGACAAGAAAGACGCTCAAAAATAGAAAAAGTTGCCTGCACGTTTCTGCTAGAATCACCCTGAAATTCCTGCTAAAATCATGAATGAAAATAAATAAGAAAAATGTAACAATTGATGATATTCTGAGAGGTGCTCTTTTTCTTTTACTGTTTTTGTTATTGAAAAAAAGTGAAGCGTGTGGAGTATGAACCAAACCAAGAGCCTCAAGCAAAAAGAGCAAAGGTCCTTAAAATATAAAAGCAGAAGTGATAACAGAAAAGTAGGAGTGATAACGAAAAGTGATTCATTTTGAAAACGTTGGTCTGCGTTATGGAATGGGCCCTGAGATCCTTCGTGATATTAGCTTTCACATTCCTCCAGGATCATTTCAATTTCTCACTGGTGCCTCTGGAGCAGGAAAAACATCATTAATGCGTCTTATGTTTCTGGCGCTCAAACCAACCCGCGGTCATATTGATTTATTTGGCAACGATACAGCATTGCTGAAACGACAAGAGCTCCCCGCATTACGACAACGTATCGGTGTTGTCTTTCAAGACTTTCGTCTCCTTGATCACATGACTACTTACGAAAATGTCTCTTTACCATTACGCATTAAAGGACAAGAAGAAGCAACTTATCGCAGCGAAGTGGAAGATCTTCTCTGTTGGGTGGGCCTTGGAAATCATATTCATGTTTTACCACCAGTTCTTTCTGGCGGAGAGAAACAAAGGGTAGCCATTGCACGTGCACTCATTGATCAACCTGAAATACTTCTGGCGGATGAACCAACAGGAAATGTTGATCCACCTTTAGCAAAACGCTTGTTACGCTTGTTTATTGAATTAAACCGTTTTGGAACAGCTGTCGTCATTGCCACCCATGATATTGCTCTGATGGAACAAGTCGCAGCACGGCGGATGCTTCTCTACAATGGACGGATGACAATTCATGAATAAGTCTTTTCCAATTTTTACAAGCGATAAACAAATCTCAACAGCTATTATTCCCAGCGATAACATTTCTGGGCAAGCACTGGTTGCAGTAATCGCTATTATGACGTTTCTCTCAAGTCTCACATTAATCGGTGTTGATTTTGTGCAACGTGCTTCTCATAGTTGGAGCAACCAAATTAGCTATGAAGCAACAATTCAAATACGCCCCATTGAAAATGTTGATACCGAAAAAGTTCTTCGTGATGCAGTAAAATTGGTTAAAACATTTCATGGTGTACAAGATGCCACAATTGTTGATCAAAAAGCGACAGAAAAATTGCTCGAACCATGGCTTGGAACGGGATTAAACTTGAATGAATTACCCCTTCCTCGCCTTATCATCGTAACACTGAAAGAAGAGGAAGAGATCAACTTTCGCGCCATCAATCAAGCAATCAAAACACAAATTCCAGGAGGTCAGTTTGATGATCACCGTGTTTGGGTGAAACGTTTTTCGAGAATGGCACAAACAACTGTTTTCATTGGCGTGTCAATTTTAATACTGGTTCTAGGCTCACTAATATTGACGATTATTTTTGCCACACGCAATGCACTAGCAGAAAATGCGCACATTATTAATGTCTTATATTTTCTAGGTACTGAGACCCTTTTCATTGCACGACAATTTGACTGGCATTTTTTTAAAACTGCACTCCGCGGTGCGTTCTACGGTGGTGCTATCAGTATACTTCTGTTTGGTGCTTTTTCCTTTTGGACAAACTACAACCTAGGGAAAATTGAAGCCAGCCAAGTAACTGCTTTGTTTGGACATTTTTCCATAAGTTCCATTCCTTATGGAAAAATCATTGGCCTTATTTTATTTGTTTCTTTTTTGACCATGCTTACAAACCGAATAACCATTCTGGCACAACTTAAAAAAATCGATCAATGTGAAAATGGCTTATTTTAATTTTATGACCCACAACTCATATGACTCCCAACCATTGCCACAAGACAATCTAGAACCTTCTTTCCAAAAGCGTAAACCATGTAATTTACGGCATTCTTGTTGTTTATTTCGTTATTTTCCACCAACAACATTTTTTCTTTTAATGATAGTTCTCTTCTTTTGCGCTGGTTTTGTTGTTTTTTCTGAAAAAACTGAGCAACTGACACCACCCTCTCCTCTACCGAAAGCAGATGCAATCATCGTTCTTACAGGAGGAGAAAACCGAATAGAAACAGGACTGGATCTCTTACAGCAAGGTTTTGGATCGCGGCTCTTGATCAGTGGAGTAAACACAACAACCACTCTCAAGAGATTCACGCGTAGTACACATATTACTCCCCAGCTCTTTGCTTGTTGCGTTGACATTGGGTATAAAGCGATTAACACAAAAGGAAATGCCGAAGAAAGCGCGTTTTGGATCAAAAAACACCACTACAAAACAGTGTACATTGTCACCCATGATTATCACATGTGGCGCTCGATGCGTGAACTCAAATACTTAATGCCTAATATCAATTTCATTGCCTATCCCGTTAAAAAGAGTAATGATGAAAGTATGATACAACAACTCAACAAAATACGCATTCTTGCATTCCAATATATAAAAACTATTCAGGTATATATAAGAACGGCATTCTAAACCTTTCACATCGGCTTTCTAAAAATCTTGCCACCTGTTGATCACTTCATGCGCTTCACTCCATAAAACTCGACAAGCAAACCCTACTCTCATGCAAAGCAGAACACCCCCCAAAAAAAAATACACTTGTGTTGCACATTCATACGCTTTGTATTAAAGAAACATCTCTCAATACATCCCAAGCTCATCCCACGGCACTGTCCATGCATGATATCCCCCCTCCCAGAATTACTATAAAATCTATTTTACGTTTATAAATAAAAGTGCAAGCCGCACTCTCAAAACTATAATGCCCCCAATGTTGCAAACCTTATATGAGAGCGTTCATAAAAGATACTTTCTCCTTTCTTAAACAAAATAACACGCCAATTTTACTTATGACATGCTAAAAAACGATTTTGATTGATTCATCGTAAGCAGATTTGAAATGAGAGACTCCCATCAATGCATTAACCTGAGTACACACCACACACTCTTACAAAAACCTCATGTGTAAAATTTCAACATGAGCCTTATAGCTAACTACCTTAAACGACGCTGTTTTACGGTACAATGAATAACTTAACATTTTCAGTTTCTCTCACTGCCAATTTTGGAAAACTGCGAATAATTTTCATTGTTTCTAAGCTTACAATAATAATCCGTTGAAACAATTCTAAGGGATAAGCAGGGTTATCAACTATTTTAACAGCATAGCAATTAGCATCATTGATAAGATCTCTCGTCCTATCAGTTTTAATAACCTATCACTCCATTAATCCATTCAAGAGTTTTCTACTATTCACCACATAATCATAAGCTTCAAGAGGGATATTTTACACAGTAATATGCGCATTATAAATCACTGTACTTTTGTCAACATCACCACACTTACCAACAAATTTCATCGCTTAAACACGATAAAAATGCACCTCATCAGAAATCATCCATGTGCTTGGATCACCCTGTTTATATGCAACGGGATATGGGCTCAACCTATACTTAATTCATATGCAACTCGCCAAGCTTTCGACCAACTTTAACAAAAGCCCAAAAATCTTCTACTCTTTTAACTGTTGGAATATACGGAAATTGTTTAGACAGATTATGCGCATAACGTGTATGGTAATTCTCAGAATGCAAGATTTTATAAACATAATAAAACAAGTCACCCCTTGTAATCATTTCGTCGGGATAAGTCGCTCTAAAATATGCCAACCATTATACACTACATAGCACGCGATACAGGATTCTCACGCGTAAACTAACACTCTTCAAGCAACACCTGAAAAACAGAGTGCATGATAATATGCTATGCCGACATTTCAATCGCATCAACCTCTGTGAGAGTATCGTTTAAGTCAACACATAGTTCTACTATAAACTGATCAAAGGCTTATCGCGTTTCGGTATCTGACTCAGAGAGAATGCCTGTTAAGTACGCGATATGATTTTTAGCAATCTCAGCAATGTTACTAGCCCAATCTTCCCAATAATCACACATACCGCATTTTCGACAATCTTTGCCATAGTCGCACAAGAAAGTTCATCCACAGAGAAAAAAAACTCTCCTTGCACTTTCTCTGTAATAACGTGATTATACCCTGATATTTCAACTCCTGATCGTGCAGGTTGTTATAGGATAGGAAGATCCTCTATAACCGAAAGGAACAGTCAGAAACTCAGAACTCTAAGTGACACCAATAATCTCAAATCACATTGCTCACATCTTGCCCTATGGATGCCTTATTAATCGTAGATCAAACGATCATCATCCGCACACAAAGTATTCAAAATTTCCAGATATCCCTATATTTATCATTGTTATTCAAAAGCCTGTTCCACTGGAGTACCAGAGGGAGCGCTAATTGGCAAAATCGTACCCCATTTTTTTCTCTCAAACCGACTCATCACACGCCCAACCGATTGGACAACATCAGTCTGACTCTTCCGTGGATTTAAAAACACGATCGCATCAAAAGCTGGAACATCTATTCCCTCAAACAAACAACGTGCATTGGTCAAAATACGACAAATATCATCACCAGTATCAATTTTCAGCCAATCGAGTAAAGTACTACAATCCTTGGCATTGAAAGTGCCATCAACATGTTCGATCTCACACTTCAGAAATAGCTCATTTTCCGTATCCTCTCTGTTGATATAACCAAGATACTCTTTAACAACCGCAGAAAACTTATCACGGACCAGTTCAGAACTGTGAATATTTTTACAAAACGCTAAAGCACAATGCATGAAATATCGATCAACTTCCAACATCAGCCATCATATTTTGTTTTATAAGTGCCTTATAACACCTGATAATTTTCGCGGCATCATCAAAAACAAGTTCAGACTAGTCATTACTAAGATGCTTTGGAACAACTGAACTCACGAGTTTTTTCATCCATTGCTAAGACAATAACCTTATAGTCAATTTAAAAGTCATTTTGTACCGCTCATGAAAAACTATGATAAAAAATGTTTTTCCAAAAAGCTTTTCATCATTCATCGAAGCAAAAACTGCATTCGCTTCATGTGCACAACTTTTTGCATTATCACCAAAAATGAGTGGTGTTGCTGTCATATCAAGGCACTTCTTGGCACAAATAACATCATTGGAATGCACCTTAACAAAATTGGATCATCTTCTCCTACCAGCGTTGCACCTGTTGTACGATGCGCCTTCATCATAAATAATGAGATCAAATGTGGGAAAACCATACTTTTTCTGAGCATCAGCAATCACTTGAACGAATTGATATGTTGCAAACACAACAGTCATTTGTATCTGCAACAACATCACCCGCACGTTCTAAAAGTTCTACCGCATCAACTGTCCCAGGAAAAGCAAGATCAAACATATCAATTTCAGCAATATCATCACTACTTTTACAATGCTTTCCAACCTGTGTATTGAATATACAGTAAAAGAGTGTAATCCGATTTCTGTATCCGTTGTCTATTCACGTACTATCTGTGCCATCAAAGCCAAGGATGGCACAAGAAACAAGACAAACTTCCCTTCCCCCGCTAAGTCCTCAGCAATCTTAAGACTGGTAAATGTTTTACCGATACGTACCACAATGTTCTACCTAAAAACTTTAAGACTGCATTTATTCATTATTTACACAATGGAATATTACTCTCAACAGAACCAATTAAGAAAATTTTACTTATCAGCAAAAGAATGGAATTTGCTCTTCACTTCCCTCATTATTCAATATCAAAATCCCATTCATTTTACGCGCTAACTCATCAATCTATATGGTTCTTAGCTATATCTTTCTTAAAGAAAATAGTTTACAGCATAAATGTATAACCTTCTTGGACAACTTCATGCTTTTTAAAATGCATCTAACCACACTGATAAATATCGAGAGAAGTGAAAACAGAAGACCAGTCTGCACGTCATTCTATAATCCATTTTTCACTCTTTTCTACCAGTATATCATCCGCTACATAAAACCGCTTGGTAGAACTTAACAAATATTTTGCTCATTCATGCTCCTTTTGTAAAAATGCTTCTCCAATAAGAGTTTCATCCAATTGGAAAACATAACAACAAACATGCCTCAATTAATGACCGCTTAATCGCGTGAGAGGGCAATAACGGGATCAAGCCGTGAAGCTTGTCGTGCTGGCGAAAAGCCAAAGCATATCCCTATAAGAGTGGAAAAAGTAAGGGATAAGATGATCGAATCAATTGTATAAATTAGATGGATAGGCGCCTTAAAGAGCAAAAACAAACCACCGATAGACATTCCAAATAGAATTCCCAAACCACCCCCAATGATACACACCAAAATTGCTTCAATTAAAAATTGCTGCAAAATATCACTCTGGCGTGCCCCAACAGCCATACGCACCCCAATTTCATTGATCCGCTCTGAAACCGTAACTAGCATAATATTCATCACCCCAATACCACCAACGATCAGCGAAATAGCTGCAATTGAAGACACTAAAAGCGTTAAAATATGAGTGCTTTCCATGATACGATCATGGAATAACTGAGAATTTCTAATGAAAAAATCCTCCTCACCATGGCGCATAATGAGAAAACGCCGTACCATAGTCTCCGCTAAATTTGAATCAACATTATCAGCAATTTTAACCGTAATTGCCCGGACCTGTGTTGTTCCAAGAAAACGCGTTTGCACAGTTGTATAGGGTAAATAAACTTGCAACGTACTTGAGGTACTTCCATTATGTTGCGGATCTACAACACCAACAATACGTGCTGGAACCTTTCCCACATGAACTACTTTCCCAAGTGGGTTCTCATGACTATGAGGGAAAAGTACAGCAAGTGCTTCTTTTTCGATCACGAGATCAACAGCTCGATCATGCACACCTTTCTGATCAAACAACCTCCCTTGAACCGCATTGAGTCCTTGTGTCTGAAAATATTGTTCTCCAACCCCAGCAATCACAGCATCCACTTCCACTGAACCAAAACGTATCGTAGAGCTTGCTGAAATCTGAGGCGTTACACCAGAAACATAGGGCAATCTTGACAAGGCTTCTGCATCAGCTTCAACGAGACTGGTTATTTTCTCCGATTGTGGATCAGATACGCTTTTTCCAGGCAAAATTGTTAAGGTATTAGAACCCAAACCTTTAAAATTCTCTAAGATTTTTTCTCGTGTACCATTTCCCAAAGCCACCATTGCAATAATAGCGCCAATTCCGATAATCACCCCAAGCATTGTTAAAAAAGTCCGCATTCGGTGGGCATTCATAGCCAATAATGCCATAACAAATGCCTCACGAAACCGCTCCGCAAAAGAACGAAAAAAACCGAGTGTTTTTTGATCTTTCAGATCTTGTTTACTATAAAGAACTTGACTATCAGTTTTTGTTTTTGCAACTTTTGACACATTGTCAGCAATAATTTCTCCATCACTGATTTCGATGATACGATCTGCTCTTTCAGCCACCTGCATATCGTGGGTTACCATGATAATGGTATGCCCTTCTTGATGAAGCTCATCCAAAATACGCAACACTTCTTGACCGCTCTTTTTATCCAATGCACCAGTTGGTTCATCAGCAAGAATAACCTCTGCATTATTCATGAGAGCCCTGGCAATCGAAACACGCTGTTGCTGACCACCAGAAAGCTGATTTGGACGATGATGGATCCGATTTTCCATACCTAAGCGTGTTAAAAGGTCTTTTGCACGTTTTCTTCTCACTTCCGGTGCACATCCTGCATAAACAGCCGGAATTTCAACATTACCAAGAGCCGTTAATTCATTCAACAAATGATAGCGCTGGAAAATAAATCCAAAATGATTGCGTCGCAAAGCGGATAATTCATCAGCAGAGAGGAAAGCTGTTTTTTTCCCTGAAACCCAATAACAACCAGAAGTTGGTCGATCAAGGCAGCCTAAAATATTCATCAACGTGGATTTTCCTGAACCAGAAACTCCTACAATTGCTACCATCTCACCACGCTTAATGGTAAGATTGATATTTTTCAAAACAGTGACAAATGTTTCACCAGCTGGAAACTTGCGCACAATATTTTCCAAAACGAGGACAGCATCTGCTTGCTTTGCTTTCATACTTTAACTTTCATCTTTGCTTTGTTCATCAGGAATATCTGGCATCACTCCATCAGACGAACCTGTGATCACCACTTCACCCTCCTCAAGCCCTGAAAGAATTTCAGCCATGACTTTGTTATTAAGTCCAACGGTCACTTGTTTTGCAACCACTTCATCTTTCCCCACCAAAACAAAAACCCGTGCTTTACGCTCGTTCGTCTCATCACGCAAAGCATCACTTGGAATCAACAGAACATTCTGAGCACGCCCCAAAATGATATGAACTTGCGCAGTCATATAAGTTCGTAAAAAATTATCTGCATTATCAACATGTACAATCCCATTATAATAGATAGCTGATGAAACGAGAGAGCTAGACCCTCCCACCATACCAGGATTAATACTCACATCAGCGCGAATCGATTCAGGCGCCGGTTCTACCCTTTCCAAAATGCCCTCATAACGACGTTGTGAATTGCCTAAAACCGTAAAATAAAGAGGCTGCCCAGGCTGAACTTTAAGAACATCGGCTTCTGAAATTTGCGCTTTGACTGTCATTTTTGACAAATCACCTAAAATAACCATTGTCGGTGCTGATTGAACAGCATTAACATTCTGTCCTTCTTCCACGACCGTTGCTAAAACTGTTCCCGCTGAAGGGGCAGTAATCCGCGTGTAGCCTAAATTAACCTCCGCACTATCCACATCAATTTGTGCTTGTATAATCTGCTGACGAAGTTGAGCAATTTGTGCCTCGCGTATTTTTACTTGCGTTGCAGCGTCATCCAAGTTTGCCTGTGAAACAGCGCGTGTTTCAATCATTTTTTTCTGACGCTCTAAGTTTTTCTGTGCAAGGGTGAGATAGGCTTCTTGCTCTAATAAGCTCGCATAATAGTGAGATAATGCAGCTTTTTTTCCTTTCAGATCATTTTCTTGATCTGTAGGATCAATTTCTGCCAAGAGATCGCCTTCTTTCACAACACTGCCCGGAGAAACGCGCATTGAAACCACCCGCCCTGTTGCACGTGCACCAACAGCAACCAATCGATAAGGACGCACAAGACCAGAAGCCAAGACACTTTCCTCGATATCACCACGCTTGACCACCGCTGTCATATAAACCGGCAATGATGTTCCAAACAAAACAGAACGCAACCATAAAAACAAAATGATAAAGAATATAGCAATTAACAAAAAGGAAAGTTTTTTACGTTCTTTAATAAAATTTTTGATAATTTTTTTTTTCATTGCTCTACCTTTGTACGCGAACGGCGTACACCATCAATGACTTCCGGACGTGACACATCAACAACACCATCCCAACCACCACCTAATGCTTTCATCAGCGCAATATATTGGGTCACCAAAGAAATACGGCTATCTTTAAGCGCCATTTGCGCAGAATAATAAGAGCGATCAGCATTTAACAATTCAAGAAAGCTGGTATTTCCATTTTCAAAAAGGCTCCGTGAAAGTTGCAAAGAACGCAGAAAAGCTTTATTAGCGATGATAAGCTTTTCTAAACGCTGATGTTCTTTAGTCAATCTTACAAGCGCATTTTCCACATCTTCTAAAGCTCCTAATACAGCAGCCCGATAGGTAATAAAAGCCTGATCGCGTTGTGCACGCGCCACCGCAACAGACGCAATAATCTGCCCTCCATTAAAAAAAGGAAAACGAAGACCTGGCCCAAAAGACCACCCAATCGTTGAATTTTTCCATAATTGATCAATTGCCGTTGCTACTGTCGAAATATTACCGGTTAAAGTAAGTGATGGATAACGCTCTGCCTCACGCTGACCAATCCGTGCTGTCGCTTGCGCATATTGGCGTTCTGCCCGTCGTAAATCTGGACGTGTTAATAAAATATCAGCAGGAATTCCTGCTGATATTGGCCAATGCGGTTGCGGAATTTTCGCTCGTTTTGCATTTTTTTGTAAAAGATCTCTCAAAGCAGTAGGTACATGACCAGTTAAGACAGAAAGACGATGAATGCTCATTGCCAAATTTGCTTCCATCTGTGCTACATCTGCTTCTGTATTAGCTACTTGTGCTTGCGCATTTGAAATATCAAGCTCTGAAGCATCACCCGCTGTTAATTTAGCACGCATCAATTCATATGTTTTACGCTGTGATGCAGCAATTTGCCGCACAATCAACAATTTTTGTTGCCAACCACGTACTTGCACATAATTTGTTGCCACATCTCCAAGTAGCGTCACCATGGTAGCACGCATATCTTCCACAGCAGCTTCAAGGCCATAATGTGCAGCTTCAACTGCCCGCTTATGCCCACCAAAAAAATCAAGCTCCCAACTTGCATCAAAACCGCTACGATATTGGCTTAAAGACGTATCAGATTGCTCAGAACCACTACGGGTTCCTGAAATTGAACTTGACACACTTGGCAAAAGAAATCCGACAGTTTGGCCCAAACCAGCACGTGCCTCACGAACCCGTGCTTTGGCAACAGCAACATTATTATTTCCAGAAATTGCATCATTCATGAGCGCATTCAAAATAGGATCATTCAAATGCCGCCACCATCCAGCAAGTGCAACCGCATGCCCAGACGTCTTTTCAGACTGTTCTCCCCAAACGGCTGGAACACGAAAAGATGTCTTCTGGTAATTAGGACCAACCATACATCCTGAGAATATAAAAAAAGAAAACAAAACACTGTAAAGCAATCTGTTAGAAGCACTCCTTTTGAGATCTCTGATATACATCTAGTCTCCCGCATTTCCTCAGAATCAACTATTAATACTTTATTTACTTCTTATTTCAAAATTAACCTGAAAAATCAAATACAGTTTGCACTGGAACATGATCTGAAGGCTGATTCCATCCCCGTGCATGACGAAAAATTGAAAGCTCTGCAACAAAAGGCGCTAAATTGGGAGAAGACCAAATATGATCAAGCCGCCTCCCACGATCAGCACGTGCCCAGTTCCGTGCACGATAACTCCACCACGTATAAAGCTTGGTAGGAACAGGAATATGCATCCGCATCAGATCAACCCACCCACCTTGGCAGCATAAAGTTTGTAGCCGCTCAGTTTCAATTGGCGTATGACTTACTACCTTCAACAATTGCTTATGAGACCAAACATCCTCTGGCAAAGGAGCAATATTCAAATCGCCCACCAAAAGAGAAGAAAGACCGTCTCCCTGATCAGCTTGGATGGAAGACATTTCTTCTAGAAAGTCAAGTTTATGACGAAATTTTTCATTGACATCAGCGTCAGGCACATCTCCCCCAGCAGGTACATAAAAATTATGAATCCGCATGCTCTTACCATAGACTTCAACAATCACAGAAATGTAACGACACTCTTGTTTTTGACAAAAGAAACGCTTTTTAACACTCTTAAAAGGCAAACGTGATACAATTGCCACACCATTGTAAGATTTTTGTCCACTGAATGCGATATATTTATATCCGGCCGCTTCAAAGGCCTTAACTGGAAATAAAGCATCTGGACATTTCGTTTCCTGTAAACATAAAACATCTGCAGAAAAGAGTTCCAAATACTGAAAAATCTGTGTAAGCCGCAAACGAATAGAGTTAATATTCCAAGTAGCAAGACGAAAGAACATCTGTTTCAATTCCGATAAGATGATAGCATACTCTTATTTCTTAGAGGGGAGTTTAAACATCCCATCCGCAAACCGCACACCTGTACGCACATTCATAATTTGCACAGTGGTTTCCAAGTTCTGCTGATCAACAATTGTCCACTGACGTAAAGAATAGGTTTTAGAATCAAAAACCATCCTTATTTGCCCTGCGCCAATGCTTTTATCCCGCAGAACAATCGTCACCGCCCCAGGATCTTCACGAAATGCTAATAAACGCCCTGATGAGATATCAATTTTATCATCCAACAGAAATTTCATCGGTGTTTGGAAGAGTTTTGAGAAATTCCAAGTATTCAAAGCGCGATTGTTAATTCCTACGAATTGACCATCTGCAATGATCTGTAAGGGTATTTTTTTATAAATAAAACGAATTTTTCCTGGACGCTCTAAATAAAATGTTCCCTGAGACATTTTTCCCTTTGGACTAAATTGAATAAAATCACCTGTCATTGTTTTAATCGCCGCAAAGTGATTGGCAATTTTCTGCGCCCGTACCACTTTATTGGATGATTGTGAAAAAGCCGGAAAAGTTAAGAAACCAAAGATAAGAATTCCCACAAACGCAAATATTCTCCTCCGTAGTAAAAAAGAAGTCCTCATAGAAAATGCTCCCAAACTCTAGATATTTATCCTACAACACAATCAAACAGCAAACAGTGAATCAATATCCTCTTTTGCAAGAGAAAGATATTGTTTGAAAAAACTATCAAAAGATTTTTATTTCAAAAATGTTTCTCTTCAGGAGATATCAAAATTTTCCTTTTTCCTGCATGAACTACAGAACACAAGAATACCTTCTGCTTCCATCCTTTCAAGAAGTAAAGGAAGGTTATAGCCAATGCCTAAACAACGTTGAATGTAAGAGACAACCACGAAGAGTAAACGCCGTAGATTTAGAAATCATCTGCTAAAAGAGAACCAGAGAAACATCCGCATTCTTTTTTGCAATCTTTCACGTCACTACCCCCAAATAATCAATCCACCATCAAGTTTCCGAAGACACTAAAACTCCCCTTTCCCACATATGATCTGCTAAACTCAAAAATACCCTCTGTTTCCACCCTTTCAAAAAGTAAGGAGTGTTATAATCAATGCTTAATGCGCATTAAGTACCCAAAAACATGATTCTCGCTAATAAAAACGTTCTTTTCAGTATAAAAAACGTTTTTATAAAAGTGCTCCCAAGCAATAGGTGTTTACTTAATAATTAAGCGAAAAATGATAAACAAATACCCTTCTCTAAGAAAATATTATTTGAAAGGCTATCATAAGATTTTATTTTAAAAGCGTTCTTCTTCGGCAGGTATTAAAATTTCCCGTTTCCCCGCATGATTTGCTGCACTAATAATACCCTCTTCTTCCATTCGCTCAATCAGTGAAGCAGCGCGATTATAGCCAATACCTAAACGACGTTGAATATAAGATGTTGAAGCTTTACGATCACGAAGAACAACAGCAACAGCTTGACTATAAGGATCATCTGCTGAAGGAGAAGACGTCAAGGAAGCATTGTCCCCATTCTCTGCGATTTCTTGCGTAATGGTCTCCAAATAATCAGGACGTGCTTGTCCTTTCAGATGAACCACAACCTGCTCCACTTCATCATCAGCCACAAAAGGCCCGTGAACACGCTGAATACGTCCTCCTCCCATCATGAAAAGCATGTCTCCCTGTCCTAACAATTGCTCAGCTCCCTGTTCACCAAGAATTGTTCGGCTATCGATTTTTGAACTTACAGAAAAAGAAATGCGTGTAGGGAAATTCGCTTTAATCGTTCCAGTAATCACATCCACCGAAGGGCGCTGGGTAGCCATAATCACGTGGATACCCGCAGCACGCGCCATTTGTGCCAAACGTTGAACTGCTCCTTCAATGTCTTTGCCGGCAACCATCATTAAATCAGCCATTTCATCAATAATGACAACGATATAAGGCATAGGACTAAAATCGAGTTTTTCCGTCTCATAAAGAGGCTCACCAGTCTCATGATCAAAACCAACTTGAATGGTACGCGTCATTGTCTCTCCCTGACTTTCTGCCTCCTTAAGACGCGCATTAAACCCATCAATATTTCGTACACTAAGTTTTGACATTTTACTGTAGCGCTCTTCCATTTCACGAACAGCCCATTTCAATGCAATCACCGCTTTTTTAGGATCTGTTACCACAGGCGTTAACAAATGGGGAATGCCATCATAAACCGAAAGTTCAAGCATTTTCGGATCCACCATAATGAGGCGGCATTGTTCAGGTGTCATACGGTAAAGAAGTGATAAAATCATAGTATTAATAGCAACAGACTTTCCCGATCCTGTTGTACCTGCCACCAACAGATGTGGCATTTTCGCTAAATCAGCAATAACCGTTTCACCACCTATTGTCTTGCCCAAAGCAAGTCCTAATTTTGCTTTGCTTTCAACAAATTCCTGAGCTTGCAAAATTTCGCGTAAATAAACCATCTCACGCTTTGCATTAGGCAATTCTATTCCAATCACATTGCGTCCTGGCACTACAGCAACGCGCGCCGAAATCGCACGCATCGAGCGTGCAATATCATCTGCCAAACCAATGATACGAGAAGACTTAATGCCAGCAGCAGGTTCAAATTCATACAAAGTCACCACAGGACCAGGACGCGCATCAATAATTTTCCCCTTGACCCCAAAATCTAACAAAATGCCCTCAAGTTCCTGAGAGTTGGCTTTTAAGAAAGCAGGAGAAAGTTTTGCATCCTTTGCAGTTGGTGGAGAAACCGAAAGATAATCCAAAAGCGGAAGAAGAAAATTACCGTTGAAGGAAGTTGTTAAAGGCTTGAAAACACGATTTTTAACTGAAGAAGTGGATACCTTATTTTGAGAGTTCTCACATTTTATTTTTTCATCAAAGAAAATTGGCTCAATGCGATCAAAGGACCTTTCCTGTCTTTCAGACTGCCTTTTGAAGGAGAAAAAACGAAAAAAACGCGCTTGTAGAAAATAAAAAAGATGTAAAATAGCTCCAAAAGTTGTAACAAAAAAATTGTCATTTCCTTCTTCTTGAACATATTCTCTATTTTCTGGCACATCAAAGATAGGCTCTAAAATTTCATTCTTCTGAACATTTTTTACTTTTCTTTTATTTGTCTGGCGCCGCCATATCACATTGCCCGCAAAAGCAGCAATCAAAAAACCTAAAAAGGTAAACGCAATGCCCAACAGCACACTCTGAAATGGAGAAAGAAAAACAGGAACGATTAAAGAGGCAGCACTTAAAACTTTATCACCCAGAACTCCTCCAAAACCCATCGGCAATGGCCAATTAGTAAAGGATGCAAGAGGCGTCATAAGAGCAAAAGAAATTAAAAAACAAATGGTTGAAATCACCCACAAAAAAAGGCGAAAAATTAAATTGTGAATATTCTTTTGTGCCAGTAAAAGAAATGACCAAAATAATGGCGGCAACAAAATACCAAGACTTGCCAGACCAAAAAACTGCATAAAAAAATCTGAGAAAATTGCACCTGTCCACCCCATATAATTTATAATTTCATTTGTAGTTGCATGCGTTAATGAAGGATCTGCAACATTCCAGGTTGCCAAAGCGAAAACGCAAAAAACAATGAAACCCAAAAGCCCAAATCCAATGAAAACACCAATCTGGCGCAAAAACATTTCCATGAGCCGCGACCCTTGAGAACTCTGCACTTCCAATGAATCATAAGGAGAAAAATTTTGGTGCATCCATCAATTCCAAATATAAAATCTTCCTATTAAAGGGTTTATAAAATTAAGGTTATCAAATTATGGCGACAAAATATTAATACAGTTTTAACCATCATAATCATAACAATTTACTTAACCTGTATACCGTAAACAAATTATCCCGCAAAACAGAGATAGAGGACACATTCATGCATTAAAAATAACAATACCATCTTTGTTTGATTTCAATTTTCTTTTGCATCAACCAAGGATATAAATAGAGGATATGTAAATTTGAATAGAACATTCAGAATATGATTTACTAAATAAGGCCCTAAAGTAAATCATATAAGTAGTCAGTAGGAGGAACAAACCTAAGAACATCCAGCCCGTTTCTAAACCAGTGTGTGTGTTTAAAGAGCTTCATCTTTTATAGAACAAGAAAATTATATAATTAAAAAAAAATTTTAAAGAAAAATACCCTTTTTGTTTAAGGACGAACAAACTGCAAACAATGAAGCAAAACATTATGTACTCTGATCTCAATGAAGGTGTAAAACACTATAGAATGACAAAATCTCATAAAAATATAAAACAATGTGATCTCCTCATTGCAGGTGGTGCAGCTGTTGGTTTAACATTGGCAATAGCACTCAAACAAGCTGCCCCTGAACTGAAAATTAAGATCGTTGACGCTGCGCCTCAAGAAGTTATCCCCGTTTCCAATATACGCGCACTTGCCCTTGCTGCAGCTTCTATTCGTATGTTAAAACAATTACAGTGTTGGGAACATATAGCCCCCAATGCCCAACCCATTCATTCCATGATCATCACAGATGCATATACGAATGATCCTGTCAAACCAACTCTTTTAACCTTTGAAGGAGATATTACTCCCAACGAACCCTTCGCTGCTATGGTGGAACATAAAGAACTCCTCAGTGCTTTAAAAAAGCGTACAAAAGATTTGGATATTCCTTTCATCGCCAACACGCTTATTGTTGATTTCCACCAAGAAGACCAACACGCCACTGTCACTTTAAGTAATAAGGAAATTTGGCGAACGAAATTGCTGATTGCAGCCGATGGAGCACATTCGAAATTACGCGAAAAAGCAGGTCTTAAAAAGTTTTCTCATCCCTATACACAAACAGCAATCATCTGCACAGTCGAACATGAAAAACCCCACAATGGCCAAGCAATCCAACATTTTTTACCTGCTGGACCTTTCGCTCTTCTACCTCTCAAAGGAAATCGATCCGCCATTGTATGGAATGAAGACCATAAAACTGCGCAATATTATCTTAAAGCAGATGCTCTTATTTTTGAAACAGAAATCGAAAAACGCATTGGTTACCAATATGGAAAACTTTCTTGGAATGGCGAACGCCAAGCCTTTCCCTTGAACCTTTCTTTAACACGTCAATGTATTAAACCACGCTTTGCTTTGATTGGCGATGCTGCGCATACAATTCATCCTATTGCAGGACAGGGACTCAATTTAGGCTTACGCGATAGTGCCGCACTTGCCGAAGTTATTATTGAAACAGCACGATTGGGTCTTGATATTGGCTCCCTAACTGCTCTAGAGCGCTATCAAAGCTGGAGACGTTTTGAAGTTGTCCGCATAGCCTTGAGCAATGACTGCCTTAATAAACTTTTTTCTAATGATAACTTCCTCTTGCGAATGCTCCGCGATGTTGGCCTTGGAATTGTCAATCAAACGCCAAAGGTGAAAAAATATTTCATTCAGGAAGCTGCCGGCCTTACCCCTCATGCTCCACGTCTACTACACGGACTTTCCCTCTAAGTAAAAGGATTCCCTCTTGCGCTTTTGCAACCTGAACAAAGGGCTCTTTTAGAAAAATCCTCCCCGATACGCATTTTAAAGTGCTAAGATTTTTCCAGCACCTATTATGACAGAACAGATTGCCCATACCCTATTATTGCATCACGGTAGGTGAAAATTCGTACATTGTACCCTTCTCTTTCTCTCATACTCTCAAAGAAAACAGCTGAACAATTGCCTAACCTGTTCAATCTTCAACCAGCTCTTTGATGAATGATATTGGTGCACATAACGAATTTTGACAACAACCAACTTTAAAATGTACCATAAAACTCTCTATCAAAACCAAAAGCAATCATAGAAAAGTTTTGTTTTCCAAGATATTCTCTCATCTAAAACCATATGCACAATAAAAAAATCTATACCTAATAAGAAGAGGAAGCGTATGCTTGATATACAAACCTTACAAGGAGAAATATTAACCAAAATTTATAAAAGCACAGACGAGGCTTACAAATCAGCATTGTAAACTCATAAGCGCGTGGGTAAAGTATAGACTTTCTAAACTTGAAAAAACTTTTTCGCACTTCCTATAGCTTTATTGAACAGGACCGACATTTTTACAGACCATATTGTTGAAAAAACACACCTGCTTGCATTCATCTTTTTTCTCTCCTTATCCCTTAGTAAAAGCACGCAGACTTGCAACCCAAGTATTTTATTCCGATTGCGGATATATTATGTTACTTCTAATTCTTCAAGCGCATAACCATTTTCCAACCATTCTTTAATCCACTTAGGTTTACGCCCACGCCCATTCCATAATTCCCACTGATTATTGGGATTTCTATAATGACGCTCTTTGCGCACAAGATCAGCGATATCGATTCCATGTGCACTGGCAATTTCGAGAATTTTTCGCCGTGCATTCTGCTTCTCTTTTGCTTGCCGTTTTTTTAATTCTGCATCAATTTGGATGCGCATTTCTTGTAACTCATCAAGGTTCATGTTTTTAAGATTATTCACTTTATTACTCCCCTTGCAAAAAAGAATTGTGCTTTGCCATATTTTAAACACAATTATAGACGATTTTCGTCTATTTGTTATCGAAATTAAAATTATGATGAATATATCACTTTTACGGAGATATGCTTTGAACAACGAAGAACTACTCATTTGTGCTTCAGTTTTCACTTCTGTATCCTCTTTCAGCTCAATCGCTGAAACTGATAATCGGAGTGTAAAAGCATCATTGCATTTCTCTGACTCTCATGGATCAGCGGTCGAAAGTGCATATAAATCGCCATTTTATAAAATATGGCAAGAGTTGATAAAGAACAAGCCCTTAAAGCATAACGGCAGTGCAATTCATTTACATAACAAAAAAGACTCTCACATAAAACAGGTTTCTGTTTCATATCAGTCATACTCAGAAAGAGTAAGAGCTGCGGAAAATTATATGACTCACTCAATCACAATGAGCCAACAGAAATACCCATGGCGTAAAAACCTCTTCTCCTTTCGCAACGGCAATAATCGTAGCATTATTTGGTGTGATGTATATGGTTTCGTTTTACATGTTTACACAGTGAAACACATGTTGAAATATGTTAAAAATATCCTTCGAAACAACGGAATTTGTAGTTGCAAAGAACAAACTTCTAAATTGAGTAATCTTACTTCGCGAATCTATAGCAACGTAATGTGGAAGAACTTAAAAACCCCACATAACGTTGGTGTTTATATCGATAAGTTTTCCCATCATGGGGTATATTGCTCATGACTATTTCAAACTTCACAATGTTCGTTGCCGCATGTGCGCTTGCTATTCACCCTACGACAGTTTCGGCTGTCGTCATGCAAGAATCATTGGAGCATATCTATGCAAGAAGCACAAATGATAATCCTAAAGTTTTACGTCAATCTTTCATGTTTGAGAAAACAATTGCAATAGCTAAACGATTTAGGCAATTTGGATGTAATTTCGACATCAATTTGAGACAAATTAACGTCAGAAATTTGGAATATTTTGATATGTCTTTCTCTGATTTTCTTAACCCCTGTGCGAATCTTAAAGCTATACAAGCTGTTATGACACATTGTTATGAATGTGAAAAGTCAGAGTACAGCTCTAAAAAAACTATGTTGCAATCTGTTCTAAGTCTTTACAACACAGAAAGCTTCAAAAATGCTTCTGGCGCAGCTTATGTACGAAAAATTGCCTCACATATTGGAGCGCAAGTTTCTACACCTCTTAGTAAAAAGCCACAAGAATCTGTAGAGCTTGACACAGAGCAGCCAGAACAAACAATGAAGATAGGAATCCTTCCTCCTTTCTCGGAAAACTTGGAAGATGTCTTTACCCATAAGACAAGCAGCGTTCGTGATGCTTTTACAACGGAAGATTCCTCTTCGACAACAGAAGATTCTTCTTCATTCGTAAGATAGCAAGCGTGATAGTTGCTACATTTATGGATTAGAACTGTAATTTTGATAGAACACAGTGATGAAAGGTAGATAAAGAAACATTAAAGCTCTAATTAGTAAGGTTGGACGAAATCTTTTCTAATTGAGGGCCTAAAATGAAAATGATAGAACAAAATAGTGTTGACATAGCATTTAACCAAAAAGCAGCGCGTGAAATTACAGTCGTAATGCGTTCAAAAAGAGAGTGGTATTTTACATTTGTGGCAGATGATCCAATAACTGGAAAGCCGAATGAATATGCACTTCTTACACAAAGAGGGAAATTAAGAACTTGGGCTGATCCTAAATATCTCTTTAAATTTCTTCATGAAAGAGGTGTTAGTTATGGAAAATTCAATCTTAATCAGGATAAACAAAATGAAACGATTTAATATTCTTCAAACAGCAGTTAATAATAAAATTATTGCAACTGTTGTAGCTTTCACCGTATTTCTTATGACGCATCCTATTTGTGCTCAAGCAAAAGGTTTAAAAAATGCAGGGGAGGTTTTAAAAAAACTCCAGGAAGAATTGAAGGTGATTATCCCTATTGTCGCTGCGATTATACTTTTATGCTTAGCGATTGGTTACGCGGGGCGTTATATAGAAAAAGATACATTTGTAAGGTGGTCAGTTGGTGTTATTATTGCTGGTTCAGCAACCGAACTTGTTACGATGTTATTTAAGTCTAGTTAAAGTAAACTGTAAATAAAATACAACGCAAAATAGATTTTACTTATTGGTTATAGATAAATTGGTAATAATATCACTAACATTAAAAAGTAAAAATAAAACCTTTTAGAGAATAGAAAATGAAACAATTAAGTAAATCCAAATCAAAAAATCGAATTCGAATTATTGCAGTTTCTGCAGCTGTAACTGTATTTTTTGTAGCGCATTCTGTATGTGCTCAAGCGCAAGTTTTAAATAAAGCTAAAGGTGCTTTAGAAGCTTTGCAAACAGATCTCATTAATCACATTATTCCTATTGCTGCTGCCCTCATACTCTTGTGTCTAGCAATTGGTTATGCTGGACGTTACATCGGAAAAGATACTTTTGTACGGTGGGCGATTGGCGTTGTTATCGCCGGCTCAGCGACTCAACTTGTTACAATGTTATTTAAGCCATAACGAAGTTAAATATAAAATATTATTTTAACAAAATGGATTTTACTTATCTATTATAGATAGACTGATGATAGTATTGTCACTTAAAAGAGCAACGCACAACATTCATAAGACCTCCTAAGAGAATAGAAAATGAGACAATTAAATAGTTTTAAATTAAAAAATAATAATCGAGTCATTGCAATTTCCGCAGTTATAACCGCGTTTTTCATGGCTTATCCTGTACATTCCCAAGCGCAAGTTTTAACTAAAGCTAAAGGTGCTTTAGATGCTTTACAGAAAGATCTTGTTGGTTACATTATTCCTGTTGCTGCTGCTATCATACTTTTGTGTTTAGCAATTGGTTATGCTGGACGTTACATCGGAAAAGATACTTTTGTACGGTGGGCAATCGGTGTTGTCATCGCTGGTTCAGCAACTGAACTTGTCGCAATGTTATTCTAATCATAAATTTTAACATAAAACGCTTTTCTTCAAGAAAAGTCCGTGCAAAGTAATAACCTATATTGCAAAGACATGGACATTATTAAAGCTTTAATTAAGGGAATAAAATGAAACAATTCAATAATTTTAAATTAAAAAATAATAATCGAGTCATTGTAATTTCCGCAGCTATAACCACGTTTTTTATGACTCATCCTGTATATGCCCAGAAGACTTTGGCCAATGCTAAAAAAGCTTTAGAAACTTTACAGAAAGATCTTATTAGTCACATTATTCCTGTTGCTGCCGCTGTCATACTTTTGTGTTTAGCAATTGGCTATGCTGGGCGTTACATCGAAAAAGATACCTTTATACGGTGGGCAATTGGTGTCGTCGTTGCTGGTTCAGCAACCCAACTCGCCAATATGTTGTTCATCACTTAATAATATTTCTTATGAACGTAATATAGCTCAAGATATTTCTTTCTTTCAAAATGAAGCTCTTATCCATCAGTTTTAGATAGAGCAGTGGTGCTTTTTACTTATGCTACAAATCAAGGGGGATTGTTTATGATAACTTTAACCGTAAGGAGGAAAAATATGGAAAGCTCAAATACTCTTCGAACAAAAGCTGTTAAAAAAATTAGTCTTGTTTTTGCAGCTTTGATTGTGTTCTTAACAACTCACCCTGGCTGTGCCCAAACAACAAGTAAGGGTTTAGATGTCCTCATAGGTATGCAGTATGGATTAGGTATCATTATTCCCATTTTTTCTGCCATCATTCTTTTCTTTCTCTTGCTTATTTATGTGTGCCGCCTCATCTCAAAGGTTACATTTGCACGATGGGCGTTCAGTGTCGTCATTGCTGGTGCAGCGTTTTATATTAGCAGCATATTGTTTTACATAAACTAATCGGAGCAACTTATGAAACCACAAAAACACGAAGCATTTCCTTTATTCAAGGGAGCAACACGTGTTCCAACAATTTGGGGGGTACCAATGATGCCCCTGATCGTTATGGCTATAAGTGTGGCTGTTATTGCTATGACAGTAAACATCTTCTTGTGGCTTATAGCGCCTCCTTTGTGGTTTGTTATGGCACAAATTACCAAGAATGATGATAAGGCATTCCGTATCTGGTGGTTATGGATCGATACTAAATTTCGCAACCGCAACAAGAGCTTTTGGGGCGCATCAAGTTACAGTCCCTCTAACTACCGCAAAAGGAGATAAACATGACGGCTGTTGAAAACAGCAAACGCCTCGCGTCAGAAACACCAGTAAGCTTGTTCATACCCTATTCACATCATATTACAGACACGATTATCTCTACCAAAAACGCGGAGTATTTATCGATCTGGAAGATTGATGGGCGTTCGCATCAAAGCGCTTCAGAAGAGGATATTTTTCAATGGACTAGAGAGCTAAATAATACCTTGCGTGGTATTGCATCAGCCAATTTATCGCTGTGGACACATATTGTGCGCCGTCGTGTTTATGAATATCCCGATTCAACATTTGATAAAATGTTTTGCTACCAACTTGATGAAAAATACCGGCAAAGTTTCACTGGTTATAATCTGATGGTCAATGATCTGTATCTGACCGTTGTTTTCCAGCCAATAGCTGATAAGGTTATGTCATTTTTTTCTCAGCATGAACGTGAAACGCTTGATCAAAAAAAGATGCGGCAAGAATCATGTATCAAAGCTCTCAATGACATCAACCGTACCTTAGGTCAGTCGTTTAAACGTTACGGTGGAGAGCTTCTTGGTACGTATGAAAAAAATGGTCATGCTTATTCTTCTGCCCTTGAATTTTTGGCAATGCTTATCAATGGCGAATACTCCCCTATGCCGATATGTCGCGATCGCTTTGCTGACTATATGTCTATCAATCGGCCTTTTTTCTCAAAATGGGGGGCACTCGGTGAACTACGGACAACCAGTGGAATACGCCGATTTGGAATGATGGAAATCAAAGAATATGACACGACAACTAAACCGGGGCAATTTAATGTTCTGTTGGAAAGTGATTTTGAATTTGTGTTAACACAGAGTTTTTCTGTACTCTCGCGCCACGCTGCCAAAGATTATTTGCAGCGGCATCAGCGTAATCTTATTGATGCTCGTGATGTAGCAACAAGTCAAATTGAGCAAATTGACGAAGCACTTAATCAGCTTATAAGTGGACATTTTGTCATGGGTGAGCACCATTGTACACTGACCATCTACGGTGATATAGTTCAACAAGTTCGTGACTATATGGCAAAAGCGAATGCTGCACTATTAGAAGTTGCAGTATTACCAAAACCTGTAGATTTGGCTATAGAGGCTGGCTATTGGGCACAACTTCCCGCAAATTGGAAATGGCGACCACGTCCTGCACCAATTACGTCACTGAATTTTTTATCCTTCTCATCCTTTCACAATTTTATGTCAGGCAAGCCGACTGGAAATCCATGGGGACCAGCAGTGACAATTCTTAAAACAACAAGTAAAACGCCGCTTTATTTCAATTTTCATGCCTCCAAACTTGAAGAGGATGCGACAGATAAGCGGTTACTTGGTAATACGGCAATCATTGGACAGTCTGGTTCTGGTAAAACCGTGCTGCTTGGATTTTTGTTAGCACAAGCACAAAAATTCAAACCGACAACTGTTGTTTTTGATAAAGATCGTGGCATGGAAATTGCTATTCGAGCAATGGGGGGGCGGTATCTAACGTTCAAGCCTGGTCGTTCGAGTGGTTTCAATCCATTTCAACTTCCACCGACACAAGATAATCTCACTTTTCTTAAACAATTTGTTAAAAAGTTGGCAGAAGCTAGTGGTGAAATTACACATCGCGATGAGGAAGAGATTAACCAAGCTGTTATGTCCATTATGAGTAGCAACATTGACTCATCATTGCGTCGGTTGTCTTTTTTGCTGCAATTCTTACCAAATCCGCGTTTGAGTAATTATGATTCACATCCATCTGTTCACAGCCGCTTGATAAAATGGTGCGACGGTGGTGATTATGGATGGTTATTTGATAACCCCACTGATGCACTTGATCTCTCAACACATCAAATTTATGGCTTCGATATCACTGAATTTTTGGATAATCCAGACACTCGTACTCCAGTGATGATGTATTTGCTCTATCGCACGGAAGGAATGATCAGTGGGCAAAGGTTTATGTATATCTTTGACGAGTTCTGGAAACCATTGCAAGATCCGTATTTTGAAGATTTAGCAAAAAACAAACAAAAAACTATTCGTAAACAAAATGGTATTTTTGTTTTTGCGACACAAGAGCCTACTGATGCGCTAGAGAGTAATATTGCCAAAACATTGATTCAGCAATGTGCAACTTATATTTTTTTAGCCAATCCCAAGGCAAATTATGAAGACTATACAGAAGGCTTCAAACTAACAGATGCAGAATTTGAATTAATCAAAGGAATTGGCGAATTTAGTCGTCAATTCCTTATCAAGCAAGGTGATCAATCTGCTCTTGCAGAACTTAATCTCGGTAGATTCCATATGACAATTGATGGAAAAACTGTCGAACAAAACTTCAGCGATGAACTTTTGGTTTTATCAGGTACACCTGACAATGCAGAACTGGTTGAAACCATTATCACTGAAGTGGGAGACGATCCAGCGATATGGCTACCGGTTTTTTTACAACATGTAAAAACTAACAGGAGGACAACATGAAAAAAATGATTTTTACAATAACGATAAGTGCAATTCTTGCAACACAAAGCCCAGCTCTTGGATTTTCTCTTGGGAGTTCTTGGATTAATGGAAATTTTTCTAGTATAATCCGTTTGGGAAATACTTGGGATTATAAAGATTTTACTACCATTGGAGGGCTTAATCTTCATAAATTGCGACATGCAGAAAAAATGGAAGAGGAATTACGAAAGCTATTTATAGAACACGAAAAGAATCAGAAGCAAAAGGACTTGAAAATAACCAACGATATACTTGAAAAAATATATAAGTCTATAACAGGAAAACGAAATTTGAACATTGCAGCAGTAGATTCCACCAGTTTTTTTCTCAAAAACCCACAGTATATCTACGATCCGGATAAAAATTCTGGTATGTCTTCATCAGTCAAAAGCATTCTACAAAAGGAACAAATTTCTGATATCCGTGAAGCTCGAAAATCTATTGAAGGACGCGAACAATACGCAACGGTTGTCGATAAAGCCGTAAGTTTCCAAACTTTTCAAGAAGCAGAAAATCGTTTTGAACAAATTGCAAAAATGTTAGCCGGCGTCGAAAAAACAAAAGATCTGAAAGATATTGCCGAATTACAAGCGCATATTAAAAGTAAATTAGCTATGATCCAAAACGAGAGTGCAAAATTGCAAATGGTTGCGCATCTACGCAACGCAGAACAAGGACTTATCAACCAACAAAAACACAAACGCAATATGAAAATTCTTGATAGTAAAAATACAGCAATGCCAACTATACGGTCTATACGGTAGAGTTTTTATGAAAAAATTATCTATTATAAATCTTCTTTGTTTGTAAAAATAAAAGTTGGTGCATAATTTCCGTGTGATCTCACCAATCAGGGAAGGTGCACGGAAATCTGTTGCGTCATAAAACACTTCTAATGAAGAAATATTCGCAGCAAATTGCACCAAATATAAATCAACTCCCATCTATGAATGCCCTAAGCTGATAGAAAACTAAAAATCGGGTAAAGAGGAATGCCATGGACTTCAAAATGTTCACGCAACTTGTCAGTGAAATTGATCAGTCAACAAAAACATATGTCACGGATATTTCCTCAAAAGCCATCGTTACAATTACACCCTTTGTATCAATCGGCCTCTCCATCGCTTTTATCGTCTATGGATGGCTCATCATGCGAGGAGCAATAGAAATGCCCCTCGCAGGTTTCTTAAGCCGATGCCTGCGGATCAGTATTATTACTTCAATTGCTCTCACAGCAGGACTTTATCAAACAGAAATCGTAAATCTGATAATAGAAATGCCTAATGACTTATCGGCTGCACTGGTAAGCAATGCGCAAAAAAATAACGAATTAACCAGCTTGATTGATAAAGTGGCTACTAAAGGGTTCGAATGTGCAAGCAAAGCTTTCGAGGAAGCTGCTTTCTTAGATGCTGATGGACTGCTCTACGGCCTCTTCGGTATTCTCATTTTACTTGCAACAAGCTTCCTAGCTGCAATCGGTGGTGCATTCATTTTGCTGGCAAAAATCGCACTTGTACTTCTCGTCGGACTCGGGCCCTTTTTCATTATCACCTTGCTCTGGCAACCAACCTATCGCTTTTTTGAGCAATGGATAACTCAAATCCTGAACTATACAATTCTTGTTGTCCTCTTAGCCACCATATTCAGTTTGATGATGAATATCTTTTCAAATTACATGAGTGATCTGGAATTTGATGGTCAGCAAAATGTCGGTTACACACTTGGCGGTGCGCTTATCCTCTCCATTATTTTCATTGTGCTGTTGCTCAAATTGTCAAGCATTGCCAATACTTTGGCAAAAGGCATTACTTTCAGACATCTCTGGAACCCAAGTGCAGGAGAAAGAAAGGCCTCACAGGGCAATCGCACAATTAAATAACAAATGACCTATAAATACCATAAAGGATATCTGCACTATCAAATCATTTGCCTAAATAAAAAACAAAATCGTAAAAATAAAGACACTCATAGGCCATATACTTTATAATCAAAATTGAAATAATGATAAAAAAGTGTTAGATTAAATTTAAAAGTTGAGTAAGGAATGGTACAATGAAATCAGTCATTTTTGTAATTTTGATTGCTGGGCTTTTATCGGCTTGCGGTACGTTCGCTCCAAAGCCAAAACAACCCAATAATTGGAATCGTGTGCCTATTAACAAAACAGTCCCTACCGAAATTCAGCGAGGAGCAATATGACAACAAAACAAGTAAAACCAATAAAAGCCGAACGACTGAACAGGTATTATGAGGAAAGCCTCGGCTTGGAACGTGAACTCATTAGTGAATTTATAAAATCGCGCAAAATAGCGTGGCGAATAGCTGGTGTTGTTGGAATTTTTGGGTTATTCGGCATGATATGCGGGGTCATCGGCTTTTCTCAACCAGCTCCCACTCCCTTAGTGTTACGCGTTGATAATACAACTGGTGCAGTTGATGTTATTTCTGTGATGCGCGAACATGAAACTAGCTATGGTGAGGTTGTGGATAGGTACTGGCTTAATCAGTATGTGCTTAACCGCGAAACTTATGACTATGATACTATTCAGCTAAACTATGATACTGCAGCACTTTTAAGTGCACCAAATGTTCAGCAGGAATTTTACAAAATCTATGAGGGTGAAAATGCACGTGACCAAGTGCTTTCCAACAAAGCACGAATTATAGTCAAAGTGCGCTCGATTCAACCAAATGGTCTTGGTCAAGCAACCGTGCGTTTTACAACGCAACAATACAATAGTAACGGTACAGCTGAAGCAAAACAGCACCAAATTGCAACAATTGGCTACACCTATGTTGGTGCACCAATGAAATCATCTGATCGATTACTTAATCCCCTTGGTTTCCAAGTTACAAGTTACCGCGCTGACCCGGAAATACTTTTGAATAATTAAGGGATTGATTATTATGAAAAAACTTGCGTTTATTGCTCTTCTATCCTTATTTTCCTTCTTTTATACGCTACCCGTGCAAGCACTCAAAACTCCATCGAGTTCAGAATATGATCATCGTATTCGCTATGTAACATATAACGTAGCTGATGTGATTCAGATTGAAACCGTTATAGGTGTGGCCACTCATATCATTCTTGAAGAAGGTGAGCGCTATATTACTCACGCCTTTGGTGATTCTGAAGCCTATGCTTTTGCACATAAAGGACGCCATATCTTTATTAAACCAAAAGCAGAATTTGCTAATACAAACCTCATCGTTGTTACTGATAAGCGTAGCTACAAATTCCGACTACAGTTTCGCAATGACCGTGCTGGAGCAACCTACGAATTAGCTTTCCATTATCCAGATACAAATACCCAAAATTTAGAGGAAAACAGACAACGCCTTGCTATTGAACGTGGTTTTTATCAAAGCGTAAACGGTTATAACCTTAGCTACACCATGAGTGGTAACCAAGATATTGCCCCGATAAACGCTTGGGACAATGGACGTATTACCTATTTCAAATTTCCAGCAAACATGGATATACCCTCAATTTATCTTGTAGATGCCGAAGGAAACGAAAGCCTAATATCTCGTACTGTTGTAGGCAATTCAAATGATATCATCGCTGTTCATAAGGTCAACCCTAAGTGGCTCATACGGCTTGGCAAACGCGCTTTAGCTGTTTTCAATGAAGCCTATGACCCCAATGGTATACCAAACACAACTGGAACAATATCCTCGGTGGTTCACCGCATAAATAAAGGAGGCAAATGATGTTTGGCAATAAGAAAGGAGATGAAATCAATAAAGGTGCAGAGCAAAACTACGCCGAGCAAAAACATGAAAAAAACTACTCCAAATATATTGAAGGTGCATATGGCAGCTCCGAATTAGCTTCAGAGCGCCGTCCTACAGTCCCCGGTGCACGTACATTGTTAATAGTAGGACTCATCGTCATAGTAGCAGTACCAATTGCTCTGTCTTGGAAGGCTTTTAAAATGCGCAATACTGTAAACGTTGAGGAAGAAAAGCCTCAACAGACGGTACAACAAATTATACCAAGCTATACCCCTCGTGTTATAGAGGAACCGAAAGTAATAGAAGAATCAGAAAAACCAACACAAACAGAAGAGCTAACGCAATCCATTCCACCAGCCTTAGCACAACTTCTTCAAACAACGATGCCACCACATTTGATGCAAGATTCTGAAGAATTGGCACGCAAGCGTATGTTGAATTCCGGTCTTAACAACGGTGGTAGTAGTGAAAGCTCTGCAGAACATCCAAAAGGCAATATATCCGGCAATGAAAAAAATAATGGTGTATTATTCGATCAACTCCAGCCTGTACGATTAGGTCAATCCTATGCGGCTCAACTCCATAACCGTGATCTATTAATTACGCAAGGAACACAGATAGATTGCACACTGGAAACAAAGATCGTTACATCTCAGCCAGGAATGACAACGTGTTATTTAACACGGGATGTTTATTCTACAAGTGGTCGCGTTATTTTGCTAGACCGTGGTTCCAAAGTCGTTGGTTTCTATCAAAGCGGCATACAACAAGGACAAACACGTGTTTTTGTGCAATGGTCGCGTGTTGAAACACCTTCTGGTGTCATCATAAATCTTGACTCCCCTGGTACAGGCC
The DNA here is from genome assembly GCF_000706625.1 of Bartonella koehlerae C-29. Lineage (GTDB taxonomy): Bacteria > Pseudomonadota > Alphaproteobacteria > Rhizobiales > Rhizobiaceae > Bartonella > Bartonella koehlerae. The sequence continues at coordinate 194,219 of NZ_KL407334.1, forward strand.
CCCTTGGTGAAGCTGGTATCGGTGGTTGGGTTGATACACATTTTTGGCAACGATTTAGTGGCGCGATTATGGTGAGCATTATTGGTAATTTGGGAGAATGGGTGAAAAGCAAAATTAATTATGGAAATAAGGAAAAATCATCGTCTCAAAATGCACCACAACAAAATCCTGAGTTGATAATTAACGAAGTTATTCAAAACTCTATCAATATTCCGCCAACACTTTACAAAAATCAAGGCGAGCGGATAAATATTTTTATTGCTCGTGATCTGGATTTCAGTGATGTCTACAGCCTCGTTACACGTTAACCCCATACAAAAAGATCAAGCAGTTGCACAGCTTCTACAACCACTTGATCCTTTCTTGAAAGATCCTAAAATTATTGAATTATCAATTGGTCACCCCTGTGAAGTGTGGACAAAAAGCTTAGAGGGTTGGCAGGTACATAGTGTACCAGAGCTGTCAAGTTCTTTTTTGCAAACGCTTATCACCGCCATTATTGTTTATAATGGGATGGTTCCGAAAAGCATCAATTATGTGCGCTTACCCGGCGGACAACGTGGTACAATTGTGCAAACACCAGCTGTCATTGAAGGCACCTTATCCTTTATGATTCGGAAGCATTCACTCACAGTAAAAACGCTAGAGGAACTTAACAAAGAAGATGCATTCAATCACTTTACCGACGTGAGTTTCAATAAACCTTCAGAAAAAGAAGCAAACAACTTACTATCGAAACAGGATTTTACACGATTGGAGCCATTTGAAATTGAACTCTTGCAATTCAAACGTGAGAGAAAAATTCTTGAATTTTTAGAAAAATGTGTATTGTATAAACGCAACATCATTATTGCAGGAAAAACAGGATCAGGTAAAACGACATTTGCTCGTTCTTTAATCGAAAAGGTGCCTGTAGAAGAGCGTATTATTACAATTGAAGACGTTCATGAGCTTTTTTTACCAAATCATCCAAACCATGTGCATATGATTTATGGTGACAATGTGGGTCGTGTTTCCGCTGAAGAATGTTTAGATGCATGTATGCGTCAATCGCCTGACCGTATTTTTCTCGCTGAACTGCGTGGTAATGAAGCGTGGGAATATCTCAATTCATTGAACACCGGCCATCCTGGATCAATTACCACAACACATGCTAACAATGCTTTACAAACATTTGAACGCTGTGCCACATTGATTAAAAGATCAGAAGTTGGCCGTTTGCTCGATATAGAGATGATAAGGATGGTACTCTACAGAACAATTGATGTGGTGTTATTCTTTAAGGATAGAAAACTTTCTGAAATTTTTTACGATCCGATTTTTTCTAAATCAAAGATAGCTTAAACCAAGCTATTATCTTAGCAGTACCGGAAATTTCAAAAAAACCGCAAGACTTCTTTGCGGTTTTTTTAGTAAAACCTTTGAAATAAACTTTTCCCTTCGCTTACCTCTCTGGTGAAGCTTTCGTACTCTTGTAACAAAGAGTTAAAAGGGAGATGGGAATAGCCTCACCTGAAACAGGCCAGACAAAAAATTCTTATTGTTTTCAATTTTATTAATCACTTCTTTAAAAAGTATTATCATTATAATATCACTTGACAAACTGTTAACCAAAAAGTCGTGCTTTTACATTGTTTCATGTACAGAAACATGAATATTTCAGTGTTTATTTAAAACTCTTGATATACATACATAAATGTATTAACATAAGACATGAAAATAAGATTTGAATGGGATCAGACTAAAGCGAAAAGCACTCTAAGAAAGCATTGTGTAAGTTTTGAAGTAGCTGTTCGCATTTTTGCGAAGGTGTTTGTTATGGTGAGACAAAATCACATTGAAAATGGAGAATATCGTTAGCAAGCTTTGGGACTCGTGGATGGCTTCTTGTTACTGCTTGTAACTCATGTTGTCTGTAACAGTATAGAGGGAAAAGAAATAATCCTTAATTATTTCAGCGCGACGTGCCAACTTGAAAGAGAAAAAACGTTATGAAGAAGAAAGTTCGTTATGAGATTGATATAAATAATTTATCGCCCTTAACTGATATACAGAGGAGTGAAATTGATCAACTAACTGCAATACCGGATAGCGCAATTGATCACCGCGACATTCCATCACTTAATGATGCATTCTGGAAAAATGCTGTTCGCAACCCATTTTACAAACCAACTAAGACTGTCACAACTATACGTGTGGATTCAGACGTGCTAGCGTGGCTTAAGAGTCAGGGTAAAGGTTACCAAACTCGGATCAACGCTATTTTACGTGATGCTATGCTCCGTTCAATGCAATGAATGATCTCTTCTTAGATGCTTGATAGCAAAAAAAGCGCCCCCCACGTCTGTTATTTACTTCATGATCTTAACAATATGACCACCCTTATAAACTCCATAGGTTTCTTCCACAAACCCTTACATAACCAGCAATTGTAGCTTTATCATAAACGTTGTTGGTACGGCTATAAACCATAGCAGAGCTCCTAACCGTAGGTACCATTATAAAACCTTAGCACTGTCATAAACACGAGCACAATCAAACACGCGTGCATTATCATAAACCCAGCAATTGCCCTGATGAGAAAGATTGCTTTCCTTTTCAATAAAGCCCCCAAGGTCACCAGTCTTAACATCAGTAAAATCTCTAATGGCTTGAATGCGTTGTAAAATATGACCAATCATGCATTCTGTCTCATCTGTTAATCATATTTTTGCAGGCTCTTGTTTTTGAAGCTTAGTATTATCATTACTAGATGCATTGCTATTATTAATGGAAGGAGAAATATTTTGTAATTGTACATTAGATTTCACGCGAAATCTCCTTTAGGTAATAATGTTTTGAAATTAACACCAATAAGAGCGCAGGGTGTTCAAAACACGGCCTAAAGTCCGTTGCTACACTTTTCCCATGAAGAGTACTTGTATGGCCGTAACTGCATCCGACAAAATTCTTATATGCTAACAAAAGCGTACAAGATAGTTAGTATTTAAAAGACTTTGGAAAGACTGTTTCGTAGCCTATCTGCTTTAGGATTAGTGTTTTGATCACTTATTGATTCGCATAACAGCATGTCTCAAAAATGTCAAACGGATTTCGATAATTTTTTTACTCTTTCTATCATTTTTACATAGCTCATTGATAAATAATCGATTGACATAAATGCATGGTATATCGTATCAGATACCAATACAGCAATCATTAGTTTTAAACATAAAAAGCTAAAATTATTCTTCGAAAAAGGAATACAAGTTGCACATGTTAAAAAATTAGCAAATATTTTGGTAATTTTAGATACAATATCTGCTCCTTAACAAATGACAATTAGATCTACCGTCTCTATGCACTTACAAGAGATTTAAAGGATTATTGGTCAATGCGTGTCAATGCAAATTGGTGTGTTACTCTTCGTTTTATTGGAACTGATGTTGAACTTTTTGATTACCAAGATTACCATTAATTTTTGAGGTGTTATTATGATGTACAATCCTCCACATCCTGGTGGTATTTTGAAAGAAGAATTGCTTGATGAATTAGGATTAACAATAACAGAGGCTGCCAATCGCCTTGGTATTGCGCGTTTAACTCTATCGCGGGTTTTAAACTGTCATGCAGCAATCAGTATTAACCTTGCTTTACGCTTAGAAAAGGCTGGTTTAAATGATGCGGAATTTTGGCTTAAATTGCAACAAAAGCATGATCTATGGCAAGCTCGGCATAACAACCCAATTCCACATATTTCACCTTTATAACAAGCAGGTCATCTTTAGAAATGAAAACGAGCTTGACCCTTTTTCCGTTTAGAAAACTGTTCTCTGAAGCTAAATGTTTTCACCAATGAATGTTAAGAAGATACAACACCGCTTAATCTAAACAGCCTTATAAAATCAGAAATTTCACTACGACTTTTTAGTGGAAAACTGTAGCGTGTAAATAGATATATTTATTAAACTGCGTGTACGCAACATAAGAAAAAATACACAGACTAAAAAAGAGTACCAAAGTACGATATCTAATGAAAAAGAAAACTTGTGCTCCAAGTACTTAAAAATGATAGGTAAAGAGACAGTTTCTTTATAACTATTTGGGAAAATTAAAACTACAAGCGCTAAAATTATGAGCTTTAAGAATCTGTGCATATACTGTTGTAAATCACGTGTTAGTCTCTCCCAACCTGTTGTATCTCCACGTTTATATTTTTGGTTATTCTGCAGCTCAGAAAGAATATGGGAACTACAAAAATTGCAAAAATAGTTGTTACTATTACCAAAGAAATAGACGCGAATGCCAAAATACTCTGAATAAAGTTAAGATTTTTTTATTCCTAAAAAACATAAAAGTTATAACGCCAAACAAGGCTCTCATCTGCTTATCTGTAAACATATTCATTTCCTGTGGAAAAATTATGATCTCAATTTCTTAAATTATTTTCTGAGAAAATCTAAAATCATAACACTCAATTAAAGAGCACTGAGTGCTAACAATACGGTGCTTAGTTCCTCATTATGCTTTCCCAATATCAAGCCGGTTTTCGATAGCTTTTTAATTTCTCTGTTGACCTCATCTATGAGAGATTCGTAATTCAACATGCTTCTTGGCAAATTACCTCCATAAAGCCATGCTTCCACCTCTGCTTTAGTACTGTAACATACATTCTCAGGCTGATCATAATATTGTCCACCATCAAACTCCCCATACTTTCTAAAGCCATCTAGATATTCATACAGATTGTAAAAATACTCTGCTACTCCCACTCCCCATGGCGCATGACCTACCACTGTTGCAACAAATTTCTTGTGTATTTTTTTGCATTGGCTGTTTACTTTTTTTTAAGAACAGATATTTAAAAGTGCATGTGGTTGTTCTCTGATTTTAGATGGGCTTAATTGCCAAAAAGTTGACTGTATAGAGCTATTTTATCTAACATGTGTTTTTTCACCAAAGAACTCTAATTGCTCTGTACGGTCTTTTTTATCGATTTAAATGTATATCTAATTCGATAGTCTCATCAAAAATGGAAATTTCCTCTATTTTGCTACCACTTCAATCTTCTTCACACTTCCTCCAATGCCCTTTAAAATTTTTTCCAATTCTTTCTTTTGAACAAGCGTGACTGGTCGTGAGTTTTCCCTCATCGCTTTGTCTTTCATCCTTTTTTCACGGCTATTCAAAACAGCTTTGCGTACAGGATTGGTTTTCATCAAAAGATTATTTTCCAAATCACGACACAACCTCACAAGTGCACGCGAACTTGGAAAAAAACGTATCCGATAAACCCTCTATCTTATCATATAAAATCCGTCTAACCGTTGTTATCAGTGACGATGCTGAGATGTTTTCCAAAACTTTTCCATAGGTAAGCGCTATCCCCTCATGATCTGCCTGTTGAAATAGTTTCAAACCACATGACAGCATACGAATGGCTTTTGCGATATCTTCTTTTCCTGCTTTCACTGCAAACAGCTCTTGGCAATTGATCAAAAGCCTGTAAAGCAATCATTTACTGCTGTTTCGTTAATTGGCTGCCATCCTTCAAAACAAAAGGGAACTTCGGTACTATCATCTCGTGAATGTACTTTAAAGTAACCGCGATTTCCGATATCAAGGATACTGTCTGCGATACGTTCACCAATGCTTGTTTGCTTTTGAGGATAATTTCCATAATTACCACCTAACTTATTGATTTGATAATTTCTTATCCAATATCGCCATGCCGCTTGTCAGTCACGCCTTATAGCATTTTTTCCTGCATAGGCTTTTCAAAAATCTCGAAACTTTGCAATCTCGACTTTAATACGCTCTAAAGGAAAGCCCTCTTCGATTGCGAAATCGTAATCAGTTCGAAATCCTCAGATAATCGACAGCCTTGATCCGCTTTCGCTTGTTTTGCTTTTTGGGAAATGCTTTTTTGCTTGTGAATGGGAAGTTGATTTTCTGCTGCAGTTTCGATTTGCTCTGATTGGTTTTCAAGACCATGAACCTTTGGTTACTCGTCAACTAAATCGGTTGTTTCTAAATTTTTAAAATCAGTTTCTTTTTTTGCTAATACGATAGTGTTAGTTTTTTTATTATTATTAATGTTAGTGGTACTGTTTATGTTATATATAGGCATCTTTAAGCATATCATAAGCATCATACTTAACAACTTTAGCATCATTTTTAGCAAAGTTTTCACGATTTTCAGGGGCTTTAGCATCATCACAAACATCTTTTTTATGTTTTTCCCATCTTGCCTGTACTGCTTTGGAAGCTCTTTCCGATAATCTTTTTGACCGAGATGCTTTTGAAACCTTCTCTAAATTCTCACTACAGTCATTGAATTCTTCTTCAACTTTTAAACTCCACAAACGACCATTTTCTAAACGTATGATCTTCTCATCACGTAATAAGAAATTTAATGCGTTTTTTTAAACTCTCACAGAACAGCCAGCCCGTCGTACTAATTTGGGAGCATCTTCAAATAAGAGAGAAACGTTCTTCACACATACATAAAACAAGAGACATATAAAGACCTTTTTCCATTATGCTCATGCCACTAACATCAACAATCCATTGGGATGAAAAAAGCCTCATCCAAAGCAATTTAATTGACATACCTGATCTCCTTCCCTTTCACTAGGTGTAAAACTACCAAAGCATCGGCTTCATTATCATCTTTAAGTGCATGCTCTTTAATGCACACACCGCTTTAATCATTTCTTATTTTGAGGCATTCCCCTTCCCTGTTGTCTCTTTCTTAATCGTACTAACAGAGACGCCTTCATATATAGTATCTTATGATGTTCACACCACACCACTAAGATTACTAATAAACTACCAACGATACGAAGCTTCGGTACCAATGCAACGCTTCACCTCCTCAAAATACACTACGTTAATTGAATCTGCTGTCATCCGTATTTTTGCAAGCCATTCTAAAAGCGTAAATAACGCATCCCACCACCATCAAAGCGACGAAGTTGAAAATTTAACGATACCACTCATGATGTGACCATTCACACCACATACGTCGTACCTAGATCAAAACAGAGAATCGTGTTAGTTGTCAAATCATCCCTAAAAACGATTAAATCTGTTTTTGGGATATAGTGTATCAGTCATTTTTCTTCCTAAACACATCTTCTAAATCCCAGATCGTCTGGTTTTTCTACTTGCCTCGTCCCTAAGCTCTTATATCAGTTTAAAAAAGTAATAAACTCCATAAAGCAGATACAGATTAGTAGTTATGGAAAAAAGTGTTTTGTACTTATCTTTAGCTTCCCACTAACTTTTCCTCTTATGAAAGTTTTCCTTAGCTTCTTCCTCGAGATGCTTAAGATTTTGTTGTAGTTTTTCAATTTCCTCGTCACGTGCTTTAATCTCCGCATCATATTTTTTAAGATCCGCTGCACATTGATCAATAATCGCCTTAGTTTCTATTAAAACCTCACGCTTTCTATCTTCGAGTTTTCCTGTAAGATTTTTAGCCTGATTTCGATAATACAAAGCAAACTGAAACATAACCCCGCTAAACAGCAACAACACAACCAAAATTATCAATAAAATTTCATTCCAACTCATTTGATTTGAATCTCCATTTATTTCTTAGGGTGGTCATCATGACCAATCTGTTTAGCTTTGTATTCCATCAAAAAAAGAAGGCAACAAGCCGCATAGGCTAAGTATGATAAATCATTCTTAACATCTTTATCTTCTCCACCAGCCCTGATAATGATGCAAAACAGCCCCATGAAAACAGCTCTAATCCATCCCCTTATGCCAATTGTTTGCTCAGTATTTCTTTGCACGAAACTCTAGAACACGACCAATTTCAATCAAAGCTAACGGCCGGATGAGATCAAAACGAGCTTTACCTGCATCATTTTTGCTTGTTTCTTTTGCACCATCTTGTAACTTCTTATATGGATAATCATTTTTTACAGCTATGATTATTTTCCTTAAGTCTGTAAAGTTTCAGTATGCACACACGCAGCATGAACACCAGAACTTTCTACGAAGAAAGTGACATTATCGACTTTATCAACGATAACCGATAATGCTTTTCAAATTTTGTGCATCGAACCAAAAACTAATCGTTGTGAAGATATCGCAAAAATTCTACCTTTGAAAATGGGAAGGTGAATACTGTGACAGCATCATACATCACGACTTTATTAAACAGAGTGCAGCATATGATTTTTTTTTAGACGAAATCGAATAGCAGAGTGGTTTCAAACACGATTAGGAAAAGTTACCGCTTCAAACATTTACAACGTTATTAATAAAACAGCAAAAAGGGAACACCTACAAGCAAATATGAGGAGCACAAAATCAAACTCATCACTAAACGCTTAACTGACGAAACAAGCCTTTACTATAAAACTGAAGATATGAGATGGACTGTTGAACATGAAGATGATACCTTGCAAAAATATGAGTTCATTTATGATACCAATGTCACAAGGTGTAGATTTATCCAACACCCAACAATTGAAATGACGGGAGCAAGTCATGATGGGTTTATTGGTGAGGACAGTTAAGTCAAGTATCCGTAATCAAGCAACCTATCTGCGTTTTTTTATGGATAGCAATATCAAACCAGAATATAGTACACAAATACAATTTCAAATGGCATGTACAGGACGCAAATGGTGTGATTTTGTAAGCTATGATCCACACTTCACAAGGCAATCATCTCACCTACGCATGAGAATCAAACGCGTGCACCCGAATAAAAAACAAAATGAAAAGATTAACAAAGCTGTTGAAACTTTTTTAGCGGAAATAGAAGAAAAGGTAAAACAGATCTTGGTAAAAGCCGCTTAACACTATGGGGGTGCGTGATAGCCTCCAAACACTCCTATCCTTTCAGAACAACTTTCAATACATGTGTGATTCACACTACGAGTGCATTACATCTAGATGTAAAGAGAAAAGACATAACACCTCATCCAGCTACCATAACACAATTAGCAATTGCGCAAGCTTGAAGAGAAGCAAAAAAACAAGAATGTGAATTAATAGGAATCAAATCCACGGGTGCACTTTTTATCTACCTTAAATCCGACATCTCAATACAAAACTCAGCTAGTTATCATAATAAATTATTAGATTTGTCAAAGAATAAATATTACAAAGCGTTATTCTTTAAGATGGAAAATTGCCATACTCAACCTCCACCCTCCTTATTTCGTCAAAGAAATTACACGCCATGGTAAGATTAGCGAATTGGTCATGGAGCACGTATAAGAATCCGTATAATCTATGGAATGCAAGAATTTGTTGATAATTACAAAAGCGCACTTGCCGAATTACAAAGCATCAACCTCCTAAACCCAAACCCAGTAAACTGATTGAAGATTCATTTGCATAGCTTCTTAAACAATATTTTAATAGCGTTAATTGATACAACCTTGCTAAAATTACAAAAAGATAGAGAAAACTTTATTCTGATGAAAGTTTCCGACACCATAAACAACGTTTCATACAAAAAAATAAAGAAATCACATATACAGCAGGTGTTGCGTAAAGAAATACCCTCAGTTGCTCAAAATTTTCTGAAAGCACTCAACAGACTTTTAAATTGAACAGGGACTTTTGGAAAGTAACCCAGCATTAGAATTCAAAAAAACAAATCTCAAAAATAAAGATTTTCCCGGCCTGGACAGAAAAAGACATAGAGAAATATTATCAAAAATAGTTTCATGGGATACATGAACGTATCTGGATTGATGTACTTCTATATACAAAATTGCGTTGTTTTGATGCAGTTTGCGTTAGCTATAGAGACGTCAAAGATAGTATCATGCATCTCAAAACAGAGAAAAGTAAATTCCAAACAAATGTCTTTCTTCCTATTTTACCGAAATTAGTAGCAAGACGTTCTGTCAATTTAGGAGCAACATTATCAGCAACTTTTAGCTGAACAGAAGAAAAATGGCATTTCTTTACACGAAGAGCGCAAACCTTAGAAGACTAACTCTTGAAGCAATAAACAAACTACAAAAAAACAAGGGATAGAAACAAAAAAACTTTATAATATCAATATCACTATAAATTTCCCTCATATTTGTTTAACTTACTCATTTTTTTAATAAATTAATCTGTTCAGAAGTGCTATGTTCTATCTGCATGCCATTCTGTTATAATTTTTGACCAAACAATTCATGCAATTGATTAAAACAGATAGTTCAATGCATTATATTGAGTGCGCGGAGAGAGAGCACATGCCAATCCAACAACTGATAGCAGAGCAGCTTAACACATTTATCCACCTTATTGATTGATTTGCAAATCCCATACACGCCCCATTTTTAGTAACAAAACTATCATCTGAGAACGTTTCGGCTCAATTTTACGACTCCATCATATGCCAATCTCACTCTATAGTTTCTTTCTCAACTTAACTTTGCATAATGGGAAATTTCGCAATAAATTCTATCTCTCACGTTAAGAAATAAAATATAAGAATTTTCTATTGTTCAGAAAAACCTGTTAGCCTATATGTAGGCAAGCAATCGAGTCAAAAACATAACGAAAGTTATATCTTAAACAACAGTAAGCATTTCTCTTTTTCCCAGCTGAAAGAAGATAAAATAGGTAGTCATACAACTCCAGTAAAATGAAGCATAATTTTTATGACAGGGGAATATGTCTAGGAACACTAAACTGCTGCAACCTCTCACATACATTCAAGCGACCTCCCTCTTCATCAGCTCTCTCTTTTGTCTAAAAAGATGTTGTTTTTTTTAACACTGTAATAACCACATCTTAATCCTCATAAGAATCAACAAATTTTGAGAGATTAAGATCCATACACCATTAAGAATACAAAAAATACAGAGGAGTCCTATAGCCCCCTTACTTTATCCTCCTCATTAACCGGTTAATTTTTAAAGGCGACGCTCAACCATGAGTTTTTTGATCTCAGCAATTGCCTTTGCTGGATTTAAGCCTTTTGGACAAGTTTGTGTACAATTCATAATCGTATGACACCGATAAAGGCGAAAAGGATCTTCTAAATTATCAAGACGCTCACCGCACATCTCATCACGTGAATCAGCGATCCAACGGTAAGCCTGGAGCAAAATAGCTGGCCCCAAATAACGATCACCATTCCACCAATAGCTTGGACATGATGTCTGACAACAGGCACACAAAATGCACTCATAAAGACCATCTATTTTTTGGCGATCTGAATGACTTTGTAACCACTCTTTTGCAGGTTCAGGAGAGACGGTTTGCAACCAAGGCTCAATCACACGATGCTGCGCATAAAAGCGCTTCAAATCAGGAACCAAATCTTTAACAACCGGCATGGAAGGCAAAGGATACACTTTAATGGGGTGCTTTACATCATCCATCCCTTTGGTACAAGCCAGCGTATTTGTTCCATCAATATTCATTGCACAGGAACCACAGATACCTTCACGACACGATCGACGAAGTGTCAAAGTTGAATCAATATGATTCTTAATAAATAATAGCCCATCAAGAATCATCGGACCACAAGCCGAACGATCAACATAATAGGTATCCAGATGAGGATTTTCCTCATCATCAGGCGACCAACGGTAAACATGAAACTCGGTAAGTTGCGTAGCACCTTTAGGCTTAGGCCAAACCTTTCCCGGTTTTATTTGTGAGTTTTTGGGAAGCTTAATTTGTACCATAATTCATTCTCCCCTTAGTAAACACGTTTTTTAGGTGCAATACGTTTTAAGTCTATACCACCATCTGCTTCAGATGTTAAGGGATCAACATGGACAGGTCGATAGGATAAAGTTACCTTACCATCTTTTGACAAATGCGAAAGTGTATGTTTACGCCAATTTACGTCATCACGCTCTGGATAATCTTCACGCGCATGTGCCCCTCGACTTTCTAAACGCGCCTCTGCAGAATAAACAGTGGTGATTGCATTGGCCATCAAATTCTCAAGTTCTAATGTCTCAACCAAATCAGAATTCCATATCAGAGAGTGATCTGTGACTTTGAGATCAGCCAATTCACCCCAGATTTGACTTATGCGTTGGCATCCTTGTTGCAAAGAATCTTCTGTACGGAAAACAGCAGCATCTTCCTGCATAGTACGTTGCATTTTTTCACGCAATACAGCGGTTGGTATTGCCCCTTGCGCAAAGCGTAAACGGTCAAAACGTGCCATAATTTCATCAACAGCCACCTCATTAAGAGGTGGAATTCCCGCATTTCGATCAATCACTTCACCGGCACGAATTGCAGCGGCACGACCAAATACGACAAGATCAATCAATGAATTTGACCCCAAACGATTAGCACCATGAACAGAAGCACAACCGGCTTCCCCCACGGCCATCAAACCCGGTTGAACACGATCAGGCGAATCAGCCGTTGGATTGAGAACTTCTCCATAGTAATTTGTGGGAATACCGCCCATGTTATAATGAACCGTTGGCAGGATGGGAATAGGTTCTTTTGTCACATCAACCCCTGCAAAAATGCGTGCGGATTCAGAAATCCCCGGTAAGCGCTCATGCAAAATAGCAGGATCAATATGGTTGAGAACCAAATGGATATGATCTTTTCTTGGACCAACACCACGCCCTTCACGAATTTCAAGGGTTATACAGCGTGAAACCAAATCACGTGAAGCTAAATCCTTAAAGGAAGGGGCATAGCGCTCCATAAAGCGCTCGCCCTCAGAATTGATCAAATAGCCCCCTTCGCCACGAGCTCCTTCTGTAATTAAACAGCCAGAACCATAAATCCCTGTAGGATGGAATTGAACAAACTCCATATCCTGTAGTGGCAATCCAGCACGAGCGATCATTCCCCCACCATCCCCTGTACAGGTATGCGCTGATGTCGCCGAAAAATAAGCACGTCCATAGCCACCAGTTGCGAGAACAACCATCTTTGCAGCAAAACGGTGCATAACACCATCATCAAGATTCCAGGCAACAACCCCGGTACACACACCATTGGTCATAATCAAATCAAGCGCAAAATATTCAATAAAGAACTGCGCATTATGCTTTAAACTCTGTCCATAAAGCGTATGCAAAATGGCATGCCCGGTGCGATCAGCCGCAGCACAAGTACGCTGTACAGGTGGGCCTTCACCAAACTGTGTTGTATGTCCACCAAAGGGACGCTGATAAATTTTTCCTTCTTGCGTCCGTGAAAAAGGAACCCCATAATGTTCTAATTCGTAGACAGCAGCAGGTGCATTACGCACCAAATATTCCATTGCATCGGTATCACCCAACCAATCAGATCCCTTTACCGTATCATACAAATGCCATTGCCAATTATCAGGTCCCATATTGGAAAGTGAGGCTGCAATGCCACCTTGTGCAGCAACCGTGTGCGACCTGGTTGGAAAAACCTTTGTGATGCAGGCTGTTTTTAATCCCTGCTCTGCCATACCAAGCGTAGCACGCAAACCAGCCCCACCTGCTCCAACAACAACAACATCGAATTTATGATCTACAGTGCAATACGGGGCATTGCCTGCTCTAGCGCCTAGAGATGATCCTGTGCTCACCATATCCTTTAACCCCCTAATGCAATTTTCAAAAGAGCAAAAATGATAACCCCTCCCAAAACAAAACAAAACAAAACATTTAAGACTAAAAAGAGTATCCGTAAACCTTCACGGGGAATATAATCTTCAATAACCACCTGCATTCCAAGTTTCATATGATAAAGGAGTGAAAGAGTAAGCAATCCCATTAAAATAGTGACAACAGGATGTGCAAGTCGAGCACGTACAATGCTGTAATCTTTTCCAACAAGCGAGAGGATAAGAACAATAAAAAATATCAAAAGTGGCAGATTTATAAAACCTGTTAAACGCTGTAGCCAAAAATGCTCTGTTCCTTCATGTGCGCTTCCCCGCCCGCGGACTTTTCCAAGTTCGGTTCGAAAATCCTTTTTCATATCTCTTTCCACCCCCAACTAGACAATGTTATACCCTATAATCCAAATCGCAAGAGTAACAATAAGAGAAATAAAAACTGTTGCCCACGCAGTCATTGTTGCCTTTTCCTTAGCCAAAAGGCAAGGCTTCATATCCCAAACAATGTGGCGGATACCACCCACCATATGATGCACCCCTGCAAGGGTGTAAAGAAACAAAATGCAAAGCCCTGGAAAAGAAGTATAAATTTCATGAACCGTTCTAAATGCCTCTGCTCCACAGCTGACTGAAATTAACCAAATAGCAAAGAAAACCATTCCAAAATAAAGTGCAACACCGGTGATACGATGTGCGATTGACATCGCCATAGTGATGGTCCAACGATAAATAGTTACATGGGGGGAACGAGGGCGCTGTTTTGTCCTAGTTATCTCTGTCATAAAATATCCTGACCTGATTTTTACTGAAACTGCATTATGAACGAAAAGACCCGCACAAAATGTGCCAAGTGCACTATCATTTCTACTTTTGGCATCTCAAAGAACCAATATTACAGGTCGGTTGTCTTAAATAACGGATTAAAGGTCGCGCATAAAAAAAACCGATTGCCCTACAAGCATGGAGCTGTAAAACTCGCCTCAATCTAATACAATTTTATCTTCACGTCAAAGGTCTCATACTGTTTCTCAAAGATAAACACGGATTTTTGCAAATTTAGTTATCCCTGCTTTGAATATCAATGATATGCTTCAAACTGCTTTAAATTCAAACTATTTTCAAAGAAAGATGATATGTAGACTTTTGATAGTTTTTAAACATTTTAATACATCTGAAAGCAACTTCTTTCACAACCAATACGAATCACTTACACTATAAAAAAGCGATATAAAAGCCGCTTTTTCATAAATTCTAGCAGATGCAGCAGTTATTCTGTCGCGTGTGTTAGAGTCTCCACTCTAACAAGGGATTTTTGTTCTTTTTCAGCAATCTTTGCACTTTTTTTCCGTTGATCTTTCTTTTCAGTGATACGCGCAGCTTTACCTCTTAAATTACGCAAATAATAGAGCTTTGCCCGACGCACTTTACCTCGGCGCACAAGTTCAACACCCTCAATCAAAGGCGAATAAACCGGAAACACACGTTCAACACCCTCACCATAAGAAATCTTACGCACCGTAAAGGTTTCATTCAAACCACCACCTGAACGCGCGATACAAACCCCTTCATAAGCCTGAACACGGGTTCTGGTACCTTCAGTAACACGTACCATGACACGCACTGTATCTCCTGGCTGAAAAGCTGGCAGTTGGCGTTTTGCTGCAATTTTTGCACATTGTTCAGCTTCGAGCTGCGCGATAATATTCATTTTTTCATCCTTCATGTTCTTTATCGAACAGTCAGAGCGCTCATCTCTTGCCAAAAAAAGCCTTTTCTAGAGAGAGAAAAGAAGTCCTTTAAGGCTATGCATAACACAGGAGCGAATACACCGTCTCTTAATTTTGGAACTCAATAAAACCCTTCACAGGAAAACTGTTTAAAAAGAGAGCCATGCAATACACCACCTTGCAACATGAATCAAGTTTTCTGACGATTTTTATCATAAAGAGCATAAAGATCAGGGCGTCGCTGCCGTGTTAACAATTCGGCTTGCTGTTGACGCCAATCTGCAATAGCTTTGTGATGACCTGACGTCAACACTGGCGGAATACCACGCCCTTCAAAAACAGTAGGGCGCGTATATTGAGGGTGCTCAAGCAAACCATTCTCAAAACTTTCACACTTTGCGGAAATCTCATTGCCCATAACACCGGGAAGAAGACGCACAATAGCATCCAAAAGAACCAGTGCCGCCGTTTCGCCCCCTGAAAGAATATAATCACCAATGGATACTTCTTCCAATTCCCGCGCCTCTATTATCCGCTCATCGACACCTTCAAAACGCCCACAAACCAATGTCACTCCCGAAGACCGCGCCAAAGAACGTGCATAAGCCTGATGGAAAGGTCGCCCACGCGGACTCATCAACAATCTTTGGGAATCATCTGGACAACTATCCAGTGCCGCCGCTAACACATCAGCCCGCATCACCATACCTGCACCACCACCAGCAGGGGTATCATCAACGCTATGGTGTTTATCCAAAGCAAAATCCCTAATCTGTACTGTCTCCAGCGACCATATCCCCCGCTCTAAAGCTTGCCCTGCTAAAGAATAACCCAAAAAACCAGGGAACATTTCAGGATAAAGTGTTAAAACGTATGCTTGAAATTTCATTTTTTCATTCTCACCTTTAACCTAGAAGCCGCACCAAATTAACGTCATCCGGTATATCATAAAGTCCAGAATGTTTACTCAAAGGAAAATCGTTCATCTGCTTCGCATCCAATGCCCAGATCCACCGCCTTAAAGCTTGTCCTGCTAAAGAGTACTCTAAAAACCCAGAAAACATGTTAGGATAAAGTGCCCCCACACGTGTTAAGAAGCACACTCTTGCATGCCTTCATTTTTCACTTTCATTTTTTGCCTGCACCTTTATTTTTTGGTTGAAGCTATTTTCCCTTCAAATATTTTCTCCCATATCACTTAAACCAGAAGCCACTAGATCAACAACAAGAAAACCAGAAGCGATGCAAACTTCTAGCACCGCCGCCTTGCTAAAAGGGATAAGCACGGTTTTACCCGTATTCAAACGCATTTCAAGCAAATCACCAGCGCCGAAATTAAAAAAACCACTCACATTACCGAGGATTTGACCAGCACAATCTTGGACACGAAGCCCTATTAAATCCACCTGATAAAATTCATCCTCAGTCAAATCATCCAACAATTGATCACGGGCAACATAAAGGTGAATCCCCCTTAAAACCTTAGCAGCATTACGATCTTCAACCCCTTTAAAATGCACAATCGCATTCTTTTTTTGTATACGAAGTGTTAAAATTTCATAAGGATGTCCCATATCATCATAAAGGATACCATAAGTTTTTAAACGCTGTGGTTCGGCACTCAAAATCTTCAGCAAAACATCACCTTTTATGCCATGAGGCATACCAATAATGGCAAGACAGACTTTATTTTTAAGCTTTTCTCTATTATATTTCATATCATCTTCTAAAAACGAATCCTTCACTTGTAGCTTTCTATTAACTCTTGTTGCCATATTAAAAATCTTCCAGAAAGACCTTTCTTGGTAACAAAGCAAATTAACAAAAAATAAAAGGAGAAGTCTTATGGCAAATGTTATGCTTTTTTACAAAGATATCACCCCAGTCAACAAAGTTTCCCATAAAAATCTAAAATTTGCTCCTCCAAAAGATATGTCTTTTGCCAAAGATACACACTGGGTTCCTTTAGCAAGCAGTGAATATTTTCAAGCTGCTCTAGACTATCCTATTTTATTTATGTGCGCAGAAGATGAACAAAAAAAACGGCATTATACGTCAGCTGCTCTTGTTGGTCTTTCTAATGACGAAAATGATTACATCACCTCTGATAAAAATTGGAAAAAAGATACCTATCTTCCAGCTTTTGTTCGTCGCTATCCTTTTGTTCTTGCGCAAATTAGCAATGAAAAAGAACTCTCTGTTTGTTTTGATCAGCAATCAGGCATGTTTAATGAAGTTGCCGGCACGGAACTCTTTAATTCAGATGGTTCTATTTCTCCTTTTATGGAAGAACGTATTCGTTTTCTTGAGAGTTTTAAAATTGCTATGGAAAAAACAGCTGCGTTTATTGACACCCTTGTGGATATGGAGCTTCTGAGCCAAAAATCAATCAATGTGAAAAACGACAAAGGCCTTTCAGCACAATTAGAACATTTTTGGGTTGTTGATGAAGAAAAATTGAATAAATTATCGGCAAGCCAACTTGCTAAACTGCATAAAAATGGCTTTTTAGGATTGATTTTTGCGCATCTTATGTCAACGCACAATCTTTTAAAAATACTCTCTCTAAAAGGCGAAAAAAACATGACCAATCATAAAGGACAAGCTTCCAAAAAGAATGGTCACGACAAAGATGAAAAACCTAAAAATAAAGAGACTCTCAACTAGAAATGCCTCCAAAAAAGGATAATAGAAAAGACAAAAGTTTTTCTCTGATTCCAGCTGCCCCTTCTGTTTTAGCTGCAAGGAAGAAGTGGCTGGATAATCTTTTAGGAACACGTCGTATGGCAACACATACAGTGCAAGCCTATGAGCGTGATACACGGCAATTTTTGTTTTTTCTCTGTCAACATTTTGGGCACACATTGACTTTCAATGATCTCGCCAACTTACGCGTTATGGACTTGCGTGCTTATCTAGCTTACCGTCGCAAACACGATATAAGCGCTCGCTCTTTAAGCCGCGGGATGGCGGGTTTACGTTCTTTTTTCAACTACCTATCCCGCGAAGGAATCGCCAGTATTCCTGCTGCTAAACTTGTCCGAACCCCCAAACACTCCAAATTGCTACCAAAACCTTTAACCGTAAAATCAGCCCTGCATTTAGTCAAACAAGAAAATCAACAGGAAAACGAACCGTGGATCACCGCTCGTAACGCTGCTGTGTTAACGCTTCTCTATGGCTGTGGAATGCGAATATCAGAAGCCTTAAGCCTCACACCAGAACAATTTTCTGATCCGCAAAAAACAAGTTTATTCGTAACTGGGAAAGGAGGGAAAACACGTCTTGTCCCCCTCATTAAAGTGGTTTACGAAACAGTACAAAATTATCTTAAATGCTGCCCATACCCTTTAGTGGACAATCAACCGATGTTCCGTGGTGCGCGAGGTGGTCCCTTGCAGCCAGCTATTATTCAGAAAACTGTGCGAAACTTACGTGCATACCTTGGTTTACCAGAAACTGCCACTCCCCATACACTGCGCCATTCTTTTGCCACCCACCTTTTATCACGGGGAGGAGATCTGCGCACCATTCAAGAGCTTCTAGGCCATGCTTGTCTTTCCACCACCCAAGCCTATACCCATGTAGATACCGAGCACTTGTTAGAAATTTATCAAAAGACGCATCCCCGTGCTTGAAAGACTTTTAAATAAAAAAATGTTAAACAGATTCAACTTCAAGCGCCAAAGCATGAACACATGTTGCTAACTCTTTCTGTAAAACTTTATAAATCGCACGATGTATTTCTACCCGTGTCATACCCGAAAAAGAAACAGACAGAATTTTCACCCGAAAATGCGTTTCCCCTTTCCCATCAAAAGCATGCTCATGATGAGGATGCCCAACATGAAGATGGCTCTCGTTAATCACCTCAAGCTTTTGCGGACAAAAGGCATCCTGGAGCTTTCTGTTAATCGTTGTTTGAATCGCAGTAGGCATTTTTTATTCCTTCACAAAATGAACGCAATACCTCTTGTTTTATTACCAAATAAGTGTGAAAATAAATTTTTCAAAAGTCAATTCTTGTCAAATCAATTGATTTTGCATAAACCAAAGATATGACGATAACATCCAAATTATTCGACTCCATTCGAATCAGTTCTAATAAAAAACAAACGGCTGGGGCAGAAGCGCAAAAATGCCAATGGAAAGGATGTGAAAAAGCAGCATCCTATAAAGCACCAGCGGGCCGAAATCACGAAGGACAGTATTTACATTTTTGCATTGAACATGTGCGTGCCTATAATAAAAACTTTAATTACTTCTCTGGCCTTAGTGATAAAGATATTGCAAAATTTCAAAAGGATGCCCTTACAGGACATCGTCCAACATGGCCTACCGATTTTAGCAATGGAACGTCGAAAAAAACAGCTGCAAATTATGCACAAATTCGCTCTGGTACAGCTGCCTATCAAAATCGTATGCGCAACCCCTTTACACTGTTTACGGGGCGTCATTCAACCACTCACTTCTCACGAAAATTAAAACCCTTAGAAGCGAAAGCTTTTGATACATTGGGATTACAAGCAAATGCTTCAGCTGAAGATATTAAAGCAAAATACAAAGAACTTGTAAAAAAACATCATCCTGATTCCAATGGAGGCAATCGTTCTTCAGAAGAGCGTTTTCGTGATGTTCTAAACGCCTATAATTTGCTCAAAAAATCTGGTTTGTGCTAAAAAAATACGTGCCCATACAACTCTATTTTCGTTCAAATCATCATTGCTTTCACAAAAATAATAAAATATAAAGGGTTCCTTTCATATCTAAGACTTTCATTATAGGACATTGCATAAACGCTTTAACTCTTGTATCGTTTTTTAACCAACGAAAATAAATAGCGTCCTTTCCCTTCCAGAAAAACGATGAAAAAAACAAAGCTTACAGTTGAAAATGTGCCAGATATCAAAGTCTGCACTCGTGATTTGTTTCATATTGATACAGACATGAAAATCCCTGCTTTTAGCACAAAAAGCCCCCATGTTCCTGATTTAGATCCTCATTATCTTTTTGATCAACAAACAACTTTAGCAATTTTAGCAGGCTTTGCCTTTAACCGCCGTGTTATGGTTTCTGGTTATCACGGCACGGGTAAATCAACGCATATTGAACAAGTTGCCGCACGTCTAAACTGGCCTTGTTTCCGAATTAATCTCGATAGTCATATCAGCCGTATTGATCTCGTAGGAAAAGATGCCATTGTTTTGCAAGATGGCCTGCAAATTACTGAATTTAAAGAAGGCATTTTGCCATGGGCTTATCAAAACAACATTGCTCTTGTTTTCGATGAATACGACGCAGGTCGCCCAGATGTTATGTTTGTCATCCAACGCGTTCTTGAAGCCTGTGGACGATTGAGCTTGCTTGATCAAAATCGTGTTATTGCCCCTCATCCAGCATTTCGCCTTTTTGCAACGGCCAATACCATTGGTCTTGGTGACACAACAGGACTTTATCATGGCACGCAGCAAATTAATCAGGCGCAAATGGACCGCTGGTCCATTGTGACGATTTTAAACTATTTACCTCACGATAAAGAAGTTGATATCGTTTGTTCAAAGGTCAAATCTTTTCAAACGATTGAGGGGAAAAAGATAATTTCACAAATGGTACATGTTGCTGATATGGTACGAAAATCTTTTATCAATGGAGATCTTTCAACGGTCATGAGCCCACGCACTGTTATTACTTGGGCAGAAAATGCAACAATTTTTCAAAATATTGGATTTGCTTTCCGCTTAACTTTTCTCAATAAATGTGATGAACTTGAGCGTGCCACTGTCGCAGAATTTTATCAACGTGCCTTTGGACAAGAGCTTCCGGAATCACTGATTCAATGTATCTTGTCTTAAGGGATAAGGTCAATCATGGCGACCAACACTGATGATAACAGCCAAAATCTGATAAACAACTCTCTCAACAGCACTCTTGATGCTGAAGCTTTTAAAAAAGCCATTTCCAGCTGTATTAGAGCAATTGCTGGCACGCATGACCTTGAAGTTTCTTTTAGTCACCCCAAGCCATCTTTAAGCGAAAACTATGCGCGTTTACCGGAATTACCACAACACATAACAGAAAAAGATATAACAATCATCCGTGGATTAGGGGATTCGATGGCTCTACGCACAGCATGGCATAATAAGCGCATTCACACACAATTCGCGCCACTTGAATCAGAAGCACGTGCTATTTTTGATGCTCTCGAGCAAACACGTGTTGAAGCAATTGGCACTTTAAGTATGGAGGGAATTGCACAAAATCTTGATAAAATGCTGGCCGATAAATATCAAAGAGCCCATTACCAAGAGATAAGCACCCAAAGTGAAGCCCCTATCCAAGAAGCAATTGCCCTTTTATTGCGTGAAAAAATAACAAAACGCCCTCCCCCAAAAGAAGCTGGACCTGTATTAGAATTATGGCGTCAAGAAATCGAACGAAAAGCCGCAGCAGAACTGAATGAACTGACATACCATATTTATAACCAACAGGCTTTTGCAAAAATTGTTCGTCAAATACTTGTTGCGCTCAAAATGGCAGTTCAATTAGAAGAAACATCTGAAACTGTAGACAATAAAAAATTAAAAAACGAGTGTGAACCTCACAACAAAACAGACAAAGAAAGCAAAAACGAAAAACACGCCAAAAGTGAAGAAAAAGTAGAAACTGAACAAGAAAGCAGTGAGCAAGACCAAGGAAAAACGCAAGCGACACAATCAAATGACAATGACCAAGCTGAAGAAGAGCAAGAAAGAAGCAGTTGGCAAGAAAAATCGAATCAATCCAAGCGTCTTTTCGCCGTTTCAAAACAAATGGAAAGGCTTGCTGATTACAAAGTTTTCACCCGCCAGTTTGATGAAGTATTGGAAGCAACAGATTTTTGTTCTGAAAGCGAATTGGATCACTTGCGTCATTGTCTTGATAAGCAAATTAATCATCTCCAAAACATTGTTGGGCGCTTAGCAAATCGCCTACAGCGCCGCCTTATGGCACAACAAAATCGCAATTGGAATTTTGACCTTGAGGAAGGATATCTCGATACAGCAAGGCTCCCCCGTCTTATCATTGACCCAATGCAACCACTCTCTTTCAAAATGGAAAGCAATACCCAATTTCGCGATACTATTGTTTCACTGCTCATTGATAATTCGGGATCAATGAGAGGACGACCAATTACGGTTGCAGCAAGTTGCACAGATATTTTAGCACAAACTCTTGAGCGTTGTGGCATCAAAGTTGAAATTTTAGGCTTTACCACCAAAGCTTGGAAAGGGGGGAAATCCCGCGAAAAATGGCTCAACCAAAACAAACCTAATCATCCTGGTCGCCTTAATGATTTATGTCATATCATCTATAAAAGTGCAGATACCCCATGGCGTCGTGCACGGCGCAATTTAGGTCTCATGATGCAAGAAGGATTGCTGAAAGAAAATATTGATGGTGAAGCATTAATTTGGGCACATCAACGCCTTTTATCACGACGTGAACAGCGTCGTATTCTCATGGTCATTTCTGATGGAGCTCCTGTTGATGATTCGACACTCTCGGTGAATTCCAGCAATTATCTGGAAAAACATTTACGCGCTGTAATTCAGGAAATTCAAACACATTCGCCTATAGAACTTATTGCCATTGGCATTGGTCATGATGTTACACGCTATTATCAACGCGCTGTAACAATTATGAATGCCGAAGAACTTGCAGGCGCTATAACAAAACAATTAGAAGCACTTTTTAACGATAAAAAAACCTTATCCTCATAAGAGACTTGTCATTTGACACCAGGTTTTATACTAAATGAGAAAAGGTGAGATTAGATAGGAAAAGATTATAATTCATTGCTTTTATAACTATTTTTTACCATTAAATGAGAGTTTTGTCAAAATGGATTCTCACACCTAAAAATCGAAAAAATGAGGATTTGGTAGTAAAAACGAGAAAAGGTTTTAAAAGTCTTTGAGAATCCTCTAAAGATTTTTAAAAGTCCGTAAAAGCCTAGAAATCTGTCTTTGAAAAAAATGAAACAAAGAGTTTAATTGGCTACAAAATCAGCCAAAAGTGATAAAAAAGCAAGAAAGATACGCGCTTTTATTTTAAATAATAATTAAGTTTGAATCTTGTGTAATTATTAAATGTGCTTTTTTAGCTTTAATTTGACCTTTTAAATGTAACTTTAGAAGTAAGCCAGGTAAGCTCGACTTCTTTCATATCGTGAATGTTTTGAATAAGCTCTTGCAACTTTCCATAAAGCTCTGCCGCTAATTCCGCTATATCTTGAGAAAAGAGTTTAATTTTTGCATCATGATAGGTTGTATAAGCTACGCGACCAAACTTTTTCATTAGTCTAGACGAAATAGTAGGTGCTTTAAAACCCGCTGTTTTCGCTTTTGCCATATCTGTAAACATCGCTATCTTCACCAATGAGAAACTAATACAAATCTACCACTATAAGCTGTGTGATAGACAATTTATGAAAGGTGTTGATGGTTTATTTAATAATTTGCAAGCGTCTTTTTCGCCAAATCAAGAGATTTAGCAAAAACACTACGAGCCTTATTTCGAAGCATTTTTTTCATTTTACGCGGGCATTTTTGTCAGTGGTATTTTGAGTTCTTAATCAATCCATACCCTAAAAATACCTCATAAACCCATTATATATATTTACAAAGCCCATAAAATGAGTTGCATCTATTATATTGCTTGGTGTGTTAAGCGGTTATTATAACATACACTACTACACAAAACAGGTGCTGCAGCATTCGTTTAAGCAAGAACGAAATTTTCGACCATTAAATACGTGTGAGATCACCACAGTATTTAGCCAAGCTACACCATTGTAATATAACTTTGGAAGAAACTAAGAAAGCATACCAAATACCATCATACAGTATACAAGACATTGATTTATAAATATAATTTATCGTTTTGCATCATGAATGGAAACCACGAATATCGTAAATTGTAAATCCTCTCATAGTTAATCAATCAAAATCATCTGCTTACACATCACAAGCGGAGCTAGTATGTAGGTAAAAATGAGTAAAAAAAGAATTTAAAATGCCTTTTTATAAATCATCTCAATGGAAGGTCTGTAGCAACATTGGAAGCTGGCAAATAAGTATGACAGTATCAACTTGTCAAAAACAACTTGGACACGGTCTAATGAAAAAACCAAAAGCGCCATTGCCGATTTTATCGGCTTATACGATAAGCAGTTTTTGCTGATCACTCCCCCAAAACCCGCAGTCACATTTCAGAGCTTTAAAAATAAACCCGAGTATACTTCTTTTACTTGCCTCTCCATCCACCTCAAACTCGTTCATAACAAGAAAAAGATACAAACTCTATAGTCTTGCTTCTTTTTTCACACATCCCTCCCCTAAACAGGGGCCCCTGTCATAAACAATGTCATAAGCAGATTACCCATTTTAGTAATCTCAAAACCAAACCACCATGCAGCCTCTCTATACGCCTTGCCTACTCGCAGAGACAAACCAGAAGCAGCACTCTCTTTTTCAATTCTCGATCACTTACTCTTGCATAAAGAGGATTCAGAAGAAATGTCTTTCAGCTTTTATAAAACAGTTTTTATCTACACACCAATCTTAATTATAATATATAAGCGAATGATGTTTTATTGACTCACCATAAACAGATTAAAAATAAAAAAATCTGACAATATTCGGGGACTCATTCAAATTGCAAAACGATTAAAATGATCATCATTTCTTTTCTTTCTCAAT
This sequence comes from Bartonella koehlerae C-29, assembly GCF_000706625.1. GTDB lineage: Bacteria > Pseudomonadota > Alphaproteobacteria > Rhizobiales > Rhizobiaceae > Bartonella > Bartonella koehlerae. The sequence goes on from NZ_KL407334.1 coordinate 219,223, forward strand.
AAATACGACTTTCTCCTGAAAATTTTTTAAAAGCTCTCTCTCATCGGATAAAAATTATTTGTAGAACGCCTTTTATGATTTCAATCATTTAAAAAAGTAATCACACTTGAGGAAATTGAATTATCTACGCATATAAATATGAATCTTTAGAAGACTATTATCTCCTAAAACGCAAACAGCATCTTGAGATTATAGTGAAACATAAGAAATCTATAGGAAAATATCTCTCCCAGAGATGATTTTAAAATGCTGCTCTTACAAAACAAAGTGTGCAGTTTTTCACCTTCAGAAAAACAACAGGAAAAATTGCTATTTGTTATTGTTACAAGTCAAAGGTGAACTTTTTTGAATGGCTTTGATAAAGAGGAAGATTAAAATAGCTAAGAATTGTTCCATAAGGAATCAGCATTAAAAAACTCATGATAATTTTTATAGAAAAATCACCAAAAGCAAGCGAGAACCAAACTGGAAGCTCAAGCCCCAAGAAAATACTGTTTTCCGTGATTGAACTATTCGTATAACCTATCATCTGATCGATAAAGGCAAAAGAGCTAGAAAAAGCAATCGCAAAAAACAAAACGGTATCCAAAGCCGAACCGACCAAGCCTGCAACTAAAGGTGCCTTCCACCATGCTTTACGCCGCAAAGGACTAAAAACTAGAATATCGAAAAGTTGTCCAAATAAGAATGCTGAACTAGAAGCAATCGCAAGACGTGGAGTAGCCAATATCCAAGAAACAAAAAAACCAGACAAGCAACCAGCATAAACCACATACCGTGCAGCAGCCGGACCATAAAAACGATTGGTTAAATCGTTGATCAGAAAAGCAATCGGATAGGTAAAAGCACCATAAGTCAGGAGCTCATTCAAACCAAACCAGTGGACAGGATACTGAACCAAAATATTAGAGATGGTTACAGAAAAACACATCGCAAGACTAGAAAAAACAATATATTTTTTATTTTTCTGTGCTGATAAAGCACTGGCTGAGAACATTTTTTAACCCAGAGTATGGAACCATTTAATAGAACGATCAAACAGTAAAAAACCAAAAAACACTGCCCTATCTAATTAAGAGCACACAATCCAGCCCTGCAATAAACATAAAGCGATTACGCCGCTTGTTCAGCTTTTTTCTTAACAATCTGGCGTTTTAACAAACGGGCACGTTGTGATAATTCTTTATCATTGGCTTTGACTAAAAATCCATCAAGACCACCGCGGTGCTCAACAGAACGCAAAGCACTGGCCGAAACGCGCAAACGATAACTTTGCTGTAACACTTCAGAAATCAATGTCACATTGCAAAGATTTGGTAAAAAACGACGACGGGTTTTATTATTCGCATGGCTAACATTATTGCCATACTGAACTGTTTTTCCTGTCAATTCGCAGGCACGAGACATAAACTTCACCTTTAAACTCTAAAAAACTCTTAAATCCCGACACTCACAAAAGAGAATAAACGCACAACAGGCAGAAAATTCCCTTAAACAGGTAAGATTGGGAAGTTGTGTTTCTAATAGAGTGTCGACAACAAAAGGTCAAGTCTTTATGTAAAACCTTTTACATCCCTTATAGGCTCATTCTCCCTTCTCTTCTCATAAAAAGACGTACAAAATGTTTTCTTTTAACGCTCACCGTGTTAAAACAACATTTAGCATCGTAAAAGGAAGCATTAATCATGAGCAAAACAGATTCTTCCATGAAAGAGCTTCAACAAAAACACATCCGTTTCTCTTCCCTTCTCTTCGACACGTTATGTACATGTCTTTTTCTTCTCTTTAGTGCACTAGGTGTATGGCAAGTACAACGATTAAATTGGAAAACAAATCTTATCACCAGTGCTAATCAGCGTGTTCATTTACCTCCTATTAAAGCCCCTCCCCAGGGTCAATGGGCGTATGTTACTTTTGAAAGAGACGAGTATCGACCTGTCGTGATTACCGGAAAATTTTTGATCGATAAAAATATTTTTGTCACCGCTGTTGCTCAAGATACAAGCGGTTACTGGGTTTTGACCCCTTTACAAACAGCCGACAACAGTTTGACCTTTGTGAATCGTGGTTTTATCCCCATGGATGCACGCCAGAACTTTCAGAATTCAGAAAAATCACAAACGAACGCTCCAATTCATCAGAGTTCTGCCACAGATACAAAGCAAACTACAATTATTGGTTTGCTGCGCATGAGTGAAAAAAATGGTTTTTTTCCACGCAAAAATAATCCTGATGAGAATTTATGGTATACACGTGATCTCCCCGCTATGGCACAAAAGCTTGGACTGCCATCTGTTGCTCCTTATTTTATTGATGCCGGAAAAAAAACAGCCCCGAGGGAAAAACTTCCCATTGCTGGTCTCACTGTTGTACATTTCCGAAATAATCACCTTGTCTACGCTATCACTTGGTTTGTCTTAGCTGCTGGTGTTCTAGGAGCTTCTTTTTTTCTGCTACGGCAAAAAACCTGAAAACAATATAAAAAATACTCTTCACATCTTAAAATAAGATGGTGAGCATTTTCTACTTCAAAAGATGCATTTTTCATGAATGAGAGCGTTTCCTTTATAAAAAACAGATCTCTTACCAAAGAGAAATTTTCCTCAATAAAGTACAGGAATTGACAAAAAATACAGTTTATTGAGGAAAATCTCTCAAATAGACGTGAGGGCGAAAAACATTACCCCATTATTTATTGAAGGTGTTCAATTATTTTAAAAGCCAATATTCAAAAATGAGCACTTCCCCTTATCTTCAGGTAATCAAGGTGGTGTGTACAAAACAAAACGCCCAAAACAGAAACGTTCCCCCAAAAAAAGCTATTGTGTTGCTAATGCACACTTTTAATTAAGATATTGATTTATAATAATAATTTATCGTTTTTTTGACTTGTGTGAGAATCACGAAAACAGTAAAATTCTCTCCTCACAAGCCCTCTTAGAAGGAATCAATTAAAACCGCTTGCTTGTCAATCATAAGCGAGATTGGTGTGTGGATAAAAACACTTAAAGAAAAGAGTAAAAATGCTTCTTATGAATCGCCTCAATACAAAGGTTGCCGCAACATTTTGAGCTAGAAAAGAGAATGATAGCACTAGCTTGCTCATTCATAAGTGTAAAGATGGCGGTGCACAATGGTTTTTACGCTATCCCCTTTATGGGCGCGCCATCGTGAAATGGTTGTGATGCCTTGAGAAATGTTTCTTTAAAGAAAGCGCATAAATTGGCAATAAAATGGCATTCTGTTTTACATGAGGGGCGTAACCCCATTAAAAAACGCAATAAACAAAAGTGTGAGGCAATACATATCTGCGCGTTATTCAAAAGACATTGCTCCTAAATGCTTGTGAAAGCCGTAAAATCGAATTCAAAGAAGATGGCAAAGCTGGTGCTTGGTTTTCGCCTTTATAACTTCATATTCTCTTTAAATAAGGCTGTATAACCGTTTCAGAGATTACCAAAACAGAAATAAGGCAAGACCCTTACTCCTAATTGGCATATAAAAGCTGCAACAGAAGAAAAAACCTTTATCTATTTCAATCTTTGTCTCAAACATGCTGCTGCATTAGATTTTGAGATTGATTTACAGACCATAGAAAAAACAAGCGCTTTATTAGAAATAACAACTCCATAAGACCGGTAATGGACTGGAAAAATGTTCCGGCTTTTAATAAAGGCATCTCTCAGCGCTCCCACACCCCCTTCACGACGACGCCCGTGAGGGGGTAGCGTAAAAGCCATTATGCATCACTCTCTTTACATTTATGAAAGAGAAAACTGGCGCTATCATTTCTCTTTGCCAACTCAAAATGTTGTGGCAACGCCTTACACGGAAACGGTTTATAAGGAGCATTTTTACACCCCCTTTCTTGAAGAATTTTTAACCACGTGCAACCCCATTTGTAACGTGCAAATGAATGGATTTTGATTACCTCACTATAGGAAGGTTAAAATGAGAGCACCATACGATATTCGGAGCTCTCATTCACGTTGTAAATAATATATTATCATTATAAATCTATGATTTGACTTATAAAAACAACCATAGCAAGGGTGCCTCATTAATCAGTAAACTTTATCAATCTTAATGATAGAAAAGAACTTGGCATTTTATTTTAAAAGAGATTACCAAACACGATGGGTTATAAAACCATATCTGTGAGGATGAATACCACCATTTTTCAGGTTCAGCCTTATGTTTGCAAACCATAGAAAAATCAACATAAGAGAAAAACCCAACATAAGAAAAAGCATTGAGAGAAAACATTATAAAAAAGCAAGATAAAATTTGTTTTCGAAGTATCATGCTAGAGTGGATACCTTGGCCTAAGCTTTATGTTTTTTCTCACTCTGAGAAGTTGTAGTACCCCCCCCTTCCCTATCTCAACTTATTAAAGTGGGCGAAAATCAAAAATACGGCTAAAGGCTCTGCTTCAAAGATACGAAAAGAAAGACCGAGATAGCAAAACGACACTTTTCTCCTTCTTTCCCACTCCCAACAGGCAAAGAGACAGAATGCTTGATAAAGACCTCTCCTCACTACGGCCGCTTATCGAAGACTAAACACCCTTTTTCATGATTTAATAGCACCTCATTTTGAGACGTTGACTTATGCCCCAATCTTTTTCTCACTTAAAAAGCAAATTGCACACAGACTCACCCGCGCTTCAACTCTTATGCCTTAAATTCTCATGGCGAATCTCATGGCGAAATATAAAACATCCAGGACTCACCTTTAAAAGCAAAAACACTCTTATCCCTTAAAGATATAAGAACACCCCCTCACCACCAAACCTGAAAATTTAATATCCGTGATCTCCTAATAACACACTCTGACGTCACATGAGGTGACATCTCATATAAAGCACGCTCCTAAGCGGTCATCAAACTTACGAAGACTTACGAGAACACCACCGCGCAATAGAATCAGTATCACCACGATGAATACCAAGATCATTGAGTTCATACGTTGAAAGACGATTTAAGGCGTTAACTGCCCGACGATACCGGCGCCACTTGCTATAAGAACGCAAAATATTCATATCTTTTCCCCAACGTTACACCACAACTTGTAAGGTGCATTATAGAGCAAATAATAAAAAAGAGTTGTGCTATAAGGGCATAACTGTCATGCGTCTACAACACGATTGACAGCATCTTTATAGGAATATCAGCGGAAAGTAAGACTTTGGCTGTTGCTCGACTCGAAATAAATTTAATCAATATGGAAAATGTGAAGCGCTTATGCAAACGCGATCACATGCATTTTTCATGAAATTTATTGAAAACTCATCTTAGTTGAAAAGATCAATACCTTAAAAATAAAAGCACTAATGACGAAAATGCCTTACACCTGTAAAAACCATGGCTAACCCCTGAGCATCGGCTGCGGCAATCACTTCTTCATCACGCATTGATCCGCCAGGTTGAATAACTGCCGTAGCCCCTGCTTCAGCAACTGCCAACAAACCATCTGCAAAAGGAAAAAAGGCATCTGATGCAACAACGGATCCTTTAGTGAAAGATTCCGTTAAACCTGCTCTTTTTGCGCTTTCTTCAGCTTTACGTGCAGCAATTTTTGCTGAATCAATACGACTCATCTGTCCCGCACCAATCCCAACTGTTGCACTATTTTTTGCATAAACAATAGCATTTGATTTGACATGTTTCACCACACGAAAAGCAAATTGAAGATCACGCATTTCCTCTTGACTTGGTGCGCGCTTTGTCACCACTTGCAGCTTGAGATCATCAACCACCACATTATCACGCGACTGCACTAAAATCCCGCCCGCAAGGGTTTTGGCAATAAGTCCTCCACACCGTGGATCAGGAACACCCCCTGTTAACAGCAAACGAAGATTTTTTTTGCCTGAAATAATTTCACGTGCCTCCATTGTCGCATCAGGAGCAATAATCACTTCCGTGAAAATTTTGATAATCTCTCCTGCACATTCTGCATCAAGAGGTTGATTTAAAGCAATAATTCCACCAAATGCCGATACATTATCACACAGAAGAGCCTTCAAATAAGCTTCCTTTAAAGTCTGCCCTTCAGCAACCCCACAAGGATTAGCATGTTTAATAAGAGCAACGGCAGCAGTTTTTTGTGGATCAAATTCTGCCACAAGTTCAAATGCTGCATCTGTATCATTCATATTGTTATAAGAGAGTGCTTTACCCTGCAAAATTTTGGCTGTTGCAACACCAAAACGTTTATCACCATTACGATAAAATGCCGCCTGTTGATGCGGATTTTCCCCATAGCGCATGACATTTTCAAGATGACCAGAAAAACTCTGCCAAAAGGGTGCTTCAATTTTTAAATCTTTTGCAAACCACGCCGCTATCGCTGCATCATAAGAAGCCGTGTGCGCATAAGCACGCATTGCTAACTGTTGTCGCATAGAAAAACTTAGACACCCATCATACTGCTTTAATTCAGAAAGAACCAAATCATAATCACCCACCGCTGTGATAACACCAGTATAAGCATGGTTCTTTGCTGCCGCGCGAATCATTGCCGGTCCACCAATATCAATATTTTCAAGAATTGTTTGTCCATCTGCGCTTGATTGAACAGTTCCTTCAAAAGGATAAAGATTGACCACAAGAAGATCGATTCCATGGATGCCATGCTGCTCCATAGCCACTGCGTGGCTAGGATTTTCTCTTACTCCTAGGAGAGCACCATGGATCAAAGGATGGAGTGTTTTGACGCGCCCATCCATTATTTCAGGAAATCCCGTAACTTCAGCAACATCTTTTACCGGTAAACCAGCAGCCTTTAAGGCTTTAGCTGTTCCTCCTGTCGAAATCAATTCAACACCGTAAGTGTGAAGCGCTTGTGCAAATGCAACCACACCCGTTTTATCAGACACAGAAAGCAGAACGCGACGGACCCGATGAAGATCAGGTATGGGAAAATTTTTTGCAACAACACCCATAACAGGAATCCTAAAAATGAAATAGTTAAAACTCAAAAAAAACTGGCTTATATGCACAAAACCAATTTATACATTCATAGCACATGCTTTTAGCAAAATACACAAAAAGGAAAGAATGCTTTTTTAAACACACTAAAGAACAATTCTTCACTTATATAAAGGAGCATATCATTGCTCCAACGAACGACGGATAAAACGCCAACGAACTTTTTCCTGAAATGCAGGACGAAAATATAAAACAATCTGTTGTGTGCGTTGCGGACCTGTTTGTTCAGCAAAATCAATCGAATCTTCAAGACAAATATCAGCATCAGGTGATATGAAATACCACACTTGCTCATCCCTCACAGCTAAACGCACACGTTTACCATCATAATTGACTTCCACCTGCGGATGGAGATGAAACCGAACAGCAACATTATTTTGTTCTTTTTGAGCGTCTATATTTTTCTTTGAAAGCCCCTTTTGGGGGATAAAAAAGCGATCAAAACCCTCGATAATTTTCCCATTTTTTGCCAAAATAAGACCACGTTCATGAACAAGATTAAAAGATCGCACATAACCATTATGACTGGCAATAAAACCAGTTTTTTCTGAATCCTCTATACGACGCACTTTAACATCCGTTGGTCCCTCAAGCAAAAAAGAAGCACCATTTCTTTTTTTATGAAAAATACCCACCGAACAGTCATTAACTGTCGCTGTTGAATGTGCTGCGGTAACACGTCCTAAATGCCGATATTCTTCACGCCCATAAGAATGAACACCCGTATTGATAATAAAGCGGCTTCCCTGAGAAGACATTTCAAAAGACAAACATCCAGAACCAGCATGTTCTGAGGCAGAACGTGGTGGAAACTTTCCTGTATCTGCAAGCACCGTCGTTTGATTGGCTTGTAAACGCTGAAATCCTGAATAACGTGCATAACTAAAAGGATGTCCTGCTGTTTCATCAAACTCTAAAAGTGTCGATAAGCGTTCCGATACAAGGGGGCCAACCCCATTAAAATGGGCCAATGTTTGATCTTCATGGATAAAAAACCGTAAAGCCGGCAACATACGCTCAACAGAATCAATAAGAACACGCGGTGCCGTTTCATTGCTATGCACAAAAAGATGACGCAAAGACAATAAATCTGACAACAAATTCAGCAAAATGATAGGGCTACGAGAAATATGACCGCCATCAAACAAAATCTGACGTGAAAGTTCTTTGATAAGAAAGGATTGTACCTTTTTTTTCACTGCTTCTGAAACAGGCAAAGCAAGAGATGCAAATGTTAAAGCTGCTGCTGCTTGTAAACGTTGATCATTGTTTTCCATACTACAAATCGTTATACGTAAATAACGAAACTGGAAACCAAGTGCACGTAAAAAGCATTTTTCAAACCGCTCACTTGCCCCTTGTAACAACATTTTTGAATTACAAATCCACGAAATCAAACGCCGTGCCACAACCGGACGACTCCAAGCAACTCCCTTCACCTTCTTGCCCCATTGATCAAGCCAATCTTCTAAAAGAGCGCGTGCATGTGCCGCTGCTAAATCACTCTCCGCTGCCGCCATATGACGCAACCAATGGAAATCATGCAGAGCTACCTCCCATTCCGACGTTGGTGGAACTAATGAAAAAGGAGAAACAGCACCAGAATAAACAATATGCCCCGCAAAAGGAAAACGACCATGATAAAATTCGTGCGCCATCATCGGATCAGCTAAATGCAAATCAATGGGATGCGCTAAAATTTTATGGGGACGAAACCCCGAAAACCGCCAACGGAATAGTGGTCCAATCCATAAACGCCGTATAAGTTGGTGTGCTCCATAAACAAAGTTCGCTGCCTTTATCTGAGAACCTTTTACCGCAATCGCCACAACCTTATCTCCATTTGTGCTGAATTAAGCACAATTTCAACCATTTTAGTAAATGAACTGTTAATTAAGCCACTTTTCGCAAGCGCGCTGCAAAAAAACCATCCATTCCTAAAAAGATATTTTTTTCGGCGTTAAAATCTTCATGACAGCAATCAGCAGGCGTTGTGCGCAAAATGCCCTCAACAGAGAGCAAATGTGCCATAACACCCATTTCTTCTGCACAAATAGGCTCTAAAACAATGTCACCACGTTCTGATAAAATTCTTGCAATGAGATCTTCTCCTTCTTCTTTTGCCAAGGAACAATTAGAAAAAACAATGCGCCCTTCCTTCTTTAGCAAAGCAATAGCTGCGACAAGTAAATCATATTGCAACGCCGCTAATTTGGCGACATCATTCATCGATTTCGTCCATAAAATATCGGGATGACGACGTATCGTTCCTGTAGAAGAACAAGGAGCATCAAGAAGCACAGCATCAAAAAGCTGCTTAGGATGAAAATTTTTCACATCCCCCTCACAACAGCGAACTGAAAAATGAAGTCGCTCCATATTTGCCTTCAAGCGTTTTAATCGATTAGCAGAGAGTTCAATTGCTGTCACCTCAGCCCCTTGCAAAGCCAGTTGTGCTGTTTTTCCTCCGGGGCTTGCACAAAGATCAGCAACCTGTTTACCATGAATATTTCCAAGTAAACAAGCAGGCAATGCTGCAGCAAAATCTTGAATCCACCAAGCCCCTTCCATATAGCCTGGTAATTCAGAAACAGAACCCTCTAAACGGCTCAGCCTAACCGAACCATTGGGCAAAACAACACCCCCCAACCGTTCTGCCCATCCATGACTATCAGACTTAACTGTCAAATCAAGAGGAGGTGGAACACTTTGAATTTCTAAAATCTGATCAGCTTTTTCTTTTCCATAAGTTGATACTAAAAGCTGTCCAAACCATAGCGGAACAGCTTCAATATGAGGAGCTTTCTGGCGTAAAAATACCGCCCCACGTGCAACATTGCGTAAAAGAGCATTCACCACTCCTGAAAAACGGCTCATACGCGGATCAAGTTTCGCCACACGCACAGCTAAATCAATAGCCGCATGATCAGGAATATCAAGGTAAAGAATTTGCGCCACACTGATATGCAAAAGATGCTGAAGTGAAAGTGCTTGTGAAGGCAAAGGTCGCTTCAAAAAGCGCCCTAAAGCATCTATAATCTGCCCCCGATGCCGCAACGCCGCTGCCAAAATAGCGCGACACAACAAACGATCTCGCTGTGAAAGCCCTAAATATTGTGGATGTCCATAGTCATTATCCGTCAAACCAGAAAGAGAAGCCTTCTTATCAAGCACCACCCCTAAAAGACGAACAGATACTTGCCGAACAACTAATCCCGGAACATTTTTTGCGGACATAGGCCCCGCTTTCCTGTGTTTCAAAATAACACCTTTATGCCTCTATCCCATGAAGAACTTTATGATCGAGGTCTCTTTGAACCTTCATAACGAAGCCAAGAAGGGCGTTTTTTAACACGCTGAACAGTACCCTTTTCATTAAAGACATTTGTTTGCGCACCCGAATTTAAATTTCTAAAATCACTGTTTTTTTTATGTAAACCACCTTTTCCATTCCATCCCATATTTTCCACTGTTGTTCCTTTCATCTCTTCTGCTTGCCGACGAAGAGCAGCAATACGATTTGCTGTTGCGGGATGGGTAGAAAAAAGGCTATCGGTCCCTTCACCACACAAAGGATTTATAATAAACATATGTGCTGTTGCCGGATTATGTTCTGCCTCTTCATTGTATACCATATGCCCACCGCCTGCAATTTTACTCAATGCCGAAGCCAACCATAAAGGATTACCGCATATTTCAGCCCCTCGCTTATCAGCAGCATATTCACGAGTACGACTAATGGCCATTTGCACCAGCATTGCAGCAAAAGGTGCCACAAACATGGCAATAAGCCCCCCGATAGCCCCAGCACTATGAGAATTTTCAGAAGAATGACGCTGTCCCCCCATAAAAAAAGCGAAATTACCAAGCATTGAAATTGCCCCGGCAATCGTTGCAGTCAAGGTCATCGTTAACGTATCACGATGCTCAATATGTGCAAGCTCATGCGCCATCACTCCAGCCACTTCTTCTGCACTCAACTGGTTTAACAATCCAGTACTTGCAGCAACAGCTGCATTCTGAGGATTACGTCCCGTAGCAAAAGCATTTGGCTGTGCATTATCAATAATATAAACTTTTGGTTGAGGAAGAGATGCTCTTTGCGCTAAATCGCTTACAATCTTATAATAAACGGGAGACGAATATTGATCGACTTCGCGCGCACCATACATACGGAGAACAATCTTATCTGAATTCCAATAAGAAAAAAAGTTTAAGCCACCAGCCATCAAAAGTGCGATGACCACGCCATTGCTTCCACCAACCAGATAACCAACTCCCATGAAAAGAGCAGTCATAAAAGCCAACAGCATTGCTGTACGCATTATGTTCATGACTCAAAAACTCCATGCTAAAATACTATTAATATTATATGATGGGGTTTTCTTTTTACTTCTTCAATGAAAAAAGGTATAAAATGGATAAAAAAGACTATAAGATAAATAAACAAAATGCAACTGCTACTAAACAACAGCTCCTTTCTCCAGCAGCACAACGTGCCCTAAACGAAGCTGAAGAAAGACGAAAACATGAAACAAATGAAGAAAAACTTTTAGAAAACGGAGGACGTGGCGGCAAAGACCCCTCACGCTATGGAGACTGGGAAATCAAAGGCCGCGCCATTGACTTTTAAAAGACTCACATTGATTTAAAAAATCATACACCCTTCATAAAGAGAAGCAGTTTTTGACAAACAAAAACCGAGAACAATCGTTCTTTGATATAAAATCTTACAAGACCAATATATAATAAATAAAGACAAGCCCTTAGAGAAAACACGTGCAGCAGCAAAAATCCACCATGCTACAGAGATTATAAAAATTAAATCCACAGCATAACTTCTAAAAAATGCATGTTGATTTAAAAAAATCAACATGCTCCTTTAAAGAGGATCCATTTTTTTGTCTGTTAAAAACAGATAATACTTGCTCTTCTCTAATAAAAGCTTTAACGGCAAAGCTGATTATGTTTTAAGAATAATCATACCTCTTCTGAGATAGGAGCAGATTCCGCTTTAGCCGCAGCCGCTTCTTCAGCAGCTTGCTTTGCTGCCGCTATGCGTTCTTGTGCTTTTTTTCCTGGTTCACCTTTATGTGGGTTGTTGCGGGTTGGACGTTTTTTTAATCCAGCAGCATCCAAAAACCGCAAAACGCGATCTGTTGGCTGTGCCCCTTGACCAAGCCAATATTGAATACGTTCTTCATTCAACTTCACACGTGGTCCATCTTTAGGCAACATCGGATCCCATGTACCAACACGCTCAAGAAACCGCCCATCGCGCGGACTACGAGCATCCGCAACGATAATATGATAATAAGGACGCTTTTTTGAGCCTCCACGGGACAAACGAATTTTCAATGCCATATTTTATCTCCTATTGTCAGCTCTGGCTTTCGTTTAAATTTTCTTTGTTTATTTTTTGCTTTTCAGCAATGACTTCATGCTGATGCACAACTTCTTTAATAATAAATTTTAAAAATTTCTCAGCAAAATCAGGATCAAAATGCGTGTCTACAGCTAATTGCCGCAAACGCTTTATCTGATGTTGCTCACGCAGAGGATCTACCGCCGGCAAATTATAACGGGCTTTTAAGCGCCCAATTGCCTGTGTACAACGAAACCGTTCTGCTAAAATATGAATTAACGTGACATCAAAATTATCAATAGACTGTCGTAAATACGCCAATTCACTCAATATTTTTTCCTGCATCACACTTCCTTCCCTCTTTGCATCTTATTTTTTCTTGGAATGCTGAGGAAAATTTACCCCTCTATCGGCAGGACCATTGGAAAAACCAGGAAATGTAGGCCCACGCCCTGGAAGACCGGGTAATACATTTCCTCCATGACCACTTTCTATCTGCTTTTGAAATTTTGAAAGTTGCTTTGGATCAAACCCCGATAAATCAGGCAGAGCTCCAGATTCTCCACCCAAAGCTCCAATTCCCCCAAGCCCCATTTTAGATCCAAGTGCTCCAAACATTTTCCCCATTAAACCGCTTTTTCCCTTACCTCCTATGGCTTTCACCATATCCGCCATTTGACGATGCATCTTCAAAAGCTTATTAATATCAGCAGCACTTGTCCCAGAGCCTTTAGCGATTCGTTGTTTACGACTATGCTTCAACAGCTCTGGATTAGCGCGCTCTAAGGGCGTCATTGACGAAATAATAGCCAATTGACGATTAAATAAACTGTCATTAAGACCGGCAGCAGCAATTTGATCTTTTACCTTCCCCAAACCGGGCAACATTCCCATAATGCCCCCCATCCCACCAAGCTTTTTCATTTTTTGCAATTGATCTGCGAGATCATCAAGATCAAATTTTCCGGCTTGCATCTTTTTTGCAAAAGCAGCTGCATTCTCATGATCCATTGTTTCAGCAGCTTTTTCCACCAAAGAAACAACATCACCCATTCCAAGAATACGATCAGCAATACGAGTAGGATGAAATTCTTCTAAATCGTCTATTTTTTCCCCAATCCCGATTGCTTTTATCGGCCTCCCAGTCACAGCACGCATTGAAAGTGCTGCTCCACCGCGTCCATCACTATCCATACGTGTTAAAATAATTCCTGTAATTCCAACACGTTCATCAAAAGAACGTGCCAGATGGACAGCATCCTGACCAGTAAGACTATCAGCAACCAACATAATTTCATGAGGACGGGAACAAGCTTTAATTTCAGCCAATTCAAGCATCAAAGCTTCATCAATATGATTACGCCCTGCTGTATCAAGAAGCAGCACATCATAACCGCTGAGTTTAGCTGCCTGTAGCGCACGTCTTGCGATATCGACGGGAGACTGTCCTGCAATAATGGGCAAACTTGCAAGTTTTGCTTGTTCTCCTAATTGACGCAGTTGTTCCTGTGCTGCAGGACGGCGTGTATCTAACGATGCCATAAGAACTTTTTTATTGTGCTTATGGATTAAACGCTTTGCTAATTTTGCTGTTGTTGTTGTTTTTCCAGAACCTTGTAAACCAATCATCATGATAACAACAGGTGCTGGTGCATTGAGATCACTCAGAGTACCTTCATTTCCAAGCACATGAACCAATTCGTCATGAACAATCTTAACAACCATCTGTCCAGGTTTAATTGATTTAACAATTGCGGACCCAACAGCTTTTTCACGAACCCTATCAGTGAAAGAACGTGCGACATCAAGTGCAACATCGGCCTCTAATAAAGCGCGACGAATTTCGCGCAGTGCTGCTGCTACATCCTGATCCGACAAAGCACCACGTCCTGTCAAATGAGACAGGATAGAGCCAAGGCGCTCTTGTAAGGATTCAAACATTATTTACCTCATTGCTACATAACAAACAAACCAAAATGACATCCGAGAACGCATCGCGCCGTCGGATGTTGACCTCTGAGATCTCTTTATACCCTATACTGGGGTCTCAGTCGGTGGCTCCAAGTTAATTTTGTCACTGAAAGCTTGCCCTTTCAAACAATAAAACCCCCACTTTGTCAAGATTTATCATACAATACCTTTTGTACGAAACAAAAAGGCAGCAGACATTACTCCTCAAGATTCCCCACCTCAACACGCATAAAATGACCTGTTTCTTGTTCCATACTCCATAATTCACCGCTCGAGATATCAAACCAAACCCCGTGCAACGTCAAAATACCTTGGTCTTTACGCGCCTTTATCCAGGGAAATGTTTCTAAATTTTTCAACGAATAACGAATAGAAAGTCTCTCTAATGCGGTCTGCTGCTCTAAAGGGGGCAACAACTTGTTTTCAACAACTGTTTGTGCGGCTGGTGTTAAAAGACTTATCCATTGACCAATAAAATCATTTGAAGATAAAGACTTGCACGTTCCCTCAAGAGCAGTACTCACCCCCCCACAATGGGCATGACCAAAAACAACAATATGCTTCACCTCAAGCAATTGGACAGCGTATTCAATCGCTGCTGACGTTGCATGATACTGATTATCAGGAGAAAAAGGAGGAACCAAATTTGCCACGTTGCGCAGCGTAAAAATTTCACCTGGTTTAGCATCAAAAATCGTTTCTGGTACTGCCCGCGAATCACAACAAGCAATAACCAAAATTTCAGGTTTCTGACCCTCTATTGCCAATTGCTGATAACGTGCCGTTTTATACAAAAAATGATCTTTTATAAAAGACCGGTAACCACTTAAGAGTCTTTCTGGTAAATGCATCATTTGATATTCACTTTCATTTTATCTCTTTAAAAAAAAAAACAGACTACTAACATACAAAAGCACTAAATAATGTCCTTTCATCGAGCAAAATATTTCCATAAAACAGCAAATTATTACTGTAAATGAAAGAAACACCTTTATCCTCTCCTAATAAAGAACTATTCTCCTTAGAATGAAACTGTTACACTTTGAAGAAATAAAGAGCAACACTACAGAGAATGATAAAATGATCTGCTGCTGTGAAAGAAGAGATCCATAAGAGCAAAAAAGGGAAGAGTATTGTGTTAAAACAAAAAATATCAGAAACAAAAAATAACCAAGATGAAATAGAAAAAATCCTTTTTGCTCACACCGATAAAGAAGATATCGCCTGTTACGAAAGTACGGAACTCCAAAAAGCCACGCTCACCGCCATTGACGCTTTTAATCTTCATCAAGCAGGCAAAAGTATTATCTGTTTTGAACAAAATTTGACCCGTAAGAATAAACCTATAACTGTTATCACGCTGGTAAATGATAACAAACCTTTTCTTCTTGATTCTATCTTGAATATATTCAATCAGCACAAAAATCACATTTACTTGATTGCACATCCCGTCCTTGATTGTGGCTCGGGACAACGCATCAGTTTGATGCAAATCCATATTGAATCCTTAAATGAACAGCAGATACAAAAGCTCAAAGAAGAGATTGCCTTAATCCTTGAACAGGTCAATGCCGCTGTACAAGACTGGCAACCAATGCTTGAAGAAGTGAGAAAGCATATTCATGCCTATCAAACAAACCTGCCTGCACACTACAAACAAGAGGGTGAAAAAGCCATTGAATTTCTCAATTGGTTGATGGACGATAATTTCATCTTTCTTGGCATGCGCACTTATAACTTCATCAAAGACCAAGAACCCTCAAAAGCTTTTACACCCAGCAACCTTGAACTGGGCATTCTCACCGATGCTTCTATTCGTATTATTGGCGATGCAGGCGTGAAAGAACCTCCCCAAGAAATCCTGTCCTTTATGAAAAATGATAACCTACTTATTGTGACAAAAGCTAACAGCCGTTCAAAAATTCACCGTTCCGTTTGGCTCGATTATATCGGCCTTAAAATCTTTGATAAAAAAAACAAACTTTGTGGAGAATTACGCATTGTAGGGCTGTTCACTTCCTCAGCTTATACATGCTCTATTTTGCAAATCCCTTTCTTAAAAGAAAAAGCCAAAACTATCATCCAACGCCTTGGACATAATCGTGCCGACTATTCTGGCAAAGCACTCATCAGTGTTTTAGAAACCTATCCAAGAGATGAAATGTTTCGCTCTGACATTGACATATTGACAGAAAATGCCAAACTCATCATGCAATTAGATGAACGCCCACGTTTGCGCGTGCTTGCTCATACGGATCCTTTTGGGCGCTTTGTTTCGATACTCGTCTATATACCCCGTGATCAATACAGCAGCAACATTCGCGAAAAAGTTGGTGAATATTTTATTGAGCTCTATAATGGTGATTTTTTTGAGTCCTATCCGTTGTTTTTGGAAAGCACACTCACACGTGTCTATTACATTATCCATCGCAAAGGGAGTGAAAGTGCTCCTCTTATTGAGCGCACCAAACTTGAACAGCACGTACGTTCTATAGCACAAAGTTGGGAAGAGAGTGTTCAAACCATAGCTCTTACCCGCAAAATAACAGAACAACAAACGCGTTTAGCCAGCCAATTTCCCAACAGCTATCGTGACTTATTTTCCACTGAAGATGCCATTGAAGATGCTGGACATATTTTAAGTCTTCATGATAAAAAACCGCTTTTTGTCACATTTTATCATACCTACAATAAAGAAAAACAAAGTATTTCTCTCCGGCTCTTTCACCGCCACAAAGCACTAGCTCTTTCCAAACGCGTACCACTCCTTGAAAATATGGGGTTTAGGGTCATTGCTGAACAAACACTTGAATTACCAGATGGCAACGGACACTCTGTATATCTTCATAATATGCAACTAGAAAGCACCTTCCAATTTTGTATAGACTGCGAAAAAACCGGTCAAAAATACGCTGAAACATTCGAAGCAGTTTGGGCGCAAAACGCAGATAATGATGCTTTTAATGCATTAACCCAAACAGCAGAGCTTGATTGGCGCGAAATTGTCATTTTACGCCATTATGGGCGCTATCTCCAACAAGTTGGAATTCCTTATTCACAAGACCGGGTTGCCCAAACTTTAAACACCTATCCTGACATTACTCAAGACCTTTATGCTTTGTTTCATTTGAAATTTCATCAAAGCCATACAGAAAAAGAACGGGACAAAAACCAACGGGTCATTCAAAAACGTATTGAGGAAAAATTACAAAAAGTATCCGGTTTAGACGATGATCTTATCTTACGCCGTTATCGTAACCTTATCGATGCAAGTTTACGCACTAATGCCTTTACCCCTCTTGCCAATGGAGATCCACGGCGTATTTTAGCAACCAAGTTAGATCCACGCCAAATTGAGGACTTACCTGAACCGCGTCCTTATCGAGAAATTTTTGTGTACGGACCAGAAGTTGAAGGTGTGCATTTACGCTTTGGTCCTATCGCTCGTGGTGGAATCCGTTGGTCAGATCGTGCGCTAGATTACCGCACTGAAGTGCTTAACTTAGTCAAAGCTCAACAGGTTAAAAATGCGGTTATTGTTCCTGTCGGCGCCAAAGGGGGATTTTACCCTCATCGCCTTCCTCAAACGAATGACCGTGCCGTAATCATAGAAGCCGCACGTCAAGCTTATATTGACTTTATCACAGCTTTACTTTCCATCACCGACAATCTGATTAATGGTAAAAGAAGCACACCCAAAAATGTTATCTGTCATGATGATAATGACCCCTATTTTGTTGTCGCTGCCGACAAAGGTACCGCAACCTTTTCTGATACAGCCAATACCATCAGCCAAGAAAACCACTTTTGGCTTGATGATGCTTTTGCCTCTGGAGGGTCAGCAGGCTATGATCACAAAGACATCGGAATTACAGCTAAAGGTGCGTGGGAAGCAGTTAAAAGACATTTTCGAGAATCATTTAATCACGATATCCAAACAATCCCCTTTACCTGTATCGGGGTTGGCGATATGTCCGGTGATGTTTTCGGCAATGGAATGTTGCTTTCTAAACAAACCAAGCTTATCGCGGCCTTTGATCACCGCGATATCTTTATCGACCCAGATCCTAATATAGCTGAAAGCTATACAGAGCGTATGCGACTCTTTCAACTCCCTCGTTCTAGCTGGCAGGATTACGATCAAACAAAATTATCAAAGGGTGGTGGTATCTTCTCACGTACAGCAAAAACCATTACTCTATCACCCGAGGCAGCGAAAGCCATTGGCTTTGCAAAACAAACAGGAACACCCTTTGAAATTATCTCTGCACTTCTCAAAGCACCTGTTGATCTTTTATGGTTTGGCGGCATTGGTACTTATATCCGTGCAACAACAGAAACCGACGCACAAGTAGGAGACCGTGCGAATGATGCACTACGAATCACCGGTGAACAAGTGCGTGCAAAAGTTATTGGTGAGGGCGCTAATCTTGGCGTTACACAACGTGGTCGAATTGAATATGTGTTAAATGGTGGACGATGCAATACGGATGCCATTGATAATTCCGCAGGCGTTAATTGTTCAGATGTTGAGGTGAATATCAAAATTGTTCTGGCATCAGCACTTCGTGCAAAAACGCTTACCCGCGAAACACGCGATGAACTCTTGAAAAAAATGACTCCCCAAGTTGAGAAGTTAGTCCTGCGTAACAATTATTTGCAAACACTTGCTCTTTCCTTGGCTGAAAGTCAAAGCACTACGGATTTACCTTATCAAATACGCTTTATGCATGATTTGGAACAGAAAAAGCTTCTGGATCGTAGAGTTGAAATTCTTCCTGATGAGCAAATTTTACATCAAAGGATAAGTCAAGGACAAGGACTTATTCGTCCAGAACTCGCTGTTCTTTTGGCTTATGCTAAGCTAACCCTACAAGAAGAAATCGCCCACAGCCCCATCGTTGATGATCGTTATTTTGATACAATTTTGTTGGACTATTTCCCAACTCAAATTCAAACAAGCTTTGAGAAAGAAATCATTCATCATCAGTTGCGTCGTAATATTATTGCAACACTGATTGCCAACGATATTGTAAATCGAGGAGGATCGACCTTTGTTAATCGCCTACAAGATGCAACAGAACAAAAAATAGAAAATATTATTCGTGTTTTCATCGTACTCCGTGATGGTTTTGACATTCCTCAATTGTCTAACCAAATTGATAAACTTGATAATAAGTTACCCGGTCTTATTCAAAACAAGCTCTACGCGGCAATAACCTCCATGCTTTTTGAAGCAACCAATTGGGGCTTACGCAATATGGACCTCTCTGTTTCCTTAGAAGAACTTATAAAAACAATGAAGCAAGCCCGGGAGATTATTGAAAAACAGCTTATAAATTTAAAAGATAAAGATATTAATCAAAAAGTTCATGAGAAAACAATACAATATAGCAAAGAGGGAGCACCAGAAGCTTTAGCAAAACAATTGGCTCTCTTGGAAGCTGCTTCAATAATTTGTGATATTTCTTTAATTGCCAAACAAAGCAACAGCGATCTTATTAAAACTGCAGAGATATATTTCTCACTTGCTCAAATCATTCGCACAAACCGCATTCATGAAGCGAGTCAAACAATTCCTGTGCTTGATTATTATGATAATATGGCCTTAAACCAAACTAAAGCAAATATTACCGAAAGTTTACGGCAAATTGTTATGAAAATCCTAAAAAACTATGGAGAAAAAGACAATCCGTTCGCAACCTGGAGCACAACAGAAAAGGATCATATTGACAATGTAACAAATCGCATTAGTCCCCTCATTGAAAGTGATCTCAACATTTCTCGTTTTATCTTTGTAGCAGGATTGATTTCACAACTTCAAAATACTGCTTTTCAAATTTAAAGTGGTGCAAGACGGCCAAGTTTAAAAAAACCCAGTTTTGCCCACCCATGGCTAATCAACAAGGGAAGAACGGGGTTGCCATCTGCATTTTTAGGCATAGCGCCCAAAATAAAAAATAACGCTTGAAGATTGTTGGCATGGAGGGGAAACAAACGCTGCATAGTCGTCAAAAGCTCTGTGTGCTGAATAAAGGCAAGTTCAAATTCTGCTGTCAAATATCCTTCATCATCAATGGAAAAAGGTCCACTTATACGCAGCGTACCACCTGTATGAAAAATCAATTCAGCGTGCTTTAAAAGACCACTTTTCCCATACAAACGATGTTTCCAATTGTCTTCACCATTTGTATCAAACAGACTGGACACATCATTGAGAATCCATTTTAAATTGCCATCAATTTTTGGAAAATTAATAAATTCAGGTGTAATAAACACAGAAGCATCAAAAGCATCGAAAGTAATATGCCCTGATAAATTATTTTTCTCGTTCTTAAGATCAAGCCGCACAAATTCAGCAGTTATTTTTGGGGGCACCTTTTTTTGTTCTAACAGATGCACAATTGTATCATCAGTATTTTCTAAAAATGTCTGACTTTCAATACTTTCTTGCATAACATTTTTATCTACTGTCTGTGATTGCGGTGCTTCGTGAAATTTCTGATCTCTAAGGGACGATGCAACGGGAAAAATTTCAAGCCCTTCAGCCATAAGCTTAAATGTCTTACCAGCTCCCCCCCAATAAGGATCTGTCCCAATCACCAAATTATGCCAACGTGACATTATGGGATTTTTTCCAAATAAAACAAATGATGCAGGAGAATGAACTTCTACCTCTATCCAATGAGGTACATAAATTGGTGCACTAATGGTTAAATGTGCAGTTGATAAAGAAAAACCGTACAACGGCCAAGCAAATTGAAATTGATCACAAACAACACCGATCCGTAAAGGATAACCATTCTTGCGCATACGTTCGCATATAGCCATCATGTCACGAGCAGATACTCTTGCAAGAACACTGGAAAGACGCTCTTCTATTTTACGTGAAAAAAAAACCAGACTGAACTATAAATGAGTATCAGAACAAGACAAAACATTCCACAAAGTAAACGGCTCAAAAAAAGATTTTTCCGGAATAATGTCAATTGAGAGAATGTAAACAAAATGAAAACTCCCCTTATTTCATGATAACAATCGATATAGTCATACTTCTTAACATTCACACGCACGCCGTTGACACACAAAAAATCTGTTGTAATGCATTTTCAAACCATTGGCTCAAAGCTTGATCATAGATTAAACGACCTTTCAAATGTACTGAAGCGGGCTGAGCACCTTTTTCAGTTAATTTTTGTGTTGAACGCACAACCAAACGCCGCATCATGGCCCGTGTGAATTCAATATGAAATTGCAAGCCCCATGCATTATGTCCATAACGGAAGGCTTGTGTAGGATATGTATGACCTGTTGTCAAAAGCATTGTCTCTTGAGGTAAATCATAAATACATTCATCATGAAAATGATAGACTATTTCTGGCCAATTCATCAATGCCTTGCCCTGTGAAGTTGCTGCTTCCAGCGGATACCAACCAACCTCAACAGTTTCATCATTTCTTGTACAAACACACCCCCTTAGATTTCGTGCTAACATTTGCGCTCCAAGACAAATACACCAAAAAGGTTTATTCTCTTTCAACACCAAAGAAATCCAATCAATTTGCTCATCGATATAGGCTTTCTTGTCATTCACACTCATTAGCCCCCTAAAATGACGACACCGACATAATGCTTAACGTATTGGGAAGTTTCTGCCCTAAAATAGGACAGTAAATATCAAGAACAAAATCACTTTGATGCAAAAATTTTCCCAAACTACCAGTATAGATAGATTGGCGATGAATAATGACGGCAATCCTTAGTCTGCTATTTCTTTGCTTTTTACCAGGACATCTTTGCATCACAAACACGTGTCTCAACCAATCACTTCTGCAGCTATATAAAACTTCATTTTTGAAGCACTAGAGAATAATTTCAATACAGAATATTCACTGTAGCACCTTTTTAAAATAACCGAAATTTCTTTTTCGACAAAAACGCATCCTCATCTATTTTAACTCCTGGATCATCAACATTTAAGCGGATTGGATTAGATTCCCCTGTATCTTGTTTATTTGTCTGTGCATGATGCAAAAGATCAACTTTTACAGAGGGAGATTCTTCTAGCATGTCACCTTCAACAACAGCATTTTTATCCACGCTATCTTCTTGGTCTTTTTTTGTCAGCATAAGAGTATCAGCCTCTAATGTGAGAGGAGGCATAGAGGGAGGCGCTCTCCATTCAAAGCAACCCAAACGTCGACTTATTGGAGAAACAACTGCCCAAGAAGAAAAAATAGCACCGTCACACATCCACACTGGATCACGTTCAGCACGCAGTGCCAAAGAAAGCCATTGCCGCACTGCAGCCTGATTATTACCCTGTGCTTCTTCAATATCTGCTAGCAATAAATAAACACTTTCCCTCTTATGATACTGAAGTGCTTTTTGTGCCTGTTCTCTGGCTAATACCCCTTCACCGGCATCAAGAGCAGCTTTAGCAATGAGAAAAGTAGATTCAAATGTGTCTTTATTATGAGAAGCAAGCGTCCTAGCTTTTTTCAAGCGCCCAACAGCTCCTTCTTCTCTTTCAAGATAAAGGGCTCCTAAATCAGGATGAGGCTCTTTTTGCCAAGCTGCAACAATCATTTTATCAGCTTTGCGTATTTCATTTAATTTATAAAGAATATCAGCGGCAATCACTGTTATAGGTGTAAAATCAGGCACGAGTTTATGTGCTTTCAAAATAGCCTTACGAGCATCTACAAGGTGCGTCCTCGACAAATGAAGAGCCTGCCCACTAAGTAGCAAAGCCTGTAGATGTTGACGCTCTGGAGTTGAACGGACAGAACGCGGTAAAGTTTTTTGCGCTTGTTCAAAAACATCAAGCGCTTTATCCCAGCTTCCCCCTGCGCTCAACCGATCAAGCACCGCTTGATGCGCCCACAAAAGTGCTGGTGATAAAGTCTGTGCTTCTTGTGCATATTGTTGTGCTGCTTCATAAGCATTAGTTTTCATAGCTTCACGAAATAAGCCGTAAAGTCCAGCCAACTTTGTCTGTTTTTCCTTTCTCATTTTCTCATAAATATTAATGGCGCGAGCAGAATTATTCTGCAAAGATAAAATTTGTGCTTGTAAAAGCTTAACCAATGGCTCACGATTTCCTGCAAGATATTTTTCAACACGTGTCTGCATTTTTTGCGCCTCAACAGTATCGCCAGCAAAAACTGCAAGAAAGCCCTGTGAAAGAGCTTCATAACCGTACTTTTGACGACGTTTATAAAAATAATTAGAGAGGGCGTGAGGTACAGAAAAAAGCCACCATAAAAGCACCAAAATTCCAAGAAATAAAAGAAATACACTTAAAGTTGTCAACAATGAAACGGAAAATCGAAAGTTCGCAACCGTTATGACAAGGGTATCATTGTAATTAGCAATCCACCCAAAAGCTGAGCCGAACAGACATATAACAAAAGTATAAATCAGAATACGTATCATTTTCAGCCTATTTACATCTTTGTTGCCTTAAAAGATCCTTGTTGTGCAGACAACAATAACTTCTGAAGAAGGTTATGGACAGCAACATATCTTTCAAGTTGGTGAACAAAGTTTACTGAAACATCTTTTGCATTTTGGGGCAACGTTTGCCATTCACTCAAAGCCCTTTCGTAATCACCTGTTTGAATGGCAACCTCCATCCGCGCAGCAATTGCTTCCAATGTCATACCTTCAACATTTCCAATCGGTCGCAAAATAATCAGAGCTTTTATCCATGCCAAAATCCGTTCAAAAAAACCAGCATCTGACGCAACAATCTTTTGCGTTGCAACAATTGCGTCGGCAACATTGGCAAAATCAGCTGCAAGCTGAGCTGAACTAGGAAACCCTATAGAGGCTGTTTTTTGTAACAGATCAAGCCCCTCAATCGAAGGCGATAATTGTTGTAATATTTTTAATTCGTTGACATAAGATCCGCCACGCTCTACGGCATTTTTCAGCGAATTAATCGCAACAAACAACGCCGTATTTATTTTTTCTTTCCCATCATTTTTAACAACAATTTCTTGCTGCATAGTTTCTAAACGTTTCTTTAACGCCGCAAGAGCATTTGCATTACTCTGCCCAACTAATATAGCAGCTTTCATATCTTTTGAGACGCCAACTAAAGTGAGTACATACTCTTCAAGATCTCTTACTTTTTCCTCTAAAGTCGCAAAAGCTTTTCTGCTTTCTTCTTGCGATGCTTCATCACTTTGAAATGTTCCAAGCTGACGTGATAAAAAAGAAGAAAATTCTGCTTTCAAACTATCGATTTCTTGACGCACATGATTCAATTGTCTTATTGTCTCTTCACTGTGACTTTTTGCGATTTCAGCAATCTGCAAAGCATTTTCCTCTCCAATATGATTGCCCAGCAAAGAAGACGAAAACATACCTGCCCATTGAAGACCCATAAAAAGACCTAAAGCGATAAGACCACCGAAAATTCCTGAAATTGGCAAGAAAAGCCATATCATACCCGATATGGATTTATTCTGTGTGGTTTGCTTCTCTACTTTAAGCGTTTCTAATGTACCTGCTTCTACAGAATTTTGTGTTTTTTGCTCTGAATCACAGCTTAAAATATTCTGTTCAATCATAGGTTTCTTATGGCGAACACCAGTGTGACGGGGTTTAACTTTTGGTTTTGAAGAATCTGCCATTTCAATCACTTTTTTAGTACTTTTTAAAAATAAAATAACAAAATGAAAAAATATTTAAAAATGAAACGTTTCTCAAACAACATAATTTATTTTACACTCTATTTTATCAAGAATATTTCTTTATAAAATTTTTCAAAAATGCATACTTTTTTAAAGTACTTATAATTGTATAGCCTAATAAACAAGCTTTTTAAAAAGACGTCAGCATTTTATACTAAAAAACGCAGCTTCATTTTTAATCAATAGAGCAATTATATTCAGAAAAAATGCTAAAACACATTTTTTCTGAGAGAAATTAATTTTTAAGGGAAGCTCTTTGCATCTTTGCCTGTCCGTGCTACCCACATATGAAAGAAGCTTATACACAAGGTTTTGTCTGAAATGCGTCTGTTAGGAATAGAAACAAGTTGCGATGAAACTGCTACTGCTGTTATTGAACACACTATTGGAGAAAAATATCAAATTCTTTCCAATATTGTTTGGAGCCAAACAGATCATCATGCACCTTACGGCGGTGTCGTTCCTGAAATTGCTGCTCGTGCCCATGTTGAAATTCTTGATGATTTGATTCTGAAAGCCCTGAGAAATGCTCATACAAAACTGAAAGACATTGATGCCATTGCAGTAACAAGTGGTCCTGGCTTGGTAGGAGGACTTTTAGTAGGTGTTATGAGTGCCAAAGCACTGTCTCTTGCCACTGGAAAACCTTTTATTGGCGTCAATCATCTGGAAGGCCATGCTTTAACAGCAGTGCTAACGCATAATGTTCATTTTCCCTATTTATTGCTGTTAGTTTCAGGTGGACATACACAAACAATCCTTGTTCATGGAGTAGGAAATTACCAGCGTTTAGGAACCACCATTGACGATGCATTAGGAGAAGCTTTTGATAAAACAGCAAAACTTTTAAGCCTTCCCTACCCTGGCGGTCCAGCAATTGAAAAAGCGGCTTTATTGGGCAATAAAAACCGTATTCCTCTTCCAAGACCTTTAAAAGGTGAAAAACGATTAGATTTTTCTTTTTCCGGTCTTAAAACCGCTGTTCGACAAGCAGCAACAGCTATCTCCCCTCTTACAGAAAGCGATATTGCTGACATTGCGGCAAGTTTTCAAGCAGCAGTTACCGATACAGTATATGATCGGGTTCATTTAGCTCTGCAACACTTTACCCAGCAATATCCTCTTTCTCGTCATCAAGGACCGCGTCCTCCTGCTTTAGTTGTTGCGGGAGGAGTAGCAGCCAATCAAGCCATTCGATTAACACTGCAAGAACTTGCTGATCAACAGGGTTTTGAATTTATAGCTCCTCCTCTTTCCTTGTGCACCGACAATGCTGCAATGATTGCTTTTGCTGGTGCCCAAAGACTAGCACGAGGAGAAAAAAGCTCCTTTGATACTGCTCCTCGCTCCCGCTGGCCATTGGATGAAAAATCCGCTCCCTTAATTGGAACAGGACGACGTGGAACAAAAGCATAAGAAAACAAATCAACCCCTTCTATTCACAGAGAATAAAATGAACTCTCATCATTTGGCATCTTATCTGTTACACTTATCACCATTTCTCGAAATTTAGGCAATTAATCTCTTGCCAAATTTTCCTCCCATTCAATAAGATCATATTGATTAAACTTTCTAGACAAAAACTGGAAGAATAACTCAAATTGCACATGCTTAGCAATTGACCTTAAGCCCACTGCCATAAAAAACCTTATAGCTTTTGCTAACAGCAAACAAAGTCAAAGCATCTTCATATATCCTATAAGAATATAGAGATCTTTTGCGCCTCACCCTCCAAGCCAGAGAACAATGAAAGTAGAAACCTGCACACCCATAAAAAAAGCCTTCTTATCCAATTACGAGAAGAGGATATCTAAAATGTTTACATTTATTGCGAAAATCTTCAGTAAGACAACGTGCATCGTAAAATGTTCACCATAATTCTGCACTGTTTGTCTGTTTGGATGGAAAGAAAGACAGGAATGCTGTTTTTCTTCCTCATCCCTTCTACTTATGTCTCCGCACATCACCTTTCTGAGCAAGAGTTTTTGTATTTTCTTCTCTCTTCAAAAAAAGCTGAAATTCTTGGTCTTGGATAATATCATTGTAGTCTCTACAGTAAGGAAAACAGAAAGTTTAACTAAAGGCATTTCACTAAAGCATAACACTTGAAAATCAAATTTTAGCATACCTTCTTGCCAAGGCTTTACTCTCATACTGAAAAGTCTATAGCCAACCATAGAAATGATCACGGACAACAAAGACATCGCCCCTCTCAAGCTTCACCACTATACCCCATAGTCTTTAAACAAGAGCTTTCAAAACTTGATGCCAACTGCCATGAACGGACATATTGATAATACACTACCTTTCTGAAGTAAAAAGAAAACTCTCATCTTTGAGTCCTAACTTTAAAACAAAATGAACGTCTTCAATAAAAGAATAGGAAAGGTTTTTAGTTCTTACGAACATCTAAAAGAATTTATCTTCAATAAATCGTCATTTTTTGCCAATGGGTACTTTGTTGATGGAATGCTTTTCCTTCCTAACACGCTTGTTTGTTATCAATAGAACATTTACAAAGAAAACATTCCCATTACTCGAACTTTACTCTCAAACTTCAACTCAAAACACCAGAAGCTAGAAAGCACGGCGCATTCCTCTATCACAATTTTATTATCTTGGAACAAAACAAATTGGGAAGAATCACTCTTCATCCTATTTAAAATCCAAAATCATTGCTGATGTGCTATATAAATGCTTAATGTTTTTAAAATACGACATAATCTCATGAAGAAGAGGTCTCATGGCTTACTGGCTTTTTAAATCTGAACCCCATAAATGGTCATGGGACATGCAAAAGCAAAAAGGTGACGATGGCGAACAATGGGATGGTGTCCGCAACTATCAAGCCCGTAACAATATGCGCGCCATGAAATATGGCGATAAAGGCTTTTTTTATCACTCAAATAAAGGATTAGAAATCGTAGGCATTGTAGAAGTCTGTGCTGAAGTACACCCAGACTCTACAACCACGGATCCACGTTGGGAATGTGTACATATACGTGCTCTATATGATATGCCAATCCCTGTTTCCTTAAAACAGATCAAGGCTAATCCAAAATTGAAAAATATGGTATTGGTCAATGCCAATCGTTTATCCGTACAGCCCGTCACAGAAGATGAATGGAAAGAAATTTGCTTGATGGGCAATTTTAAGAAAACAAGAAAGTGATTTACAATTATAACTTATCATCTTTGATATTGAATAAGACCATCTCTATACAGTAAAACGATATTATTTTTTTCCCTTCCTCTTCAGAACAAGAAATCATTTCTTTGCACAGCACAAGAGAAAGACAGTGATGGATAAAAACCTTTGAGCAAAGATAAAAATAGCACTTAAAAATGATTGAAAGACAAAAGGAGATCTATAACAGGATTGAGGAAAGATAATGATAGCGCAACTGTAGACAGTTACTTCATAAACATAAGCAAGGGTGTACTCAGTGGATTTTACCTTATACCATTCATATCCGATACCAACGAAAGTATTGAATGCAAATTAAGAAGATACCTTTTTAAAATAAGTCTGTGATAAAAGATTCATCATATTGATTTATAAGGATAATTCATTGTTTTACGACTTGAATGAGAGATCTTAATATCGTAAGATTCCCTTATTTCAAACCCCTCTTATATTGAATCAAACAAAACCATTCTCTTGCACATCAGAAGCGGGATTCCCATGTGGATAAAACTATTAAAGAAAGGAATAAAATGCCTTTCATAAACCATTTTAATGCAAGGATTATAGCAACCTTGAAAGCTGACAAATGATATGATGGTGCCAACTTGCAACACAATGGCTTAATCTTCTTTGAAAGGAGATGATCTTATCAAAAGATAAGCAACAAGTAAAAACAAAAGGCATGTGCATATTTTCTAATCGTTAAAAGATATTACTTTGGCATGTTTTTAAAAACCATGAAGCAAAATTAAAATAAGATAATAAATGCTTTCAACCGGAAACAATAATTGTAGTCTGTCGATTAATATACGGCAAAAGACGTTCCATATCACGGCGAGAAAGCGCAATGCACCCCTCTGTTGGCGCATAATTTTTTCGTGCTAAATGCATAAAAATAGCGCTCCCTTTTGCCATTTTTCGCTCTGTAATATTCCAATCCAAAACCAAGACAATTTCATAAAGCCCATCTTTACGTTGCATTTTTTCAGCTCTTTCACAATAAGAAAGACGTACCAAACGATTATAATTGGCATCACCACTCGCATCACACCAACCATCCTGCATTCGAATAGGGCGAAAAGGCAAAACGGAACGTGGAAAAAAACCATAAGAATTACCGCGAAATCCCCTCAAAAAACGCATCCGTGCCAAAGGTGTCGCACCATCACCTTCGCGCTTCAATGCAGAAATACCCATCCGTCCTAGAGCACAAAAAAAATGATTCTGACCAACGCGTAAAATACCACGTGCATAATGACCTGCTTGTCGTCGAACAACCATAAAATGAACAAAAGTTTGTTTTTTACAGAGTTTCTTTTTTAATTTTCCTTGCATGAGATCTTATTTTTCATGAAACTACTTCGCAACAGTTGGTGCATAAACATAGCTTATAAGGAAAAAAATGAATTTTTATACTCTTTTAATTGTTGAAAATGATAATGATCTGCGCCCTATTCTGGTAGAGCAATTGCAAATTCATAAAGAATTTAAAGTTTTGCAAGCAAAAACAGCTGAATCAGGAATAACAATAGCCCAAGAAGAGAACATTGATCTAGCGGTTTTGGGGATTGAATTTCCTGATCTTGACGGCTATAAAGTCGTTAAAAGATTACGCACCCAAGGATTTTGTGCCCCCATTATCATGATCACGAATTATGACACAAATTGCGATACTCTTTTAGATCCTGAAACAGGTGCTAATGATTATGTGATAAAACCCTTTCGCTTTGCAGTACTTTTGGCTCGGATTCGTGCCCAATTGCGCCAATATGAACAAAATGACGATGCTATTTTGCACATTGGTCCTTATACTTTTAAACCCGGACAAAAACTCCTCATTGATCAACAAAATAACAAAATTCGCCTCACAGAAAAAGAGGCTGCCATTCTTAAATATCTCTCTTGCAACAACGAGCAAATCGTCAGTCGCGAAACGCTTTTAGAACAGATTTGGGGCTACAATGAGAACATTGTTACCCATACGTTAGAGACCCATATTTATCGTTTGCGACAAAAAATCGAAAAAGATCCCTCCAATGCGCGAATCCTCATTACAGATCAAAACGGATATCGTCTTAATCTTTAAATTTCACAGCAGTTATCACTGCTAAAACAATTATGATGCCCATTCATCTCTCTTCTCAGAAGGCAAATAAAGTAAACTCAAGACTTTGATTTATAAGAATAATTTATCATTTTGCACCTTGAATAGAAAACCAAAATATAGTAATCTTCTACCCTCCGAAGCTTAACATTCACAAGCAGAAAAAATCATTCGCATACATGCCATCAGCAAAATGAATGTATGGATAAAAGTGCTGTAAAAAGGACTAACAAGTTCTCTGATATCCCCTCTCAATGCAAGAATCATCAAACATATGGAAAGCCAGCCAAATAAAATGATGGCGCTAACTTGTCACTTTACAAGTGTAGAGATGTTGATAGCCACTAGACCTTACAATTTACGGACACCATCGTCAGATGAACTTGCGCTCTAGCCAAAATTGTTTCAAGCAAACGCGTGAATTTGCATCACAATGGCATTTCTGCTTTGCGTGAAAAATGCTTCCCCATTAAAGAACACAATAAACAAAAGCGTAAAGCAATGCATAACGTCAAAATCAAGAGGAAAGAGAGCTCTCACGCGCTTGTGGCAACAGCGCAGGCATAAAAACACGCCGCGACTGACGACGTTGTACAAGCAAGCCTTGATAAACACGTTTCTGAGCCTGACAAACTAAAAGTCCACCAAAATAAGGTAAAAGATGACGTACAATCGGTTCATAAAGAAAAGAAAAAAAGTGCGAGACATAGCTTGAAGACGGCATATAATGTACTACTTCTTGTATTGATCCAGAAATAAAATGTGTTTTTTCAAACAAACGAACAATTTGTTGCCGACTATAAGGTTCACCGTAACCAAAGGGTGTGCAAGCGTTGCGCGCCCAAAATCCAGAACGATTAGGAACAATAACAATCAGCTGGCCATTGGGAGCTAAAACACGCCATATTTCATTTAATGTTTCGAATGAATTTTCTGTATATTCAAGTGCATGTACCAATAAAATACAGTCAATCGAAGCATCAGGAAGCGGTAAATCTTCTTCAAAAACAAGTGCTGTAGCAACCTTATCAGCACAGGGCCATGGCACAGCACCCTGACAAGCGGGCATAAAAGCCAAACATTGTTGTGCACGCATACGCAAAGCAGAAAGATAAGGGAGTGCATAACCAAAACCCATAACCCTTTTACCAGTAAGATCCGGCCAACATAAACTTAACTGGTCACACAATGTCTCCTGTACACGCCTACCAAGAGCAGAAGCATAAAAATCTTTAAGTGTGACTATATCCACTTCAACATACCGTGTAGAAAA
Organism: Bartonella koehlerae C-29; assembly: GCF_000706625.1. Taxonomy (GTDB): domain Bacteria; phylum Pseudomonadota; class Alphaproteobacteria; order Rhizobiales; family Rhizobiaceae; genus Bartonella; species Bartonella koehlerae. Next base: position 250,818 of record NZ_KL407334.1, read on the forward strand.
AAATTTCAAACATCATAGGTTTTCATATACCAAACTTATATGGACCTTTGCCTTTTCTCCGCAATGGCGAAAATTTTAACATTTCATATTTTAAACCCAAATAACTTCAAAAGTAGCACAGAAAGTTTTTCTGATCACTACCATCAATACTCTTGATCATATTCTTTATTTTTTGAAACTTGCGTCCCATAAAGACTTTCCGTGGATTTTTTTGACAATAATAAAAAGAAAAAATGATTAATTAAAATCTAACACCCTTTCAAGATAGTTTTTTTCTACTTCTAGAATATGCTCTTTACTAAGACGTTTACGAATTTCTTCCAAAATCTGTCGTGCGCGGATTTGATCACTTTCTTGTGGTATAGTTCCCCCTTCTTGCCCTTGAGTATTTTTTAAAGAAAGTGGACGTCCTAAAGGATCTTGATGACCAGAAACAGCATTTTGATGATCTCCTGCTTCTTTAAGAACTTTACGCATTTTTTCTAAAACATTTTGTGCACCTTGCCTTAACGATTCTAGAGCAGCTGACTGGTTTTGCATAGAAATCTGATGATCTCCGCGCTCAAGAGCAGCTTCTGCAGAATTCATTTTTTCTTCTGCTTTTTTCAATTCATCACTCTGTTCAAACCCCTGCTTTGATAATTCTTTTTCTAAAGCCGATAATTCTGATTGCAACTCAGCTTGACGTTTTTGTAAAGATTTTCTTCGCTTTTCCAGCATATTTTCTCCACGTCGTTGTTCCATTTCCAACTGATGTGTTTCATTGAGAATTTCTTGTTGGCGTCGCATCATATCACCAAGCTGATCGATTTTTTCTTTCATTTGTGCGAATTGGTTTTTGCTGCTCTCCCCACCTTGATTATCTTTTTGCACTTGCAAATGATCAAGAATTTGTTCAAGTTCAGATAACAACTGTTCAGCTGCTAAAGAAGAGCCAGTTTTAGCCATTTCTTCAATTATATTGAGCTTTTCTTTTAATATATCCTCTGCAAGAGGAGAACGACTAAGATTACTGTTTTTGCTATTATTTTGTATTTTTTCAGACAAAGTCTGAACGTAATCATCTATAGTTTGGCGTAAATCAGCCATTAGCCGTTCAATTTCCGCCGCTGAAGCACCGTAGCGAAGTGCATCACGCAAAGCGGCTTGTGCTTGTTTTAAATTTTTCTGAGCTGATTGGAGCTGATTGCCTTCAATACCCAAAGCGATTTGCCATAAATAATCGACCATATCGCGTAGATCATCCTCTGTCTCTGCCATAGAAAGCCTTGTCCATGCACTCTGTAGAGCAAGAAAATGTGTTGCATTTTGAAGCCCATCTTCTGGGCGCACAAGTAAAGCAGAGAGCATATCGAGTACACGCTCTTTTTTAGAAACATCAATGGCCAGCAAACGACGCAATTCACCTACTGCACGAGCAATAGGATTAGAAAAAACACGCTGGGGTAATGTCATAACAAAAGTTTTGCTACGCCCTTTCTGCCCAGCACCATCTTCTGCCACCAAAGTAATTTTAACCTCCGAACCAGCCCATGGATGCGCTGATACATCTTGCACCATCCGCATTTTACCCTTCCCACCACGCGGAAGAAGAAGCATTATTTCAGGTGCCCTATAAAGGGAAGTGACGCTTTTGTGCTGATCAAGAAAAGACTCTATTTCAACAAAAGCCTTTGTCACCCCATAATCATCCTCCAACTCATACTGAATCTCTAACGAACCAGCCAAAATTCGCCCTGGTTTTTCCAACCAACGAACTGTTGGGTGCTGGTCCTTAATCATCTGCAAAGACCACTTGAATTGCTTATGACGTGATGATATGAGCAAATCTATTGAGCGTTCTAAGTGTGTTTCAAAATGAACAATTGGATCATTTAAAGACGTTTTTTCACTTTTCTTGGAAAACAAAACTTTATGAGCATCTTTTTCAGCGAGCGCTTTTACTGTAACACCAGCACCATTAACAACACGTACAACCACGTTGCTTCCCTCAGGAACAGCAAAGTGTGTTGTCTCACCTCGTGTTAAATAAATGGGTGCCATATCGGTATAAGTAGGTGGTGTTACCCAAGCATCAATGCGCATGGATGCTTCATCAACGAGAGGACGTAAATCAAACGCATCTGCCAAGCGCCCCCCTAACGAACCAAAAGAAAAACTAAAAGCACAGACACAAAGAAGAATACATATAGTCCTAAGAGCCAACGGATCGCAAGCCGCACTATTAGGATACGCAGTCCCAGTTTTTAGATGATACAATTGTTTGGCCATACGACGTTGATGTTCGCGCCAAATAACTTCATGAAAATCTTCATCATCTTCAGGACATAAATGATCTTCTTGAACGCTTAAAGGTTGATTTTTGAGACCATTTGCTTGTTCAAGGCGTTGATTAATTTCCTTAAAAGTAGGCAACCGAAAACTGACAAGAAAAAACAAGCTTCCCACGGCAGAAAAAAAGATAAGGCCAAGTAAAAGTAAATGTGGCCAATACCCCAGAATGCCAAAAACACCCAACCAACTAAACGAACAAAAGAGACTGAGAACTAGAAAAAACGGCAACAATCGTACCCATATCCGCTCAAAAAATAGGATACACCACATCAAAATGCGCACATACAAAAGCTTTATTGCTAAAAAACTTTTGATGTTTTCATTTTTCATAGACAAATATTTGTCCCCTTTTAGAGTGATGAATTGCAATCGTAAAATTCATACAAGACAATTTCCAGAAAATAAATTGTTTCATCAAAGTTTAGTAAAAATAAGACCAAAAACATTTAACAATGTTCAATCTCATATGGACTCAAATCCAATCTGGAACATAATCACAGCCTATCAATTGTGCATAATCAAAACGTGGACGAATAACCGCATAACGCGTATCCTGAACGAGAACTTCTGGCACCAAAAGTCGGCTATTATAAGTGCTTGCCATCACAGCGCCGTAAGCACCAGCTCCCGTAATCGCTAAAAGATCGCCTGCTGCCAAGGTCGGCACACGGCGATCTAATGCTAAATAATCACCTGTTTCACAAACTGCACCAACAATATCTGCTCTCATCAGTAATGTATTTTTTGATGCTTGTTCCACAAGTACCACATTTTGCCAAGCATCATAGAGTGTTGGACGCATAAAGTCATTCATTGCCGCATCCACAATAACAAAATTTCGTCCTTTTCCTCTTTTTAAATAGAGAACAGATGTCACCAACACACCAGCTTCACCAACAATACTGCGCCCAGGCTCCACGATAATATTAATCCCTAAAGGCGCAATATATTTCCTTACAAGTGCTGCATAATCAGAAAGAGATGGTACTGAATGATGTTCATTCCCATAGGCAATACCAAGACCGCCTCCAATATCTATATGAGTAAGTGCATAACCATGATTCCTTAACTGACGCACAAAATCTGCAACAATAAGAAATGCGTCTTCAAACGGTTTTAAATCACAGATCTGACTGCCAATATGCATATCCACACCACACACCTGAATGCCTGGTAATTGAGCTGCTTTTTTATATACATCCCACGCCAACGACATTGGAATACCAAATTTATTTTCAGATTTCCCCGTTGTAATTTTTTTATGGGTCTTTGCATCTACATCTGGATTAATACGCAATGAAACGCGTGCTATTTTTGAAAACTCAACAGCACGTACAGAAAGTTGTACAAGTTCAGGCTCTGATTCAACGTTAAAACAATAAATATCGTGTGCAAGAGCAAAGTCTATCTCTTTTACTGTTTTACCAACGCCAGAATAAACAATACGATGAGCAGGAATACCAGCAGCAAGAGCGCGTCGCAATTCACCTTCTGAAACCACATCAGCTCCCGCTCCGTTTGCCGCTAAAAGCCGTAATACTGCCTGATTAGAATTAGCCTTAACTGCATAAGCAATCCAGCTAGACATATCCAGAAAAGCGTTTTGATAGTCTTTAAAATTTGTAACCACTGCACTAGCTGAATAACAATAAAAAGGCGTTCCCACATCCTGCGCTAATGCAGAAAGAGAAAGACCTTCAGCGTGAAGAATACCCTGATAATAAGAAAAAAAACGCATAAAAACCTCTATTGTATCAATCGGTCGAGAATAAAAGGTTTATCTAATTTGTTTTTAGAAGAAAATGGCTCCTGCGTTGTTTTCTCTACCCTTGAAGAAGGCAATTCTAGAGCACCTTTCCGTCCGCATCCAACGACAAAAGCACTCCCCAAAAGGATAATCATCAAACTCTTTACAATGATCTTCATATGCCCTCTTTCCTCATATCGGTTTCTTTCTTTATTTTTGGTTAAAAATAAAATCATTCAAGTGATGACAAAACGTTTCTCTAACCAAGCAATTTGACGAAAGTCTTTTGAATACACTATAGGCAAACACTCTGCTAAAAAATCAATCAATTTGTTCAACAAGCTCCAAATTCATAAAAATATTTTCTGGCTTTTATGAAAAAATAAATGAACTCGTTTTTATCTTTTGATAGACAATTTTTAAATCATAAGATTTTTTTACAATAAAATTGCGAAATGTTTTTTATTTGCGCTAACATCACCGCATAAGAAAATGAACTTTCAATATCTTATCAATAAAGTCTCTAATCAAAATCAACTGAAGCATTCATCTTTTATAATTACATTGCCTCCAGCACTCATCACCTCATATTTGATTTTTCAATCTCTCATCCATTATACTTTAAAACTCTCCATAAAAAGGACAAAAATGATGATTCCTCAAAATATCACCAGCCTTAAAAAGAAGAAGACCAAAATGCGCATCTTCATCGCATGCTTTTCTGTTGCGGTAATCTTAATTGGTATAGGCTTACACGCAACAAAAGAACCTCATGACAAGAAAGCGTCTTTTTTTACCAACTTAATTCCAAGAGAAAGAGAAAATGTCGGAAAAATACAAGAAGAAAAAATGGTAGCGATAAGAAAAGCAGCGAAAGGCTTTTTTACCCACCTGCGTTTTGCTGATACGCCCTATGACATGAACCAACTTTCTTTCAAGAATCTACAAGGAAAATATCATAAACTCGGCGAATTTACTGGAAAACCGATGCTCATCAATCTATGGGCTATTTGGTGCCTTCCCTGCCGCACAGAAATGCCAGAACTAGCGCAACTAAAACGTGAATTGGGTGGAGAAAATTTCGATGTCATAGCTATTAATATTGATCAAGCTGCTTCTCCTGAAAAAATTCAGCAATTTTTACAGAATATTGGTGCTGATAACTTGCTTTACTATCGCGATGAAACAATGTCTATTTTCAACAACTTAAGAAAACAAGGGCTAGCTTTAGGTTTGCCCATAACATTTCTGATCGATAAAAAGGGTCATCTCATTGCTTCATTTAATGGTGCAGCCCCGTGGGCCAATGACGATGCCAAAGCACTTATAAAAGCTTTCATAAGAGAAACACAATAATCTTAATAACCGCATCTTTTTAACCGTTGTATAGCTAAATTTAATGCCGATAAAAAAGCAGAACGATCTTTGCGACAAAAAGGACTGGGGCCACCCGTCATTTTACCCTGTCCTCGCAAATCTTCCATAAGATTGCGCATCGCCAAAGCGTGACCGATAGAGCTTGCATCAAAAATACGCCCGGTTGGCGAAAGACAGACACCACCCGCGCGCACAACCCGTGCAGCTAAAGGGATATCACTAGTAATAACAATACTAGTCTCCTGCACATGTTCTACAATCCAATCATCAGCAGAATCGGATTTGCCAGAAACGACCACCCTTTCAAGAAGCGCTTCATCTGGAAGGGGGAAAAAACGATTCGCTACAACAAATGTTTTAAGCTGATAACGATTCATAACATGATAAATTTCAGTTTTTACAGGACAAGCATCAGCATCAACTAACAAAGTAATTGCTGATCTTCTTTGCGTTTTTGTCTCTTGGCTTTCATACAAAAATAAGTTCTTTCATTCATCTAAATGATGCAAATGATTGCGATAAAACATTATCGCTGCATTTATTTCACCTCCAAGAATAAAAATAGCGCTTAAAATGTAAAGAAAAATAATGGCAACCATAATAGATGCTAATCCCGCATAGGTAGAAATATAATCAAACATTGTCAAATACTGCGCAAAAGCAAGAGAAGCCATAAACCACACAGACATTGTTACCACGATTCCAGGTAAAACATCTATAAATTTGCGTCGCTCTGCCGGAAGCCATTTATGAACAATCAAAAGGCTTACAAATAAAACAACTGCTGCGATTATGTAACGCCAGAGACGAATAACACCAATATATTTAGTAATGAAAAAAGAATAATCTTGCATAATTTTGATGAGTAAAGGCGCTAAAATCAACAAAAAGCTGATCACAACAAGACCAAAAGCCCCAAGAATTACAAAAAACAAACTTTGAAAACGACAAAACAACAAACTACGCCGATCAACAACACGGTAAGCTTTATTTAAAGCCGTGCGCAAAGCCTCCACCCCATTAGAAGAAAAATAAGCTGCTCCAATGACAGAAATCGTCAACACACCTCTTCGTTGAATAGTTAAAACATTAACAATTTCCTGAGATAAAGGTTCTGCAATGACATTTGGTAATAATTGCAAAAGCGCTTTAATTTTTTGCGGCGTATATGTAAAAGCACCAATAAAACTAGCAAGAGATGCACCAAAAATAAAAAAAGGGAACAACGCTAAAAGCACTGACAAAGCGACATGGCTTGCAAAAGCACTTCCATTATCACGGTAATAATGACTTACTGCATCCACAAGAATACGGTAGCTATACCAAAAGATACGTCTTAACAAATCTTAATACTTTCTGAAAAAACCCTTCTTTAGCCTATCTAAGCTTTATAAAAATCATCAATGATCTAAAAAATAAACTTTTCTCAGTATAAAGGGCAGTAATCCATACGGTCAAGCTTTAACTTTATATCAAAATAAGAGAGAATGAAGAAAAAAATTTCGTTCATCAAAAACCAAAGACAACAAGATTAGGATACTTACACTGGTACACTATCGATATCTTTGATAAAATAGAGGCACGCATCCATAAACCAGACCAAACGACCTATGATCCCTTATTGCAAACTTGGAGACACATCACATGATGTTCTTTTACAATAAGTCATATTAATAAATATAAAAAAATCAATATATTATATTATTTTATTTTGTTTGAATCCTCTTGAGAATCCACACTTTAAATGCGTGTTTTAATTCATTATTTTATAAAATGATGCCACGTATGAACAGAGCATAAAAAGCAAATCATGATGCAAATATTTGACGTATATAAGTATTCAAATGAAATACAAAGTAGCTATTATCATAACAGTTCATAATACGTTTTTATTATAAATTCGATAGTCACAATCTTTTGAAATTATCGATAACATAAATTGCATGTGTTCAAAAAGCACATATTAATGAATGAGATTGTTAATTTACATTCAATGATAAATTTAAAGAATGATATAGATTTCGCTAAAAAATAGCAAAATCTATACCTTTTATAGAAACCTTAGATCACCCTCTTAAGGAAGGAATTGTTTGAAACTGTCAATCTTGTAAATTGTATGTGTTTAAAGAAAAATAAGGCAATATTTTTCTCATATAAACAAAATTGCATTATCACTTATTTTTGAAAACTAAGATTTTATAACCACAGTATTTTTTACCGGTGTAGGAAATAAAAACGGATAATAAAAATTATAATATTATGTCTTATAAAATCGAAAACTTTTTAATGGCATCAAAAGTAATTTCTTTCTAACGCGCAGAAATTATATATTCTCTCACACTGCAACCTATCACGTTCTTTTAATAGGCATAGACCATGGGTAATATCACACCCTCTGTTCAGCAAACTCTCATACTTTCTTAAGGATATACCTTTACAGGTCCCTAACCCCACTTCACTACCACCCATGAATCGTACAACGCAATACCCTCTGAGCTCCTCCATCCTCATGCTTATAAAGCCAAAGATCAGCGCCATTATTATAGCGCTTAACGTTTTACTACTTTTGCACTCAAACAGTTTATCGCCCGACGATTCATCACCAGCATACCAATCTCCCTTAGAATATGTGCTGAACGTGAACAAAACAGGAATATATTGCAATATCCACAGCCTTTGTTTCAACAAGAAAATCATTTATTTATCATTATAAATCAATGAGTTGACTCTAGGACATCCTATATCCTAGAGCGCCAAATATGACCATTGATAATGACACAGGTGAAACCTCGTGATCATAACCATTTGTATCCGAGCCCTTGCCCACATCTAAGCAATTTTTCATCTTCTTTATCGCAGTCGATAACTGAAAATGAAAAAATTTCTTATAGATTTCTAGAAAAAACAAACAAAGTTTAATAAAAAGTCCCTTGTTTTTACGTGCTTTTTTTAGAAACGCTTTGACGTCCAAAATCAGAAGCATCAATTTCTTGCCCTGCATCAATAATATTACGGCGCACAGCACGCGTACGCGTAAAAAAATCAAATAGCGTCTCACCATCTCCCAAACGAATTGCCCGTTCTAAAGAAGAAAGTCCTTTACTGAAACGGCTCAACATTTCTAAAATAGCATCCTTATTATGCAAACAAATATCGCGCCACATAACGGGATCAGAAGATGCCAAACGGGTAAAATCACGAAAACCTGAAGCAGAATAAGAAATAACTTCTGAATTCGTCACCTTTTCTAAATCACTAGCTGTTCCAACAGTATTATAAGCAATCAAATGCGGCAAATGCGAAACAATAGCCAAAACAAGGTCATGATGTTTAGCGTCCATCTTCTCAACACGCGCACCACAAGCTTCCCAAAATGCTGTCAATTGTGCTACAGCCCCAGCATCACTTTCAGCTAAAGGCGTTAAAATACACCAACGATTCATAAACAAATCAGCAAAACCAGCATCCGGTCCCGAATATTCTGTTCCAGCAATCGGATGACCAGGAATAAAATGAACTGTTTTGGGCAATAAAGGTATCATTTCTGCAATAACCAACGCTTTTGTAGAACCAACATCACTCACAATCGCTCCAGGTTTTAAATGATCATGAAGTGATTTTGCTACTTGCGCACTAGCTCCTACGGGAACAGAAAGGATAACCAAATCAGCCCCTTCAACAGCTTTTGCATTATCTGTGGTATAAAAATCCCCAAGTTGCAGCTCGCACGCTCTTTTCAATGTTTCTTGACGACGCGTTGCAATAGAAACATGAGTTGCAAGATTCTTCTTTTTAATGACTCTTGCTAAAGAAGACCCAATCAGACCGATTCCTATGAGTGCTATTTTTTCAAACTGAATATCAAGCATTTTTTACCTTCAAGAACTCTTTGAAAATAACAACAAAACCAAAATTGGTCTCTTGTTTATTCAAGAGTTATGTATCAAACATTTTAAAAACCGCAATCGACAAAAGAAAAAAGAAGAATAAAGTCACGCACCTCCAAATTATCATCTGCGCAAACTACTAAGAGATTCCTTTTATCTGAAACATGCACCACCAAATGATTGATAAAACGTAACATCAAGCTCTAAAACTTTTTAATTCATTGTTTACAAGCATGCATAACTGTTAAAATACAAATACTTTTCATTAATTTTCAATCAATAATAACAACCACTTTGCAAACAGTATCACCCGTTTTATTCCAAAAAATTCTTTAGAATGTAAGAAAATACCAAGTCTTCTTAGCAGAACCGTGGGATTAGATAGCCTAAAAATCCTAAGGCAATGATAATCAACACAACTTTTTTACATATTGGAAATTTCTTTAAGATATTTGTGCAAAAAGATACCGTAAGTCTAAAAACATTTTTTCCTCACCACGATGCCATAAATCAAACAAATATGAAGCAAATGCACTTTTACAACCAATTCAATATTTTAAGCAGCAATTTGACGCCGCACAATAATTGCTAGTCCCAACAAAGCTTGACGAATAATAGCCTCACTCAAAAGCGGATTTTTACGACTTTCTAAAACAGCATGTTGGATTCGTTCCATGGCGTAAGAAATTTGTTCTCTCCTCCAATAACTCAAAGCACGTTCAATGATTTGTTTCCGCTTAAAAAAAATTGGCGGTTGCATTTGAGAAATTGCTGTAAACGTACTTTTACCCTCAATATCTATTTGGTAACGCAAAAGCTGTAATTGTTGAAAATGCCTTTGCGCAGTACTCAAAATAAAAAAAAGTGTGCTTTGCAGTGCTGCATGTCGACTAAAATGCGCTTCAAAACCTGCCACATCTCCCAGTAAAACAGCATCGATCACGTCATCTTGAGAAAGAGTACTAACATCACTAACCACCGCTTTCACATCCTCAAGAGCAATATGTTTTTTCTCTAGGGTATAAAGACAGAGCTTTTCCAATTCACCACGTGAAACAAGATGATCTCCTCCCAAATGATGAAGCAACCATTTACGTGCATCCAAAGAAAGGTTCATCTTAAAATGACCCAAAACTTCATCAATTAATGTATCGAGAGCACGAATATCATCCGCAAAACAAGGCAAAGCCATAGCTATCGATGCGGTCTCAATAATATTCCGCAGCCCTGTTCCTTTTTTGAGATCCCCTGCCTCAATAAGAATAAAACTTTTCTCTGGTGGTTCTTTAATTAAAATCTTAAGGGCAGCAAGGAAATTTTTTTGATTAGCGCCATTAGACACCCATACCAAACGATCACCACCCAAAAGCGATAAAGTACGTGCCTCATCTACCAATCGAGCAGGGTCTTTATCAATTTCAGCAGCATCCAAACGAACGCTGGAAAAAGGATCTTCTACAGCTATCTGCGTAAGCTTAATAAAATGTTGCACACGCTCGCAAACAAGACCACGATCTGGTCCGTAAATGAGAACAATAGGAAAAGAACGCGAAAAGCGCTTTAGAAAATGATCAACTTCATGCGCTTTTTTTTGAGCCAAAATATTAATCCATTAACAGTTCATCATAATCAAGAGCTTCCCCACGCACTTTTTGAAACATAACGATTAAATCGTTGACATTCAAACCTTGACGTTTTTCTTGACATACATCTAAAATCACTTTTCCGCCGTGTAACATCAATGTGCGATCTCCATAATCAAGAGCCTGACGCATAGAATGCGTCACCATAATAGTTGTTAATTTTTTCTCTTCAACGATTTTTTCAGTTAACCGCATCACAAAATCAGCCATTCCTGGATCTAATGCTGAAGTATGTTCATCAAGCAATAAAACATCTGCGTGCGCTAAAGTAGCCATCACAAGACAAACTGCTTGACGTTGCCCACCTGATAAACTATCCATAGGATTATGGATATACGCTTCAAGACCGATGCCCAATTGAGCAATTTCATCTTGGAAAAATTGTCGTTTTTTGTGATTTAAGGCTGAACGCAAACCACGACGACTCCCGCGAAGAGCAGCAAGAGCCAAATTTTCTTCAATGGTTAAAGAACCGCAACTTCCCATTAGTGAATCTTGAAAAACACAAGCGATTCTTCCGGCTCTCTCACTGACTAATTGTCGAGAAACATTTTGTCCATTAACCACTACTTTTCCTTCTGTAGGAAGAATTGCACCTGTTAAAACACTAAGCAAAGTTGATTTACCAGCGCCATTTGATCCAATAACAGTAACAAAACTTCCCCGATCAATTTTGAGGTTAATATCAATTAAAGCTTGTTTTTCCAACGGTGTTTGCGGTTTAAAAGTGACACCTATATGAGAAAATTCAATCATGTTTATGCCTCCTCCAATAGCGTGGTATTACAAGGGCTGAAACAACTAAAAGCGCAGTAATCAACTGAAGATCCGTCGATGTATCAATACCAATCCCGTTTGCCTCAAACGCAAACTGCACTGCAACACGATAAAGTACAGATCCGACAACACAGCTCATAATAATCCAAAAAATATTGCGCATACGAAAAAGAGTTTCACCAATAATAACCGCCGCTAAACCGAAAACAATCGTACCAGCTCCACCAGTAATATCGGTAGCAATCGCAGTTTGAATATAAAGGGAGCCTCCAAGCGCAACACAAGCATTTGAAAGTCCCATACCAAAATAAATCAATGCTGAAGTATGAATCCCTTGCGCTGTAGCCATCCGTGGATTAACTCCCATTGCTCTCATAGCAAGACCTATTTCACTTTCCAAAAAGCGCCAGATTAAAAATACCACCACCAGCAATACAGTGCCAACGAAAAGAGGACGCACAAAAATATCAGGCAAGCTAAAAAGATTATACAAGGGTGTTAAAGCCGTATCAGCAAATGCCAAATTAATATTAGATCCTCCCATAATTCCCATAATACGAAGATTAACTGTATAAAGTGCCGACATTGTCAAAATGGAAGCCAAAAGATTCAAAATGCCAAAACGCAAATTCAGCAAAGCTGTTAATAAACCCGCTACCATACCTGCACAAAAAGCACATGCCATAGCGATCCATGCATTAAAACCTAAAAGAATCAAAACGCCACAAACACAGGATCCAAGAAGAAAGGAACCATCAACGGTTAAATCAGGAAAATCTAAGACACGAAACGAGAGATAAACCCCTATAGCAACAAATGCATAAATAAGGCCTAACTCCACAGCGCCAGAAAACGCAAATACACTCATTCAAAGATCATCCTCATAACTTAACGCACCTTATTGTATCAACATCATATCAATAAAAGACTATGGAAGTATCTTTGTCGCGCGTTCTATAATTGTTTGTGGAATAACAATACCAACCTTTTGGGCTGCTTTCATATCAATTCTAATATCATTATTAGCGGCCTGCACAACATCAATATCGCCAGGTTTTTCACCCTTTAGAATACGCACAACCAGTTTCCCAGCTTCAACCCCTACATCGTAAAAATTCACGCCCTGTGTCATGAAGGGACCGCGCCCAATAGAGTTAAAATCGACGGTAAATACAGGCACATTCGCTTCCTGTGTAACCTTTGTTGCACCCTCTAAAACAGAAAGAACCGTATTATCAGCGGGAATAAAAATGACATCCACCTTACCAACTAAAGCCCGTGTTGCCGCTTGAACATCAGAAGGTTTAGGCGCAGATGAAGGAATGATCTCAATCCCTGCTTTACTTGCAACGTCCTTTAACATCTTAAGTGTTGAAACAGAATTGGCTTCAGAAGCATTATAAAGATAACCAATTTTTTTCAAATCTGGTTTTACTTCCTGCAAAAGTTTAACAGTTGCTGCAACATCTATACGATCAGAAGTTCCCGTGACATTACCACCAGGTTTGGTGAGTGAAGATACTATTTTAGCTCCAACAGGGTCAGAAATTGCAGCAAAAACAATAGGGATTGTTTTTGTTGCCGCAAGCATCGTCTGTGCTGAGGGCGTAGTAATTGCTACGATAACATCGGGTTTATCACCAACAAATTTACGTGCAATTTGTGTTGCTGTAGAAATATTGCCCTGTGCTGATAAAAAAGTGAGTTCAAAATTTTCACCCTGTTTATAACCATTTTCTGCCAGCGCATCCAAAACCCCTTTACGGACAGCATCTGCAGCAGGGTGTGCCATAATTTGTGTAAGTGCAACTTTAACGTAATCACCCGCTTTTGCAAAACTATTCATGATAAAAATAGCTGCAATCGCAATCCATAATATGTTGACTCTTTTCGACATTTTACTCCACCCCTTTTTTATATTAAAAAACGAGTAATCTATTGAAGAGTACCTTCAAAATCAATCTTTATTTTTATTTCTGAAACATTCGCAAAATAAATCGAACTGAAATGTTATTTTTTTGTTGCAATTCGTTAAAGCCTACGCCATACAAACAGCATCCGAAGCAAATATGTTTCGAGTCGATGAGCGGGTGTAGCTCAGGGGTAGAGCACAACCTTGCCAAGGTTGGGGTCGTGGGTTCGAATCCCATCGCCCGCTCCATAAGTTGTATAATCTATTTTAACATACCTTTAGTTTATCTGTGTCCTGTCAGAGTGGTTTTTGTTGGCTGTTCGCTATAGCGTATCATCTACTTTTGTCTCTTTTAGCATCAAATGCTGTACCAGTTTATTTTTTTCAAAGTTCTTTTAAAGCTTGTCTACCAAGTTCTCACAAACTCTTTAAAAAGCTTCTTTCATTTTTGTACCAAATTCTGAACTTTATGATTTTTTACTCTTTACTTTGATTTTTAGGTATCAAAATCTATTTTGAGAAAACTCTCATTAAATGAGAAAAAAGTCATAAAAACAAGAAATTAACACCTTTTTTCCCTCATCCCACCTTTCTCCATCTAGTAAAAAACCGCGTGTCAAACGACATTTGGTTTGATTGATTTTTGTATAACCGCGGAAAATATAATAATGAAACATGCAACAGAGCAGAAAGTTTTTGTTTTACAATCATTTGTTTTATACATTCTTCCATAATTCATAAAAATGGTGAAGGGGACCACGTCCTTTCCCTACTTGTAAAGCGCTTGAGGTAGATAAAGCCCCATTTAAATAGCCTTTTGCTTGTTTAACCGCATCAACCAAAGGCTTGGTAGGCAACAAAGCTGCGATGGCAGCTGAAATGGTACAACCTGTACCATGATCATGAGTGGTTATAAAACGAGGGGCTTCAAGCATGATAAGATCTGCACCATCACAATAAAGGTCTGGACTAGAACAATCATAATTCGCCTCATCTGTACGAGCAAAAACGTTCAAATGCCCACCCTTTAAAAGAACTGCACAGCACCCTAGAGCCAGAAGCTGTGGACCATATTGGTACATAGCTTCTAAAGACCATTGCATCTTTTCATATCCCAACAACAGAGACGCTTCAGGTAAATTTGGCGTAATCAAAGTTGACATCGGCACAAGAACATCACGCATAATTTCAATAGTATCAGGATTTAGAAGAACATCGCCACTTTTTGCCACCATAACGGGATCAAAAACAATGAAGCGCGCTTTGTGATAAGCAAGACGCTCTGCAACAGTCTGAGCAATTTGAGCATTTGCTACCATACCAATTTTAACAGCATCAACATGAATATCTTCAAAAACCGCATCAATTTGGTCAGCAACAAAAGAAGCATCCAATGCCTGAAAAGCACGTACACCTTGAGTATTTTGTGCGACCACAGCAGTAATCACACTCATTCCATAGGCTTTCATGGCTGAAAAAACTTTCAAATCCGCTTGCATTCCAGCGCCACCAGAAGGATCCGTTCCCGCAATAGATAAAATCCGTGGAATAAAAAGAGCATCTCGGCTAATCTGTAATTTCATCCATCCTTTCCCTTATTATTCTAAGCATCAAATAAAGAAACATTTCCAAATTAGATATGAAAAAAAAACATAAAAAGAGGTGTTTTCCAATGTCAAAGTAAATTATATAAACAGTCTTCTTGTAGATATAAAATGGAAAATTTAGTGCTTATTCTTCGTTCTTTTCTTTTTACCCTCGCTTTTTATACAACGACTTTTATCCAGATGATTCTTTACGCTCCCATCTATTTTGTAATGCCACGCAAAAAAGCGTGGATTGTCCCTAAAACATGGGCGCGCATCACACTTTTTTTGCAAAAATACATTGCAGGCACAAACTACGAAATTGAAGGATTAGAAAACCTCCCCAAAGGAGCCTATATCATAGCTCCAAAGCATCAATCTGCATGGGAAACCTTCAGCCTTATACCCTATTTTGAGGACCCCGCTCTCATCCTAAAACGTGAACTAATGTGGATTCCATTTTTTGGCTGGTATATGGCAAAAACACAAATTATCCCCATTAACCGAACAACACCCATTAAAGCCTTAAAAACCATCATACAAAAAGCCAAAGAAAAAGCAAAACAAGGACGCCAAATTTTGATCTTTCCAGAAGGAACACGCCGACAGCCAGGTCAAGAACCAAATTATAAATCGGGAATTGTTGCTCTCTATCATGAATTGGGACTTCAAGTTGTTCCCATTGCACACAATGCTGGCTTATATTGGCCACGTAACAATTTTCGCCGTTATCCTGGAACAATCCGCGTTCGCATTCTTCCCCCCATAGACGCTGGTTTAAGCAAATGTGATTTTCTAGATCAACTCATCCAAAAAACAGAAAAAGCCTGTGATGAATTGCTTTTATTAGCAGCACAAGATCCTAGCCCTCCACCCATGCCACCCTGCGCTATTAAAAAGCTTCAAAAACTGGATGATAACTGTAAATCAAAAAATTGATTTATAAGGATAATTTATTATTCTATATGTTGAATCAAAGACCAAAATATCGTAAGATTCTTTCACCTCAAACTCTCTTAATGAATAAATTAAAATCATTCGCACGCACATCACAAGCCAGGTTGGCATGTAGGTAAAAACTATTTAAGAAAGGAGTAAATATGCCTCTATGAACCACCTTAATGCCAAGGGCTGTCGCAACATTTTAAACCAGCAAAGAGAATGATAGTGCCAGCTTGCATCTTCATAAGCAGAAAGAGGGTAGTGCACAATGGTTTTATTGTTATACTCGTGCGTATCTTTTCAATAAGGATAAAGATGGTCATAACCAAGAACTCTTTTTTGCATCAATACTACCAAGAAATGCGATTGGCAGGAAGATGAGAAAATCTCTTTAGGCACAATCATGAATGAACGACAGAATAGCTTAATGTTCTTTCGTGAAAGGGAACAATTCCCTGAACAAAGAACACAAAAAACAAAAATTTAAACTCCTCAGTAATCTTTATGATTGAAAAGAGAATGTTTTTGATATTTTTGAAAGCCGTAAAACCGCATTAATTAAAGGAAGATTGTAAAAATAGACACTGAGTTTTTATCTCCGAAGAAAAAAAGATAAGTCATTAACCATCTTTCCTCGCTGATTATAGACTCAAAAACATGGTGTGCTAAATTAAAATAATTCTAAATCATTCTAGATAAGAAGGCTTTGGATTCACTTAATGCAGCGACTCCTCTATAAATTGTTTCTATCTTTCGTTTTAAGTTTGACAAGCAGCTTTGCTCTGACTCAACCCTTTATCTCTGTCGATGTTAAAACTGGACGCATTTTAGAACACAATCAAGCCTTTGAACGTTGGTATCCTGCTTCCTTAACAAAATTAATGACTGCTTATGTCATTTTTCGCGCCATGAGCCGAGGGGAAATTTCATCCAACAAACACATCACCATCAGCGAATATGCAGCAAAAGCTCCCACATATCGTTCAGGTTATAAAGCTGGTTCTGTTCTCACACTTGATACAGCGTTAAGTATCACCATGGTTAAATCCACAAATGATTTAGCCATTGCCATGAGTGAAGCGGTCGCTGGCTCACAGAAAGCCTTTGTGCAAAAAATGAACGCTGAAGCTCAACGCCTAGGAATGTTTGGAACCCATTTTGCTAATGCAAGTGGCTTACCAGATCCAAATAATTATTCCACAGCGCGTGATATTGCTCTTTTAGCAGTTCAGATTCGCCGGGAGTTTCCTCAATATGCCCATTATTTTTCTATTCCAGCCATTGATTTTGGTAACAAACGCAAGATCCAACCCAATTCAAATAATCTCATTGGTCGTTTTGATGGAATAGACGGTATGAAAACAGGCTTTATTTGTGCCTCCGGTTTTAATCTTGTTGCTTCAGCGACCCGCAATAAACGTACAATTATTGCTGTCATTTTAGGATCTAAAAACATCAGTGAAAGAGAAAAAAAAGCTGCAAAACTGCTTGAAGCAGGATTTTCGCGTCAAGAATCGTTACAATTAACACTAAAAACACTTGAACCTTATGGCACTAAAATGACTCAAGCAAGCAACATGAAACAACAAACGTGCACGCCTGAAGCCATACAAATGAATGCAAATTCTTATGATGATCAAGGAAATATCATCCTCACCTCACCTTTTATAGCGGCTCCGCCTTCTTCTGTTCTTCCTTTACCTGTAAAACTTATTAGTACGCCACAGACACCTAAAGTCAAAGAAAAACCGCTAAAAAAATTTTCCATTCCGAGTAAAAAACACGCAAATCACCCCCTGACAAAAGCCACAAATCACACACGATAATTCCTATGAAAACAAATCGCTTTCTTTTCATGCTTATTACCGGTTTTCTAGGTTTGGACAAAACGACTTTGCTCAACTGGATGTTGTGCAATCCTCTTTTGGCTGACAGCGCTGTTATCATCAATGAATTTGGTGAAATGAGTATTGAGCACCTTTTGGTTGAAAAAACAACAGAAGGATCATTGAACTCACTAATGGTTGTTTGTGTTGTAATTTACGCAGTGATCTTATTGATACATTAATCGATTTGATTAAGCGCGTTCATACAGGACATTACAAACAACTTAATCGCATTATCATTGATAACAACAAGTATGGCTGATCCGGCCCCTATTTTACAAGCTCTTTTAAATCACCCATTTTAAATGCGAACATTGTCCATCGACGCTGTTCTTGTAACATTCGATATATTAAACACGCTTTCCATACTCAAACACCATCCTGAAATACATAAACAATTAACGCTTGCTGACAAAATTATCCTTACAAAAACAGACCTTACTAACCCAAAAACGCTTTCAAACATGCTTCTTAACACACTCAAAGCGATTAATCCTATAGCACAAATCATCGATGTTCATTCTGATCATTTCTACTCAACTGCATTCATAAGTAAAACATTATGGGACGAAAAAACAGAAAACACGCAATTTAAACGATGCTACCCTATTGCTCCCTACGATCATATACACCTGTCGACCATTCGCGCCTTTTCTCTAGACTGTTAGGAGCCTATTGATTACGCCACCCTTGATGCTTTTTTATATCTCCTAAAAAACCTTTATGGCTCAAAATTATTACGGATCAAAGCAATTATCGCATTGCGTGATGATCCCCCGCACCCACTTGTGCTGCAAAACGTACAAACATTTTTCCATCCACCAATAAAACTTCTAACATGGCCAAAAGGAATCACACAAACCCCTTTTGTCATCATTGCCGATGGTATTGAAAAAGAAGCGATACAAAAACTCTTCAATGCTCTTTCAAATAAACCTTCAATAGATACTGCAGACAAAATTGCTATATTGGATAACCCACTAATTATTCCAGGAATAAAATTTTAATTTTTCCTCCAAGTTTCATATGAAGAAAAATTAACCGATATAGAAAGCAGATTTTCAAAGAGACTCTAACACATCCTCATTTCCATGCTTTAATTAAAATTTAAAAGCAAAGTAGAGAATCATATTATTTCATTTGGAAAGAATAAGCGCGTTACACAGAAAAATATTCCATCAAGTGTAAAGATTGGCAAAGGATATTCCGTTTAATGAAAATAAGTCTCTTAGACGCACGTGAAAAATAAAAACTTTACCCATTATTTTATTGAAAGTGTTTACGTTACTTTTAAAGCCAAAGCTCAGGAGGGTGAAACTTTCCTTTATGCTCAACAAATGGCGTAATATCTTAAACGTTATAAATTCCTGCTATCAGAAAGCAATCTCACATCCAATTGTGGAAGAACTTGTCAAGAACGATAGACTATAGATAATCAATACTACCTTTATCCAAACTCCTGCCTATGCTACAGTTTATAGATAAGGTCAGCGTGAACGGAAAGCATCGCGAAAACACAAATCTTAACCGTGAAAAATGATGCTGTAGTCCAATATCTTGAGTTAAGCTTTATATTTTCTTCTCAGGCGGGTGATTGAAATGATATTATCCAAGCATTGCAACTTCTTGAAGAATTTAACAATATACAAGTTATTCCTGATAAAGATTCTGCTTCACAGACACGAAAAAACGGCTAAGGAAGCATAACGGTACCCCTATCCTTTTTTGCCTTTCCTTGTCTCACAAGGATGAAAACAGCACATAAAGATGATAAATGCCTTTATAAAATGCTTTTTCAATAAACTTAAACTCTTTAGAGGAATTTCATTGTGATTTGATAAAAAGATTTTTTATGGAACTCCTGATCCTTGCTTTAATCGTTCTTCTATTAAAAAAACCAGTATAAATGTTAACATATAATTCTGTCATAGAAGAACCATTCTGAAAGAAGCAAAAAGATCTCTATTTTACGATAAAATTAAGACTCATGGTTTTAAAGAAACTGCAGTTTTATCAATATTGAAAACATAACGTTTTTCATACACATCAACCGTTGGAGGCTTACGATTCTCCTCAAAGAGATCGTAGCCTTTTTTAAGCATTATCCAGAATTGATAATGAGGGTCAGAACTATGACGCGCCATGTTAGCAGCGGTCATACGGAAAGGGAAAGCTTGCAACTGGAATTCTCGTTGCCCACCTCTAAAAGCATCCCGTGCAAAAGCATAAATCTGTGCCATATTTTTATCGCTCATAGAATAACAACCAGCAGAAAAGCAAGAACCGTGCACCATAAGATTGCTCCCTGTACGACCATGGGCCTGATCATACAGGTTGGGAAATCCTATATTAAAGGAAAGATAATATTTCGAATAAGGATTCATTTGATTTGCGCTAATAGTATAAAAGCCTTCTGGTGTCTGAAGATCTCCTTCCTTATATTTAGGTCCAAGCTGACCTGACCATTTGCAAATGCCATAGCGAGCTATCAGCACAAAAGGTCCTGAACGAGACTGTTTCCAAATTTCGGCAACATTTTCTTTCTTAAAAAACCGCATCATAATCGGCGCATAAGGATCAACATTATACAAAACCATTCTATTTTGAATCTCTCGCGGAAGTGGCTGCTCAACTTTAGCACGAATAGAGGCTGGAAATCGCCCCTCACATGCTGTTAATATTCCAGTTGCAAACAAAACGCATATTGCAAGGAATCTTTTGAATATCATTTGAATAAAACTCCTATTCATCCCTCACAAAAACAAGTTATGCTAAAGAACGACCAATTTGAAGATATTTTTCCCAACGTTCTTGTTTAAGAACGTCACCCTCTTTGCCAGCCATAGCCTCTAAAGCGAAAGAAATAATATCACCCGTTGCATCAATCACGGCCTCTTTTTCTCTATGTGCTCCTCCTAAAGGCTCCGGAATAATACCATCAATAATTTTTAATTGATAGAGATCTTGCGCAGTAATACGCATATTCATTGCCGCATCTTTGGCACGAGTTGGATCATGCCATAAAATAGAAGCAGCTCCTTCTGGAGAAATAACAGAGTAAATTGCATGCTCTAACATATAAACTTTGTTGGCCGCAGCAATCGCTATTGCCCCCCCAGAACCGCCCTCTCCAATAACAACCGAAACAACAGGAACTTTTAAACGCAATGTTGCTGCTGTTGATTGAGCAATTGCTTCTGCTTGACCGCGCTCTTCAGCACTTACACCAGGATAGGCCCCTGCCGTATCGACAAAAGTGAGTAATGGCAAACCAAAACGATCAGCCATTTCCATAATACGTACAGCTTTGCGATACCCTTCTGGACGTGCAGAACCAAAATTGTAGCGCAAACGTGTTTGCGTATCATGACCTTTCTCTTGACCTATGTAAGCGACTGCTTCACCTTTAAAGCGTGCGAACCCCGCTTGAATAGCCTCATCTTCAGCAAACTTGCGGTCTCCTGCCAAAGGTGTAACATCACTTAGCAATCGTTCAGAATAGTCCATAAAATGGGGACGATCAGGATGACGAGCCACTTGTGTTTTTTGCCAAGGCGATAATTTTTTATAGATATCGCGCAATGCCGCTTTGGAACGCATTTCAAGACGCGCGATCTCGTCACTCATGTCAAGACTACTCTCTTCCTGAGAAATCTTTTTTAATTCAAGAATTTTCCCATCGAGATCAGCAACCGGTTTTTCAAAATCAAGATAATTATACATTGCACTCAACTTATTTGGTGTAAGTTACACATTTATAATTTGCTTTATAACGTATTTTCAAAAACATCTTCTTTACCTAGCCTTCTGTTTATCGGCAAGTGGGTGATGTTCATTGACTAAACGATAAAGTCCTTCTTCCAACACATGTGTGTAAATCTGAGTAGTTGCAATATCAGAGTGACCTAACAAATGTTGAACAGCACGCAAATCAGCGCCATTTTGCAAAAGATGACTAGCAAAAGCATGACGCAAAATATGAGGAGAAAAACCACCACTTTTTATGCCTGCTCTTCTGGCGAGATTTTTCAACTCCCGTGCAACAACCTGACGAGCAATATATCCCGTCTTTGAATGCGCAGGAAAAAGATAAAGACTTTCAGCATATTTTCCTTGATCACGCAAGTTTAACCACTGTGGAAGAACTTGACATGCTTTTTTTGATAACAGCACTATCCGTTCTTTTTTTCCCTTACCTCGAACCATAATAGTGTAATCTTTCCCGCGGATAGCCTGCACCGGAAGGCTCACCAACTCACTGATACGGAGCCCTGTTGCATAAAGCATTTCAATCAACAGCTGCAAACGCAACGCACGAAAGTGAGCTTTGGACCCATAATCTTCTTGCTTGACTTCCAACTGCGCTAAATCGAGCAATTTTGTCACCATATCCTCACTGATAACTTTAGGCAAAGAACGTCCTAAACGCGGGGCATCAATATTATGAGATGGATCATCTCCTCTCAATCCTTCAGCATAAAGAAACTGATAAAACTGACGTAAAGTTGATAAACGACGTGCTTGCGAAGACACTGCAAAACCAAGCTTATGCATAAGCGATAAAAGACTAATTAAATCTTTTTTTTGTGCTGAAAAAAGCGAAACAGAGTGCGAATACAGTTCGTCTTGTGCCCATTGCAAATCATGTTGATAAGCAGCAAGCGTATGCTCACAAGCCCCTCGCTCAGCACTCATCATCTCAAGAAAATGATCTATCACAGCATTACTTTTCATTTCATTGATTCGCTTTTGAAGAAAAGTTCCATGAATCCAAAGGGACATCGACATACATATCCACAGTTGTTGGTTCAACCCAAACTACGAGAGCAACCATTATACTGAAAAGAACGGCAAGCAAAAAGCAAAGAATCATCAAAAATCTAGTCAACGTTGGCATAAGACAATACCATCCCAAAATACTTTATCGCT
Organism: Bartonella koehlerae C-29; assembly: GCF_000706625.1. GTDB lineage: Bacteria > Pseudomonadota > Alphaproteobacteria > Rhizobiales > Rhizobiaceae > Bartonella > Bartonella koehlerae. Next base: position 273,838 of record NZ_KL407334.1, read on the forward strand.
TATTATGCCTTATAAAGATTAACAGGAATTGACTTTAAAGCGGATAAATGTCGAAATAAAATTATGAAAAGTAATCGACCACAATATATTCCGATAACACAAATAAAAAATCAACTTTTATCATCTCTTGATAAACGAGCACTTGTACTTGTTGGTCTTATGGGTGCAGGCAAATCAGTTATCGGAAAACGTATTGCCACCATGCTCTGTTTGCCTTTCTATGATTCTGATCAGGAAATTGAAAAAGCTGCACAAATGACTATCACTGAACTCTTTAACGTTTATGGTGAACAGGAATTTCGGGCTCTTGAACAACGTGTTATTCTAAATCTCATTAAAAACAGACCTCTTGTTTTAGCAACAGGTGGTGGTGCCTACATAAACGAAGATATCCAACGAGCTATTCATAAAAATGGTATATCCATATGGCTTAAAGTCGATCTTGATATCCTCATGCAACGTGTCTCAAAGCGTCCAACACGACCACTTCTTCAAACAAAAAATCCTAAAGAAACTATGCAAAAACTTATGGAACAGCGCTATCCTATCTATGCAAAAGCAAACTTAACAATTAACAGTCATAAGGAAAGCCGCCAAACCGTAGCACAAAATGTTATACAGTCTGTACAACACTACCTCGATACAGAAAATAAGGATAGGAATAACCAGCATGCAAACCAAAACCGTCACGGTTAAAGTAAACAAACACTGTTACGATATCATTATTGGTCCGAGTCTGGTTACAAAAGCTGCTTTACAGATTAAACATTCTCTTCACAGAAAAGATTTTCATCAAATGCGTTTGGCAATTGTTACAGATACGAATGTTGCATCTATCCATTTAGAGACATTACAAGCAGAACTTACAAAAAATAAAATTTATACTGTTCCAATTATTATCGAAGCAGGAGAACAATCAAAATCATTTTCAACCCTGCAAACTGTCATTGATAAAATTCTTGCTGCACGTCTAGAAAGAGGCGATTGCGTTATTGCTTTTGGGGGTGGTGTCATTGGCGATTTAGGAGGGTTTGCCGCCAGTATTATACGCCGTGGAATGAACTTTATTCAGATGCCCACAACACTGCTTGCACAAATTGACTCCTCTGTTGGTGGAAAAACAGGCATCAACAGCCAATATGGTAAAAATCTTATTGGTACTTTTTATCAACCACAATGCGTCATTACTGACACTTGCCTTCTTGACACACTACCACCACGTGAATTTCGCGCTGGTTACGCGGAAATGATCAAATATGGTCTCATTAACCAGCCAGATTTTTTTGAATGGCTAGAAAAAAACGGACAAAAAGTTTTTTCCAATGGTCCAACACGAATACAAGCCATTGTCCGCTCATGCCAATTCAAAGCTGACATTGTAGCACGCGATGAATACGAAACCGGAGAGCGCGCACTCTTAAATCTTGGTCATACATTTGGACACATGCTTGAAACAGCAACCGCCTATGACCCAAACCGTTTAATCCACGGCGAAGCCATAGCGATTGGAATGATTCTAGCATACCAATTCTCTGCTCAACTCAATTTAATAAACCCAACACTCACACAACGCATTGAAACACACCTTAAAGCTATGGGATTGCCTACGCAGCTAAAGGATATACCGGGTAAATTACCAAATGCTGAAACACTGATGACTTTCATTGCCCAAGATAAAAAAGTTTCGCAAAATGATTTAACCTTCATCTTAACACGCGGGCTTGGTCAATCATTTATTGCAAAAAATGTTCCACCAGAAGCAATTTTAACTTTTCTAAAACAAAAATTAGCGGAAATTAGTTAATTCATATTGAATATAATTGATTCGTTTTTATACTTCTATTAAAAGAGTAAGTATGATGATGTCTGCGTAGCTCAGTAGGATAGAGCACAGGATTCCTAAAAAAATTGGGCGCCTTAAGGAGAAATCCTCAAAGTGGATCTGCTCAAATTCGGGGAAAGCTTCATAGGAGACGAAGACTATATGCCAATCCCGAGCCAAACCTCTCCCGAAAAAGGGGAGGAAGGTGTAGAGACTGAACGGGCAGCACCTAAAAGGCATACGCTTTACGGTGAAGAGACAGTCCAGACCACAAACAGCTTATAAAGCTGGCGGTGAAAATCGAAGTGGTATGAATCCTGGGGCCGCAGGTTCGAATCCTGCCGTAGACACCATCGTATCAGTTAAATTATTCTTTCTGTGCAGTGAGGAAGCATTATGAGAAAAACTTTACACATTTTAGGATTTTTCGCCGCTTTAAATTTATCACTCTTCAACTCAAGCAATGCCTTCGCTAGTTCTTTAATCATTGAGGTTCCAGATGATCCAGAACCAACAACTCAGACCATTGCCTATGAGTGTAAAGCCGGAACCAATAAAAAACGTGTTGAAGCGATTTATCTAAATGCTGACAATATTTCATTGGTTGATTTCAAATGGAACAGTGATCGCGTTATCGCCAGTAAGATCATTTCTAATACGGGAACAAAATATGCAGGCATTCAGTATATATGGTGGAAGAAAAATAACGAAGTCACGCTTTATGATCTTGTGCATGATCCAGAAGAAAAAAAACCTATCTTCTGTACAGATGAATCAACTTTATTATTCTAAACAACTCGGGAAATATTATGAAAAAACAACTTTTTATTATACGATTTTTCGTCGCTTTAGGTCTATCATTCTTCGGTTCAATCAATACTTTTGCGAGTTCTTTAATCATTGAGATTCCAGATGATTCTGAGCTAACAACTCAGACCATTGCCTATCAATGCGATATGGAAGCAGGTAAAGAGCGTGTTGAAGCAACCTATTACACTGCTGGCACTATTGCGCTTGTTGATTTCAAATGGAAAGATAAGCGCATCATTGGTTCCAATGTAATTGCTGCTTCTGGAGCAAAATATGTAGGAGACGCATATATTTGGTGGACAACTAAAAACGAAGTCATACTTTATGATCTCATTAATGATCCTAAAGAAGAAAAACCCATCCGCTGTGTAGAAGAAAAAAGCACAGAATAAAATAAGGCTGTTCCACTTCAAAAACCGCACTGGCTTTCATCACATGATATTTCTTCTGTTGCGGAGAGTTTTTCTTGTGTCCGACGCAATAAGAAAGCCAGCGGTTTTTCTACTTGATCTTCTGAGTAATGATGTCGATAAACCGCTGCCTGTGAAAGCAACATAGAAGCTACTGGTGTTGTCAGAAACAAAAAAAACATCAGCAATATTTCATGAAAAACAAAACAGTGATCTACAAGAGTTGAATAAAGAAACGAAGCAATGAGAATGCTGCCTCCCCCCCAACTTATAGCCACTGAAAGCATATGCAAACGCTCATAAAAACTAGAAAAGCGCACCAAACCTATCGTTCCAATCAGTGTCAATCCTGATCCTAATATTAAGAAAACAGTGATAACAAGAGCAACTGTAAGCGATATCTCATCCTTCATTCAATAATTTCTCCGCGCATTAAAAATTTTGCCAAAGCAATACTTGAGATAGGACCTAAAAGCCCAATAATAAGAGCTACTACAAAATAGATGGTTGTTTCTGAACGGATATCGAATGTAAGAAACAAAAAAATAGTGATTATATAAAGAGCATCCAACCCCACAACACGATCCTGCGCCCGAGGACCACGAATCAACCGAAACAGTGCGAAGATCATGGCCAGACTTAAAAAAAACTGCGAAAGGAAAATCCCCCAATAAAGGATCACCATACTCATAAGAAAATCTCCAAAAGTAATTGCTCATACCGTTGTTTGATCAACTTTTGGTAATCATATCCGTTTTTTAAATTTAAGACATGAAGCAAAAGTTCACCATTTTTTCTATTATAGGCAATCCAAAAAGTTCCTGGAGTTACCGAAAGGATGCAAGCTAAAAGAGCCAAAGCAGTATAGTTTTTAAGTGAAAGAGATACTACTATAAAACCTGATTGTTGTTCTCGAGATTTTTTTGTTAAAATAAACCAAGCCACAGCAATATTTGAAATTATAGAATCAATAAAAACACGAAAAATTAGACGAAAGACTGCACTCCAACTTTTAATGATGATCTTTTCCAGTTCAAGAAGCCGCATCATACAACTACCAAATAAAGCAATTATAATACCTAAAAGCAATTGACCTAAACTAAAACCATTTAAGATCAGCCACATAAAAACAATTATTGCACTGAAAAAAGGAAAAAGACAAAAATATTTCATCGATTCATCTCCCTATTTTTGAGAGAAAAATCATCTAAAACGCTTCCAATATAGTTCCGTGGTTCATACAAAGTCTTAGCAGTTTCAGACATATAATGACTAACAGGACCGGCTATAATTGTTATAAGAAAACACAAAGTAAGGAGAACAGCAATAGGTGCAAATTCGATCACCTGCACACGCGGAATTGTGTATTCATGAGATACCCAAAAAGTTCGAATACCCGTTCGTGTTAGAGAAATCAAAGCTGCAAAACCAGAGATGGTAACAAAAATCACAAAAAGCCAATCATAATAAACCGGTAAAGAAGCAGTAAAATCTTCTTTATTGTGGTTTAAGATTGCCATAAACATCATAAATTTAGCAACAAAACCGGAAAAAGGTGGTAGACCAATAATCAAAATGGCACAGATACCAAAACAGGCTCCAAGAATTGCCAAAGTTACCGGCAAATAAGTACCAACTTCATCCTCTTCCTCTTCTTCATCGTCACCATAGACTTCCATTGTAACAGTTAAAACATTGGTAGCCACATCTTGACAGCGTTCAATCAACTCTACTAGAAGAAAAAAAGCACCAAATGCTAAAGTCGAAGAAACAATATAAAAAAGTGCACCTGCTGTAAGTGCTGTATTGCCGATCCCTATGGTTGCCAACAAAGTACCTGAAGAGACAAGAATGCTATAAGCTGCCAAACGCACTAAAACTTGGCTCGCCAAGACCCCAATAAAACCAAAAGCCACAGTGGCAAGTCCGCCATAAAATAAAACTGTTTGGCCAAAATGGCTAAAATATTCACTTTCAGGTCCAAACCATAACAATGTCAGACGTAAAACAATATAAATACCCACCTTGCTTAAAAGTGCAAAAGAAGCTCCAACGGGCGCTGCTGCGGCACTATAAGTCGGCATCAACCAAAAATTAAGTGGCCACATACCCACTTTGAGTAAAAAGGCAATCCCCAAAAGCACCACACCTATTTCAAATAAAACAATATCGGCAGAGGCTATATGCTTCATTTTTACAGCCAAATCGGCCATATTAAGAGTACCAACGATACCATAAATAAGTGCTGTACCAACTAAAAAAAACAATGAAGCAATAAGATTAACGACGACATAATGCAATCCTGCACGTACACGTAATTGACCAGAACCATGCAACACAAGTCCATAAGAAGCCGTTAACATAACTTCAAAAAACACAAATAAATTAAACAAATCACCTGTCAAAAAAGCGCCGTTTATTCCAACCATGAAAAATTGCATTAGTGACTGAAAGTGAGGTCCAGCTTTATACCAATGAGCCTGCGCAAAAATCAACGCAGCAGTGATCACCAAGCTGGAAAGTAAAAGCATCATAGAACTTAAACGATCAAGAACCAACACAATTCCAAAAGGAGAAGGCCAATTGCCAAGCCGATAAACATCCGCAGCCGGTGCAACTTCAAGAGCATGGATAATCAATAAAACAGCAATAATAACCAATAATCCAGCAGAAGAAATGCTGATCAACGATTTAAGTTTTGAACGGCGTTCATCATAGAAAAGGAGAAGTGCTCCAGTAATTAAAGGTAAAAGGATAGGTAAAATAAGGAGATGATTTACTCCAATTTTCATCACTGCACCTCACGTCCATCAACGTGATCTGAACCCGTTAAACCACGTGAAACCAGAAGAATAACTAAAAATAAAGCTGTTGTTGCAAAACCAATAACAATTGCAGTTAAAACCAAGGCTTGTGGGAGAGGATCGACATAATTAGCTGGATTAATAACAGTGGTAGAATCAACAATTGGTGCAACATTACTACGTGGTCTACTCATTGAAAACATAAAAAGATTGACACCATAAGAAATCAAAGACAAACCAAGAATGACTTGAAAAGTTCGTGGACGTAAAACAAGCCAAATTCCTGATCCAACAAGAATACCAATGCCTAAAGAAAGAATAATTTCCATTAATTTTTCTTCTCTTTCAAAAAAGGTTTCTTACCGATTCGATAACTACGAATTGACTGGTGTGCAAGAGCAATTAAAATGAGAACTGTTGCTCCCAACACAAGAGAAAACACACCAAAATCAAACAAAAAAACAGATGATACAGGAATGTTTCCAATCAACGGAAGATGCGTATCTTGAAAAAAAGAAGTTAAGAAAGGATACCCAAAGAGCAAGGCCCCTATTCCCGTTAAGACTGACAACAACAAGCCAAAACCCATCCAACGTAAAGGCAAAACCTTCAAATGATTCTCCACCCAACGAATATCACGGGCAAGATATTGCAAAATAAAGCCTATCGCTAAAGTCATACCACCGACAAATCCACCTCCTGGGAGATTATGCCCCCGCGTAAATAGATAAACTGAAAAAGCAATAATAATGGGAAAGAGCCACCCCATAATAACAGCAGGAATAGTGAGATAATTGAACACTGCATCCCCCACATTTCCATCAGACTGTGCCATATCAAAAGCTTTCTGAATACGTTGTTGTTGTTGAAAAGGCGCATTAATACTTTCAGGAGCAGGACGAAACCGTCGCAAAAGTGCAAAAACAGTGAGAGAAACAACACCAAAAACGACAATTTCTCCCATAGTATCAAAACCACGAAAATCAACCAACAACACATTTACAACATTACGACCACCAGCATTCGAATAAGCATTCGTCAGAAAAAAATCAGAAACTGTCTGACCTTGTGGGCGTGTCATCACCGCAAATGATAGCCACGCTACACCAGCACCTCCTACAAGAGCTATGATGAAATCACGCATACGACGCAACCGTACAAAAAAACGAACAGGGGTTGGAACAGGATTATATAAACGCTTAGGCAACCACCGCAAACCAAGCAATAACAAAACAACAGTCACAACTTCAACAACCAATTGTGTTATTGCCAAGTCAGGCGCAGAAAGCCATAAAAAGGTTGCACAAGTCATCAGCCCAGCTCCCCCCAACAGCATAAGTGACGCAAGACGATGAAATTTTGCTTGCCAAGCAACTAAAAGCGCGCACAATCCCCCAACCAACCAAAGAGCAAAAAAAGGAAGATCAAGTGGAAAAAGTGGTAACGAACCTGCTGAAATGAAACCATCACACCAAAGCAAAAAAGCAACAAATGCAAAACACAGCAAGAAAATCCAGTGTAACTGTATCTGCAAACGGCGTGTTGACAAAGCAGATTCTACCGCACGCGCCCATTTCCAAGAAATAATCACGAGAATGCGTTCAAAAATACGGGGTCCGTTTAAATGACGAAAAAAAGGCACTCCATCATCACAGGATAAAAAATAACGATACCCGACAGCATAAAGCAATGCACCTCCTAACAAAGCTATAAGACTCATCATTAATGGAGTATTAAACCCATGCCAAACAGCCAAACTATAAGGAATTGTCATTGGCCCTAAAACAGAGACAACAGCATTATCTAAAATAGGTCCGATTGTTAAATGAGGCATAATACCAACCGCTAAACAAATAAATACCAAAAGTTCCATTGGTAGACGCATAAAATGCGGTGGTTCATGTGGAGTTTTTGATAAATTTACAGGCTTTGGTCCTAAAAAGACACCATGAATAAAACGTATAGAATAGGTAACACTAAAGAGGCTAGCGAGCGTTGCAACATAAGGTGCAATCCAATCGAGCCATGATTCCATATGTTTTTCAACAGCTTCAGCAAAAAACATTTCTTTTGATAAAAAACCATTCAGCAAAGGAACTCCAGCCATTGCTGCGCTCGCTACCAGAGCGAGAGTTGCCGTAATAGGCATAGAACGATAAAGGCCTGTCAGCTTACGCATATCACGCGTCCCTGTTTCGTGATCAATAATACCAGCGGCCATAAATAAAGAAGCTTTAAAAGTAGCATGATTAGCCATATGAAAGATCGCTGCAACACATGCCAATGGACTCCCAAGACTTAAAAGCGTTGTAATCAATCCAAGATGACTAATAGTTGAATAAGCAAGAAGGCCTTTCAAATCTTGCTGAAACATGGAAAAATAGGCGCCAAGCAGCAGTGTCGAGAGTCCTGAAAATCCAACCAACCAAAACCAAGATTCTGTCCCCGATAAAACTGGCCATAAACGAACAAGCAAAAACAACCCAGCTTTCACCATTGTTGCCGAATGCAAATAAGACGACACAGGTGTTGGAGCAGCCATTGCGTGAGGCAACCAAAAGTGAAACGGAAACTGTGCACTTTTCGTTAATGCTCCCAATAAAATACAAATAAGAACAGGACTATAAAGAGAGCTTGACTGAATTAGATCTCGAGATTGCAGCACTTTATCCAAATCAAAACTGCCAATGATATATCCTATCAATAATACCCCAACAAAAAGGACAAAACCACCAAAACCTGTGATTGTTAAAGCCATACGTGCACCATCACGCGCACTTGCATTATGGTACCAATAACCAATCAACAAAAAGGAAAAAATACTGGTGAGCTCCCAGAAAACTACCAAAAAAATGAGATTACCTGATAAGACTATTCCTGTCATTGATCCCATAAAAGCTAAAAAAAAGGAAAAAAATCGTGGTACAGAATCTGCCGGATCCATATAATACCGTGCATAGACGACAACAAGCAGCCCAATTCCTGTAATGAGTAAGCAAAAAAGCCATGCCAACCCGTCCATACGAAGGACCAAATCACTCCCCCATTCAGGAAGCCAAGAAACACCTAAACGCACCACACGGTTTGAGCAAACCGCTGGATAAAGTATTATTGTAAAAAGAAGGCTGAAAAGTGCTATGCCTCCAGCAAACCACGCTTCATTATTTTTTGCTGTCGAACGAAAAAAACCAATAACAGCACTGCCACCAAAGGGAAGCAAAACCAGCAATATTAACATTGCTTCCCGTATTGTCATTTTCCAAGCTCCATCTTGCCTTTAACATTTTGTCGATGACAAAATGAAAATTTGCATTATCACCTCCCCATCTAGCATTTACGATAATAAGTTTAATAAAACTTAAAAGCATGTAAAATTTCTACAAAACAACCGTTAGATGAAAAAACTGCTCAAAATATAAAGTGCCTTAAAGATTTTTTATCTTCTATCTCTTAAAAAAGCGAGAAAGACACTGCTTACGAGGTCCATAATAAGGCTGATAGCTATTGTCATTTTTATTGTAAGAACGATAACGTACACGACAAGAATCAAGATGTTGTTTGAACATCCATGGTTCTTTTTCCTCCAGAGAAGAAATTAAAAGCATTCTTTTTTGCGAAGCTGATCTTGCTTTTAATGGCATGTGCTTTGCGTTTAGATGTGGAAATGCAACGAATGCAGTTTCAGGATACCACCAATCATCATTATATTTACGATAACCACTTCGATAATGGCGATAACCTTTGAAACCATTAAGTTCCCTACGCCCTGTAATAATCAAAGGAACTGTATCCTCTTGAACAGAAGATAAGTAAGATGCCCTCACCTCAGGATCACTTTTTTGCGCAGAAACAATGATATTGGTTACCATTATGAAAATACCTCCGATAAGTGCAATAATCAAAGCATAATAAAAACTCTTCATTATAGGCATAATACAAATCTCACAACAACAGAACCACAATTGGATTACAGAGAGTCTTTTTCTCATAAAATGATACACAGATTTTCTTTTACGATTCTTTTTCGCTTGAGACATTCTGCTACTCCATGTACTAAACGTTGATCTCAAGAATAAGATCCTTCAAAAAGTAGATAAACAATGATTAAAACTCCCTATTATCTTATCGATAAATCTAAACTCATAAGGAATATGGAAATCATCGCTCGTTTACGAGAAATGTCGGGAGCAAAAATATTACTTGCTTTGAAATGCTTTGCCACATGGAGTGTTTTTGATTTAATGTCCAAATATATGGACGGAACAACCTCATCTTCTCTTTATGAACTCCGTTTAGGAAAAGAAAAATTTGGCAAAGAAACCCATGCCTATTCAGTAGCTTGGGCAGATCATGAAATTGATGAAGCCTGTAGTTACGCAGATAAAATTATCTTTAACTCCATTCAACAACTTCAACGTTTTGCCAATACGACAAAAACCATCCAACGGGGTTTAAGGTTAAATCCAGGAATCAGCGCATCAAACTTTGATCTTGCCAACCCATCTCGCCCTTTTAGCCGCTTAGGTGAAACCAATCAAAAGGCTATTAAAGAAGTTTTGCCCCTTATAAACGGCTTAATGATTCATAATAATTGTGAAAATACCGATTTTAATCTTTTTGACCAAATGCTGAGGCATATAGAAGAAAGATTTGCAGAACTTTTTGCTGCGGTTGATTGGATAAGCCTTGGAGGTGGAATTCATTTTACGGCTGAAAATTATCCTCTAGAGACTTTTGCAGAACGCTTAAAACATTTTTCAAAAACCTATGGCGTCACCATTTTTCTAGAACCAGGAGAAGCCGCCATCACCAAAAGCACGACACTAGAAGTAAGTGTGCTTGATACATTATATAATGAAAAAAAACTTGCCATAGTTGATAGTTCAATAGAAGCCCATATGCTTGATCTTTTAATCTATCGTGAAAATGCCAAACTAGAACAAAATCATGGTCCCCATGAAATTATGGTTTGTGGAAAATCTTGTCTTGCTGGTGATATTTTTGGAACCTTTCAGTTCCCTGAACCTCTCAAAATAGGTGATAGATTATCTTTTCAGGATGCTGCAGGTTATACAATGGTTAAAAAGAACTGGTTTAATGGCGTTACAATGCCAGCCATTGTCATTAAAGAGTGTAGCGGAGCTCTAACAATTCAACGTCAATTTAGTTATAATGATTATCAACAAAGCCTTTCATAATTCAAATCTACAAAAAACCATCACGCGGCAATATTAATGAAGGAGATAACCTAAAAATGAAGAAAAATGTTCTCATTATTGGTGCTGGAGGTGTTGCACAAGTTGTTGCGCATAAATGCGCCCAAAACAACGATATTCTTGGTGAAATTCATATCGCTTCACGGACAATCAAGAAATGTGAAGCAATTGTTGCATCCATTAAAAATAAAAAAGCAATGAAAATAGAAGGTGTTCTCAAAAGCCACACACTCAATGCAATGGATGGAGCAGAAACTGTAAAACTCATCCAAAAAACCAAATGCGAAATTGTTATTAATGTTGGTTCTTCTTTTCTCAATATGTCTGTTCTCTCAGCCTGTATCGAAACTAAGTGCGCTTATATCGATACTGCAATTCATGAAGATCCTTTGAAAATTTGTGAAACACCTCCTTGGTATAACAATTATGAATGGCCTCGACGTCAAGAATGTAAAAAAGCTGGTATAACTGCCATTTTAGGTGCAGGTTTTGATCCAGGCGTCGTGAATGCTTATGCAGCGTTAGCGAAAAATGATTATTTCGACAAAATCACAGATATTGATATCATTGATATTAATGCCGGAAACCATGGACGTTGGTTTGCCACCAACTTTGATCCAGAAATTAACTTTCGCGAATTTACAGGACAAGTATGGTCATGGCAAAATAAAAAATGGACTTCCAATCAAATGTTTGAAGTTAGCCATGAATGGGATCTCCCCGTTGTTGGAAAACAAAAAGTCTATATGACAGGACATGATGAGATTCATTCATTATCTAAAAATCTTGATGTGCAAAATATCCGCTTCTGGATGGGGTTTAGTGAACGTTATATCACTGTTTTTACTGTTTTGAAAAATCTGGGGCTTTTATCCGAACAACCGATTAAAACGGCAGAGGGGCAGGAAATTGTTCCTTTAAAAGTCGTAAAAGCCGTTTTACCCAATCCCTCTTCTTTAGCGCCAGATTATATAGGAAAAACCTGTATTGGAGACCTCATTAGAGGCGAAAAAGATGGAAAACCAAGAGAAGTGTTTATCTATAATATAGCTGATCATAAACAAGCTTTTAATGAAACCGGTGCACAAGCTATTTCCTATACAGCCGGTGTACCAGCAGCAGCAACTGCCCTTCTTATTGCCACTGGCGAATGGGACGTTAAAACCATGGCCAACATAGAAGAACTACCACCGTATCCTTTTCTCAAATATCTCGGTTATATGGGACTCCCTACCTTTATAAAAGAACACCAAGAAGAGAGAAAATTACAATTTTAAATTCATTCTTTATAGAGCAACGAAAAATATAGAAAACCGCTCCTAAAAACAGAGCGGTTTTTTAGAAAATAGATAGGATATTGATTTATAGAGATAATTTAATAATTTTTCAATTCGAATAAGAGATCCGAATATCGTAAGATTCTCTCCTCTCAAACCCTTTCATCGTTACACACTCAAAATCATTCCCTTGAATTTCACAAGCAGAGGCGGAGTGAGAGTAAAAACCACTTAAAAGATTAAAAATGCCCCTTATGAACCGTCTTAATGCAAGTGTTATCTCAACGTTTTGAGCTGGCAAAGAGAATGACGATGCCGGCTTACGCTTTCATAAGCGTAAAAAGGGTGGTGCCCAATGGATTTCCCAATTATATACTTCACAGACGCCGTCATGATTGTAAAAGGGTCTTAAGTGTATTGATGGAGATGTCTTTTTAAAATAAATGCGTAAATGAGCAACAGAATGGAGCTCTGTTTTGCGTTGAAGGGTATCACCCTATTAAAGAACGTGAGACACAAAAGCGTGAGGCAATGCGCACTCTCCATTATTTTAAAATATCATTGCTATTCAATGTTTTTGAAAATCGTAAAGCCGAATTAAAGGATAATAATAAGACTGGGAGCTGGTTTCTACTTTACCAACTTCATATTCCCCCCAAATAAAATTGTTTCCCCGTTTCAGAGATTATAAAAACGGATATATGCAATGTTCTCACTCCAATCTAGCGTACAAAAGCTGCAACAGCAGAAAAAACACTAAACTGCCTTAATCTTTATCTCAAACATACTGCCGTGCTAGATTTAGATGTTGATTTATAGTTAACAGAAAAAGCACAGACTTTACTAAAAAACAACTTTATAAAACCACTAATAGACCAGCCACAAATTGGAGAAATATCCCGGCTTTTTATAAAACATTTTGCAAAACAACAAGCATAACACAACTGGCTTTGCGTCTTCCTATCTTTACAAGTGCTCGTACAAATCCTTGGCGTCATACTTGTAAAAACAGATTGACAGCGCTATATAGACATTTCCTATTGAGAATATGAAAGGTAAGGTGTGATGCTACAATAAAATTTCGTGTACTTTTATCATTAGAAGCTCAAAAAAATTGGAACAGGCGCGCCTGCTTTCTCGCAATGATTTCTTTTTTCTGGAATCGGGGGTGGTTTTATTGCAGCAAATTGCAGGGTAAAATATTACAACATATCAACTCGCAAAAACAAAAAGCATTCTTAATGCTTCTTCAAGAAGTATCACATAAATTCTTAAAAATCTTTTCTCATTCTATGCAGTTCACTTTCTAACAATTGAAACAAAGATTAAGAACCATATAAAAGAAAAAAATTTTTTATCAACTCGCAGAAATACACGTTTGGAACCTTTGATTTTGTTAAATAAGCCCTCGATAAAATGGCAATCTCTACAAAAATATCATTATTGCACCACAGTATTTTCTTAGTTGAGGAAAGCAGAAAAACAGGGATGTTGTTTTTTCTTCACTCATTTTCTTTGTGCTTTGAAACATAATTTTTAGCAGCAATAATTTTTATACTTTGATCTCCTTCAAAAAACTGAGCTTGAGATATTTAGATAATATCATTCCAATCACCAGAGTAAGAAGAAAATGTAAAGCTTAGCCCAAACCATTCACCACAGTATGAAGCTTCTAAGCCCAATTTTGGCTTGCTTTTTGCCAATATTTTTCTTTCATGATGATCTTAGAATATTATAACGCAGGGTAAGTTTGAGCAAGGATCGTATCAATCCCTACAAAGTTAACCATCATAATCCACCACAATGCCTTTTGCGAACACTTTCAAAACCGAAATGTAAGGTCCTTTTCAAACAACGAGAACTCATAACTTTTGAAAAATGACACTATCTCTTACCTGAGGAGAAAAGGAAATATTCATCCTTGAGGGTACATTTTTAAAACAGAATAAACACCTTCAAAAAAACACACTTGGGAAAATTTTTGCCCTCATGCAAATATTAGAAGTTTACCTTAAATGCCAACTCTTTACCGATTCTCACTCTTAAATTTAGGAGTTTCCTGTAGTAATGTGCCTTTTTTCACAAATGGAATGCTACCAACCCTCCACTCCCACTTTCAAGTTTTAACAAAAATTCATAGAAGCTAGATATGAAGAGGTTTAGCAAATGTCGCCAACGCTGCTTCGCGTACTGCCTCTGATAAGGTAGGATGCGCATGGCAACAACGTCCCAGATCTTCTGATGAACCACCAAATTCCATTAAAACTGCAATTTCGTGGATCATTTCACCAGCACCAAACCCAAGAATATGTCCGCCCAAAATCCGATCTGTCTTTTTATCAGCAAGAATTTTAACCAATCCATCACTCTTTTGCATGGCACGCGCACGACCATTGGCCATCAAAGGAAATTTTCCGACATTATAATCAATACCGGCTGCTTTAAGTTCTTCTTCTGTCTTGCCTACACTGGCAATCTCCGGCTGTGTGTAAACAACACTAGGAATAACATCAAAATTAACATGTCCTTTTTGACCCGCCAAAATTTCTGCAACAGCAACACCTTCTTCTTCTGCCTTATGGGCCAACATTGGTCCTTTAACAACATCACCAATCGCATAAATTCCTGGAATATTTGTCTGCCAATGCGCATCGATTGCAATAAACCCTCGTTCATCCAACTGAACGCCTACCTCTTCCAAACCAAGTCCTTCTGTATATGGAGAACGTCCAGTAGCAATAAGCACCACATCAGCTTCTAGAGTTTCAGAAGTTCCACCCTTAACAGCCTCAAAAGTTACTTGAGCAGCTGAACCAGATTGCGTAATAGCTGTTACCTTTTTACCAGTTTTACATTCAATTCCTTGTTTTTCCATCAATTTTTGGAATTGCCGTGAAATTTCATCATCCATTGATCCTAAAACTTTATTAAGATATTCAATAATGGTAACTTTAGCTCCTAAACGGCTCCAAACCGAACTAAGTTCTGAACCAATAACACCAGCGCCCACAACAACCATACGTGTTGGAACTTTTTCAAGAGCAAGTGCTCCTGTAGAGGATACAATAATCTTTTCATCAATTTCAACATTCACACCCGGAATGCCTGAACTCTCTGAACCAGTAGCAATAACAATATTCTTTGTTTCAATCGTTTGTTTGTTACCATCCCTTGCAACGACTTCCACATGACCTGAACTTAAAATTCTGGCTGTACCCAAAAAAGTGTCAATTTTATTCTTTTTCATTAAAAAAGAAACACCACTTGTATTTGCAGTAACAACAGCTTTTTTATGCATCATCATTTGTTCAAGGTTAAGCTTAGATTTTTCAATAGAAATACCAAGTGTTTCAAACCCATGTTGTGTTTCAGCAAATACTTCTGAAGCATGCAACAACGCTTTAGAAGGAATACAGCCAACATTGAGACATGTGCCACCTAGTGTCATGCGTTTTTCAATAATCACAGTTTTAAGCCCCAACTGTGCTGCTTTGATTGCTGCTACATAGCCACCTGGACCTGCTCCGATCACAACCACATCATAAGACATCTGTTTTTCCTTTCATCCTGAAAACTGTACTTTTACAAATCAAGAACAAGCCGTTCAGGATCTTCTAAACTTTCCTTAACACGCACAAGAAAAGTCACAGCCTCTTGTCCATCTACAATACGGTGATCATACGAAAGCGCCAAATACATCATGGGGCGAATTACTATTTGTCCGCCAACAACCATTGCTCGTTCTCTAATCGCATGCATTCCCAAAATACCGGACTGTGGTGCATTCAAAATTGGCGTCGACATTAACGAACCATAAACACCCCCATTGGTAATGGTAAAAGTTCCACCTTGCATATCAGAAACCGCTAATTTTCCATCACGAGCAAGATGCCCCAAAAGACCAATTTGCTTTTCAATCTCTGCCAACGACATCTGATCTGCATTACGCACCACCGGAACGACAAGCCCTTTATTCGTTCCAACAGCAATTCCAACATTGACATAATTTTTATAAACAATATCCGTTCCATCAATTTCTGCATTAACAGCAGGAAGTTCTTTTAATGCATGACAAACAGCCTTAGTAAAAAATCCCATAAAGCCGAGTTTAACACCATGTTTCTTTTCAAAAAGATCCTTATAACGCTTGCGCAAATCCATCACAGTCGACATATCAACCTCATTAAATGTGGTTAACATTGCTGCTGTATTTTGTGCATCTTTAAGACGGCGCGCAATTGTTTGACGCAATTTTGTCATACGAACCCGCTCTTCATGCATTTCTTGAACGGGAGCAGCCGAAGAGGGAGCTGTAGAAGAAGATGGTGCTTTTATTCCTTGTTCTAAGACACCAAGAACATCTTCTTTGAGGACTTGTCCGCGTTTTCCAGAACCTGAAATATCGCTTTTTGCAATATTATTTTCAGCCATCAATTTTGCTGCTGAAGGAGATGGAGGCATTGTATTTTTTGGCATTACATCACTGGAAGAAGACTGCTTCAATACAGATGGCGCTTCTGGAATAGGCGTAGCAGAAGGTGAAAATGATTGCGAAACACCAGCTGCTCCAGCTTCCACTAATCCTAACACAGCTTTCACTTCAACCGTATCACCTTCTTTTGCGATGATTTCAGATAATTTTCCCGCAACAGGTGAAGGAACCTCAACGGTTACCTTATCAGTTTCTAATTCAACCAAGAGTTCATCCACAGCCACAGCTTCACCAAGCTTTTTAAACCACTTACCAACTGTCGCCTCAGTAACTGATTCGCCTAAAGTAGGAACACGGATTTCAGTAGTCATAATATTTTTCCATACATCAGAGTAATTAAATTAAGCACCTAACGCGTCTTCAAGAAACGCGGCAAGCTGTTCAACATGTTGTACCATCAATCCAGTAGCTGGTGAAGCACTTGCAGAACGTCCAGCATAACGTGCACGTGAATATTGGGCATTAATATGCGTCAAAACCCATTCCAAATAAGGCTCAATAAACGACCACGCTCCCATGTTTTTTGGCTCTTCTTGGCACCAAATAACCTCTGCTTGTAAGAAGCGAGACAATACTTCCACCAAAGCTTTGGCTGGAAAAGGATAAAGCTGTTCAACGCGCAATAAATACACATCATCAATTCTCCTCTTTTCACGCTCTTCATAAAGGTCGTAATAAACCTTTCCTGTACAAAGAACAATGCGGCGAATTTTGTTATCTTTTTGCAATTTAACCACAGAATTTTTGAGAACTTCTGCATCATCAAGCAATAAACGATGAAAACATGTCTCTGGTCCCATTTCATTGAGGAAAGAAATCGCCCGTTTATGACGTAAAAGCGATTTTGGTGTCATCAAAATTAATGGCTTACGAAAATCACGCTTAATCTGTCGACGCAAAATATGAAAATAATTTGCGGGGGTCGTACAATTAGCAACCTGCATATTATCTTCCGCACAAAGTTGCAGAAAACGTTCCAAACGTGCCGAAGAATGCTCCGGTCCTTGTCCTTCAAAACCATGAGGTAACAAACAAACAAGACCAGACATACGAAGCCACTTGCGCTCTGCAGATGAAATAAATTGGTCAAAAATGACCTGTGCACCATTAGAAAAATCACCAAATTGTGCTTCCCAAAGCGTTAATCCCCGTGGTTCAGCAAGAGAATATCCGTATTCGAAACCAAGAACAGCTTCTTCAGAAAGCATAGAATTGACCACTTCATAAAGCGCCTGCCCTTTTTGTAAATTATTTAAAGGGATATAACGCGCTTCATTTTCTTGGTCGTAAAGAACTGAATGACGTTGTGAAAAAGTTCCACGTTCTACATCCTCACCAGAAAGACGAACTGGTGATCCTTCTAAGCAGAGCGAACCAAAAGCCAATGCTTCAGCCGTTGCCCAATCCACTCCTTCACCAGTTTCAAAAATTTTAGCACGATTGTTTAAAAAACGTTGAATTGTTTTATGAACATGAAAATCTGCTGGTATTTTGACGAGTTTTTCACCAATTTCCTTTAAAGTTTTTAAATCAACCCACGTCGTACCATTATGTTGCTCATCAACATTATTGGAAGCTTTAAGACCCGTCCAGCTACCATCAAGCCAATCAGCTTTATTTGGCTTATAAGAAATACTTGCTTCAAGTTCAACTTCAAGTTTATCACGCCATAATTTCTTTTGTTGTTCAATCTCTTCTGCAGTAACCACCCCTTCTGCTATCAACTGATCACCATAAAGCTGAAGAGTCGTTTTGTGATTACGGATAGCCTTATACATAAGCGGCTGTGTAAAAGAAGGCTCATCACCTTCATTGTGCCCATAACGACGATAACAGAACATATCAATTACCACCGGTTTATGGAAAGTTTGACGAAACTCTGTCGCTACTTTTGCAACAAAGATGACTGCTTCAGGATCATCACCATTAACATGAAAAATCGGTGCATCAATCATTTTTGCGACATCTGATGGATAAGGTGAAGAACGTGAAAAGCGTGGACTTGTTGTAAAACCAATCTGATTATTGATAATGAAATGAAGTGAACCCGCAACGCGATAACCTTTTAGACCAGAAAGACCAAAAGTTTCTTGAATAACACCTTGTCCTGCAAAAGCAGCATCACCATGAATAAGCAACGGCAAAACCTTTGAACGTTCACTTAATGGCAGTATATCAGTGCGTGTAGGTCCAAAAAGTTGATCTTGTTTAGCACGCGCCTTTCCAATAACAACAGGATCAACAATCTCAAGATGAGATGGATTAGCCAAAAGCGATAAATGAACTTTTTTACCATCAAATTCAAGATCAGCTGAAGTTCCCAAATGATATTTGACATCACCCGATCCCTCTACATCATCGGGCTTATAAGATCCTCCTTTAAATTCATGAAAAATAGCCCTATGTGGTTTTGCAAGAACTTGAGAAAGAACGTTTAAACGACCACGATGGGCCATTCCTAAAACAACTTCTTGCACACCCAAAAAACTACCGCATTTAATAATTTCCTCAAGAGCAGGAATCAGCGCTTCACCACCATCAATCCCAAAACGCTTTGTTCCTTTATATTTGGTATCTAAAAACTGCTCGAATCCTTCCGCTTCAATAAGTTTATTAAGAATCTCTTTCTTATCTTTTTGTGTAAAAGCAATGTGATTATTTGGCCCTTCAATACGCTTTTGAAGCCATGCCTTTTGAACAGGATCAGAAATATGCATATACTCTATACCAATTGTTGAACAATAAGTACGATTGAGGATCTCAAGCATCTGTGGAATCGTTGCGTATTCTAATCCTAAAACATTATCAATAAAAATTGGACGCTCATAATCAGCAGGAGTAAAACCGTAAGCTTCTGGAGAAAGTTCTTTATAATCTTCAATTTTTTCTGCCAACTGAAGAGGATCGAGTCGTGCACGAAGATGCCCTCGTGTTCGAAAAGCGCGAATCATCATAAGCGCATGAATAGAATCACGCGTTGCTCGAATAATATCTTGTTCGCTAGAGATTTTTCCTTTTTGCACAGCACCAGCTGCTGCTTTTTCTTTTAATTTATCACCAACATGCTTCTCAAGAACAAACCAATCACCATCGAGAGCAGAAACTAACTCATCATTTGCCTTTAATGGCCAATGATCATGTTGCCACGTTGCACCTTTAGCATTTTTGAGAACATCTTCTTTTTTATCCTGAAGGTTTTCAAAAAAAATACGCCACTGTGAATCTACACTGGTCGGATCTTTTTCATATTCGGCATAAAGTTGATCTATATAATCGGCATTTCCACCATACAGAAACGACGTTTGCGCAAAAAGACTATTTATTTCGTCCTGCCTTGCCATCTATCTCTCCGGAAAATCTATTCCGTCTCCTTATATTCTTTTGCAACCTTTAAATGCTTATAAAGCAAATGAGGATTAGAAAATATAAAAAAGTTCTACCTTTTTTATATTCAATACTTCATCTGAAAATGTTTGCTTATTCAAATAACGTTTTCTTTTATCCCTTCAAAACCGACATCAAGGTCTTTCCTATCTGTGAGGGTGAAGGAGAAACTTTAATCCCGGCTGATTCCATTGCTGCGATTTTATCTTCTGCACCACCTTTTCCACCAGAAATAACAGCACCCGCATGCCCCATTGTGCGTCCTGGAGGAGCTGTACGACCAGCAATAAAACCAACCACCGGCTTTTTACGACCTTTTTTTGCCTCATCTTGGAGAAACTGTGCCGCTTCTTCTTCGGCAGAACCACCAATCTCACCAATCATAACAATAGATTGAGTTTCATCATCTGCTAAAAACATTTCCAACACATCAATAAACTCAGTGCCCTTAACTGGATCGCCACCAATACCAATAGCTGTTGTCTGTCCAAGACCTTCATGACTAGTTTGAAAGACGGCTTCATAAGTCAAAGTTCCCGACCGTGAGACAACCCCAACAGAGCCTTTTCTAAAAATAGAACCGGGCATAATACCGATTTTACATTCACTTGGTGTGAGAATACCAGGACAATTAGGGCCAATGAGACGTGATTTTGATTTTTCTAATCTCGCCTTTACTCTTACCATGTCCATAACAGGAATGCCTTCCGTAATACAAATAATTAAACGGATCTCAGCATCAAGAGCCTCTATAATAGCTGCCGCTGCCCCTGCAGGAGGAACATAAATAACGGAAGCATCTGCATCTGTTTTTTCTTTTCCTTCCGCAACACTGGCAAAAATAGGAAGAGTTTCACCTTTTGAACCTTCCCATGTCTCTCCACCCTTTTTAGGATTAACACCACCAACCATTTGGGTGCCATGATAAGCAAGCGCCTGTTCTGTATGAAAGGTCCCTGTTTTTCCTGTAATCCCCTGAACGAGAACTTTTGTATCTTTATTCACAAGAATTGACATAACTTAAGCTCCCTTCACAGCTGCAACAATTTTTTGAGCAGCATCATCTAAATCATCAGCAGGAATAACGTTCAGACCACTATCACTGATAATAGTTTTCCCCTGCTCAACATTCGTGCCTTCAAGACGAACAACCAAAGGAACCTTTAAACCAACTTCCCGAACAGCAGCAACCACACCCTCAGCAATGACATCACAACGCATAATTCCACCAAAAATATTAACCAAAATGCCCTTAACATTTGGATCAGCAGTGATAATCTTAAAAGCAGCAGTTACCTTTTCTTTTGAAGCTCCACCACCAACATCAAGGAAATTTGCTGGTTCAGCTCCATAAAGCTTAATGATATCCATTGTTGCCATAGCAAGACCTGCACCATTGACCATACAACCAATAGTGCCCTCAAGAGCAACATAAGAAAGATCATGCCTTGATGCTTCAATCTCTTTTGGATCTTCTTCCGAAGTGTCGCGCAATTCTAAAATGTCTGGATGACGAAACAGGGCATTATTATCAAAAGAAACTTTTGCATCAAGAACACGCAAATGACCATTTTTCATAACAATAAGCGGATTGATTTCAAGAAGGCTCATATTTTTTTCACAAAAAGCTTTATAGAGAATTGGGAAAAGTTTTTCACCATCTTCTCGTGCACTATCATGTAATTCCAATGCATTACAAAGCCTTGTACAAACAGAAGAAGTAACACCTTGGGCAAAATCAATGGGTAGAGTGAATATTTTTTCTGGTGTTTCTTCAGCCACTGTTTCAATATCCATTCCCCCTTCTGTCGAAACAACAAAAGCTACTCGACCAACACTACGATCAACCAAAAGTGATAGATAAAGCTCCCGATCGATATCAGCACCATCTTCAATATAAAGGCGATTGACCTGCTTGCCCTCTGTCCCCGTTTGCTTGGTGACCAAAGTTTTACCAAGCATCTCTTTCACATTGGCAACGACCTCTTCAACAGATTTTGCAAGTCTAACACCACCTTTTGCATCAAGATCTAATTCTTTAAATTTTCCTTTACCACGACCACCAGCGTGAATCTGACTTTTAACCACATAGAGTGGTCCAGGCAATTTTTTTGCCCACTTTTCAGCTTGCTCTACAGAATAAACAGCAACACCATTTGCAATTGGTGCTCCATATTCATGAAGCAGACGTTTGGCCTGATATTCATGGATATTCATTCGCTTGTCCTTTTCTTTTATGGATCTTACATTAATCTTTGAATTGTCATAACATTTTTAAATATTCTGTTTTAATGAACAGAGTTTCGCTCAGTTCTTAAGCTCTGGTGCAATAGCGATACAAGCTTCACAAAGTTTTTGCACTGCACTCACTGATTTTTCAAAAGCACTTCTTTCCTCTTTATCAAGATCGATCTCTATCACTCGCTCAACACCACCGGCACCAATTACAACCGGAACACCAACATAGGTATCTTTGACTCCATATTGCCCTGAAAGATAGGTTGCGACAGGAACAACACGCTTGGTGTCTTTCAAATAAGCTTCAGCCATAGAAACAGCAGAAGCCGCTGGCGCATAAAAAGCAGAGCCTGTTTTTAACAAACTAACAATTTCTGCACCACCATCACGGGTACGTTGAATAATTTGATCAATTTTTTTTTGTGTCGTCCAGCCCATTTTCACAAGATCAGGTAGAGAAATACCACCAACTGTTGAATAACGCACCAAAGGCACCATTGAATCACCGTGTCCTCCTAAAACGAACGCTGTAACATCTTTAATAGAGACCTTAAATTCCTCTGATAAAAAATGGCGAAACCGCGCTGAATCAAGAATACCAGCCATACCAACCACTTTTTGTGTTGGAAGACCTGAAAATCTTTGCAAGGCCCATACCATTGCATCAAGAGGATTTGTAATACAAATAATGAATGCTGAAGATGCGTATTTTTTAATCCCCGCACCAACTTGTTCCATTACCCTTAAATTAATGCCTAAAAGGTCATCACGATTCATACCAGGTTTTCGTGCAACACCCGCTGTTACAATAACAACATCGGCACCTTCAATCACTTCATAAGAATTAGCACCGGTTAAACTGACATCAAAACCACCAATTGGTGAAGATTCGGCAATATCAAGAGCTTTACCTTGTGGTATACCTTCTGCAATATCAAATAAGACAACGTCACCAAGTTCTTTAAGTCCAATTATGTGTGCTAACGTACCCCCAATCATACCCGAACCAATAAGAGCTATTTTCTTTCGTGCCATTTTATTTTTCCTAACGTTAGATAATTCAGCGTATAATCACCAATACCGGGATACTGAACGCTTTTTTGATTTTAGCCATTTTTTCAACACTATCATCAAGAGGAAAAAGATCATAGATTTATCAACGTTCTTTCTCCCTCTTCTCATAAAAAAAAGTCCTCCACAAATAAAGGCAATGAGAAAACTGCTATGGTGTATCGATAAAGCGAATTTTAAAAAAATACAATAGAATTGTTACACTTCTTTTAAATTCAAAGAGTTATAGTTTTTACAGTTTACGTAAAAGTAAAAAGTATTAATTTAACCGCTCTCCTTCAAAAAAACGTTCTGCCCAAATTTTCAAATAATCCTGACTTTGCATCTCGAAAAGACGCGATTGTGTTCTCTGAAATTCAAATGTTTCAAACGTTTGCGCATGCCCTTGATATAAATCATCAAATCCTGTTGCCGCTGACATAAACAATCTTATATGGCGTTCATAAAGAACATCAATAAGCAAAATAAAGCGTTTTGTTTCATTGCGACATGTATCATCCATCACCGGTACATTATCGACAAAAATCGTATGATACCGTTCCCCTAACGCTAAATACTCAGCTGCTGCGAAAGGTTTTGCACATAAATCTTGATAATCAAAGCGTGCACAACCAGCACCAGAGCGTAGAATATGAATAACGCGCCCTCTTATGGAGAATTCATCAGATGTTTCTTTTTGTCCTTTCAGGACCGACATCCACGCCTGATCCATAGATTGATTTGCTTCTAGCCCCAGTGGTGTTATATACGCCTGTTGGAGATTTGACTTTTCAAGACGATAATCTGTTTTTGCATCAAGATTGATAACACGAACATGTGCTTTCAAAGCTTGGATAAAAGGCAAAAAGAGCTCTCGATTTAAACCGTTATAATAAAGATTATCGGGAGCAACATTTGAAGTTGCAACAAAGAAAATCCCTTTATCAAATAAGGCAGAGATAAGACGTCCCAGTACCATGGCATCAGCAATATCTGTTACGCTAAATTCATCAAAACAAAGGATCTGTGCTTCTGCAAGATCTTCAGCAACGGCTAAAATAGGGTTCTTTTGTCCAGTTTTTTCATCTTTTGATGCTTGACGATAAATATTAATGCGCTCATGCACATCTGCCATAAAGTCATTAAAATGGGCACGCTTTTTACGCTTCTGTGGCAAACAAGAAAAGAACAAATCCATCAGCATGGTTTTGCCTCGTCCTACTTCACCATAAATATACAATCCTTGAAAGAGACGATCAACATTCTTTTGTTTTGCAACAGAGCTTTGTTTTGTTCTCTTTAAAAAATGCCAGAATGCCCACCAAGGCCGAGAAATGTTTTGTTTCGCAATATTTTGTAATAAATGATCAAAATGCTCTGTTAAAACCAATTGAGCCGGGTCAAAACTGATTTTTCCTTTGGATATTAACTCTTGATAGCGTGTTGAGACCAAAATCATCTAAACAACCTTTTTTAACTGCCATCAGTTAAATTTAAAATTTCCTATATATCTGTTTTTTCATAAATAGCTAAAGATAATCTAACGGCTTAAAACAACGGGATAACCATCAAGTGTGTATCCCTCAAAATGATCAATATTAGAAGAATAAAGGGTAACAACAATACGTCCTGAATTATTATAGAAATATAATTTTTTTCCTTTAACAGTCCAAGATTTTACTTGAGAAACAATTCCTGGACAATGTAAAGGGCCAGCGCGATATCCTTGTCCAAATTTTGTTTGTGGCGTTGCAATTCGGCAAACCTTACCATCCATAGAAAGATTCCACACCCCTGCAATACTTGCAGGAAATAAATCAATGGCATCTCCTGGCAATTCGAGATTAGCCATTCGTCCATCACTTTGAGAATCTCCTTTTTCATACAATAAAGTACTTGTTGTCTGGGGAGATATTGATAGATCAGACATTGTTTGAGGAACTGATATTGACCGAACAGGATAAAAAACCTTTAAAGGACTACCTCTATCATTATTTTTAAACTGCAATGTTGAACAACCCGTTAAGAATGTTGTAATTGATATTACAATTAGAAATGTCTTTTTTGAAAATGTCATATTTATACTCTTTCCCATGACAACAAATAGGTTCAACTCAAAGAAGTTTTTATAAGACATTTTATAAAGATAAATTAATAAATTAAAAAGAACAGGCTAAATTTTGCTTATTTTGAACGATAATAATTTTTCTATTCGTTTTATATTGCATTAAACACTGGAAATTTATAAGATTCTCAGTCATATATTCTTTATGATTAATCAGGAAAAATAGAGAAATTTCATGAAAACGCCATTTAGCAAAATGGATGGTCTTGGCAATCAAATCATTGTCGCTGATATGCGTGAAAGTACACATGCTCTCACACCACAAGCAATTCTTTCCTTAGCAGCAGATTCCCAAACACATTTTGATCAAATTATGGCTATTCACCCACCAACAAAAAAAGAAGCTGATTTTCGCATTGAAATATGGAATGCTGACGGTTCAATGGCCAATGCATGTGGTAATGGCGCTCGTTGTGTCATAGCATGGCTTACAGACCACAATTTTGGTGAGATCTTTCGATTAGAGACACCTGCTGGAATTATTGAAGGTAAACGCCAAACCGATAACCTCATCTCTGTTGACATGGGATGCCCAAGTTTTAATGCAAAAGAGATGCCTGTTTCACGTGAAATAGTAGATACCAATCATGTAGAGCTTACCGTTGGTCCCTTAAAAGATGCTTGCCTTGTATCCATTGGTAATCTTCATGCTATTTTTTTTGTTGAAAGTGATATTCAACATATTCCCTTAGAAAAATATGGACAAAAACTTGAACATGATTCCCTTTTTCCAGAACGATGCAATATTTCCATTGCTTGTGTAACATCACAGAAAAGCCTAAATCTACGTACATGGGAGCGAGGAGCTGGATTAACTCGAGCATGCGGGAGCGCTGCTTGTGCAAGTGCAGTAGCCGCTTATCGACGAGGACTGACAAAACGCCATATAGATGTGAATTTACCAGGGGGAACACTGAATATTTTTTATCGAGAAGACGATCACATTATCATGACAGGCCCAATCAAATATGCATTTAGTGGTTTTCTTAACCCCTTAACAGGGAGTTACAAAAAGGATCATTTTTGATGGCAATAGAAATTGTAACCTTTGGTTGTCGACTAAACAGCTACGAATCAGAGATTATACGCAAAGAAAGTGCTTCTTCGGGATTAGATAAACTCAAAGACGGTGCTATCATCTTTAATACCTGTGCTGTCACAGCTGAAGCCGTGAGACAAGCAAAACAAGCTATCCGCAAAGCAAGACGTGAAAATCCTCATGCGCGCATTATTGTTACAGGGTGTGCAGCACAAACAGAAACACAAAATTTTTCCTCTATGACAGAAGTCGATCTTGTTTTAGGAAATGAGGATAAGCTCCATGCTCATTCTTATCGTCAAATCCCCGATTTTGGTATCAACCATTATGAAAAGTTGCGTATCAATAACATCATGGAAGTAGAAAAAATTGCTTCACATATGGTAAGTACGATAGAAGAACGCACACGTGCTTTTGTGCAAGTACAAAATGGATGCAATCATCGCTGTACATTTTGCATTATCCCTTACGGGCGAGGGCCATCACGTTCAGTTCCCATGGGATCTGTTATTGAGCAAATTAAAAAGCTTACAGGCAACGGTATTCAAGAAGTAGTTCTGACAGGTGTCGATCTTACAAGTTATGGTCATGACCTCCCTGGAAAAGCAACTCTAGGAAAATTAACCTCAGCCATTTTGTACCACATTCCTGATTTGCCTCGATTGCGTCTTTCATCAATTGATTCCATTGAAGCAGATGAAGAACTTATCAATCTTTTAGCCTATGAAAAGAGAATTATGCCACACTTGCATCTCTCCTTGCAAGCAGGCGATAATATGATTTTAAAAAGAATGAAACGACGGCACTTACGCGAACATGCAATTCAATTTTGTCAAGATTTACGTGCAAAACGCCCTACAATGATATATGGCGCTGATTTAATTGCTGGTTTTCCTACTGAAACAGAAGAGATGTTCCAAAACAGTCTCTCTTTAGTGAATGATTGTAATTTAACACATCTCCATGTCTTTCCTTTTAGTCCAAGAGAAGGGACACCTGCCGCACGCATGCCACAAATTAATCGTAAAATAGTCAAGGTACGCGCAGAAAGGTTACGCAAAGCGGGTGAAAAGGCTTATCAAAAACATCTGATTCACTTACAAAATAGTCAACAAAAGATTCTCGTTGAGAAAGATAGTATTGGACGAACAGAAGATTACACTCTTACACAAATTGAAGGTGCTAAAGCTGGAACAATTGTTCAAGCTCTTATTGTTGGCCACGATAACCATAAATTGATTGCTGTCCATCCAAAGTCGAGCGCAGCCTGAAGAGGGAAATTTTTATGACAAAACCCTTTATAAAAAAAATGTTTTCTTTCAGCAAGTCTAAAAAACAGAAAATAGAACAAGTTTCTACCCCTTATGAAACAGATAGAGTAGACAAAAGTGAAAACATAAAAAACGATCTATCCTCTATAGACAGAGAAAAAGAAGAACAAGCAGAAAATCAAAATACGATATCTGCAAAATATGATGAGAAAAATCAACCTTTTGAACCATATTCCAGCAAAGAGCACCATTCTGGTAAAGTAATTGTCACAGATATAATCAGTGAAAAAAAAAATATAGAGTCTTTGCCTGCATCTTCTGTTGAACAGGAAAAGACAGCATGGTTTGAACGTCTTAAAAAGGGACTAGCTCTTTCTTCGCAGCGCTTAAGCGAATCCATTGGCGAAGTCTTCGTTAAAGAAAAACTTGATAAAGGCAAGTTACAAAAACTGGAAGACATTCTTATTCAAGCTGATCTTGGTATAGAAACTGCTACTCGAATCACCGATATCTTAGCTTCTAATCGTTACGAAAAAAATTTATCTCCAGATGACATTCACAGTATAGTAGCAAACGAAATCGAAAAAGTGCTAAAACCTGTTGCAATTCCACTGGAACTTGATCTTAATCATAAGCCTCATGTTATTTTACTAGTAGGTGTAAATGGTACAGGAAAAACAACGACCATTGGAAAACTTGCAGCAAAACTAACCAAGGGAGGATTAAAAGTTATGCTTGCCGCTGGTGATACGTTTCGTGCTGCCGCCATTGAGCAATTACATATTTGGGGTGAACGCATAGGTAGTCCTGTTATTTCAACAAAATTAGGTGCAGATGCAGCTAGCTTAGTGTTTGATGCTTATGAAAAAGCAAAAAAAGCGAACAGTGATGTCTTAATTATTGATACAGCAGGACGTTTACAAAATAAAACTGAACTGATGGATGAATTGGCAAAAATTATTCGCGTTTTAGGTAAACATAATCCTCAAGCACCTCATACAATACTTCAAACCCTTGATGCAACCACTGGGCAAAATGCACTCAATCAAGTAGACATTTTTCGTAATATTGCTGGTGTAAATGGATTAGTCATGACAAAACTCGATGGTACTGCACGAGGAGGAATTCTTGTTGCCATCGCAGAAAAATATAAATTACCTGTTTATTTCATCGGTATAGGAGAAAATATTGAAGATCTCCAACCTTTTTCTGCCTCTGACTTTGCTAAAACTATCGCAGGAAGACACTTATGAAAAAATCTTTTTTTGAGCATAATTCACACAATAATTACGATTCAAAAAACATTAATGCTAATTCAAAAGCACCTCTTTCATCAACACTTAAATTTTTCTTGGAAATGGGGCCATTGGTTGTTTTTTTCCTTGCTAACTATAAGGGCGAATGGCTGATAAACAATATTGAAATTTTTAAAAAATTTAATAAACCTCTTTTTCCTGCCACAGCTATTTTCATGATGGCGATTATTATTGCTCTAGCCTTATCGTGGGTCCTTGCGCGAAAAATTCCCATTATGCCTCTTATCTCAGGGATATTTGTTCTGGTCTTTGGATCTTTAACTCTTTGGCTTCATAATGATACTTTTATAAAAATGAAGCCAACAATCATTAATAGTTTGTTTGCTCTTGTTCTCTTTGGTGGTTTGTTCTTTAAAAAATCACTCTTGCGTTATATTTTCGATTCTACTTTTAAACTTGATGATTTAGGGTGGAAAAAACTTACTTATCGCTGGGCATTTTTTTTCGTTTTTCTCGCCATTTTGAATGAAGTAATCTGGCGCAATTTTAGCGACAATTTTTGGACCAATTTTAAAGTATTTGCTATTATGCCTATAACAGTTCTTTTCATGTTAACACAAATGCCTATTATAATGAAACATTCAAAAGATCTTTTTAAAAAAGAGGATAAAAACAATTCTTAAATAGAGTGTATTTATTAATACAAAATTATTTCATAGATTTATCACTGCCCACTATTCATGGAGAGAATAAGTGTTAATTGAGCAGTTCATTTGTCGAGAAGATAATTTTTGTGTGCTCATTCATGATGAAAAAAATGGCTATACAGCAGCAATTGATGCACCTGAAAGCAACGCAATTCAAAATGCTCTAAAAAGCCATAATTGGACACTTCAGACTATTTTTGTAACGCATCATCATAATGACCATGTGGAAGCAATAGTAGAGTTAAAACAAATTTACAAAGCCATCGTTATTGGACCAGAAGCAGAAAAAGAAAAAATTTGTCATCTTGATAAAACTCTTCAACCTGATGAAAGCTTCTTATTTGGTACCTACACAATTTTAGCACTTTCAACA
Organism: Bartonella koehlerae C-29; assembly: GCF_000706625.1. Taxonomy (GTDB): domain Bacteria; phylum Pseudomonadota; class Alphaproteobacteria; order Rhizobiales; family Rhizobiaceae; genus Bartonella; species Bartonella koehlerae. The sequence continues at coordinate 304,112 of NZ_KL407334.1, forward strand.
CCTGGTCATACACTAGGAGCATTATCCTACTATTTTCCTGAAGAAAATTTACTCTTTGCCGGAGATACACTTTTTTCACTTGGTTGTGGACGTCTTTTCGAAGGAACACCAACACAAATGTTAAACTCTTTAAAAAAGCTTCGTCAGCTTCCCAATGAAACACTGCTTTATTGTGGTCATGAATATACCAAAATCAACGCTCTTTTTGCATTAACAATTGACCCATACAATCAAAAACTCCTCAAAAGAGCAGAAGATGTTTTTTTGTTACGTGCAAAAAATGCCATGACTTTACCTGTAACATTAGGACAAGAAAAACTAACCAATCCTTTTCTTCGCTGGGATAATAGAACTTTGCGAAAAAACCTTAGGATGGAAAAAGAAACAGATGAAGAAGTATTTGCTGAAATCCGCAAAAGAAAAGACAATTTTTAATCATGTTTTAATTAGCATTGCATTTTCTCTTTCTTTTTTTTTATAACATACGCTCAAATATCAAATACAAGGAAAATAGAAGACCGCTTTGTTTTATCATCTATAAACAATCAAAATAGTGTAGAAATTTAACTCTTAACAGAATATTTTCTTTCAAAAATGGAAAAATAAGTTCAAAAAACACCTAAAAAATCAGAAACATCACATACTGGAAATGTAAAACAGAACGCCATTGTATTGCTAATTCACGCGCTTTCTTTTTAAAATACTTATCAACGCTCGCAAGCCAATTTTACGAGAACATTCGTGAATAGTGTAAAGATAAAGCTATTGTACATCATCATTTTTAAGCTTATGAAAGTGTAACTAGTGCCATCATACTATTTGCTAGTTTCCAATATTGCTATAATTTTTGCATTGAAACTATTCTTAAGAGGCATTTTTATTCCTTGTCTTTACTAATTTTTACCTACACACCAGCCACACTTATACGAGCAAGGAAGTGATTTTAATTGATTCAACATAAACAGGTTAAAGATGAGAGAATTTTACTGCATTCAGGGTTTTAATCTAAGTTTAAAAAAGATGTTTTATTGTGATAAATTAAGGTATTACCTAATAAAAACATTGAGAATCTCATCAACTTTTGTTTTTGGACAGCTAAAATTAACGAGTATTTAAAAAGAAAATAATATCACATCTAAAGCTTACGTTATTGTTCTTATGGCACTTCAAGTAATATTCGTTGTAATTATATTTTTAAAAAACAATCTAAAATTTAATCAAAAACATATTGATAGAATTCTTATCCTTTTAGACTATTGACTTGATTAATTTTGCAAACGTCTACAAATATCATCTAATTGTTCTAAAGAAGAATAGTGTATTTTTAAATCACCACCCTTTTTACCATGCCGAATGATTACTTTCATTCCAATTACATCTGCAAGTAATTTTTCTAAAGATTTTGTTTCTGCATCTTTTTCCAGCAAGGTACGTTTTTTGACTTTAGGATTTGCCTGCTCACAGACAAGTATTTCTGTTTGGCGCACTGAAAGACCTTCACGAATAATTTTTTCTGCTAAATCCAGTGGATTATCAACAGTTATAAGGCAACGTGCATGACCAGCAGAAAGTTGCCCATCAATTAAAAATTGTTGTACTTTTGATGGCAATTTCAACAAACGAAGTGTATTTGCAACATGACTTCGGCTTTTTCCAATAACTTGTGCTAAATCTGCTTGCGTATAACCATGCTCATTCAGCAAAATTTCATATCCCATTGCTTCTTCAATAGAATTAAGATCAGCACGTTGAACATTTTCAATAATTGCCAATTCTAAAGCTGTTTTATCATCTACATCTCGAACAATAACTGGCAATTGACTTAAATGAATACGTTGTGCAGCACGCCACCGCCGTTCACCAGCAATCAACTCAAAACGATGTGGATGATCGCGCGAAGGTCTTACAATCACAGGTTGGACAACACCATGTTGGCGAATTGATTGAGCTAAATTTTCAAGTTCTGCTTCAGTAAAATAGCGCCGCGGATTATGTGAATTACACAAAATGGATTCAAGTGGAACAAGCCGTTCAGAAAATGTAGAAACTGTACTGGACTCTGATAGTTTTTCAGTATTTAGTGAACGTGTAAGATTGTTGTTTAAATTGATATCACCAATCAATGCTGCTAATCCACGTCCCAGTCTTTTTTTTGATTGATCATTATTCATAATTTCGCTCTTTGAATTTATTTTATAAAAATTATTTTTTTATTTCTAAGCAGCAGCCTGCGCTTGCTTTTCTCGTTTTATCACTTCCGAAGCCAAACGCAAATAAGCTTGACTACCAGCGCATTTGAGATCATAAAGCAAAACTGGTTTACCGAAGGAGGGGGCTTCAGACACACGTACATTTCGTGGAATAACAGTACGATAAACTTTATCTCCCATAAAAGAGCGTACATCTTCAACCACCTGATTGGAGAGATTATTCCGTCCATCATACATGGTAAGGACAACACCTTGAATTTCTAAAGAAGGATTAAGAACAGATTGTACTTGCTTTACTGTTTCAAGCAATTGACTTAAACCTTCCAGTGCTAAAAATTCACACTGCATAGGTACCAAAACAGAATCTGCAGCCCCCATAGCATTGAGAGTAAGAAGATTCAGAGACGGCGGACAATCAATCAAAATATAACTGAATTTTTTAGTCATCTTTGGATCATCATAGAGAGCTTTACGCAATCGTTGAATGCGATCTTGTGAAGAAGCAATTTCCATTTCTACACCTAAAAGATCAAGCGTAGAGGGTACAATAAAAAGATTTGGCACAGCTGTTTTCAAAGCTGCTTCTGTCACTGAAACTCCTGAAATCATAACATCATAAGATGATAAAGGACGGCTATTACGATCAATTCCGAGTCCTGTACTAGCATTTCCTTGTGGATCAATATCCATAATGAGAACATTTTCCCCAATAGCTGCTAAAGCTGTTGCAAGATTAATTGCTGTAGTTGTTTTTCCAACTCCACCTTTTTGATTTGCAATAGCGATAATCCGCATTCCGCTCATTTTATTTTACCCTCTACATGATCTAACCTGAGAAATTTCTAAAATAACAGAATTCTCATCAATTTTGCTCTTATGTTTTAGCAGATCAAACTGCCAATTGGCAGAGGCATTTTTTATTTCTATAGAGTAATCCCGACCTTTTTGCAAAAGAGCTATTGTATTTTGTGTTAATAAAGGAAAAATAAGCCTTAAAAGATCATCTAAGCAAGCTAACCCCCGCGCTGTTATAATCTCTGGAGTTTTTATTTTTTTTGTAACATTCTCAATTCTACAATGAAAAACTGTCGCTGGAAGATCAAGCTGAGCAATAACTGTTCGTAAAAAAGCTACTTTTTTTCCATTACTTTCAATAAGATCAATATGCCCTGTTTTTTTTTCTTTAAGAAAAATAGCAATAACAATGGCAGGAAATCCGCCACCTGATCCAAGATCACACCAATGCAGAAGATCACTGTGTAGAGGATAAATTTGAGCTGAATCTAAAATATGACGTGTCCATAGAAGAGGTATTGTTGAAGAGGATATTAAATTAATATGTTTATTCCATTGCATTATCAAAGATTCAAACTGTACCAAATCTTGCATTATTTCACGTGAAACATAAGGAACTATTTTTAAAAGCTTCTGATATTTTTGTTCTATAGAAAAATCCATTAAGCTGATTTAACCTTTTCACGTCTTTGACGTTGAATGTAAGTGATAATAAGTGATAATGCTGCTGGTGTCATACCATCAATTTTTTGTGCATCAGCAATTGAACGTGGCGATATTTCTTGAATTTTTGTTTTGAGTTCATTAGAAAGACCAGAAATTGCCTGAAAATCAAGAGAAGAAGGAATTTCTAAACGCTCATCTCGTTGAAGAGCAAGGATGTCCTGTTCTTGTTTTTCCAAATAAACTGCATATTGAGCTTCAATTTCTAAAGACTCAACTGTTTTAGAATCAATAGATTGTAACTGCGGCCAAACATGTGAAAGACGCTCTATATTCATGTGTGGATAAGCAAGAAGATCGTAAGCTGAGCGCCGAATTCCGTCGTGATTCACTTGCAATCCATGAATAGATGCTTGATTAGGCGTTAAAAAAAGCTCTTGGCATAATGATCGCGCTTGATCGAGACGTTGTTTTTTTTGCTGATAACACTCCCAACGTAATTTACTTACAATACCCAATTGTTGTGCTAAAGGTGTTAAACGAGCATCCGCATTATCAGATCGCAGAGACAAACGAAATTCAGCACGTGATGTAAACATTCTATAAGGTTCACAAACCCCACGCAAAACTAAATCATCTATCATAACACCAATATAAGCCATAGAACGACTTATAAGTATTTCATCTAATCCACCTACCTTACGTGCGGCATTTAATCCAGCCAAAAGACCTTGTGCTGCAGCTTCCTCATATCCTGTTGTTCCATTAATTTGTCCAGCTAAGAATAATCCTGGTAAAGAGCGTAATTCTAAAGTTTTTGTCAACTGTTGTGGATTAACAAAATCATATTCAATAGCGTAACCAGGTTGTAGAATTGTAACATTTTCTAACCCTTCAATTGTTCTAAATAAAGAAATTTGCACATCTTCAGGAAGAGAAGTAGAAAGACCATTTGGATATATAGTATCATCATTTAAACCTTCTGGTTCTAGAAAAATCTGATGCCCATCACGATCTCCAAATTTAACAATCTTATCTTCAATTGAAGGACAATAACGTGGTCCTAATCCTTCAATATTTCCTGAATATAAAGCAGAACGATGAATATTTTCACGAATAATTTGATGTGTTTGTGTATTTGTACGTGTTATAGCACATTCAATTTGAGGCTGTTCAATTTTTTTAGTCAAAAGAGAGAAAGGTACAGCATCTTCGTCAGCTTGCTGTTTAGGAAGACACTCCCAACAGATTGTTTTTTTACTAAGACGAGCTGGAGTTCCTGTTTTTAATCGACCAAGATTTATACCATAACTTTTTAAACGTTTGGCAAGTTGTACACTTGATTTTTCCCCTATACGTCCAGCAGCCCATGTTTTATCACCAATATGAATAAAACCATTTAAAAAAGTACCTGTTGTTAAAACAACAGCACCAGAAGTAAGTACTCCTTGTTTTTTTAACACAACACCAGAAATACCATTATCTTTAACAATCAGATCAATGACTTCATCTTCAATGAAAATGAGATTATCCTGTTCTTTTAAAAGATTTTGAATTGCTTCTTTATAGAGTTGTCTATCAGCCTGTGTGCGTATACCTCTTACTGCTGGTCCTTTCCGTCGATTAAGGAGTCGAAATTGAATTCCAGCAGCATCTGCTGCTCGTCCCATAAGCCCATCCAAAGCATCTATTTCACGAACTAGATGTCCTTTTCCAAGTCCTCCAATAGCTGGATTGCACGACATTGTTCCTAATGCTGATATTTTATGTGTAATGAGTGCTGTCTGTGCCCCAGCACGCGCTGAAGCTGAAGCAGCTTCACAGCCAGCATGACCACCTCCAATAACAACAACATCATATAATTGCATTTAATTCATTCCGCAGAAAATTATTTTCAAGTTTCACGTGAAATAGAACATGTAAAATACATAATATTCTTAATCTGTCTATGGAATAATGAATGTTTCACGTGAATCATTATTTTCCAATACAAAACTCTGAAAAAATAATATCAAGTAAGTCCTCAACATCTGTATCTCCAGTAATTTTTCCAAGAAAATCACTGGCACGACGAAGATGTTCTGCACGTAAACTGAGATCAAGATAATCATAATTCACAGAATCCTCAATTTCCTTAACAGACTCTTTTAACAATTGAAGTTGCCTCTTACGTGCAGTAACAAGATTCCCAATCTCAGAAACACGCTGCAGACAAAACAATTCAAGTTCCTTTACAAAATGATCAAAATTCAAACCCGTTAATGCCGAAAATTGTATTGACCACAGCTTTTTATTATCTTCATAAAGATCAAGTTTATTTCCTATACGCCATATTTCAGCCGACGTTTCCGGTAAATAAACTTCCTTAGGGTTTTGCATATCATAAACTAAAATAACCAAATCAGCATCCCTAACATGCTGCTTTGCAACTTCTATTCCTAATTGTTCGATTTTGTTGTTTGTTTTCCTAAAACCAGCAGTGTCTATTAAAAAAACCGGTAAACCACCTAAAACAAGTCTTATTTCCAAAGCATCACGTGTTGTTCCTGCTTCTTCTGTCACAATAGCAACAGGTTTTCCAGCTAAACGATTCATAATGCTTGATTTTCCAGAATTTGGAGCACCGGAAATGACAATTTTTAATCCATCACGTAAAATACTCGCACGCTCTCCTTCAGCAATATGTCTCCGAATAGAAATGCAAAGATCTTCAACATCTTTCCAAACTTTATCAGATACCAAATTTTGGATATCAACTTCATCAGAAAAATCAAGTTCCGCTTCAATAAAAGCACGAATCTTCATAAGTTTATGACGCCAATCACGATAAAGTACCGTTAAACGCCCACTTGTACCCATAATTGCTAAACGCCGCTGACTTTCCGTTTCTGCCTCTATTAAATCAGCAAGACCTTCTGCTTGAACAAGATCTAATTTTCCCTCCATAAAAGCACGACGTGAAAATTCACCTGGTTCTGCAATGCGGCATCCTTTAAATGTGGACAATTCATCAAGAAAACGATTAACAACAGCTTTCCCTCCATGCAAATGAAATTCAGCACAATCTTCTCCCGTAAAACTACGAGGAGCAGGAAAAAAAACAGTCAAAGCAGAATCTAAAAAGCTACCATCTCGAGCCGTAAGTTTTCCATAATGCATAAACCGCGCTTTAGGTAGACAACCACAAAGCGTTTTAACAACATGCACAACATGAGAACCTGAAAGCCGAATGACAGCAACCCCTGAAGGTAACAATCCACTCGAAACAGCAAAGATTGTATCCACAGGATTTATCCTAATTAAAAAACTTAACGTTTCTACGTATTCATTGAATCAAAAAAATCACTATTATTTTTCGTTTGTTTTAACTTATCAATCAAAAATTCAATTGCATCTGTAACATTCATAGGTGCTAAAATACGACGAAGTACAAAAATTTTATGCAAATCTTGTCGTACTACTAAAAGCTCTTCCTTACGTGTTCCTGACTTTAAAATATCCATAGCAGGAAAAATACGCTTATCAGCAACTTTACGATCAAGGACAATTTCTGAATTACCTGTTCCTTTAAATTCTTCGAAAATAACTTCATCCATACGACTACCTGTATCAATCAAAGCCGTTGCAATAATAGTTAAAGATCCACCTTCTTCAATATTACGTGCTGCCCCAAAAAAACGTTTTGGACGTTGTAAAGCATTCGCATCTACACCACCTGTCAAAACTTTACCTGATGATGGAACAACTGTATTATATGCACGCCCAAGACGTGTAATAGAATCAAGAAGGATAACCACATCACGCCCATATTCAACGAGACGTTTAGCTTTTTCAATAACCATTTCAGCTACTTGTACATGACGTATTGCTGGTTCATCAAAAGTAGAAGAAACCACCTCTCCTTTTACAGAACGCTGCATATCAGTGACTTCTTCTGGCCTTTCATCGATTAAAAGGACAATAAGATAACATTCAGGATGATTAGTAGTGATAGAATGAGCAATATTTTGAAGTAAAACAGTTTTTCCTGTTCTAGGAGGTGCTACAATTAATCCTCTCTGTCCTTTTCCTAATGGAGATATTAAATCAATCACTCGTGATGACATATCCTTTTCTGTAGGGTCTTGTATTTCCATTTGAAAACGTTCGTTTGAATAAAGAGGTGTGAGATTATCAAAATGGATTTTATAACGAATTTTCTCAGGGTCTTCAAAATTAATTGTATTAATTTTAAGAAGAGCAAAATAACGCTCTCCTTCCTTTGGACTCCTTATAGGACCTTCAATAGTATCCCCTGTTTTTAAAGAAAAAGATTGAATTTGTGCAGGTGAAAGATAAATATCATCAGGTCCTGGAAGATAATTAGCATCAGCAGATCGCAAAAATCCAAATCCATCTTGTAAAACTTCAACAACTCCTTCTCCAATAATTTCTACATCTTGCAAGGCAAGTTTTTTCAAGATAGCGAACATTAACTCTTGTTTACGCATGAGAGAAGCATTTTCAACTTCTAATGTTTCAGCAAAAGAAACAAGTTCGACGGGATTTTTACTTTTAAGTTCTTGTAGTTTCATTTCCTGCATGAAATAAGCTCTTTAGTAGGTGGAGAAATTGTTTTCTAAATTAATTTATGGGAAATTTAAAGAATAGAACACTTTTAGTAAGATAGGAGTATTCTATACTTAACTTTCCTAAACTGCAAGTGTCCTTTATAAGATTTATCTTCATATACAATTCTACAACCATATAAAAAATAATCACTTCTACAAATTGAAATGTTTCAGCAAACTTTTAAAAAGAAAATAATTTACAAAAAAATTAATAATATTTTAAATAACTTACATGATATACTAATTCTTAGTACAGTTTTTTTTAAATTATGTATGCTTTATATCCTCATATAAGTTAAACTTCAGAAGAAGTTTTTTTCCGAATTTTTTTCTTTAATAATTTAATAAATGACAATTTTTTTTATTCAAATCTGTGTTTAATGGGGATTATTATTTATACTTCAATCGTCCTCAGTTTTATCCACAAAGGAAAAGAGAAAAAAACAAAGTATATCTCTATTTTAAAGGTATTATCCCCATTTTTTTTCTAAGAGAATTTTAGTTATCAAAATTATTAGATTTGTGCATAATAACGGAAAAATTTATATAAGTTTTCACTTTATAAAAGATGAAGGGAATATATGCACATTTATTAACAAGGAGCTAAAATTTTTGTGACAAGAGAAAAAAAAAACTTTCATTTACACATGCTTTCTGATGCAACGGGAGAAACATTAATTTCTGTTGGGAGAGCTGTAGCATCGCAATATACGATGAATCAAGCAACAGAACATATCTATCCGATGATTCGCAACAGAGCACAGTTGCAGAGAGCTCTTGATGAGATACAACGGGAGCCGGGGATTGTTCTTTACACAATTATTAATAAAAAAATTAAAATGCTTCTTAGAAGAAGATGTGAAAAAATAAAGGTTTCCTGTATTGATATACTTGATCCTGTTTTGAATGCTTTTCAATCTCACCTTGGAATGCCTACAAATTTACGTGCTAGTGCACAGCATGATCTCAATGCAGACTATTTTCGCCGTATTGAAGCATTGGATTTTACAATAGAGCATGATGATGGTCAGTCTCCCAATAGTCTTTCAAATGCAGATGTAATTCTTGTTGGAATTTCAAGAACTTCTAAAACACCAACTAGTATTTATTTAGCAAATCGTGGAATAAAAACTGCCAATGTTCCTCTTATTCCAGGCATTAATTTGCCAGACACTCTTTTAGGAGCAAAAAATACTCTCATTATAGGCTTAATTGCATCAGTTGAACGAATTTCACATATTCGTCAAAATCGGAATTTGGGTGATGGTTTTGCTCTTGAAAGTTATACTAATAGAATCAGTATAGCTGAAGAATTGACCTATGCAAAACGCATTTGTGAGCGTTTTAGATGGCCTATTATTGATGTTACAAGATGCTCTATTGAAGAAACTTCTGCGGCAATATTTGAACTTTTTTCGCGATTTTGTGAAGAAAAACGAAAGAAAAATCTATGTTAGCAGAGACTTTAATATTAGCATCTCTTAGTTCTTATCGCGCACAATTGTTGAAAAAAGCAGGTTTAAATTTCTTCGTTGAAAGGGCTTCTTTTGATGAAAGAGAATTAGAAAAAAAAGGAAAAATAAAAAAACCTAAAGAACTAAGTTGTTTTCTTGCATGTGCAAAAGCAAAAAATGTTTCTGAGCGTTTTCTGGATACCTTAGTTATCGGATGTGATCAAGTACTTGATTTAGAAGGTCAAATTTTTCATAAAGTTAAAAGCAAAGAAGAAGCACATCAACGTTTGTGCACCTTATCAGGAAAAATTCATTCTCTTCATAGTGCAGTAGCTTTATTCCGGAATGGACAAAAAATTTGGGTTGAATCTTTTAGCGCTCATATGTCAGTACGTCATTTGTCATTAGAATTCATTGAAAATTATCTTTCTCGTGTAGGGACAGATATTCTAAACAGTGTGGGCGTGTATCAAATTGAAGGAGAAGGGATCCATCTTTTTGAAAAAATTGACGGAGATTTTTTTACTATTGTTGGGTTACCTTTATTACCTTTATTAATAAAATTGCGTCATTTTGGGGTCATCAATGATTAATTTGACAATAAAGCGCGAAGAAAAAATTCTTCCACGTGCTCTTGTTGTTGGTACTCCTATTCACCACTCAAAATCACCAAAAATTCACAATTTTTGGCTTAAAAAATATGATTTACAGGGTGAATATCTGGCACAGGAAGTAACATCTGGAGAACTTAGAGATTTTTTAGTATCTTTAAAAAGGAAAGGTTTTTGTGGAGGGAATGTCACTTTACCTCATAAACAGGAGGCCTTTCATTTGGTAAATTATAAAGATGATGTAGCAACAATGATTGGTGCTGTTAATACACTGTGGTATGAAGGAGATAAACTTTGTGGCACAAATAGTGATGCCTATGGCTTTAGTGCTAACCTTGATGATTCTGCTCCTGATTGGGTGGGAGAAACAGCTCTTGTTTTTGGTGCTGGTGGCGGTGCGCGTGCTATCCTCTATGCTTTAAAAAAACGAGGGTTTGAACGTATTTGTTTAGTTAATCGTACAAAACAACGAGCGGAAAGTTTAGCCGAGCATTTTGGAAAACTGATTAAAGTTTATGATTGGTATAAGGTGCATGAAATACTCCATCAGGCTGATTTAATTGTCAATACAACTTCTGTAGGCATGACAATTTCAAATGAGAAAAAAAACGCTTCTTTTTTTTGTGATTTTCATAAAATGAAGACAACAGCGTTGGTAACAGACATTGTTTACACGCCCTTGGTAACTCCTTTTTTACAACAAGCAAAAGCGCATGGACTAAAAACAGTTGATGGGTTGGGTATGCTTTTACATCAGGCTGTTCTAGGGTTTGAACGATGGTTTGGAATAAGACCTCAGGTGACAAAAGCATTACGTACGGAAATTTTACAGGATATTGGTGAAGAGAAAAGATGAAAATCATAGGGCTAACCGGATCAATTGCTATGGGAAAATCAACAGTTGCTGATTTTTTCAGGCAAGCAGGTATTTCCGTTTTTAGTTCTGATGAAGCAGTTTACCAACTTTATAAGAGTGAATCAATTTTATCTCTCATAGAACATACATTCCCTGGTGTGGTTGAGAATGGTAAAATGAGTCGTCTAAAGCTTTCTGAAATTTTGATCAACGATAATAAAAAATTACAAACCTTAGAAAAAATAATACATCCTTTAGTCCAAAAAAAAGAAAAAGAATTCGTTGATACAGCGCGTCAACAAGGAGAAAAATTGGTTGTTCTTGATACTCCACTTCTTTTTGAAACAAAAGGTGAAAAACGTGTAGATAATGTAGTTGTTGTTTCTACTTCATTGGCAATACAAAAGGAACGTGCAATGATTCGCAAAAATATGAACGAAAAAAAATTTTCTTTTATCAATGCGAGGCAAATGCCTGATGAAAAAAAACGAGCACGTGCTGATTTTATTATTGATACAGGAAAAGATTTAGAGAACACTCGTCAACAAGTTCTTTTTGTGATAAAAAGTTTGCTAAAGAATGAAACTAATGCGTGAAATTATTTTTGATACAGAAACAACAGGTTTAGATAAAGAGAAAGACCGTATAATTGAAATCGGCTGTATAGAGATGGTTAATCGTTATCTTACAGGACGACGATTTCATGTTTATTTGAATCCGCAAGGCGTTATTATTTCTGATGAAGTTGTAGCTGTCCATGGATTAACCAATGAACGCTTAAAGAATGAAAAAAAATTTAGTGATATTGCCGATGAATTTTTGGAATTTATCAATGGAGCAACAATAATTGCCCATAATGCAAATTTTGATATTGGTTTTCTCAATGCAGAATTAATACGGGTGAATAAGCCTCTCATTAGTTTTGACAATGTTATTGATACATTGGCTATGGCACGGCGCAAATTTCCTATGGTACCTAATTCTCTTGATGTTTTATGCAAACGTTTTGGTATTGATAATAGTCATCGTGTTCTTCACGGAGCTTTGCTTGATGCGGAAATTCTCGCCGACGTCTATATTGAGCTTATTGGTGGAAAGCAGAGCGTATTGGTTTTTGGGAACAGTGGAAGTGTTGATGAAAAAAGCCAGAATCACAAGAATGCTCCCTCAGAAGTTAAAGTTCGTCCACAAAGCCTCCCTCCCCGGCTAAGTGTACAAGAAAAAAGCATGCATGCTGATTTTATCAAAAAAATTGGTGAAAAGGCTCTCTGGAATTCTTTTAAAGTTCCTCAATAATTCTCTCCTGAAAAGCCCATTAAAAAACAAGAAGTAACAGGATTTCTGAAAGCATAGTTCTCTAAATAAAGTATGGTCGTTGTGGGGAGGGGAACACCACAACGACCCTGTCGTTACATTGTACCTCAGCTATCATAGGAGGAGCAAAATGAAAGCTATTATATCCTGTAACAGCAAAGAAAAGCTCTAGGTACTGAATATAAAGTGTAACGACTCCACGCTTTATGAAAACAAAAAATGGCTTTTTAGAGGCGTTTTGATAAATTTAAAAATAAGAATGAAAAAAATATAAAAATATATAAGAGTAAATTGTTTTTGAGCTGAAATGGAGAAATGAAATTATCATGAAAGCAACAGATCATCTTTTTTTGGTTGATGGATCAAGCTATGTTTTTCGTGCTTACTATGCTTTACCACCTTTGAAACGCAAAAAGGATGGACTCCCTGTAGGAGCTGTTGCTGGTTTTTGTAATATGCTATGGAAACTTCTCTGTGATGCGCGTAATACAGTTACCGGCATTGTTCCAACCCATTTCGCTGTTGTTTTTGACTATTCATCGGATACCTTTCGTAAGCAAATTTATCCACAATATAAAGCTAATCGCACAACACCTCCTGAAGATCTTATTCCTCAATTTTCTCTCATACGTCATGCAACAAAGGCTTTTAATTTGCCATGTATCGAAAAGAAAGGATTTGAAGCGGATGATTTAATTGCTACCTATGCACAGTTGGCAACAAAAGCTAAAGTAAAAACAACGATTATTTCTTCTGATAAAGATTTAATGCAATTGGTAAATATATATGTGTCTTTGTATGATGGAATGAAAGACAAGCGTACTGGTATCTCTGAAGTTATAGAAAAATGGGGTGTTTCCCCTGAAAAAATGGTTGATTTGCAAGCTTTGACTGGAGATCCAACAGATAATGTACCAGGTATTCCAGGTATTGGTCCCAAAATTGCAGCGCAATTGCTCAATCAATTTGGCTCTCTTGATCTTTTGTTGCAACACGTGACAGAAGTTAAACAAACTAAACGACGTGAAAATATTCAAGCTTATAGTGAACAGGCAAAAATTTCTCGTGAATTGGTTCAACTTAAAACAGATGTACCTGTAGAGAATGATTTAGACGATTTTATTTTAAAACCCCAAGATGGTCCGCGCTTAATCGCTTTTCTTAAAGCTATGGAGTTTACTACATTAGCGCGTCGTGTAGCAGAGGCAACAGCATGTGATGCAGCAGTTATTGATGCCCTTGATATAGATGTTGAGTGGGAAAAGTCTGGAGATGAAAGTGATTCTGATTTAAAAATAGCGGAGAAAGAATCCCTTCATGATTTTTCTGAAAATTCCCCACAACGGCTAGCACAAAAACGTCAAAATCAAGCTTTAAACCAGAAAATTACAAGAGATTCCTATACAACCATTCTTGATGAAAAAACGTTGAAAGAGTGGTTATCACAAGCACAAGAGCAAGGCTTTTTCGCTTTTGATACGGAAACAACTTCTCTTGATCCCATGCAAGCAAAACTTGTTGGTTTTTCGTTGGCATTACAACCGGAAAGAGCAGCTTATGTACCCCTTGAACACGTTGAAGGAGAAGATGATCTTTTGAGAGGAGGGCGCATTGTTTCGCAGATTGAAACACAGAAGGCTTTGGCGCTTTTAAAGCCGATATTAGAAGATGAAGCAGTTTTAAAAATTGGTCAGAATATAAAATATGATTGGCTAGTAATGAAGCAATATGGCATCGGGATACATTGTTTTGATGACACAATGCTTTTGTCGTATGCTTTAGAGGCTGGAACTCTAACACACAGTATGAATGCTTTGTCTGAACGTTGGCTTGGTCATAAGCCAATTGGCTACAAGGATCTAACGCATAACGGAAAAAAAATCACGTCTTTTGCAGAGGTGGATTTGAAACAAGCAACCCTTTATGCTGCGGAGGATGCTGATATAACACTTCGGTTATGGAAAGTTTTGAAACCACAACTTGTAGCGCAGGGGATGACTAAAATTTATGAACGTCTTGATCTACCACTGATAGAAGTTCTTGCAAAAATGGAAGAACGCGGGATTCTTGTTGATCGACAGATTTTGTTGCGTCTTTCAGGAGAATTAGCGCAGTCAGCTTTTATTCTAGAAGAAGAAATTTATCAGCTATCTGGTGAGAAATTTAATCTTGCTTCACCAAAACAATTAGGTGATATCCTTTTTGAAAAAATAGGATTACCTGGAGGTGCTAAAACGAAAGGTGGGCAATGGTCAACTTCCGCACAAACTTTAGAGGAATTGGCTGCTGAAGGTCATGTTTTACCGCGTAAAATTATTGATTGGCGTCAACTTGCAAAACTAAAATCTACCTACGCAGATGCTTTGCCATCTTATATTTTGCCAAAAACAGGGCGTGTTCATACGAATTATTCTTTAGCAATGACATCAACGGGGAGGTTGTCGTCATCAGAGCCCAACTTGCAAAACATTCCAGTGCGAACTGCTGAGGGGCGTAAAATTCGAACAGCTTTTGTTGCTCCAAAAGGGCATGTATTGCTTTCGGCAGATTATAGTCAAATTGAATTGCGCATTCTTGCGCATATTGCTGATATCAAGGCATTAAAAGAAGTTTTTGCTAGGGGGCAGGATATTCACGCTATAACAGCCTCACAAATGTTTGGAGTAGCGGTAGAGGAAATGCCATCGGATATACGACGACGTGCAAAAGCGATTAATTTTGGCATTATTTACGGCATTTCGGCTTTTGGGTTAGCCAACCAATTGGGTCTTTCACGGCAAGAGGCGGGGCGTTATATTCAACTTTACTTTGAAAGGTTTCCAGGAATTAAAGACTATATGGAAACGACGAAAATTTTTGCACGCCAAAATGGTTATGTAGAGACAATTTTTGGACGTCGTATCCATTATCCGGAAATAAAAGCAGCTAATCCACAAATTCGTTCTTTTAATGAGCGCGCTGCTATCAATGCGCCGATTCAAGGATCAGCTGCGGATATTATTCGCCGTGCTATGATTCACATGGAAGATGCTTTGGAAAAAGAAAAACTGTCAGCAAAAATGTTGTTACAAGTGCATGATGAATTGATTTTTGAGGTGCCAGAAGAGGAGAGTGAAAAAACTATGGCTGTTGTTAAAAAAGTTATGGAAAATGCTACAATGCCGGTTCTTTCTTTGTCTGTGCCGCTTGAAGTAAAAGTAATGGTTGCTCAAAATTGGGATGAAGCACATTAGCCTTTTTCATTTATTTTGTTTTTAAGAGTAGCCATTGCATGAGAAAGATCAAGATAAGCTTTGATAGGCAAGTGATCTGAGGCAATACGCGCAAGCGGTGAATGATGATTTTCAATACGTATCACTAGTTGATGAGGGAAAGCAAGAATTCTATCAAGAGCCAGAAAGGGAAAACGAGAGGGAAAGCTTGGTACAGTTCCAAATGTGCTATCAAAATAGGGCGCGAAGTGGTTTAAAGATGAACTTTTTCCTATCCGCCATTCATTAAAATCCCCAATAAGCAGTGTAGGCATAAGAGGGCGTTTTTGTAGCAGTGAAAGAAGCGTTTTTGTTTGCTGATTACGAGAATGGCGTAATAATCCAAAATGAGCGGCAATAACACGAATAGGACCTGCTTCCATTTCCAGCTCTACAATCACCGCACCACGTGGTTCAATACCGGGCAGAGTGATTTGTAAGGTATCACGTACGTATCCTTTTCGCAAAAAAAGAGCATTACCATGCCAACCATGACCATGAGGTGACATAGTGTTCAAAGACACTGGAATCAGACCTGTTTCGGCTTTTAACAGCTGAAGGTCAATCAAACCAATCCGTTCACCAAAACGTTTATCTGCTTCTTGAAGGGCAAGAATATCAACTTGCAGTTCAGTAATAACTTGTACAATTCGAGTAGGATTAAAAACTTTATCAACACCTATGCACTTATGGACATTATAGGAAGCGACGGTAAGATCATAATTATCATTGTGGTTGATTATGTCTAACCGATGACAAGATTGTCGGCGGATTGTCTTTAAAAGGAGATTATTGAGCTTTTGCTGGATAAATGCTGTGAACTGGGAAAATTTTTGTTTATGATATTTCTTTGTCATTTTGTGAAGTGTATATGCCAAAGTGGTAAAAGGTGTAAGCTTGCTTAAAAACTAAAAAACCTTGTTTCTCAAAGGAAACAAGGTTTTTTAATTAAGAAATAATTGCTACAATTAATCACGGTTTGAACCGAGAAATTGCAGTAAGAAGACAAACATATTAATAAAATCAAGGTAAAGACTTAACGCACCCATAATAATTTTACGTCCTTGAGTATCATTTGCATCTCCTTCATAATACATCAATTTAATATTTTGCGTATCATAAGCTGTGAGACCCGCAAAGATAAAGACGCCAATCACAGAGATAGCGAATTGCAAAGCACTTGATCCGAGAAAGATATTCACAATCATGGAAAGCATCAAGCCAACCAACCCGATAAAAAAGAATGAACCCATCGCCGTAAGATCGCGCTTTGTTGTGTAACCATAAAGCGAAAGAGCACCAAAAGTTGCAGCGCTAATAACAAAGGTTTGCACAATACTTTCTGTTGTATAACGTAAAATGATTGAGGACAATGAAAGTCCAACAAGGGTAGCATAACCGAAAAAGAGGCTACGAGCCGCACTTGTACTCAGTGTATTGATTTTGAAACTAAGGAATAATACCGCCACAAGTGGTGCAAACATAATAATGTAAGAGAATGGCGATGTATAAAATGTTACTCCAAATGAAGTTAAGTAAACACTGCTACTGATTTGAGCGGCTGCCTGGCTCATTTCCGTTGTCGTTGCTAATGATGCAACTGCATAAGCGGCAGCAGCTGTAATAAGCAAACCAATGGTCATTGTATTATAGACGCCCAGCATATAGCTGCGCAATCCTTGATCAATTGATGCATCGGCACGAAAGAGTGACGCCGGACGTGAATTTTTGAAATCAGCCATAATATAAAGTCCTTTAGCATATGTTCCGTCAGATATTGGGGTTAGAAAGGATCGTTACCTTTTCGTTTCTTATAAGCTTTTACTTGACAAAAAGAAACAACCCCAGGTTCTGCTGGCGGAATTCCAGCTTACCTGCCTTTATTATGGGGATTTATTTCAAAATTACAAGAGACTTTTGTTAAAAGGAAAACTTACAAATTGGTAATGAAAGGGGGCGGTTTTGATCAAGGACATCGAGTCTTTTTAGTAAATTTTTATAAAGCTGGAGAGATGATTTCAGCGATGTTCGCTTAAGATGCAAATATCAGAAATTTATTTTTGCATAACTTCGTTGATAGTTAACTAAATTCTCATAATTTTTAGGTTAAGTACAGCGTATTTTAGAGCCAGTATGAACTTTTAAAGAGTTAAGAATATAAATCCATAAACTTATAGGGTCTATGAAGAAAATCTTCAATTTTTTGTACACATCCTACGATTACTAGAATCTTTAATGAATTTATTGTTAAGTGTATAACTTTAATCAAAAAATTCAAAAGATGATATGAAACCTAATACGGAGACAACTACTTTCCAGTAAGTTAATGATGGGCAGAACTTTTTAGATTTATATCATATTAAAATCAACAGGCTCATGGATGACAGCTGTTATTTTAGGAAAAAGTTTACGGTGTGTGTGAATGTTAGAAGAACTTGAAAAAAAAGAGTTTTCAAAACCATAAATTTTAATAGGAACCACTTTTGCTTTATCAATAATTGCAGCGCTCTTTTCATAAACTTTTATGAAGTTTTTTGTAACAGAGATATTTCTTTCTAGAAAAATAATAAAAGGTTTCTTTTGTATTACGGTGTTTATAAAATGGCGATTTTTGAACGATTTGGTGAGATCAGTGGGAAAAGTATTTATGTATTTAACAAAGGGATGCATCCACCAAAGTTTTGCAGTATGAACGTCAATAACAATAATTGGATTGCGCAAATTGATTATTTCGCAAATAGTTAGAGCCAGAAAAACATTGAGAAAGGATACATGGTTAAAAGCTAGAATGGGGAGGGGGGCAGCTTTGGAGAAATTTTCTATACCTTTGATTTCTAAACGAAAAAATATGCGAAAAAAAATAAAAATAAAGTCGCGGAGAGGATTCGTAGGCAAATATTTTAGTAGAACGATTGCCGTTATTAAAGAGCTAATACCAAGAATAAGAATTATCTTATCAACTGAGGTACCAAGATATTGAATAAAAGTGATAATACCTGCTCCCATAACCATAATAGCGGAATTGAGGATGTTATTGGCAGCAATAACGCGTGCGCGTTTACGAGGTTTAGCCCAGGCTTGCAGCGCAGAAAATCCAGGAACAACAAGAAAAGTACTTGAAATTGCTGCCAAGGCGAAATCAAATATCATGCGCAATAATTTCGAATGAGAAAAAAAATCAATAAGCTTTTCAGCTTTTAATTCAGGATCAAGACCATTAAGAATAATACTTAAGTCTATGCAAACAAGGCCAAAGACAAAAGTTCCTATGGCCGCTAGTAATAAGTTAATTCGTTCCGCTGAGAGCCAAGCTGCCATTGCAGATCCGAGAGCACCGAAAATGGAAAACAATGTTAAAAACATGATAGTTCCATTGGGAAGGTAATTAAGAAAAGCCATGAGTATTGGAATGATAGATAAGAGTGTGGCTCCTATAAACCAAAACCAAGAAACTATAAGGCTTACAATCAGTAAGCGTTTTTCTTGGATACAGTATTTGAGAATAGATTTGGTAGCACGTATGATGTTATAGTCAACAATGAGATCCGATTGCGCAGGAATGTTTTCTGGCATAAAACAACTTGTAGCCCACGAAAGTATAGCTAAGATAATTATAACGAGTGCTGGAATAATTTGAAGTTCATTTTGAAAATCGAAATTGAGTCCAGCCCATAATGTTCCCAATAAAATAGCAATAAAGGTTGCTGTTTCTATCCATGCATTGGCACGTGGTAAGTGAGATTTTGCCATATGGTCTGGTAATGTTGCATACTTAATGGGTCCAAAAAGTGCTGAAGCAGAACTAAAAAGAAATAAACAGAACATAAGCAAAGTGATGGAAGATAAAAAGAGAGAGCCCGCGGTTGCTAAAGCAATAAAGAGAGTAAAAAATTTAATCAAGCGAGCAATTTTTGCTTTACTAAAACAGTCAGCTAATTGGCCTCCTGTTGCAGAAAATAAAAGATAAGGAAGTGAAAAAACACCATTTGTTAAATTAATAAGGCTTGGTTGGTATTCTAAAGCACTACATGTGATAATGAGAAAAACTAAAGTATTTTTAACAAAGTTGTCATTAAAAGCAGAAAAAAATTGACACCAAAACAGAGGTGCAAAAGCACGCGAACTTAATAAAAAAGAATGATCATCTGCACTTAGAAAATTTTTTGGAGGAGCCGAATTCTTTTCGTTCATATTTCTTCTCCCTATCGTTTAGTTATATACTCTGTAAAAGAAACAGCATATTTCCAAGAAAAAGAGAGAAAAAATAATATGTTTTTTTAATTGCAAGTCAATAAATGGCTGTATTGTCTGTCTGAATAAAGAAATATAAACAGATGGAAAAAGCAAAAAGACACTGTTAGAATTGATTGCAGCTTTGTGCATACTATCCACAGTTCAATTGTTAAAATGCGTGACGCTTTTTAGGATAAGTATAAGAGCATAAAATAGCGGGGACATGATAATTTTAGAGTACATTCGATGAGAGAGCAGTTTTAAACTGTGTCCGATAAATTAGTGAATTGCTGAAAGATATAAAGAATGACGTATCAGAATAAGCTTTGATATTGAATCTCTATAATTTCATGGAGAAATTGAAAGTGAAAAATATAAAGATGTTAGCTTTCAGAGGCGAAATGGTTAAAAATTTTTCTAATTCGAAATTTATGAGTAAAAGCCGATAATATATTGCTTTCTTTTTGATTCCATTATCGAAAAGAGGAGTATTTTTGGAAAGAAGTAGTAATCTTATTCAGAAGAAGTGTTTTTGAAGACGCTTTTTCTTTTAATCCAGCTACGCAATTCTTCAAGAATAATCATAATAACACCAAGTGTGATAAAAGCATCTGCAAGATTGAAAACAGCAAAATAAAAGACATCATCAATATAAAATAGTATATAATCAATGACATAATAAAAACAGATTCGATCAATAAGATTACCAATTGCACCACCAATAATAAGGGTAAGGCCAAAGCGCGCTAAAAATTTATTGTATTCGGTATTTTTCCATAACCATAAAAGAAAAATAAGAATGATGAAGGTTAGGACAATAAGTCCCCAATGAGAAAAAGAAGAAAAAAAGGAAAATGCGATACCAGAGTTGCGTACGTGATAGAGAGAAAGAAAAGGTAAAAGCGGTATCTCTGTTCCGATGAGTATATTGTGCATAACCCAGTATTTAACTGCTTGGTCAATCCATACTATAAGAATTAAACTAAGGAGAAAAGAGAAAGATTTGCGTTTCATGTTATAGCCTTGCGTGGTTCCAATGTTAAAGAAGAACGGCGAATTTCATAAAGCATTATGGCTGTTGCTATTGCGAGATTAAGAGAATCAGCACGTCCACTTTGTGGAATACGCGCGAGTTTATCGCAACGATTTGCAAGAGTGTCTGGTAAACCTTGTTTTTCATTGCCCATTAAAAGTATAACAGGGCCATTTTTGAAATCAATTGTACGATAATCAATAGAACCCTTTAAATGTGTGCCAACGATCATGCCTTTAAAGTGTGTAGACCAGTTTAAAAAGGCGCTTTCGTCAAAACGATAAAGTGGTACAGAAAAAATTGATCCCATTGTTGCACGGACTGTTTCAGGTGAGAAAGGATCTGTTGTTTCACCGATCAAAATAACACCTTTAGCTCCTACAGCATCAGCAGTACGGATGATGGTACCAAGATTTCCTGGATCACGCACTCGATCAAGTGCAACATAAACATCTTCTGCCTGTCCTTTTATCATTTCAAGTGGTTGCCACTGTTGTTTAAAAATACCGATGACTATTTGTGGATTATCACGTCGTGCGATAGATTCCATGACCTTTTGTGAGGCTTTAATGACAAGACCACCATTGGCTACAGTGCGTGCAGCGGTGTTTTCAATAGCAGCGTTACCAATTTTGCTTTTAGAAAAAATGAGTGTTTTTATTTTCCAGCCAAGGTTGAGAGCATCAATCACTAATTTAAGCCCTTCTGCTATGAAAAGACCTTCTCTATTACGGTTTTTCTTTTGACTAAGTGCCTTAAGATCTTTAATGATAGGATTGCTAAGAGAAATAATTTCTTTAACCTTACCGATTTTAGGCATACACATGTTCAGGCAATCCAACGGCTAAAAAGAGAAGTAGAAAGAGCGCGTCCGGCGGTTTTTTCACGCAAGATCAATTCTCCTGATTCAACTGTACCGCCAAGGTTTGTGAATTCGCTAAGCATGAGAGTGTGAAGTGTATAGAAAGAAGCACGGATAGAATAAGCTGTGAGTACGACGGCAAGAGGTTTATTAGATAAAAGTTTGCGACAGTTTGCAACCATTGCAGGCAAGTGATCAAACAATTGCCAGATTTCGCCATGAGGTCCACGTCCATACGCAGGAGGGTCAAGAAGAATCATATCATAAGTTTTTTGACGACGCAATTCGCGTTCGACAAATTTTACGGCATCATCGCAGATCCAGCGAATAGAGCAATTTGATAATCCTGCTCTTTCTTGATTGGTTTTTGCCCAAGCAATGGTTTTTTTAGAAGCATCAACATGCGTTACATTTGCGCCAGCACGTGCACCAATCAAAGAGGCAATACCTGTATAGCCAAAAAGATTGAGCAACTTAATAGGACGTGTGGCGTTGAGAATTTTGTTTTCCATAAAACGCCAATGGGCATCTTGTTCAGGAAAAACACCCACGTGACGAAAAGAAGTAAAACGTCCTAGAAAGGACAATCCATTCCAAGAAAGTGGCCATGTCTCACCAAGTGGCTTTTTGGGAAAATACCAACGACCAACTCCTTCTTCATCTCGGTTTCCTGTGAAAACGGCATCAACATTATCCCAATGTTTTTCTGATAAAGTTGGTTTCCATAATGCTTGACCTTCTGGTCGAATAATACGGTAAGCTCCGTAATGCTCCAACTTTCTCCCATTACCAGAGTCAATAAGAGCATAATCTGCACTCACTCCTGTTTCTAAAATAAGAGGCAACTTTTCTTGCGGATATGTACCGCTAGGGTGTGGTTGAAAGCACTGCGCAAACATATTCGGTTTCACGATACAGCTAATGAAAAAAAATTACATTAAAAGGCTCTTAAATTTTTATAATAATATAGCCTCTGAAGTCGATTAAAATATTTATAAGATAAAGGGAGAGAGCTTATTTTTAATGATGTATTAAACACAACAAGGGAAAGATTTCACCCAATTACCTTTATACTATATCAGTGATCGACATTTTTAATTTCTCAAACTCTGCTTTACTTTCTTTAAGAGCTTTTTTGTATTTATAGTATGTAAACCAGTGGATTATGCTACTTAATAAAATACCAATACCGAAAAAAATAAAGAGCCATATAAAGAGAGGTGCTTGATAAGTAAAATTTTCAGAATTGATTCGAAAAGGATCAAGCGTCAATGTAACTATTTGGCGGTTAGCGATGATGAAAGCAATTAAGAGAACTGTTATAGGCACCAAAATAATTGCTAAAATAATACGTTTGGTTGTCATAAATTTACTCATTGATTAAGCCGATCACGCAAATCTTTCCCTGTTTTGAAGAAAGGAATCCATTTTTCTTCAACTATAACGGCTTCACCTGTTCGTGGATTACGACCATTGCGGGCTGAGCGGCTTTTAACAGAAAAAGCTCCAAAACCGCGAAGTTCAACACGATTCCCATTGGCGAGAGCTGTTGAAATTTCTTCAAAAATAGCATTTACAATATTTTCCACGTCTCGTTGAAAAAGATGCGGGTTATGACGGGCAATAATTTGCACAAGCTCTGATTTAACCAAAATAACCTCTCTTTCATACAAAAAAGATTTTTTACAATATTATTCACACATATACATTACATATATAAATGGGTGAAAGCAAAATAAAACCAAGAAAAAACGAATTGCAAGAAACAAAATTTGAAAATACATCTTATAAAGGTTATACAAGTCGAAAAACGCGGAATATTTAAGAGATTAGGATAATATGTCCGTACATGATCATTCTGAGATTTTTTCAACAAGTGAGAAATCGCTTTTTGAGGATGCTTTTTCAAAAGCATCCCGTCATTCACGTAATATTAATATCTTAAAGTTTCTGTTACCTCTCTGTACGTTGACTACAGCGCTGGTTTTTTGTTGTTTTACATTTTTCTTTGCTCCTGCTGCTTCTGATCTTGTAATTTCGAAGGATGAAGAGAGTGAGATGATGAAGTTGACGATGCTCAATCCAAAATTGGAGGGTTACACACGTTTTCATGAACCTTATTGGGTCAAAGCGGAGAAGGCCTTTCGAGATCGTAAACATTCTGAAGTGATTGGGCTGCAAAACATTACAGCTGAAGCGTTTATAGGCAAAAAAAGACGCATTTTTCTCGATGCGCAAGGAGGAAATTACGATAGTATGAATGGTTGTTTGCAATTAGATAAGCCATTTAGGATTACAACAAATGACGGAATGATTGCACAATTTATGGCAGCAAATATTAATTTATCTGATGGGCAATTAAATACAGATAAACGCGTGAATATTCGTCGTGCAGGTTTGCATCTTGCAGCAAATGCTTTGCAAATCCTAGAAAAAGGGCAAAAAATGTATTTTCATAACGGAGTGCATTTAGTGCTTGACAAGCAATGAGATCATATCAATACGAATCTTGAGTTTTCTTTGATAAAAGGAAAATATGTATCTGTGTGAAAAAAAATTGAGAGTGATAAGATGAAGCCAAGGAGATCATGCAAACAATGGATAGGTATCACTTTGGCTTTGAGCTTGGGAATGTTAGAGCTTGAAGCAGTTTCTGGATATGCTGAAGAGGCCCATTTTGGAATTCATCTATCAGACGACAAAGAACCGGTAGAACTTTATGCAAATTCTTTAGAAATACGTGATAAAGAGGGGATAGCACTTTTTAATGGTGATGTTTCAGTGGTTCAAGGGGAACGTCTTCTGCGAACAGCAAAATTAGTTGTTTACTACGATAAGACGCGTAAGGGAGCTCATGAGGATCAGGGAAATGCGAAAACAACATTGTCGGCTTGGTTTGGTTCGACGGGTATTAAGAAAATGGAAGCTTTAGGAAAGGTTTATATAAAAATTGCCAAGCAAATTGCTACGGGTGATAAAGGCATTTTTGATGGAAAGTCAAAAATGATGAGCTTGACAGGAAAGAATGTTGTATTAACCGATGGTGATAATGTTGCAACAGGATGCAAACTGACAGCAGATATGAAAAGCGGAAAGGCTTTTTTAGAAGGTTGTGAGACGTCTGAGAAAAAGGGTCGCGTTTCTATTATTTTTAAACAAAGTCAAAAGAATGGCCATTAAGATTTCATGTTTGGAATCAAAAAAGAAAAACAAGCGGACGGACATGATTTTGCAAGTGAGGCTTTAAGAAAACGCTTAAAGGGAACCTTGGTTGCTAGCCATTTGGTTAAATTTTACCGTGGAAGACAGGTTCTTAATGATGTTTCTTTCAGCATTCGTACCGGAGAAGCTGTTGGCATTTTAGGTCCCAATGGTGCAGGAAAAACGACTTGTTTTTATATGGTTACGGGTCTTATCAAATCGGATGGAGGGTTCATTAAAATTGATGGATTTGATATTACGCATTTACCAATGTATCAGCGTGCTCGTTTAGGTATTGGATATCTTCCGCAGGAAGCATCGATTTTTCGTGGTCTTTCAGTAGAAAATAATATTAAAGCTGTTTTAGAAATAATCGAAAAAGATCGCCTTAAACGACGTGAAGATTTGGATGCCCTTTTGCATGAATTTAAAATTGACCATTTACGCAAGATGCCTGCTCTTTCTCTATCAGGGGGGGAGCGTCGACGACTTGAAATTGCGCGTGCTTTAGCTTCTCGCCCCAATTTTATGTTACTTGATGAACCATTTGCAGGAATAGATCCTATCGCTATTTTTGATATTCAGCAGCTTATTCGTTATTTAACTAGGCGTGGGATTGGTGTTTTGATAACGGATCATAATGTGCGTGAGACATTAGGGCTTGTCGACCGTGCTTATATCATTCACGCGGGACAAGTGTTGGTTCACGGGTGTCCTAACGATATTATCAACAACGCTGATGTGCGCAGAATTTATTTGGGAAACCAGTTCTCTCTCTGATTTCACAGCTTTAACTTTCCATCAAATATGCTTTTATCACTCGTAGCAATTTGCGTTATGATTTTTATGCACTTTTGCTTACACTTAAATAGATTTATCTATTTAAGTGTAAGCAAAAGTGCACACAAGCATTATTCCCATATATTCAGGAAAACAAACATGTCTCACAGAGTTGAATAAGAATTTATTTTTTACACATTTTTCTCATATAACTAACGACAATTATTGCCTATTGCCAGGTTGCAGAAACTATAGAGATGTTATTAAGAGCTTCAGATAGATAAGAACGATACAGTTTTGGGAGTAAGAGGAGGATGAGTGTCTTTTAATTGGGTTGCGCAATAAAATCTTCTATAGTAATTGTGTTGAACAAGTTATTACTGAAAATCTCCTTAATTTATGCCAAAATTTTTCTACAATTATAATCTTAAACTAAATTTTTGCTAAGTAAATGAAAAAAACTTCATCAAGATGAAGTAATTTCGTTGTTTTATCGGTTTTGTTTGCTTTTAATGATATCATAGAAAAGATATCGCTAGATTAACCTCATAATGAATGATAAAGAAGGCAACGCGCGTGTTGTTGGAAGGTATATAAGTATTCATAATACTTTTCTCCTCTCCGTCGAATCAAACAACGTATTAATGATGCTGTTTTAGATATTTTGATGGTAGCACCATGGGTTTTACATATTACGGTTGTCAAATAGGGTTTGTGGTGTTTTGTTGGTTTGCCTTGCGCATTTAAAATTTTGTGCACGACTGTATATATCATGCCAGATTTGCTTGCCTTTTTAAAATATCCGCTAAACGTTATGAAAGTCTATTTAGATCGTTGTCGTCATTAACACTCAAGCGTACACAGTCATCGTCAAGATAAAGTACCATTTTATCTCAGTATGTTTATCACCTTACGGGAGCCCGTTTTTAGAAGGAAAAAGAAGATCCAATGAAGAATTTTATATCAACTCTTATATCTAGAAGGTCAAAAATTTGTGAACGGCCTTTGTTCCGTATTGTAAGGAAATTAATTTTATGGACAACTACACTTCCTTGTTTTCTGATGCTGTTAATGAGGAGCTGAAGACTTATTTATTGTTGTGCTGATAGTGAATGGTGAGATGAATTAAGCCATCACCCGTTATAAATTGAAAAATAAATTCATATGCGATGATGAAAGAAAGTGAAAGAAAACTTTAAGTATCCATACCATTAACAGGTTTGTGGGTGAACATTTGAGTGTGCAAAAGGAAAATTAGAATATGAATTTAAGTGAGTTAATTGCACCTGAAGCTATTATTCCGGTTCTTAAGGCGAATTCGAAGAAACAAGTTCTACAAATTTTAGCCGAAAAAGCTGCTGAATTGACAGGCCTTAATGAGCGTGTGGTTTTTGATATTGTTTTGCAACGTGAAAAACTAGGTTCAACGGGTTTGGGTGGTGGTATTGCGATTCCTCATGGAAAACTGCCTAATATTAATCGAATCATTGGTATATTTGCGCGCCTTGAAAGTCCAGTTGATTTTGAAGCTCTCGATGATGAGCCTATTGATCTTGTTTTTCTCCTGTTGGCACCTGAAAATGCTGGTGCTGATCATTTAAAAGCATTGTCACAGATTGCGCGTGTTTTGCGTCATTCTGATGTTGTTCAAAAATTGCGCAATACTCATGATGCTAATGCACTTTATGCTTTATTGATTCAGAATTCAACATCCAATGCAGCTTAGCGGAGAGTGCGCAGAACAGATTATAAAATGGGAAGATCTACGCTCAAAGATCAGAGAACACTGATCATATCAGGTTTTTTGTAAAAATGTTCTCAAGGCAATCTTCAATTTGAAGAGCTGGGGACAAGAGCGACCATAAACTTTTATTATGTTTCATGTGCGAAGCATCTATTAATATAATCTGAGGTTACTTTTCTTGAAGTATTCATCTGTGATAAAATTTTTGCGTAGGCCAAGAGAGCTTGGGTATGTTTTGATGATATTGGTTCTTAAGGTCCAAAGTTGGTAGGGGAATCCTTTGTTTTGTGTAAGAAAGTGTATATTTTCTAATATATTGAAATCAAGTATGGTTAAACTGTTTTAGATTACTGGTATTTAGAAATTAGCAATAAAAGAGTTTAAAGCGCACGATAGTAAGAAAAATGGTTTCAAAGAGGATAAAATGATATGCAGTGATTGGAGCAGGAATTATACGCTCTGTGTTTCATGATAAATATGCTGATGTGTTGTGTAATTTCTTGCAGAAGGATTTTAAGATTGTGGAAAGCTTGTCTCTAGACAATAAATAGGGAGCATAAATGCGCTAAATTTAAGAGAAGATATTTTGCGATTTTTATAAATGCAAATGCGTTGGGGATTGTTAAGTCTTATTGATGATATTCAAAAGTTGTAAAATTGGGGTGTTCTTTAAGGGATACCTTTTCAAGATTTTGTAATAAGTTGCTTGTGTGGAAGAGTATAGTTTGTTTCTTAACAAAGTCATGGTATGTTCATACTTTGTTTTAAAATTCCATTGCTAAAGATGTAGTTTTTTATACAAAACGAAATTAGGGATTGAGCGATGAAACAAAATCAAAGCGTTGTTTTTTAATCGGGTTATTAAATAAAAATGCATATTTTAGTAACAACTAAAAAATCACGATTAGAGGTAAAAATCTGTTCTAATTGGTGCGAAAATATTTCGTTTTTTAAGATTATTGGAACAACTGCCCTAAGACATTGATGAGCTTTTTCAATGAAGAGAATCTTATTAGAGACTAAAGAAGTGAGTTAAATGAAGATGTTTAAAAAAATTTTTATTGCTACATTAGGGATGGTTCTTATTTCTGCTGTAGCAACATGTGCACAAACGCCAAGACGTTTAGATCAATTTGAGGCATGGGGAGCCTATTCTTATAAATCGCCGAAAAATACAATTTGCTACGTGTTGTCTGTGCCTTTGGAGTCACTTCCAACGACGGTTAAGCATGGCGATAATTTCTTTTTAGTTACCAAACGTTCTCATTCACCTCTTTCGTTTGAACCCCAATTCATGGCAGGTTATCCACTTAAAGAGGGGTCAAGAGTTACCGTAACCATTGAAAATAAAGAGTTTGAGTTTTTCACCAAGGATTCATCAGCTTGGTTAGCATCACCAGCACTAGAAAAGCAGCTTGTTTCTGCTATGCGTGCTGGAAAAAATATGACAGTGAGTGCACTCTCAAAACGGGGAACACAGACTACTTATACTTATTCCTTAAAAGGTGTGACCGCTGCATTAAATGCGGCACAAAAATGTCATTAAGGTCTCTATAACTCTAAAATAGCAATATAAATTGGAAAAAAATGGCCGTTTCATATGATCTTAGACCAATTGGTATATGTCTGGCACGGGAGTCAGATAATGTTGTCGTGAAAGAGAGATCTAAACTCTCTTTAATTGGCTTATCACAGGATGAAATGGTGGAAGCTTTAAAGACAATAGGTATTCCAGAACACCAAACGCGTATGCGTGTACGTCAACTTTGGCATTGGCTTTATGTACGTGGTATTTCAAATTTTGATGAAATGCTCAATATTTCTAAGCCTATGCAGGAAGTATTTAAGAAACATTTTTCTATTGCGCGTCCAGAAATTGCTGGAGAACAAATATCAAAAGATGGTACGCGTAAATGGCTTTTACGTTTTCCAGCACGCGGCGCTGGAAGGCCTGTTGAAATTGAAACAGTTTATATTCCTGAAGAAGGGCGTGGCACTTTATGTCTTTCATCGCAAGTAGGGTGTACGTTAACCTGTTCTTTTTGTCATACGGGAACGCAGGTACTTGTGCGCAATCTCACAGCAGAAGAAATTTTGGCGCAATTATTAGTTGCACGTAATTGTTTGGGTGATTTTCCTGATAAAAACACGCCTGATGGTGCAATTGTTCCAATGGAAGGACGCAAAATCACCAATATCGTTATGATGGGGATGGGAGAACCACTTTATAATTTTGAAGCAGTGAAAAAAGCTTTATTAATCGCTTCTGATGGAAATGGGCTTTCTATATCGAAACGGCGGATTACCCTTTCAACCAGTGGAGTTGTTCCTGGAATAATCCGAACCGGAAAAGAAATTGGGGTTATGTTGGCAATTTCACTCCATGCGGTACATGATACGTTACGAGATATGCTTGTTCCGATCAATAAGAAATACCCACTTGCACTGTTAATGGATGCGTGCCGTCAATATCCAGGCCTTTCCAATGCTAAGCGAATTACCTTTGAATATGTAATGCTAAAAGATGTAAATGACAGTTTGGATGACGCCAAGCAGCTGGTGCGGTTACTGAAAGGTATCCCTGCGAAGATAAACTTGATCCCTTTTAATCCATGGCCGGGGAGTAATTATCAATGTTCTGATTGGGAACAAATTGAGCGTTTTGCTGATGTGGTTAATCAAGCAGGCTATGCCTCACCTATCCGCATACCGCGTGGGCGCGATATTTTAGCGGCGTGTGGTCAACTTAAATCTATTTCAGAACGTTTACGAAAATCTGAACGTTTACAATTAGAATGTGGAATTAACAGTCAATAACTCAATATTCACCAATAAGGATACTGAGAGCAAAACTGGTGAAAATACCTGAGATGAGCCAGTCAAGAAAACGAAGATAAGAAGGATTTCGTTTTATTCCTTTAGAGAATTTATGAGCCATAAAAACTATAGAAATGTTAATAGGAAAAGAAATGGGGATATAAGAAAGACCTAAAATAAGTAGTTTTTGTGTGACCATAGGGTCATTTGCGTTAATAAATTGTGGCAAGAAAGTCATGTTAAAAAGAAGGACTTTAGGATTTAAGAGATTAATTGCAATAGCAGTAAAATAAGTACGTTTGAGGTTTTGGTGTTTTGGGGATGTCTTTTTGAAAGATAATGTTGAAGGTTTATACAACGTTAGGATAGAAAGCCATAAAAGGTAAAAAGCTCCCACAATTTTGAGAACAAAAAAAATGTGTGGTGAGGTAAAAATAAGTGCTGATAAGCCAAGAGCTACAGCAACGACCTGAATAGCAAAACCCGTCGCGCTTCCACAAGCACACATAATTCCAGCTTTCTTATTTTGTGCAATAGTACGTCCTACCGATAGCATAATATCAGGTCCTGGAATGAGGGCTAGAACCAATGATGCTAAGGAAAATTGTACAATAATGTGCCATTCAGGAAAAAATGACATGTAAACCTCTTTAATTTTTAAAAAAGATGCTCATGATTTACATCTTTTATATAAATGTTTTTTTACTCATTTTCATTTTTTTTGCGTCTTTTAAATGTTTTTTTAAGGGAATTTGTTATCATGATTTGCATAACTTTGAGTAGCAATAGAAAAAAACAGTAGTATAGAGTTTTAAGATAAAAAATGTAAAAAATTATTTTGGGCTTATTTAGAGGGTTTGAATACGTCAATCATTCTTAAATGGTTGCAAAACGAACAAGGCGCTGAATATTGTAATACATTTTGATTTAAAGCAGAAGAAAGATTTAGCGCGTGCGCTTTGTAAAGCTGAAATGCTAGATGTTAAAGAAATATACAGTGAAGATTTTTTGCGCGATTTTATTTTTCTGATGTTTCGAGCAAATGCTGTTTATGAAGAGATCTATCTTTTGAAGATGTCTGTTCGTTCGCTTTTTTCAAAATGTCTTATGGAATTGTCAAGGAAACAAGAGCAGATGCTATTGCCTCTGTGGCAACAGGAAATGGCAATAAACTAGCGAGCTTTAAGCTTTCTGCTTATACACAGAATCATGATATTAAAATTTTTCTTCATGGCATAATAGTTTTTTCAAAGTCTGATGGATTTGATGAATTTTGTGCATGCACTCAAATTCCGATAGAAAATGAGAAACAAGGTGAAACGCTCTTTTCGGTTGATGAAAATTTGTTATATTTATCCTCAGAAGGAAAAATTTTGAAAGATTTGCTCTACCTTCTGCTCTTGAATATTTTATATATGTAGACTCTTTCACTGGAAGTTGTTCCAGGTCAAACGATTATAATCACTAATTACTATTGGTTTTAAAAAAAGCGATGCTATTTTAATCAATGGGAAACGTTTCTCTCCTGCGAATTTGTTTTCTGAATTGAATGATTATGAATGGAACGGTATTGGCTGTTCAGATTTGGTAGAAAATCCCTTTATTGGCATGAAATTTCGTAGTATTTATGAGATCTAGGAGGAACTATTCTTTTTACGGTTTACCACAATGGAATCTTTAACATTGGATAAGAGAATGGTGCATTTGAAAGATGAATGAATGCTCCACGAGACAATGCATTGATTTATAAGGATGACTCATTGTTGTACAACTTGAATGAAAGTCCCGAATATTGTAAAATTCTCCCATTTCAAAACCTCTTATATTGAAGCAATTAAAATCACATGCTTGTTTGTCATAAGCGGGGCAGGTGTGCGGGTAAACATAGTAAAGAAAGAATTTAAATGCCTCTCATGAATCATCTCAATGCAAGAAACGTCGTAATATTTTAAGTTGGCAAAAAGAATGCTGCTGCTAGTTTACTCCTTCATAAGTGTAAAGATAGTGGTGCGCAATAACTTTTACGTTAGACAAAACGCATTTATTGTGGCTTTTGGTTTTAATCTGAGTGCAAAATATTACAGGCAAAGTTACATTAAACTTCATAAGGGTAATATGATTGCTAAAATGCGTTAAAGCAAATAGTTACTTTACTAAATTTGTAGCTTTTGAGGATAATTAAAGGTACTTATGATCAAAAAGATGTAGCCAGTTTTATGAATTTAAATGCTCTATTTTTGCACACATTAGCAACATATTCGCCAAAATTCAAATAAACAATCTTATAAAATTATCATTACAGTATAACTAAAGGAGTGATTTTGTATAAAACATTCAATTTTGTCGTTTTTCTGGCTTATTGAGGTTAGTAAATAGTTTAGCTATCCAATTTTTAGTTCGATGCTAGAGGATTTTTTTTCTTGCTAATAAGTGTAATAGGAAAATCCTAGAATAATGACAATTAAAACACCAATAATCAAAATAAGTAAATTGCGTTCATGATATTTGTACTTCATTGATATAAAAACAAAAGAGCATACAACGGAAAGAATGATGCAGAGACTTGTCATAACAAGAGCATAATAAGAAGATTTTTGATGGCTTTTTACTTGCTATTATTGACGAATAAATTCAAGAACCATACACCATACCATTTAAAGAGTTTAATTTTTTAGGATAAAGATGATGATGCGTGATCAGATTGACGCCCTTAGCCTTACGCCAGAATTAAGAGATGCAACTGTTCAATCGAGAGCTTGGCCATTTGAAGAAGCACGTAAGATTATCAAACGGTATGAAAAAACAGATTACCCAAAGAGTGTAATATTTGAAACAGGCTATGGTCCTTCTGGTTTACCGCATATTGGCACCTTTGGGGAAGTCGCACGTACCACCATGGTGCGTCATGCTTTCCATATTCTTACGGAGAATAAAGTTAAAACGAAACTCCTTTGTTTTTCTGATGATATGGATGGTTTGCGCAAGGTTCCTGACAATGTACCTGATCGCGAAAAGATGGAAAGTTATCTTGGTCAACCGCTTAGCCGCATACCAGATCCTTTTGGCGATATTTATCCTTCTTTTGGAGCAGCAAATAATGCACGTTTGCGCACTTTTCTTGATCGTTTTGGTTTTGATTATGAATTTGCGAGCGCTACTGATTATTATAGTTCCGGTCGTTTTGATGAAACACTTTTAAAAATACTTGTCTGTTATGATAAAGTGATGGCAATTGTTTTGCCAACATTGGGTGAAGAACGGCGTGCTACCTATTCACTTTTTTTACCGATTTCTCCATTTTCTGGCAAAGTATTACAGGTACCGATGATTGCTCGTAATGTTGAAAAAGGCACTGTCACCTATATTGAACCGGAAACAGGAGAAACCATTGAAACAGAGGTAACAGGGGGAAAAGTTAAATGTCAGTGGAAGGTGGATTGGGCAATGCGCTGGACAGCGCTTGGTATTGATTATGAAATGGCGGGAAAAGATCTTATCGATTCCACAAATCTTTCTTCTAAAATTTGCAAAGTACTTGGTGGAAAGCCACCAGAAGGGTTTAACTATGAGCTGTTTTTGGATGAGAAGGGGCAGAAAATTTCCAAATCCAAAGGAAATGGCTTAACCATTGACGAGTGGTTAACATATGCTCCAACAGAAAGTCTTGGGCTTTATATGTTTGCAAAGCCAAAAACAGCAAAACGACTTTATTTTGATGTTATTCCAAAAGCCGTTGATGAATATTATGCGCATCTTTCAGCTTATGGTCGCCAAAAATGGCATGATCGACTTAACAATCCTGTATGGCATATTCATAATGGTTATCCTCCACAGGGTGATTTACCTGTCTCCTTTGCCATGCTTTTAAATTTGGTTAGTGCTTCAAATGCAGAAAATAAAGAGGTTCTTTGGGGTTTTATTTCTCGTTATGCTAAAGGAGCGAATGCACAAACTTATCCGGAACTTGATCAGTTGGTGCAATTTGCCATTAAATATTTTGATGTTTTTGTTAAACCAAATAAAAAATTTCGCGCAGCAGATGATGGTGAGCGGGCA
This sequence comes from Bartonella koehlerae C-29, assembly GCF_000706625.1. Classification (GTDB taxonomy): domain Bacteria; phylum Pseudomonadota; class Alphaproteobacteria; order Rhizobiales; family Rhizobiaceae; genus Bartonella; species Bartonella koehlerae. Next base: position 338,602 of record NZ_KL407334.1, read on the forward strand.
ACATTAAGGCAAATTGATGCGAAATTAGCCAGTTTGCCTGAAACTTCCGATGGAAACACGATTCAAAATGCGCTTCTTGATGTTGCACGTTTAACGGAATGTTATCAAGATCATAACAAAAAAAGTCCTGAAGGGGGGCCAGGGGTTTCAAATGTCTTTTTTCAAATGCTCTATGAAGTGCTTTTAGGGCAGGAGAGGGGACCAAGATTAGGGTCATTTATTGCCTTGTATGGAATTAGTGAAATGCGGGCACTGATTGCTGAAGCACTTGCGCGACCTATGGAGGAATAATGGAAAAGAGAGCGCAAGAAGTAAAGCGACGTCGCACATTTGCGATCATAGCACATCCAGATGCGGGGAAAACAACACTGACAGAAAAGCTTTTATTATTTGGTGGAGCTATTCAGCTTGCCGGTGAGGTAAAAGCAAAAAAAGACCGTATTCAAACTCGTTCTGATTGGATGCATATTGAACGGGATCGTGGTATTTCGGTTGTGACATCGGTGATGACATTTGAATATGAAGATCATATTTTTAATTTACTAGACACTCCAGGCCATGAGGATTTTGCTGACGATACCTATCGCACGCTCACAGCTGTTGATAGTGCTATTATGGTGCTAGATGGTGCACGCGGAATTGAACCTAGAACACTGAAATTGTTTGAAGTCTGTCGGATGCGTGATATTCCTATTGTTACTTTTGTCAACAAAATGGATCGTGAGGCGCGTGATCCTATAGAACTTTTAGATGAAATTGAAGAAAAACTTGCTCTTCATACCGCGCCGATAACTTGGCCTATTGGTACGGGTAAGGATTTTGTTGGAACATTTGATCTTCATCATAATCGGTTTCGTCAAAAAGATGATGAGATAACACAACAGACGGTTTCTGGACCTGATGAGGTTGCAAACTTGCTTCCTGAAAACCAACGCTCATCTTTTATCGAAAGTACAGAACTTGCGCGAAGCGCTTGCAAGAATTTTGATCTTCAAGCTTTTCGAGAAGGACATCTGACACCGGTTTATTTTGGTTCAGCTTTACGAAATTTTGGTATCCGTGATTTGATCAATGCATTGATCGCTTTTGGTCCAAGTCCTCGTGATCAGGGTGCAGATCAACGCACTGTGAGAGCCACGGAATCTAAAATGACAGGGTTTGTTTTTAAAATTCAAGCGAATATGGACCCTAATCACCGTGATCGTATTGCATTTTTTCGGGTATGTTCGGGAACACTTGAACGTGGCATGAAAACAAAGTTGGTACGAACAGGAAAATCGATGACACTTTCGGCACCGCAATTTTTCTTTGCGCGTTCACGCCAAATTGCTGATCAAGCCTATGCTGGTGATATTGTAGGGATTCCTAATCATGGAACGTTGCGTATTGGTGATACCTTGACAGAAGGAGAAAGTATCCTTTTTAAAGGAGTACCCAATTTTGCACCAGAAATTTTGCGTCGTGTTTGTTTAGGCGACCCAATGAAAGCAAAAAAACTGAAAGAAGCTTTGCAACAAATGGCTGAAGAAGGGGTCGTGCAATTATTTATTCCTGATGATGGTTCTCCTTCTCTCATTGGTGTGATTGGTGCTTTGCAGATTGATGTTTTAAAGGAACGACTTAAGATAGAATATGGATTACCGGTGAGTTTTGAACCAGCACACTTTAATATATGCCGTTGGATTTCAGCACAAAGTAAAGATGAGATGCAAAAATTTCTCACCAATCACCGTTCTGCCATTGCTTATGACCTAGGGGGGGATCCAGTTTTTTTAGCAGAAAACTATTTTTCATTGAATTATGAGACAGAACGGGTGCCGCAGATAAAATTTGCGGCTTTTAAGGATTATCAGATACGTTCTGAATAAACAGATATGTTTTTTGTAAGAAAAACATTATCTTGAAAAAGGGCTAACAAAGAGGAGAGGCAAAACCTCTCTCCTTTTTAGAAAAATCACTATGAGCGGGCTTAACAAAGCCCTTCTTTAATCCATTCAGAAATACGCTCTTTAGAAGCAGCACCAACCATATTTGATGCAATATTTCCACCTTTGAACATCACTAAGGTAGGAATCGAGCGCACTCCATATTGGGTAGCCAATTCCGGATTTTCATCGATATTTACTTTGGCAATCTTAACTTGATTTTGCATTTCCACTGAAATTTCATCTAAAATCGGAGCAATCATTTTGCAAGGACTACACCACTCTGCCCAAAAATCAACCACAACAGGGGTAGAGGAGGTCAGAATTTCGTTTTCAAAATTGCTCTTATCAATTTTTATACAGATCATTGATTTATCCTTTATATTCACTTCTATAAATTGGTACGATAACGCTTCATATCAAGTTATTGCAAAGATAAATAGAAAAAGCTTTTCTCAGCTTTATCAAGAAATTTCATCAAGAAGCGCATCGAGTTTTTCTGGAGGAAGTTTAAAAACTTTTACTTCTTTACTGTAGACAAGAAGAGCCTGGATATCTTTGTTGGGATGAATAGCTTGCAGTAATTTTCGGTAAAGAGCCATTTGCAACAAGTAATGTGGTGCGATAGCGGCCTCGTTTTCAGGTGGAGCTCCTGTTTTAAAATCCGCAAAGATGATGTTGTTTTCTGTGATGTAGAGACGGTCAATTTGCCCGGAAATGGCTTGTTCTTTTCCACGAATTTTTACAATACCCATTAAAGAGACTTCAGCACGTGAATGATCAGAGAAGAGGGGCTTAAGATAGGAATGATCTAAAATCTGCCAAACATGACAAAGTACTTTTTTTCGTTGTGTTTCCTGCCAATGAGAAGCTTTTGTGTTGAGATAGTGTTGGGCGTAATCTCGACGTTTTTGAACGGGATAATTGGGTAGATGTTGTAGCAATCGGTGAACGATATTACCATATTCAATGGAAAAAGCTCTGTTGATGTTTGTTTCTCCTAAGACAGGTGAGAGGCTAAGATATTTTGGATTAGAAGAAATCTCAGGATCATCTTCAATAGAAAGGCTTGCGACAGAGGGTCTCAACGGTTTTGGTAGAGCTGGTTCTACTGGGACTTTATGGGAGAAAAAAGTGGGCAAAGATGGGTGTGTTTGGCGCGTAGCACAAGCTATCTTTTGCTTTATAGGGATAGAAGGAGAAGCTGTAATGCAATAGCGCCAAGCCGCAATGTCTTCTGCTGGACCTTTTATAGCAACGGCATGCGGTTTGAGAGCTTTCTTTACTAATTGTAGCCACGTATGAGAGGAGGTTTTCTCACCACTATATCCACAAATAAACAATCGATCTTCAGCACGTGTCATTCCTACATAGAGAAGTCGTCTATATTCTTCTTCTGCGCGCTCTTTTAAATATGACAGTGCTTGTTGAGAGAGTTTTGTATCAAATTTTTCATTGGGACGCCAAATAAACGCTTGTTGATCTCTCCATTGTGCATGACTTGAAGGAGCTTTAAGCAAATGAGGTGCATGTTGAGAGTGCCAAATAGCACTTCCTGGATCAACCAGAAACACAACAGCAGCCTCTAGTCCTTTTGCGGCATGCACAGTCATAATATGAACTTCTTCATGGTTTTGATCAAATTCTCGTTTAATTTCTGGATCGTTTGCTCTTAGTGTTTCCAAAAAAGCTTGCAATCCTGGTAAACCAGTTTTTTGAAGAGTAAGTGTATAATCCATAAAAACATCAAGCACATCATTTGCTTCAGATCCTAGGCGACCGAGGATTTTTTGTCGTCCCTTATCATTATTTAAAATATAGCTGTAGAATTCAAAAACCGGTATTTTATCTACAAGAGTGCGATAATGATTCAAATTTTCGAAAGCATCTCTAAAAGATGCGTGTGATGAGGCATGCATACAGAGACTTTGCCAAAGAGAGCCTGTACGGTGCGCTGCAAGTTGATAAAGTTCCTCTTCGCTAAGCGAAAAAAGTGGACTTTTTAAAACACAAGCAAGAGAAAGATCATCTTTTGGTTGCAAAACAAACCGTGCCAGCGCCATTAAATCACGCACACTCATATGTTTGGTGAGTTGTAAACGATCAGCACCAGCGATGGGAATATTGCGTAATTTAAGGGCACGAGAAAGGGCAGAAACAAAGTGATCACGTTTACGCACCAAGACCATAATGTCGCTGGCACGCATGAGGCGTCCTTTTGCTGGAAGCATTTCTCCGTTGTGTAACCAGTTGGCAATGGTTTCAGCAATTTTTTCTGCCAAACGTGTTTCAGGTGTGTCTAAATGATCAACGCTTAAATGCCACTCATCAGGAAATTCACTTTTTTCTTTGGAAATGGCATCCCATAAAATAACCTCTCCTGGGCTATGAACACGAATAGCTTCGTGCACTGTCTTTGTATTTTCTGCTGAAAGCCCTTTATAATTTTCGGGTGTTTCAAAGACGAGATCAACGCTTTTAAGGACATCAGCTGTAGAGCGAAAAGAATAATTGAGTTGTATTTTTTCAAATTTCTGATTCACCTGCTGTACTTTTTTTTGAATCATTCGTCCGTTTTCAGCAAAATTTTCCGGGGCAGCACCTTGAAAAGAATAAATGGATTGTTTTTCATCTCCAACAGCAAAAAGAGTGCGTATATTTGTACATTGACTATGACCTGTAAAAAATTCTTGCGCCAAAAGTTGAATAATTTGCCATTGCTCAGGGTTGGTATCTTGCGCTTCATCAAGCAAAATATGATCAAGACCACTGTCAAGTTTATAGTGCACCCATAGACTTGCACCTTGACGTTTTAACAAATGGAGTGTGCGTTCAATAAGATCATTAAAATCTAAAAATCCATTAGCTTTTTTGAGATTTGCAGTGATTTTAAGATATATGGCACAAAGCTGAAAAGCAGCCTTATTAAGTGTAGCAATTTTTGTGTATTGATATTTTTCTAAAAGAACAGAAAGCTCGCTTTGTTTATTTTCAATCATTTGTTGAATAAAAGGCCAAATTTCATCTGATTTTTTACAAGATAAACGCGAAAAATTACGGGGTTTGCCTTTCGTTTTAAAATAAATATCGTAAATAATATTGATAATGTTTTCTTCATCACAAGCCTCTTCTAATTGAGAAAATTTCGTGATCATTTCTTTGAGGCTCTTATTGCCATAGATTTGACAATGGGTAAGTACATAAAGAGGCAGACGAGCAGTCTGTTGAATTTTTTCTAACAACTGTTCATTTGTTTCACCAGGCGCTAACTGAAAAAGCGCACGCAATTTTTCTTCTCCGTTTTCAGAAAGAATAGAGGTCAAGAAATCAGACAGTTGATGTTGTTTTTCAGTTGCTTCGTACAGCAATTGGTTAAAAGTGTGCTCACGGATAACTTTAAGCAGCTGTTTTAAAGCAGGCTGTGCATCTTTATGTTCCAAAAGCTGGCGACGTGCTTCTTGTAATAATTTTTTTCGATTAATATCGTCTATCAGTTCGAAATGTCCAGCAATATTGGCTTCTAGCATAAAGTGATGCAAGAGAGATTCACAAAATGCGTGAATCGTTTGGATTTTTAAGCCTCCTGGAGTTTCGAGGGCACGAGCAAAGAGTTGACGCGCATAGGTTAGTTTTTGTGCATTGATGGGTTTATTTTCAATTTGCGATAAAGTTTGTTGCAACTGTGTATCTTCCAGTTCATTCCAACTGGAAAGTGTGCGAAAAATTCGTGATTGCATAACGGCGGCGGCGGCTTTTGTATAAGTAAGGCATAAAATACGTGCTGGAGGGGTACCATTTAAAAGCAAACGAATAACGCGTTCGCTTAAAACGTGGGTTTTTCCAGATCCTGCATTTGCAGAAACCCATACATTTGTTTTTGGATGTGTTGCCTTTGCTTGTGCATCAAGGGCTGCTTCAGGAATAGAAAAAAGAGTCATGATTGATCTGCTTTCTGAAAACCGCTTGACCATTCCCATAAGCGTGCCAAATGGTCATAATCACCTTCATATCGTTTTGTTATGGGGACGGCGTGTGAAAGATAACCCTGTTGTGGATTTTGATAATAATCCATTAATGCGATAAGATGTTCCCATGCTTTTTCACCAAGATCAATGGCGCTTTGATGATCTTTTGTGTCTTTCTTTAAAAAAATTGATTGGGGAATGATTTTACCTTTTCCATTGAGAGCGATGTAAGACAGATTTACAGGAGTAAAATCTTGAAAATCTGTAAAAGCACCTTGCATAAGTAAAGCTGCTTCCAATGCCAATTGTGGAAATAATAAATCGCGCACTTGTTTTGATGAAGGAGGGGTGCTGGTTTTAAAATCGATAATTTCAACCATTTTTCCTGGCAATACATCAATGCGATCAGCACGTCCCGAAAGAGTTACACCTGTAGTACCTATAGGTATTTTTTGCGATACCACTTCGGCATATCGTTCTCGAGGCCCTAAACTTTGTTCCCATTGGAGAAAAAATGGAGCAAGATTTTCAAAATTGTTCCACCAGATTGCTTCAATATCGGGTGGCAAATTGAATTTATCAAATTCTTTACACCCGATATTGAGAAGTACATCGAGGACATTCGCAGAATTTGGATTTTTTACTTTTGTACAAAAAGCAGCAAAAATAGCGTGATATAGTATTCCACGTTCAGAAGCACCAGGGTTATGGATGAGGGCTTTAAGCGGTTTAAGCCGCAAGATTTTTTTGGCATAAATAGCATAAGGGTCATAGCGCAACGTTGCGATTTCAGTGACGGAAAAATGGCGAGGACGTGTATCAAGGGGTGGTACAGGGCAAGGACGTTTCACACCGGCAGTGATATTTGTATGATCAAGCATTTTTGTCCAATGAAGAAATATTTCACCTCGTGCGCGGATTTGTTTCCAAACCTGTTTTCCTATAACTGTTTCTAAGCGCTGTAACCAGCGTGAAGGAAGTGAAGGAGCATGATTAACCCGTAGTGCTCGGCTCATCACCACTTTATTCATTCCCATAGCCCATTGAAAGTCATGGGCAGAAAGGCCAATACGCTTTTCTGGTGGTTCAAGAGTTAACATGATTTTCATTGGTCGTGATAAAAAAGCATCATGACGGGTTGTAATAGGCCATGATCCTTCATTAAGACCACCAATAACCACGGTATCAACGGTTTGCAAACGTGATTCTAAGGTTCCCCAAATGAACAAACGCGGGTGTCCTCCGGGAGAAGGTGTAACGGAACGGGTTGCTATAAGGGCTGAAAATATAGCGAGCCATTCACAAAGTTGAAATTTTAGTCCTGATTGATCATTCACCAATTCACGCAAAAAAGTTAAGAGAGTTTGTCCTGCTTCATGTTGATAAAGATGCGCAAGAGAATTATTTTCATCACGCCCAAAGTTTTCAAATACTTCAACTGTTGCTACCACGGCTTCATTGACGGTACATTCCTTTTCTTGTTTCATAAGAGATGCTAAAGGTTCGATGGCTTTGACTAAAAAATGACAAAGCAGACGTGCTTCTTCACAGTTTTGTTGATCAAGAACGTCAGTTTCAGAAATATTATGGGAATATATATCTATCCACTTTTCAAGAAATTTGTCACATTCACAAAGATTAATACAGCCCGCATTTCCTCGAAGAACAAAGAGTTCAAAATTTTCTGCCATTTCGCGTAAGCGATGACGGTTTTGTCCTAGTGTTGTGAATGGATGTTTGAGAAGGGAAAGAAAAGCAATTGGATCACCAGGCTGAAATACATTTTCTAAAAGGAGCCGTAACAAGGTTGCAGGAAGTGTTTGTGCAAGTGGTATTCCGCCAGAATCATTCGCTTCAATTCCAAAACGCTTTAATTCAGCTGCAACACGGCGTGCTAGATTACGGTCATTTGTAATGAGAGCTGCAGTTTTTTGAGGTTCTTCAATAGCATTGCGTAAAGCAACAGCAATGGCAAGCGCTTCTTCACGCTCGTTTATAGCTTCAATGAATGACCAATTTTCACAAAGGTTTTCATAATCATCGCGGACAATTCGTACCCAGCGCTCTGTTGTAGAGGCTGGTCGCAGCGCTTCTGATAAAAGAGCCATACGCCTTTTCTTTATTGCGCTTTGTTGACCAATTTCGCGCACATGAATGCGGTGACATTCCATGAGAGAGAGAAGTTTTTTGAAATGATATTGAGGATGGCTAAAAGCATTCGCTGCATGATCAAAAACATTACAAGTTGTTTTTTCTTCTTTGATTGTACCTAAAGCCTCCCATTGTTCTTCATCCATATGAAGATCAAATCCAGCAAGAACAACAGCTCCTTTTGGCAGAGAAGCAATGACCTTTAAAAGATTAGAGACTGCGGGAATAGAACCTGATACACCAGCTGCAAGTATAGGTTTGTTAGGTTGTGTTCGCCATAAAGTCTCAGCATGCATTTTAAGTGCTTGATTACGCCATTCAGCTGGATTACTTCGTTGTTTTTCTTTTAAGATTTGCGGCCAGTTTTGTGTAACAATGGTGAGGAAATCGAGCGTTATTTGCCACCATTCAGCGATCATATCTGGGGCAATTTCTTTAAGTTTTGACCAGTCTGCAGCTTCTGTTTCCATTTCATCCATCAACTGTGCTAAATTTTGAGCAAGCCAAATTGCATCAGCAGTATGAGCAGGAATAAGCACGTCTTCTGTACCAAACATAGAGCGCAAGTGATCAGGTAAATTTTCGCGCCAAGGACGAATGAGACGCGCTAAAAGCAGAAGGCGTTCACTTTCTTCAATGGGAGGATTGAGAATGTTGTTATGATTTTCACCAAAAAGGAAGCTATGCTCGTCCACATCTCCCAGAGCACGAATGGTTGGCAAGAAGGTTGATTTTGTGTCGCTTCTTTCAACAAAGGTCGTACGTAAAGCCCGAGCAGCACGACGTGTTGGCACATAAATAAGGGTATCCACAAGGGCCGTTTGAATATCGCCATTTGGTGCAAAGTCATCAATAAGATCACTAGAGAGCAATGCATCAACAAAATGCGGTAAAAAGGCAGTTCCCGAAGAAATAGAAAAGACACGTGGTTTATAGGTCATATGATCTCATTTGAGCTGTATGGAAAAACTCTATCTTATTGATTAATTTGCATCATCCTTACTGTATATAATTTTTATGAGCGAACAAAATTGAAAAGCTGCATCTGGACAGGAGATTTCTGACTTTAACTTATGAAAAAACATTGAAACACATGCCCAACGCTATCTCAAGTCCTAAGAAAATAATTGTTGGAATAACTTTATATGAATTGAGTTATCGTGCAAAAATATAAAGAGATTCTCTGATACTGTTTAACCAAGAACTGGTTTCAGTTCATTATTGAGTTTGGACAGGCAATGTAAGGAGCAACTCTTAAATTTTCAAAGGCAAATTATATTGGCAGTGAGTGAACGGATTAAACAAGGACTTTATGCTACTGTTTATACTGTGTAAGATGAAAATGCTCGTTACATAAGGCGTCGTTTGCAAAAAAAAGCGTTCCATAACATTGCGAGACTTAAATAGCCAGTTTTGCAAAGAATATTGATTAATTCTCATCAAAGATTTAAGAAAAACAAATACAACAAGATATATACGCGTTCTCTAGATTATGTACACTTCATTCCCTAATCGAAAGGACGATTGAAACCTAGACCAACAATTTTATAAAAGAAGTTCTTTATTTATCAGATTGTTAGAAAATACATTTAAAGAAGTTGCGTTCATTAAAGAAATCTGTGAAAAGGTGATGTTCTTTGTAAAGATGCTCACCATCGTTTTGCGTGGTTTGCTTGTTTGAGCAGACAGAAAGAGCAAAGGTACCATTTTGTTTCCTCACCCTTTTACGTTTTAGTTCTGAAGTATAACCTTTATTAGTAATAATTTGAGTATTTTCATCCCTTGCAAAATAGCTGAGCTGCTTAAATAACATTATTATAGTTTTCTGTCGTTAAGAAAACAACGTAAATCTTCACACTGCTTCTTGTTAAGACTTTCCTCTCATTTTGATCTTCTTTATATTCCGCCGCGCAATCTATATCTTTTGCAAGTAAAGAGATGAACTTGGACAAGGGAGACATTGATCTTCACAGATTTACTCATTATAATTCATTGTGCTTAGCAAAGGATTGCCACAACCGATGTGAGATACCCTTCGATACCAGGATACACAATATTTATCGAGGGGATGACTGTTACATGGATGATACACTTTTTGCCTGAAGGTAAGGAAAAGGGCTCATCCCTGAGTTTTATTTTATAAGACGACGTGAACGTCTTCAACAAAAGAACATGTAAGATTTTTAATCCTCATGCACATTCCAGAAGTTTTCTTCCATAAACGATAAATCTTTTGCTAATCTCTACACTTTATTAACGAAATGCATTTCTCCGATAACTCATCGACTTTTTGACAAATGGAACGTTACCAGTCACACCACCTTTTTTCTCACACCTTAATTTAATGCACAGCATCTCAGTTGTGTAGCGAAAATGAATTGCTTTAGTGGAGAATTTTTTGCAAAAGTTAACGATGAAGTTATCTATTGTGCTTTTGAAAGGCATCATATTTGATTGATAATGATAATTCATTGTTTTTTGCATGAATGAGAGCTCTGCATTTTATAAGATTCCTACATCTCAAACTCTATTATAGTGAATCACTCAAAATCATTTGCTTGCACGTTAAAAGCGGGGTGAGTGTATGGGTAAAAAACTATAAAAAAGAATAAAAATGCCCCTTATGAACCATCTCAGTGCAAGAGCTGTTGCAAAAATATTTTGCAGTTTGCAAAGAAAATGACGATGCCGACATGCATTTTCATAAGTGTAAAGAAGGTGGTGTACAATGGCTTTACCGTTATATCTTTCACAAACGCTATTGTGAAATGGGCTTATGATTATTAAGAGATATTTTTCTAAAGGAGCCCCATTTCTTGATAAAAACTTTGTAAAGGCGCAAGCATTGGGTGTGAAAGATTGCGGGCAAGATAATCTTGCACATGGGGGAGATGTTTAAGGTAAGATGGCTTTCCGTCGCGCTGGTGGAGACGTATAAAAATCCCTAAAATTTTCGATGCTCGTTGGGTGCCTGCAAATGCATAAAGTTTACGAAATTCACTTTCCTTAAAAAGTCTTGGCGCTTGGTGACGTGCATTGCAATAGGCGTCGAAAATTTTTGCTTCGCGTGTTGGAGAAATAAACACACGTGCATCTTGTGCTAAAGAAACGAGATCATAGGCTGTTGGACCTATTAAGCCATCTTGAAAATCAATCAGACCAATGCGGGCAAATCCTTCTTTCTGCGCGCGCCAAAGAATATTGGGTGAATGATAATCACGCATAACAAAGGTATTTTCTCCTTGGGTAAGGCTATCGAGATAGGGCTGCCAACAGGTGAAAAAAGCTTTGCGCTGTTGTTGATCTATGTTTTTTTGTGTTTGAAATGGCACATACCAGTCTAGCAATAAGGAAAGCTCTGATTGTAATGTTTGGCAATCATAGGGAGGAATTTGCAGCAAAAATGTTGCAAATTGCTTTTTGCAAGGCCATGACTTTTGGTGGAAGGAAGCGAGCAATTCGCTACAGGCTATGTAACGCTCTTCTAAAGGATTACCATTGTGATCTAAAAGTCCTTCACGTCCTAAATCTTCTAGAATTAAAAGACCTTTTTCAAAATCTTCGATAAAGATATGAGGAGCAGAAAATCCATTGTCTAAAATAAGTTGATTAATCCCGACAAATTGACGAATATCTTTTGCAAGTTGTGCCATTCTTACATAAGAAGAATCTGTGTTTTGTTTCCTCTGCATGGTTGGCGCATCCATAAGAATTTCTTGATGTTGCCCATCATGCAAAAGTTCATAGGTGCGTGCAGAAGCGTCAGCAGCCAAAAGATGACGATAAACGTGACCACGTCCATGAGTTGTTAAAAAACTACGAATTTCAAAGGACCGTTGTAGACGCTCAAGAGAATATTGCGCTGATGTAAGAGTTACACAACGCCCATAACCTTCATATTGTAAAGTGAGTGCAAAAGTAACCTGCCCTAAAAGATTTGCACTTTTTTCTGGCCATTCTACGAGTAAAATACTTTGCTGACGTGCTTCGTGAAGTCCTAATTCATCAATTTCTTCTTTGGTAGAAAGACGATAAAGGTCAGCATGAATAATTTCAAATTGCGCGAGTTGATAGCTTTGAGCAAGAGTAAAAGTAGGACTTGGAACATCCAGAGTCGTGTTGTTGGCAAGTGTATGGATGATTGTTCGTGCGATGGTTGATTTTCCTGTTCCAAGATCACCTTGCAGCGTTACAAGATCGCCAGGTTTTAAAGCGAGAGCTAAATCTTGCGCAAAAAGCTTGGTTGCTTCTTCATTTTCAAGAAAAAAACTAAAATTCATTAAGATTTCCATAAAGTGAGTGAGAAAAAGTTTTTATCATAATAAAGGATGAGATTAAAAAACCTTATCTCCTTTGGGAATTGGAAAGAAACATTTAATTGTTGTTCCTTGTCCTGTACCGGTGAGAATTTCAACGCGCCCTCCGTGGAGTTCAACGAAGCTTTTGACAAGAGAAAGACCAAGACCTGCACCTGCACGCCCACCATGATGTGAATGGGAAGAAAAACGTTTAAAAATGCGATCAAGGATATCTTCTGGAATATCAGATCCTTCATTGTGAACACTGAAAACAATGTCATCATTTTTTTCTTCAGCACAAAATTCAATGGTGCTTGCTTCCGTTGCAAAATTAATAGCATTACTGAGGACATTCACAAAGATTTGGTGCAAACGTGTTGCATCTGCAGAAATAAAATTTAGGGAAGGAGAAATTTGTTGTAAAAGCGTAATATGGCGTCCGTTAAGACGCTCTTCCACACGCGCTACTGCTTGCACCATAGCATCGGCAATATTAACCGATTTTATGTCCAGCTCCATAATACCAGCATCAAGGGTTGCAAGGTCAAGAATATCATTCACAATATTCAAAAGAGTGCTTGATTCTGAATGAATATGTCCAAGATATTCCTGTTGGCGTTCATTGATAGGACCGAAAATTTGATCGTGTAAAATATCGGAAAATCCAATAATATTGGTGAGGGGTGTACGCAATTCATAAGAAACATGTTGAACAAATTCATTCCGTAAACGATCAGCACTTTCCAAGGCTTCATTTTTCTCTTGAAGAGCGCGCGCGACATGGACAGTATCTGTAACATTCACGAAAGTAAGCATGGTCTCTCCATTAGGAAGTGGGGCCAATGTGTAATCAATGATCATGCCATTTTTAAGGTCCATACGACCTGAATATGTATCCCGTTTTTCAGCAAAACCGGTAATAAATTTTGTAAATCGGTCCCACTCTTGTCTCAAAGTTAGGGGTGAACAATGACTTTGTAATTGTGTAATATGGGTGCCTTCTACCAGTAAATTATAGGGTAGCGACCATAATTTTGATAAAGCAGGATTCGATAAACGAAGGCGCCCATCAGTGCCAAAAACCACTACTCCTTCTGAAAGTTTATCAAGCGTTTCGCCTTGTATTTTAATAAGTGTATTATAGCGCCGTTCAAGATCAATTTTTTCTGTGAGATTTTCGTAAAGCCAAGTGACCCCTCCTTGTGGGTTAGGATTAGAAATGACATGCACTGTGCGCCCATCTGGAAGATTCCAGATTTGTTGATTTGATTCCGTTTGCCGGTAAACTTTAAAAAGTTCTTCTTTCCATGTACGCCAATCCGGATGTTCACCAATGAGTCCTTTTTCACGCAAACGTTCAAGAAGCAATGTATGGCTTGGTTCACTTTCTAGAAAAGAATTTTCCAGGGGCCATAAAACTTTAAAAGCATGGTTGCAGAATTTCAATTTTTGATTGCCATCGAAAACAGCTACAGCTGTTGAAATTTGGTCAAGTGTTTCACAATGGCTTTGAAGAACACGTCTTAGTTCATTGGAAAGATTTTCATATGCACTATCATCACGCGCAAAAGCTGCCATTCCTTCAGCTGTTGTAATCCGTGTGAGATGAAAATGGTGCCGTTCTCCATCAAGGACCGTATGAACGTGCTCTTGAAAAATGGTTTCTGTTTCATCTGTTTTGTTTTGTGTTGTTTCATTGAAAAGATCAACAACTTCGTTACTACCTTCTCGAAAGCCTGTTATTTCTCTAAAGGCACGGTTGATAAAACAAATTTTTCCTTCACAGTCTTTTATCCATACTGGTTCTTGAATAATATCAAGAAGGTTACGCTGCATTCTCAGCTCGGTGAGGATTCTTGTAATACTTTTTTGTAAACGGGCATTTTCGCTCTGCTGTCTTGAGATATCTTGAAAGCGTGCAATGGCTGCTGTTCCAGCGATAACTCCTGTAACATGTAACAGTATATTATTCTTGGTGGAGAGAGAAAGTTCAAAAGGATGAGACTTGTAACGCAATTGCGTTAATGCGTAATCAAGTTCCCGCAGGGAATTTTCTTCAAGCCAGAATTCGAAACGCTGAAAATCTTGCTGATGAATTCCCATTTTTTGTAATGTTGGAATGTTCCCAACCACACGAGGTAAAGCCGTTGGGTTTTCCCAAATAAGAAGATATTGCCCGGTTTTTTCCAGAAGCCATTCATAATATTTAAGTTTTTCAGAAAAATTTGTTTGAAATATCTGCAGAGGCTTTTGTGAAATTTTTTTCGCATGCATAATAACTGTCATACACGTGAGAAGCGAGGCACAAGAGATTCCTCCGCAGAGCGCTAAAAGAAGCCATCGACCATCTGGCAAAGTGAAGGTAAATGGTAGATATGTTTCCAATGACTGAGCAGCAGCACATGTTGGAGAAAAAAGAAAAAGAAAGCAAAAAATACGAGTACAGATTCGGGTCATTTTTTGAGCTTTTTCTTTGGAGTTATAGTCACCAAAGCTGAGCACGATACGTTTTCCTTTTTCTTTTAACCCAGGGAAACATTTAATAACGATAATGATTTGGTTTATAAGGTCCTTGTGGAGTAACTCCAATATAGGCAGCTTGTTCTTGTGATAAAACGGTTAATTTTATTCCTAGCCGGTCAAGGTGAAGGCGGGCAACTTTTTCATCAAGGTGTTTTGGCAAAACAGTCACTTCATTTTTGTAGTATTCTGAACGGGTAAAGAGTTCAATTTGCGCTAAAATTTGGTTGGTAAATGAGGTCGACATAACAAAAGAAGGGTGTCCCGTGGCATTACCGAGATTAAGTAAACGTCCTTCGGAGAGCAAAATGATGCGTTTTCCATCGGGAAAGGTGATCATATCGACTTGTGGTTTAATGTTCGTCCATGGTAAATTTCGCAGAGCTGCAACTTGGATTTCATTATCAAAATGGCCAATATTTCCAAGAATACACATATCTTTTGCCTGCTGCATATGATCTAAACGGACAATATCTTTATTGCCCGTTGTTGTGATAATAATATCAGCACTAGAGACTGCATCATCTAAATTAACAATTTCATAGCCGTCCATAGCGGCTTGAAGGGCACAAATAGGGTCAATTTCTGTTACTTTAACACGAGCTCCAGCACCTGAAAGAGAAGCTGCAGAGCCTTTACCCACATTACCATAACCACAAACAATAGCTGTTTTACCAGCGATCATAACATCTGTTGCGCGTCGGATACCGTCTACTAATGATTCTTTACATCCATATTTATTATCAAATTTTGATTTAGTGACGCTATCATTGATATTAATAGCAGGAAAAGGCAAAAGCCCTTCCTTTTGTAATTGATGAAGACGATGTACACCCGTTGTGGTTTCTTCACTTACACCTTTGATTGCTGCTCTCTGGTGTGTGAAAAACCCTGGTGTAGCTTCCATACGCCTTTGGATTTGTTTGAAGAAAAGTTCTTCTTCTTCTGTCTTGGGATGAGACAGAATATCTTTATTTGCTTCCGCATGGCTTCCCATCAAAATATAGTGTGTAGCATCTGCTCCATCATCTAAGATAAGATTGGAGGGATTACCATCGGGCCATTGGAAAATAGCATCTATGTAAGTCCAATATTCTTCAAGCGTTTCACCTTTAACTGCAAAAACAGGGGTACCAGTAGCTGCAATAGCTGCTGCGGCGTGATCTTGCGTAGAAAAAATATTGCTAGAACTCCACCGGACATCGGCTCCAATAGCTTTCAGCGTTTCAATCAAAACAGCTGTTTGAATGGTCATGTGCAATGAACCAGAAATACGTGCTCCACGCAAAGGTTGGCTGGAAGAAAACTCCTCACGACAAGCTATCAAACCGGGCATTTCCGTTTCAGCAATATCAAGTTCTTTACGACCATAAGCAGCAAGTGTGATATCTTTGACAACATAATCCTGAGCTGTCATTCTTTATTCCTTTACAATCAGTTTTCTCAAAACGGTAGGAGAAATTCAAAAAAAATGCAAGCTAATAGGAACACTTCTTTCTAGGAAAAAGTCTTTATGCTATTTCCCCTAAATCTTTGCCACAGACATGTATTTACAAGTGAGTGAGGATATTCCTGAGAGGGTAAAAAGGATTTTATGAGAATTTCTATTGCGTGAAAAAAGGTTATCGACATTTGCTGTTTTTTAAACAAAGAGCAAAGTAAGGTGACAAAGAGAATTTTGTTATAAAATTCCGCATTTTTGGGTTTGTTTGGAAAAAAATTCTCTTCTTTTGTCTTGGGATGAGATAGGATGCCTTTATTTGCTTCCGCACGTTGCAAAAAAGCCAGACAGATAAATTTCATCAATACGCTTACTCTTTTTCTTTTATAAATAGGAAATGAATTCGATAAAAAGGAAGATACACTAGCTTTTGTCTCTTAGGTTAAAATTTGAGACTAAAGGTAAAGGTGGCATAGGAGGAGCGGTTCATTTGTAAAAAAGGCGATTTATCAAAGGGAAACATTTCATCAATAAAATGCAGGGATTGGGAAAAGATTTATGTATGGATTGATAAGTTTTTCAGATGCATGGGACATTGAAAACTTTCCTCATCGTTTTATTGAAGACGTTCATTTTATTTTAAAAACGAAAACGCAATGTCAAGAGTTCTCTCTTATAACCAGCTCTGTGGTTTAGCCATTGGCTTTACCATTTTTACGTTTATAAAGATGCAAGTTGGCACTATCATTCTCTTTGCCAGCTTAAAATGTTGCGTCAGCCTTTGTATTGAGACGGTTTATAAGGAGCATTTTTATTCTTTTCTTGAAAATTAATCATGCTTGTGATGTGCAAGTAGATGATTTTGAGTGATTCACTATGAAAGAGTTTAAAATGAGAAAATCTTAGGATATTCTGGTTTTCATTCAACATAGAAAAAATGATGAATTACCTTTATAAATCAATATATTGACATGATACAGTTGTGAGGATTTATGCCCTCTTTGTCTAAGTGTACTCTCATACTACGAACTATAAATTTCACGGTGGGTTTTAGGAGAATAAGACAACTAAGAGAGCCGCGTTGGCAAAAAGTCAAGCCAAGATTTGGCTTCAAAGAGTTATACTATGATATAGATGTCTTGAGCCAAGCTTTGCGTTGTCTCTTAATGACATGGAACTGGAATACTATTATCCAAATACTTCACTTTATTGATAGAAATAAGAATACACAAACTATTGCTGATAAAAGTTATGGTTATGCTTCAGAAATACGTAGAAAGAGGGTAAAGTGGCAAAATTGCATCTGTGTTTTTTCTTCCTACTTTAACTAAGAAAACCACGCAAAATAACGGTGAACATCTTTATAAAATCACCATTTATCGAAAGCTTTTTCAATAAATTTAAGCATTTCAGATGCTAATAGTCTGATACAAAACCTCTTTTATAGGAGGGTTGGTCTCTGCTTTAAGTGTTTTCTGATTGAAAGAATGCGCTGCACAGGCTGTACAGATACAAGCTGCTGGGAAAATATGTGCTAAGCTGGTAAATTTTGGGAAAATTGACCGTGAGGACGAAATCGCCAGAGATAGCTTGGCAAGAGTGCCGCCATTGCTTTAGGGCGAATTCCTACTCCTTCTAAAGTGTAACCATTTTCTATAGCTTCTTGAGAAACAACGTTATCTATTTGCAAAAAGCGTATTTGATCCGCTGTTACCAATGTTGGCACAAGAGGCAATTTACCAATAGTTCCTAAAAGGCCTCCAATCAATAAACCAGCAGAAAGAGGCATAGAGAGAATTATTTTTTTGCGGTGAATGATTTTCAATATATATTCAAGAGCATTTTGAAATGTGATAATTTGCGGCCCCCCAAGATCATAGCTTTTTCCAGAGATAGCTTGTCCTTCTAAAGCGCGTACCATAAATTCAGCGATATCACCAACATATACAGGCTGTAATTTGCTTTGCCCTCCACCAAAAAGAGGCATGATCGGTAGAAAACGTAATAAGTTTGCCAAGCCATTAAAGAAACAGTCCTCTGGTCCAAAGATAATGGATGGGCGTACAATAATTGCTTGAGGATGCTCTTTATGAATGATTTTTTCACTCATAGATTTAATGCGTGTATACAAAAAAGAAGCATTTTGATTGGCGACAAGCGTTGACATGTAAATGAGAGGGATACTGGCTTCTGCTGTTAATTCGGAAACATTTTGTGCACCTTCAATTTGTGTTTTTTGAAAGTTTGGTTGATCTGCTTGTGCTAAGCTACCAGGAAGAAACACTGCGCCATCTGCACCTAGCAATGCCCGTGCAACAGAAGCACGATGCTTGACATCAACTTTAAGCATTTGGGTTTGTCCTACTTCTCCTATTTGGAGCATATAATAAGCTTTTTGTGGAAAACGGACGGCAATACGAACCCGATAACCACGTTTAGTTAAAGCGTCAACGACATATCGTCCTACGAAACCAGAGCCGCCGAAAACGGTAATAAGTTTAGGATGTTGATAAAGTGCATAATCAAGTTGCATGATCAAAAGGTCTATCTTTCAAAGCTCTATGAATAGTTAATTTCTAACATGGTGGTGTTTTATTGTCATGTAAAATATCACCGGCAAGGTAAAGAGACCCGCCTATCAGGACAATTGCCTCTGTATGCTGTGCGTTAATTTTCTGTAAGGCCTCTTGGAAATGGGTTTGCGGGTTGGCAAGGAGTCCTGCTTTTCGCGCTGATTCAGCTAAAATCGTTGGACAAATACCCGCGTTGTTATTGATCAACGGAATCGTATAAACTGTATCGACAAGGTTTTCTAAAGGACGAAAATAACCGACAGCATCCTTTGTATTGAGCATACCAACAACCATGAAAATAGGACGGTTTGATTTTTGTTTCCATTTCGTAAGTTCTGCCGCAACAATTTTTGCAGCAGCGGGATTGTGACCACCATCTAACCATAGATCAATACCGGGAGACATTTGATCAACCAAATTTCCATAGGTAAGATGCTGCATTCGCGCTGGCCAGTAAATATTTTGCAGCGCGTGCCTTATTGATTGTTCTGAAAGTCGAAAACCTGCTTGATAAACTGCTTCAAGGGAAGCACTGGCATTGACAATTTGGTGTGCTCCAATCAGGTTAGGCAATGGAAGATCCATGAGACCTTGATTATTTTGAAAGACCATACGTCCGTATTTTGTATAGCTTTGATAATCTTGATCAAACAAGGAATAAGGTGCTTTATTTTTATCAGCAAGGGTGATTAAAGTAGAGAGAGTTTCATCATGATCTTGCTTACTGATAACTACGGGAACTTCCGATTTGATAATTCCCCCTTTTTGAAAAGCGATTTGTGCAATTGTGTTTCCAAGAAAAGTCTCATGATCATAGTCAATGGGCATAATAAGGGATACAGCTGGCTTTTTAATCACATTTGTAGCATCAAAACGTCCTCCTAAGCCAACCTCTAAAATCACGACATCAGCTGGATGTGTGCTAAACAGTATAAAGGCAGCTGCGGTAAAAATTTCAAAAACAGTAATTAATTCTTGACCATTCGCTTTTACAATTTGCTGAATTGTTTCAGCCAATTGTTCTTCTGTGACAAGTTTTCCGCTTCCTTTTTGACCGATTCGGCAGCGTTCATTCCAATTAACCAAATGAGGTGAGCTGTAGACATGAACGCAGTAGCCGGCGCTTTCTAAAAGAGCGCGACAAATAGCTGAAGCGGATCCTTTGCCATTTGTTCCAGCAATATGAATAACAGGTGCAAGCTTTAAATGCGGATTATCAAGCTTTTCTAAAAGACGAAAAATACGTTCTAAAGAAAGATCGAATTTTTTTGAATAGTTTTTCAGTAAACTATCTACTATCCTTTGCACGTTTTGTTTTTTCATAGTTTAAGCAACTTTTGCTTTAGAAAACGATGCTTGAAAATTGGTTGAAGATGGATTGGAAGGATTAACAAAAGGGGGATATTTCATCATCAAACGTAAAAGTCGTGCAATGGTAGTTTTCATTTCTAAACGTGATACAACCATATCAATCATGCCATGTTTGAGCAGATATTCACTACTTTGAAAACCCTCTGGTAAGGTTTCGCGTATGGTTTGTTGAATCACACGTGGTCCGGCAAAACCAATCATCGCACCAGGTTCGGCAATGTGAATATCGCCAAGCATGGCGTAAGAAGCAGTAACTCCACCGGTAGTTGGATTGGTAAGAACTACAATGTAGGGAAGTTTTACTTCTTTCAGCATTTCAATAGCTACAGTTGTACGGGGCATTTGCATCAAGGAGAGTGTTCCTTCTTGCATGCGTGCACCGCCAGAAGCAGAAAAAAGAACCAACGGGCATTTTTCAGCAATGGCAGTATCAAAAGCTTTGATGATTGCCTCTCCTGAAGCCATACCAAGTGATCCCCCCATAAAGGCGAAGTCTTGAACAGTAGCTATAATCGGTAAGCCCTCAATAGTACCGTGTGCACTTAAAATATTATCATCAACTCCAAGTTTAGTACGATAATCTTTTAGCCGGTCAATATAACGTTTTTCATCACGAAACTTCAATGGATCTGTTACAACTTTTGGATTTTCAAGAGGTGTATAAACACCATCATCAAAAAAATGTGTGAGACGATTTTTGGCACTGATACGCATGTGATAACCAGAACTAGGGATTACATATTGATTAGCTTCTAGATCTTTATGGAATATCATCTCGCCACTAGTGGGATCTTTGATCCACAAATTTTCTGGAATTTCACGGCGTCCCAGTATGGAATTGATTTTAGGACGAACATAATTTGTAATCCAGTTCATCTTTGTAGCCTCTCTTTAAATTTTATACATTTTTTGCACAATTCAAGTAAATATAAGATTGAATGATCCATTCGCTTTGCTAGCTAAATAAACAAAACCACTTAATATTTTTAGTACACGTAGAGCTTGAACCTCGCTATTTTTTATCTCTAAATATTATAATAATAATTTGCATAAAATTATTTCTCATAAAAAATCTGTAGTGATTTTAAGAGTGCACGTGATTTGCTCTTTTGTTTTGATAAGTCTCATTGTTTATGTTTGTTGACAAATGCTCCATTTGTTTCTGATAAAGAACTAGTATTCAGTAAACTCTTAACACCAGTGATACGAGATTGAAACAAAAAAACCTTATGAATATAAATATCAATAAGGCTAAATAGTCCATAAAAACAATGAAGAGGATAACATTATGTTAGTGAAATGCTAGACAGGGGCAAGATTTTTTTGGTGATAGGAGGTAAGTGATTTTTTAAAGGACTAAAGTTGTTTTATGTTTACTCTTACTTGTACGCTTTGTGGATTCAGGCGCTTTTTTTTAAAAAACATCTCTCAAAGCACTCAAAACCATTTCATGACGATGTTTGTGAATGGTATAATGACAAATCCCTTGTACACCGCTTTTACACTTAGTAAAGGCGCAAGTCGGCACCATCATTATCTTTGTCTGCCCCCCCAATGTTGCTGAAAGCTTTTACATTGAGGCGGTTTATAAAGAGCATTTTTAATCCTTTAAATAGTTTTTACGCATACGCCAACTCTGCTTGTGACATACAAGTAAGAATTTTGAGTGATTCACTATGAGATGGTTTGCGATGAGAGAATCTTATTCGTGGTTCTAATTCAAGTTGAAAACGATGATTTATTATTGTAAATCAATGTCTTGTATTTAAGAAAATGCCTCACGCTTTTGTTTATCGCGTTCTTTAAATGGGGTCAAACTCCTCACGAAGAACAAAATGCTATTGTGTTGCAGATTTTATAAATGCGTTTCATTGTACTTAGACTTAGTATGATGCGTATAATGTCTTTTGAGAAAGCATTTTATGTAAGTGTGTCATAAGTGCTGCTGCGAAAAGTGGTGTTGCTAAATTAAGAAGTGGAATCGAAACAAAAAACGCGATCAACAACCCTGCGCCAAAAATTGTCATAGAGTGAACATGTAAAAAAGCACGCGCTTCTTGTTCGGATCGAAAGCGGTAGGCAGCAAACATGAAGTATTCACGGCCAAGCAAGTAGCCATTAATAACATAAAAGGCAATTAAATTAATACCTGGAACGAAAAACAAAATAAAAGCGATTGTATTACCGAAAAGGCTTAAAGTAACAAATTTTAAAGAGAGAATGAAAGACCGCCAAAGTGACAGGGCGTTTCCAATAGGTTGGTTTGGATAATCTTCTTTTTCAATAATTTCGGCAGCAGAATCAATAAAAAAGCTTCCAATCATAGCTGTAATTGGAGCAATTAAAAAAGCCATCAGTAAAGCTAAACCCAAATTAAAAATAATCAGTATGCTCAGTTCTAATAATCCTCTCCAATTTGATAAATCGAGAAAAAAATGAGCAATCCAAAGTGCAAAATAGGACATAAAAAGTTTACGTACAAACAACCATATAATGAAAAGTACAATAAAAGTGAGTCCTAATGCTTTCAATATCATCATGCGATATTGTGAAGTTAAGAGACGCTGGAAGGCGCGATATGCAGCAGTAGAAATCATAAATAATAAATAAAAAAAGAACAATAAAAAGACAAGAGATAGTTTATGAGGGAATGTAAATTATATGATTTAACATGCTTTAACTTGATGAATGGATGAGCAAGTTATTGTTTTACAGATAAGGAGGATTCTTTAATTATGGAACAGCATAGTAAGATTTGTGTATAGAACTATTAAAGTACATAGGACTTAGTATTGTAAGAAAATCATATTGATTTATAATAATAATTTATCTTTTTATAATTTTAATGAGAATCTCGAATCTTGTAAGAATCTCTCATTTCAAGCTTCCTATAATGAATCACTCAAAATGATTTATTTGCATTTTATGAGTGGGGTTGGTATTTGGGTAAAAACTCTTCAAGAAAGGAGAAAAAATGCCTTTTATAAACTATTTCAATGCAAAAGTTGTCGCAACATTTTGAGTTGGCAAAGAGAATGACCGGTGCCAGCTTGCGTCTTCATAAGTGTAAAGCTGGCGATGCACAATGGTTTTACCA
The DNA here is from genome assembly GCF_000706625.1 of Bartonella koehlerae C-29. GTDB lineage: Bacteria > Pseudomonadota > Alphaproteobacteria > Rhizobiales > Rhizobiaceae > Bartonella > Bartonella koehlerae. Next base: position 361,943 of record NZ_KL407334.1, read on the forward strand.
TTATACCTTTCGCAGATGTCATCGTAAAGTGTGAGTGGGTGTGCTGAGAGGTATTTCTTTAAAACAAGCACATGGATGTGCAACACAATGGTGTTCTGTTTTGTGTGAAGAGTGCGACCCCATTAAGAACGTGAGAAACAGAAGCGTTAGGCAATGTGTAATCTTCATTATTCAAGAGATATTGCTGTAGATAATTTTAAAAGAGCAACCATCAACACGAGCTCGTCTGAGATCAACCCGCAACATGATTATCAATGTTCTGTCTTTTGAGAGTAAGGAAGAGTGAGGAGGGTTTTTTGGGAACAATTTCTTTCAATATTCTTTGTTTTAGAATACTCGTCATTTTGGGGTGAGATGTGCTAAAAATGACTCAGTGATAATAACTGTTAGAATTATCATTGCAACATATTCTAGGAGTAAATTATGTTGAGATTGGGAGTGATTTATTAGTTTTTTACGTCTTTGTATGCAACCAGCCTTTGGAAGAGAAGGCATTGAGATTCTCTTCTTGCAAGCTCTATAGTTAAATTAATGTAGTTGGTAATACAGATATTTCTGTGTAATTTTATGAAATAAAATTACATTTCATTCTCTGTTGTATTTTTTGAGCAATATCAAGTTATCTAAAAAATTTTTAAGATAAAGAGTTTTTGTTAATTTTAGTGAGCAGAAGAAGAAAGGCAGAAAAATGAAACAACAATATCTGCTAATTTTTGCGCTATTTGTTGTTTACTCATATGCGGCCATTGTTCGATGTTTTCTTTGCTGACAAGATAAACTTGATTTGTGTCCTCTCCCATAACGTTTGTACCATCAGGGAGAGAAATGTTATTAGCAAGAATAAAATTGGCTCTTTTTTCAATACATTTCTTTTGCGCATTAGCAATGAGGTCACACGTTTCAGCCGCGAAACCAATGACAAGAGGAGGGCGGTTTGAAGCATGACCAATTGTTGCTAAAATATCAGGGTTTTCGACCATCTGTAAGGAGGGGGGCGTTTTATTAGCACTCTTTTTGATTTTGTGCAGAGATTGCGTTTGGCTGCGCCAGTCACAAACGGCGGCAACAAAAATTGCTCCATCAACGGGTAATGCTTCTTGCACAGCTTGTAACATTTGATATGCTGTTTCAACATGAGTAGTTTTCACTTCTGGTGGATCAGCAAGATCCACGGGTCCACAAATAAGCGTTACTTTAGCACCTAAGTTGGCTAAAGCTTTTGCAATAGCGTGGCCCTGTTTACCCGAAGAGCGATTGGCAAGATAACGCACTGGATCAATGGGTTCATGGGTGGGGCCAGAGGTAACAATGAAATGGCGACCAGAAAGTGGTTTTTCTTTTATATTCAAAAGAGTTTCTACTGCTCCTACAATAGTTAAGGGTTCGCTTAGGCGCCCTAGACCTGCTTCGTCGCGCTCAGCCATTTTGCCGATTTCTGGTCCGACTATATGAACGCCATCTGCGCACAGTTGTGCGACATTGCGAACAGTTGCTGGATGTGTCCACATGGCTGGATTCATAGCCGGTGCAATCAAGAGTGGACAACGTGCTGCTAACAGCACACAATCAGCCAGATCTTCCCCTCTACCGGTTACTATTTTTGCAATACGATTGGCAGTAGCTGGTGCTAAAATGATCAAATCAGCATCTCGTGCTAATCGGATATGGCCAATATCATGTTCTTCTTCGCGTGAAAATAAATCATTATACACAGTACGGCCACTCAGCGTTTCAGCCGCTAAAGGAGTAATAAATTTTTGTGCTGCTTTTGTCATAATAATATCTAAGCGTGCTCCCCGTTCTTGCAAACGGCGAATTAGATCAAGCGCTTTATAGGCAGCAATACTCCCACCAATAATAAGAAGGATAGATTTTGATTGCAATGATTGCGTTTCTATAGGTTTTACTTGAGATGATGAAATTGTTGGCATTGTGAAATTACTTAAAAGGCGACGTGCTTCTTCTTCCATAGAAACACCATTTTGTGCAGCACGTATGCGCAAAATTTCTTTGACTTTAATTGGAAGATTGCGAATGGTAAGGCTGGCCATAAAATATACCCAAAAAAGAAAATGATAGCAATGATTTCATTATAAATGTTTTTTTAGTATATTCAACAGATCAAAAAAAATGCAAAAGGTAAAAAGTCAGACAAATACAACAAAGCGCAATGATGAAGAGGCTATAACGGCCATAACGACTAGAGCGACTTTGTTCGACCGCAAGTTGTTTGAGTGTAGTGGGAGAAAGATTAAACCCTGTTTCTATCATTTGATTGAAGTTTTCTTCAATACGTTGGAAATTTTGTATCAACTGTGGTGTTTTACGCGCTAGCGAAAAAAGTGCCTGCGCTCCTTCACTAAAATCTTTTGCCATTCCTACGGGCCCTAAATTTTTGCTAATCCATTCTTTAACAATAGGTTCAGAAGCTTTCCACATATTAAAATTGGGATCTAAGTTGCGAGCAACACCTTCCACGACAACCATAGTTTTTTGGAGTAATAAAAGTTCAGGTCGCGTTTGCATGTCAAATAATTCAGTAACTTCAAACAACAGTGTAAGTAACTTTGCCATAGAAATGCTCTGAGCTGATTGTCCGTGAATTGGTTCACCAATGGCGCGATTGGCTTGAGCAAAGCTCTCAATATTGTGGTGTGGAGGCACGTATCCTGCTTCAAAATGAGCGCGTGCTACCCGATAATAATCGCGAGTAATAAAGCCATAAAGAATTTCAGCAAGGAAATGCTTTTCTTTTTTGCCAAGTCGTCCTGTAATTCCTAAATCGACAGCAACAATACATCCTTGTAAGTCTACAAATAAATTACCAGGATGCATATCAGCATGAAAAAAACCATCACGCAATGTATGACGAAGGAAAGATTGAATAAGCGTAATTGCGAGTGCTTGCAAATCGAAACCCGCTTTTTTGAGGGTAGAAATTTCGGATATTCTTATACCGTCAATCCATTCCATTGTGAGAACATTGCGTCCTGTTCGCTCCCAATCAATTTTTGGTACCCGAAAGCCTGTATCATGTTGAATATTTTCAGCCATTTCTGATATAGCCGCTGCTTCTAATCGCAAATCCATTTCAATTCGTGTGGTTTGTGCCAAAGTATCAACGACACAAACAGGACGTAGACGTCGAGTTGCGGGTACATAGCGTTCTTGTAAATGGGCAATAAGGTAGAAGCTTCTAAGGTCTTTTGCAAAACGCGTTCTAATATTGGGGCGAATAACCTTAACAGCACATTTTTTTATAAGACCTGTTTCATCATAGTACTCAGCTGGATGAACTTGAGCAATAGAGGCGGCGGCAATAGGAGGATAAAAGTTTGCGAATAAATCATTGATAGAACGACCAAGCGAACTTTCAATTTGATCAATGGCAGCTGTACAGGAAAATGTTTGAACACGATCTTGTAGCTGTACTAAATCTTCCGCAATATCACGTCCTACAATATCGGGTCTGGTAGCGAGAAATTGACCAAGTTTTATGTAAGAAGGACCAAGTCTATTGATGGCATATGAAATATTTTCAGATCGTTGCTTTTTTTTTGTTTTACGCCGCGCTAACATCCCTGCGATACGGTGGCATAATGCTGGAAATCCTTGAAGATCATCGCCTGGAAGAGCACTCAAAACACCTTCACGTGCTAAAACCCATCCGGCACGCATTAATTGAAAGTAAGTAGAAATTTGCACCATTTTTTAAATCTTCCAGGCTGAATGCAGCGCTGCGATTGCGCCCGTGAGATTGCGATACGATACTCGCGAAAAACCTGCATGATTGACCATATGGGCAAAATCATCTTGCTTAGGAAATTTGCGAATAGACTCAACCAAATAACGATAAGCATCACCATCATTTGCAATGAGTTGACCAAGCTTAGGGATAGCACGGAAAGACCAAAGATCGTAAATTTTATCAAGCAGAGGTATCTCAACATTTGAAAATTCTAAACATAAAAAACGTCCACCCGGTTTTAAAACACGAAAAGCTTCCCTAAGAGCTTGATCAATATGCGGGACATTGCGAATTCCAAAGGCAATAGTATAAGCATCAAAACTTTGATCTTCAAAAGGCAAATGTTCTGCATTTGCTTCAACAAAGTCAATCAGAGAAACAAGACCATTTTTTTCTGCGCGTTTTTTTCCAACGCTAAGCATCGAACCATTAATATCAAGCACTGTAGCATGGGCTTTTTGACGTGAAGCGTTAAGAATGCGAAAAGCAATATCACCGGTTCCTCCAGCCACATCCAAAACTTTCCAATGAGAAACTACTGGTGGAGAAAGCCATGCGACCATGGCGTTTTTCCACATACGGTGTAATCCAAGTGACAAAATGTCATTCATCTTGTCATAGTTTTCAGCGACAGAATGAAAAACACTATCAACCATGGATTGCTTTTGCTCTTCATCAATTTTTGTAAAGCCAAAAGAGTATTCCATGCCTCCTTTGATTCCTATACGTTCTGTTTCAGCTGTCATATGCGTGACCTTCCTTATTTTTTTGTCGTAAATGAAGTGTAGAGGGAATGTTCAAATATACAAAAGCCCTCTATAAAACCACGACGTTTATACAGCCAGAAACAGAAGAGTACCTTTAGATATCAAGATTAGCAACACTTAAGGCATTATCTTGAATAAAAGCCCGCCGTGGTTCAACTTCATCACCCATCAAACGGGAAAAGAGTGAATCTGCATCAGTTGCATCATTGATTTTAACTTGTAAAAGAGCGCGCGCATCAGGATTAAGCGTCGTTTCCCAAAGCTGTTCAGCATTCATTTCTCCAAGACCTTTATAACGCTGAAGCGTTATACTTTTTTTACCATTTGTAAAAATGCTTTCTAAGAGACTCATAGGTCCAAAAATACGTTCTGATTTATCTTTACGATGTAAGAGAGGGGGAGAGCTATATATTTCCATAAGATTTTGGGAAACACGATCAATTTGGCGTGCATCAGCTGAATTGATAAGTCCTGCATCAAGGGTAATGACATCTTTAACTCCGCGTAAAACGCGTTCACAACATAAATCTCCATTTGGTGTGAACTCACCGTTCCAGCCGCGTTCCATATCATCGGCAATCAAATCAAGACGATTTGCTACATTATCAGCTGTTTTTTGGGATTTTTCTGGTGTTGCAAAAGCTTCAGGATTAAAAGCCCCAACAATTGCTGCTTGTTCAACAATATCGCGATTATAGCGCGTATGAAGACTATTTAAAAGTTGGCGTAACACGCGGGCATCTTCGGCGAGTTGACGCAAATCAGCACCTGTACGAATTTCTCCCGTTGAGAGTTCTAATGTTGTTTCTTCTAATCCAGTATCAATCAAAAACTCTTCGAATGCTGCTTCATTTTTGATATACTGAAAAGACTTTCCCCGTGTTACTTTATAAAGAGGCGGTTGAGCAATATAAAGGTGTCCTCGCTCAATCAATTCGGGCATTTGTCTAAAAAAGAAAGTAAGGAGCAGGGTGCGGATATGTGCACCATCAACGTCTGCATCGGTCATAATGATGATTTTATGGTAGCGCAATTTATCTGGCGAAAATTCGTCTTTACCAATGGACGTTCCAAGGGCAGTGATGAGTGTTCCAATCATATCAGATGAGAGCATGCGGTCGAATCGTGCCCGTTCGACATTAAGGATTTTACCGCGCAGCGGCAAAATTGCTTGATTTTGACGAGAACGTCCACTTTTTGCTGAACCACCAGCAGAATCTCCCTCAACGATGAAGATCTCCGATTTTGCTGGATCACGTTCTTGGCAATCGGCGAGCTTTCCAGGCAAGGAGGTAATATCAAGGGCTCCTTTTCGTCTTGTGAGTTCACGTGCTTTGCGCGCAGCTTCACGAGCAGCCGCAGCCTCTACTACTTTACTTGTAACAATTTTTGCCTCATTAGGATGTTCTTCTAGCCATGCAGAGAGACCTTCATTTACCAGATTTTCAACAATAGGTCGTACTTCAGAGGAAACCAATTTATCTTTTGTTTGCGAAGAAAATTTGGGATCGGGAACTTTAACTGAAAGAATAGCTGTAAGTCCTTCGCGGCAATCATCACCGGTGAGGTTCACTTTTTCCTTTTTTGCAATACCTGAAGATTCAGCATAACCATTAATTTGACGAGTTAAAGCACTGCGAAAACCCACCAAATGAGTTCCACCATCACGCTGAGGGATATTATTAGTAAAACACAAGACTTTTTCATGATAGGAATCATTCCACCATAAAGCAACATCAACGCTCATCCCATCTTTTTCACTTGCAATGTAAATAGGATAATCAAGTAGCGCTTTTTTGGATTGATCAATATATTTGACAAATTCAGTTAATCCACCCTCATAATGCAACTCAACAGATTTGATATCGGCGTGGCGTTGATCAACAAGGAGGATATGCACACCAGAATTCAAAAAAGCCAATTCCCGTAAACGACGTTCCAAGGTTTCAAAATCAAATTCAACCATGGTAAAAGTTTCAGAACTTGGTAAAAATCTGATCTCTGTTCCACTTTCTGCATCGCAATCACCAACAATTTTTAGTGGAGCATTAGCAACTCCGTGGGTAAAGGACATTTCATAGATTTTGCCATTGCGTCTGATTTGCAATTGCAACCAAACTGAGAGCGCGTTGACAACAGAGACGCCAACGCCGTGTAATCCTCCCGAAACTTTGTAAGAATTTTGATCAAACTTTCCGCCGGCATGAAGTTGAGTCATGATGACCTCGGCTGCTGAAACGCCTTCTGTTGGATGAATATCGGTAGGGATTCCGCGTCCGTTATCACGAACAGAACAGGAGCCATCAGCGTGGAGTATCACGTTTACAAGAGTAGCATGACCGGCTAAGGCTTCATCAATAGCGTTGTCTACAACCTCATAGACCATATGATGCAAGCCTGAACCATCATCTGTATCGCCAATATACATACCAGGACGTTTACGTACAGCATCAAGACCTTTGAGGACTTTGATAGAAGCAGCACTATAGTCATCATCCTCCACTTGTGAGGTTAATTCATTACTCATAAGTTAATCCATTCCTGTATTTAATTTGCGATATTTCATCAGCTATTTCGGAGCTTAACATTTTTGCCAGTTATTTATGAAATAACCACATTTAAACATTTACCGTATATCAGATCTATATTCAACATCTGTCGATATAGAATAAGTGGAAGCTATCCATATTACACAATTACTTAGAACGATTTTTTTTACACGCAAACGATATTATCCTGTTAGGTTGCGTTTGTAGATGTAAAAAGAGGCGCAGAGGGTTTAATGAAGTTTATCTCTACGAATTATTAATGTTTGAGGGTAGATGATAGTTATAGTGAAGCATTACAATTACACAAACAGTAAAATATTATTGCGTCTTTATGATGATGAGTAAGAAGTGTATAGCAAGCTATAACGAAATCAATTTTTATGCTTTTATTAAGTGCTCGTTTTCACTATACAATAATTGGCTTTATAAAACGATAACATTTGTTTTGCTTATACTTACATAATTGCTTAAAAACTGACGATTTATCCTTACATCGTAGTTTTTTTCACGTGAAAAGTTTGAGAAAATTTTATGGTGTTGCCAAAAATGTTTACAGCTTATTGTTTGTATAAGAAGAATTAGAATGTGCTTTTCAAGAGCAAAATTTGCGTTTACTCAAAAGAAAAGCATAAGAAATGCTCTTAATTCAGCAAAGATATTGAAGAAAATAAAATGAACGATATGCTAAGAATACAGAGATTTTTTTATTCTCCATTTTTACTTATGATATGCACCATATTCTCAATAGGAAATGTCTATATAGCGCTGTCAATCTGTTTTTACAAGTATGACGCCAAGGATTTGTACGAGCACTTGTAAAGATAGGAAGACGCAAAGCCAGTTGTGTTATGCTTGTTGTTTTGCAAAATGTTTTATAAAAAGCCGGGATATTTCTCCAATTTGTGGCTGGTCTATTAGTGGTTTTATAAAGTTGTTTTTTAGTAAAGTCTGTGCTTTTTCTGTTAACTATAAATCAACATCTAAATCTAGCACGGCAGTATGTTTGAGATAAAGATTAAGGCAGTTTAGTGTTTTTTCTGCTGTTGCAGCTTTTGTACGCTAGATTGGAGTGAGAACATTGCATATATCCGTTTTTATAATCTCTGAAACGGGGAAACAATTTTATTTGGGGGGAATATGAAGTTGGTAAAGTAGAAACCAGCTCCCAGTCTTATTATTATCCTTTAATTCGGCTTTACGATTTTCAAAAACATTGAATAGCAATGATATTTTAAAATAATGGAGAGTGCGCATTGCCTCACGCTTTTGTGTCTCACGTTCTTTAATAGGGTGATACCCTTCAACGCAAAACAGAGCTCCATTCTGTTGCTCATTTACGCATTTATTTTAAAAAGACATCTCCATCAATACACTTAAGACCCTTTTACAATCATGACGGCGTCTGTGAAGTATATAATTGGGAAATCCATTGGGCACCACCCTTTTTACGCTTATGAAAGCGTAAGCCGGCATCGTCATTCTCTTTGCCAGCTCAAAACGTTGAGATAACACTTGCATTAAGACGGTTCATAAGGGGCATTTTTTAATCTTTTAAGTGGTTTTTACTCTCTAAGCCATAGGATAATTAGAGTCTAACCCAAACATGGTGTAAAAAAGAAGCTTTTTATCAAATCACAAGAAAACACGTCTAAGGTTTCTAGTTTATCGAAGAATACTTCGATAAGAGGACTTTATTTGTAAAGGTGTTTCATGCTTATTGTCACTGTTTTTTTAAATTGAATGGGAAGAAAATAAAAAGATGCACTTTTGCGTCCTCATTTGTTTTCTTGGTGCATATGAATATAACCTTTATCAGCAATATAACTTGTCTATTTTATTTGCTTTAACAAGCTGAGATGTGTGAATAACAGCATGCCAGTGCCTCAAGCCATGAGAAGATAAAGATCGACTTAAGCCATCCACCATAGCATGATTCTTCCCAGCCAAATCAATATTTTCTCCCATGATGACCTTCATAGTCAGCCGCATAGGGATAAATTTAGACAAAAGTGGCATTGATCTTCAAAACCATCATCATAATCCATAGTCTTTAGAAAGCACTTTTAAAACCAGGTGCTTCTTCAATAAAACAATTGGGAAGGTTTTCAATTTTCACGTGAAATTAGAAAAACTTATCTTCAATAAACTGATTTTTATATTTTATGTAAGAATTCTCTCTGGAAATACGCCTATTCTTTATAAATAGAAAGTTCCCATTTCTTCAATCTCAAATTTTAACAGAGAGATACACAGAAATTAGCGTTTTCCGTTTGTGCTAAAGAAATCGCTTCCTTCACAATAGTTTTCTTTGTGCACTTATTTAAGGAACTTGTCACTAAAATTTTGATATTTCCCAAAAATTCTAAAATTCCCAATATATTTTTGAAAAATAAAGGCAAATTGTTAAATTTTGTAACAGTTCCAAAAAATACTAGGCATTTTTATTGAATAAAGTACCTGGTATTTCAGTTAAGTGCGTTAGATATTATAACTGAGAACAGTTACATTTTAACTTTGTAAAATGGGGAATAAGATTTTGAAAATAAAGAAATTTATAAATAGATTCAATGCTTTCATTGGAGTTCTCTTTATAGCGTGGGGATTTCTGCTTTCCTCTTTTGCTGAGGCTGAAAAGGCTGGAAAACTACCCTCTTTTTTTAATTCACATGAACGTTTGGTACAACCTGACACGTCAGGTATAATTCGCTTGCGTTTTGTAACAACTTTTGATTTTCCTCCTTTTAACTTTCTTGACAGAACAGGGCACCTTGCAGGCTATAATATCGATTTATTGCGTGCTATTTGTTCAAAATTAAACCTTAAAAAATTCTGTGAGGTAGAAGTTGTTCCTTGGGAAGAGCTCGTAGATCATGTAAAAAATGGTAACGCAGAAGTGATTATTGCAGGTTTAAAAGAAACAATTGAGACACATCAAGATCTTGTTTTTACAGGATCTTATTTGCGTTTTCCAGCTCGATTTGTTGGGTCTCGATTTGTTGCATCTCAACTTTTAAATCTCGACGAACCAATAAGCAATAAACTGATACATTTAAACAGTGGCGTTTTATCCCAAAGTGCGCACGAAAAACTGTTTAGTAGTTATTTTCCTGAAGTCCAATCGCAAGGATTTAAAAATAGGGTGGAGCTCTATAAAGCGCTGCAAGATCATAAAATTGATCTTATTTTTGATGATGGATTTGCTTTATCTTTATGGCTAAATGATCCAAAATCTGCTGATTGTTGCTATTTTGTTGGAGGGGCTTATATGGCTCCACAGTTATTAGGGCAAGGAATGCAGCTCGCTGTTGCAAAAAAGAACGAACAATTGGTTGATATACTCAATTATGCTCTGAAATCTCTAGAGGATGATGGTAAGCTTACAGAACTTTATCTACGTTATTTTCCAATCAGTTTTTATTGAAGCATGCTTTTTTAGGTAAGAGCTGTTAATCTTTCAGTACCCAGTCGATAGGAAATAGCTTCTGCGAGATGATGGCATGAGAGATAGTCTGCTGCGTCGAGATCAGCGATGGTGCGTGCAACTTTGAGAATGCGATGATAGGCGCGTGCAGAAAGATGCATCTTTTCACTCACATCTCGTAAGAGTGTAGCCGCATTTTTATCAGGAATAGCAATTTGTTCTATAATTTTGGCTGGACAATCGCCGTTAGTACGAATATGGCTAAGCCCCAGTTTAGTAAAACGTTTGGTTTGAATGGTACGACACCGTGCGACGCGTTTTGCAACATCACAGCTTTTTTCTGATTTTTCTGGTTGCATAAGATCCATGGCTGTTAAAGCAGGGACATCAATCCGTAAGTCAATTCGGTCGAGCAGAGGACCAGAAATACGCGATTGATAATCGGTTTGACAGCGTATACCTTTTGCACAAACATGATTTTTTTCGCCTGCCATGCCACATCGACAAGGGTTCATTGCGGCAATGAGTTGGATACGAGCAGGATAGCTGATATGGTGGTTAGCGCGGGCGATGACACATTCTCCGCTTTCTAAAGGTTGACGAAGAGAATCGAGGACCTGTGGAGAAAATTCCGGTAACTCGTCGAGAAATAAGACACCGTTATGCGCAAGCGAAACTTCTCCTGGTTGTGCTTTAAGTCCACCACCGATCATTGCAGCCATGGAAGCAGAATGATGTGGGGCACGAAAGGGGCAGTGGAGTGAAATGGTATTCTGTACAGTTTCTCCCATAATAGAAGCAATCAGGAAAACGTCTAAGAGCTCACGACTATCAAGAGGCGGCAAAATGGAAGGCAAACGTTGTGCTAACATAGATTTTCCTGCGCCAGGAGGACCAACAAATAAAAGGTTATGCCGCCCAGCTGCGCAAACTTCTAATGCACGTTTAGCTGTTTTTTGTCCTTTAATTTCGCAAAGGTCTGGAAGTTCAGTTTGGATTGTATATTGGCGTGGTTGTGGACGTTTTTGAATTTGTGTTCCTTTAAAATGATTGACCATGGTAAGAAGCGTTTCAGGTGCGAGAATGTTCATGTTTGCATTTGCCCATGCTGCTTCAGGTCCACATTGATAGGGACAAATAATTCCTTTATCGCATGATAAAGCTGTCATTGCTGCTGGTAAAACACCATTAACTGCTGTAAGTGAACCATCCAGTGATAATTCACCTAAGATGATATAGTCTTGTACTATATCAGAAGGAAGAAGTCCCATAGCGAGCATGAGGCCTACGGCGATTGGCAAATCATAATGTGATCCTTCTTTAGGGAGATTAGCAGGCGCAAGATTAATAGTGACTCGTTTGTTGGGCATAGAAAGTCCGCAAGCATGGAAGGCGGCTTGCACACGTTCACGGCTTTCTGCGATTGCTTTATCTGGTAATCCAACAATAGCCATGCCTATTTTACCAGAGGAAATCATAACCTGTACGTCAACAGGTACTGCTTCTAGACCACGAAAAGCAACAGTTGTAACATGCGCGATCATCAGTTTTTCCCCCACTTATATTTTGAGCGAAACAATCATATCTGCACATAAAAATCAAGAAGTGTCTGTATAGTCTTTTGTAAAGAGAGATCTATATATGTGTGCAGGCTTATGGTGCAATTATGAGAAGTGGTTTGCAAAAATTTAACCATGATAGCATGCTACTCAAAAGAACGTTTATAATACGCTAAATGAATATGTTAGGAAAAAGAGATCAAGGCTGTTTTGTTGTACGGCAGTACAGGGTTTTATGAATATAAGAAAGAGAGTGGCTTTATGCATTGTAGGCAAAGAGTATTATTATATGTGCACAATCGTATGAAATATGCTGTGAGCAAAGGTTAGAATATTCCCAACAGATATATTTATCTTTTTTGTTAGGTGTTATTTATAAAAGAATGATTTAAAGTGTGTTGAAGGTATCTGATTTGATGGTATATCAGACAGGAGTTTTTTTTAAATCAAGAACCATGCGCAGCGTATTGATAGGTTTATGCTTGGTTTTAGCTTTTTCGAAGTCACTTGCAGCATTTGAGTTGTTTGGTATCCCTCTTTTTGGTCACAAGAAGATAAATTCCTCTTCTAATGTTGATGGTGCAGAGAAATTTTATAACGTTGATGTTGTTGCAGCGCTGGGTGCCTCATCAGAGGGTGTTAAAATAGTAAAGGCTGTGTCTTCTCTTGTCGCTGATCAAGATAAAGCTGTATCGAGTTCTTCTGGCTTATTAGCTAAAGCGCGTTCAGATTATCGAGTAATTCTTTCTTCTCTTTATGCTGAGGGATACTATGGTGGTGTTATTAGTATTAAGATTAACGGTTTAGAAGCCGCTGATTTAAGTCCGGTGACTCAATTGCCAACACAATCCAAGATTGTTATTACCATTGATGCTGGTCCTCAATATGTTTTTAGTGTTGCAGGTATCGATAAAGTTGCTCCCTTCGTGAAAGATAAAAGCAATAAAATGCCTACAGTTGAAGAGTTGGGTTATAAAGTTGGAGTTGTCGCCAAATCTGAAACTATTCTTAAAACGGAACAATGGGCGATTGAAGGATGGCGTCGACAAGGGTATGCAAAAGCTAGAGTTATCAAGAGTAAAGTTGTTGCGGATCACGTTGCGCGTCTCATTGATGCGCAAATTATCGTTGATCCTGGACATCAAGCTTATTATGGTCCTTTAAGCGTGCGTAATGTTAGTAAGAAACCAGGTGTAGATTCAGCTTATATCACATGGATGACAGAACTAAAGCCAGGTCAGAAATATGATTCCGAGGCCGTTATCAAAGCGAATGAACGGCTTGTACGGCTTGATGTTTTTCGTGCTGTGAGTATACGTGAAGCTGAGACAATTAATCCTGATGGGAGTTTACCCTTTACACTTGTTGTACAAGAACGTAAGCCACGTCGTTTTGGTGCTGGTGGGAGCTATTCTACATTAGATGGTGCTGGTTTTGAAGCGTATTGGATGCATAAAAATCTTTTTGGTCGTGCGGAACGTCTTAAAATTGAGACGAAAATAAATGGTGTTGGTGGCAACAAGAAACAGTCATATAATTTTAAAAATTTTAATTATCTTTTGGGCGGTACGTTTATAAAACCTGGTATACTCACTCCTGATACAGACTTTAGGGCAGAATTGAAAGTCCAGCAAGATGTCCTAGAAAATTACACAACAAAAGCCATTAGAGGAAAGTTGAGTATAACGCGTATTTTTAATGGTAATCTATCTGGACAGGTTGCTGTAGAAGTTTTTAAGGGTTATTCGCGCGATGTCTATTTTGGGAATCGTGATTTTACAACAATAGGGTTACCGGGTAGTTTAATTTACGATAGTCGTAATAATAAGTTCAATGCAACAAAAGGTTTGTATGGTGAAGTACTTCTTGAACCTTTTTATGAAATGCGCTTTGACAATTGTGTAGCAAAAATGACTGTAGAAGGTCGTTCTTATTGGGCGCTGGATGAAAGAGATCATTTTATTTTTGCAACGCGGGCAAAGTTTGGCACGATTGTTGGGGGTGATACAGCACAAATACCTTCGGATATGCTCTTTTTTGCTGGTGGTGGTGGCTCCGTTCGCGGTTATGCTTATCGTAATATTGGTGTCAAAACAAACAATAATGCTGTTGTTGGCGGACGAGCACTTTTTGAGGGGTCAGCAGAGTTACGTTTTTCTGTAAATAATAAGATAGGGGTTGTCAGTTTTCTTGATGGAGGTACCGTAGGAGACAAAGCGCGTTTTGATTTTTCTAAAAAAATGAAATGGGGAGCCGGTATTGGAGGCCGCTATATGACAAATCTTGGCCCTTTACGTGTTGATCTAGCGTTTCCTCTTAAGCGTGAGAAAGGTGATCCTCGTATTGGTTTTTATGTGGGTATAGGGCAAGCGTTTTGATGAAAAAAATTATGCGTTTATCATCTTTCTTTTTTGGATTTTTGTTTTTTTCGTTATGCGCTCTTGTCTTTACGCAGAAGGGAAATTTACTCTTTAGCCAAGCGACAGTAGAGGATCGTTCATGGCTCGTTTCTTTGATTGAGCGTAAACTTTCAGCGCCTAATCGCCAAGTTCGTTTCCATAATATGCAAGGGACACTATTTTCTCAAACATCTATTGATGCTATTACCATCAGTGATAAAAAAGGTGTTTGGCTTAAAATTACTAATGCTAAAATGGATTGGAACCGCTTAGCCTTGCTAAGGGGGCGGATGAGTATTAAACAGCTTTCGATGGATCAGATTACGTTTTTACGCAAACCGCAGGGAAACTCTTCTTTTGTTTCTTCTCTTGAGGCAGGGAAATTTTCTTTACCAATATTGCCCCTTGCCATTTCTATCGATACACTTACAGCTCAGCATGTAGCGTTTGAACAAGACCTTTTTGGTTTTTCTGCTGATATGTCCTTAAAAGGAAATCTAACCTTGGCGAATGGTGACTTTGATGTTGATATAGCGGCTCAGCGTTTAGATGCACTTGGTTTTTTTTCTGTCCTAATGAAGATATCCGATAGCAATCGTACAGCTAAAATTGATATTTCTGTAGATGAACCGCAAAATGGCATTTTAGCGAATGTTTTTAAACTTGAAAAGCGTCCTGCATTAAATCTTGCCATGAAAGGCGAAGGTACTTTTGATGATTTGGTTGTCGGACTTTATTTGGAAGCTGATCATCATCCTGTTTTAGATGGTAATGTTGTTCTTACAAGTGTTGCAGAAGGACATAGTTTTTCTACGAAACTGGTGGGCAAATTTGATCCTTTAATGTCTCCTCAATATCGGAGCCTATTCGAATCTGATGTAACGTTGAAAGCAGAGATGAGGGTGACAAAAGAAGGTGTAAAATACCTTGACCATATGGTCATTCAAGGTGAAGCAGTGAATGTTGTAGCTAATGCTGAAATAACAGCAGATGGATTTTTGCGGCGGCTTTTTATTGATGGCAAAATGGCTCTTGATAAGGAGAGTGAATCTGATCGTTTATCTGTATCAGAAACGCCAAAGCGTGCAAATGTTGCTTTAAACGTTGACTATGGCGGCAAAGGACAACATTCTTGGAATGGCCGGCTTGTTGTACATCATTTGAGCAATCAAAATATTCATATTCGTGATGCCATTTTTGATATGGGAGGGGTGAGCGAAAATCTTGATGATGCAACGTCTCGTCATGTTGGTATTCAGGTTAAGGGAACGTTTCAAGGGGTTAAAAAAAGTAAGAGCACATTAGGAGAAGATTTTGGACAAATAGTTCATGTGCATCTAGATACGGATATTGTTTCTAGAAAACCGGTTTTGATACATGATTTTAGTATTACGGGTCAGGGATTTTCTGCTTGGTTAAAAGGGAAAATGGATCATTTTGTTTTTAAAGGCAATCTTGGTTTAAAAGCGCAAACACTTGCTTCTTTTAATTTATTGAGTGAACAATCCTTCTCTGGTAGCGCAGATATTAAAGCCAAAGGAACGATTGGTTTAATGAGTGGCGTTTTTGATCTTGAATTATCGGGGACGGCTGATAATCCGAAAATAGGCTTTGAACCTTTTGATCGTTTATTCAAAGGAAATTTTACTCTTTCAGGTGGTGCTGCTCACGATACAACAAATCTTATTCTGCGTCATTTGGATTTAAAAAGTCAATACGCAAACATAAAGGCTGATGGATATTTTTCAAGTGAGAGGGCTAAAATGGATTTCTATGCTCAAATATCTGATCTCGCCAGATTGGACCCGAGAATGAATGGTGCTCTAACAATCAAAAGTATTGCGAGAGGACACAATCGCCTTATAGAGCTTGATACACATGCTCATGTTGCTGAAGCATTTTTAGTAGGGAAGAAACTGGAGAGCACAACACTTACTATGAAAACACTGGTGAATAATACATCATCGGTTACATCTTTAACTGGTTCTGTAAAGGGTGAGGGAACTTTTGCTAAGAAGCCATTGTATTTATCTGCTTCTTTTAAGGATTCTCATCAGATTCGAAAATTTGAAGATGTTGATATGAGAGTGGGAAGTGCAAAAATAACTGGTGATCTGTCTCAAACGGCAGGCTTTGTGAAAGGCGCTTTGCATATTGATGCTGACGATATTTCAGTGCTTTCCGCATTATTTTTGCAGGAAGGCAGTGGAAAATTAAAGGGAGATTTTATTTTTGACGAGGAAAATGGCAGACAAAAGGCTAATCTAAAGGCACATGTTGATCATTTAAGTTTTGCAAAGAACAAAATTAAAAAGTTGACACTAAAAGGGGACATTTTTGATCCTTTTGGCATGACCCAGTTTGAGGGTTTGATCAATGCTGAGCATATTCAAACGCCTTTGATGATGGTTAATCGTTTAGATGTTCATGCTAATGGCAAAAATGGGCAAACAGTTTTTACTGTTAAAGCAATGTTACCTAATAATACAAATGCACAGCTTTCTGGAAGTATGGTGACGGTAGAATTTCCTGAAGGCATAAAACGAGAAGTACAGATTAAGACCATAGATGTTAAACAACACAATCTTCATGCGACATTGTCTAAATCGACTACAATTGTTTTCGATAAAGAGGGGATGACAGTAGATGAATTAGGAATTGCGATTAATGGAGGTGAAATTATCCTTGCGGGAAATGTTCAAAATTCCCTTAATCTGCACCTTACAATGAATGCATTCCCTTTTGCTTTAGTTAATCTATGGAAATCTGATCTTGGAGCGGCTGGTACTGTAACAGGGCAGATGACGATATGTGGTAGTTTTCAAAAGCCTGATTTAGCTTATGATATAAAAGGTGAGGAGCTGACAACTCTTGCTCTTCAAAATAAAAAAATAATGCCTTTTGTTCTTTCTGCTAAAGGTAAAACAGTAGACCAGAACCTTACTTTGAATGCAAATTTAACGGGAGAAGGAGTACAAGCACAAGTCCAGGGTCGTATATCTTTAGATAAAAATAAGCTTGATATCCATGTTGATTTGCAAGATTTACCTGCACGTTTGATGAATAGTTTTATTGAAGGGCAAGCACTTGGAGGAGTAGTGGTAGGTAAGGTCGATATTGCTGGAACAATGAAGGATCCATCTGCTTATTTTGAGTTTTCTAGTCAAAGCTTAACTGCTATGACGCATAAAGGACCTCTATCGATCAATATGAATGTTCGTGGTTCTTACAAAAAATCAACTTTTTATATTGAGAATATAATAGCGACAGGAGATAAAGGATTAGATCTCTCCATAAATGGGCCTGTTTCTCTTAATGGTTCAGAGGTCAAATTGAGTATTGAAGGAACAATACCTCTTGCGTATGTTGATTTATTATTAGCAAAGCGCGGTGCGTATGTAACAGGCATGGCCAGAATTGATGCAACCCTGAATGGTGAATTACTTAACCCGCATTTGATAGGAGATTTTTCTATAGTCAATGGTAGTTTTTTTGATTCACAAACAAATTTAGGATTAAATAATATAACCATTGAAGGAAAATTAAATGGTGATCATCTTTTTCTAGAGAAAGCCTTAGCTGTTTCATCTGAAGGAGGGTCAATTTCTGCTTCAGGTCGTATTTCTAATGATCTACAACCAGATTTGGTGCTTCATCTTAACAACGCCAATTATAATAATGGGTCAATGATTCTTGCAACGTTGTCAGGTAAGATAACCATGAGCGGTCATTTTAGAGATGGTCTCGTTATTGGTGGTGATATCACAGTAGAAAAAGCTGAAGTTTTAGTTCCCGATCATTTTCGAAACGCAAAGTTTCTTGATATTAAAAATAAGAATTTAACCAAATCGATTAAAAAAACACTTGAACGTGCTGGTGTTGAGAACACCAACAAAGATCGATTAAAATTTCAAGAATCTTCTTCTGTGATACTATCAAATATGCGTCTTATTGCGCGCAATCAGTTTTTTGTACGTGGGCGAGGATTAGATACTGAACTGGGAGGACGCATTAATCTGGTAGGTCCATTAAATGAGGTGCATCCAGTTGGTGAGTTTAGGATGATTCGTGGACGTTTTGATATTCTTTCACAGCATCTTAATTTTGATCAAGGACAAGCAAGTTTTAGCGGTAATCTTAATCCTACGGTTTATTTTGTGGCAAACAAGAATAGTGGTGATATTCGCTTCACTGTAACCGTAAGTGGAACGATTGATAATCTTGAGATTAATTTTTCTTCACAACCAAATTTGCCACAAGATGAGATTTTAGCAGGCTTGATTTTTAATCGCTCTCTTAATGAATTATCACCATTTCAGATTGCGCAGCTTGCAGCAGCGGCAGCTGATCTTGCTGGTGCTTCTAATACATCTTTGTTGAACACTCTACGGACTAAAATTGGTCTTGATGATCTTGATGTCATCGTTGATGAAAAGGGTAATACGGGCTTACGCATTGGGCGCTATATACACAATAACATTTATTTGGGATTTGAAGCAGGATCGGATAGAACGACGAAAGGAACAATTAATTTGGATATTTCCCGCCATCTTAAAGCAAAAGGTACTATAGGGAATGAAAAAAATTCTAGTATTGGTCTATTCTATGAAAGAGACTATTAAGGATCGAATTTCTTAAGTGTCAATTACTTAGATTTTATGTATCTAACGCACTCAGTGAGAGAAAGGTTGAAATAATAGACTAAGAATCTCATAAAAGAGGGAGACTTTTTATCGAACTGTGAGAAAATATACCGGAAATATTTGATTTTTTGTTTATCGTATTCTTAATGGGGTTACGCTCTTTATAAAAAACAACAAGCTATAGTGTTATTCATGCCCGCATTCGTTTTAACATCTCTCGTTACTCCCAATCTCATTTCATAATACTTATCCATGAATAGTAGAATGCGAAATACATGAGCTACGACCATCTTCACTTATGTAAAGTACAAGCCAATACTATCATTCTATTTCCCATCTCCAAATATTTCAAATGATTTTGCACTAAGATAGTCTATGAGAGCTATATTTACTCTTTTTTCAAACGGTTTTTATTCACACGTTGATTTTGCTTGTGAAGTGCAAAAAAAAAATTTTTTGATTTTGAATACAAAAATTTAAATAAAAGAATCTTACAATATTACGAGCATTCATTCAAATTGCAAAACAATGAATTATCTTTATAAATCAATGTGTGATCTGTTTGATTAGTAAGGTGGGTATACTGTTTTGCTTCTCATTCGTTCTCTTTGCGCATTTGTATCATAGTTCTTATCAGCAATAACATATGTATTTTCAAACCTTGTTACAGTGCTTTAGAAACATCGTTCCAATTCTTCGATATGAGAATAAGATGCAAGATTTTATCTACAGCATCAATTGCAGCAAGGAATTTCATGATAAATCCTCCCTTATTTCTTCCTGACATTCCTTCATGAGGAGTTTATTTTTAGTTTGTAGCATAATTTATAACCAGCAGCACAGGGATAAACAGAGGGACAAAAGTAGCATTGATTCAGAATCATGGTTCTTGGTAACTTTTTCAAAATTTGACGCTTACTTTTTTGTGGTCAAAAAATTCATAATGTTTAAAAATAAGTTTCCTTGTTTAAGAAAAGAGGAAACTTTCACTATCGAGTCTTTGCTTTCAAATGAGGTGAACTTCTTCAAGAAAATAATAGTTAAGATTTCCAATTTTCATGCAAATCCTAAAAAGGTTTCTTCAATAAATCATAAATTTTTTGCTAATCGCTGCACCTCATATAATATTTTTCTCTAGCTATACTCCTATTTCTTTACAAAGAAATAGGATCATCTCTCCACTTTTTATCTTAAATTTTATTACGTATTTAAAGACTAGAACTTTTGCTTTTTGAATTGGATATTATGAAGTTTTTTGTAAAAACTGTGTTCTTTTACCAGCAATTCTTTTTGTGTACCTTGTTCAATGAGTTGGCCATTTTTTATGACAACAATTTTATGAGCGCGAGCAATTGTTGAAAGGCGATGAGCAATGATAATAGTTGTACGCCCTTTGGTGAGATGATAAAGGGCTTCATTAATTTGCGCTTCAGTATGTGAATCTAAAGCACTTGTTGCTTCATCAAGTATCAGGATTTCACTATCATGAAGCATTGCTCTAGCGATAGCAAGTCGTTGTTTTTGTCCTCCTGAGAGATTACAACCATTATCACCGACCTGTGTCTCGTAGCCATTTGGTAGCCTCATAATGAAGTCGTGAGCATTGGCTGTTTTTGCTGCTTTAATAATGTCGTCGTCGCTGGCACTTTCTTTTCCTAGCCCGATATTATATTTAACGGTTCCTTGAAAGAGAAAAGTATCCTGTCCTACGTAAGCCATTAGGTCTCTCAAAGAGCGAAATGTAGTGTAGCGGATGTCTTGATCATTAATCAATATGCGCCCCTTTGTAGGGTCATAAAGACGCATAATAAGGTTAATAAAGGTTGATTTTCCTGAACCCGATGGTCCCACCAAAGCTGTCATTTTTCCGGGTTCTATTTCTAGATTAACGTTTTTCAACACCATTTGGTTATCCGTATATGCAAACGATACATTTTCGAAACGGATAGCTCCTTGAGTTTTATGCAAATCTCTAGCTTTTTCATGTTCTATAACCGTAAGGGGATGGTCAAGTACCTCAAACATCGTACGGATATTAACCAAGCCAGATTCAATTTTAACACGTACATTTGCTAATCTTTTTGCTGGTTCGTAAGCAAGAAGTAAAGCAACAATAAAGGACATGAATTCACCTTGAACGCCTGCTCGTTGGGTTGCAAGGTAGCCAGAAAAACAGATAATACCTGCAATGGCAACACCAGTGAGTGTTTCCATAATTGGGTTGGTAATGGCTTGAAGTGTTGCAATATTGTTTGCTTGTTTTTCAACATTACAAATGGCTTTGTTCATACGTTTTTTCATTAGTTCTTCTAATGAAAAAGCCTTAATAACTCGAATACCAATAGCGCTTTCCTGCACAATTTTGATAATTTCACCAAGTGAGAAAAGCTCTTTTTCCACTAGGCGGTGGACACGCTTTAAAGCCATTCGAACCCCTAAAAAGGCGAGTGGTCCTACTATTAAAGTAAGAGTGATTAACGTAAAGTTTTGAATGAACATGACAAGCAACAGACCACTAACAGAAAGCAAATCACGCACAAAAGTTGTAATAATTATATCAATGATATTACGCACTGCTGTAGCGTTGTGGGTGACGCGGACAAGAAGATCAGATGAAGTGTTGTTATGATAAAAAGAAACACTTTGTTCCATCATACGTGCGTAAATTTTACGCTGTTGTTCAGCAACGATACTATTGCCTGCTTTGTTCAAAAAATAAGTTTGTGCAAAAGTTGCAATTCCCTTGAGAATAAAAATGAAAGCAATGATGGTAGAAATCAAAACGATCATACCAAAATTTTGTGCATCAATAATATAATTAACAACATCACGCATGATCCATGCACTCGCTGCAGTTGTACAGGAAATAATGATCATTGAAAAAATAGCTGCACCATACCAACGCGCATGTTTATGAAAGTTTTCTCGCAAAAGACGGATGATAAGATGTTTATCAAAAGCGGAAATTTGTTTTTTAACCATGAAGCGCTTCTATATTCTACCGTTGTTTTATGCAAGATCGAAGCATCCTTATTTAAAGAACATTAAGTCTTTAAATTGGTAACAAAGAGTATCCTCTTAAATAGAAGGATTGATGGATAACAACCAAACCCTTAAAAGCACCACAACGACTCTATATAGTACTTCTAAATCATACTCACAGCTCAACTCTAGATGAGTTGTATTCTCTACATTCCTCTTATGAGAAATTATTTAGCTGCTATCACCATCATCATTTGACGACCTTCGAGTTTTGGTTCAGATTCGATTTTGGCAATTTCACTTGTATCTTCTTTAACCCGCTGAAGAAGTTTTAACCCAAGATCTTGGTGTGCCATTTTACGCCCACGAAAACGCAAAGTAACCTTCACTTTATCACCATTACCAATAAATCGATGAATAGCCTTAAGCTTGACTCCATAATCATGGACATCAACATTTGGACGCATCTTAATTTCTTTAATTTCGATAACTTTTTGTTTTTTACGTGTTTCAGCCGCTTTTTTTTGAGTCTGATATTTCAATTTGCCCAAATCGATAATTTTACACACAGGAGGTTCTGCATTTGGTACAATTTCAACCAAATCGAGGCCAACTTCCGCAGCCATAGCAAGGGCATCTTGTATTGTAACCACTCCCTGATGTTGCCCCTCATCATTGATAAGTTGAACGCGAGAAACCCGAATATCTTGATTTGCACGTGGCCCATCTTTTTGGATATGTGTCATTTTAAATGGTTTGCGAATGGTTTAGGCTCCTTAATTTTGATTCATCTACAGTACAACTTAATATACAATTATACACAGAAAAACAACTAGAATTCATGCTTTTTTCATTATTTGATTTATGATTTTGGGAGATAATTTGGAGGATAGAAATTTTTTCTTTTATTGAAGTGAAAATGTTTTATGGAGGATAAAGGATAATGGACCAAAATATTCCTTGCCAATTTTTTTCGTTTGAAAACACTGCTCTTGCAGTTCGTCATCGCAAAGGCAATTGCTTTCCTGGTTTGGTTTGGCTTTCTGGTTATCAATCCGATATGTTAGGAAGCAAGGCGATGTTGGTTGATAGTTTTGCGCAAAAGAATGACTTGCCCTGCTTACGTTTTGATTACTCTGGTCATGGAGAATCTGAGGGTGATTTTTTTCAAGGAACAATTTCACGTTGGGTTAAGGAGAGTTTAGCAATTTTTGAGACCTATTGTGAAGGGCCACAAATTTTGATTGGTTCTTCTATGGGGGGATGGATTGCACTAAAGCTTACTATGATGTTAGCCCAGAAAAATAAAAAGCTTGCTGGCATGGTGTTGGTTGCGCCAGCTCCTGATTTCACGCAAACATTGGTGGAGCCAGAATTGGGCCCGGAGGAATGGAAAATTTTGGAAGAAAAAGGGTATATTGAACGACCTGGAGTTGGTGATGAGGAACCGATGCCTTTTACAAAAGGGTTGATTGAAGATGGTCGAGATAACTGCGTTATGAAAGGATGTCTTGATATTAGTTGCCCGATCCATATTTTACAAGGAATGGAGGATGATAAAATACCTTATCAACATACATTGACTTTACTGAATCATTTGCCTTTACATGATGTAACATTGACACTTGTTCGTGATGCAGATCACCGCTTTTCGCGTCCACAAGATTTAGAGTGTCTTGAAACAGTTTTAAGCGCATTGATTGATCGAATTAATGCAGAATAAGGACCAAGTTTATTGATGAGGAAGATATAATGTATGACCATTTATGAACAGCATTTTATTTTCTTTGATCGCGTTGTACCTATAAGAGTACGTGAAAATAAGCATGCGCGCCGTCTTACATTACGTATTGATGCGAGTGGTCAGGAAATTTGTGTAACAACACCACTGGCGATAAGTCTCTGTTCGATTCAAGGTTTTATTAAAAAGCACCAATTTTGGATTGAGGCGCGTCTTGCTTGCATACAAATTGCTTACGAAAATTCTTATCTCAAAGAGGGTACAAAAGTTCCTTTATTGGGTATTCCACATACCATACAGCGTAAAGAAGGACGCGGAATAACAGAAATCGTTACAGGAGATGTGGGACAAGAGTCCAGAATCATTGTTTATGGACAATTAGAATATCTGCCAAGACGTATTGCTAATGTTTTAAAAAAACAAGCTGCACTCATTATAACGCCATTGGTGATGTGCTATGCACATAAAGTAAAGTGTAAAGTGAAATCAATTTGTTATAAAGATACCAAGAGTCGTTGGGGTTCCTGTTCAATACATGGGAACCTTTCTTTTTCTTGGCGTCTTGTTATGGCACCACAAGAAGTTGTTGAATATGTTGTTGCCCATGAGGTCGCTCATCTTATTGAAATGAATCACGGTCCAAAATTTTGGGCTCTTTGTGAAAAACTTTGCCCCAAAAGTAAAATATATCGTGCTTGGTTGAAGGAAAATGGTCATATATTGCAAGCAATCAACTTTTATTCATATATGTTGGAGATATGAATAAACTTTGAAAAAAGGAAAGTGAATGGAACTTTTTGTTGAAAATGCCGTTATCTTGTTGCTTTGTCACGCATGATGAAGGAACCATTGAAGCTCTCAGCACAATTGTCTTCCCCTGCTTGGTTTGCTGAGTGTCTTCAGTGTTTTTGCTTTATATTTTTTGCAATTCAGATTAATAATTCTAATTTTATAACTCTCAGTTTAGATTGGAAGAGCGCTTATGCCTGTTCTTACAGATCCACTTCAGCTATTACAGGCTCTTATTCGTTGTCCTTCTATTACACCTCATGAGGCAGGTGCTTTATCAACTTTAGAACAATTTTTAACAAAGATGGGGTTCAATGTTGAGCGTCCTATTTTTTCCGATAAAAATACAGAGGATGTTGAAAATCTTTATGCAAAAATAGGAAAAGAGGGCCCGCATCTTATGTTTGCTGGTCATACGGATGTAGTGCCACCAGGTGATTTGAAAAACTGGACGTATCCTCCTTTTGAAGGTGTCATAAATCAGGGGAAATTATACGGGCGGGGTGCTGTCGATATGAAAGGCGGAATTGCTTGTTTTGTTGCGGCGTTGGCTCGTGTCCGTGAGAAACACTTCATTAAAGGGAGAGTAAGTCTTTTGATTACTGGTGACGAAGAAGGTCCTGCACTTAACGGTACGGTTAAACTTCTCAAATGGGCAGAGCAAAAGGGCGAAAAATGGACAGCAGCTCTTGTAGGAGAACCAACGAGCGTAAAAACTGTTGGTGATGTAATTAAAATCGGACGGCGAGGATCAATCTCTGGTATCATAACCGTTAAAGGATGCCAAGGTCATGTTGCTTTTCCCGAGCGGGCAGCCAATCCGTTACCTTTAGCAAGTAAGCTTATACAAGTGTTAATACAAACGACTTTAGATGAAGGGACAGAGCATTTTCAACCCAGTAATTTGGAATTAACAACAATTGATACGGGTAATTCGGCGATGAATGTTATTCCAGCGCAGGCAACAGTCCATTTTAATATACGTTACAATGATCTTTGGACAAAAGAAATGCTTATAGCAGAAATTGAAAAACGTCTCACTTCTGTGCAATCAAAAAACAACAAGGATCAATACCCTTATTATCAGCTTGAGTGGATTCCGAGTTTGGGGGATGTTTTTTTGACTAAAAATGATAAACTCGTTAACACATTATCAAATGCGATTAAAAGTGTAACAGGGAATATACCAGAATGCTCAACTTCAGGGGGAACTTCAGATGCGCGGTTTATTAAGGATTATTGCCCGGTGATTGAATTTGGATTACCGGGACAAACGATACATATGGTGGATGAGTGTGTCGCTGTTGATACAATGGAAACCCTCACTTCTATTTATGAGCGTTTCATTATCGATTTTTTTGCGTAGATAAGCGCTTGTTTTTTCAAAGCAGCACCTTCTCAAATCGAAAACCGTGAACGTTATGTCACTATAAATGAAAGATATCTCGAATATTGGCTCGAATTAATGGGAACGATAGGGCCGGATTGTATCGAAAAAAGATATATGAATGTTCTCTACAACTGATGTGACGCAGATTGAAACCGTCAAGATTTTAGTGTGCCAGTTGGCTGATGATATGGTCAAGAAGAATGCGTCCTTTGCTTGTTGCTTTTAAGCGTTGGTTTCCTACCATTTCTACCAGCCCTTGTTGTTGTAAATCTATAAGTTTTTCCATTGGTAGGCTCTTAGAGCTTAAGGTTTCATAGCGTGTAAGATCCAAACCTTCGCAAAGACGCAAACCCATAAGGAGCATTTCGTTTGCCTGTTGCTCTGCGGTCAATTGTTCTGTCTCAATACAGCCATGTCCTGTCTTTTCTACTAATTCAAGCCAACGTTCGGGATATTTTTCATTTATAGTGACATAACGTTCATGGTTTTCGATTTGGGAAGGCGCTGTTTTTGAAAAGGGAGAAAAATGATTCGCTAGACGCGTAATAAAGCGTCCATGTGCCCCTGGACCAAAACCTGCATATTCATGATAACGCCAATAGAGAAGATTGTGCGCTGATTCGAAACCGGGAATTGCATGATTGGAAATTTCATAAGCTGGAAGTCCATGCTGTGCGGTTATTTCTTGAGTCAGCTGATAGAGATCGGCTGCAAGTTCTGATTTGGGAAGAATCAGTCTTCCTGCGGCATGAAGCTTTTTAAAGGCTGTTCCTTCTTCGATAGTGAGTTGGTAGAGGGAAAGATGATCTGCTGCTAAATCAATAGCTTGAAAAAGTTCATATTTCCATTGTTCGAGTGTTTGTTCTGGGCGGGCATAGATAAGATCAAAGGATAAACGGGGAAAAATTTCCCGAGCTAAATCAATAGCGTAGAGAGCTTGTTTGACATCATGAAGACGTCCAAGTTGTCGCAGTGCTTTGTCATTGAGTGCTTGTACACCGAGAGATAAGCGGTTCACCCCTGCTGCACGATATCCGCGAAAGCGTTCTGCTTCTACACTGGATGGGTTTGCTTCCAGTGTAATTTCAGCTTTATCGTCGACGTTCCAAGTTTTTGCCAATATCTGCAACAAGGCATCAACAGTTTGAGGTGTCATAAGCGATGGAGTTCCCCCACCGATAAAAATACTCGTAATACAACGTGAACCTATTTTATGATATTGTGTTTCTATTTCGTGTTCAAAGGCAGTTACGAAACGTGGTTGATCAACACCATGAACGCGGATGTGTGAGTTAAAGTCACAATAAGGACATTTGGCAGTGCAAAAGGGCCAATGAATGTAGATGCCAAAAGGTTCATTCATGAGAGTTTAAAAGGTTTTCTGCTAAAAGTTTGAAAGCACGTGCACGATGAGAGAGTGGTGTTTGATCATTGAGTTTCCAACCATGTTTTTGCTCTGTTGTCATTTCACCAAAGGTATCATCATATCCGTCTGGTAAAAAAATGGGATCAAAGCCAAAACCTTTATCTCCACGTGGCGGCCAAATGAATGATCCCTCAATACTTCCGCGGAAGTAATCTGCATGAGTATCGGGCCATGCAATGCAAATAACCGATATAAACCGACATTTTCGTTGGTTTTTTTTATGTGCTCCGATTTTTTGAAGTTTCTCTTCTATTTTTTGCATCGCTTTTAAAAAGTCACGTGTACCATCGGGTTGAAGAGCGAGGTCAGCGGTATAAACGCCTGGTGAACCACCCAGAGCATCCACTTCCAATCCTGAATCATCAGAGAGGGCAGGAAGTCCTGTATTTTTTGCAGCTGCAAAGGCTTTGATATAAGCATTTTCTTCAAATGTTGTTCCTGTTTCTTCTATTTCAGGTAATCCAAGTTCTTTGGCTGATTGGATTTTTAAACCGAAGGGAGCAACTAAAGTAGTAATTTCATGCAATTTGCCGATATTATGTGTAGCGATGACGAGCTTTTTGCTCACTATGTTTCTCATATAAATCTCTCTAAAAATAAAAAGTGGGTGTTATTTTCTGTGCTAAAAATTAGTTTAAACGAACAATATAATATGAGCTCTGCCAGATTTTACGAGATGCGATTTTTTCATGTTTACTAATATCGTTCAAATGAAATCTTTTATGTTTTATGAGGACAATTATTGAAAAGGCACATACTAAAGTATCTTTCTTTTTGATGATAGCATAAATATGTATTATACTTTTGCACTGCTTTAGACCATTTGACCAAACCTTGGCAAAATCTATATAAAAAGAGAGTGTTTTTAAAGTAGTGAATTATTTTTGATGAAGCACAAACCTATTGATGATGAACTAAAATATCTTGATGAACGTTCGCGAGATATCTTTCGGCATATTGTGGAGGCTTATCTTAATGATGGGGAACCTGTAGGATCACGAAATCTTTCACGACTTTTGCAGCAGACATTATCACCTGCGACGATTCGCAATGTGATGAGTGATCTTGAACATCTTGGTTTGATTTATGCACCTCATGTATCTGCGGGGCGAATGCCAACACAATCAGGGTTACGTTTTTTTGTTGATGCATTTATGGAAGCGGGTGATTTGCCAAACGAGGAGCGGGAAAGTATTGAAACTCAAATCAAGGAGACAGGTCAT
Source organism: Bartonella koehlerae C-29 (assembly GCF_000706625.1). GTDB lineage: Bacteria > Pseudomonadota > Alphaproteobacteria > Rhizobiales > Rhizobiaceae > Bartonella > Bartonella koehlerae. Next base: position 390,580 of record NZ_KL407334.1, read on the forward strand.
GCACAGTCAGTTGAACATTTTCTTATTCAAGCGAGCCAAGTTCTTTCAGATCTTTCACGTGGAGCAGGGCTCGTTCTTGCGACGAAACACGAAGGGACATTGAAGCATATTGAATTTGTGCGTCTTGATGGAGAGCAGGCTCTTGCTGTTTTAGTGACTCAACAAGGTGGAGTTGAAAATCGTATTGTTCATTTACCAGAGGGTGTGACCCATGCACAATTGACGGAGGCAATGAATTTTCTTAATGCGCATATTCAAGGGCTCACATTGAGTGAAGCTAAAGAGGAAATTGCACGGCTATGTTCAGAAACACGAGCTGCACTTGATCATTTGTCTCATCATCTTGTTGAAACAGGGTTAGCTCTTTGGGGAGGAGAAGGTACTGATCATAAAATCCATCTTATTGTTCGTGGGCGAAGCAATTTGCTTGAAGATGTGAAGGCAGAAGAAGATTTAGAGCGGTTACGACATTTGTTTGATGATCTTGAAACGCGTGAAAGCATGGCTCAGTTGCTCGATTTAACGGATGAAGGTTCAGGAGTCCGTATCTTTATTGGTTCAGAAAATAAGTTGTTTTCGCTTTCTGGTTCTTCTTTAGTTGTGGCACCTTATCGTGATTCGCAACAAAAAGTCATTGGTGCTTTAGGAGTTATTGGGCCTACACGGCTTAATTACGCAAGAATCGTGCCTATGGTTGATTATACAGCTCAACTTGTGTCACAGTTGTTGCGTTAAAAAGACCAGATGAATATTTTACGATAAACGCTTATTTTAGGTACATAGCATTAAGATGCATAAATAGCTCTTGATTTTTGTCTATAAAATTTCGATATCGAGAATAACGAATCTTATGAAGGAATGGAATTTTTATGTCTGATGAAAAAAATAAATTTACTGACGCTTCATTTGAAAGTTGCGATTTGAAAAATCCAGCTGATCGCGATGCACTTAAACAAGCTGCCGATGAGTTTTTAAAAGCGCGTACAGTAGAAGCTGACGCAGACGTGAAAGGGGAAGGAGAGGAATTTGTTGATCCCTTAGTTGCTTTGCAGGATGAAAATAAAGAATTGAAAGATCAGCTTTTGCGTCTTGTTGCAGATATGGAAAACCTTCGACGCCGTACTGCGCGTGATGTGGCTGATGCGAAGGCTTATTCAATTGCTAATTTTGCACGTGACATGTTATCTGTTTCTGACAATCTCAATCGTGCTTTGGATGCTATTCCGGAAGGAGCAAAAGAGAATGATGCTGGTTTAAAAACATTAGCTGAGGGTGTTGAAATGACTGAGCGCGCAATGATAGCAGCACTAGAACGCCATGGAGTACAAAAAATTCATCCCGAGGGGCAAAAATTTGATCCTCACTTTCATCAAGCAATGTTTGAAATTCCTAACTCTAATGTTCCAGATAACACCGTTCAGCAAGTTGTTCAAGCCGGTTACATTATCGGTGAACGTGTTTTGCGTCCGGCTATCGTGGGTGTAGCAAAAGGAGGTGCGAAAGATGTTTCTGTTGAAACTGATTCGGCTTAAAACGCATTAAAACAATAACACCCTTACTGTGAGGCCGCGATATTGCATGTAGTCTCACAGTTTTGAGATCTTTGTATGTGAAGAGGATCCCAAAAATATTAAAACTTTCTATACTTGGAGTTTCCAGCTTCCTTTTACGATATAAGGAGCATCGCTTGAGGGAGAGGGCGATAACAATAAAACAAAGTGGTTTACTTCAAAGGGAGAAAACGAAAAGTTGCCTTTAGAAGACAGATAAGAAGGAAGATCTTCAGGTTGAATATCGAGCAGTCGTGCAAGGGTAATATGCGGGGTAAATTGTTTTTCATCATGAGTTAATCCTAGGTGATTCTGAATACACTGAATTTTTTCGTGTAAAAGGTTGAGAGTTTCGCAAGGCTCAATACGGACAATAAGAGAATGTGGCATACTTTCTGAACCAAAAATTTCAAAACCCTTTATATGTAAGACAAAAGGGGGGAGCTTTATTGTGTCAAAGGCACGTATAAGTTCGTCTGCGAGAAAGCTTTCAATCTCACCAAAGAAAGACAAAGTGACATGAAAATTTTGTGGGTTAATCCATTGCGCTTTTGGTAAGCCATTTTGCAGCGATATAAGTTCTTGTGTTGTTTTTTGAGGAATCTGAAGGGCACTAAACAGACGGTACATGGTTTCTCCTTAAAGTAAAAAGACGCTCCCACAAGATTGATGGTAAAGAATATTGAAAGTTAAATGTAGCACTACCAATGGTGCGATGGTATAGAGAAAAAGAAAGAAAAAGAAAAGTTAAAAAATGGCTTGCGTAATTAAGGAATCTAAGAGAATGATCATAATTCCAATAAAAGCCACATTTGCATGAATTGCATCGCAAAGATATGCAGTGAGAAGATTGCTTGTGCTTTCGTTATTAGCGCTACAAATACAGCTTTAAATAAGGAAAATTAATCAATTTTTGATTATGAAATCGTCTTTTATTTTTTAAAAGGAGATTCAAAGTGACTTCAATAATTTCTATCTCTATATATGTTTAAGCGTAATGACAGTCATAATGTTCAATAAGCATTCAAATTAGTTCAATATTGATGAAAAAGAGGATTACATGCAGAATATTATGCACAACATGACCGTTAACAGCATTTCTACTCACAATTATAATGCCAATTCATAACGGATATGAATGTTAATATAACTTAAAAAAATGAGAAAGCCAATAAAAATAATGATGGGAAGGAGTTTCTTGTTATTTTAAAGGTGATCATATTTTTGGGTGAAAAGCTCTAGTTCTCTTCTCCAAATTTATTGTTTATGAGTTTCTCAAGAGCATCGAGCGCATCACTTGCTTCTGGTCCCCAAACACGAATAGTGAGATTGCAACCAGATGAAGCTGCTAACATCATAAGTCCCATAATTGATGAGCCAACAACAGTTTTTCCATCTTTTTCAACTTCAACAATGGCGTTGAAATTGTCAACAATTTGGACAAATTTCGCAGAAGCACGCGCGTGTAACCCACGTTTATTACAGATATTGAAATGGCGACTTAGTATAGAGGGGATAGGGTCATTGGAAAGCATTAGTGTTTAATTATCCGTTATAAGGTCATACTTGGTACATTAATATATTTACGCCCCGCTTCTTGCGCTATTCTTAAAGCTTCTGATAGCGAAATATCAGGACATTGGCGAATAGAAATTAATTTAATAAGCATGGGTAAATTAACCCCCGCAATCATTTCAACACGTCCTTTTTCAATGGCAGGAACAGCGATATTTGATGGTGTTCCACCGAATACGTCTGTTAATATGATTACGCCATGATTTGTATCTGTAGAGGAGATTGCGGCTATAATATCACCTCGGCGTTGATCTATGTCATCATCAGGATAGACACATATTGTTGCGAATTTTTCTTGTGTTCCAACAACATGTTCCACAGCATTCAGAAATTCAACAGCTAGCTCACCGTGCGTTACAAGCACGAGTCCAATCATTTTATAAAAACTCCTGTTAAGTAAAGAGATAAGGTGAGAGAAACATTTTACAAAGCTTTGTTTTGTTGCCAAGCAAAATTTGCAAAAAAAAGGCAAAAAGTATGATTTTTTATTTATTCGAAAAAAATTAGACAGATTTCAACCATATTTTTCTGAAAAAGAATGCTTCAATAGCTTGGCAAATGGCTGTACAATCTGCTTCACGGAGGCTAGGGAGTTTTAAAAGAGGAATGTGTAGATCTGCAAATTTAAAAGTCTGATTTGTGGAAAAGCGTTCATATTCAGGACCGAGAAGAATAACACAATCAATGGTTGTTTGTTTTTCAAAATCTATCGTATAAAGGCCAACTCCGCGGATTTCGATACCACCCTGCAAACCTTCTGGAGTGAATCCGTGAAGTTTTCCATTTTCCACACGTAGCATTGTATAATCATCACTGATAAGTTTTGCTTCACGTTTTGACCATCCAGCACGGTCAAGCAAGGAAAGTGTGAGAGTTGATTTTCCTGAACCAGATGGACCTATAATCAGCAGTCCCTTTCCTCCCAATTGGAGGCAGTTTGCATGGAGTATTTCATTTTTTGTTTTCATGCCTTTTACTTTGGGTAAAGGGTTTATCTAGCGAAGGGAAGTACAATAATAAAACGTGCGCCAGTTTTACTATTTTCAAGTTCGGGGTCAACAATATTTTCCGCTGTAATTGTCCCATTATGAGCCTCAATGATTTGCCGACTAATAGAAAGACCGAGTCCTGAGTTTTGTCCAAATGTATCTTCGCTTGGACGATCAGTATAAAAGCGTTCAAAAATGCGTTCAATATTTTCTGAGCGAATACCAGGACCATTATCTTCAATAATTAAAACAAGATTTGCAGTATGGCTTTTCATAGTTATACAAATTTTGCCTTTATCATGAGGAATAAAGGAACGTGCATTTTCAATGATATTGGAAATCACTTGTCCCAAACGGAGTTCATGTCCCAATACGAGATAGGGTTTTCCATGAGGACGTGGGATAATATTAAGGCTTATATCAATGTTTTGCCTATTACGGTATACTTCCTGAACAGCATTAACAAGGCTTTCCAAAAGCAGTTTTACATCAACAATTTGCGCTGTTTCACGAGCGAGTTCTGCATCAAGTCGCGAGGCATCAGAAATATCAGTAATCAAACGGTCAAGACGACGCACATCATGTTGGATAATTTCAATCAATTGTTCCTGTGCTTCTTCATTTTTAGCCAAGGGGAGAGTTTCAACAGCACTACGCAGTGAGGTAAGTGGATTTTTTAATTCGTGACTTACATCAGCAGCAAAACGTTCAATGGCTTCAATGCGCATATAAAGGGCATTGGTCATGTCACGAATAGAGGTTGAAAGATGACCAATTTCATCTTCACGCATTGAAAAATCAGGAATTTCAACGCGCTTATTATTGCCATTGCGCACACGGTTGGCGGAGGCAGATAATTTACTCAATGGATGTGCAATCGTATGAGCTAAAAATAGGGAGAGTACCAAAAGCACACTACCTACGACGGCAAAGACTTTAAAAATAACCAATCTTTCACCTTTTACAATATCATCAATATCTGAACCAGTGGTTGAAAGAAGAAGTGCACCTACCACAGCTCGATAGCGTTGAACAGGCACGGCGACAGAAACGATTAATTGTCCCTGTCTGTTGCGTCGTTTAGCGGTTGCAAGTGATCCATTAAGTGCTCGGTAAACTTCTGGGTAAACAATACCTCGTTTTTTTGCTTGTTCCCTATCGATGGCAATACCATTGCCATAAAGTGCACTTGAAAACCATGAATAGAAGCGATCCCACAGATTTTTTTCAGTTTTAAGTGGGGGTAAATTATAGCTGAAAACTTCACCACTAGAATAAAGGACGCGTGAATCAAGAAGCAAGGTAGCATCACGATCATAGATACGTGCTCTTGTCGTTTTAGGTGTGATAAGGCGTCGTAAAAGGGGGGCAACTTGTTCAGGATTAATGGGAAAATCCCAAGAGTCTGTCGATTGAGGTGCAGGTGTAACGCTTTCTCCAGCTTGTAATTCTAAAAGTTTTTGAGGATCAATGAGAATAGAATTCGTATCTACTGTTGCAGAAGCTGCAATGGCTCCAGCGATAATTTTTCCTTGGATGCATAAGCTTTTGATTTTTGCTTCAATCAGACCATCACGAAATTGATTAAGATATAAAATGCCTGTAACTAGAATTGCAAGGGCGGCAAGATTTAAAATGACAATACGGCGTGTAAGACTGGAAAAAAGCAATTGTCTGAGAAGACGTTGTGTCCGAAAGCGCAAATCGGAAAGTATAGAAAAGGGAGATGAAGGAAGACCATTTGGTGTTATTTTTTGCAGGGTTTCCAGTTGAGTATTTTTTGTCATCTATTTGATTGCCATTCAAATTTCTGCGACAAAATAGTTTTACACCTCGTGGAATCGATAACCTACACCGTACAGTGTTTCAATCATTGCAAAATCATCATCCACTTGTTTAAACTTTTTACGCAGACGTTTAATGTGACTATCGATAGTGCGGTCATCTACATAGACTTGATCACTATAGGCTGCATCCATCAAAGCATCACGACTTTTCACCACTCCTGGTCTCTGTGCTAAGGTTTGTAGAATCAAGAATTCTGTAACGGTTAAGATAACAGGTTTATCTTTCCATGTACAGGTGTGACGTTCTTGATCCATCACAAGATCTCCCCGTTTAAGAGAAGAGGTGGGTGAGGCTCCTGTTGCAAGCGGTTGGTTACGAGTACTTGCACGGCGCAAAATAGCTTTCACGCGTTCAATGAGAAGACGTTGAGAAAAAGGTTTGGTAATAAAATCGTCAGCTCCCATTTTAAGACCAAATAGTTCATCAATTTCATCATCCTTGGAGGTAAGAAAGATAACTGGAATATCAGACTTTTGACGTAAACGGCGCAAAAGTTCCATCCCATCCATTCGAGGCATTTTAATATCGAAAATAGCTAAATGTGGGGGATGGAGTGTTAGACCTTTGAGCGCAGACGCTCCATCTGTATAGCTTTCAACTCGGTAGCCTTCTGTTTCAAGCGCAAAAGATAACGATGTCAAAATATTGCGGTCATCATCAACAAGTACAATCGTTTGTGTGATTGTTGGATTATCTTTCATGACTTTTTAGACCTTTCTATTGCCGTGTTTTCTATTGCCATGTTAGCAAATTATTTACGCTATTTGACCTAAGGTATTTATATGGGAGTTCACATTTTTTTTGCAAAACAAATATGATACAAACTGTAGCTGAGTAAAAAACTTTTCACCTTTACGATAAAAGATTGTTTTATCTCTGCAATTTTATAACGCTTTTGCACACATTAAGATCCCTTTTCAGAGGATAAATTTTTAAGGGGCCGTTTTTTGATCAAAATTTATGGTTATTTCTGTACCAGAATTACACAGGATCAGAATGCAACAGGTTCACTTTTAATCGTTGAAGTTTAAAAAATCTACCTATCTGTTTTAAAAGCAGAGAAAAGAGTGTGGTGATATATTTGCAAAAATTTGCATACATTGCATAAAAGGAGGCGATAATGGGTTTTTTTAATTTTATTAAAACGGTTGGTGAAAAACTTGGTGTTGGGGATTATGAGCCAACAGAAAAAGATTTTAAAGCTGCGTTCGATAATTTTCAACTTGGTACAGAAAAAGTGAATATTCAGGTTGAAAATGGTAAAGCTGTTTTGAGTGGTGAAGTTCTAGATAGGGAAACACTTGAAAAAGCACTTTTGGTTGTTGGCAATTCGCAGGGTATCTCTTCTGTTGATATTGGCCAATTAAAGGTTACAGATACTGCGTCTGTGAAAGCTTCTCGCTTTTATGAGGTGAAATCTGGTGATAACCTTTGGAAAATTGCTGAAGAAGTGTATGGAAAAGGGCAAGGTGATAAAAATGCGTTTATTTTTGAAGCCAATAAGCCAATGCTAAAGTCTCCCGATAAAATTTATCCTGGACAAGTTTTGCGTATTCCTGAAATTGACCGCGCTTGATGTAAGACAGAGGATAAATATTTTACTTCTTTACAGCATTTGTTAGGGAGTTAAAAAATGAGAAGCATGAAAAATTTTCATGCTTCTCATTTTCATACTGAAATAGCGTTTAATGGTGAGAAAAGAACTTAAGGTGTAGGCGCAGATTTGGAAGGTAATCTTTCTTCCGTAGCATTGACAAAGAATTCAACATCAATTGTTCCTGCTTTTTCAAACGTTAATTTTGCACTAATTTTATCGCCTACCTTGAATGGTTGTGAAAGCCCCATGAACATAATATGATCGCCCCCAGGCTTAAGGGTAATTTCTCCATTTCCTGGGATTTCAATGCCATTGTGCATTTTTTCCATTTTCATAATATCATTAACAACTGTCATAGAATGGATTTCTGTTGTTTGTACTCCGTTTGTTGAAACAGAAATCAAACGATCTGGGGTATCGCTATGATTAATGATATAGAGATAGCCACTGCCCACTTTTATGCCTTTGGGTGTTGCGCGTGTCCAAGGATGAATGATTTCTATTTCTCCAACTTTATATTGATGTGCAGTTGCAGGTAGGGCTATGAAAGCAAAGAGAAGAACCCGTACCATATTTTTGATAACTTTTTTGATTAGATATTGTACGAAAGCTGAATCTTGATGCATGAGATCTTTCATTCTTCCTACGATAAATGTTATCATTGATTTACCCTCCTTGTGTAAAATTCACTTTTGTCTATTTCTTTCTAGCAGAATTTTTATTCAAAATAAAAGAAAGAATTATTAAAGTTATACCAATCTGGATGTGAGAATAGGAGACATTAGGGCTTTTAGGTTTTGGAGAAGGGCAATAAAGCTTCAGATGATAGTGCAGTTAAAGGTGAAAAGGGCATTCTTAATATATTTGAAAATTGAAGAATTATGTAGGTCAAGAAAAAGGTCATATTCAGTGTATTCAAAGAATGGCTTTTAAATAGCAGTGAATGATTAGGTGATTAAAAGCAGAGCTGTTGTAGAGTATAACAAATAATATCCTTTAGCGTTTGGAAAGGTTGCATTTGACACTATAAGTCTTCAAGAGGGGAGATATTGCCTTCCTTAATCGTGTGAGAATATGAAATCCATAAGAGATTTAGCTAAGGTAGACTATGATATTCATGGCATGAATCTACAGTATTTGAACAATATTCTTAAAAATTTTTCACATGAGTATCTCATGTGGCAGTGAGAGAATAAGGCAGATGTGCTCGCATTATCTTTTTCAGGCTAATATGTTCATGAGAATTACAGGAAAAATATACTATAATACGCAAATATTCGGTAAATATGGTGTTTGCATGTAAAGAGAATGTCTATTTTGTAAAGAAAAATTTTATTTTGGGAATGTTTCTCTCATTATTCTCTTGTAGCGATAAGAGCCTGTTCTTATATACGAAGCAGCAAGACGTATTAGGACTTGCAGTTTATCGTTTATATAACTTGAGGTGAGTTGAGGCTTTGAGTGTAATTAATATAAGGAGCTGTCTTAGAGGGATGCTTAATGAAGGTTTGAGGTAGCTTGCTGAATGGAGATTATAATATGGCAAAAGTAATAGGTATTGATTTGGGAACAACTAACTCTTGTGTTGCTGTTATGGATGGCAAAAACGCAAAAGTTATTGAAAATTCAGAAGGCGCACGGACGACACCTTCTGTTGTTGCTTTTACTGATGGAGGAGAGCGACTTGTTGGGCAACCTGCTAAACGGCAGGCGGTGACGAACCCTGAAGGGACGATTTTTGCAGTTAAACGTTTAATTGGGCGCCGTTTTGATGACCCAATGGTTGAGAAAGATAAAGCCCTTGTGCCTTATAAAATTGTTAAAGGCGACAATGGTGATGCGTGGGTTGAAGAAGCGGGTAAGAAATACTCTCCTTCGCAAATTTCAGCTATGATTTTGCAAAAGATGAAAGAAACTGCTGAGTCTTATCTTGGTGAAAAAGTTGAGCAAGCGGTTATTACGGTTCCTGCTTATTTTAATGATGCACAACGTCAGGCTACCAAAGATGCGGGTAAAATTGCGGGGCTTGAAGTGTTGCGGATTATCAATGAGCCTACAGCTGCTGCTTTAGCGTATGGTTTGGATAAAAAAGACGGAAAAACGATAGCTGTTTATGACCTTGGTGGTGGTACATTCGATATTTCTGTGCTTGAAATTGGAGATGGTGTTTTTGAAGTTAAATCAACCAATGGAGATACGTTTTTAGGTGGTGAAGACTTTGACATGCGCTTGGTTGGTTATTTTGCAGATGAATTCAAGAAAGAACAAGGAATTGATCTAAAAAATGATAAACTAGCGTTACAGCGTTTAAAAGAAGCGGCAGAAAAAGCAAAGATTGAACTTTCTTCTTCACAGCAAACAGAAATCAATTTACCCTTTATTACAGCAGATCAATCTGGTCCCAAGCACTTAACGATGAAGTTGACTCGGGCAAAATTTGAATCTCTCGTTGATGATTTAGTGAAGCGCACTGTTGAGCCTTGTAAAGCAGCATTGAAAGATGCAGGACTGAAAGCAGGTGAGATTGACGAAGTTGTTTTAGTGGGGGGGATGACGCGTATGCCAAAGATTCAAGAAGTTGTGCAGAGTTTCTTTGGCAAAGATCCGCACAAAGGCGTTAATCCAGATGAAGTTGTGGCGATGGGTGCAGCTATTCAAGGAGGTGTCTTACAGGGCGATGTAAAAGACGTGTTGCTCCTGGATGTCACGCCTTTATCTTTGGGCATTGAAACCTTGGGTGGAGTTTTCACACGTCTCATTGAACGCAATACCACTATTCCAACTAAAAAATCACAAGTTTTTTCCACAGCTGATGATAATCAAAATGCTGTGACTATTCGTGTTTTCCAAGGTGAACGGGAAATGGCTAATGATAATAAGCTATTGGGTCAATTTGATCTTGTTGGTATTCCACCGGCACCGCGTGGTGTGCCTCAGATTGAGGTCACTTTTGATATTGATGCGAATGGTATTGTCAATGTTTCGGCCAAGGATAAAGGAACTGGTAAAGAACATCAAATTCGTATTCAGGCATCAGGTGGTCTAAGTGATGCTGACATTGAAAAAATGGTAAAGGATGCAGAAGAGCATGCGGCTGAAGACAAAAAACGTCGTGAAGGTGTTGAAACCAGAAATCAAGCAGAAGCTCTTATTCATTCAACTGAAAAATCGCTTACGGAATATGGTGGTAAGATATCAGCTGAAGAGAAAGAACAGATTGAAGCTGCAATATCGGATTTGAAGTCTGTACTTGATGGCACTGATACTGAAGAATTAAAAGCGAAAATGCAGAAATTAGCAGAAGTTAGTATGAAGCTCGGACAGGCTATGTACGAAGCTTCACAAGCAGCAACATCAGACACAGAAACAGATACAAAAAGTGATGATGTTGTTGATGCTGATTTTGAAGAAATTAATGACAAGAAGAAATAAGTATAAAAACTGCGTTGTTCAGGTAATAAACCCAGCCTTTGAAATAGAGGGATGGGCTTTATTATTTGAGAGCAGTTGCAACTTTATTGCTAAAAATATAAATAGAAAACAAATCTTATCCATGAAGATGGATGACAAAAACTTATCAGGAATACATGATGAAGGTTGATTATTATGAAATTCTTGGCGTGACTCGCACATGTGATGATAAAAAACTGAAATCTGCTTTTCGTAAGCTGGCGATGCAATATCATCCTGATCGCAATGCAGGGGATAAAGAGGCAGAACGGAAATTCAAAGAAATTGGCGAAGCTTATGAAGTTCTCAAAGATCCTAAAAAGCGCGCAGCGTACGACCGGTTTGGCCATGCGGCTTTTGAAAATAACAACCACGGGGGAGGAAATCCCTTTAGCGGTTTTTCTTCTGGTGGATTTTCTGACATTTTTGAAGATTTTTTTGGCGAAATTATGGGAGGTGGACACCGTAAGCGTAGTGATGGTCGTGAGCGTGGCGCAGATTTAAGTTATAATATGGAAGTGACCTTGGAGGAGGCATTTTCAGGAAAAACCGCGCAAATTAATATTCCCAGTTCTGTTGTGTGCGATGCTTGTGAAGGATCAGGTGCAAAAAGGGGTTCTAAACCACAAATTTGTGGGACTTGTCATGGGGCTGGTCGTGTACGTGCTGCACAAGGTTTCTTTTCCATTGAGAGAACATGTCCTATATGTCATGGACGTGGTGAAACTATTAAGGATCCATGTTCAAAATGCCAAGGAACAAGACGGGTAGAAAAAAATCGTTCATTAAGCGTAAACATCCCAGCTGGTATAGAAGATAGTACACGTATTCGTCTTTCTGGTGAGGGAGACGCTGGTATTCGTGGTGGTCCTAGCGGTGATCTTTATATTTTTCTTTCTGTTAAACCGCATGAATTTTTTCAACGAGAGGGGGCAGATCTTCACTGTCGTGTTCCTATTTCAATGGTAACAGCTGCTTTAGGAGGAGAATTTGAAGTTTCTGACCTTGATGGTATCAAAGCGCGTGTTAAGATTCCAGAAGGGACACAAAATGGATGTCAGTTTCGCCTGAAAGGCAAAGGAATGCCCATATTACGCCGTCAGCAAGTGAGAGGTGATCTTTATATTCATATCACTATTGAAACACCGCAGAAATTGACGCAAGAGCAACGTGAATTGTTACAAAAATTTGAAAAGCTTTCAAATCACGAAAATTCACCACAATCACATGGTTTTTTTTCACGTATGAAAGAGTTTTTTGAAAATATTTCTGGTCAAAATGAGTGAATATCTGTCAGAATGAAGGAAGGGAAAGCGTTCTTTAACGATTACTCTAATTAAATTTTCTATTGCATCACAATCTTTGGAAGGGTTAGCATTCTTTTTACTTGAAAAGAGAAGAATTTCTAATGATTGATTGGAAATAAATTCCTAGATAGAGGTAGTTTTAATGTTTCATTTCGCAGCTCTGAGGGCAAGTTTTGTTTCGAGTACTATGAAATATAAACAAGAGCTTGTCCGTGGACAATGAATTGACTACACTGGCAATCTTTCCAATTTCACTCTTAACAATATTTTAGGTATGTAAAATCTTTAGTGATTTTTTTCCTAAGAATCCTATCTTTTTTTGAGTTTTGTAATCAAGCTGTTTTTTTAATGCAAACTCTAAAGTCGTTTGGTTGAAGACAAGGCTTAAGGGATTAGAATAAGCAAAATTCGCGTATACCGTAGCAGTTTAGTGAAATATTTTAGAATACTTTCAGAATGTATTTATATAGACAAATTCCAGAGATATTTTTCATACGAATGTGAATAAACCACTGTCATCTATTCAAGTGTTTTTTTGAGAATTGAATTCAAGCGATCGCAATTACGCTTTGTTTTATTGGTTGTAGTCAATTCTGTTTATATGAAAGGACATAATACAAAATATTTTACCGCTTCAAGGTTGCTATGATATCTTAAATCCTCATTTTTATCTCCTGTAAATTAATGAATTATGTATATTGCTTTAAGATAACAGAAATAATAACTTTCACGTTGGATATTTTAATTTGCAAAAGCGATTTTATGATTAAATTTTATCTTATAGCTTGCGTAGTCAAAAGCATTTATTTTTGGCAGTGGACAATGTGATTTTACTATATTTTTGATGTGATTCTGTTGTTTTGCGCAGTATTTTATAAAAAGTTAGCACCTTTTTTCAATTGATAACTGGCATATTGTATACTTTACGGCGCCGCTTTTCCACACGCTAGCCCTTTTTATGACATACCAATAAACGGTTTCTTTTCGATTCATCATAAGAGAATCTTACAGTACTCGGTGCTTTCATTCAAGTTGGAAGACGATAAATTATCATTATCAATCAATAGATTATTATTTTTATAGCATATATGGCGGCGATTATTTAAGTGATATTTTCTGATTTTTATGAGTAGAAAAAAGGCGAATTTTTAGATCAAAAGGGAATCTAATTGAGGGATATTTGCGACTTCGTCATTTCTTGTATTGCCAACATGGCAATGAAATTCACCGTTATAAAAATTTTGTTTTCATTCTATGAAAGTAATATTTTATATATTCATTGTTAAAGATCCTACGATAAGGTAAGCTCAATAATTTGAATATACAGGCATAATTCAAAGATTCTTCTAAATTCTACTTTCAAGTTTTAGACATGAAGGTCATAAAATGATGGCATTTTGTACATCTGTTTTTTAATTTTTTCATGTCAATTCTTTTTAAGAAAGATGCCTTTATTTCATCGCGTTATGACTTTGGGTGGTAATATAAAGAACAATCGACGATTTGCGGGGAGATGGATAGAGTAAATTTGTTTTTACTTTTCTTAAATTTCACTAAGAGATGGTAAAAATTTAATGAGGAGACTCTTTATAATGGATGATATTGAAAACGGTGCTGCAGATGTTTTTGAAAAACAAGCAGCATTTTTGTCGTCTGCTTTACCTTATATGCAAAAATATGAAAATGAAACGGTCGTTGTAAAATATGGCGGTCATGCTATGGGTGATTCTGCTTTGGGGCGAGCGTTTGCGCGTGATATTGCTCTCTTGAAGCAATCAGGTATTAACCCTGTTGTGGTTCATGGTGGAGGTCCTCAAATTGCTGAAATTTTGATGAAAATGGGGATTGAGTCGCGGTTTGAAAACGGTTTACGCGTAACCGATGAACGGATCGTGGAAGTAGTTGAAATGGTTTTAGCGGGTTCCATAAACAAAGAAATAGTCGCTCTTATCAATGCGGAAGGTGAATGGGCAATAGGGTTGTGCGGCAAGGATGGCAATATGGTTTTTGCCGAAAAAGCTTATAAAACTGTGATTGATCCTGATTCGCATATTGAACGTGTTTTAGATTTGGGATTTGTTGGCGAACCTGTTGAAGTTGATCGCACATTGCTAGATCTTTTGGCATGTTCTGAAATGATTCCAGTTCTTGCTCCCGTAGCTCCAGGTCGCAATGGCAAAACCTATAATATTAATGCTGATATTTTTGCTGGGGCCATTGCCGGTGCATTAGAGGCCAAACGCCTTTTATTTTTGACTGATGTTCCTGGTGTATTGGATAAAAAGGGTAAACTTTTAAAGGAATTAACAATTTCTGAAGCTGAGAAACTCATCAAAAATGGAACAATTTCAGATGGTATGATTCCGAAAGTAGAAACTTGTATGAAGGCTCTTCAAAATGGGGTGGAAGGCGTTGTCATTTTAAATGGTAAAACTCCCCATTCTGTCTTACTAGAACTGTTTACTGAACAGGGAGCTGGAACGCTTATCGTTTCGTAAGACGTATTGAATAAATTGGAGGATAAAGCCTTTCATGAAGAATATAAGACAGTTGAAACGTCCTTTATTAAGCAATCCAGAATTGGCATTATTTGCTGCGACAATGTTGTGGGGCATTACATTTCTAGTGATTCACATTGCTGTGCGCTATAGCGGTCCTCTCTTTTTTGTCGGATTTCGTTTTATAGTTGCATCGCTTATCTGTGGAGCAATTTTTTGGCGTTCTCTGAAAGGTATAACCGTTTATGAAATATTTGCTGGGATGGCTATCGCTTTAGGAATGTTTTTGGGTTACGCTTTGCAAGCAACGGGGCTGCAAACGATTATTAGTAGTCAGTCGGCTTTTATCACGGCGCTTTATGTGCCTATGGTTCCAATATTGCAATGGATTGTTTTTAAAAAGCCACCTCGTCTAGCTTGTTGGATCGGTATTGTTTTCGCTTTTATTGGGCTTATTCTTATTTCTGGAAAAAAGTCTGGAAATTTTGATTTTTCAAAAGGTGAAATTCTAACTTTATTAGGCGCTTTAGCAATTGCGGGAGAGGTTATACTCATCGGAGTTTTTGCCAACAAGGTTGATAGTCGGCGTGTAACGATTATACAGTTATTTTTTAGTGGTCTTTTTTCATTTTTTTGTATGCCGTTGATGGGGGAGAGCATACCTCCATTTTCATGGGTATGGCTGAATATTGGTATAGGATTGGCATTAATGAGTGCTATCATTCAATTAGCAATGAATTGGGCACAAAAATCTATTTCGCCTACGCGTGCAACACTGATTTACGCAGGTGAACCTATCTGGGCTGGTATTGTTGGGCGTTTGGCTGGTGAGCGTTTATCCCCTTTAGCTTTATTGGGGGGAGCATTTATTTTGATTGGGATTGTCGTGGCTGAATTACAACCTTCACAATGGCGGAAAAAGAGAAAATGATTGAAAAAAATGATTAAATTTTCCTCTCTCTTGTTATGATTTTATTTTATGATATTTCCAGAGGTGAAGAAATTTCATTTTTGCCATTTCTTCAACGAAATGAAATAAATTCTTCATACTTTTTCACTTTTGAGGAAAGAAAAAAAGGAATCTTTTAGAATGAAATTTCTTTAAAAACGATGCACTTTTTAAAAAAACATTACAAAAGAGAGCATATTTATAAAATTTTGATAGTTGCGAAGATCAACTGCTCTGAGATGAAATTTTTTATTTTGTAAGACTGATGAAAAAGAGAGTTCTTATGTCCAAAGAGAAAAAAACACTTTTTGCAAATTGTTATTCCAAGTCTAAACGCTATAAGCATTTCTGATATTATACGGGCATATGGATGATAAGACCAACGGATATGAAAAAGTTAAGAATATTTGAATATCCTTTCAATTGTTTTGATTCAGTTTAGTAAACAAAATTCTCATTTTTAGGGTATAGGGCGTTGTGTTTTGAGAAGCTCTTTTTGTTTATATTCTTTTGAAAGGTTTTTAAAGGAGCACAATTGGTCTTTGCGTTTTGTACTATTCTTTGCTAAATCGCCCCTATGACAGTAGATCGTAATTATATTCGTAATTTTTCCATTGTGGCGCATATCGATCATGGAAAGTCGACTTTAGCTGATCGTTTGATTCAAATGACAGGAGGGCTTGAAACACGTGAGATGAAAGAGCAAGTGCTTGATTCCATGGATATTGAGCGCGAACGTGGGATTACGATTAAGGCACAAACAGTACGCTTACACTATAAAGCAAAAAGTGGTGAAACCTATATTTTAAATCTTATTGATACGCCTGGTCATGTAGATTTTGCTTATGAAGTTTCGCGATCACTCGCAGCTTGTGAAGGTTCGCTGTT
Source organism: Bartonella koehlerae C-29 (assembly GCF_000706625.1). Lineage (GTDB taxonomy): Bacteria > Pseudomonadota > Alphaproteobacteria > Rhizobiales > Rhizobiaceae > Bartonella > Bartonella koehlerae. Next base: position 407,231 of record NZ_KL407334.1, read on the forward strand.
GGTGGTAGATGCGAGCCAAGGTGTAGAAGCGCAGACATTGGCGAATGTTTATCAAGCTATTGATAATTCTCATGAATTGGTTGTTGTGCTCAATAAAGTTGATCTTCCAGCAGCAGAACCTGAGCGTGTTAAAGAACAAATTGAGGATGTAATTGGTATCGATACCTCTGAAGCTGTGGAAATATCGGCAAAAACAGGTTTGGGGGTTCCTGATGTTTTAGAAGCCATTGTTACACAATTACCATCTCCGCGTATTGGTGATATTAACAAGCCCTTAAAGGCGATGTTGGTTGATAGTTGGTATGATGCATATCTTGGTGTCATTGTTTTGGTACGGGTCATTGATGGTATATTGAAAAAAGGTCAGACCATTCGCATGGTGGGGACTGGAGCAAAATATCCAGTTGAACGCGTTGGTGTCTTTACCCCAAAAATGATTCAGGTTGATGAATTAGGACCCGGGGAGATTGGTTTTATAACGGCTTCTATCAAAGAAGTTGCTGATACGCGGGTTGGTGATACCATTACAGAAGAGCGCCGTCCTTGTGAAGAGGCATTACCTGGTTTTAAGCCAGCGCAACCGGTTGTTTTTTGTGGACTTTTTCCCATTGATGCTGCTGATTTTGATGATTTACGTGCAGCTATGGGTAAATTGCGCTTAAATGATGCGAGTTTTTCCTTTGAAATGGAAACATCAGTGGCTTTGGGGTTTGGCTTTCGTTGTGGCTTTTTGGGACTTCTTCATCTTGAGATTATTCAAGAAAGATTAGAGCGCGAATTTAATTTGGATTTAATTGCGACAGCACCTTCGGTTGTTTATCGTATGAATATGCATGATGGTTCTGTCAAAGAACTCCATAATCCAGCGGATATGCCTGATATTGTTAAAATTTCCTCCATTGAAGAACCATGGATTCGGGCGACAATAATGACTCCTGATAACTATCTTGGATCAGTTTTAGAGCTTTGCCAAGAACGACGTGGAATACAGGTTAGTTTGTCTTATGTTGGGACGCGTGCTATGGTGACGTATGATTTGCCGCTGAATGAAGTGGTTTTTGATTTTTATGATCGTTTAAAATCAATTTCAAAGGGGTATGCCTCTTTCGATTATCAGATGAAGGATTATATGGAGGGTGATTTAGTAAAAATGTCTATTCTGGTAAATGGAGAATCTATAGATGCGTTGTCGATGCTTGTACACCGTACTATTGCGGAAAAGCGCGGGCGTTCCATGTGCGAAAAATTGAAGGACCTTATTCCTCAGCATATGTTTCAGATTCCAATTCAAGCAGCAATTGGCAGTAAAATCATTGCACGCGAAACCATTCGTGCTTTACGCAAAGATGTAACAGCTAAATGTTATGGGGGTGATGTCACACGTAAGCGCAAACTTTTAGAAAAGCAAAAAGAAGGCAAAAAGCGAATGCGCCAATTCGGAAAAGTAGAAATTCCTCAATCGGCTTTTATTCAAGCACTCAAAATGAGTAAACAATGAAATAAGAGAGTATTCTCCTTTATTGATTGCTTTGTATTTTTTTGATAAGAAAAGACTTTTGAAGAGTGTACTTTAATCACGTAAAAGATCATTAATGGATGTTTTTTCTCGTGTTTTTTGATCAACGCGTTTCACTATAACGGCACAATAAAGATTTGGACCTATTTCACCATTTGGGAGTTTTTTTCCGGGAAGAGAACCTGGAACAACAACAGAATAGGGAGGAACTTCACTTATAAAAGTTTCACCTGTTGTACGGTCAATAATCTTTGTGGATTTTCCAATAAAGACTCCCATTCCTAAAACAGCACCTTCACGAATAATACAGCCTTCAACGATTTCAGATCGCGCACCGATAAAACAATGATCTTCAATAATCGTTGGGTTTGTTTGCAACGGTTCTAAAACACCTCCAATACCAACACCGCCAGAAAGATGAACATGCTTGCCAATTTGTGCACAAGAACCAACGGTGGTCCATGTATCAACCATTGTTCCTTCATCAACAAAAGCACCAAGGTTGACAAAGGATGGCATTAAGACAACATTGGGTGCAATATAGGCAGAATGACGCACAATCGCTCCAGGGACGGAACGAAAATCAGCTTTTTTAAAGTCAGCTTCTTGCCAATGAGAAAATTTTGAAGGGACTTTATCCCACCAATATGTTCCATTTACTCCACCGGTGATAATTTGCATAGGGTTGAGCCGAAAAGAAAGAAGAACAGCTTTTTTCAACCATTGATGAACGTGCCATTGTCCATTTTTTTGACGTTGTGCAACACGAATTTCACCTTTATCAAGAAGGTATAATGCATGTTCGACACTCTCACGAATTTCACCCTTAGTGGTGGTATTGATAGTATTGCGGTCGTTAAATGCTTTTTCAATAATTATTTCAAGTTGTGTGAGATCAGTCATGACAAGAGTTCCGTTAAACAAGTTGAAAGCTTCAGGATTTATTACTTTATGACCTACGCGAAGAAATGTATTCAGTCAATAAAACGATAAGGAAACAGGATAGGTGTATGAAAAAAGATTATACAGAAAAAACAGAAGAAGAACAAAAACATCGGACACCACTTCTCCATACGAAGGATGCTCTACAACAGGTAAAAAATTTTTCTAATTCAGCACAAATATGTTCGCCTACTTATCGTTTGGCTTATATCGATCAAGAATTTATGATGCGTCCTGAACTACGTTCACAACGTATTGGTCTTGAGTTTTTAAAGCCAGAAATAATGCTTCAAGAGTGTGATATTCAATCAACAGTCGTTTTATTTGGAGGTGCACGTATTCCAAAACCTGGAAAAGAAGCGTGGGCAGCAAAAAATGAAACACAAAAGAAGAATTTGCATGCTATGTCACATTATTATGATGAAGCAAGGGAATTTGCACGTTTATGCTCATGTTATTCTGCTACAACAGAGTATCGTGAATTTGTGGTTGTCACAGGGGGAGGACCAGGGATAATGGAAGCGGGGAGTCGAGGTGCTGTTGATGTTGGTGCACCAACAGTTGGTTTAAATGTTGTTTTACCGCATGAACAAGAACCTAATTCTTATGTGACTCCACATTTATGTTTTAATTTTCATTATTTAGGAATACGCAAAATGCATTTTCTCATGCGGGCAAAGGCATTGGCTATTTTCCCTGGAGGATTTGGCACTTTAGATGAGTTGTTTGAAACATTAACTCTAATACAGACAGGACGTATGAAACGGGTTCCGATTTTACTATTTGGCAAAGAGTTTTGGAACAATGTGATCAGCTTTGATTATTTATCAGCGCAGGGTACAATTTCTCCCTCCGATGTTGATTTGGTGAAATTTTTTGACACAGCAGCGGAAGCTTTTGAAGAAATTCGTTGCTTTTATAAGCTTCCTTAATCGTTTTGAGGGATATAACTTTTAAACGGTCTTTAATATTCCACTTTGGTCAAATAAAGTCCTGAAGGCGGCGCGACCATACCACAACGTGTGCGATCTTTGGCATGAAGAGCTGCTTCAAGATCTTGTGTTGTCCAGCGTCCAACACCAACCTCCATGAGGCTTCCTGCAAATGAACGGATTTGATGATGAAGAAAAGAGCGCGCTTGTGCATAGAGGAAGATCTCTTCTCCCTCTCTTTGAACATCGAGACGTTCAAGGGTGCGAATAGGGCTTTTTGCTTGACAATGTGCTGAACGAAAAGTGGTAAAATCATGTTTTCCTACAAGTTTTTGGGCAGCTTCATGCATGGCTTCAATATTGAGAGGTTTAGGTATCCACCATACGCGTTTAGCGTTTAGGACTGGTGGAGAGCGGCGATTGAGAATTTTAAAAAGATAATGGCGTTTGATTGCGGAAAATCGTGCATCAAAACTATCGGGGACGTTTTGTACATGCAAGATTGCAATATCTTCTCCCTGTTTTTGCAAATGCGCATTAAGCGCATCGCGTACAGTATGCGTGTGCCAATTTTTTTCAAAATCAACATGTGCAACTTGTCCGGTAGCGTGTACACCAGCATCAGTTCTACCAGCTGTTGTAATGGTCAATTGTTGTCCACTAAAATGAAAAAGTGCCTGTTCAAGAGCACTTTGTATAGTATGAAGTGCTGCTTGGCGCTGCCAACCGGCATAATTTGAGCCATCATATTCAAGGGTCAGTTTAAAACGTGGCATATTAAAAAACAGCAGAAATATGAGCACCTTGCAAAAATGTCGCACTATCAAGAATTTTACCACCAGATCTTTGCAGATGGGTTACTTTAAGACACCTTTGTCCGCAATGGATAAGCAAAGAATCTGGTTCTCTCTCTATTCGACCAATTTCAAGAGAAGGACGTGTCGTTAGGCGACTTCCAAGAATTTTTACACGTTCTTCTCGACCGGCGATATTCATGTTGCACCAGCAACCAGGAAAGGGAGAGAGCGCGCAGATATATCTGTGAATAAATTCTGCAGGTTTTGTCCAATCAATGCGTGTTTCTTCTTTTTTGATTTTTGAGGCATAGGTTATGTTTTCCTTTGATTGTGGGATAAGTTTAAGTTGCCCTTTTTCAAGAGTCGATAACGTTTCTATCATAAGATCTGCACCTATATGTGAAAGTTTGTTTGCAAGTTCATCAGTGGTGGTGTTATCAGTAATGGGGATGGCGCGAGAGAAAGCGGTAGGCCCCGTATCAAGTCCTTCATCCATTTTCATAATCGTTATCCCTGTTTCCTTATCACCAGCCATAATAGCACGCTGAATAGGTGCAGCACCACGCCAGCGTGGTAAGAGTGAAGCATGGGCGTTGAAACAACCAAAACGAGGTATTTCAAGAATGGTTCTCGGTAAGAGGAGTCCATAAGCAACGACAATGGCAACATCAACAGCAAGTTCTGCAAATTGGGTTTGTTGTTCGGCTGTTTTGAGTGTTTGAGGTGTAAAGACAGGAATAGATTTTGCTTTTGCTAGATTTTGCACAGGTGAGGGGGTCAGTTTAAGACCACGCCGTCCTGCAGGGCGAGGGGGTTGGCTGTAAACAGCTACAATATCATGGCCAGCATCCAATAAAGCTTGTAAAATAGGAACAGAAAAATCAGGTGTCCCCATAAAACTTAACCGTAATACCATTACAAAACTGTTTCCTGTCTATTTTTTTCTTTTGTACGTTTTTTAAATTTTCGTATCACCATATCGCGTTTGATTTTCGAAAGGTAATCAATAAAAAGGCGACCGTTTAAATGATCGATTTCGTGCTGTAAGCAAATAGCGAGTAGATCATCTGCCTCAATTTCTGTTTGTTTCCCGTCACGATTTTGATAGCGAACACGGAGGCGTTTGGGGCGTTCGACTTCTGCAAAGTATTCCGGAATAGAAAGACAACCCTCTTTGTAAATATTACGCTCATTTGAAAGCCATAAAACTTCAGGGTTGATAATAATTAGAGGATTTTTCAGTTTATCATTTCGCGAGACATCTATGACCAACATACGTAGTGGTATACCAATTTGAATAGCGGCAAGGCCAATGCCTTGGGCATGATACATAGTTTCCAGCATATCATCAGCGAGTTTTTGAATAGCTGAATCAATATGCTCAACAGATTTGGATATTTCCCGTAAAATCGGATCAGGTACAATAACTAAAGGTTTAATTGGCATAGGCGCAGATTAATCAATGGTTTGGTATGGGTCAATATTGAATGGCAAATTCTTACGCTTTTTTACGGTAAGAGCGTTATATTACTTTTCATGTTTGATTCGTTTTTTTCTTTTACACTCATTGATGAGTCTTTTGCTAAACTGAGTGCTCTGCTTTTGTTTATATTCGTTTGCTTGATATTTTTTATACTAATACATTCTTATCGAAAAAAAGCGATTTGGGAAAGTAAAACTGCTGAATATTCACGTGAGGTACAAATGCAGATGGCTACATTGCTGAAAACACAGGCTGAAATGCAAGGGCGGATGCAAACGATGGCAGAAGTTTTTGGTCAAAGACAAGCTGAATTGAATAAGTCACTCAGTGAGCAACTCAATGGGATGACAGCTAATTTGGGGCAAACACTTCAGGTACAAACTAAATCGACTTATGAAAATTTGAATCGTTTGCAAGAACGTTTAGCGGTCATTGATGCAGCACAAAATAATATTCAATCGCTTACAGGACAGGTTGTTCAGTTGCAAGCTATTTTAAGCAATAAGCAGACGCGTGGCACTTTTGGTCAAGGGCGGATGGAAGCAATTATTGCCGATGCCTTACCAGCGAATGCTTATGTTTTTCAAGCTATTCTCTCTAATGGAAAGCGGCCAGATTGTCTCATCCATATGCCGAATAAGGCACCTTCTTTGGTTGTTGATGCTAAATTTCCTCTAGAAGCCTGGAATGCTATGCGTAAAGCAACATCAACGCAAGAACGTCAAGAGGCAGAACGCCAATTTCGTACTGACATGGAAGTTCATGTTCGTGATATTGCACAAAAATATTTGATTCCTGGAGAAACACATGACACGGCTTTTCTTTTTGTACCATCGGAATCGATTTTTGCAACGATCTATGAGGATTTTGAACCGTTGGTACAAAAAGCCAATCGAGCACATGTGATTATTGTATCTCCGTCTTTATTGATGCTCTCTGTTCAGGTTGTACAAACCATTATGAAAGATGCGTGGATGCGTGAACAAGCGCATTTAATTCAGTCAGAAGTAGCAAAATTGATGGAAGATTTTGGACGAATGGATATGCGTGTTCGCGCGTTACAGAAGCATTTTTACAAAGCGGGAGAGGATATAGAGGGGATTTTAATCTCATCCTCCAAAATTATGAAACGAGCTAACCGTATTGAAACTTTTCAATTAAAAGACAATAACTCTGAGCCAATGGAAATAAAAACATCTGCTCAATCGCAAACATTGCGTTTGGTTGATGAGGAGTAAAACAAGGCTTTTAGTCATCACAAATATGTTCATATCCTTTATGGATTGGTAATAATTTTTTAGTATCCATAGTGTGCGTTTTATTTCCTAAAGAGAAGGAAGAGAGAAGATGCGACACCTTTTGTTTTTAGTGGCATTGGTGTTTCCGCTAGGGGGATGTGCAACAACCTCCCCGATTTATACAAACAATGCTTGCGCCATTTTAGCGCAAAAAGATGGTTTTTTTGATAATTGGGAAAAGGCTTCTAAAAGAGCAGAAATTCGCTATAGTATTCCTATGCCTATTATTCTTGCAACTATTAAGATGGAATCAAACTTTCGTCACAATGCACGTCCTGCGCGCACAAAACTATTTGGTTTTATTCCATGGAAGCGTCCGTCGACAGCATATGGCTATTCTCAAGCACTTGACAGTACATGGGCAATGTATCTCCGCTCTACGGGAAGATCTTTTGCATGGCGTACTAATTTTGCAGATGCTGCCGATTTTGTTGCTTGGTATCATCGCCAGAGTGTTCAACGCAATGGTGTGAGGTTTGATGATGCGTATAGCCTTTATTTAAATTATCATATGGGTCATGGTGCTTACGCGCGCAGTAGAGGATATGTATCTGGTGCACTTGCACAGGCGGCACAGCGTATGGCAATTATGTCTAGACACTATGATCAGCAATTAAAGGCATGTGGGCGCCGTTAAGGAGGATTATAAAAATATCTGAAACAAGAATTCAATTAGTTTTCAAATTGATTTAAGTGCAGAATTTATCACAACCTGAATGAAAAGCTGTAGTTTTAAAGAGACAGCTGCTAATTTTCTTAAGCCCATTTCATTATGGTGCCCGTGAATGATGTAACGTAAAATTCATTGAGCACCACTTTATGCTTATGAAGGTACAAGCTGATACTATCATGCTATTTATCAGTTTCCAATATTGCAACAGTTGTTGTATTGAGACGCTTCATAAAAGGCACTTTACTCCTTTCTTGAAGAGTTTTTATCCACACATTAATTCTGCTTGTGACATGCAAACGAATGATTTTGATTGATTCATCATGAAGAGGTTTGAGATGGGAGAATTTTACAATATTCGGGTCTCTGATTTAATATCCAAAAAGATAAATTATTATTATAAATCAATACATTAATTTAATTATTATATGAATTAAATACTCCATACAATAAACTTCTAATGTATTTTGAGAAGAGGATAAAGAGGATTTTTTCATCAAAATCTTTGTTGAAACGAAAATGCAAATATTAAAAGGTAAAAAATTCAATATAAAAGTTTGCCAATAAAATAGTAAAGAACATCAATCAAAAAAAACTTTCTTTTTAAAAAACAAAACAGCAGAATACAAAAAGGAACAAAGACTAGATATTACCATTCAAAAAGATTTATAATCCAAGGTGACAACATGAAGTTAAACGCAACCGTATTTCTTTATTAAAAAACAATTACGATATTCTTGAAATTAGAATGGCTTGCTCCCAATTTATCCATAAAGAAATTTATCGCTATACTTTCTCATGCAAGATTGGCAGGGTTTATAAAAATACCCAATATTTTTTGTAAAGCAACCTAGTGTAAAGTTACAATTTGTAGCTCATGCTCATTTGCTCCTGCAAGAGCAATAGAGCGCTCATCGGATAAAATGATTGGATAACCTGTTTCACCAAACAGAGCCCATACTGTAATACCTGGGGTCATTGGTGGAAGATCTGGAAAGTTTTTAGCCAGATCATCTGTACAAACCTTTTTTAAATAAGCAATCTGCCCCGTATCAGAATGGGTCATATCTTGCAACGACAAGTTTTGTTTATGCTCTCCCATTTCATTATTCCTTTACGCCTTAACTCTTATTACTTACTTTAATTGGAATTTGTTTCGTTTGTTTTTTTGATTTTGGTTGGTGTAAGTTAATGGATAAAAGACCATTTTTCAACTCAGCATTTGTAACGTGCATTCCTTCGGCAAGGACAAAGGTTCGTTGGAATTGACGTGCAGCTATACCACGATATAAATATTGATGGTTGTGACTGTCTGTTTGTTTACCCTGAATAATCAATTGATTGTCGTCGAGCAAGATATTGAGGTTATTGACTTTAAAACCAGCAACAGCCAAAGTTATACGCATATGGCTTGCATCATCATTTTTGTGTAAACGCTCAATATTATAAGCTGGATAAGTTTCATCAGCTTTACCAATACGTCGCAATGTTTTTTCTATTGTTTCAAATCCTAAGAGAAAAGGATTGGAGAAAGGCGTCACATGTGTCATTGTGAATGTCCTCTTTAAAGCGGCTATACTCTAAATAAAGCGTTTGTTCCATCCTTCTCATATGGCGAGTGTAAGTGGTAACTTCAAGAGAAAAGATGAGAGAATTCAATGACTCACAAAATAATAAAATTGTCAAAAGAAAAAACAGTTGCTAAAATATTGTATAGAAAAGACGAAATTGCAGAAATATTTCGCCGTTTTTCTGTTCAGCGTCCGATTCCTAAAAGTGATCTTATCTATACAGATGTTTTTACTCTTTTGGTTGCAGTTGTTCTTTCAGCACAAGCTACAGATGCAAGTGTTAATAAAGTGACAAAAGAATTATTTCGCCTTGCAGATCAACCAGAAAAAATGGTTGCCTTAGGAGAAGAAGAAATTGCACGCCATATTCGTACAGTTGGTCTTTGGCGTGCAAAAGCGCGCAATATTTACGCGCTTTGCAGCTTTTTAATTGATCACTATGATGGTCAAGTGCCTGATAATCGTGAGGCGCTTATGGCACTTCCTGGTGTGGGGCGTAAAACGGCTAATGTTGTTTTGAATATTGCTTTTGGTCAGCCTACATTAGCGGTAGACACACATATTTTGCGTCTTGGAAACCGTCTTGGTTTAGCGCCCGGCAAAACACCAGAGATTGTCGAAGAAAAGTGGCTAAAGATTATACCAGTTTGTTATCTTCGTTATGCGCATCATTGGCTCGTTTTACATGGGCGTTATATTTGTCAAGCGCGTAAAGCACAATGTACGCAATGTATTATTGCTGATCTCTGTAAAGCAGCGAGCAAAACAAATGCAATTCCAGCACCTTTGGTTGAAATTCAAGGCAATGGAGCTCCGATTTTTTTTTGATATGGACTTGCTATTTTTTTTATACTGTCTTATGAAAACACTGTTGGAACCGCCCGGCAGGGCATGCCGTGGCTGTTTAAATGCTTATTCAAGCTTTGGTCCGTTTAAAAGATTCACTTGTGAATAATGTATGGAGTAGCGAAATGCCCAAGATGAAGACCAAGTCGTCCGCTAAGAAGCGGTTTAAAATCACTGCGTCAGGCAAAGTTAAAGTAGCAGCTGCAGGTAAACGTCATGGCATGATTAAACGCTCGAATAAATTTATTCGCGATGCACGTGGAACAATGGTTTTGTGTGAACAGGATGCCAAAAAAATTATTCAGCATTATTTGCCGAATGGTTTTTAAACCTGACGTTTTGATTTTTAGGAGAGTACTACATGGCACGTGTAAAAAGAGGTGTTACAGCGCACGCGAAGCACAAAAAAGTTCTTAAACAGGCTGAAGGTTTTTACGGTCGTCGTAAAAATACCATTCGTGCAGCTAAAGCGGCAGTTGATCGTTCAAAGCAGTACGCTTATCGTGATCGCAAAAATAGGAAACGTACTTTCCGTGCTTTGTGGATTCAGAGAATCAATGCGGCTGTTCGTGCAGAAGGTTTAACTTATGGACGCTTTATTGATGGCTTATCAAAGGCTGGTATTGAGATTGATCGTAAGGTTCTTTCAGATATAGCAGTTCATGAGTCAGCAGCATTTTCTATTTTAGTGGCTTCTGCAAAGAAAGCTTTGGAATATTTGAAAGATACAACGCCTAATGCTTTTGAAGGCGCTGTCAAGTAAACCAGTCGCGTTCTCTTAAAGCATTCATTTATTCGGGATCCCGTACTGGTTAGGCTAGTGCGGGTTTTTTTTATTTAAAAAATAGGCAAAGATATGAACGATATTGAGCGTCTTGAACAAGAAATTTGTTTAGCCTTAGAGATGGCTGGTGATGAACAGGCACTTGAAACGGTGCGTATTGGAGCGTTAGGCAAAAAAGGCAGCATCTCTGAAAAGTTAAAAGCATTAGGAAAGATGAGTGCTGAAGAACGCCATAAGGTTGGACCAGTTCTTAACGGATTAAAAAATCGCGTTTTAGAATTATGGGTACAAAAGCGTGATTTTTTGAGGCGTCAAGCAATGGATGTACGCCTTACTCGTGAAACAGTTGATGTCACTTTGCCTGTGCGTTCTTCACCGATAGAACGGGGGCGTATTCATCCGATTTCAAAAGTAATTGAAGAAATTATAGCCATTTATACGAAGATGGGTTTTTCCCTTGCAGAGGGACCAGATATTGAAACAGATTATTATAATTTTACGGCATTGAATTTTCCTAAAAGTCATCCAGCACGTGAAATGCATGATACCTTCTTTTTTGATGTTAATAAAATGGGAGAGCGGAAATTATTGCGCACCCATACATCACCTGTGCAAATACGCACAATGGAAAAGCAAAAAGCACCGATACGTATCATTATTCCTGGAAAAACCTATCGCATGGATTCGGATGCAACACATTCGCCCATGTTTCATCAGGTAGAGGGTCTTGTAATTGATAAAGCCTCTACTATTGCACATATGATGTGGCTTCATGAGACTTTTTGTAAAGCCTTTTTTGAAGTTCCGTCTGTAAAGACGCGTTTTCGCCCCTCTTTTTTCCCTTTCACTGAACCTTCCATAGAAGTAGATATTCAATGTGATCGTTCTGGATCAGAAGTAAAATTCGGAGAAGGACAGGATTGGCTGGAAATCTTAGGATGCGGAATGGTTCATCCTCATGTATTAAAAAATGTTGGTTTAGATCCTGATGAGTATCAGGGTTTTGCATGGGGAATGGGCATTGATCGCATTGCTATGTTAAAATACGGTATGCCTGATTTGCGAGCTTTTTTTGATGCTGATTTGCGTTGGTTAGATCATTATGGCTTTCGTTACTTTGACATGCCTGCTTTTTTTCCTGGTTTAAGAAATGTGTGATCTTGTCATAATTTTCCTGTGAGGTTCTAAAATGAAATTTACATTGTCTTGGTTGAAAGATCACTTGGAGACAGATGCGTCTTTGAATGAAATTTGTGACAAACTAACGGCTATAGGGCTTGAGGTTGATCATGTTGATGATCGTTCTTCTTTAAAAGGTTTTGTGATTGCAAAAGTTTTAACGACAATAAAACATCCTGACGCAGATAAATTACAAATTTTATCGGTAGATACAGGAACTGGTACGCCTATACAGGTTATCTGCGGAGCACCAAATGCACGTGCTGGGCTTGTTGGTGTTCTTGCTGTACCAGGCACTTATGTGCCAGGACTTGATGTAACGCTATCGGTGGGAAAAATCCGCGGTGTTGAAAGTTTTGGGATGATGTGTTCACAAGCGGAGCTTGAATTGTCGAATGAGCATGATGGAATTATTGAGCTTCCAGAAGATGTACCCATTGGAGCTTCCTTTGCGGCTTATGCAGGTTTAGATGATCCGGTGATTGATATCGGTTTAACGCCTAATCGTTCTGATTGCACAGGGGTTCGCGGTATTGCCCGTGATCTTGCTGCAGCTGGAATTGGTCAGTTAAAAGAATTACCCTTGCCACAATTAAATGCTACTTTTGAAACATCGTTTGATGTTTCTTTAGATTTTTCGCAAAGCGCGTTGTTATGTTTGGGTTTTGCTTGGCGTGAAGTTCGCAATATTCAAAATAATGCATCGCCGCAATGGATGCAGCAGCGTTTGAGTGCCATTGGTTTGAGACCAATTAATGCTCTGGTTGATATAACCAATTACATCAGTTTTGATCTTGGGCGTCCGCTTCATGTTTTTGATGCCGATAAGATTAAAGGCAATTTGCATATACGTTGTGGCCGAGAAGGTGAACAGTTTCAGGCGCTGAACGGAAAAATCTATAATTTAGATGTTAAAGATTGTGTTATTGCAGATGAAGAGGGCGTTATTTCGATTGCCGGTATTATGGGTGGTGAAAGAACAAGCTGTGATGAGACAACACGTCGCGTTATTATTGAGTCGGCGCTCTGGAATGCACAAAGCATTGCGCAGACAGGGCGTACATTAGGACTTATCAGTGATGCTCGTTATCGGTTTGAACGGGGTGTGGATCCGGCTTTTATGGAAACAGGGCTTGAGATTGCAACAGAGTTTGCCTTAAGTCTTTGTGGTGGTGAAGGTTCAAAGACAAAAATTGTGGGTTATCAACAGCCAGAAATCAGACAGATCGCTTTCCCGCTTTCTGAAATTAAACGTTTAACACATATGGAAATAGAACGTGAACAAACCATAACTATTTTGACACAACTTGGATTTGATAGTGAAGATCAAGGAAATGTGGTGGTGGTTAAAGTACCAACATGGCGTCCTGATATTATCGGTAAAGCGGATTTGGTTGAAGAGGTAATAAGAATTTATGGGCTGGATAAAATTAAGCCGATACCATTAGAAAGTTTTATAGAGATCAAAGATCTAGTTTTAACAGTTTCGCAACTTCGTTCGCGTGTTACACGTTTGGCTTTAGTGGATCGTGGTATGAAAGAGGCTGTGACTTGGTCTTTTATTTCTGAAAAACAAGCATTGGCTTTTGGAGGCGGTCAAGAACAGCTTAAATTAGTAAATCCTATTTCTGCTGAAATGTCTGTCATGCGTCCCTCTCTTTTGCCTGGTTTGTTAGTGGCTGCACAGCGCAATGCTGATCGTGGTTTTCCAGATCTTGCTTTATTTGAAATTTCCAACATCTATGAAGACGATACCCCTGATAAGCAACACCGTGTTGCCGGTGGTCTTCGTCGTGGAACAGAGCGATTTGGAGGAGCAGGGCGCTTTTGGGATGGGGATGAAAGAGCTGTTGATGTTTTTGATGCCAAAGCAGATGCATTGGCTGTTTTAGAAGCGTGCGGTATAGAGAGTAGCAAGGTGCAAATTGAAGTGGGAGCACCTGGTTGGTATCATCCTGGTCGTTCAGGGGTTATAAAGCTTGGATCAAAGATTATTCTTGGTTTTTTTGGTGTTTTTCATCCTGTTACATTGGAGAGATTAGATATCAGTGGTCCTTTATGTGGTTTTGAAATTTTTCTCGATCGAATTCCAGAGCCAAAGAAAAAAGCAACAAATAGCCGTTCTCCTTTGAAACTATCGTCGCTTCAAATGGTGCAGCGTGATTTTGCATTTGTCGTTGATAAAACGGTTGCCTCTTCTCTTATTGTTCGTGCTGCGAGTGGAGCGGATAAAAAGCTTATTCAGTCAGTAAAGATTTTTGATGTTTTTGAAGATTTAAGTCTTGGTGAAAATAAAAAATCTGTTGCTATTGAAGTTACTCTTCAACCCATTGAACGGACTTTCACTGATGAAGATATAGAAGAGTTTGCTTTGAAACTGGTGGAAAATGTTACCAGGATGACAGGTGCCAGTTTGCGCTGTTGAATCTTTTTCTCTTCTTTAAAGATTATTTATCAAATGAGAGCACTCAGAAGAGTATTTTCTTATTTTCAGGTATTCAAGAGCTTTAGAGTTTTTTGAAAGGACCTTCATATTAAAGAGATTTCCTTTAAATATTAGCTTTTTTCAATGCGAAAAAGAATATTTTAAGTCACTTAAAAAACTGTTCTTTTGTAAAGATCTCTCATTGCAAAGGTGAAAAATAACTGTTATTGCTAAACGATAATGCAAATCATTAGCAATAAATAGAGGGCATATGAAGGAAAGAGAGGGCCAATGAATATAAAAACGTTTTTTACTATAATATGGGCGAGTGCTATTTTTTTTATGTCCAATTTTGCTTTGTGTGCTGGAAAATTTAAAGCTGTTACGACTTTCACGATCATTGCTGATATGGCGCGCAATGTAGCAGGTGATGTGGCTGATGTTGAGTCAATCACAAAGCCAGGTGCTGAAATTCACGAATATCAACCAACTCCTCGTGATCTTATGCGCGCGCAAGGAGCAAATCTTATTTTGTGGAATGGATTAGAGTTGGAACTTTGGTTTGAAAAATTTTTTCAAAATATCAAAGATGTCCCAAGTGTAGTTGTTTCAAAAGGCATTGTACCGATTAAAATTGGTGAGGGCCCTTTTAGTGGAAAACCCAATCCTCATGCATGGATGTCTCCGATTTCAGCGTTGATTTACGTTGATAATATTCGTGATGCTTTTGTAAAATATGATCCTGCACATGCTACTATTTATAAAGAAAATGCTGAAATTTATAAACAAAAGATTCGCTCAACAATTGATCCGATTAGAGCGGAATTAGAAGTGGTGCCGCAAGATAAACGTTGGCTTGTGACCAGTGAAGGCGCATTTAGCTATTTAGCACGTGATTTTGATCTGAAAGAACTTTATTTGTGGCCCATTAATGCTGATCAGCAAGGAACACCACAGCAAGTTAAACATGTTATTGATATGGTTCGCAAATACAATATCCACGCAGTTTTTTCTGAAAGCACTATTTCCCCAGCTCCTGCTAAACAGGTTGCGAGAGAAACAGGGGCTAAATATGGCGGTGTTCTTTATGTTGATTCGCTGAGTGAGAAAAATGGTGAGGTCCCGACCTATATTGATTTATTACGTGTCACAAGTGGACGTATTAGCACTGCCTTATTAGATGGAGTAAAAGGCCAATGATGAGATCTGGAATATTTGCCCAAGGGGTAACGGTAACGTATCGTAATGGACATACTGCTTTACGAGAAGTCAATTTTGAAAGTCCAATGGGTTCTATTACAGCATTGGTGGGCGTTAATGGGTCAGGTAAATCAACGTTATTTAAAGCGATTATGGGGTTTGTACGACCATCAAAAGGAAAAATTCGTATGTTTGGTTTGCCGGTTGATACGGCTTTGAAAAAAAATCTTATTGCTTATGTTCCCCAGAGTGAGGATGTTGATTGGAATTTTCCTGTCCTTGTTGAAGATGTCGTTTTGATGGGACGGTACGGTCATATGAATTTCTTTCGTTATGCACGGGTACACGATTATGAAGCTGTGCGTGTTGCACTAGAACGCGTCGATATGCTGGCATTTGCTAAGCGTCAAATTGGTGAACTTTCTGGTGGGCAGAAGAAGCGTGTTTTTCTAGCACGCGCTCTTGCACAGCAGGCAAAAGCTATTTTGTTAGATGAGCCATTTACAGGGGTTGATGTCACAACAGAAGATAAAATTATTACTTTATTGCAGGACCTTCGTAAAGAAGGGGCTGTGATATTGGTTTCTACCCATAATTTGGGTTCTGTTCGTGAGTTTTGTGATCATACGGTTTTAATAAAGGGAACGGTTTTGGCTTCTGGCTTAACTGAAACTATCTTTACGAAGGAAAATCTTGAAAAAACTTTTAGTGGCGCTTTGCATCACCATATTTTTGATCTTCAAGGCAAAAAAAAAGGTGATGTTTTCATGGGGGAGCAGTCTGCAGTTCTTGAGAGTATTGAAAGAGTGGAGCATGTCGCATGATGTCTTGGTTACTTGAGCCGTTGAGCTATCAATATATGGTTAATGCGATGTGGGTTTCTGGGTTAGTTGGTTGTGTTTGTGCCTTTCTTTCTGCTTTTTTAATGTTAAAAGGTTGGTCGTTGATTGGTGATGCGCTTTCCCATTCAATTGTTCCTGGTGTAGCAGGAGCGTATCTTTTAGGGTTACCTTTTTCGCTTGGAGCTTTTTTTTCTGGTGGACTTGCTGCGGCAGCAATGCTCTTTTTTAATCATCGAACAAAGCTGAAAGAAGATACCATTATTGGTCTCATTTTTTCTTCTTTTTTTGCTTTTGGGTTGTTTCTCAAATCGTTAAAGCCAATGGCTGTTAATATTGATACCATTGTTTTGGGAAATATTTTAGCAGTCAGTTCATCAGATATTATACAATTGGCTTTTATTGGTTTTTTTTCTTTGCTTATATTGCTTTTGAAATGGAAAGATCTTCTTGTTTCTTTATTTGATGAAACGCACGCTCGTGCTATTGGGTTAAACGTAAAGTTTCTAAAGATTCTCTTTTTCACATTGCTTGCTGCATGTACTGTTGCTGCTATGCAAACAGTTGGAGCTTTCTTGGTCATTTGTCTTGTCGTAACGCCAGGGGCAACAGCTTATCTTTTAAGTGACCGTTTTGTGAGTATTTTGGTTATTGCAGTTGTTATTGGGACATTCACAAGCGTATTAGGTGTTTATGTAAGTTATTTTTTGAATGCGCAAACCGGTGGTGTTGTTGTGCTTTTTCAAGCATTTCTGTTTATTTTAGCTTTTATTTTTGCTCCTAAACATGGGTTTATCGCTGCACGTTTACGTATAAATGCGGCAAAAAAAGGTTTGATGTTATCATGATTGATCAATTACTCCTTCCTTTTCAGTTTTCTTTTATGCTTAAGGGTATGCTTATCGTCATAATCCTTTCTGTTCCAATGGCGGTGCTTTCTTGTTTTCTTATTTTGAAAGGGTGGGCGCTTTTAGGTGATGCAATTTCCCATGCAGTTTTTCCTGGTGTTGTTGTTGGTTATATGACAACGCCGTGGGTGATAGCATTTTTGACTTCTTTGCCATTTGCTTGGTTTCAGCATATGCGCTCAGAGAATATTACAATGACTTTGATTACTTGCGGTGCTTTTGTCGCGGGTATGGTTTGTGCACTCGCAACAGGTTTTTTAGGAAGCAATAGCCGTATCAAACAAGATACGGTGATGGGTGTTGTTTTTTCATCAATGTTTGGTTTAGGGCTTGTTCTGGCCACTGCTATTTATAGTAGCTTAGATTTGAACCATATCCTATTTGGTAATCTCTTGGGGGTTAACTGGCTTGATATTACGCAGACGGCGATCATTTCTACTATTGTCACCTTTATTCTAGGAGCAAAATGGCGCGATTTTATGCTGTATATTTTTGATTCAGTTCAAGGTCGTGCAATGGGGTTGAGAATATCGGTGCTTCATTATACTCTTTTAACGATGATTTCTCTCACGATTGTTGCAGCGTTGAAAGCTGTTGGAATTGTTCTTGTTATTTCTTTATTGATAGCGCCAGGAGCAATTGCTTATCTTATCACGAAGCGATTTTCTTTTATGTTAGTGATCGCTATACTTGTTGCAGGTTTTTCTGGTTTTTTAGGAATTTATCTAAGTTTATTTATCGGTTCTGATTCTGCTGCTACGATTGTGTTGATTTTGACACTGATTTTTATCGCTATTTTCATGTGGATTTTCTTCAGTCGAGTCACGGTTCAAGAAATTTAAGTATGTCAAAGTTTATGCATATCAGCCATGCATTTTTATGTATTGTCTTTCATACTGGTTTTAAATAGAGAAAGGTCCGCTAGGTTATTTTCCTCCTATTATCTAGCAGATGAATGCAGTATGTATTCTCCCCCCCCCCGAAAAAGCTGCATTCGTGATTAAGAGGCTGCATTGGTTTATTTTGCAGCCTTTTTTTTATTTTAAGATTTAATTTTTTTGATTGCTTGAAAATTTTAACAATGATCATCATATAGTGCAAGCTGTACTGTTTTTTACAAAAATTGATCACAAGAAATGCTCTTAAAGATAGAAGTGTTATGATGGAATGGTTGTGGGTTAAAGTATGTGAAAAACAACAGAATATATACGAACTTTTATAGAGGAAAATAATGCTAGAGGGATGAAAAAAGATTTTAAGATGTCTGACCCTTTGCGTATTTGTATTTCTATAGTAGGTTGGGTAATGATTATATTGGGTGTTATAGGTATAGCGTTACCTGTTATGCCAACAGTGCCTTTTTTATTAATCGCTTCGTGGTGTTTTGCGCGTTCATCACCACGTTTTTATCATTGGCTAAATAATCACCGTGTTTTGGGTCCACCTATTAAACGATGGGAAGAAAAGAAGGCTATCTCAACGTTTATTAAAGTTTTTGCAGTGGTGAGTATGGCTGGTGGCTTTTTATCATTTTTGGTGATGATGCATCCTGCTTTGTGGTTTGCTTTATTGGTTGCTACTATTTTGCTGTTAATTGCCATTTATATTATGACACGTCCTTCTTCATAGAAATAGAAATAAAAGGCTTGATTTTTATTAGCTAAATATTTTTTTACTTTTTTGTTCGTTAGAGTTATTGAGAAAGAGTTTTATCCGCCAAATTTCAAGAAAACACTTACAGTTAGGATTCATATGAGCCAAATTTGGTAAGGTCTTTTCTAAATTTCACCGTGAACAGGACTGAATGTTTGTAGATATAGCCAAAAATTAAATATACCTGCAGCATTTTTATTTTTTTCAATAATAATTAGAACATTTGTTTTATTTGGAAGAGAAATTCATTGAGTATATATTTTAGATCATAAACATAGCAGTATTCGTAAAAGGAGAAAAAGTTTGCTAGTGAAAGAGCTTTACAATCAAGTCTTTTAATCCATTTAACCGTAAAATTGTTTGTATATTTACAAGAATTTGAAATATTTTTTCACAACAAAATTTAAGAGAATTCAAAAAATGAATATAAAAAGTTGGTAGAAAAGATATTCTCTGTAAAGATGAACTGCTACGTTATTATCTCTTGTTTAAAAGAGTTCTTTAAGTTGTAATGCAGTTATGATCATCCTTTTCAAGTAAGCGACTGATTGATTAAAAACAGTTCATTATTTTACAATTTGTGTGAGAGCCTCTTAAATACAGTAAGGCTTTTTCATTCCAAATTCTTTGATGATGAATCAGAAAACTGTTCATTTGCATTTCACAGGCGGGATAGTCGGTTTAGAAAAGGAATAAATATGCTTTTCATAAATCATTTCAATGTAAAAGCAGCGCAACATTGGGAGTTGACATTAATAATAGTGCCGGTTTGTTAGCGTGTAGAAATGAAGATGGTGATGTTCCATGGCTTGCATTATACCATTGATGGATAATTTTGGAAGACAGGATTGGGAGAGAATGGTTACAGAAAATTTGCAGATGAGCAGCACATTGCATAATGGTACGCTTATCTTAAAAATACACATAAAGAAAATATAAAAACATTGTTACGTTTTTATAGGTCTAACAACACGGTTTCCATTACCAAAAAAGTTAAGATAACGTTGTATTTCTCGTGGATTACCAATGGTTTTTTCAGGATTATCTGAAAGTTTTACAGCTGGCCGACCGTTGGCATGGGTAACTTTACAAACAAGGGAAAGAGCATCAAAATTTGCAATTTCTTGGGGAGAGCAGCCTGCAAAATCATTAGTAAGATCTGTTCCCCATCCAAAACTCATGCGCACTTTACCATGAAAGTGATGATAGGTCTTTTCAATTGTATCTATATCCAGTGCATCGGAGAAAATCAATAATTTTTCTCGTGGGTCTTTTCCTTTTTCTTTCCACCATTGAATAATACGTTTGCCACCCTCAAGAGGGAGAGCACTGTCAGGTCTGAAACCTGTCCAATCAGCCACCCAATCTGGTGCATTGCGTAAAAATGCCTCTGTACCAAAGGTATCTGGCAAAACAATAAGAAGATTTCCGCCATAATAACGATTCCAATCCTGCAAGACTTTATAAGGTGCTTTGCGCAACTCATTATCATTATTTGTGAGAGCGGCGATGACCATAGGCAATTCATGTGCATTTGTACCAAGGGCTTCTAAATCTGTATCCATGGCGAGAAGGACATTGGATGTTCCGGTAAAAGAATCGCCAATTCCTTCTTTTAATGCTTCAACGCACCAACGTTGCCATAAAAAAGAATGACGACGTCTTGTACCAAAGTCAGATATTTTAATATTAGATAGTTTTTTGAGTCTTTCGACTTTACTCCACATTTTTGCTTTAGCACGCGCGTAAAGTACATCAAGAGTGAAACAATCTAGGTTTTTCATAGCAGCACGTGAACGTAATTCACTGATAATAGCAAGAGCAGGGATCTCCCACATGGAGCTATGAGTCCACGGACCATGGAAATGAAGGATATATTGGCCATCTTTACGTGTGAGTTCATATTCTGGAAGTTGAAAATTCTCAAGCCATTGAAGAAAATCTGGTTCGAAAATTTGTTTACGTCCATAAAATGTATTACCAGCAAGCCAAATCATTTCTTTTTTTGTAAAGCGTAAACTAAGAGCATGATCAAGTTGTGCACGCAATTCCATTTCATCAATATCATCAGCAAGACGTATTGTTTTGCTGCGGTTGATGAGAGAGAAAGTAACGTTTACATTGGGATAAAGCCCCCAAATCATTTGTACCATAAGAAGCTTATAAAAATCGGTATCGAGCAGTGAACGAATAATGGGGTCAAGTTTCCAGGTATGATTGTAAACACGCCTCGCAATGTCTGGATGATTCATAACCCTTTTTCTTTCAGTTTTGTAGAATCTAAAATATTATTCACCAACACCATACAATATAGGGACTGCAAAGACTATAACAACTTTAAGGTTTTGAGCAAGAGTAAAAAAGCCTGTTATCTTTTATGTTTTTAAGATTTCAGAGTGCATATAATTTTATGTTTACCTGTTTTTTTTAATTTTATCCCTCTATAGATATCTGAATATTTTCTCCCATCAATATGAAGCATGTTTGAGCACCCCCATTTAACTATAATGGTATAAATAGCGTTATGAAATTTCATTTTTGCTTCATATTCGGGCCATGAGGAAGACAAATGTGGATGTAAAAATAAT
Organism: Bartonella koehlerae C-29; assembly: GCF_000706625.1. GTDB lineage: Bacteria > Pseudomonadota > Alphaproteobacteria > Rhizobiales > Rhizobiaceae > Bartonella > Bartonella koehlerae. Next base: position 428,862 of record NZ_KL407334.1, read on the forward strand.
TGATCAGCTTGACGATTAATCCCCAGAATAGCGTGTATTGCGGCGCGGTAGAACCAGCCAGCGGAGCCTGTATACCACGTCCAACCGCCTTGTCCACGGCGTGGTTCAATAGTGTAGATGTCTGCAGCCATAACATAAGGTTCAACACGATAAATTTCAGGATTTTTCCCATGGGTAATGGGATTGATCATAGAAAATAAAGCATAAGCTTTATCATTTTCACCCATTTCAGCAAGTGCTAAAATACTCCAAATAGCACCATGCGTATATTGCCCTCCATTTTCTCGAATACCTGGAGGATACCCTTTTATATAACCAGGTTCGAGAGTAGTTTTATCAAAAGGTGGCCAGAAAAGACGTAGAAGACTGCTTTTTTTATCATACAGATGTTCAAGCATTGATGCCATTGCTTGTTTTTGGCGTTCAGGCGAAGCCATTTGAGAAATAACAGCCCAAGATTGAGCAATAGTATCAATTTTGCATTCATCATTTATTTTAGAGCCAAGAGGAGTTCCATCATCAAAATAACCACGCCGATACCAAGCACCATCCCAACCATTTTTTTCTAAGGATTTTTTCAAACGCTTAAGATGTGCATTCCATGTTTTAAGACGGATGTTATCACGATATTTTTTAGCAAGAGGGATAAATGCCTTTAGTGTGGTGCCAAGAAACCATCCTAACCAAGTGCTTTCACCTTTTCTTTCAATGCCTACCAAATTCATGCCGTCATTCCAATCACCTCCTAAAATAAGGGGGAGTCCATGTTTTCCACAGCGCTTGATAGCAAGATCTAAAGCCAAAGCACAATGTTCATAAATTGTTGCGACTTTTGAGGATTGTATGGGCCTAAAATAAGCATCGTATTGTTCTACAGAGAGAGCAGCTCCTTCAATAAAAGCAATTGGAGTATCAAGGAATTCGTAGTCGCCGGTAGTGTTGACATAAAGAGCTGTTGCATATGCAAGCCATACAATGTCATCAGAAATATGTGTACGAACACCAGCATTGGTATCAGGCAACCACCAGTGCTGTACATCTCCTTCAGGAAATTGATGGGATGCGGCATTTAACAAATGTTCACGCGTCAGGTGTGGTTGCAATAATAATAAGGATAGACTGTCTTGTAACTGATCACGGAAGCCAAATGCACCACTGGCTTGATAAAAAGCTGTACGTGCCATCATACGGCATGCGTAGATTTGATAAGGGAGCCAATGATTGACCATAATATCAAAAGAAGGATCAGGTGTTTTTACTTGGAAAGGAGAAACGAAATCACTCCATTGTTGTTTTTGTTTTGTGAGCAGCGTTTCAAAATCATTTGTACGGACTTGATCTAGTAATTTTTCAGCTTCTTGCCTATTTTCAGCACAGCCAAGATAGAAGATTATTTCTTTTGTTTGTCCTGGTAACAGATCAATATCATAGGCGAGTGCTGAACAAGGATCACATCCTGCTTCAATCCTATTGGAAAGTGCAGCAGCTTTACGGACTGCATGTGGATGTATAACTGTTCCTGTTAAACCGATAAATTCGTTACGATCAGTGGTGGTACTGGTGGGCATTTCGGATGCTGATAAAAATGCTACTTGTTGAGATTTTTCAAGGTGATAAGGATTTTGAATAAAATGTGCACCACGTTTGGAATCATAAGAGGGAAGAAGAAAAGGTGCATATTTTGTACGGATATTGCCTAAGACCCATTCAACATAATTATAAAGACGTAATTTTCGTGATTTTCCCCCTTCATTTTTGAGGATGAGACGTGAAAGGCGAACAGGTTTTTTTTGATCGAGTGTATGGGTAAGTTTTAAGGTAATTTCTGAGTGTTTGGATTTAAAGGTTGAGAATCCAAAACCATGGCAAGACTCATAGACAACACTTTCGTCGCATTCTACAGCAGAAATTGGTGAAAAACTTTTTAAAGACAGGCGGTCAACGATATAAAGTGCTTCTCCTGGGCGGTTAGAAACCGGATCATTCGTCCAAGGGGTTAATTGATAATCGCGGCTGTTATTAGCCCAAGTAAAGAGCGCACCTTCAGCGGAGACATGGAAGCCAAAGCTTTTGTTTGAAATGACATTAATCCATGGATGTGGTGTGGTGGTCTGTCCATGAAGACGTATCACATAATTGTTATGGTGGTTAAAACCGCCATAGCCATTCCAATACTGTAAATCTTCTCCATTAATGGGAAGAGTGGATGGTTTTTTTTGACCGATAAAACCGATGGAAGCAAAGAGACTTTGTTCGTTTGGTGTTGGTATTTGTCTTCTTTTGTTGTTTAATTTATCATGAGATCCCTGATGATTATTCCGTGTTACGAGATCAAAATCATGCTCATTGAGTCGTTTGAGCTGTTCAGATAAAGATCCATTTTGAGCATGAAGGATAATGCGGGCTGAAGCAAGAAGTGTCTTAAAACTTTGTTCACTTATTTGATCACGTTGAAGTGTGAAAATATATTGATGTTCATTAATTTCGTGAATGTGATGCCGGTAAGATTCGCACACCCATTCAATAGCGCGTTGTGTATCTTGTATATAGGAAAAGGACTGCTCGTTGAGAATGACCAGATCAACGAGAAGTCCACGCGTACGCCAATATTCGTGTGCTTTAAGCAGTTCTTGTAGAACAGTTATGTCTCCTATATTGTTTAATCTGAGAAGACAGATAGGCGTGTCTCCTGAAATGGACATGGGCCAAAGATCAGATTGTTTACCAAGATTTTTTGCTAAGTTTTTTGGAGGAAGACGCCATGTCCGGTCGGGATAGATAAGGGGGGTTGCATATTTTTGATAGGTAATCGCTTCTCTAAGCTGGATACCGCTCTGATACAGTGAGACTTGTGAGCGTGTCCATGCCATTGAAAGTTCCTGTTGGAACATATTGGGTTGTCGATAATGTTTGATATGATTATGCAGTGTTTCTTTTGTAGTGGCAGCAAAAGTCCAAAAAATAAGTTCTACTTTTTCATGTGCCGGAATTTTTATACGGCATCGAAGTGAGATTATTGGATCAAGAACGCAACCTTGACTGTTGCTAAAGCGAGCATTGCGATCAAATGCAGCGGGTTGATGAAGAGATCGTCCTCGACCAATAAACAGAGAGCGATCCGTTTCAGCTTCTGTTTCTTGGATGCTATCCATTGTATCGGTAACAAAATGAGCAACGTGAATTTCGGGATCATTAAGTGAACGTTTGCGCCTTTTAGCAAAGATAATTTTTCCTTGTTCAGTAATTTCTGTTTCTATGAACATACGTGAAAAAGCAGGATGAGCTTGGTCAGCATCTGTTGTTGCAAGTGCCAGTTCACCATAAGAGGTCACTTCAATAAGACAATCTTTGTTTGTTGTATTGATAAGTTGAATACGTCTGCCTTCACCGCATCCTTCAGAAGTAACAATACATTCAAGTATTGATTTAATGCCATCAACCATTTTCCTATATTCAGCTTTTTCATCTGTAAAAATGCTGACTGCTTCTTCTTCAACAACACGTGTTGGTTCACCAGTAACAGACCACCAACGTCCATTATCTGTATTACGGAGGAAGAATAAAGTGCCTTGTTGATCTTCTGTAGGATCAGGAATAAAGCGCGTAATTGCATAATTATGCCAACGGCTATAACCGGAACCATTGGCGGTTAACATTATGGAGTAAAAACCATGAGATAGAAGCAACGTTGCACGTGGTTTGAGCAGTGGATTAGTGATCATGCGGAAAGGAGCATCATCAAATTCTCGAAAGTTATTACGCACGGGATTAATAACTTTGGTTTTGGTATGAATAATGGGAATTTGGTGCGGCGCTCTTTCCTGTAATAACAATTGTATTGCTTCAATGACTGGGTCATGGTGAAAACGATCGCGCATTCGTCCTTGGAAAATTACATTGTCAATAGCAAGAATGGACATACCATGATGATGTGCATAATAATTACGTACAACGGCGTATTTTTCTCCTGCTTTTATGCGTGAAGGAGTGAAGTCGACAGAGTCATAATAACCATATTTTCCTAAAGCTCCAAGGTCACGCAGTCGTTTTAAATTGGTTATGGCTTGGGCAGGTATGTACTGCGCTGCTAAAAGGCTAGCATAGGGGGCAATAACAGCATTGCGTGAGAGTCCACGTTGGAGTCCGAGGTGTGGAACACCAAAACTGGCGTATTGGTAATTCATTAAGTGATCGCGGGCGTTAAATGCAGCTTCTGAAATACCCCATGGTAATTTTCGTTTATGAGCGTATTGTATTTGGTGATAAATAATCAATCGATTGGTTTGATCAAGGAGAGATCCTAAAGGTTCATGCATAACGAGAGATGGCATGAGATATTCGAACATGGAGCCAGACCATGATAAGAGGGCTCCTTTCCAACCAATTGGGGTAAGGAGTCGACCAAGATGAAACCAATGTTTACATTTTATGTCTCCTTTTGCGATGGCAAAAAAGCTTGCGAGGCGCACTTCTGAAGCGAGAAGATCATAACAATTTTCATCGAGTTTGTTTTCTTGAACACTATATCCAATGGAAAAGAGATGCCGATCAGGATGCTCTAAGAAGTCAAATTCCATATCAAAGGCTATTTTTCGAGCATTTACAGCTAAAGTGTTTAATTTTTTACAGAGTTGTTCGGAGTCATAGTCATTACTGGTATTGTGATGATGCACTTCACAGGTTTCTACAAGGCATTTGGCCCAGAAGAGTGTTTGAGCGGATTCTGTTGTTTGAATTTTTTGATGAAGTTCATCTATTAACTGCACAATATTACGGGCGATAAGTGAAAGGTTCGTAATAGGAGAAGTGGTGTTTAGTTTTTCTAAGGAAGTACTAACACAGTGATTAAAATTGGTGATGCGCTCTTCGATTTGGTGACGCAAGGGATTTAAAATGGGGTTATTATCAGGAATTTCTTTGAAAGTTTCGGCAAGAATAGCATGAACATCACACAAGCCTATAAGATCACTTTGAAAAAAAACATTGGGTTTTACAGCCCATTCACTTAAGGCTGAGGCAAGTGTCACCAAATGACCAGCGAGATTTCCTGAATCAACAGTTGATACATAAATAGGTAAGAGAGGTTTAAGTGTATCCGTTGCATACCAATTATAAAGATGTCCACGGAATTTTTCCATTTTTGCAAGGGTGTTTAATGTACATTCAATGCGAGTAATAGTTTCTTTAAAACCAATCCAGCCAAAATCATGCGCAGCAATAATAGAAAGAAGATAAACTCCAATATTTGTTGGAGATGTACGTTGTGCAACAAGGGGTTCTGGATCTTCTTGGAAATTGTCAGGGGGCAAATAATTGCTTTGTGCATTGACAAAGGTTGCATAATAAAGCCATGTCCGTCGTGCAATGGATCGTAGTGTTTTTTTATCTTCAGAAGAGATATTAAGAGTATCTTGAAACGTTGAAGGTTGACTGACAAGCCATGCAATCAAGGGCGAAAAAAACCATGCCAGCCCAAAGGGAAAAGCAATAAAGCTTGCAAAAGTCTTAGAAAAGAGAGGCAATGCTAGGGCAAGAATACCAATAAACGCTGCTGGACACATTGTAAGGACATAGAAGCCAAAACTATTGGGGATTGATTTTGTTGCGGCGGAAGTTTTCCATTCAAGCAAGTGTTTTTTTGAAATCGTCATGCGATAGAGCGTGCGGATAATTGCATCAGTCATAAAATAAGCTGAATGGGCAAGAAATGTCGTTTTAAGAAATATATTTGCACCTGTAAGGGTAGTTTTGTTCATAATTGATTGGAGTTGCCCACGCAAAGAATAATTAATATGGGAGGGAACAAGCGTTTGTAATACACCTAAAATTGGTGAAATAAAGAGGCTAAACAGCAAGAATATTTGCCAAATGATTGCACTCTTTAAAGGTAAAAAAGACCATCCTGCAATTGCTGCGATCAACCACATAAGTGGTGTGAGAGAACGGCGCAGATTATCTTGCATTTTCCAACGTGTAATGGTGCTAATTTGACGGCGGGAAAAGAGGTAAGGTAGGAGTTGCCAATCACCGCGAATCCAACGATGATGACGGGTAATATCAATATTATAGGCTATTGGATAATCCTCAATTACTTCTACATCACTTACTAAAGCAGTACGGGCATATCCTCCTTCCAACAGATCATGACTGAGAACGGTATTTTCTTTAATTTTTCCATTGAGTGCTTTTTCAAAGGCATCAATGTTATAAAGGCCTTTTCCGACAAAAGTTCCTTCTCCCAAAAGATCTTGATAGGTATCAGAAACAGCAAAGACATAAGGATCAATGCCACGATTGGTAGAAAATACCCGTTGCAGAATTGATGTTTCTTTTCCTGTTGTAAGAGACGGTGTAATACGGGGTTGCAAAATGCTATAGCCTTTTACAATCTTCCCATTTTGTGGGTCGAAAATCGGTTGATTAAGTGGATGGTGAAGTTTTCCAACAAGTTTTGTGACACTTTCAGGGGTAAGGCGTGTATCTGAATCCAGGGTCATCACAAAACGACAATCCATGGGAAGATGTGGACTTGGAGGATAAAAGCTAGTGTTTTGATTACCTCTTAATAACAGATTGAGTTCATGAAGTTTGCCACGCTTACGTTCCCATCCCATCCAGCATTTTTCGCTAGGGTTATAAAGGCGTCGGCGGTGCAAAAGGAAAAAAACGGAAGGATTATCACGGTGATAACGACGATTGAGTTCGTTGATACTTTTTTGTGCATAATGCAACAAGTCAAGATCGTCTTGCGTTTGTTCATAGGGAGCATCTATCCAGTCTGTGAGGAGAGCGAAATGAATGGCACCTTTGGGGTTAGAAAGATAATGGACTTCAAGATTGTGCACTTGCTCGTCAATATAATCGCGTGATGTAATGAGAGTGGGCACGACAACTATTGTACGTGCATGTCCTGGAATACCTTCTTTATATTCATAACCAATGAGCTGCTTTGAAGGGATAAACCACGAAACGACAGTGTTAAAAAAGGAAAAAACAGCATCCATAGCAGGAAAAAGTGCAAATGTGGTAAAGAAAAGAGACATCCATGGAGCTATGCCGGACGTTCGTAAGAGAGCGTAGATTGCAAACAAAAGAGCAAGCGTTAAAAGAGAGACAGGAATTGCAATGATTCTTATCTTTGCACAAAAGAAATATTTTTGCCATTTGATACGCAGAGGTGGAGTATAGCCACAAACTTTTTCAAAGGCATAACGCCCATCATCGATTAGATACCATCCAACAGAGGAATTATTATGATGAGAAGTATCTTGAGAGGAGGTATGCACCATTTTTACAGCTTTGCGTGCAATTTCTGACTCACTAAGAGGTGAAAAGCGTGAAATTTTTTCGATGGCTTGTCGATAGATATTACGTGAGTGAGAATCAATCTCGGAAAAATCACTATTTTTACGCAAAATGGAGTCTACAATACTGACAGATTCAAACCATGCTGTCCAATCAACATCATCAATGGTTTTAAGGGCACGGATAATATTGCCCATAGTGACACCATCTGCTGTTTGGTGGGCATGTTCATTGGCAGTTACAATTTCTAGGCTACTGCCTCGGCTATGTAATTGTTTTTCAAGCCAAGTTAATGCTGTTGTTGCATCGACAGATGTACTCCGTAGCCGATAGAATAAATGAGCTGAAAAAGTTGAATCAGCAGTGAGTGTTTCATAGAAAGTCAAAAGAGCGTGTAATTTTGGTTCATTTTCTGTAAGAGAAATTTTATCAGCAACTTGATGAGCAAGATGGCGTATATGCCGCGCTTGTTCAATACGCGATGAAAGACGACGAACATTTTCAATTAAAAGCATTTGTATGACAGAAGGAAGAGTCCATAATTCACCAATTTTGAGAGCACAAAATTTTTGAAACCCATTGATGATAGCTGTCAGTGTTTCTTGTGAAAATCCACTATCTGTATGCGCAATATAAAGCCAAACTAAAGCAAAGATACGGGGAATTTCTGTCTTTTGTTTATAAAGAGGAAGTTGTTTTATGAGGGATTTAGGTAAGTTGCGTCGTAATTGTTGTATGGTTTTATCAATGGTATAATGATTATCGATAAGCCATTGAGCAGATGGTGCAAGAGTTTCATCATTTCGGGCAGCAATATCGCTGCTATGAAAGGCATGGAGAATAAGTTTGGCATTTTCATTCAAGCGTTTGTGAAAATGCTTACTTTCTTCATATTCAGGGATGAGAAGTGTTTCGCCAGACGCTATAGCATAGCCTAATGTATAGAGTTCGTCCTGCGATTTGTAAGTTGAGCGAATAGGAGAATTGGTTTCAGTAAGACAGCAGCGTGTCGTTTTTTGAGAAAAAAAGTACTTCATGAAAGAGAGTATAGGCGCCATAATATTTTATTGCGATTTAATTATGCTGTTTTATTCAAGAGGATGTTGGCATTTCTATTCCAATAAGTAAGATTTGTATTAAGAAATATTTATAATTTTTTTAACCAGAAAATTGGAAATACAATCAGGCGTTTGCATTGAAAAATAAAAAAGGCCGCTAGAGAAAAGAGCGGCCTTAATGTAATTTATTCAATCATATTAATCTTGTTCTTGTTTTTTCAAAGCTGCACCAAGAATCTCGCCAAGAGAAGCACCTGAATCTGTAGAACCATATTGCGCAACAGCTTCTTTTTCTTCGGCAATTTCTAAAGCTTTGATAGACACTGAAAGTTTACGTGTTTTTTTATCAAATGCGGTAATGCGTGCATCAACCCTTTGTCCAATCGAGAAACGTTCTGGGCGTTGCTCATCACGATCACGTGCTAAATCAGCACGGCGAATAGTTGTTTCAAGATTATGATCAGTCAATTTTATATCAATGCCATTGTCATTTACTGCAGTTACTTCACATGTTACAACAGCACCTTTACGAAGTTCGCCAGAGGCTGCTGCTTCTCCAACTTTATCGCTGGAAAGTTGCTTGATTCCAAGAGAGATACGCTCTTTTTCAATGTCAACATCAAGGACTATAGCTTTAACGATGTCACCTTTATTGTAAGTATCAATAACTTGCTCCCCAGGACGGTTCCAATCAAGATCAGAGAGGTGAACCATACCGTCAACATCGCCTTCAAGACCAATAAAGAGACCAAATTCAGTTTTGTTTTTAACTTCCCCTTCGATTTGTGAATTTACAGGAAATTTATTAGCAAAAGCGACCCATGGATTTTCAAATGTTTGCTTTAAACCTAAAGAAATACGCCGTTTAGAAGGATCAATTTCCAGAACAACCACTTCCACTTCTTGTGATGTAGACAAAATTTTTCCGGGGTGGACATTTTTCTTTGTCCAACTCATTTCGGAAATGTGGATTAACCCTTCAATTCCTGGTTCGATTTCAACAAAACCACCGTAATCCGTAATGTTGGTAACAGCACCAGTAATTTTTTTACCAACTGGATACCGAGCACTGATACTTTCCCAAGGATCACTTTCAAGCTGTTTCATGCCAAGAGAGATACGGTGTGTATCTTGATTGATACGAATAATTTGGACTTTAATTGTTTGACCAATAGTGAGGATTTCAGATGGATGGTTCACACGCCGCCAAGCCATATCTGTGACGTGTAAGAGTCCATCGATTCCACCAAGATCTACAAAGGCACCATAATCAGTGATATTTTTAACCACACCTTCAACGATTTGATTTTCTTCAAGATTTTGTACGATTTCTGAACGCTGTTCAGCTCTGCTTTCCTCTAAGACAGTACGACGTGAGACAACAATATTGCCGCGACGACGATCCATTTTCAAAATTTCAAAGGATTGTGAATTATGCATGAGAGGTGAAACATCACGAATGGGACGAATATCAACTTGACTGCGAGGTAAGAAAGCGATTGCACCATCGAGGTCGACTGTAAAGCCTCCTTTTACTTGGCTAAAGATAATGCCATCGACGCGTGCACCGGCATTGAATTTTTCTTCTAAACGGATCCAGCTTTCTTCGCGACGTGCTTTTTCACGGGATAGAACAGCTTCTCCCATTGCATTTTCAATGCGTTCAATATAAACTTCCACTTCATCGCCAATTTGCAAGGAATCATCTTTTCCTTTAGCTCCAAATTCTTTGAGTGGAATACGTCCTTCGACTTTAAGTCCAGCATCAATAATAGCCATGTCTTTTTCGATTGCAATGACGCGACCTTTAACAACGGATCCTTCATTAAGATCATTGGTTTGGAAAGATTGCATTAAAAGTGCTTCGAAATCCGCTGTTGTAGGATTGTAGTGTGACATAAGAACTCCTGATACATACCTTAATTTTAAAAGGTATAAGCGCTAGGTTAGTGTTGATCCAAAGTAACTTCTTGCCTTTTTCTTTACAGGAAGAAAATTAGCGCTTGGCCGGAAATCACCCTGACGACTTTACCCAATTATACGCGCTTTTATGATCGGATCAATAAGAGCGCATGCAACTGTAAACGTTGCTTCTATACTCAATTCTGACGTATCAAGCAAGTAGGCGTCTTCCGCTTGTTTTAGCGGGCTTTGTTTGCGGGTTATATCGCGACTGTCACGTTGTTCAAGATTGGCGAGGATTTCGTGATAGTTTGCTTGCCCTCTTTTTTTCAAAACTTCTTGATAACGACGTTTTGCACGTGTTTGAACACTGGCTAAAACATAAAACTTAACATCCGCATCAGGGCAAACGATGGTACCAATATCTCGACCATCAAGCACGCTGCCTGGTAAAATTTTAGCAAAGTTACGTTGTTTTGTAACAAGAATTTCGCGTATAGTTGGTATGATTGCTATTTTTGAAGCAGCTTCACCAAGTTCATGAGAAGAAAGAAGAGCTGGATTTAAAGTATTAAAATCAAGTTCTCTAGCGTGGATAAGTGCACTTTTCTCATCATCGAAAGCCAATTTTTGTTGCAAAAGTGCATGAGCAACACCACGATAAGTAAGCCCAGTATCCAGATAGTGAAGATGATAATGCGTAGCAATTTTCCGTGCTAATGTTCCTTTTCCTGAAGCTGCTGGTCCATCAATTGCAATCACAAAAGGTTTCAAGAGATGTTCCCCCCAAGTTTTTGTATAAAAGAGATAAATTTTGGAAAGCTGGTAGCAATCATTCGTTTGTCATCGATGGTGACAGGTTTTTCTGAGACCAGCCCAAAGATAAGGAAGGACATGGCAATTCGATGATCAAGATGTGTAGTGACATGTCCACCACCTAATCCCTTGGTGGAGCCTTTTCCATGAACAATAAGAAAATTTTGACCTTCTTCACAGTCTACGTGGTTAATTTTGAGTCCTTGAGCAAGAGCAGACAATCGATCTGATTCTTTGACGCGCAATTCTTCAATTCCTAGCATAACTGTTTTACCTTCAGCAAAGGCTGCTGCTATTGCCAAAGCGGGATATTCATCAATCATTGACGGAGCGCGTTCTTTGGGCACAGTTACGCCTTTTAGTACTGATGATTTAACCCGCAAATCAGCAACATCTTCTCCACCTGTTTGGTGTTGGTTCAAAAGTTCAATTTGTGCTCCCATTTCCCACAATGTTTCGATAAGACCCATGCGAGAGTTATTGATAAGAACGTTTTCAATAGTAATATCAGAATCTTCTATAAGAAGAGCTGCGATAATTGGAAAAGCTGCAGAAGAGGGATCGCCTGGAATATGAATCGTTTGTCCGGTAAGGTGTGGTTGACCATTGAGATGAATAAAACGCGCTCCTTTTGCATCTTTTTCTATTTCAAGTTTAGCACCAAACGCTTTTAACATTTTTTCCGTATGATCTCGTGAGAGTATCGGTTCAATAACAGTTGTAGTACCAGCGGTATTGAGGCCAGCAAGTAGGATTGCTGATTTAACTTGAGAAGAAGCCATGGGAATACGATAGCGAATCGGGTTAGCCATTTTCGGACCATAAAGCGTTAAAGGGAGATAGTTGCCATGAGTTGCTTCGATTTCCACACCCATTAATTGCAGCGGGTCCAGAATACGTGCCATTGGGCGTTTGGAAAGAGAAGTGTCACCAATAAAGGTCGTTTTCATATGATAAGGTCCAACCATTCCCATAACCAGGCGTGCACCTGTTCCAGCATTGCCGAAATCTAAAGGTTTTTGTGCGGCTAACAAGCAGCCATTTCCGGTTCCGCGAATAATCCAGAGATCGTCTTTCTTAATAATACAGGCGCCCAGAGCTTTCATGGCAGAAGCTGTATTGAGAACATCACCGCTTTCAAGAAGTCCGTGGATATGTGTTTCACCACTTGCTAATCCTCCCAATATAAGGGATCGATGAGAGATTGATTTATCTCCTGGTATTTTAATTGTACCAGAAAGACGAGTAGATTTGTAAGCGGTTATGGATATTGTTTTTTGCATAGAAGTTCTATTTAATTCCTCTTTTTATTAAATGAAGCACTCTTTAACACATGCTTTGAAAGGCGTCATGAGGAAATCCATGTGAAACGATATATTTATCTTTGACAAAGACGTTATTTTTCGATTAAGCACCATAAAATTTATTTTTTAATAGATATAGTTAACTTAAAGAGGCACAGTTCATGGCAAAACAAGAACTTGGAACTAAGCGTATTGATCCAGAAACGGGAAAGAAGTTTTATGATCTTAATCGCGACCCTATTGTGTCGCCTTATACAGGAATTTCTTATCCTCGTTCTTATTTTGAGGTTGCGGCAGCTGAAGCAAATAGTGAAGAAGAAGTTGATACTGAAGAGCTTGATACAGCGCTTGAAAAATCTGCTTTTATGCTTTTGGAAGAGGATGGTGACGATCCTAAAGATGATGATCTTCCTGATTTGGAAGACAGTGATGTGGATTTAGGTGATGACGATGATACGTTTTTATCTCACGATGAAGACGACGAAGACGATGACGTTACCGATATTCTAGGAGGGGGTGTTTCGAAGGATGACGATTCTTAAGAGAAGTGAAAGAGCATTCTTTTCATGGAATGCAAATTCTTCTTGATCTTCGATTTTTCTCGTTCTAGAAAACTCCACAAGATTGTTTACCATCGGTGACAGGTCTGTCTTTATGTGGGGCTATAGCTCAGCTGGGAGAGCGTTTGCATGGCATGCAAGAGGTCAGCGGTTCGATCCCGCTTAGCTCCACCAAAAAGTCCATATTTGCTTAAAAAATCAGCTGCTTTATGCTTTGTTTGGGAAATGCTATTCATTATTCATAGTAATTGCCACAAGAGTCATTTCTCTTTTTATTTTTCAATGATTTCATAATGTACTGTGTCACAGCAGAATTTTGATTTATAAAGATAACTCATTATTTTGCATGTTGAATGAACTTTCCTAGTACCGTAAAATTCTTTCATTTCAAATTCTTGCATTCAGAATCAGGAAAAAACATTCGCTTGCACGTCACAAAATGAACGGACATCTGGATAGCAAGCGTTTAAGAAAGAAATAAAAATGTTTTTTATGAATCGTCTCAATGTAAGAGCAATCACACATGAGGAGCTCGCAAAGAGAATGATGATATTAGCTTATGACGACTATTTATTATAATACATTGTTTGTGAGCGTACAAGATTCATAGAGTTTTGTCGTTATAAAAGCAAAAAAGCAGATTGATGCTCTTTTGCAGTGCACACGAAAAGAAAAAGCGCGCTCTTTATCAATTTATGATATGATATGTAAAAAAGGAGCATCTGAAGAAGCACTATAATCAATAAAGATTATTTTTATACGATAAGAAATAATGATTATTTCTATCATTCAAGTGAACGCTTGTTTTGACATTTTTGCTTAAATCTAAAGTCTTTTGTAAAACTGTAGGGAGCTCTTATCGGTTCTATGAATGATCTAGAGACCACTTGTTTGAAGAAAAATTTATTAAATTACGAACAAATGGCTGTCAAATGGGGCTTATGCGTGGCATTTAATTTTGTGATTTAAATGTCTCAATAAAAGGCTTTTTTATTTCTCGCGGTGATGGAATCTTGTTTTTAAGATTAGATTACAGCACAACAGGGAAAATGGAATTATTTGAGGGGAAAAAAATAATGCCTTCTTACCGTTCAAGAATATCGACTCATGGGCGCAATATGGCAGGAGCCCGCAGTCTTTGGCGTGCAACAGGAATGAAAGAGTCTGATTTTGGTAAACCCATTATTGCGATTGCGAATTCTTTTACACAATTCGTACCAGGGCATGTTCATTTAAAGGATCTTGGGCAATTGGTGGCACAACAGATAGTGGCTTCTGGCGGTGTTGCGAAGGAGTTTAACACGATTGCTATAGATGATGGAATTGCTATGGGGCATGATGGGATGCTTTATTCTCTACCTTCACGTGAAATTATTGCTGATTCTGTTGAATATATGGTCAATGCTCATTGTGCGGATGCGCTTGTCTGTATTTCCAATTGTGACAAGATTACGCCTGGTATGTTAATGGCGTCTTTACGTTTGAATATTCCAACAATCTTTGTTTCAGGTGGTCCTATGGAGGCAGGTAAGGTTAAATGGAAAGATCAGGATCTGACTGTTGACCTCGTTGATGCCATGGTTGCTGCGGTTGCTGAAAATAACTCAGAGGAAGAAATTGCTGAGATGGAGCGTGCTGCTTGTCCTACATGTGGTTCTTGTTCAGGAATGTTTACCGCTAATTCTATGAATTGTTTGACAGAGGCATTAGGGCTATCTCTTCCCGGAAATGGATCAATGTTAGCAACGCATGCAGATCGTAAGATGCTTTTTGAAGAGGCTGGACGACAGATTGTCGTGTTAGTTAAGCGTTATTATGAGAAAGGCGATGAGACAGTTTTGCCGCGTTCTATTGCTTCATGCAAAGCTTTTGAAAATGCAATGACTGTAGATATTGCCATGGGAGGATCAACCAATACAGTACTTCATCTTTTAGCGGCAGCGCAAGAAAGTAAAGTGGATTTTACCATGACAGATATTGATCGTCTTTCACGTTGTGTTCCTGTTTTGTGCAAGGTTGCACCTGCTGTTGCGAATGTGCATATGGAAGATGTTCACCGTGCTGGTGGTATTATGGGACTTTTAGGCGAATTAGATGCGGCTGGACTCATTGATACATCTGCTTACACGGTTCATGCAAAAACGATGAAAGAAGCTCTATGCCGCTGGGATGTGAAACGAACCAATGAACCAAAGATTCATGAATTTTATCGTGCAGCTCCAGGGGGTATTTCAACCCAGACAGCGTTTAGTCAATCTCGTCGCTGTGATAGCCTTGATCTTGATCGTGAAAAAGGTATTATCCGCGATAGGGAACATGCTTATTCGCAAGATGGGGGGTTGGCTGTTCTTTATGGAAATCTTGCAAAAGATGGCTGTATTGTAAAAACAGCAGGCGTTGACCAATCAATTTTAACGTTTAAAGGTCCAGCAAGGATTTTTGAAAGCCAGGATTCAGCTGTTTCGGCAATCTTAGCCGATAAAATTCAATCAGGGGATATCGTTTTAATCCGTTATGAAGGTCCACGTGGTGGACCTGGAATGCAAGAAATGCTCTATCCTACGAGCTATCTTAAATCCAAAGGATTAGGAAAGGTTTGTGCACTTATAACAGATGGCCGTTTTTCGGGGGGAACTTCGGGGCTTTCTATCGGACATGTTTCTCCAGAAGCTGCTGAAGGAGGAGCAATTGCTCTAGTGGAAGAAGGGGATATCATAGAAATTGATATTCCTAATCGTACCATTCATATGTTGGTTGAGGATGGTGAACTAATGAATCGTCGTGCTAAAATGGAAGCAAAAGGAAAAGCAGCTTGGCAACCGATTGAGAAACGTAAGCGTAAAATTTCAAAGGCTCTTAAGGCATATGCAGCTATGACAACTTCTGCTGCAAAAGGTGCTGTGCGTAATATTTGATTTAAGTGAAGAATTCATTTTGTGAAAAACAGTTTTTTAGAGATTTTTGTGTCTTTTGCGCTCTTTAATAGGGTTATATCCCTCAATGCAAAACAAAACGCCATTGGATTGTAGATTCACGCGCTTGTTTTAAAGAAATATCTCTTAAGGCACCCAAGCCCATTTCGCGACAGCGCTCGTGGATGGTATACTGTAAAAGCCATTGAGTACCACCCTTTTTACGCTTATTAAAGGAGCAAGCCAGTACCATTGTTCTATTTGCTAGCTCAAAATGTTGCACCAGCCCTTGCATTGAGACGATTCATAAGAGACATTTTTATCCCTTTCTTTTAAGTGTTTTTATCCACACGTCAGCCTCGCTTATAATGGGCAAGTAAGTGGTTTTAATTGATTCAATATGAGAGGGTTTGAAATGAGAGAATCTTATGATATTCGGAGTTCTCTCATTCAAGTTGAAAAACGATAAATTATAATTATAAATCAATGTATTATATGCATGATGTTTCAAACGAGTTATTCGATAGATTTGACAGGATATGTCGAGTTATAATGAATATGATGTGAAGGTTTCTATGGATTTTATTTTTGAGCAATATTGCAAGAAGATGAGATGAAGTTTACCTTTGATGGATATTAATCACCTTTCAAAATATTTTCCAGTTTTGTATAAACTTGTACTTTTTGAGATAATGTCATAGGAATGAGCTTTATTGCGTTGATGGTATTATGAAACTTTTAGGGGAATGAGACGCAGTTAAACTGATCTTTCTTTATACAGTTCATGTAAAAACAATGAAAGAAGCTTTCTGTCCAATCACTATGAGATACGTCTAATGTATCTTAGTTTATTGAAAAAGCCTTCAATAAGATAATATTTTTTGTAAAGGTTCATCATTTTTATGCGATATTTTTCTATTTGAATGGAAAAGCAGGAAAGAAATGCAGTTGTTTTCTGCATGTTTTCTTTTTGCTCCTCTGAAGCATAATCTTTATCGGCAATAACTTTTTTGTATCTTAAAACCTTTTAAAAGTTGAAGTGTTTGAATAAGAGATCTTAATTCTCTGGAGTAAAAAAAAACGTAAAGATTGGTCCAAGGAATCCACTCCAGTATGAATTTTCTAAGTCAAATCTACTTGCATTTTTCCAACGCTTCTATCTCATAGTAACCTTATTTATAGCCCACGACACAATCTATAGTTTGCAACAAAGGAATGAGTTTGCCAAAATTGGCATCGCTTTTTACAGCTTCACCATCGTGGTCCATAGTCTTTTGATCAGTTCTTCTAAAATCGGACATCAGATTCCTTTTTGATATAAGGATTCATATAACGTTTAGAGATATTATGCTCTTTGCCATGGGATTCTATCATATTTGTTTGAGGGGAAGAGGAAGTTATACCATTTTTAATAACATGAACGCCTTCAAAAAAATGACAGAGAAGGTTTTTAGCTTTCACGCGCATCTGAAGATTTTTCCTCCATAAATAGTAAAACCTTTGCCAGTCTCTAGACTTTAATGATGGAATACTTCTCCCTAGCAACACTCTTATTCTTTGCAAAGGAACAGGACTACTACTCTACTTTTATTTTCACATCTTAACTTAAGGCACAAAACTTAAGAGTGATCAAGAAAGAGCTCTTGGCTCGATTTGTCATAAGAAATTATTTTTTTCAAGTTGTTTGAGGCGATAAAGGGCTTCTAAAGCTTCTTTAGGAGAGAGTTCGTCAGGATGAATATTTTTAAGAGCTTCATGGAGCATAGAACGTTTGTTTGTTTCTTCATTGAGGGAAGATATTGCTTTAAGGGAAAAAAGCGGTAAGTCATCAATTAATTTATGTCCTTTTCCCGCCATTTCACCTTGTTCTAATTGCTGTAGAACGTCTGTAGCACGCGTAATAACTTCTTTAGGAAGTCCAGCAAGTTTTGCAACTTGTACGCCGTAGGACCGGTCCGCAGTTCCTGGCGTGACTTCGTGAAGAAAAACCACACCACTATCCCAATTTTTAACTTTCATGGTTACATTATGAAGACGATCAAGTTTTTTTGTGAGTGCTGTCATTTCATGAAAATGCGTGGCGAGAATAGCACGACAGTGGTTAACTTCATGAAGATATTCAACAGTTGCCCAAGCAATTGAAAGCCCATCAAAAGTTGATGTTCCTCGTCCAATTTCATCAAGAATAACAAGGGAATGATGACTAGCATGATTAAGAATCGTTGCTGTTTCAACCATTTCCATCATGAAAGTTGAACGCCCCCGTGCAAGATCATCAGAAGCACCAACACGACTAAATAAGCGATCAACAACGCCAATGTGGGCTGAGGTAGCTGGAACAAAGGACCCCATTTGCGCCATAATGGCGATGAGAGCATTTTGCCGCAAAAAAGTTGATTTTCCTCCCATATTAGGACCTGTTAAAAGCCATATTGCTGCATATTGGTGATTTTCTTGCAAAGAAAGGTCGCAGTTATTGGCAACAAAGGGCTCTGCTGCTTGCTTTCGGAGCGCTTGTTCTACGACAGGATGGCGTCCTGCGGTAATACAAAACGTAAGAGACTGATCAATTTTAGGACGACAATATCCTTGTTCTTCAGCCAAATGCGCTAAAGCGACAGAGACATCTAAAACAGCAAGTGCTTCAGAAGCTTTACGAATGAAATCAACTTGTTCAGTAATTTCACGAACAAGAGTGTCAAAGATTTCCAATTCAAGCGTTAGTGCATGGTTAGCTGCATGGGCAATACGGCTTTCAAGTTCAGCAAGTTCTGTTGTGGTAAAGCGCATAGCATTTGCCATTGTTTGTCGATGAATAAAACGTGCTTTTTTTTGTGGGGTATTGGTGAGAGCGGTTGCCTGTAAGTTGGTCACTTCAATGAAGTAGCCTAGAATATTGTTATGCTTGATTTTGAGTGTTTTAATATCTGTTTCTTTAGCATATTGTGCTTGAAGTTCAGCAATAACACGGCGAGATTCATCACGCAAAGCACGCATTTCATCGAGCTCTTTATGATAATGAGAGCGAATAAAACCACCGTCTCGTTTAAGTAGGGGCAGATCATCGGCTAATGCTTGTTCCAAACGAAAATGCAAAGTAGTAGGTAAATGTGAGAAAATCTGTTGTACATCACTGATTTCTTGAGGAAGCAATTTATTGCTAAGAAGCTGGTGAAGTTCACGAATGATTTCAAAACCGCGCTGGATTGCAGCCATATCACGTGGTCCTCCTCGGCCAAGAGCCAAACGTGAAACGGCACGTGGCATATCTGGTCCCCCTTTTAAGATGAGCTTTATGGCTTCTGCAAGAGATGTATTGCTCAGAAAAAAGGTAATCGAATCCAGACGCTTATCAATAGCTGACGGCGTGGTAAGAGGTGCAATGAGGCGATCGAGAAGAAGGCGTGATCCCCCTCCTGTTACGGTGCGATCAATGGCTTTTAATAAGCTTCCATCTCGTTGTCCCGATGTAGTTCGGACAAGCTCAAGACTCAATCTCGTTGCGGCATCAATGAAAAGGGTAGCACTTTCATTTTGGCGTTCAGGACGCATGAGAGGAGGGCGATGCGTGATTTGTGTTTTTTCGATGTAACGAATAGCTGCGGCAATTGCTGACAATTCGAGGCGTGAATAATCAGCAACGCCTTCAAGGGTTGAAAGTTTAAAATAATTGCAAATGTCGCGTTCAGCAGTGATGACCTCAAAGAGGCTAGCGTGTTGAGGCGAAACGATACGACCGAGAATATTAAAAAGTGATTTATGGGATTTATCATGGAAAAAGGAATCAGCCACAATGATTTCTTGTGGATCGACGCGCATAATGTCTGCTAAAAGTTTTTCGAGTCGACTTTCTGTTACACGAAATATACCTGTTGAGATATCAATCCAGGAAAGGGCAAATTCCTCTCCATCACTGGTTTTAATGCAGGCAAGTGTCATCAGATAGTTTGCACGCGTTGGATCGAGGAGTTTTTCTTCTGTTATGGTTCCAGGTGTAACAAGGCGCACGACATCGCGCCGAACGATTGATTTTGATCCCCGTTTTTTAGCTTCTGCTGGATTTTCTGTTTGTTCACAAACAGCAACACGATAACCACAGGAGATCAATTTTTGTAAATAATCATCTGCAGCATGAACTGGAACACCACACATAGGAATATCTTCACCTAAATGTTTTCCGCGTGTTGTGAGTGTAATTCCTAAAACTTGAGCAGCTTCAATCGCATCATTAAAAAATAATTCATAGAAATCACCCATACGGTAAAAAAGAAGACAATCACTATTAACTGCTTTGATTTCGATATATTGCTCCATCATAGGTGTGAGACGTTCTTTATATGGAACAGATGAGGGATCGGATTGTGGGGCTAAATCGTTTTTATTATCAGTCTTATTATCCATTTTTACGCGCTCGTTTCCTTCAAGTGAGGCTTTGATACCCTTTTTTATTTACTTCAATGTTTATCTTCATTATCTGTAAATTGAAACGCATGATCAGGTCTGTTAAAGCGAGCATAGCGATTTCTGGCATCTGAATCAAATTGTAAAATTAGATAATTACACGCATTATTGAGCGTGTTTTTGGGAGAACTTAAGTAAGATGAAAAAGAAAGAGCAAGATCAGAAAACGCACCAAACGGTTTATAATATCAGTGAACAAGAAGCTCTTGATTTTCATAGTCGTGGTCGTCCTGGAAAGCTTGAGATTGTTGCAACAAAGTCTATGGAAACGCAATATGATTTAGCACTTGCTTATTCTCCAGGTGTTGCTGTTCCAGTTAAAGCGATTGCTCAAAATCCAGAATTGGCTTACGATTACACAGCAAAGGGCAACCTAGTTGCTGTTATATCAAATGGAACGGCTATATTGGGTTTAGGAAACTTAGGTGCACTAGCATCTAAACCGGTAATGGAAGGTAAAGCAGTACTTTTTAAGCGCTTTGCAGATATTGATTCCATTGATCTGGAAATTGATACGAATGATCCAGAAAATTTTATCAATCTGGTCCGTTATTTGGAGCCCTCTTTTGGTGGCATAAATCTGGAAGATATTAAAGCACCAGAGTGTTTTATGATTGAAAGTCGCTTACGCGAGGTTATGAATATACCCGTTTTTCATGATGATCAACACGGTACAGCAATCATTGTGGCTGCTGGAATACTCAATGCCTTGTATTTAACGGGGCGTAATATGGAAAATACGCGGTTAGTTTGTAATGGTGCGGGTTCTGCAGGAATTGCTTGTATCGAGCTTATTAAGGCGATGGGATTTCGACCTGAAAATATCATCTTATGTGATACAAAAGGTATTGTTTATGAGGGGCGCGAAGAGGGGATGAATCAGTGGAAGTCTGCTCATGCTATTCGAACAGATAAACGCACGCTTGCTGAAGCGATGGAAGATGCGGATGTGTTTTTTGGGGTTTCTGCTAAAGGTGCGATTACCCCTGAAATGGTAAAGTCGATGGCACCTCATCCGATCATTTTTGCTATGGCTAACCCTGATCCAGAAATTACGCCGGAAGAAGTGATGCAAGTGCGTAAGGATGCTATTATCGCAACAGGTCGTTCTGATTATCCAAATCAGATTAATAATGTTCTTTGTTTTCCTTATATATTTCGTGGTGCGCTTGATGTGCGTGCGACAGTTATTAATGAAGATATGAAGATTGCTGCTGCAAAAGCTATTGCGGATTTGGCTCATGAGGAAGTACCTGACAGCGTTGCCGAAGCTTATCGTGGAAAGCGGTTGAAATTTGGTCCGAATTATATCATTCCTGTTCCTTTTGACCCGCGTTTGTTTACTGTTGTTTCAATTGCGGTGGCAAAAGCGGCGATGGAAAGTGGTGTTGCACAAAGACACATTGATGATTTAGAAGCTTATGAGCGTGATTTGAATGCGAGACGTGATCCCATTTCCTCTATAATGCGTGGTGTTTATAATCACGTTCGTCAGGCACCAAAACAAATTGTCTTTGCCGAAGGTGAAGAAGAGCAAGTAATACGGGCAGCCGTTTCCTATGTCCATCAAAAATTGGGACAGGCGATTTTGATTGGTCGTGAAGAACAAGTGAGAGAAAATGCTGCTGTTGCTGGAATTGATCTTGAGCGTGAAGGCATTTCTGTTATGAATGCTAAGCTGTCTTGTCGTTTGGATGATTACGCGAATTATCTTTATAAAAAGATGCAGCGCCAAGGTTGGTTGTTGCGTGATTGTCACCGCCGCATCAATAATGATCGCAATTACTTTGCTGCTTGTATGGTGGCGTTAGGGGATGCTGATGCAATGGTTACAGGGGTTACACGCAATTATGAAACAGCGTTGATTGATATTCGCCGGGTAATTGATGAAAAACCGCAAGAACGATTGATTGGTATTTCAATGGCCATTTGTCGCGGACGAACTGTGTTTATTGCCGATACAGCTGTTTATGAGAATCCTAACGCTGAGGAATTTGCTGATATAGCCGAACAGACAGCTTCTTTTGTTCGTGGGTTAGGGTATCAGCCACGGGTAGCATTTGTGGCATTTTCTACTTTTGGTTATATGAAAGGACAGGTTACGCGCCATATTCAAGATGCCATTAATATTTTACATGAACGCGGAGCTGACTTTGAATTTGATGGAGAAATAAGTGCTGATGTAGCGCTTAATGTGAAATTGATGCAGCAATATCCCTTTATGGGAATAACGGAACCTGCTAACATTTTGGTGATGCCTGGATATCATGCATCTTCTATAGCAAGTAAAATGTTGCAAGAGCTTGGTGAAGCAACCATTATTGGCCCTATTTTAATTGGACTGGAAAGATCTATCCAAATTGTACCATTTAGTGGCAGCAATACGGATGTTGTCAATATCGCAACCCTAGCCGCTTATCATGCAAAAAAGTTATAAAAAATAAAGGCCTTTGATATTCCAAGGCCTGTTTGATAAAAAATAAATTTTTAAGATGATAGTGTTTGGCTGTTTTTTTGTTCTTCAGCAACACGCTTTTGAAAGAGAGCTGCAAAATCAATTGGATCAATTCTCAAAGGTGGGAAACCACCATTTTGGGTAGCGTCAGAGATAATCTGCCGAGCAAATGGGAACAAAAGACGGGGGCATTCAATAAAAACAAGTGGCATAACATGCTCTTGGGGAATGTTTTCGATATGGAAAACGCCACCGTAAATCAATTCTACATGAAATAATGTTTCACTATCATCACTAGCTTTAACTGAGAGTGATAAAACAACATCATAATTGTCATCACCAATTGGATTAGCATTGACATTAATATTAATATCAATTTGTGGTGCTTTTTCACGTGGACGCAGTGAGCGAGGGGCACTTGGGTTTTCAAATGAAAGATCTTTTAAATATTGAGCTAATACAGCAAAAACGGGTTCTCCATTATTGTTGTTCATTTCACTTTCAGCCATACTACTAACCTCTCATCATAATGTATGTATTTCTATTTTAGATCTAAAGACAATGCTGGTTATCATGCCTTGCAAAAGGTTGCAAGAAATGCTCTGCTTGTCTTGGTTATTTTTTAGTTCGTTACAGATTTTTGCTTTTTTCAATGATTATTATTTATGTCATGACGATTCTGTGGTATTGTTGATTTGGTAGTCTTCTGCTTTAAGATCGATTATTTTCTCAGACTCATTTTTGGTCTTAGTACTGTTTTTATTATGTGTATTCATTTTATTCCTAAGTGATGAAAACAAATACCAAGCAGCAGCACGAACTGGTTTAATAAGAAGTAATATTCCCAAAATATCGCTTACAAAACCGGGAAGAATAAGCAAAATCGCGCCAATAATGATGCAGCCATCATTGATGATATAATGCTCTAGTGTTTGCCTTTGGAGAAGCTCACGTTGTATATTTTTAAAAAGGCTTCCCCCTTGAATTCTTAACAAAATGCTTCCAGCTATTGTCGTTAGAATAACCAAACTCAAAGTTGCCAAAATTCCAATTTCTTTTCCAACGAAGATAAAACCGGCAATTTCAACGAAGAGAGTGCTAAGGGTAAAAATGATGAAAAAGCGAGGATTTATAAAGTAAAATTTGATCACATGAAAATTCCCTATTTTACATATTTATTGATAAATGATATTGACTGCAATGTTTATTGTAAATCATCTTAGTTTTGGAGATTGACAGTGCCCATGGAATTTGACATCGTACTTGTCTTAGCTCTTATTATTATGGTTGTTATTTTCATGCAACTTCGTAATGTATTAGGAAAACGGATTGGTTTTGAAAAGCCTCCGTTTGATCCTTATACGAGTTGTTCTAAAAAACAGATTGAAACAGAAACGGCTGATAATATTGCTTCTTTCCCTCATCAAGTCAATTCGCAAAAGAATGATTTTAGCGAAATTGATGCAATTGCACCTGAAGGAAGTGCACTAAATGAAGGTTTACGGGCACTTCGCCAGAGTGATCCTCATTTTTCTCCTCAATTTTTTATAAAGGGAGCGCAAGTTGCTTATGAAATGATTGTAACAGCTTTTGCTAAAGGGGATCGTGATCAACTTAAGAGATTGCTTTCTCAAGATGTTTTTGAGAGCTTTGCTGCTGCCATTGAACAACGCGAAAAAAACAATGAGAGAGTTCAGTTTATTTTTATCGGAATTAATAAAATCGAATTTGTTGCAGCAGCAATGCAAGAAAAGGAAGAATTTTTGACTATACGTATTGTTAGTGAAATGATTTCTGCGACTTACAATGAGCAGGGAGAACGTATAGATGGTGATCCTGATACTATTGTAGAAATTAGAGATATTTGGACTTTTGTTCGCAATAGTCTATCAACAGATCCGAACTGGAAGCTTTTTGCAACAGAAGATGAAGATTAAAATATTTTTTGTCTGTAAAGTCGTATAAATAAGATTTATTTATTAAGAGATTGAAGATTGAAATGTCTACGGATGAATGGAGAACAAAAAGGAATCCATTGGTTTCACAGGACCGATTTCTTTGGGAGAAGGTGTGTCGTACCACAATACCGCTTCATAAAAAGCACTATTCTTCTTTTGCAAAAGGTATCGTAAATGTTGCTAAAAATGCGGCGAAGATCGACAATAAGAAACAATACATAACACAAATCCTACCATGGTCTCAGACAAACATACAGCCATTAACGGAGGTTAAAAGAGAAAAGAAGGCGATTGCACAAACACATAAGATTCATTTTTTTGATCGTGTTATCTATCGTAAAATTGCCAAAGGTCATTATTCTATTGAGGCTCGTCTTGATCTTCACGGTTGTATGCAAGAAGAAGCCTATTTTTTCTTGAAAAAATTTCTCCAATCATCTCAGCAGAATGGATTGCGTTATGTACTCGTGATCACAGGAAAAGGCCGTTCACTGGGGAGTAATGGTGTTTTGTATCAGTTTGTTCCTCACTGGTTATCAACACCGGCTTTTCGATATTATGTTCATGCCTTTGAGCAAGCAGCTCGCCAACATGGTGGTGATGGTGCGCTTTATATTCGATTGCGCCGTCTTTTACCTAGGAAAGGGCATGATGTTGTTTAAGCTGCTTTAGGTTTTGATATTGGTTTCATCATTTATCATATTTTAAGTTTATAAAAGAATGTGAGAGTACGCAATTTTATTATAGATATTTATACGCTATTGCGTTCAATTTTTACGTACAGTCATTCTGCTTTTTAAGAGAATTGAATGAGCATTATTGCTCAAAAAACATTTGTGAAATTAAAAAACGTTTGAAGGACTACAGATTTTTTAGATTTTGGTTTTTCTTTAGCGATTAAGCATTTGTATACTGGTTTGATTCTTGATGATTTAGGTTAGCGTAGCATTGTATTGCATTGAGATTGGTAAATACTATCGGAAGTTGTATTATGAAAATCATACTGTTTTTTATTAAGAGTACACACTGTCATGAAGGTTTGTCACCACCACGCTTATGTTTATGAAGTAGTAGATCGGATATTATATTGCCTGTGATATTGCAACTGCTCTTACATTAAGAGTGTTGATTCATAGAGCTATATTTAGTTTTATCCTCCATATTTTATCTATATGCTTTGCTCTGTTGTAACGCGTGAAAACGATTTTTTGATTTTTAAAGATAGAATGTTCGAATAAGAAAATATAGCTATATTCAAGGATTTAATTCAGTAAGAATTTTTTTTATAATTAAAACACAATATGTTAATGTAATTATAAAAGAGGGCTGAGACGTTTGTTCCTGTTAAGGCATAAATACTCGCTGATATGTTATGGGTAAAGATATTGTCAGAGAGAATAGAGCCTGTTTTTAAGAGTAATCTATTTTGTATAACAGTGTATGGAATGCGTTTTGATTTGAAAAGGCGTATGATTATGGAGGCAATGAAAGAGCGGTTAATTCTAATAAAGCATGTGCTTTTAGTTTGCATGTCAACCAACCTCCAATCCTAATGCAGACGCATGTTAGAAGAAAATATATAATATATTTCAGTGCCTTACGTAAAACTTAAGTTTTCCTATATCACATTAAAAGTATGGCATATTTCTGTTTTGGGTAATCTCTCAAACGGGTAAATAGTCTCATTGGGAAGAATATAAAGCTGTAAAGATAAAAAAACAATTTTCATCTTTCTCATCATATTTTAATTCAGTTTTACTTTCAAAAGCTTCCATGACAATATCTTTTAAGTAATGGAAATTACGCAACTCTTCACATCTTTGCTTATCGCGTTTTTGATAGGGCTAGTTTCCTCACGCAGAACAAAAAGCCATTATATTGCTTATTCACACGTTTGCTTTTAAAAAACATCTGTCACTATTTCCAGGTTCATTTCACGGTTAGTATGAAAAATATACCATAAAATCCATTGAATGTCCCATCTTTACTTTTATGAAGGCTCAAACTGGTACCATCATTCTATTTATCAACTCCCAATGTTGTAAAGGTTCTTGCATTGAGACGGTTCATAAGAGGTATTTTTATCTTTTCTGAAGTAGTTTTTACACCACGCCAACTCTGCTTGTGAAATGCAAGCGAATGTTTTTTCTGATTTTAAATGCAAAAATTTGAAAGAAAAAAGTCTTAGGGTACTCAAGCGCGCACTCAATCGATGAAATGGTGAATTGTTTTCATAAATCAATGTTTTGTGCTAAAAGAGCAAGCTACACAACATGTTTGCAAGGTTGATGCTTTCTGTTTTTAGGTTTTCAAGACATAATAAATGGGCTTTAGTTGTAATTAATATGTACTTATTTATTTGGTAAGTACTTATTTATGAAGAATATTTATCACGTTTTATTTTCAGAAAATTCTAGCGGTTTAAAACGATAAGTTGTTGAGCAAAATTCACATGTAACAGAAATATATTTGTCTTTAACCATTTGATTGCGTTCTTCAGGGGGAAAACCTTCCAGTATTTCTTTAATTTTTTCGCGCGAACAGGAGCATTGATCTACAAGAGAAATGGGATTAAAAACTCTAACACCTTGTTCGTGGAAAAGACGGAATAAAAGCCGCTTACTGCCGATTTGAGGATCTGTTAATTCTGTACTTTCAATTGTTGACGTTAGTGCTTTAGCTTCTTTCCATTGATTTTCAAGTTGAGCACGGGTTTTCGTTTCTTGTGGTTTTTTATTGGGCTCATATATTTTATGATGAGATGATGCTTGGGGCAAAAGTTGAGTCAAAATACCTCCTGCTCGCCAGCTTTTCTGCTGCTTTCCTTTTTGGTCGCGGTTAATCAATATAGCGACTGCTAAACGGATATCGGTGAGAATTTGTTCCGATTGGTCAAAATAGGCACGGGTAGCTTCTTGTAAATTTGATCCTTCTAATGCAACTATTCCCTGATAGTCTTGTGTGTGGGCGCCTTGGCGGATGGTGAAGGCTAAAGTACCTTTTCCTAGAAGTGTTTCGGAAGATATTTGATTATTGGCTATTGCTTGTTGCAGTTTTTCTTCATCAAAACGAGCATACCCGCGTAGACTGAAAGGGGGAGAAAAATCACACACCAACATATTAATTGGTCCATTGGAATGGGTTTGTAAAATAAATTTTCCTTTAAGTTTTAAGGAGCTTCCAAGCAGAACAGTTAAAACTAAAGCCTCTGCTAGAAGGTAAGAAACCGGTTCAGGATATTGATGCCTTGTGAGAATAGAATTTAAAGTTTTTCCAAATTGTACAGCACGTCCACGAATATCGAGTTCTTCGACTTGAAAGGGAATAACAGTATCATCTTCACTCAAGTAGATATTGTTGAGAGAGGCTTCATCTTTGGCTTGTTCGCATTCTTCGCTCATATTTTTGCCTTTTATAGGATTTATTTTTGCAGACTATTGTGGAGAGAAAAATGCATCTTGTAAACATCATACAAGAATTGTTTTTTGGGCATAAAGACAATTTTTAGCTTCGTCAAAAAACAGAAAGTCTTTCATCTTGAACACAAATGATCGATTTTTTACTACTATTAGCCTCATCACATTGACTTATAAGGATGATTCATTGTTTTGCATGTTGAATGAGAGACCCTAATACCGTAGGATTTTCTCATGCCAAACTTGTTTATGGTGAATCAGAAAAAACATTTTTCTGCACGTTACAAGCGGGATTTGTGTGTGGATAAAAAACTATTAATAAAGGACTAAAATGTCTATAATGAACTGTCTCAATACAAGGGCTATTGCCGATTGGGGGCTAGCAGAGAGTATGGTGGTGCCGGCTTGCAGATAAATATATATGAAGCAGCCTATTGGGTTTTGTGTTTTTTAGGTTTTATTGAATTGAATAAAACTGCGAGGGTGAGTAACGACAAGCACAAGAGATTTTATTTTAAGAAGTACATGTGCCAGTTGTAACACAATCAACATTTTTAGCCGATTTAGGGAGATTACTAATAAGTAGAATATTATTTTCGTACCTTTATCTGCTTCGCTAAAATTTTTCCTATGATGTGTTATCTCTTAGTGTGATAAGGTGCAAACGGAGTTTAAAGAGAGTTGCTGCGTTGAATTAAGGAATGGAAAACATTATTCGTTGTCTCTCATTCAAACAATATTTCGTTGGAAACTGATTTACGGTGTTCTCTAGATCAAGATATCTCATAAATTTAGCAAATATGTGAGTCATTTATAAAATATAAAGCCATTTACGGTAGAGGCTTGCAGAATTTATACAAATTCGAATATTTCGTTGATAGTTTACATTTTACCTGCCATATGATGATATGCACAACCAATAATAAAAGAGGTGCTACATTTTAAAACCAATTATGTTATACGATCATTTTCTCTCAGGTGATGCATACTCATATGAGATAAAATGCAGGCATGTGAATAGTTTTTAGAAATCATTGTTCTTGTTTATGAACAAAAGCTTCAAATTTTTTTAAAGTGTTTTCTATAGTTGATAAAATATGTAACCTGGTTGAAGGGAGGGGAAAAAAGGTACATCAATGCAATAGCAAGGAGCTATTTGTTATGAGATTATACGAGTTATTCTTTGTTTTTTTTGCGAAAGAGAAGCAAGTGCTTTTTCAATACGATATAAACCTTCGTCTATTTCTTCTTCCTTAATGATAAGCGGGGGCAACAAGCGCACAACGTTGTTGTTGGCACTAACACTCAAAAGATATTCTTTTTCCAATGCATTGACAACAACATGAGAGGGAACAACGCACTGAATACCTAACATCAATCCTACCCCGTGAATTGCACAGATAATGTCAGGATAGGCGCTTAAAATATTTGAAAGTCCGCTTTTTAGCTTATATCCTATTTGCTGGACGTTGTCGAGAAAACCGGGTTCTAATATGATATCAAGAACAGTTTTGCCTACAACCATCCCAAGAAGATTGCCTCCAAAGGTTGATCCGTGGGTTCCTAGTGTCATACTTTTTGCAGCTTTTTCTGTTGCAAGACAAGCTCCTAAAGGAAAACCTCCGCCCACTCCTTTTGCGAGAGTAAGAATATCAGGTATGATACCACTCCATTCATAAGCAAAAAGCTTTCCTGTTCGTCCAATACCTGTTTGGACTTCATCCAAAATTAATAACAGACCGTTCTCATCGCATATTTTGCGCAAAAGCCTTAAATATTCATGAGATACCGTTCGTATTCCTCCTTCTCCCTGAATGGGCTCAATAAGGATGGCAGCAGTATTTTTATTGATAGCATTACGCAAAGCGATTTCATCACAAAAAGGAATTTGAATGAATCCGCCAGCTTTTGGTCCAAAACCTTGCAAATATTTTTCTTGTCCAGTAGCTGCAAGCGTTGCAAGTGTGCGTCCATGAAATGCATCTTCAAAAGTAATAATTTCAACGCGTGTTGGATGTCCAGATGCATAATGATAGTGACGAGCAGTTTTAAATGCACATTCCACTGCTTCAGCACCGGAATTGCAGAAAAAAACCTTATCAGCAAAACTGTTTGCACAAAGCTGTGCGGCAAGAGCTTCTTGTTCAGGTGATTGAAAAAGATTGGAAACATGCCAAAGCTTTTCAGCTTGTCTTTTGAGAGTATCGACCAATTTTGGATGTGCATACCCTAATACATTGACAGCAATGCCAGACGTGAAATCAAGATAATGCTCTCCTTTATCGGAAATAAGCCATACAGCATTCCCTTGTTGAAAATGCAAATTACGTCGAGCAAAGCACTCATAAAGTGGCTGTATAGTAGTGCCATTCATCGTTAATTTCCTTTATTTCTCGAGTTTTGCGGTACAACAAATAACACAACGCTGCAAACAAAATACGTTGCATCATTGGATACAGTATCATCAGCGGTTTATAGTGATCAATTACCACGCTCACAAGTGGTAATCATTGCACCGATTGGCAAAAAGTTAATGAAGGTTTGACACAAAACGTCTATGGAAAAAAGCCTTAAGCAAAAACAATAGTTTGATCTATGATCGATTCGCAAGTTGGGGAAAACATTCTAAATAGACTCTTCAAGAGGAAAAGACACTTGTCATAGAGTCAATGCATATTGTAGTTTAAATCAGCAGGCAAGATTGTATTTCGGTTTGTAAATTCCGCAGGTTGAATGAAATTTTTTGTGCTCGGGTAGAGTATAAAGTTTTTTCATTAGGCCCATTGAAAAAATAGTTGAAACATTCGAAGATGCAAATGGGTGCATCTCAATGAGGTGATCAAAATGGAGTGCTGATATGGGTTGGACATGTGAACGCGTTGAACTTCTTAAGAAGTTTTGGAGTGAGGGGCTAAGCGCAAGTCAGATTGCAGCTCAGTTAGGTGGTGTTAGTAGGAATGCAGTGATCGGTAAAGTGCACCGATTAAAACTATCGGGACGTGGTAAGACAACACAGGGAGGGGGGCGTATACAAAAGACGCTTGTTGATGTCAGTTCATCGTCTGTGCGGATGCGTCGCACGCCATCGACAGTATTATCGACGAATGCTGCTTCTTGCAGTGTTGGAACAACAGCTTTAAAAATGGATGTTGTAGTGGAGGATGCGAAAGAAGTTGATTTACCCAAAAAATCAAATGTGGTTGTACCTATATCACGTCAGCTTAATCTTTTGCAATTGAGTGAAAATACATGTAGGTGGCCAGTTGGGGATCCTTTATCACCAGATTTTCATTTTTGTGGTGCTGATTCTGGTGAGAATAGTCCTTATTGTGCCTTTCATGCTAAGATAGCATTTCAGCCAATCTCTGAAAAACGGCGGATAAGAATATAATATTCGTAATATAATCTATATTGCATTCTATACCGTTATTATGAAGCGTCAGCTTAAATGTTTTAGGACATAAGTTCGTTAACTGGGGGTGTAGATCACCAAAAATCTTTTCTTTAAAAATTGAATAGTAAGGGGCGGTGTTATCCTTATATCTGATTTTGAATGTACAATGACCGGTAATGTTTTGTTGCGTGGGAATGCTGTTAAACAAATGAAATTTAAAGAATTAGAGAATATGTGCGATAAAGGGCGTAAACCATTGCTCTCTTCATAGTTCTTTTTTAATTGAGCTTTATGGCTTTCAAAAAGATCTACGGCAATATCTTTTAAATAACGAAAATAAAACTTTATAAAGTACTGACATTTTTATTTTTCGTCTATTTTAAAGGAATAATTTCCTTACGAAGAACAGCATGCCATTTTTTTATTCATTACGCTGATTTTAGAAAGATATGTTTTCCTGCTCTCAATTCCTAAATAGTTCGTAAATATTATAAAACAATATCCAGGGGATTTCCATTTTTATATTTACAAAGGTGCAAACCAGCATCATCATTTCTTTTGCCGGTTTCCAATTTATGATTGCTCTTGCATTGAGATAGTTCATGAAGGGCACATTGAGTCTTTTTAAAAACCGTTTTTATTCAAGTCTCGTTTCTTTTGTGAAGTACGAAAATTTTTTTTTATGATTAACCATAAGAGGAAATAAGAGAAAGCTGCAATGAGAAATACTTTCTGTATTTGGTGTTTTCTCATTCAATATGGGGAAGAAGATAAATTATCTTTATAAATTAATTCTTTGCTGTTTGAGATTTCTTCTGTCATGATTGCTTTTTCGATTTTGGGCAAAATTTTTTTCTGATAAATCTGCCATGTTAAAGGACCAACATGTTTGGCAATAATGATGCTCTCTTTATTCAGAAGAAAGGTTTCTGGTGATCCATAAACCCCCCAGTTAATGGCCGTATACCCTGAAGCATCAAAGCCAATGAGTTTAAAGGGATTACCAAAATTATTCAGAAAGCGTTGGGCATTCTCTTTGTTATCTTTATAGTTAATACCAATAAGATCAAAACGTTGATCTTGAGCAATCTTCATAAGAAGAGGATGTTCTTCGCGACAGGATGGGCACCAAGAACCCCAAAAATTGACCAATGTTATACGTCCTTTAAATTGTTCTGAACGAAGAGAGTTTTCATTATAAAGTAAGGGAAGATGAATTTTTGGGGCAGGCTTTTTAGTGAATGTGTTTGGAGGAAGAGGAGCATCATTGGGGTATTTGCTCTCCATAAAGTGGAAGAAAAGCATAAGAAGAAGGAGAAAAAATACAAGTGGTCCAAGAAGACCAAAGAAGATGGGAAAAGATATATTTTTTTCAGGTTTTTGAGGGGTTGTTTTCATGATATTTTTCTTTCCGGAACAGCTCTTTTTTGTTCAGCTGCTGTAGGATTTTTTTTTGGTATATAGCTTTGTAAAGAATGTGTCCAATAAGACACAGGAGAGAGATTGCAGAAAAAATGTAACTCAGAATAACAATTTGTTTATGATGAAGAGTACCGAGGAAAAAATCAACTTGCTGAAAGAAATTTCCTAAAAGTCCACTGTGAATGTCGAGCATGATAACGAGTCCTAATGTTGTGCACGACGGGCTTTTTTGATCTGAAGTATTTGGATATGACGGTTATTGATTTCGTTGCGCATAGCCATCAAATAGAGCGAAATAAACATAAAGCTGAAACAAAATAGCATTGTTATGAGGGGCCATAACATAGCACGTTCGATTGTTGGGCCTCCTGAACGTAAAAGTGATGCTGATTGATGAAGCGTATTCCACCAATTAACGGAAAATTTAATAATGGGAATATTCACAAGTCCAACGAGTGTAAGAATTGCAGTAGCGCGTGCAGCTTTTGCTTGGTTATTAAAAGCGCGAGCAAGCATGACAATAGCAAGGTAGATAAAAAGCAAGATTAAAACTGATGTTAACCGTGCATCCCATACCCACCATGTTCCCCATGTAGGACGTCCCCAAAGTGCTCCTGTCACTAGGGCCAAGGCTGTAAAAATTGCTCCAATGGGTGCGCCACATTTGAGTGCTACATCAGCAAGATAATACCTCCAAATTAGACTTCCTAAAGCAGCAGCACTTATTATGATGTAACAACATATAGAAAGCCACGCGAATGGTGCATGAATATACATAATCTTGACGGTAATCCCCTGCTGATAGTCATCAGGAGAACATATAATCAGAATAAGTCCTAAGATAAGAAGGCAAAATGTTATACCGATTAACCAAGGCAAAACGGCACTGCTTATTTTCATGAAACGGGTGAAACTTACAGGAAGTGCTTTCATTTTATGTGTGTGAAAAGTTTTATTCATGAGATTTATAATAGGCAGAGTTTTGTCGTGCGGCAATCATCTTTTATTACTCTGATAAAAGCCTGAGCGTTATAGCTGCAATAAAAGAGCTAAAAAGACTCAAAAGAAGTGAAAAACCGATAAGAAGAGTCAAAGAAGTGAGAAAAGATACATTTGGATTTGTTGGAGCTGTAGCAGCGGAAACGCCAAAAATCATGATTGGAATAATCCACGGTAAGATGATGATAAAAATGAGAAGGGTACTATGCAACAATGATGTTGCAAGGGCAGCTCCGATAGCACCAATAAAAATAATGGCTGGTGTTCCGCATAAGAGAGTGAGTATTGTTGTAAAAGTTATTATTGCATCTAAATGAAGCATGAATGCTAAAAGAGGAGTGGCAAAAATAAGAGGAAGCATAGTTCCTACCCAATGGGCAAGGCATTTGGTCAGTACTATTAGTGTAAAACTTTGTCTTTGTCCAGAAAGGATGAATTGGTCAAGATTTCCATCATCATGATCGGTTTGAAATAGCTTATTGAGATTAAGAAGTCCTGCGAGAAGGGCTCCTAACCATAATATGCCTGGACCTATTTGTGAAAGAATTTTAGGATTTGGTCCAATAGCGAAGGGGGTTATCATAATAACAGCAATGAAAAATAAAAGTCCTGTTAACGAGGAAGTTTGTGGTGCTAGGGTTAATTTAAGATCACGCCAGAACAGTGCTTTCATTGTATTTTCTCCTGGGGAGGTAAAAATTTTTCCAAGGCGATTTTATGGTTTTCTGGAATGCCAAGAGGACTATGGGTTGCAGCGATAATCATACCACCTTGGTTGAGATGGTACTGGAAAATATTTGCAAGGAGAGTTTGAGCGTAGCTATCAATTCCCAATATTGGTTCATCTAAAATCCAAACAGGACGGTAAGATAGCAAAAGGCGGGCAATAGCTATACGTCTTTTTTGCCCGGTTGATAAAATGTTAAAGGGTAAGTGTCCAAGATCAGAAAGACCAATATCTGCAAGGGCTTCGTGTGGATAGCGTAGATGTTGCCCATAAAATGCTGACCAAAATTGCAAATTATCGGTGACTGATAAGAAAGGTTTCATAGCATTTTGAGGCCCAAGATAATGACATGCTGTTGCTACAGAGTATGTTTGTTCCTGGTCTTTAAGATTTACATGACCTTTAGCAGCTTCAAACAGTCCAGCAATGATTCTGAGTAATGTAGATTTCCCGATCCCATTTGGTCCTGTGATTGTCATAAGTTGCTGTGGGAATAAACAAAAAGAAATACCTTGGAACAGAACATTTTCGTTTCTGTAAGCCGCCAAATCTTTGCCCGATAACACCATGTAATTACCTATTTTACCTTTATTTCTATAATCTTTATTGCATTATAGGATAAAAAACACATTATTTTGTATAATTGTACCTAGAATAGTTCTAGAAATAGTTCTATAAACGATGTGTTACATTAATATCTGGTGTAGAATGGTTTTTGACGCTGATTTCCGAGTTTGCCGATGGGAAGGTAAAAGGGGAAATGGGTGGCGGAGGTGGTTGCGTCTGCGCTCAAGCTGCGACCTTGATTCGTAGTTTGTGTTGTTTATTCCGGGAAATTGGGTGGTTTGTAGTATGAGGGTGGGCAGTAATGACTCAAATTGATAGCTTTAATTGTCGCAGAATTTTAGATGTGAGTGGTAAAGAATATACTTATTATAGTTTGATCGAAGCGGAGAAAAATGGACTTAAAGGCATTTCTCTTTTGCCGTTTTCGATGAAAGTTATTCTTGAGAATTTATTACGGTTTGAAGATGGCCGCACGGTTAAGAAAGAGGATATTTTAAACGTTGTAAAATGGTTAAAAAACAAGGGCAGTGCTGGCGCGGAAATCACTTATCGCCCTGCACGCGTTCTTATGCAAGATTTTACTGGTGTTCCTGCAGTTGTTGACCTCTCTGCGATGCGCGATGCTATGGTTAAACTTGGAGGAAATGCTGAAAAAATCAATCCTCTCATTCCTGTTGATCTTGTCATTGACCACTCAATTATCGTTGATGATTTTGGTAACCCTATGGCTTTTAAGGAAAATGTTGAGCGTGAGTATGAACGTAATAGTGAACGCTATCGTTTTCTTAAGTGGGGGCAGCAAGCTTTTCAAAATTTTCGCGTTGTTCCTCCAGGAACAGGGATTTGTCATCAGGTTAACCTAGAATATTTAGCACAATGCGTGTGGATGGAGGATAATGAAACATATCAAACGGTTTATCCTGATACCTGTGTAGGAACTGATTCCCATACGACTATGGTGAATGGTTTGGGCGTTTTGGGCTGGGGTGTTGGTGGTATTGAAGCAGAAGCAGCAATGTTAGGTCAGCCCGTTTCTATGTTATTACCTGAAGTGATTGGTTTCCATTTAACCGGTAAACTTAAAGAAGGTGTGACGGCTACCGATCTAGTGTTGATGGTGACACAAATTTTACGCAAAAAGGGCGTTATCGGTAAATTTGTTGAGTTTTTCGGTTCTGGTCTGGAGCACATGACTCTTGCTGATCGAGCAACAATTGCGAATATGGCACCTGAATATGGGGCAACATGTGGTTTTTTCCCAATTGATAAAGAAACAGTGCGTTATCTTAATATGACAGGACGCGATGAAAATCGGATTGCTTTAGTGGAAGCTTATGCCAAAGCACAAGGGATGTGGCATGACGAAATGGGAGCTGATCCGGTTTTTAGTGATACAATTGAATTAGATATGGGAAGCGTTGTCCCTTCTATGGCTGGTCCTAAACGCCCTGAGGGACGTATTTCGTTGGAAACTGTTGGACAGGGTTTTGAGAAAGCATTGGTCGAGGATTATAAGAAGGATTTTGGGCAAGATGATCGTTATAATGTTGAGGGAGAGGAATACACGCTTGGGCATGGCGATGTGGTGATTGCTGCAATTACTTCCTGTACAAATACATCAAATCCAAGTGTTCTTATTACGGCAGGCCTTTTGGCGCATAATGCTGTGGCGAAAGGTCTCAAGAGTAAACCATGGGTTAAGACTTCTCTTGCGCCCGGTTCACAAGTTGTGGCAGCCTACCTTCATAATTCAGGTCTGCAAAAAGATTTGGATGTACTAGGATTTAACTTAGTGGGGTTTGGTTGCACGACATGTATTGGGAATTCTGGTCCTTTATACCCATCTATTTCCAAAACGATTAATGATAATGGTCTCATTGCAGCTGCGGTTCTTTCAGGAAATCGTAATTTTGAAGGACGTGTCTCACCTGATGTGCAGGCAAATTATTTAGCTTCACCACCTTTGGTTGTTGCGCATGCTCTAGCAGGAACAGTACGTAAAGATTTAACCAAGGAGCCTCTTGGCAAAGGTTCAGATGGTCAGCCAGTTTATTTGAGAGATATTTGGCCAACTTCTAAAGAAATACAGGAATTTATCGAAAAGAATGTCACGCGTAAGATTTTTACTGAAAAATATGCAAATGTTTTTATGGGAGACGAAAATTGGCAAAAAGTTCGAGTTCCTACGGGGGCTACCTATTCCTGGGATGAACAATCAACATATGTGCGTAATCCACCTTATTTCAATGATATGCGGAAGGTTCCTGATGCCTTGTCAGACATTAAAAACGCACGAATCTTAGGTTTGTTTGGTGATAAAATCACAACGGATCATATTTCTCCTGCTGGTTCCATTAAGGTTGATTCTCCTGCTGGAAAATATTTAACTGATCATGGTGTTAAAGTGGCTGATTTTAACCAGTATGGAACGCGTCGTGGGAATCATGAAGTTATGATGCGTGGGACCTTTGCCAATATTCGTATTCGTAACTTTATGCTAGGAGAAAATGGTCGTGAAGGAGGTTATACAGTTCATTATCCATCAGGGACAGAACAAGCAATTTACGATGCAGCAATGGCGTATAAACAGGAAGGTGTTCCGCTTGTTGTTTTTGCTGGTATTGAATATGGCAATGGGTCATCACGTGATTGGGCGGCTAAGGGCACCAATCTTCTTGGTGTAAAAGCAGTTATTGCTCAGTCTTTTGAGCGAATTCATCGCTCTAATCTTGTTGGTATGGGAATTGTTCCCTTTGTATTTGAAAAGGGTGCAAGCTGGCAGTCTTTGGGCTTAAAGGGAGATGAAAAGGTAACGATTAAAGGGATTCATGACTTGAAACCTCGTCAGAAAACTGTTGCCGCAATTACTTTTTCTAATGGAACGATAAAAACTGTTCCATTATTATGCCGTGTCGATACTGAAGATGAGTTAGATTATCTGCATCACGGTGGTATTTTGCAATATGTTTTGCGTAATCTGGCAGTCTAAATCGCATTTGTTCGTTTAGAAGTCTTTTAAAACTATTCAGTTGGACATCAAGGAGTTTGTTTTCGTTTTTTATGCCCATTTTTGAGAATTCGATTGACGTTGGCTGTAGGGTTGCGTTATAAGCTGCACAGTTATCGACAACTTTATAGGTTGGTTCGGGTTTGTTTATGTTGGTAGGGATATCCGTTGTGCATTCCTATCGGTGAGTGAGAGAGAGATATATATTTATGGCGAATACACCTTCGGCTCAAAAAGCGGTGCGAAAGGTTGCTGTGCGTACGCAGGTTAATCGGGCTCGCCGTTCACGTGTTCGTACTTTCATGCGTAAGTTTGATGATGCTTTGGCTGGTGGCGATAGAGAATCTGCGGAAGTGGCATTTAAGAATTTTGAACCTGAGATTATGCGTGCGGTTTCCAAAGGGGTCTTTCATAAAAATGCTGCAGCACGAAAAGTATCGCGTTTAGCAAAACGTTTGAGAGCATTGAGCGTTTAAACTTTTTCCATTTTTTTGAAAATCACACCAGCATCCCTATGGATGCTGTTTTTTTATTATCACTCTTTATGAAAAGAAGAAGCATGTGATGATTCTTTCCATAAAAAGCTAGAGAAGATTTGTAGAAAATATATGGTTATCCACAAGCTGTGTGAATTTTTACAGAGTCTTTTTTGTCAAGCTTTTTTATTTTTTTTTTTTAATCTGAAGAGATTCTTTATTATTAGTAAATTTAGTAAAAAAAAAGTGAATTGAATCAATAATTTTTCCCATTCCTTGTTTATTATCAGCAGGTTTATAGTGGTTTGTAGGAGTTTTTGATTTTATTTTGACCTCTTGCATTTTACCTCTGGTGTTTTGTATGGTTCTTTTTGAGATAAAAAACAGACAGGGGTCATATCAGCGCATTGTTTTGTGTTATGTTGAGTGTAAAACTTTGATTTAAGATGTTGTGGGCTCTCGTATTAGATAAGTTTTCTGACGGTTTTTTTTAGTTTTCTTGACTGGTGTGTTTTTCATTTTAGAAGAATGGATCATATCATGAATGCAAGTAAGTCTTATTGGTCATCTTTGTTAGTGGGGTTGTGATGAGGTTATCCTAGGGGGGGGATGATAATCTTATTTGGGGTAGGGCGTTTTGCCTTTGCTAAGTTAATTTTAGCTATTTGGCGAGACAAAGTTTTTGTTTTTATCGGGATGAAAGATGGTGGACAAATTGAACTCTAAAGCTAGCTCCTTTAAAAGGGTTTCGGTGGATATCCTGTCGGCAGAGAGAATAATAAAGGGTAATATGACGAATGTAGATGGTAAAGTTATTGGAAATACTTCTTTAGAGCACCCGGTTGTTTCAGAGGAGGAGAGTGCGGCGGCTTTCGCGCGTGTGATGGCACAATTAAAGGCACAGGTTGGTATCGAGGCTTATACCAGTTGGTTTGGTCGTTTAAAGCTTGCAGAATATAGCCGTAATCTTGTAAAGCTCTCTGTTCCTACAGCATTTTTGCGTTCTTGGATTAATAATCACTACGGTTTGCTTTTGACCAATTTATGGAAACAGGAGAATTCGGCGATTCTTCGTGTTGAAGTGATTGTTCGAGGTATGAGGCGTGTTTCAAAAGCTGTAGTTTGTGGTAAGAATGCAGCTCCTGTTGTTCTTGAAGAGCAGACTGCTTCATCTTTTGTTGAGAATTATACAGAACATTCAACAAAGGGTGTTGAAACAGGGATTTTGGGTTCCCCTCTTGATTCTCGCTATACTTTTGAAAGTTTTATTGAGGGGTCTTCTAACCGTGTTGCATTAGCTGCAGCGCGTTCCATTGCAGAGGGGCATAAAAGTGCTTTGCGCTTTAATCCCCTTTTTATTCATGCGTCTGTTGGTTTAGGAAAAACGCATTTGCTTCAGGCCATTGCTGCTGCTGCATTGAAGCGTTTAACGCCTGCACGAGTTATTTATTTGACCGCTGAATATTTTATGTGGCGTTTTGCGACTGCTATTCGTGATAATGATGCTCTTTCTTTTAAAGAACAACTTCGTGATATCGATCTTTTGATTATTGATGATATGCAATTTTTGCAGGGAAAGTCGATACAGAATGAATTTTGTCATTTGCTCAACATGCTGCTTGATAGTGCAAAACAAGTTGTTGTTGCTGCAGATCGTCCACCAGCAGAGTTAGAATCCCTAGATCTTCGAGTTCGGTCTCGACTTCAGGGGGGCGTTGCTCTTGAAATTGAAGCGCCAGATTATGAAATGCGTTTGGAAATGTTGCGTCAACGGTTAAAGGTAGCGCAACAAGATGACAACATGATTGTAATTTCAGATGAGGTTTTGCAGTATATTGCTAAAACAGTTTTGGGTTCAGGGCGTGATATTGAAGGAGCATTTAATCAATTGTTGTTCCGTCAGTCTTTCGAATCTGACTTATCTTTAGAACGAATTGATGAATTTTTAGGTCATTTGACGCGTTCAGGTGAATCTAAGCGTATTCGAATTGAAGAAATTCAGCGCGCAGTTGCACGCCATTATAATGTTTCTAAACAAGATTTATTATCTAATCGTCGTACGCGTACAGTCGTGAAGCCGCGACAAGTTGCAATGTATTTGGCGAAAATGTTGACGCCTCGTTCATTGCCAGAAATTGGGCGTCGTTTTGGAGGGCGTGATCATACGACAGTTTTGCATGCTGTCCGTAAAATTGAGGATTTGGTTTGTGATGATCAGACATTGGCCAAAGAGCTTGAATTGCTTAAACGGTTGATTGGAGAGCAGGCTGCATAGCGTTTATAATTTTCCCTCTGTTTATCGAAAGTATCGCAGAGGGATTAAGAAGGGTAGCTATTTTTGTTTATACAGGAGTCACTTGCCATTTTAAGAGAGGTTGAATAAAGTTCAGCAAGTGATTCTTTCAAGTGGGTCTGTTATTTTTAATTTGAGAATTTCTATAATTCTTTGTGAATTATAACGGGGATTTTTATGCGTATTATAGTTGATCGTAATCAACTTCTCAAGTCTCTTGGTCGTGTTCACCGTGTGGTTGAGCGTCGTAATACTGTTCCTATTTTGTCGAATGTTTTAATTGATGCGGACAAGGACGGTGTGCAATTAAAAGCGACAGACCTTGATTTAGAGATTACAGAATCTTTTATGGCTAATATAAAGCAAAAGGGAGCAATAACTGTTCCAGCCCATTTGCTGTATGACATAGTTCGCAAGCTTCCTGATGGCAGTGAGATTGTATTATCAGTTGACATGAATCAGGCGAGTATGATGTCTGTTGTTTCTGGTTGTGCTAATTTCCAGCTGCAGTGCCTTCCCAAAATAGATTTTCCAGAATCTCTTCCAGGGCAGTTTGGTTACCGTTTCTCTTTATTGGCGTCAGGCTTGAAGCATTTGCTTGATTGTACGCAATTCGCTATTTCTACTGAAGAGACTCGTTATTACCTTAATGGTATTTATTTTCATGTTATTGATGATGGTGTTCTCAAGTTACGTTTAGTGGCAACAGATGGTCATCGTTTAGCACAAGTTGATACGGAAGCCCCTTCAGGGGTTGAGGGTATGCCCGGTGTCATTATTCCCCGTAAAACCGTAGGGGAGTTGCAAAAGCTTCTTTCTGAAGAAATTAATGAGGATGTGTTTGTAGAGCTTTCTGAAACAAAAATTCGTTTTTCCATAGGTTCTGTGGTTTTTACCTCCAAGTTAATTGATGGAACATTTCCAGAATATCAACGTGTTATCCCCCTTGGAAATGATAAAAAATTAATTGTCAATAGGCAGGATTTTTCTTCTGCAGTTGATCGTGTTTCTACGATTTCAAGTGATCGCGGGCGTGCAGTGAAGTTAACGATTGAGCAAGGACAGTTAAGGCTTGTTGTTCATAATCCTGATTCAGGAAGTGCAGAAGATCAATTAGCTGTGACTTACATATCCGATCCACTTGAGATAGGGTTTAATTCGCGTTATCTTTTAGATATTGCTGGACAACTTTTGAGTGATGAGATGGTTTTTATGTTGGCTGAAGCTGGAGCTCCAGCTCTGATTCGAGATAATGGTGATGCAGATGCGCTTTACGTGCTGATGCCTATACGTGTTTAGGGGCTTTTGTTTTGCGATGCGTGGCTGGTCATGTGCACAAAGTGGCAGTGAGGCAGCTAAAGCTTGTGCGTTATCGCAATTATTTTTCCTTTAATATTCATTTTTCAGGTCAGCATGTGGTTTTTACTGGTCATAATGGTGCTGGTAAGACGAATCTTTTAGAAGCA
Organism: Bartonella koehlerae C-29; assembly: GCF_000706625.1. Lineage (GTDB taxonomy): Bacteria > Pseudomonadota > Alphaproteobacteria > Rhizobiales > Rhizobiaceae > Bartonella > Bartonella koehlerae. The sequence continues at coordinate 471,360 of NZ_KL407334.1, forward strand.
TTATCTTTTCTTTCTCCTGGTCGTGGTTTACGGCGTGCTGCTTATTCTGATGTTAGCTTTGCAAATGGTGAAGGTGAAGGTGAAGGGTTTGTCGTATTTGCACGTCTTGAATGTGCGCTTTATGGTGAAGTGAATATTGGTACAGCCTTGGAGATTAATGATAACAGTCGAAAAGTACATATTAATGGTGTGAATGAGACAGGTGATTGCTTAACAGATTACTGTCATATGAGTATTCTAACTCCTTCTATGGATGGGCTTTTCACAGGTCCTCCACTTGAGCGTCGTCGTTTTTTGGATCGTATGGTTTTAGCGATTGATCCTTTACATAGTCGTCGCATAGCAGATTATGATAGGGTTATGCGTGCACGCAATCGTTTATTTTTGGATGAAAATGAAGATTGTGCTTGGTTTGATGCTTTAGAAAAACAGATGGCAGAACTGGCAACGGCTATTGCTGCGGCACGTATCGATATTATTCGGCTTTTAAATGACATGTTTGTACAAACGCCATCTCAGCTACCTTTTCCACGGGCTTTTTTGCAAATTGATGGCTTTTTAGAAACGGCTCTGGGTAAAATATCAGCGGTTGAGGTTGAAGAACAATTTTGTGATCGGTTGCAGCATAACCGCGCGATAGATCGTGCTGCTAGGCGGACATTAGAAGGACCACATCGCACAGATTTGCAGGTTTTTTACGCTGATAAAAATATGGCAGCAGCGTCTTGTTCGACAGGTGAACAAAAAGCTTTGCTAACAGGTTTGGTTTTATGTCATGCGCGTTTAACAGGTCTGATTTCAGAGAGGGCACCTATTCTCCTTCTTGATGAAATAGCTGCACATCTTGATTTTCATCGGCGTGCTGCTTTATTTGATATTCTTGATGATTTAGGGGGACAAACATTTATGACAGGAACAGATCCCATTTTATTTGATGCCTTGAAAGGGAGAGCGGAGTTTTTTGCGATTAAGGATGGAACTTTGTTGCAGTAAAAACATGCTAAAAGTTTCTTACAAGATGATGCTCGAGAAGAAGAAGTGATTATGTCTATGATTATAACAGTTTTAAATGGCCCTAATTTAAATTTTCTCGGTAAACGTGAACCGGAAATTTATGGCATGGAAACTTTAGAAGATATTGAACAATTTTGCAAGGAATATGCAACAAGATTTGGCGTAAGAATACATTTTTATCAAAGCAATTATGAAGGACAATTGGTAGAGTGGATACAGGAATCGATTGGAATAAGTGCAGGATTGATCATCAATCCTGCTGCTTATAGTCATACCTCTGTTGCAATTCTTGATGCATTAAAGATGTTTACGGGAATAAAAGTAGAGGTTCATTTGTCTCATATTTATCATCGTGAAGCTTTCCGTCACCATTCTTATACATCTGCGGCTGTAGATGCTGTCATTGCTGGCTGTGGGAGTGATGGATATTGGTTTGCACTTGAATATATTATTAAGCGATTTAATCGTAATAAATAAAAAGCAATGTTGGATAAGAGTAATATGGAAATTGAATTTACTTGATAATTATTTTTCGAATAAGTAAGATATTATCATTGTGTTTATTACAAATTCCAGTACGTATGACGGGGGTAGGTGAAGATGAGAGACTTTGTTAGACAATTAGAAATACTCGCAGTTTTAGGTGGTATGCTGCTTATTTCTGGTTGTAAAATTGATGTTCTTCAACCTTCTGGATACGTTGCGCGCCAACAGCTTATTTTGATTGTTATTTGTGTGCTTGTTATGCTTTGCGTTGTCATTCCAGTAATGGTAAGCGTAGTATTTTTAGCTATCAAATATCGTGCATCGAATACAGCAGCAGATTATTTACCTGATTGGGGGCATTCCAATAAAATTGAAGCATTTATGTGGGGTGTTCCGATTGTTATTGTAATGATTTTAGGTTCATTAACAGCTTATTATACCTATAGGCTTGAACCTACGAATTCGCTTCCGGTGGATATTGTTGGTAAGAGGAAGCCATTACAAGTCGATGTTGTGGCTCTCGATTGGAAATGGCTCTTTATTTATCCGGAATATGGTGTTGCATCGATCAATGAAATTTATGCGCCTGAAGGCCGTCAGGTTTTGTTGCAGTTGACATCAGAGAATTCTGTTAATGCTTTTTGGGTGCCAAAGCTCGGTACGGTTCTTTATGCTATGCCACAGATGAATGCTAAATTGCATTTGGTGGCTGAAGAGCAAGGAATATTCAAAGGAAGTTCAGCAAATTACAGTGGGGATGGTTTTGCAGGTATGCGGTTTAAATGGCATTCTGTATCTTCGCAGAATTTTGACAATTGGATTGCTAAAGTTCGGGCTAATGGTCAAGTGCTTGATCGAACTTCTTATCGTCAGCTTACTATTGCGCCTCGTATGGGTGATATCGCTGCAAAGGAAAAAGATGCTGAAGTGCGTTATTTTGCACCTGTCGAGAAGCGGCTTTACTATCGGGTTGTTAATCGATGTGTTGATGAAAATACGGTATGTAATGAAGACTTAATGAAGCGTGCTGCGGTTCAGACACTGTGGGGAGCGCTATGTTCAGTTTTTGATGCTGATGTTATTTAGAGTATTTATCGAGAAAAAGTCCTTTTAAAAATGCGGTTTTTTTAACGGGAATTTCATTTGATATAGGTTGAGAGATGTTTGGAAGACTTACAGATCCTACGGCGGGTGCTTTTCATGCGCTTGCACATGAACCGATAGTTTTGTACACGTGTATTGCGATTGTTTTGAGTGGCCTAATTGCTGTTCTTGCTTTGACAGTATTGGGATGGTGGGGAGTTTTGTGGCGAAATTGGATCACAACAGTTGATCATAAACGTATCGGCATTATGTATATCATTCTTGGGATTATCATGCTTGTTCGTGGTTTTGCTGATGCGATTATGATGCGAACACATCAGGCTTTTGCACTTGGAAGTGAAACGGCAGGATATTTGCCACCAGAGCATTTTGATCAGATTTTTTCGGCTCATGGCGTTATTATGATTTTTTTCATGGCTACGCCTATTTTATTTGGTCTTTTCAATTATCTTATACCGCTTCAAATTGGCGCCCGCGATGTTGCTTTTCCCTTTGCAAATAATTTAGGTTTTTGGATTACTACCGCCGGGGCAATATTGATTAACATATCACTAGGTGTTGGTAATTTCGGTCGTGGTGGTTGGCTGATGTATCCACCTTTCTCAGAGTTACAAGGGAGTCCAGATACGGGGGTAGATTATTATTTGTGGTCACTTCAACTTTCTGGTATTGCAACGACGATGGGAGCTATTAATTTTGTGGCAACTATTATTAAAATGCGTGCTCCTGGAATGACGATGATGAGAATGCCCGTTTTTTGTTGGAGCGCTTTCGTGAGCAATGTCCTTATTTTAGTTATTTATCCTGTTTTAGCTGTAGCATTTGCACTCTTGGCGTGTGATCGTTATTTAGGTATGAATTTCTTTACCAATGTTGGTGGTGGAAATCCCATGGTATGGATTAACTATGTTTGGATTTTTGGTCATCCTGAAGTTTATGTTTTGGTTGTTCCTGCTTTTGGGATTGTTTCTGAAGTTGTGTCAACATTCTCTTCAAAACGCCTCTTTGGTTATACTTCAATGGTATGGGCGATGTTGGTTATTTTGATTCTTTCGCTTCTTGTTTGGGGTCATCATTTCTTCACGATGGGTGGGGGTGAAGCTGTGAATACCTTTTTTGGTATCGCAACGATGATCATTGCCGTTCCAACAGGTGTAAAAGTCTTTAATTGGTTGTTGACCATGTATAAAGGTCGAATTCGTTTTGAGCCTCCCATGCTTTGGTGCATAGGGATGATTTTTACATTCGTTGGAGGGGGGTTGACAGGTGTTTTGATGTCTATCGTACCTGCTGATTGGCAATTTCACAATTCACTGTTTTTGATAGCTCATTTCCACCATACAATTATTGGGGGTGTCGTTTTTGCCTATTTAGCTGGGCTTGCTTTTTGGTTTCCAAAAGTCTTTGGTTTTAAACCAAATCGGGCGCTAGGTATTGCATCTTTTTGGTGTTGGTTCATAGGTTTTCATCTTGCTTTTTTCCCAGTTTATGCACTTGGTTTAATGGGTGCGACGCGTCGTCTCCAACATTACATGGAACCTAATTGGCAACCGATGTTTATGATTGCTGCACTGGGCGCTTTTATTATCTTGCTTGGCATTCTTTGTTTTGTGCTACAAGTTGTTTTGGCAATTTGGTATGGTATTAAGCACAAGGGACATTTACCGGTGACATTAAATGATTCTTGGGGTGATGCACGTACGCTTGAGTGGTTTACCTCTTCACCACCTCCTTCTTATAATTTTGCAGTGATTCCAAAGGTGCAATCTGACGATGCTTATTGGAATATGAAGAAGAACGGTTATCAACGTCAGACAAGTGGGTTTTCAAAAATCCATATGCCATCAAATACCTCAGCTGGAATTATTGCGGGGTTCTTCTCCTTAGTTGTTGGTTTTGCGCTTGTTTGGCATATTTGGTGGCTTGTTGCGATTGGATTGATTGGTTTTATTGCAACAATTGTGTGTCATTCGTTAACGGGTAATCACCATGGTTACTACATTTCAGCTGAAGAAGTAAAAAAAACTGAAGATACTTTTACAGCTGTTCTGAAAGAGCAGGGAGTAACAGTATGAGTGCGATGACAATCGATAATGTTCACATTGATGAGCATCATCACGACAGTAGCTCGATAATGACATTTGGTTTTTGGGTTTATATTCTTTCTGATTTGATCCTGTTCTCGACGCTTTTTTCAAGTTTTGCTGTTTTTTCTGCTTCTTATGGCGGAGGAAAAGCGGGAAATGAGTTTATTGATTTAAATTTTGTTTTGGTTGAAACTGCCATCTTATTGCTTTCATCAATTACTTACGGGTTTGTAATGGTTCAAGCGCATAAAGGTAACATCAATGGTGTACGTTTATGGATGTCTGTTACCTGTGTGCTTGGATTTTGCTTTGTTGGAATGGAAATTTACGAATTTCATGAACTTTTGAACGAAGTATTTTATTACGATCCTGGAGCTTATGCTGGTATTGATCCTGCGACAGGTTTACAGCTTTTTGGAAAAGAAGTTTTATCGGCTTATTGGTCAGCATTTTTTGCTTTGGTTGGTACGCACGGTCTTCATGTAAGTGCTGGTCTTCTCTGGATGATAGTGATGTTTTTTCATATCCGTTGCCGTGGCTTAGATCAGGATAATAGAACACGTTTGGCATGTCTTTCAATTTTCTGGCATTTACTTGATATTGTGTGGGTTGGTGTTTTCACAATGGTCTATTTGTTAGGAGAATTGTAATGAATATGCATCACGAAACACATAGTTCCAGTTCTGGTTCCTATTTAATTGGCTTCATTCTGGCTGTATTTTTCACTTTGGGTTCTTTTATTCCTGTGATGTATGGAATGATGGATAGTTGGGCAATTAGCACAAAGGTTGTGTATCTTATTGGGATGGCAATTATTCAGATTATAGTGCAGATTGTTTTCTTTTTGCATTTGAATTCTGGTCCGGATGCAAAATGGAATTTAAGCGCTTTGTGGTTTGCAGTTATCTGCGTTTTTGTTATTATTGGAGGTACTTGGTGGGCTATTTCTCATTTGAATTATAATATGATGGGTGGTTCAGGACGTGTTATTGAGCTGGAAATACCAGAAGGAACAAATTCTTCGGCGTTGGAGAAATTGTCAGATACACAAGAAACTGCAAAGCAGTTATCAGGTAAAGATATATCCGCGGAAAAATTGCCAAGTATGCAAGCTCCCGTAGAGCTTGCACCAGGTTCTGAAATGCCTATGGAGCAAGCGCCATCTATACAGACACCCGTAGAGCTTGCACCAGGTTCTGAAATGCCT
>NZ_KL407334.1:477357-514364 GCF_000706625.1 Bartonella koehlerae C-29
TGGAGCAAGCGCCATCTATACAGACACCCGTAGAGCTTGCACCAGGTTCTGAAATGCCTGTGGAGCAAGCGCCATCTATACAGACACCCGTAGAGCTTGCACCAGGTTCTGAAATGCCTGTGGGGCAAGCGCCATCTATACAGACACCCGTAGAGCCTGCACCAAGTTCTGAAATGCCCATGGAATAAGTGCACCGGTGGATGGATTATTGTTAAAGAGTTTGGTGGGCGGGACAGACATGCCCATACTATATTTGTATTGTCAGATCCGTAAAGCTTTCGTATTTTGTAGATGCTTGTGTAAAGCTAATGGTTGAGTGGTCATTGGGGGGTATTGTCACAATTTTGAGTGTATTTTTATTTTAAATAACGAAATCTATAGATGATTTAATAAAACCTTATTGGGTTCGAAAAGAACAATCATTTTGTAAATGTATAAGCAGGAGTGTTTACACAATTCAGTACAGAGAGAATGAGGTTATTTAAAAAGTCATTTATAGTACATTAAAGTAAAGTCATTAAAGAAAGGATGCTTCAGAGCTAGTTAATTTATATGAAAGTCTTTTACTCGAAAGTTTTTACGACAATAATATACAATTAAACCAAAAATTTGAGAAATCATTAGGAAACTTAATGCGTACGGTTTCAATTACAGTTATTGGTGCTGGTTCTTATGGTAGTGCATTAGCCATTGTGCTTGCTCGTAATGGCCATAATGTTCTACTATGGGGATATAATCCTCGACATATCAGAGAATTGCAAGAACATCGTTGTAATCGAACATTTTTACCCGATGTTCAATTTCCTGATAATCTATCCCCTGAAGATTCGCTTGAAACTGCAATAACGGCAAGTCGCAATATATTAATCGCTGTTCCAAGTCATGTTTTCCATGAGGTATTGTACAATATCCGACCTTACTTGGATCAACATTCACGGATTATTTGGGCAACGAAAGGCTTGGAGCATGGTACGGGACGTCTCCTACAAGAAGTTGCTCGCGAAATTCTAGGTGATAAAATTCCTTTAGCTGTTTTTTCTGGACCAACTTTTGCTAAGGAGCTTGCTATCGGCTTGCCTACAGCAATTACGGTAGCAGCTTCTGATGCTGAATTTAGTGAAGAACTACAGCAATTTTTTCATTGTGATAAAAGCCTTAGAGTTTATAAAAATTCAGATATGATCGGTGTTCAATTAGGTGGAGCAGTCAAAAATGTCATTGCTATTGGTGCAGGAATATCAGATGGTATGGGATTTGGAGCAAATGCGCGAATAGCTCTTATCACACGAGGATTAGCTGAAATTAGTTGCTTAGGCATTGCTATGGGCGCGGAGCTTTCAACATTTATGGGAATGACAGGTTTAGGTGATCTGGTTTTGACATGTACTGATAATCAGTCGCGCAACCGCCGTTTTGGGATGCTGCTTGGCCAAGGAATGGATATAAAAGAAGCGGAAAAACAGATTGGTCAGATTATTGAAGGCTACTTAAATACTAAAGAAGTGCGTATGTTAGCACAACGTATTGGGATAGAAATGCCAATTACAGAGCAAATTTACTACGTGCTCTATTGTGGTAAAAGTGTATCTGAAGCGGCCAATGCATTACTAAGTCGTGAACTCAAAGATGAGATGCATGATACAGTACGCTTTTAAATTATTTAAATCTATGAAAGATATGATCATAACATAAAAAGAACTGAGAAGAAATTGCACTGATTATTTTATAAGACGATAAGCTTTAGCAAACTGGAGGCTTATAAGAGCCAGTTTTTTATGCCATATAGGCTTAAACATAAAAATTTTAATCATCGTTTAAGTCAGAGCTTTTCTTAAAAAAATATCGCACTATACGTATCATTTTACCTAAAAGAAAGTGCTCAATATACTTCTAAAACGGTATAGAAATAATCATTTTTTATTTTAGTTATTCTCCTTGAGCTTCTTCACTTTGTTTTAATTCTTCAAGGATAGGCATAGACATAATATTATAACCTGAATCAACGTAATGAATTTCACCAGTAACCCCTGAAGATAAATCAGAAAGCAGGTAAAGAGCAGATTTTCCGATTTCGTTAATGTTTACATTACGACGCAGGGGTGCATTTCGGCGTTGATACGAAAAAATTGCTCGTGCAGCTGCAATGCCATTGCCAGCTAAGGTCCTAATAGGACCGGCTGAAATTGCATTAACACGGATATTCTGAGAACCAAAGTCGGCTGCTAAATAGCGTACCATAGCTTCTAAAGCAGCTTTCGCAACACCCATGATGTTATAATTAGGAACAACTTGCTGTGAGGCACCATAAGTGAGTGTTAAGAGCGTACCTCCATTAGGCATAAGCTTACCCGCACGCTGCGCAATTTCAGTAAAGGAATAAGCTGAAATAACCATTGTGCGCTTAAAATTCTCACGTGTTGTTACATCAACATAACGTCCTTTTAGTTGAGTCTTGTCTGAAAAGCCAATAGCATGAACAACAAAATCTATAGTTTTCCATTCTTTTTCAAGATGTTTAAAGATGCGATCAATATTTTCAATTTTTTCGACGTCACACTCAAGTACTAATTTACAGCCGATTTTTTCCGCTAATGGTTGAACACGTTTTCCGAAAGCCTCTCCTTGATAGGTAAATGCTAATTCAGCTCCTGCTTTTGCAAGTTGACATGCAATGCCCCAAGCAATTGAATGATCATTTGCAACCCCCATAATAAGGCCACGTTTGCCCTCCATCAAACCTTTCATATTATTCTCCGTAAGACCGTGCTTTTTTTTAAAATCAGCTAAGAGTTCCTATTTATACATAACGCTGGAAAACGAGCGTTGCATTGGTACCGCCAAAGCCAAAGGTATTTGACAAGACAGTATTAAGTTGTTGATGATCACGGCGCTCACGAACAATTGGCATATCGGAAAAAGCTGGGTCAAGCTCTTCAATATGGGCACTTTCGCAAATAAAATTATGATTCATCATTAACAGCGTATAGATTGCTTCTTGAACACCTGCTGCTCCCAAAGAATGACCAGTCAGAGATTTTGTGGCGGAAATTGGTGGACATTGGTCACCTGCTCCAAAGATACGGCGAATTGCCTCTATTTCAGGAGGATCCCCAACAGGCGTTGCTGTTGCATGAGGGTTAATGTAATCAATTTTATTCTTCACGGTTGCAAGTGCCATGCGCATGCACCGCTCTGCTCCCTCTCCTGATGGAGCAACCATATCATGCCCATCAGATGTCGCACCATAACCAACAATTTCTCCGTAGATTTTTGCACCACGTGCTTTAGCGCGTTCTAGTTCTTCAAGAACTAAAACGCCAGCTCCACCAGCAATAACAAATCCGTCCCGATGAGCATCATAAGCACGGGAAGCTTTTGCTGGCACGTCATTATATTTGCTGGACATAGCACCCATGGCATCAAATAAAACAGATAATGTCCAATCCAAATCTTCGCAGCCACCAGCAAAGATGCGATCTTGCTTGCCATATTGTATAATCTCATAAGCATTGCCAATACAATGATTAGAGGTAGCACAAGCAGAAGAGATTGAATAGTTCACTCCTTTAATTTTAAAAAAAGTTGCGAGTGTTGCGGATGCTGTAGAACTCATAGCTTTAGGCACAACAAAAGGGCCAACACGTTTTGGACTTTTTTGGCGTGTAATGTCAGCAGCTTCAACGATTGATTGCGTTGAAGCACCTCCAGAGCCCATAATAATACCCGTGTGTTCATTGGATACTTCATAGGGTTCTAAGCCGGCATCAGCAATTGCTTGATCCAGAGCGATATGATTCCAAGCTGTTCCGCGTCCATGAAAACGGAGAGCACGTCTATCAACAAGTTCTTCTATATTAATATCAGGTTTACCGTAAACTCTACTACGGAATCCTAATTCGGCATACTGAGGTGCGTAAGAAATCCCGGATTTTGCTTCATATAAGCTGGTTAAAACAGCTCCTGGGTTATTCCCAATCGCGGAGACAATCCCCATTCCGGTTACAACAACTCTACGCATTCATACCTCCTTGTTTCATACAGAATATAAAATATATTTATTCTCTTATTGGAAATAATTTTTAGTCTTCTTTGAAGAGAGCAACGCGTAAATCACTCGCTTTATAAATGTTTTCTCCATCTGCTTTCACCCATCCATCTGCTATTCCCAAGACCAAATTTCCACGTCGAATACGCTTAAAATCTATTCCATATTCAAGAAGTTGGGTTTGTGGCGTTACCATACCTGATAATTTTACTTCACCTGTTGATATAGCCCTCCCTTTTCCTGGTTCGCCTAACCAACCGAGAAAAAAACCTGTTAATTGCCACATGCCATCCAAACCAAGACACCCTGGCATGACGGGATCGCCTATAAAGTGACAATTAAAGAACCATAGGTCTGGAGTAATGTCAAATTCGGCACGAACCATCCCTTTATTGTATTCACCACCAGTTTCATCGATTTCTGTGATTCGATGGACCATCAACATTGGTGGTGCTGGTAATTGTGCATTTCCCTTACCAAACATTTCGCCGCGAGCGCAGCTTAGAAGCTCTTCATAAGTGTAGCGAGACTTTTGTTCAGCCATTGTTACTCCATTTATTTGCGTATATTTTTCTTCTGCGCTTTTCCCCGACCTACTTTTAGAGCAAATTTTAAGGAGAGGGAAATGATTTATATTAATTTTTAATGACAGCAGCCCTTTTTTATGTATCCTGCACGGGTAGTGATTTAAAATGGAATAAAAAATTATACCATAGTGTTCCCATTTTTTTGTGTTTTAATTCGATTGGGATAAAATATATTGTGATTTGTAATATGTTAGTAAATGCAGAAAATTTAGGTTTTAATGAAGAAGAACAGTCCACGAAAGACTGTGGGAAAGTTGTGAGGTGTTATTCTATACCTATGTTAGAAAAACATTTACGTCAAAATGGTTTACGACCAACACGCCAGCGGTTGGAACTTGCTAATATGATTTTTTCGCAAGGCAACCGTCACATTGCTGCTGAAGAGCTCTATGAAGAGGCAATTAAATTAGGGGTTCCTGTATCTTTAGCAACAGTTTACAATACGCTTCATCAATTTACAGAAGCGGGGTTGTTACGGATTATTGCCGTAGAAGGTTCGAAAACTTGGTTTGATACCAATACATCTGATCATTACCATTTTTATATAGAAGGCGAAAATCGTATACTTGATATTCCGTGCAATTTGGAAGGAGCTCCTATTATTGGAAATTTGCCGAAACCACCAGAGGGTATGGAAATTTCCCATGTAGATTTGATAGTTCGGTTGAAACCAAAAAATTGATCGGATGAGGGAACGGGGAGAATTCAAAAAGAAATAAAATTAAACTGAGTTTGTTTAAAGATTCACCAACTGTTTATTTTTTCATCAGGATAGATTCCCCATAACTGTGATTGATAAAGCCATCCACGGATATTATTGATCTTTAGTTCGCACCAGTATCCATTGCATTGACGAATATTACCAATGACATTAGGCTCTACTTCTGCAACAACTTCTGCGTTATCTGCTGGGCTTTTGCGGAGCATCAGCCTTTTTGTCTTATCTTTTTGCCATGGAATAGTTATAGCGGTTCGCTTTCCTGATAAAAGTGATTGATAAACCCAGCCTTCATCGCCTTCGGCGTCACGAATTTTACGCCATTGATCGTATTCTTGGATGATTTCAATAGGCAAACCCTGCTTTTTGTAAGTAAAGATGATAGCATAATCGCTTCCTGGTCCGACACGCACATTAACGCGGGTGGGTTTAATTGAAGCAAATCGCGGAAGTGGTAGACCACTAGGTCCTAAATTTTGTTCTAGATTTTGATTGAGTGTTTGTGCGTGTAAAAAATCAGGTGAACTGAATATAAAGATTTCTGCCATTAAGAGACATGATGCGAGCACTGAAAATCGGAACCAACGAAAATATTGCACACTTAAACCCTTTATATCTTCATTTTTGTATCAGCAACTTAAGACCTGGAAGATAGTATCGAGAACTGATAAAAGCTATGACATATCGGTAGTTAAAGAGATCTAAACAATCAGAAAATTTTTGCGCGAATAACACGATAAATAAGAAAAAAATTTGAATTTCTTAAATGGTCACTCTGTTTATAAAATACATCTGTAAATAAAATTCAGTTTTCATGGATCACATGCTGGAGACAAATATCGAAAAGGTTGAATACTTTGCAGCGCTATATCAGTTTTGTGAAAGATGGTAGTAAAGTCTTGCGTTTATCTGCCTGGTTTATTTGTGAAACGGGGATAAAATTAGACTTAGATTATGAATCTGAAAAATTATTCGATAATAGGTCAATAAAGAGATTAACGTGTGCTTTGAAGTGCAATTCTATAATGGATATAGTAAACAGTTGATGAACCGTTTAAATGAAAAAGCATACGTAACATTGAGAGGGCAATATAGACAAATGTTAATTTCTAATATTCATCGATGTAAAGATGAGAGTCCTTAGTATCAAAGCTTGTTACAGACTTTTTAGTTTAATCATAGCAGGATAAAAAATCTTATTTTTTGTAATACTGTAGCTAAGCAAGCAGATTGGGGTGCATGAGCACGCGTTCATTTCAGATCATTATGAGATACAAAAAATTACAGAATTCTATCGCTTTATTTAAACTTTAAAAAGTAATCAGAAATCGAGTAGCTAACTTCTTTTACGACACACTTGCATATTATGAGAGTAATGTGTTTTTTATCTGCTATGATCAGGAGGGCTGAAAGATGTTCAATGTTTTCAGATAAGAAAATCATCACAGAGGGGGTAAGCAAAGAAAAAATTGTTTTAAGGGACAACAGAAAAGCCCTTTACAATGCACGACACACCCTCTGTAGCAATAAATGCTCTTAAATAATTTTAAACGATAAATTATTCTGTAATGCTTAAAATAGCTAGAAAACAAGGACATCCCAATACTACTTACTTATAGGAAAAAACACCCACTACTGCAGATAACAGATAAAAAAAATCCCCAGACAATACAAATAACGTGGGAAAAATTCAACTCATAGTACGAACACAGACGCACCCTTCCGCTATTTTATTGATATCACTACCAAAGGAACTTTATAACACATGAGTAAAGGCACACTATTTTAGGGAAGAACCTCGACAATTGCTAATAAGACCTTCCCTTTGTGCACGCTTACGAGCAAGTTTACGTGTACGACGAACAGCCTCAGCTTTCTCACGAGCACGTTTCTCTGATGGTTTTTCATAGTAACCACGCATCTTCATTTCACGGAAAATGCCTTCACGCTGCATCTTTTTTTTCAGAGCACGGAGCGCTTGATCAACATTATTATCACGAACGAGTACTTGCACTATTTATCCTGCTTTATTTTAGTGTCACAAATAATAGGAAAAAATCCAGTTTCTTTTAAAAATAAATCTAAAAGAACACCCCTTACACGTGTATCCTACGCGTAATGGGCACCTATATATCATATAAAGAAGGTGTTTGTCTATAGCGCTTTTTTAAATTCTCATCTTTTTACTCTAAGATGCTTTTGATAACAGATGATTGAGTTCACAATTACAAGCTTATGAAAGTCTTTGTATCTGATTATTTTCGTAAAGATACATTTTTTCAGCAATAGGGGAATACGGTAAACCAGGCATAGTAATGATATCTCCGCAAATGATGACAGCAGAAACCTGCACTTGCCAAAAGATGAACTTCACGTACAGGAATTTCAAAATCAAAAAGAGCATCATATTGAGTGGGATCAGAAGAAAAAGAATATGGTGTTTTGTCATATAAATAGAGCATGTATCATAACTTCTTTTTCCCCAATATTCAAGTTGTTTGAGAATAGAGGTTGGAATGATGGTTCCGCGTCCGCCATAGAGATTTTTTTATAATACAATTAATTTTTTCAACAAGAGGAAGATCGTCTCAAAACTTTAAAATGGGTATTTTTGTCTTCAATTAAGGTAATGGGTTTTTATGCAAGTTTTGTGGCGCTTTTTCCACCTTGTTTCCAATGTTTGCAAAGAACAGCCTTGTGTCCAGTGGTTGCAACTATTTTTTGTAACGTACTTATTTCAGCATCGTTATTGATATCAAAATGATTGATAGTGACAACACAAGGGATATTGTAGTGCTACATGTTTTTTATTGTTGTAAAAGATTGGTTGCCCCGCTTTTCTAAAACGATGACGTTTTGTTCTTTGAGATTGTTTTTATCGACCCTACCATTCTTTCTTAATAGGTGAATTGTTGCAGCAATCACCTTAGCATCTTGTACAAGATCTGTTTGTCGACATTATAATGTTGAAGAATTTTTCTGCTCTAAGATCGATTCAAAATCCCACTTTTGTAATAACATAATCGGAGAATTTTAAGGCAGTTTTTGTTGTAATAACTGAATTACAGTCATGAGCAATGTTAGCGAAAGGTTATCCGTGAATAAGGACAGGGTTATTTTCAATGTTTGTACGAGATTGGGTTACATAGCACCTTTGAGCAGAACTGTCATTGCACCTTCTATATTAAGATCAGTATCTGTTACGGGCATTTTATCATACCGATAGGCAACAATAACTTTTTTGAGTTTTTGTGTAAGATTTTTTAGATTTTTAGCGAGACAAAAGGTAGCCATAATTTCTGATGCAACAATAATATCAAGATCTGTTTGACGTGGAAATTCTTTGGTTACTTCGCCCAATGAAATAATGATATCACACAATGCAGGGTCATTCATATCCAGGATTTGTTTCCAAACAATTCGGCGTGGCTCAATATTGAGAGTTTTTCCCCAGTAAATATGATTATCGATCAATTGCTGTGAAAAGATTATGAGCAGCTGTGATGGCGTGAAAATCGCTGGTAAAATGTAAATTAAGGTCATCCATTAGGACGACTTGGGTATAACCACCTCCAACAGTATCGCTTTTTAGACAAAAACAGGGATCTAAAGAGGTTTTCTCAAGATGGATATGGTTTTTTTCAATGAAATTGAGAGGATTATTAAGGCCCACCGTTGTTATTGTTTTTGCTTCTCTAGCAGGTATTAGATTGATAGCTGTAACGAGAATAAATTTACCATCGGGATTTTTATTGAGCGATTTTATATATATATGCAGAAGAAATTTCAGCTTTATCATGTCCATAAGGAATGATATTTTCATATGCGATACCAATTTTTTGTGCAATTTTAATGATATGATGCTTTTGAGTAGTGCAAGCAATTTCAATATCTATTTAGGCATGAAAAAATTCTTTAAATGTGTCTTTAATATTTGCATTGAGGATGTGTACTATAATCGGACGAGAGAACTTATAGCACATAGAGGCACAGAACATCATAAAGATTGGTGATATACTGTGCAAGAAGGAATGTTAAAGTGGAACGAGAAGAAGTTCTATAGTTTTTTAGAAAAAGGAATCTCTACGTTTTTCGTTCTGAAAAGCCTTGAAAAGAAATGCCTGATTCAGGAAAAGAACCTTTATATCAATATGTTAAAATTTTTATGAGAGCGCTGTGTGACGCTCTTTCATTCTTCCGAGAGTGTATTCTATCCAGATTTTCTATATCTTAGAGTTTTGTGGAAGAGAACTTGGTTAAAATCGTGCAGAGTCTTTAAAGAGAACAGAATATTGAGTTTTAAAAGATAAAAGCAATTTTCAGAAATCTCCGTTTTTGATGAGTGAAAACACATGAGGCATCCGGTGCGTTTAAAAAATATTCCACAAAAAAATCCTGATTCACAATCAAAAAGCAGACATTTTGCTATATGATAACGTCATTAAGTACATAGATAAAAAGCGGTTCAATAAGGAGATTATCGTTCAATAATCCCAATAACATATTGAAGAAAAACTAGAGATCTCATGAATGGCGCACCCGAAGAGATTCGAACTCCTGACCCCCAGATTCGTAGTCTGGTGCTCTATCCAGCTGAGCTACGGGTGCACAGTTTAATTTTTATCTTAATTTAAGAACAAAGGGTTCCTAATCGTTTCATTGAGGAATTGCAAGTAAAACTTGATGAAAATAAAAATTTTATCTCTTTGTGTATGATACCTTTTTAAGAAGACTAAAGTGTATTTGCAGTTCCAGTTTCATGTTGACATGGTTATTTTTTGTTATGTTAACGGGACAAACCAATATGAACGATAGTTAACTTGACGTTTAAATCTACGAAAGATAGTCAAATGAAAATGAGATATGTGTTTTACGGTGGGGGATTAAGGTGCACTACCTGCAATTTTGATGTAAAATTCGGATGTTACTGTTGAAGACTGTTTCAGACAAATTTGCATATTTATGAAACAGTAAGGATAGATGTATGGAGTTTTCAAAAAAGATCTTTCCACTAATATGTTTTGTTTTTATTTTGATGATTACTTATTGGGCAGGGAAAAAGAGTTCAGAACAATTCATTTTATTAGTGGATAAAACAACAAATATATCGCATAAACTCTCAAAAATTTCTATGGGAAAGCCGCCAATAAAGGTTGTTGTTGATCTTGTAAAAATTCAAGATTTTCGTGAACAGTTGAATGTGCTTGGGAGTGGACGGGCATTTGCGGCGGTTGAGTTAACCCCTTGGTCATCAGGTGTTATTGATAAGTTTTTTGTGTCAGCTGGTGCAAAAGTACAAGTGGGTGATGTAATTGCAAAGCTTGATTCTAAAAAGGAAGAAATAGCGACTGCAAAAGCAAAAGTACAACGTGATAATAGTGCATTAACGCTTTCACGTATTCTTAAATTACGCGAAAGCAAGACAGCAACAGAGGTTCAAGAAATTACTGCACGCTTAGAGTTGGATAATGCGAATTTGGTTTTGCGTAATGCTGAGTTAGATCTTGAACGGCGAACAATTCGTACGCCGCTTAGCGGGGTTGTTGGCATTTTATCCATTGATGAGGGTAATGCTGTAGCTCTTAATACTGTAATAGGTCGTGTTGAGAATAGAGAACGTATTTTAGTCGATATATGGGTTCCTGAACGGTACGCATCGCATATTCATAAAGGAGATGAAGTGACTGCGACATTAATAGCACAGCCGGATAAAATTTTTATTGGTCATATTTATGCGATTGATAATGTTATTAATCCAGAAAGCCGCACACTTCATATTCAGATTGAAATCAAGAATGAAAAAGATACACTTATATCTGGTATGTCTTTTTCTGTTGCATTGCAATTTTATGGTGGTTTACTTCCTGTTGTTAATCCTCTTGCAATTCAATGGAACAGAAAAGGATCATTTGTTTGGCGTGTGAGAGACGGAAAGGTAGAGCCCATTCCAGTATCAATTATTCAGCATAAGGCAGATCAAGTGTTTGTGAAAGCAGCTCTGAAAAATGGTGATCAAATTGTCATTCAGGGAGTACAGATGCTTTATCCAGGAAGTCAGGTAACGATTGATGATCCAAAAGCCCATCATCAGCAATTATTAGTACTTCCTGAGCAGGATGTACGATGAGTCGAGAATTGAACACAAAGCAGCTTATAGCACAGGAAGAACAAGGTGGTATAATTACTTTATTTATTCGCAGACCGGTTTTTATCTTTGTTTTGAATGCTATGATTATAATTGCAGGGTTTGCTGCATGGCTGAATGTTGATGTACGAGAACTTCCGGATGTTGATACTCCAGTAATAACAATTATGACAGCTTTTGCTGGAGCATCGGCGGAAACAATAGATCGTGAAGTTACAAAAATTATAGAAGATTCTATTTCTCGTGTTTCAGGTGTTAAAACAATTTCTTCAACTTCTTCTTTTAGTCGTTCACGTGTGGAGATTAATTTTAATGTTGGTGTTGATTTGAATGTTGCAGCATCTGATATTCGTGATGCACTCTCTCGCGTTGCTGATTCTTTACCTAAAGACGCGGATTCACCTTTAATTATTAAAGCAGATTCAAATGCTGCTGCGATGATGTATTTGGTTGTGACATCACCAACGATGAGTATTGATGATTTAACAATGATCGTAGACAATCAAATTGTTGATGCACTTTCTGCCGTTGATGGTGTTGGTGATGTACAAATTGATAATGCGCGCACGAAGATTTTTCAGATTGATGTTGATCAAGCAAAACTTGCTAGCTACGGGATGACCGTGGCGGATATCGCACGTATTCTTGCTGATATGACAACGGATGTCCCGGTGGGGTTATTGCGCAATTCTAAGCAAACTTTAATTGTCCGTGCTACTGCGCGTTTAACAACACCAGAAGCTTTTGAACAAGTTGTTTTAAAACCTCATGTGCGTCTTGGTGATGTGGCGTATATTACTTTGTCACCTGATATAGAAACAGTAATTCTTCGTATCAACGGAAAGACAGGAATTGGGTTGGGGATTGTGCGTAAAGCGCAATCTAATACCCTTAATATTTCTCAAGATGTTCGAACGGTTGTTGATCGTCTCAAAACTGTTATTCCTTCTTCTGTGCACATGAGTATTATTAGCGATGATGCCATTTTTGTTAAGGCTGCACTTCATGAGGTTGAGGTTGCGTTGGTCGTTGCGGTTCTCAGTGTTATCTTGGTTATTTTCCTTTTTCTGAGAGATGTTCGTGTAACGCTTATTCCCGTCTTATCTATTCCTGTTGCTTTGATTGGGACAATTGCTGCCATTTACCTTGTAGGGTTTTCGTTAAATATTCTCACGTTTTTAGGATTTGTTTTGGCCACAGGGCTTGTGGTGGATGACGCGATTGTTGTTCTTGAGAATATTGTTCGATGGCGCAATATGGGTTTTGGTCCCCGGGCTGCGGCGGTGTTGGGAACACGAGAAGTGTTTTTTGCTGTTTTAGCAACAACATTGACTTTAGTTGCGGTTTTTGTACCTATTTCTTTTCTTCCCGGGCAAGTTGGAGCACTTTTTAGAGAATTTGGTTTTGTGTTGGCAATTTCTATTTTGCTTTCTTCGTTTGTTGCTTTAACACTTTGTCCTATGTTAGCTTCAGGCTTTCTCAAAGGGCATGCTGAGAGCAATGGAAAAGGAGCGCATCATTTCACTTTTTTGTATGAGTTAGGCTCTCCTTTTAGAAAAGGATACCACTATAGTCTGCATAAATGTTTGGGAAGACCTTGGATGGTTATTTTTACTTCGCTTATTTTTGCTGGTCTTTGTGTTGGAGGCTATACGAAATTACAACAGGAATTGACGCCAGAAGAAGACAGAGCCCTTATCTTTTTGGTCATTAATGGACCACAGGGTATTTCAACACAATATCTGAATGAACAGGTAAAGCAAATTGAAACGAGTTTACAACCGTTACGTGATTCCAGAGAGATTGTTAACAGTTACTCTCTCACTGGCATTGGTGGTTCGCCCAATACTGCTTTTTTGGTTTTGTTGCTTTCATCTTGGGACAAGCGTTTGCGTAGTCAACAAGAGATCGTGGAAGATATTAATGCAAAGGTTAGACATTTTCCAGCAGTTTTTGTATTTGCTGCGCAGGGAAATTCTTTAGGCATTAGAGGAATTGGTCAAGGATTACAATTTGCAATTCTTGGAAATGATTATACAAAATTACAGCCAATTGCTGATAAGCTTGTGAGTGCTTTGCAAGCTGATCCGCATTTTATTCGCCCACGGCTTACTGTTGATACAACGCAACCACAATTTTTTATTGAAATTAATCGAGAAAAAGCCTCTGATTTAGGAATTGATATCAGCAATTTGGGTAATACATTACAAGCAATGTTAGATGGAAAAAAAATTGGTTCCGTTTATGTGGATGACCATTCTTATGATGTTAAACTGACATCGCGCAAGAATCCTATTGATAATCCTCATGATTTAGAAAATATTTTTTTAAAAACCAAAGGAAGTCAATATGTTCCTTTATCAGTTATTGCGAGCTTGCATGAAAAAGCCATTGCACCTCAATTAAAACGAGAGAAACACATGAATGCTATTATTTTAAGCGCAAATCTTGCTCCAGGTGTCGTTTTAGGGAACGCTTATCAGGCTGTACAGAAAATTGCTGCTCCGTTGTTGTCAGAGAGAAATTATATTGTTCCTTTAGGCGAAGCTGCCACACTTGGTGAAACATCTTCCAATTTTATGATTGTTTTTGGAATCGCCTTTGTGATTATTCTATTGGTCTTGGCAGCACAGTTTGAAAGTTTTGTTTCAGGATTTATTATTATGGCTACTGTACCATTAGGGATTGGTTGTGCTGTAATTTCTATGCTTTTAAGTGGAGTAAGTCTTAATATTTATAGTCAAATTGGTTTAATTTTGTTGGTTGGGGTTATGGCTAAAAATGGTATTCTTATTGTTGAATTTGCAGATCAGTTACGTGATCAAGGTAAAAGCGTGCGTGAAGCTGTAGAAGAAGCAGCGAATATTCGTCTTCGTCCAGTTTGTATGACGATGATTTGTGCCATTTCAGGAGGGATTCCTTTGGTTTTAGCCAAAGGTGCTGGTGCAGAAGCACGTATAGCTTTAGGTTGGGTCATCGTTGGCGGTTTGGGTTTAGCAACTATTTTTACGCTTTATGTTACACCGGTTGTTTATCTCTTTCTTGGCCGTTTTGTGAGATCAAAATCAGAAGAAGCTATACGCTTAAGAAGAGAACTCAGCGAAGCTGAATGATTTAATCTGGTAGGGAATATTTGATAATTTTTTTATTTTCGTTTTTAAAATGTCGTTTTCGGGTTTTATCTTTACCCTTTTTGCACCACTTCGTTGTGTACGTGAGGAGTAAAATTGGCTGCAATAAAGGAGAAGTTCCCTGTTTTATTATTGTTTGTGTGTAGATTTCGTTGTCAATAACCATGTGGTATAAGTCCATGGGAGATAGCTTTTCGATTCGAAATGAAAAAGCTTTTGAAGCAGCTTTGCAAGCCTTAAGAAGACACGCCATAAAAGATGGGGTCTATGATATTCGTCGGCATTTTGTAGAGGATGAACGGCGTTTTTCGCATTTTTCCTTAAACCTTGATGATCTTCTTTTCGATTTTTCGAAATGTGGCGTAACATTTAAAACATTGCAACTTCTAGATGATTTGGCTGTTGCAGCAGATGTGTTAGGCAGGCGTGATGCAATGTTTTCAGGGAAAGCTATTAATACAACTGAAAAGCGCTCGGTCCTTCATGTTGCACTACGTTTGCCTGCTGATGAAGTTTTCATGTTAGATGGCAATGATCTTGTTCACAATATTCAGGATGTTCTTGCTGATATGGAAAGATTTTCTGACATGGTCCGCAATGGTAGCTATAAGGGAAAAAGTGGTGAGAAGATAACTGATATTGTGAACATTGGTATTGGTGGTTCTGATCTTGGGCCTGCAATGGTTACACATGCTTTAAAACCCTATCATGATGGTCCAAATTGTCATTTTGTTTCTAATGCTGACAGCGCCCATATTTCTGATATTTTTTCTGTTTTGAATCCTGCAACAACACTGTTTGTTGTTGCTTCTAAAACTTTTACAACGGCTGAGACAATTGCAAATGCTCAAGTTGCACGTCAATGGATTATTTCACATTTAGGGGAAGAAGCTGTTTGCAAACATTTTGTTGCTGTTTCAAGTGCGCTTGATAAAGTAGTAAAATTTGGCATAGATTCTTCGAGAACTTTTAGATTTTGGGATTGGGTTGGAGGGCGTTATTCGATTTGGTCAGCCATTGGCCTTGTGGTTATGTTAGCGATAGGAGGGAAGAATTTTCGCCAATTTCTCGAAGGTGCTCAGCAGATGGATCGACATTTTAAAACTGCACCTTTGCATAAAAATATTCCTATTCGATTTGCCCTTTTAGGGTTTTGGCATCGTGTTGTTTGTGGTTATGCATCACGTGCTATCATTCCTTATGCACAGCGTTTAGCTCGCTTTCCAGCTTATTTGCAACAACTCGATATGGAATCAAATGGTAAGCAGGTTTCTTTGGATGGCAAAACATTAACTTTTTCAAGTGGTCCGGTTGTTTGGGGTGATTCAGGGACAAACGGACAACATGCTTTTTTTCAGCTTTTGCATCAAGGAACAGATGTTATTCCTGTAGAATTCATTTTATTTATAAAAGGGCATGAGCAAAATTTACATCCTATGTATGATATGTTGGTAGCGAATTGTTTAGCGCAATCAAAGGCTCTTATGAAGGGACGGAGTGTCGAAAATACAAGGCGCATCCTCGTAAAAAGTGGAATTGATGAGCGTGAGAGTGAGAATCTAGCACTTCATAAAAGTTTTGCGGGAAACCGTCCCAGTATGATGCTGGTTCAAGATTTGTTGACACCTTTTGCACTCGGTCGTCTCATTGCACTTTATGAGCATCGTGTTTTTGTTGAAGGTGTTTTGATGAATATTAATTCATTTGATCAATGGGGCGTTGAGCTTGGTAAAGAATTGGCAAATGAATTGTTACTAATTCTTCGCGGAGAAAACAAAGCAAATAACCGCGATAGTTCAACATTAGGTTTGTTGGCCCATATTCAGACGAGACGTAGGGAATAAAAATATTTTAATAAATACCGTTTTAACTGATATTTGGCGGAGAGAGAGGGATTTGAACCCCCGATAGAGTTGCCCCTATGCCGCATTTCGAGTGCGGTGCTTTCAACCACTCAGCCATCTCTCCATATAAGTACAACAAGGTTTTCACTGTTTAAGTATATGACGGGTAGATAAACTTCAATTGTTTTGAGTACAACCCTTTTTTGTTTTTTTGTGGGATTTTATTGACAGAGAACAAAAATTCTATCATATATGCTCAGAATGCAAGCGTGGAGGAATCTGCGCATGTTGGTGTTTGGGAGAATGTATCTCTCTTTTAATCTATAACGACTGATAAAAAGCAGCCTATTTTTCTTTATTAACAAGGCAGAAATCAAAATAAGAGCTGGAGTGAACGGAAGGGTAAAAAATGTTCGCAGTCATTAAAACTGGTGGTAAGCAATACCGCGTTGTTGCTAACCAGGTGGTAAAAGTTGAAAAAATTATTGGAAATGCCGGTGATATTGTTGAATTCAATGACATATTAATGGTTGGGCAAAAAGATAATGCGATTATTGGTGCACCTGTTGTTGGTGATGCTTTGGTTACGGCTGAGATTATAGAGCAGGCACGTGCACGTAAGGTTATTGCATTTAAGAAACGCCGTCGTCAAAATTCAAAACGCACACGCGGTCATCGCCAAGAGGTGACGACATTGCGTGTTTTAGAAATTTTAACAGGTGGTTTAAAGCCTAAAAAAGCAGCTGAAAAGCCAATTAAAGAAGAAGCTACTGTATTAAAAGAAACAACATAGGAAACAAAGGCAACTGCTTCTGTAAAAAAAACTGTACCACAGAAGCAAGCCGCTGTAGTGTCAAATAATAAAGAAGATTAAAGGAGAACGTCCGTGGCACATAAAAAAGCTGGTGGTTCTTCGCGTAATGGTCGCGATTCAGAATCGAAACGTCTTGGCGTTAAAAAATTTGGTGGTGAAGCCGTTATCGCTGGAAATATTATCGTTCGCCAGCGTGGTACGCGTTGGCATCCTGGTGACAATGTTGGTATTGGGAAAGATCATACTCTTTTTGCGCTGTCAAACGGAATGGTTTCTTTTCAAAGGAAAGCGAATAACCGTTCGTATGTCTCCGTTATTCCCACGGTGAAAGCGGTAGAGTAAGCGGTAATGTTTTTTACAATAAGCTGAAATTTCGGTTTCGAAATCTTTAACATTAAAAGGAAAGGCAGGATGCTGTCTTTCCTTTTTTACGTTCTATGATATAATCCAAAATGGGTAATATTTGAAGGAAATAACGAAATAGAATTTGGAAAATGTTTTTCTTAAATAACGAAAAATGGCTGTCATGTCTCCTTTGTATTGAAGGTAGTGATGTAATGAGGGAGGTGGCTGAGAGTTGGTGTATGACATGATTCGGAAATTTTTCTCTACTCTTTAGGTATGAAAAAGTGCCTGAAGATTTATTTTCGGATAGCTATTGTGGGGTTCAAGGGGAAGTATTTGCGCGGTTGTTTTGGTGATGGTAATAATATTTTAGGTTTGTAATGGGTATTAAGGCTATCCGTTTAGAGTTTAGAAGAGAGGGGTATTTATAAAGAGGCTGTAAGAGAGGGAGTCAAAGCTGGTTTGAGCAGTGAAGTGCATTGAAAGATTTTTTAATAAATTGAAAGAAAAGTTGTGTTATTAAGAGGATTTAGTTTGAAGATATCTAAATGACTTATGTGTGATCAGCTACAGTAAGAGTATTTTTTGAGTTATCTATTTTGAAGCGTTATGAAAATAGAACTTACCGACATAAGTGCAAAGATTGATTTAAGGAAAAAATGCTTTTTATTTGAGTGCCTTATTTATCTTGTTTGTCAAAGTACCTAGCAATTCAGATTATGTGTGGAGCTCTGTTGATTGTGAGCGGGAGAGAGTGTTTTTTTGTTGGTTTATATACTTTCGTGGATGTGCAGAGTGAATTGTGCGGGTGCAATAATTTATTTGAGGAAGGAGAGCCTACAATGTTGTCAAGAGTGTGTCTTGAGAGATTTTGTGTCATACGATATTTAGCTACGCAGAATCTAAAGATGGTAGGCCGTTTATAGCAATTTGTGATTATGGAGTGAATCAGAAAAAAAGTAAGAGCCTGTTGCTCAGTTTGGAGAAAGGAAGTTAAAATACCAGCTGAAATTTTAAGTGATTGGGTGTTCTGTTTTTTGATTAGAAGGAATAATTACAAATTTGTCGAATGGGGTAGTAAAGATATTTTTCAAAGTGGCTTTTTAGTGATTTGGATGGGGCATTTGTCTTTTTGAAGTAAAGAGTAGGAGTCAGATTTGCCTGTAATGGTTTTAAGCCATTCGGTGGGTGGGCACTATCTCATCATTTAATGGATCACGTTGAGGATGTTTAGACGCTTCACTTAGTTATATTCTTTAAAACAAAAGAAATTTGCGTGATTGTTTTTTATATTTTGGGAAATGCAGCTTTGAAATGAAATTTATCAAAAACATTCATGCTCAAGTGTGAAACAGTTTAAATTCACGATGAGATGTGAGGAAGCAGAAGTAATGAATAGAGATTTTAACGAGAGTGACATCTTGTCTACAAAATCTGTAAAACTTGCAGCTGCTTTTGATCATAAAAATGATGCAATTCATGCTGCGGCTGAACTGCTTGTGCAGGTTGGTGCAGTTGACAAATCTTATCTAGCAAGCATGCTCAAACGCGAAGAAATAACGAATACTTGGCTTGGAAATGGTATAGCAATCCCCCATGGAATGGTTGAAAATCGTGATTTAATTATCAGGGATGCAGTTGCTGTTATACAGATTCCCGCGGGTGTTGATTGGTGTGATGGAAATAAAGCACGTTTGGTTATTGCCATTGCGGCTTGTCAGGATCGCTATAGAGAGATTTGCAAAAAATTGACTCTTCTTTTATTTGATAAAGAACGGCTTGAAGCACTTTCAAAAACTGCGGACAAACAGCAGATTATTACAATGCTGTTTAGACAGGATAGGAAGAAGAGAAATGCATTTATTGGTGATCTTTCGGTGCGTCAGGAATGGACTTTAGATTACCCAAGTGGTCTTCATGCGCGACCAGCTTCTCTTTGGGTTGATTTTGCAAAAAAAGTGCAGAATTCTATCAGAGTCCGCCATGGTCAGTATACCGTTGAAATGAAAAATTTAGTTGGTTTATTGCAATTAGGGGCCAAAAACGGTGATGTTCTGATTTTTTCGACGGATGCTTCAGAAGGTGTACAACTTCTGAAGGAAGCAATTTCTGTTGTGAAGAAAGTAAGCATAAGTGAAAAATGTATGATGAGAGAAATGGAAGCTCAAACTAAGGCTTTTCATGGTTGGTATCCGCGCTCTATGCAGAAAGGCATTTCTGGTGTTGGAGCAAGTCCAGGGCTCGCTCTTGGCAAGATTTTTATTTTAAGGCATGATGATATTTCGATAACAGATAAGCCAATTAGTTTTGCAAGTGGTAAGGCATGCCTTGAAAATGCTCTTACAAAAACAAAACATAAAATGGTATCAATTATTGATGATATCACTGCGCGTATGGGAGCGGATTCTGCTGCGATTTTTTCTGCGCAAATGGTTCTGCTGGAAGATGAAAATCTGATAGCTCAAGTTTATCGTTTTATGGCAGAAGGTCATGGCGTAGCTTGGTCTTGGGATAAAGCGGTTCGGCAGTTTGCAGGTATGCTTTCTAAGGCAGATAGTCCCTTGTTAGCGGCACGTGCTGTTAATTTAGTTGATGTTGGTCGTCGTGTTCTAGGCGAAATCAATCCATCTTATAGATCACTCTTTTTAAATGATATTCCGCGTGGTGTTATTCTTGTTACAGATGATTTATCTCCTTCTGATGTAGCGCAGCTTGATTGTACAAAAGTGCAAGGTTTAGCAACCGCATGGGGAGGTCCACTGTCTCATACAGTTATTCTGGCACGCACTCTTGGTATTCCAATGGTTGTTGCTGCGGGTGTAGATGTTTTGGCAATTAAGCCTGATATTCAGGCCATCATTGATGGTGATAACGGGTTCATTTATCCTGATCCTACTTCTGAAGATGTTGAAGAAGCTAAAAAACAAATAAGCATTGTCGTGCAAAAGCGTGACAATGGGGTATGCGTATGTAGATTACCGGTACAAACGACAGATGGTCAAAGGATTCGTATTATGGCTAATGTCAATTATGCAAATCAGGTTCCTGTTGCACTTGATTTAGGGGCCGAAGGTATTGGACTCATGCGTACAGAGTTTTTGTTTTTAGAGAGTTCACATATTCCGGATGAAGATGTACAGTTTGACGTATATCGAGCAATGACTGCAGCTGTGGAAGATAAGCCATTAATTATTCGTGCGCTCGATATTGGAGGGGATAAACAGGTTACACATTTACATTTATCTAAAGAAGACAATCCCTTTTTAGGTGTTCGGGGAACACGGCTTTTGTTACGTCGACGTGATCTGTTGGTTCCTCAGTTGCGTGCTCTCTATCGCGCTGCAAAAGAGGGTGGTAATCTATGGATTCTGTTTCCAATGGTTATGTCTGTTTCAGAGATTTTTGCTATGAAGAAAATTGCAGAAGAAATTCGCAACGATATTGGTGCACCAAAATTGAAATTTGGTATTATGATTGAAGTTCCAGCTGCTGCCATTATGGCAGATATTTTGAGTGCCCATGTTGATTTTTTCTCGATTGGAACCAACGATTTAACGCAGTATACCATGGCTGTTGATCGACAAAATCCTTATCTTGTGTCTGAAGCTGATAGTCTTGATCCAGCGGTTTTGCGTATGATTTACCATACTGTCCGAGGCGCAGCAAAACATGGGTGTTGGGTTAGTGTATGTGGCGGTATGGCTGGAGATCCTTTTGCAGCAATGATTTTAACTGGATTAGGGATTCATGAACTTTCCATGATATCCTGTGATATTTCTTCAGTAAAAGCGTGTTTGCAGGCGCATAGTTTTGAAGATATGAAGATTTTAGCAAAAAAAGCATTACAGTGCGAAACTGCGCAAGCTGTACGTGCTCTTAGCAATAATATAAGGTGATACAGGGGTTTTACGGGGAGGAGAGCTAGTCGATCTTGCAATTTTGTAAGCAATCACATTATAAATCACTTTTGTTAGAATGAAGTTTATTATCCCCATGAAACGTGTTTAGTGTTGCGGAGCAAGAGGTTAGGGTGTAGACGCCTTTCCAACTGATTATTGAATATAATCACTGGTAACAAGTTTTTAGTGATGTTTAATCCTTTATTTTTGAAGAAATGTTGAGTGAAACGGTATGCGAATGAACATGAAAATTGCTGATGTATGATAATCCAGTTATTGCATTTTAGAGGTCTATCCACGGAAAAGTTTTTTCTTAAAAAAGAGGATATGCTTGTTATTCAACAAGTATCACATTTTATTTTGGTAAATGAAGTTGTTTTTTGAATTTTGAGTGTATAGTTTGGACTTGCACGTTATTTCTTTCTGAGTATAGTGCAAAAATCCGGAGAGGTGGCCGAGTGGTTGAAGGCGCACGCCTGGAACGCGTGTATATGGGAAATCATATCGAGGGTTCGAATCCCTCTCTCTCCGCCATTTTCAATAAAGTCAATATCTTTTAAATAAGCTTAGGGGTTTTTGTCCTTTGATTCACTTAATTTATTTTTACCTATCCCGAATGTGAATCAACAGCTGTGGCTTATCAGAAGGTTTTGTATCAAATTTATTTTTCAAAGAGTTTAATATTTTTGATGTCATGCTTTTGGTGTTTGAAGACGAATTTTTAAAAAATGCCTTTGTCAAAACAAAGAGATTGTGAACATAAAATTACTTAAATAATGGATGATATAATAGATAAAATGTATCCTAATAAAGATTTTTATAATTCTATGTGGGTTTTATGGAAGTGGCAAGACAACTCAAAAAAAAAAAAGAGATTTCCCACCATTACGCACAAGGAAAACATATAATGCAAACTTTTTAACTCAGCCACTGGTATAGAAATAATCCAGAGGTTGTATAGTTATTGGGGTGAATGTGAAAACACAGTGATCCATTGCTTTTAGCACTCTTAGCCGCGATAGATAGACGAAAACATACGCTTGAAATTATCAACACTTTTAAACATCATCGTAAAATTTATTAATCAACGATAGATATATTTATTCTAGTCTTTCTATGAAAGTGTAGTGAAATTAAATCAATCTATTGCAAGATCTAATATTACATTTTACCTTCATTTATCGTCTGTTGCTATTATGGAAGGTTGCAAAAAAGGGATAGTCTAAGCTTAAAATACGAAGCAAAACTCTCTTTTATTGAAAAAGTTTATGAAATATATCAACTTTTATCAGAGATAGATGAACAATTTATCGCTATTGATGGAATGGCCTCTGTTTCTTTAATCCATAATCAAATACGACACCATATATATAAGTTTTGTTTTAGCTATGAATAAAATGTATCATTAGATTAATAATTTTTAAAAGCCTGTCTGCGATGTATTCTCTTTTATTTGTTGGTTTAGAACTCTAAATTGGAAGTTCTAGATGCGTGATCATAACAATTTAGATGCCCTGGAAAAATAGTGCATTGAATATTTTAATAGTCTCATTGGAAAACTGGCTATCATTAAATTGCAATTTGCTTTTTTTGAAAGAATTGGGGCTGGAGGATTTAAAATACGGGAAAAGTTATCAATATCTATCATGATAACAATATCTTCATTTTTTACGCTAAACATGATGATACAAAAATGAAAATATATGGGATATGCTCAAGCATATTTTAGTGCGGAAAGTAACCTTAAAAGTAGAGATAATAACGGCTACTTTTTGGGGATTTGATACTCTCTTGCCTTTAAGAGATGAAGGAGCAAAGTTTCTTTCCTTCTGATGCAGCAATCAGAGTCTCTTCTTGACGTATGTAACAACGACGCAAATACTGCGTTAGGTCTACAAGGTTTATCTGATATTTGATTTACCTTGTTACCTTTTGATATGACCAAAATAACTGGTTTCAACGACACCATATTGCATCCACGATTTAAGCATCAACTCCTAATGAGAACAGCAACATTTATGAGCTTTCAGTGTTTTAAAGCTCTTCTACATTATACCTAAAAGGATCTTTATTTTCATAAAGAATGAGCCATACTATGACAAAATGAGGGATTTCACTTTCTTAAATTTAATAATCTAAAATAGAAAATTTTCAAAACAGGGTAAACTCTATACAAAAAAGATATTTGTTCGAAGAGGTAATTTATGTTCGCTTCCAATTTGAAAGAACGAGTTTTTCTCTTCGAGAATAGAATTTTTCTCTATTTCACACTGAGCGGCTTATTTGCCACATTTGGAAATGGGCCAAATTATATCATATTGTCATGGCTTGTTTACAATCAAACAAGTTCAATTCGTGGTGTACCGCTTTTCATGCTTTTTCTCTGGATGTCTAATATTATTTTTGCCCCTATTTTGGGCGTATTGGCGTATAAAGACAATCGTAAAATGCAAATTGTCATTTTAAATTTTGTCAGAGGTTTGATGATTGTGGGTTGGGTAATACAATACTTTGGCAGTTTGGCAATAAAAATTGAATTGATGTTCTTATCTGCTCTCTTAGGTGTTTTTATCTTTTTTTATATGCTATCAGCTATTTCTTTAATTCAAAGTATTATATGAAAATCTGGTTAATGCAAATGCGATAATCGATATGGTTTATGAACTTGGTACTATCATAGGTATGGGATTAAGTGGGTTTATACTTGCCTATACAGGAACAAAAGGAACCCTTCTGATAGGTGGTATATCCTTTATTATTGCTAGTTTACTTAACTTTGCGATGAAGGTATCTAAAACCCAAGAATCTGAAAGTCAAAACCAAAAAAACTGGTGGAAAATTATATATCGTCATTTCATTATATTAGACAGAAACCAGCTCTTTTTATGCCTTATATAAGCCAGATAATTATTATGATTTTTTTGATGACAATTCCTGTTATTTTGGTTCCTTATACATAAGAAGTCTTGGACGTAGATAGCAGGACCTTTGCAATGTTCGAAGTGCTTTATTCAGCGAGTGTATTTATTGGTTTGCTTCTTTTGCCACTTTTTTGTAAAGTTTGATCCATAAGAAAAACATTGGCACTTTTTTAGCTATTATGGCTATGAGGTTTTGTTATTCTGTCTGTTAATACACACACCCTCATTATTTTTCCTGTTTATTTTATGATTAGATTTGGACTTTCGAGTTTGGCCCTTTCGATTTTTTTATCACAACGCTTTTGTGATCTTGAATATCAAGGAAGATTACAGGCGAATTTTAATGGTGTCTCTAGGTACTTTACTCTCTGAAGTCTATTCCTTTATGGCAAAAGATACAATGGTGTTTTATCTCAGCCTCTATACTTTTTTCCAAGTATTATTGCGATTACTGGAGTGCTCATCGTTCTATTTTACAAAAATGAAAGACAGTAATTTGTATTTAAGTATTACGTCATTTTACAAATATTTATGGTGCCTTTCATATTTTTCTTTTAAAAGGGTAGATGAGTGAATGCTATGGGTTGAAGCTTTTAACAAATAAAGCTAAATTTTATGTGTTCTATAAAATACTCGTCGTTTTTTGATAAACGACCCAAAAACGTTGACATACTTCTTCGATTAATCGCATTATTGTGAGGAGCCAATAACACAGCGCTTTAAAATTTTTAAAAATCCTTGAGTTTCATATTTAAGCAAAAAAAAAAACGCAAAGCAATAAGATAATCTTGCTTCAAATAGGTATTATATTCTATAAATTACGTTCTTCAAAATCCATATGAAGAATTGTGTCAGTTGCATCAATTGTCTCATCTTTATTGGAATGGGAGTTTCTGCGACGGTGCAAGGTTTGTATAATTTCCTTTTTCAAAACGGTATCTGCTTCGCTTAAACGGTGAATACTCAGTTCTAATTCAAGAGTTAAAGCCAAATCCACGCACAATTTAAGCTCTTCTCCAATGTCAAAACCACGTTGATAATCGTCATAAAGACCAACAAGTGTATCGGATAATTCTTTATCGCATAAAGAGATCATGCTGATTCCTCCACGTTGCAGTTTTTCCATGCGGCTTTGATATTTTAGATCTTACCCCACTGTCATCACCAGAAGCTGCCATGTATACCAACATCATGGTTTTGTCAATTTGATGCAAAGCACCAGTTTTTACACTATTGTATGTCAGAAACATTACTACACCAGTATCTTCGCTATAGAGTTTACAGCATTTAGGATATATTACCAAACGGCTTTTAAATTGCGTGTGAAACAAACTATTTTGATGATAAGATAAATGCTCTAAGATCTTGCATTGCCAATCAAAGAAAAATCTCTACCATTGATATCAACAATAAGCAGACATGGTTTATAAACGTTCAGCCTTTGAATTAAGAGATGGTGGTCTCATTTTTCCTAGAACATCAGTGATCTTGCCCATTTTGTATTGGCTTTTAGACATTGATAAACTGTTTATCTTATGTAATTAAAAATATAGGAAATAAATTTAGCATGCATATTCTTACGATAAGGTTTAGGTGGCGTTATCGTGCAAGAGGGCGAAGTCTTAGCGGTTTTGTGCTGCTTTAAAAATGTGACCACAACTTTTAAGGTAGCGGTCGACAAAAATTGGCTTGATATGCAAACCGCTACAATCGACAGTAGCGTGTTTAACTTTTTTGTTGAGGCGAGTCCAAATGTTTTTGACACTGGATGAAGGCATTTGGTAAGTTTTCTTGAATTTGGCTTATATTACGGTGATGCAGTTTGGCTAAGATACTATGACGACACCCTTTTTGTGTGATTGTCATAAATTTCGCTCTTGCTTAAACGAATGCTATAACATTCATTTCTGTGGGATTATGTGTGAATAACCGCTCATCTTAACAGGCGTTAATATAAGCATAAATCAATGTAGTTTTTTAGGAAACAATTATTATTGATTTTAGAGTGATTTTTTTGGCACGTCCGGAAACAGAACCTAAAACTGAGCTAGCAAAATGTTTTCGTGAAGTATGGCGCGTACTTGGTTTCACAGAGCGCAAACAATTTGCTGAATATCTTGGTGTAGCTGTTGGTTCCATAGGAACTTATGAAACTAGTATAAGTGAACCTATCGCTTCTGCTCTCTTTAAATATCAAGAAATTTGCGGTGTTTCACTAGATTGGCTTGTAACTGGCAATGGTGAGATGTTTACAGACATGGTGATGACGAAAGCAGCGGGTTTTAAACCGCAAGAGGTCTCTACTGGAGTTATGAAAAAACTTGGCCATTTGGCTTATACGACGTATCGTGATGCACAAATAACACTTTCTTCTGAAGATATAGCGGAATTAGCAACAGAGCTTGATGGAAAGTTGCAAGAGCTTATTCAAAACATTCACGATATGGAAGAAGTGGAAGACACTTTGCCCCTCCTTAAACTTCATTTAAAACATCAAATCGAAGTAGAAAAAGCCCATCTAATTACCAAGCAAGATACGGATTAACAGAGAGGTTATAAAAATCTTTTTTGATTTTCTATTATAAAACTCTCAAATAGCTCATGGTTTGTCTATGGAAAATATTTCTACGGCACTTTATCATATGATTTCCTTTAATATCAATTTACGAGAGAAAAATCATCATCCTTGATGAAGATAAAGCCGCCTATAAAAAGAGTTGCGGCTGGTGTATAAGCTGATAAATGAAAGATTCTTTCAAAAAGAAGATGATATTTGTAACACCACTCCTGAAACATTCTTTGGGTGAAGAAAATGATACTGATAACACTGAAAATATAACTGGTTATTGGGAGGAAGAACTAAAAACAACTCTTTTGCATTTAGCGTTATTTTATAAAATCTGTACAGCAATGAAAACGATTATGATGGAAATTTGATTGCCATAGTTGAATGAAAGGCAACAGACATAAAGTATAGAGAAGAACGAAAGAAATTTATATAACTTTTATCTTTTTTATGAAGCTCACGAAATTAAAAGAGCGATACTTTGCTTTAGAAATCGCTTAATTATGTTGGTAAAATTTCCTCTAAAAGGCACATATCGTATTAATTAAGTATGTTATTTCATAGTGAATAATGCATGTTATGATGATAATCATTCCCTTTCTAGATGATGTTATAATTTTAGAAAATTCATTAAATTTATACTTGTAAGAGCAGATATCGCAAAACACATATCTTTAGATTTATTGGAAAGTCATTTTTGCAAATTTATGAAAAATTATTTTTTACACTCTTGCCATTCTGCTTGTGCGCTTTATTTGAAAGTTAAAATTGCTCTTTAATAAAGCTGTTTTTATTAGAAGGTAAAGCGCTGGTTTTTGAATGGATGGGGTACGAAAATTGTCTATTTTCTTTATTTTTTAGTTTGAAACCTTCTAGATAAAAGGGTTGGGGACTTTTCTAGATTTACTGTTTCTTCAGAGACTTTAGGGTGATGCCATAGTGAATATCGGTATTACGAGGGGGGGTTTTTATCTTTATTTATTGGTTTTTAGGGTGCGCAAACAGGGATTTTGCCATGAGGGTTTTTGCGCCTTGTGATGATATTTGGACTCTGTTGGAGGAGGTTCTTATGAAAAAATTATATTCAACACAAAATTGGGCTAAAGCTGTCTCATTGGGAACGGCAATGGCGGCGCTCTTATCGAGTGTCTCTCCTATTTTCGCTGCGAATCTTGCGATAAGAGGAGGAAATATTGAGAGTACAAGTGGTACCGGTGTTACCTATCAGTATGGTAGTCATGGCAGTATTGTTTTCGCTGGTGATGATGATTATTGTGGAGTGGATAATGTTGTTGGTCGTGGGGGGAAGCAACAGGAGATAACTACCAATCGAATAACTGCAGAGGAACAGTATAACAGATTTATCAATGGTTACAATGCTAACAATGGGGGCAACCCTTACGGCATGATCACTCAAAAGGTTACTTGGAGTAGTGATGGAGTTTTGACTAATAATGGTAGCTATATGGGAACAGCCACTGAGGGTATTCAGAGTGCTCTACCTGAAGCTTATGGTGTTTATTCTTTTGCAACTGGTTGTGGAGCTTCGGCGACAGGGAATTATTCAACAGCATTTGGTGCTGGTGCAACTACAAAGGCTGGTGGAGCACAAGCTTTTGGTGTTTCTGCACTTGCAGGTGGTAAAGCAAGTGTTGCTATGGGTGTGGGATCAGAAGCATCAGGGGAATCTACAGTTGCTATTGGTGGAGTTGCACAGGCATCTGGTTTGAATGCTGTTGCTTTAGGTGCCAGAACAAAGGCAAGTGAAAGTTATACAATTGCTATAGGTTCACAAGCGGAAGCTCGAGCTAGTGGCGCTATTGCAATAGGTGGTAGCGAGCCTGTAGAAGAAGATGATGAACAAGATAGATTCGTAATAGCATATGAGAAAGATGCTATTGCTATAGGTTCCAATGCTAATGCTGAAAAAATGTATTCAATAGCGATTGGTTCAAATGCACAGGTACGTGTTAAGGATGGTGTTGCTATAGGTGGTGGGTCTATTTCTCTTACTGACAAGGGCGTTTTTGGTTATGATCCTGCAACAAATAAGAGCTCAACAGATAATAGTATAACATGGAGAAGCACTGCAGGGGCTTTTAGTGTTGGTGAAGTGGGTGGTGAAGATGGTAAAGGTGTGCTAACACGACAAATTACAGGAGTGGCTGCTGGTACTGAAGATACTGATGCTGTGAATGTTGCACAGTTGAAAGCTATGAGAAGTGTGGCAGCAGGAGCTTGGAAACTTGCTGTTAACGATGAAGAAACTACAAATGTTGAACCTGGCAATACAGTAAAGTTTATAGGTATTAATGCGGAAGATGATAATGAAGAAAGTAAGAATGTCAAAATTACCAAAGGCGATGAAAATGAGGTGCGATTTGATTTAAATGATATTATCAGAGTTAAACGTGTAATAGCAGGCAAGGCAAACGTAAGCGATAATGGCTTCGTAATTACTGGTGGTCCAAACATGACTACTGGGGGTATTAATGCTGGAAATAAACAAGTTAAAGGTGTAGCAAAGGGTAGCTATGAAAATGATGCAGTGAATGTGGCACAGCTGAACGAAGTAAAAGGATTGATATCGAAAGCAGAAGCTTGGAATCTCTCTGTTAACGATGGGGATTCTACAGATGTTAATCCAGGCACTACAGTAGATTTTTCAGTAGAAAATAGCAACTTAAATATTGAAAAAGATAATGAGAGTGATAAGCATACAATCAAATTTGCTTTGAATGATATTCTTAACTTGACGAGTGTTGCCACAGGCAGAAGCGTTATGAGTGATGATGGCTTTGGGTTTACTGGTAATAATGGACCAAGAATAGCTTTTGATGGTATTGATGCTGGCAATCAAAAGATTACAGGAGTTGCAAACGCGACTGAAGATGATGAAGCGGTTAATTATAAGCAGTTGAAAGCTGTAGAAAAAGCAACGAAAACGAACTGGCAGCTTTCTGTTAACGCTGGAAACGCTATGGCCATTGGTCCAAACACTTTAGTTAATTTAGAAGCAGTAGCTAATGAAGGTAGTGAGAATATCAAAATCGAGCAGGGTGAAGACCACAATGTCAGATTTGATTTAGCTAATAATATTACAGTGACGAGTGTTATCGCAGGCAGAAGCGTTATAAGTGATGATGGCTTTGGATTTACTGGTAATAATAGACCAAGAATAGCTTTTGATGGTATTGATGCTGGCAATCAAAAGATTACAAAGGTTCTAGAGGGGACTGACAACACTGATGCAGTAAATTTAAAGCAGCTGAATGAGGTGAAAGGATTGATATCGGCAGTAGGAGCTTGGAAACTTGCTGTTAACGATGAAGAAGCTACAAATGTTGAACCTGGCAATACAGTAAAGTTTATAGGTATTAATGCGGAAGATGATAATGAAGAAAGTAAGAATGTCAAAATTACCAAAGGCGATGAAAATGAGGTACGATTTGATTTAAATGATATTATCAGAGTCAAACGTGTAATAGCAGGCAAGGCAAACGTAAGCGATAATGGCTTCGTAATTACTGGTGGTCCAAACATGACTACTGGGGGTATTAGTGCTGGCAATAAACAAATTAAAGGTGTAGCAAAGGGTAGTCATGAAAATGATGCAGTGAATGTTGCACAGCTGAACGAAGTAAAAGATCAAGTAGCAGGAAATAACCTTGTTAAATGGGTGGAAGATGGAAAGCTTATCACTATTGGTCAGGAAAAAGATGGCACGAAAATTGATATTACAGGCAGTGAAGGAGAGCGGACTATTGCGGGTGTAAAAGCGGCAATAAACGATAATGAAGCTGTTAATAAAAAGCAACTCGATGATACTATAACAGAGGCTACTGACAGTATTAAGCTTAATATTCTTGTAAAGCAAGATGAAGAAGATACTCCTATCACCGTTGGTAAAGAAAGAGGTGGCACAACAATTAATGTTGCAAATAAATTAGGTGGCGCTCGGACAATTTCTGGTATAAAAGCAGCCGTAAACTCTGATGAAGCTGTTAATAAAGAACAACTTGATGGCCAGATTTCAGATATTACTGATATTATTAACAATATTAAGATAGATACTGCTTTTGCAGTCCTCTACGATAAGAATGATGATGACACTGTTAATTATAACAGTGTGACTTTGGGTGGTGGTAAGAGTGAAGGCTCCGTTGCACTTCGTAATATCAAAAATGGTGATATTTCTGAACAATCGCATGATGCAATCAATGGCAGCCAAATTTACGAAATATCCGAAAATGTAGCAGAATTTTTTGGTGGAAATGCAGCATTTAAAAGTGGTGCCTTTGTAGGTCCACAATATAATTTATCCTTTGTGTCTGCGGATGGGAGTGTAAAACAGGAAGTCTTTAACAATGTTGGCTCAGCGTTAACAGGGCTTGATGCGAATGTCAAAAACGTGAATAGTCGTCTAACATATGTAGCCAATGACTTTAATCAGAAGTTTAATCAGTTCTCTCAAGATGCTTTAT
Source organism: Bartonella koehlerae C-29 (assembly GCF_000706625.1). Classification (GTDB taxonomy): domain Bacteria; phylum Pseudomonadota; class Alphaproteobacteria; order Rhizobiales; family Rhizobiaceae; genus Bartonella; species Bartonella koehlerae. The sequence goes on from NZ_KL407334.1 coordinate 508,857, forward strand.
TGTGGAGTGAAAATGAACGGGCATTTGTTGCACTTCATGGACCAAAAGATGGAAAAACGGATAGTAAGATTACCTATCTTTTGAATGGCGACATTACGGAAGATTCAACTGATGCTGTAAATGGTTCTCAACTCTTCAAGGTTGTTCAAAATACATCAAAATATTTTGGTGGTAGTACAGATGTCATTTATGATATAGAACCGGCTTTCCTTATTAAGGATAAGATATATCATAATGTTACGGATGCTTTTACTGGTGTAAATATTTCTATTAATAATATTGATAATAAAATCTCTGATTTGAAAAAAAATAACCTTGTACAACAAGAGGAAATTTCAAATGTTATCACTATTGGTGCAAAAACAGTTGGCACTGAAATCAATATTGCAGGATATGCTAGTGTAGCACGCAAGATTTCTGGCGTAAAAGCAGCAGAGAATGGCGATGAAGCTGTTAACAAAGCTCAACTTGATAAAAGCATAGAGGAGATTTCTAAAGATATTGAGACAGCAAGTGCTGCTGCAGTTCTCTACGATAAAAATGAAGATGGAATTATTAATTATGATAGCGTGACTTTTGGTGGTAATAAAAACAACGGACCAGTTGCTCTCCTTAATGTCAAAGATGGTGATATTTCTAAAGGCTCAGCGGATGCCATTACGGGTAATCAGCTTTATATCATGAGCAATCAACTTGCTGCTTATTTCGGCGATGCTAAGTATGAGAATGGTAAATGGACGGCACCTAGTTTCAAGATTGTTCAAGTTGACGCGAATGGTCGGATTATTAAGAATAACTATAATACAGTTGCTGAGGCTTTTGGTGGTATTAATAGTGGGATGTTAAATATTCATAACCGTATTGATGATGTTATCAACAAAGTTGATTCAGATGTTTTAAAGTGGAATAAGGATAAAAATGCTTATGATGCTAATCATGATAGAAAGCCAAGTAAGATTATCAATGTAGCTGACGGTAAAATTGTAGAAGGTTCGAAAGATGCGGTTAATGGTGGACAACTTTGGAAAACCAACGAGCGTATCACGGGTGTTGAGAAAGATGTTAAGCACATCTCAAATAGAGTTGATAACATTTCCAATACGATTGCTGATATTGGCGATATAGTTATCAATATTGATGATAAGGTTAATAATATTGCTGAGGACGCTGTTCGCTATGACAGAGATGAAAATGGTAAAAAAACCAATAAGATCAATTTGAAGGGTGGTAATGAAAGTGAACCAGTTATGATTGATAATGTAGCTGATGGTCGTATAGAAACAAATTCTAAAGAAGCTATAAATGGTGGGCAGCTGCATGATTATACCAAAGAACAGATGAAAATCGTTCTTGATCAATCAAAACACTATACAGACCAACGGGTAAACAATATCGTTGTTGATGCTATCGACGATGCTGTTGAACGTGCTAATAACTATACCAATATGAAGTTTGAGGTTTTAAATTATAGCATAGAAAATGTGCGAAAAGAAGCAAAACAAGCAGCGGCTATTGGTTTAGCAGTATCCAGCTTACGCTACAATGATACACCTGGAAAATTAAGTGCTGGATTTGGTAGCGGCTTATGGCGTAGTCAATCTGCCTTTGCCTTTGGTGCTAGTTATACATCTGAGAGTGGATCTATTCGGTCTAACGTATCTGTCACCACTTCTGGTGGTCATTGGGGTATAGGTGCTGGATTAAATATGACACTGAACTGATAATAATAAATAAAACACTTAAGCAAACATTTCGTTCACCCTTGCCTTTTGAGGCAGGGGTGGGTTGTTTTGATGTCTGTAAAAATACATACGTATAATTTTAAAAGTATATAATTATAGATTAAGGGTATGAAAAACAGAAAAAATATAATCTCACTACAGTGAACGAACTTTATAAGAAAATAAAAATTTTTTAGTCAGAACCTTTTCTGATATGAGTGATGATAATTTATTGCGAGTATTCTTGTAGCAAATAGCAGTAATTTACCGAAACGAGCATCGAGAGCAGAAGAGCGAAATAAGAGATCGATGATCACAGTTCGCAGTTGTTTAAGTGTGGTAGTTTTACAACGTACTCAAATGGTAAAAATACAACGATTATTGGTGTATCTGATACTTTGCAGAATGATGCCATTGGAAGAATGCAAAGGTTTGCAGAAATGCACGCTGCTGCTGTAGTAGGAAGTATCGTTGTGGGTGAGCAAGTTAATGCAAAAGTCTCTGAGGCAGTTGTTATTGGGGGCGGTGTGCAGGTGTGAAATTTGATAATAATACTTCGTCTGTAAGAGCGGCTGTTGTTGGTAGATCAGCAAGGATAGAAAAAGAATATGCTATTGCGTTGGGTTATCAAGCACAGTCCTTGAATATGGAGAGCATTTCTATAGTTAAAATGGCTCATACTTCACGTCTGAGAAGTATCGCAATAGGCTCAGAATATCATGGGGAAAAACAAAAAAATAATTATACAACTGCAGAGGGTGATTATTCAATAGTTATAGGTTCTCTTTTACAGGTCGGCAGTGACAAATGATAATTTGGCATGGAGAAGTATGCAAGGTGCTGTTAGTGTGGGTGATTTTGCGAAAAACATAACGAGGCAAATTGTAGGAGTTGCGGATGGTTTTCAAGATTCTGACGCAATCAATATTGCACAGTTAAAGTCGTTACAAGATTACGTGAAGCAAGGCAGGAAACTATCTATTGGCGGTATAGATGGTAAAGTAGATTTTTCTATTGGCAATAGAAATTTAGAAATTACAAAAGGCATGGATGACAATGATGACAATAAGGTAAAGTTTGATCTAGCGAAGGATATTACGCTGAATAGTATAAAATTAGGGGGAAATACTTTAGATACAGCGGGTTTGATTATCAAGAATGGCTTAAAATAACGACTGATGATATTGGCGCTGGTAGTAAGAAGATAACAGAAGTTGCAGAGGATACTGAAGAGATAGATGCCGCGAATTTTATGCAACCACGAATATAGCCACTTATTTTGGTGGTACGAAATATGAGAATGGAGCATGGACAGCTCCTGGTTTCAAGGTTGTGCAATTGAATGATGATGGTACTTCTGAAGAGAAGAGCTATGATAATGTTTCGGCTGCTTTTGCGGGTGTGAGCCATTCAGTCACGAAACTTCATCATGAGCTTTCAGACAATGTTGAACAAAACGCTTTGTTGTGGAGTGATGCGGATGAAGGGTTTGTAGCGCTTCATGGCAAAGGAGATGATAGGAAAAAGAGTAAGCTTAAGTATCTTTTAGATGGAGATATTTCAGCAGGTTCGACAGAAGCCATTACCGGTAACCAGCTTTATCAGTTGAATCAGACATTAGCGCAGTATTTAGGTGGTGGAGCGAGCTATCAGGGAGGTCAATGGACAGCTCCACAATTTGCAATAACGCAGTTCAAGAGTGATGGCAGTTCTGCTGAGAGTAAGAGCTATGATAATGTAGCAGGTGCGTTTGAAGGTGTTAATGGAAGTTTGTCTGGTATCAACGATCGCATTAATAATGTAGCGGAGAGTGTTTCCTCAAACAGTTTAAATTGGAATGAGGATGAAAGTGCATATGATGCACGTCATAAGGGGGAAGATAGTAAGATTACGCATGTAGCGGATGGTAAAGTAGAAAGGGGTTCGAAAGAAGCTGTGAATGGAGGTCAGCTTTGGGAGACGAACCAGAAAGTAGCGGCAGTTGAGAACCGTGTAGAGAGTATTGATCAACATGTTAAGGATGTTGAAAGTGCGGTTACGAATGGAGCTGTCAATTATGATAAGGATGAAGAGGGGCATAAAATCAATAAAATCACGTTAGTTGGTGGGAGTGAAAGTGATCCGGTATTGATAGACAATGTAGCTGATGGTCGAATTGAAGAAGGTTCTAAGCAGGCAGTTACTGGGGGTCAATTACATGATTACACGGACCAACAGATGAAGATAGTTCTTGATGATGCGAAGAAATATATGGATGAGCAGGTCAAGGATGTAAATAATACGATGGGTAATGTTATGAATGAAGCGAAAGCTTATACAGATATGAAGTTTGAGACTTTAAGTTATGCTGTTGAGGATGTTCGGAAAGAGGCAAGACAGGCTGCAGCTATTGGTTTAGCAGTTTCTAACTTAAGTTATGACGATAAACCTGGTAAATTAAGTCTTTCATTTGGTACGGGTATATGGCGTAGTCAGTCTGCCTTTGCTGTTGGAGCTGGTTATATGTCTGAAGATGGAAATATTCGCTCTAATTTATCTATCACGAGTGCTGGAGGTCATTGGGGAGTTGGAGCTGGATTTAGGATAACAATAAATTAACAGCGAGAATATAAGATATAAAACTTTTATCTACGCAAAATAAAATGGAGAAATTTTCCGATAAAAACCAACTATAAACCTCTATGATTTATTTGATGAAATAAAACAAATCTTATTGCTAAAAAATATTTCAGAAATTTCTTGCTATTTTACTTATAATCTTATAGTATGAAAGTATAAGTGTAAAAAAACAATCATTCCCCGATGCATTTTCCTTGAAGAAGAGATCCAAACCCTATCAAGGAAAACATCAAGTGAATAAATTGTTTCCTCTGCGTAACCTAGTACCAAAGTGTGTTTTTTTTATGTCCTTATCAGTTTATTTAAGACCTCTTATGAGAAATTTGCTGTTGTCCAGACAACATGTCACCACGTTAAAACAGCACACAAAAACCCCTAATTATTTTTAATCAGCTTTGTTAAGCCTTGACATTATACAGGTATTTTAACCTTTACAAAATACTCCGCTTTATTAGTCACAAATGACAAAAACCGACACAAAATAAAACCTACAAACCTCTCATAATTTAAGATTATGTCTTTTTTGTGTCGAAAATATATTTTTTTAATTGTTTTTATTGGGATTCTTTTATGAAAAAAATATTTTCTAGATCAAAAGGGAATGTTTTGAATTATTTATGTTTTTTTCATCGTTTATCTTTGATTAAAACTTTTTCATTGGGAAGTATAGTAGCTGCAATAGCTATGTTTCTATCGAATGCTTCTACCGTTTATGCAGCAGAAAATTTCGATATAATAGAAATTGTTCTTAAAAGTATGCAGGATGCAACGGCAGCTTATTCTCAAAGGAATCGTAATACTATTCTTTCTGCTTATGGCAGCAATCAAAGCGCTGTAGATCGCTCTGACGGCTCTAATTTATCTACGGCAAATTATTTAACAAGACTGAATACACTAAAACCAAGAAAAGTTAATTCTTTTGTGGGTGACAGTAACTATGTAAATTTCCTGACTAAAACTCTAAACAAGAGTAGTGATAGATATGTCGCAAATGATTTAGCAGCAAACGACGATAATTTATCACAAGAGAGATCAACATATGTCGCGGATAATTTAGCAGTAAACGGTGATAATTTATCACAAGAGAGATCAACAAAAGGAAAAAAACGAAGTAAGAGATCCCTCTCTAGTCCACAGTCGTTTCTGGATAATAGCGTTACAATGCAAC
>NZ_KL407334.1:514464-515806 GCF_000706625.1 Bartonella koehlerae C-29
TTTATCACAAGAGAGATCAACAAAAGGAAAAAAACGAAGTAAGAGATCCCTCTCTAGTCCACAGTCGTTTCTGGATAATAGCGTTACAATGCAACGATCTACTCGGAATATCCAAGATTCATCAAATGTCATTTTTGGTACTGACAGTAACGTGAAAACCACGAGCAGTGTTGTTATTGGTACTCGTGTGAATGCGCATCTAGATCATGGCGATCTAGATTCAGTGTTAGCGTCATCTGTTGTCATCGGTGCTGATTCGCACATTCATAGAGGTGGAACAGTTGCTATTGGTGCTAATGTAGAGACACTAAGAAATGACGCGATTGCCATAGGTCGTTTTTCAAAGGTTAATGAGGATGGAGGTATAGCTCTAGGTTTTAGGGCGGATTCAGAAAGTAAATATAGTATTGCTTTAGGTTTTATGTCTCGAGCCGAAGGAATGAATAGTATCACGATCGGTTCTTCTTTAAACGGTTCTAGTGGAAAAGACGATATAACGTTTGCTTCTGGTAATCAAGCGATAGCTATAGGTACTAAAGTAAATTCGATAGGTAATTATTCAACAGCAGTAGGCTTTTCTGCTAAAGCTTTGACGTATAGTGCGACAGCTTTGGGTCATAATGCATATGCATTGGGTGAATATGCTCTTGCATTGGGATATGCTTCGAAAGCGCAGGTAGAAGGTGGAGTAGCTCTCGGATCAGAATCCGTATCTGATGTTGAAAGTGGTATTTTTGGTTATGTCCCCCTAAATTCTTCGTTATCGTATGAAGATTTAATAAGAGAAGCGGGTTGGAGAAGTACGTTAAGTGCAGTTAGTATTGGTGATCCGAGCGATAAAAAATTACGACAAATTATAGGAGTATCGGCAGGTTTAGCTGATACGGATGCAGTGAATGTTGCACAACTTAAAGCATTAGAACAAACTACGCATTGGCAGTTGACGGTTGATGGTAAAGATGCCACAGTTGTTAATGCCAGAAGTGGGATGAATTTTTCTTCTGGAAGTAGTAACTTCAGGATTAGCAAAGGCAAACAAGATAATAATGTAAAATTTGATTTAGCGAAGGATATTACGCTGGATAGTGTAAAAGTAGGAGGGCATATTTTAGATGCGAAGGGTCTCATCATTTCTAATGGTCCGCAAATAATAACGACTGGGATTTTTGCTGGAAATAAAAAGATAACAGGAGTGACAAATGGAAGTGATGCGAACGATGCGGTTAATTTTTCACAACTGCAGAACGTTGAGAAAGAGATTAAAGAACAATTAGTAGCCAGTAGCATTGTGAAACAAGCTAAAGAAGCAGATCCGATCACTATTGGTAAAGAAACAGGTGGT
>NZ_KL407334.1:515906-666023 GCF_000706625.1 Bartonella koehlerae C-29
CAGATATGAAGTTTGAGACTTTAAGTTATGCTGTTGAGGATGTTCGGAAAGAGGCAAGACAGGCTGCAGCTATTGGTTTAGCAGTTTCTAACTTACGTTACTATGATATACCGGGATCTTTAAGTCTTTCATTTGGTACGGGTATATGGCGTAGTCAGTCTGCCTTTGCTGTTGGAGCTGGTTATACATCTGAAGATGGGAAGATTCGTTCTAATATATCTATCACGAGTGCTGGTGGTCACTGGGGAGTTGGTGCGGGGATTACTTTGAGGCTGAAATGATAAAAAAACTGATGCTATGATAGAAAAACGAAATATTTTGATAAATGTTCTGTTCTTCCTTACCTTATTAGGAAAGGGAGAAAGCTTTGCTGAAGAAAACAATAGTATTTATTATACGGTGCATCCACCACACTTATCTATTCCTAATGGAGCACCAGGTGAAACACGCCGAATTATTATGCAGTTTTATTATTGGACTTTAATTTGTGATGAAAAACAAAAGCTTAAGCAAGGCGTATGTAATGTGACGCAAACTGTCCATGATAAGGAAGGGAATACTATTTTCAGTTGGTCTCTTGTTTCTACGAAAAATGGTCAAGCAGTAATGCTGTTTCGAACATTGCCAAATGCTGACACAAATGTTCCTATTCGCGTGTTTTTGGAGAGCGTAAAAAAGCCTGTTCTCATTCGTTATACGCAATGTAATGAAAAAATCTGTTTGGCGCAGTCGCCTGTAGGACCAGTTTTGAGTAAACAAATAGAGCAGAACAAAGAAGTACGTATTTCCTATAAGGTTAAAGAGGGAAATATATTTTCTTTTACTGTGCCATTTAAAGGGTTAAGTGCAGCACTTTATTCTCTACAACGATAGACTGCTTAGACAGCTTTTAGCAGGATTATTTTGTCATAATTGTTGCATTGTATTTTCAGATCTAAATGAAAAATGCCATAAATAAGTAAATCAATGCGGTAGAGAGATAAGTGATTCAAACGAGAGCATATTTTACAAATGTAGAGTTAAGCATAAGCTGTTTTTCTGCAATAAAAAATCCCTTAGAGTTTTTTCACAGAGCTTATAGAGTGAATGACATTAGTCATTACAAGTAAAATCGTACTGAGAATGATTAATTTAAAACTAAGCACAATAAGAATAATATTGGATTTTTTGAATAAGAAAGAGTTTAACTTTTTGTAAAATCTCGTATGTATTTTTGATGATGATATCATAATTCATAGCAATACTCTTATAATGCTTTTGTGATACTAATATAAAAGATAATAATGGTTCAAAAAATCCTTAGAGTATAAATTCGTTTTTTTTTAAATGAGAGCGATTTCAAAGAAAATACTCTAAAATCTTTTTTCTTATTACCTCATTTGAATATATTCTCAATCCTTTTTTACACGAGAGTTTCTTAGAAACACACTTAATACGAATTATACAAAGGGAGATGGCAGACTACAAAATCGATATCAGCATAAACAATTAATTGAGAATTCCAAATTTATAAAAAAAATATGCTGTTGTGGAAATTTTTTATTTTTTCAATAATCAATGTGTTTTTTAGAAGTCTAAGTGATGCTACCATAGAAAATCTTGATGATAGAAATAATAATATTTTCTTAGAGAGTGGTAATTTGATGCCGCATTGTTACTTTAACTCTAGTAATGAGCAACGGGAGAGTTTTCGCGTTTGTTTAGTTGGAGGAACGCGCTTAAAGGATAAGAAAAAATGACTTCGTTAGATTATGGTTTAAAAGAGTCAAAGCAAGAAAGAATGTGCGATACCAAAACAGAGCAATTGTGTGGTCACTATGCTAGCAAGCAAAATAATCGCTCTATATTTTTACAAACAGGGGCACGTCCTATTTCTATTGATATAAAGAGAAAACAGAGGAAAAGACGTTGGAAACAAAAACAATCACTTATTCGATCAGATACAACTTGTGAATTCTCAGGTCAAGTAATTAGAGGTGTCAAAAAAACAAAAAGTCAAAAAACCTCTTTTTTTCCATGTTTTTCTCAATCAAAATCCTTACCTCTTTATGCGGCTCTTGATTTGGGAACAAATAATTGTCGTCTTCTTATCGCGTCTCCTAGTAATCCTGGGTATTTTCGAGTTGTTGATGCTTTTTCACGTATTGTACGATTGGGAGAAGGTTTGGTAAATAATGGCTTTCTTAATACACAAGCTATGGATCGTGCGATTAAAGCATTAAAAATTTGTCATTTAAAGTTAAAACAAAGGCATATTAAGCGTTATCGATTGGTTGCGACAGAAGCTTGTCGTTCGGCAAAAAATGGTAAACATTTTATTCAACGCGTTTTGGATGAGACTGGTCTTAAATTGGAAATTGTTGATCGAAAAACAGAAGCACGTTTTGCTGTTTCAGGGTGTGGTACGCTCATTGAGCCGAATACTGATGCAATTGTACTTTTTGATATTGGAGGAGGATCATCGGAAATTGTGCTCCTTGATATTTCCCAAAAGCGTTCTTTGCGTTTAGCTGAACAGATTACAGCTTGGACTTCTCTTCCTGTTGGTGTTGTCACACTTTCTGAACGTTTTGGAGGTAATGATATTAGTTTAAATGATTTTGAAAAGATGAAAAGCTATGTGCGGGGTTTTTTAAATAATTTTTCAGATCGTTATAAATTAGGAACTTTAGCGCAGGGCTCGAAGTTTCATCTTTTAGGAACTTCAGGAACGATTACGACTTTAGCAGGAATGCACCTTAATTTAGAGCGTTATGATCGGAAGAAAATTGATGGCATTTGGATGAATGATGCTGACATTACTATTATGATGCAGCGCTTATTGTCATGGGACATAAAAAAACGCGGAACCAATCCTTGCATTGGGCGAGAGAGAGCAGATTTAATTTTAGCTGGTTGTGCAATTTTAGACGTTATTCGAGAAGTTTGGCCCAGTCAACGTTTAAGAGTTGCAGATCGTGGGTTGAGAGAAGGGATTTTGATAGAGCTTATGTTAAGCGATGGTGTATGGTGTCGTCATAAGAAGAGGAGAAGCTTCAAACGTTAGCAAGTTATCAGAATATAGAGACAAAGAAAAGTTATGAAAAAAACGACCAAAACACCAACCGGCGGATATGGCGGCTCAGGGTCGCATGAATTATATCAACGTGTCAAGAAGAAAGCAGGGACCATTAAAGCTTCGTCGCGGCGCTGGTTAGAGAGGCACCTGAATGATCCTTATGTTCATCAATCAAAAGTGGATGGTTATCGTTCACGTGCGGCTTATAAACTAATCGAAATTAATGAACGCTATAAGTTTCTCAAAAAAGGTCAAAAGATTATTGATCTGGGAGCGGCGCCGGGGGGGTGGTGTCAGGTGTCTGGGCGTATTGTAGAGACGAGTGAGGAAAAGCCCAGTGTGGTTGGTATTGATTATTTGCATGTTGATCCATTGCCCGGGGTTGTTATGCTGGAAATGGATTTTGTGCATTCAGATGCACCGCAGAAATTAATTGATGCTTTAGGGACAAAGCCGGATGTAGTGCTTTCTGATATGGCCGCACCAACAACAGGCCATCGTAAGACGGATCATTTAAGGACGGTTTATTTATGTGAAGTTGCTGCTGATTTTGCTCTTTCAGTTCTAAAGCCTGGTGGACATTTTTTAGTAAAGGCCTTTCAAGGAGGGACAGAAAATTCCCTTCTCATGACATTAAAACAGAACTTTAAGACAGTCCATCATGTTAAACCACCTGCGAGCCGGTCAGAATCAGTGGAGCTTTATCTTCTAGCACTGGAATTTAAAGCAAAAACAGAAAGAAAATAACAACTTCTTCTTTTTAGAAGGTTGAAGTTTACTAAAATATTTAAGTGGCCGAACGTTGTTCGACAATTTTAAACAATTCTAAGTGAAGTAAACTCTAAAAGGGCACATCAATTCACTCTCAAGACATTTGCGTCTCTTATGGTAGTAAGAGCATAATAAAACATCCTTGCATGCCTTATTAATTGAATACAAGCTATATCTTATTATAAATTTTACTTTTTCAAAAAATCAACAATTTAATATTTTTCCTTTCCCCTTTAAGCTGCTACGACAACGTTTTTCTGGGTATTTTATTTAAGTCATTATATTTCCTAAAAATGCTTACTAAAGCAGACTTTTTGATTTATTGAAAAACTATTTGCAAAGGCTAATTTATGATTTTGCATTGCCTTTTTTAAGCAAAATAGTATTAAGATAATGAGATTTATTAATACTAATATGGGGAACTTTTCGCAAAACGTTTATAGCAATTAGCTTTTTCATACTTCGATTGAAGTGATGCTGAGCTATGCCGCTTTTTTGCTCATTCCATTTAAATTCCTTGCCGATGATATTGTATCGCATTGTGAGTTATTGCAATCTATTGCTTTCTAAAACTATTATGCTTCTTCAAAATGCGATAGAGGCAACGAATCCATCCATGACTTGGCTTATTTTTTTTAATTATCTTTTTTTAATGTGAGGATTTTTTCAAACAGTTGTCAGTGATATTTTTTATAGTTTTTCTTTCGTAAATAATGAAAAACTGGTAAAATAGATGTATTCCCTGTACAGGTAGAGGTGTTGATTCCTCGGTGAGCATTTCCAATGAAATTTCTTGATCAAGCTAAAGTTTATATTCGTTCTGGTAATGGAGGAGCAGGGGCGGTATCATTTCGTCGTGAAAAATTTATAGAATTTGGCGGGCCAGATGGGGGCGATGGAGGGCGTGGGGGTGATGTTTGGGCATTTGTTGTTGATGGGCTGAACACGCTGATTGATTATCGCTACCAGCAGCATTTTAGAGCAAAAACAGGGGGGCATGGCAAGGGACGTAATATGACCGGTCAAAAGGGTGATGATATTATCCTTAGAGTACCGGTGGGAACACAAATTTTTGAAGAAGATAATACGACATTAATCTGTGATTTAACGGAAGTTGGACAACGTTACTGTCTTGCAAAAGGAGGAAATGGCGGTTTTGGAAATCTTCATTTTACGACATCTACGAATCGGGCGCCTCGTCGTGCTAATCCAGGGTTGTCTGGAGAAGAGCGTACATTGTGGCTTCGTTTGAAGTTAATCGCTGATGCGGGGATTATTGGTTTGCCGAATGCTGGAAAGTCAACCTTTCTAGCTTCCGTGACAGCAGCAAAGCCAAAAGTTGCGGATTATCCTTTTACTACTCTCTATCCCCATCTTGGTGTTGCGCGTATTGATGCTCGTGAATTTGTATTGGCCGATATTCCTGGCCTTATTGAAGGGGCACATGAAGGTGTAGGAATTGGAGATCGTTTTTTAGGACATGTAGAGCGTTGTCGTGTTTTATTTCATTTGATTTCTGCTCAAGAAGAAGATGTGGGAAAAGCATACCAGATTGTACGTAATGAATTGAAGGCATATGGGAACAGTCTGAATGATAAGACTGAAATTGTAGCTTTAAGTCAAATAGATACTCTCACTATTGAGAAGTGTAAAGCCAAACAAGAGCTTTTGCAAAGAGTAACGGGTAAATCTGTGATGATATTTTCTGCGGTTAGTCGCGAAGGTTTAGAAAACGTGCTGCGTATTGGTGCCCATATTATTGAAATGGCGCGCAAAGAGGATGTAGATGGGAAATAGTAGGATTGATTAAGATGGCAATTGGATTGCAAAAGCTTGTACATTATAAACGCATTGTGATCAAAGTTGGATCTGCGCTTTTGGTTGATCCTCAGACAGGTTTACGCGCTGAATGGCTTAAAAGTTTAATAAGTGATGTTGTCAACTTGCGTCAAAAAGGCGTTGAGATTTTATTGGTTTCTTCAGGGGCTATTGCTTTAGGGAGAACATTGCTCCACTTTCCTAAAGGAGCTTTAAAATTGGAAGAGAGTCAGGCTTGTGCTGCGTTGGGGCAAATTGAGTTGGCTAAAACCTATGGTGATGCGCTTGCGCAATATGGATTAAAAACTGGTCAGATTTTGCTCACTCTATTCGATACTGAAGAACGACGGCGTTATCTCAATGCACGTGCTACGATTAATGTGCTTTTACGTTTTGGAGCGGTACCCGTTATTAATGAAAATGATACTGTTGCAACAAGTGAAATTCGCTATGGTGATAATGATCGTTTGGCAGCACGTGTGGCAACGATGATGGGGGCAGATCTTTTGATACTTTTATCAGATATTGATGGTCTTTATACTAAGTCTCCTCATCGTGATCCAACGGCCAAATTTATTCCTTTTATTGCATCAATCACGAGTGATATCGAAAAAATGGCAGATGTTGCTACTTCAGAGCTGTCTCGTGGGGGAATGAAGACCAAGCTTGATGCTGGAAAAATAGCAAATTCTGCTGGAACGGCTATGATTATTACTTCAGGTAAGCGTATGAATCCTCTTGCAGCGATTGACAGAGGGGAACGCAGAAGTTTTTTTGCAGCCGGTGAAAAGCCTGTTAATGCTTGGAAAACTTGGATTTCTGGTCATTTAGATCCATCTGGTATTTTAACGATTGATCAAGGAGCGGTTAAGGCCCTTGAATCTGGAAAATCCTTATTAGCTGCAGGAGTTGTAGCGATTGAGGGAGGATTCAATCGTGGAGATACGGTTGCGATTGTTGATACAAATGGCGTTGAGATTGCTCGTGGACTTGTGAGTTATGGAAAAGATGAAGCTGTACGCATTATGGGGTGTAAAAGCGAAGAAATTGAATCTATCCTAGGGTATGAAGCGCGTTCTGCTATGGTACATCGTAATGATATGGTTTTACGTTACTTGGCCGATTCTGCTTAAAAAAGTTATCTCTTACCTTGGTTGGTTTTTTCAGAGTGGATAATACTATGACTTTAGAAGAACAGATGAAAGACATGGGGCGAAAAGCGTGCCGTGCTGCTGCAGTGTTGGCAGTTATGTCTTCTGAACAAAAGAATAAAGCGTTAGAAATGATAGCTTTGAGTATAGAGGCTCATTTAGATGAAATTTTACGAGCTAATCGTCAAGATTTATTGAACGCTACTCAGAGTAATTTGACGGCAGCGATGGTTGATCGGCTTAAGTTAGATGAAGTGCGTTTGTGTACAATTATAGACAGTGTTCGCCAAGTTGCTTGTTTACCTGATCCTGTTGGACAAGTGATCCATGAATGGACGCGTCCAAATGGACTTCATATCAGCCGTATTCGTACGCCCCTTGGTGTGATTGGTATTATTTATGAGAGTCGGCCAAATGTTACAATCGATGCGAGTACTTTGTGCTTAAAAGCTGGAAATGCTGCAATTTTACGTGGTGGTTCAGATAGTTTTCACTCTGCACATGCACTTCATGGTGCGTTGATGAAAGGATTGGAGAAAGCGGGTCTTCCTAAAGATGCTATTCAAATGGTTTCAACTAAAGATCGTGGTGCTGTTGGAGAAATGCTTAAGGGATTAGATGGAGCCATTGATGTAATTGTGCCTCGTGGTGGAAAAAGTCTTATTGCGCGTGTTCAGACTGAAGCCCGTGTTCCGATTTTTGCGCATTTAGAGGGGCTCTGTCATATTTATATTGATCAGTCGGCAGATTTAAAGATGGCATGTGATATTGTTTTGAATGCAAAGTTGCGGCGCACAGGTATATGTGGTGCTGTTGAGACAGTTCTCATTGATCGCCAGGCATTAGAAAAGTTTCTTCCTGTTTTAACTGCTCTACAGGAGAAAGGGTGTGAAATTCGTGCAACAGAAGATATCATTTTTCTTATGCCAGACGCCAAATTGGCCTGCGAAGAAGATTGGTCGCATGAATATCTTGATGCAATTGTGTCTGTTAAAACAGTTGAAGGTGTTGAGGGAGCTATTGCTCATATCAAACGTTATTCATCAGGACATACTGAATCGATTATTGCTGAGGATATGGAAATGGTAGAGAAATTTTTTAATCATTTGGATTCAGCCATTTTATTGCATAATGCATCCACACAATTTGCTGATGGAGGTGAATTTGGTTTTGGGTCAGAAATTGGTATTGCAACAGGAAAAATGCATGCACGTGGTCCCATAGGTGTTGAACAGCTGACATCATTTCAGTATCATATTAAAGGAAATGGACAGGTTAGACCTTGAAACAACCATTTCTTCTATGGAAAAATCGTATGCCATATGTTGAAAGATCCAATGTTGTTGGTCTTTTTGGTGGGTCCTTTAATCCACCGCATGAAGGGCATCTTCTCGTTGCAAAAACTGCAATTCGACGTTTGCGTCTTAATCAATTGTGGTGGATGGTAACTCCGGGAAACCCCTTAAAAGATTGTACACATTTACTATCTTTAGAAAAGAGAATGCGTTTAAGTCTTGAGTTCATTGACGATCCAAAGATTCGTGTAACAGGTTTTGAACAGGCCATAGGCAGCAAAGTATCAATAGAGACGATTTCTCATATTCTTGCGCATTACCGCAGGGTACATTTTGTATGGATTATGGGTGCAGATAGTTTGGCAACGATTCATCATTGGTGTCGGTGGTATGATATCATATCTATGCTTCCGATTGCGATTATTGATCGTCCTTTGGTACGCATGTCAGCTCTCTCTTCTTCTATGGCGCACATTTATCGTTCTTTTCGTTTAGATGAAAGGGAAAGTATACGATTACCTTTTATGAAACCACCAGCTTGGACTTATTTGCATGGAGCTTTATCTTTTCAATCTTCAACGAATCTTCGTTTAAAGAGGAATGATTTTTTTTGAATACTTTATCTGTATTGCCATAAAATGCTGTTTTTCAAGGCGATAATATAAGGTATATTGACGTATGCAAAAATCCAATGGACTTCATGTCTGATTTCAATTTTCTTTTGCATCAATTAAGTGTAGAATAATAAAGTAAAGTATTCAAGGCAGAATTCTTTGGGTAGACCTGTGATCTGAAATATGCAAGAGGTTAGGTGGTGAAGCAAATCTGAGAGAAACCGATATAATGACAGATTGAGAGGGTAAGAGTGTTATCCCTAAAGAACAAAGAAAAGGTTCAAAAGATTCTGCTTTTCTTTTGAAAATATTCTCTTTTTTTATACTCTAAATGATAAGAAAGGATATAAGTCTGGGAAATATTTCACAAAAATACTCTTGCAATATTGTTTCGCTGGTAGAAAAAAAAATCTTTTCTGTCAGTGATGGTCTCAAGGTTATTCTCAAGAGTTTAGAAGATACAAAGGCAGAGGATGTTGTCTCTATTGATATTCAAGGGAAGTCATTCTTAGCTGATTACATAGTTATAGCTTCAGCACAGTCACAACGTCATGTATCTGCTGTTGCTGACCATTTGTTACGGACTTGGAAGGACACTGGCTATGGTCGAATAAGTGTAGAAGGGCTTAGTGAAGGGAGTTGGGTATTGATTGATACAGGTGATATTATCATTCATCTTTTTCGTCCAGAAATTCGGCTTTTTTATAATTTAGAAAAGATGTGGCTTACTCCAGATTTAAACAATACAAAGCCGGTTTTCTTCGAAGATTATTGATATGCACGTTTCTATTTTTGCTGTTGGTCGCATGAGAAAGGGGGCGGAACAAGCATTGGTTCACCATTATTTGGATCGTTTTTCTAAGAGTTGTGGCGCTGTGGGATTTCATTTTAAAATACTCCAGGAGACATCAGAAAGTCGTGCTCAGACAGCCTTTCAGCGTATGGAAGAAGAGGGGAGAAGACTTATTGAATTTTTACCTGAAAAATGTCGATTAATCGTATTAGATGAACGGGGAAAGACAGTTTCATCATTTGCTTTTGCTGAAAAGTTAGGGCTTTATCGTGATGAAGGTGTCCGTGATATCATCATTGCTTTGGGGGGGCCTGATGGGCATAATGAACAGATAAGGAATCGCGCTGACTTTCTGTTGTCTTTTGGTTCTATGACGTGGCCACATCAAATTGCGCGTATACTTCTTACAGAACAGCTTTATCGTGCTGTAACAATTGCAAGCAATCATCCGTATCATCGTTTTTAAAATTTTTGTGCAATTTTTAGCACTTTTTACGTATTTATTAATATTGTTTTAGCTGACACCATTTAAAGCGTCTCTAATTTATGCTGATGAGGCTGAATGGTTAAGCAAATGAAGAAGCTTCTTCATAGAAAGATGCAATGTTTATATAAGGAATGCTCAATATTTGTTGTGCTGTTCTTGAGTATGTTTTTTTTCTTGTCTGTATTGCATGCCGAAGATACAGTGAGAAGTACAGAAATACATAAAACGCTGGGAGAAATTCGCCGAAGTATTTCCATTTCGCGTGAACGTGTTACTTTTCTTTCTCAGCAAGTTGAGCGTTTGAAAAAAGACCAGCGTGCTTTGAGCGATGCACTCATAAAGGCCGCTAAAGAAGAACGTTCAATAGCAAATGATATTGCTGAAAGGGAAGAGAAGCTTAAAAAAATGCTAGAGAAGCGAGCACAAGTTCATCAAAGTTTAAAAAATCGTCGCGCTGAATTTGCAGAAGTTCTTTCCATCCTAGAACGTATGGGGTTGAAGCCACCTCCTGCTCTTATGGTACGGCCTGAGGATGTATTAGCTTCTGTGCGAAGTTCTGTTTTATTAGGGGCTATTGCACCTCAGATGCAAGAGAAGACACAGGCTTTAACAGAGAGCCTTAGGGAGTTGACGAATTTGAGCAATACAATTACTATGGGATATGCGGCTCTAAAGACTAAAATGCAAAATCAAGCAGAGCAGCGAAAGCATCTGGAGTTTTTATTAAACAAAAAAGCCAAATTACAAAAAAGATCGGAAGAAGAACTTACAGAGCAGCAACAAAAAAATAGTGCTCTTGTTAAAAAAGCGCAGTCTTTGGAAGAATTGATTTTAGAGCTTGACTGTCGCTCAAAACTTAATTCTGATGTATCAGTACAGGTGCAAAATAAATTACAATTGTTAGAGAAATCGAATTTTGAAAGCCAAAAAGGCTCTTTACTTTTTCCTGTTTTAGGAAAAAGAATTCAGCAGGTTAAGAATAGTTCGCAGATTATGCGCTTTGGGGAAATGATTGAAACAGAAGCAGAAGCTGTTATTGTAGCGCCTGCTGATGCTCTTGTTGCTTTTGCTGGACCATTTCGTTCTTACGGACAGTTAATTATTCTTAATGTTGGAAACGGTTACCATATCGTTCTTACTGGGATGTCGAAAATTAATGTAACGCAAGGACAATTTGTTCTTTCAGGTGAACCTCTCGGTACTATGGGGATGCAATTTATTGCAAACAGTGTTGCATTGGATATAGGAAAAACTGCTCCAATGCTTTACATTGAGTTTAGAAAACATGGGAAACCTGTGAATCCAACTCCTTGGTGGCGGACTGAAAAAACAAAAAGGAACCAAAATGATTCGTAAAGTTATTCTTTTGGTCGCTGGGGTATTGCTCGGCGCCTGTTCAATGATTATGGTGCAGTCTGTTGCTGCGAATAATGAGGGTGATGTTTATAAACAGCTTGCCATATTTGGTGATGTTTTAGAACGAGTCCGTATGCAATACGTGACGGTTCCGGATGATAAAAAGCTTATTGAAAATGCTATAAATGGTATGCTCACATCGCTTGACCCCCATTCATCTTATATGAATGCTCAAGAAGCCAAGGAAATGCGGGACTCTACAAAAGGAGAATTCGGAGGACTTGGTATTGAGGTGACCATGGAGAAAAACTTAATTAAAGTTGTTTCTCCGATGGATGATACGCCCGCTTCAAAAGCAGGTATTTTGGCAGGGGATCTCATTTCAAAAATTGATGGTGTACAGACAAATGGTCAAACATTGAACGAAGCTGTGAATAAGATGCGGGGTGCTCCTGGAACACCAATTACGTTGACAATTATTCGTTCTGGTGTTGATAAACCGCTTGAAATTAAGGTTGTTCGTGATATCATCAGAGTGAAGGCGGTGAAATATCGTATTGAGGGCGACATTGGATATTTAAGACTCATCCAATTTTCTGAGCAGACTTTCGGTAACCTTCAAGCGGCAATTAAAGATATTCAATCTAAAATTCCTCAAGATAAGCTGAAAGGGTATGTTCTTGATTTGCGACTTAATCCTGGTGGACTATTAGATCAGGCGGTTAGTGTTTCGGGTGCTTTTCTCAATAAAGGTGAAATTGTATCGACCCGTGGGCGCAGAAAGAATGATGTGACGAGATTTGATGCTAAGCCAGGGGATATCATCAATGGAAAGCCTCTGATTGTACTCATTAATGGTGGTTCGGCAAGTGCTTCTGAAATTGTTGCAGGTGCCTTACAAGATCATCGTCGTGCTACAATTTTAGGTACGCAATCTTTTGGTAAGGGATCTGTTCAAACGATTATTCCCTTGGGTGGAAATGATGCTTTACGCTTGACAACAGCACTTTATTACACGCCAGCTGGTACTTCAATTCAAGGAACGGGAATCACACCTGATATTATTGTAGAGCAACCACTTCCTGAAAAATATAAAGGTTATGATGTAAAACTTGGTGAATCTGAGTTAAAGGGACATATTAAAGGGAAACGAGAGAACAATAAAGGATCTGGTTCAGCTGCTTTTGTCCCACAAGATCCTAAGGATGATGTTCAGTTGAATGAAGCTTATAAGTTGTTGCGGGGTGAAATGGCAAATGCAGCATTTCCACCAGATCCCAGTAAAGATATTTTAAAGTGAGAAAGGATATGTACAGTTTATACTTTTTGAGGGGATAATTAAATGGATGCAGTTGTTGATTTAATGGCTCTCCCTTATAGGAGATCTGTCGGAATCCTCGTCTTTAATCATGAAGGTAAAGTTTGGGTTGGGCGCCGTTTAATGGTGTGTACTTACGAAGATACCGAGATATCTCATCGTTGGCAGCTTCCTCAAGGAGGAATCGATGAAAATGAAGAGCCACTAGATGCAGCGCGTCGTGAACTCTACGAAGAAACGGGTATCCGGTCTGTAGAGTTGATCAAGGAAGCAAAGGGTTGGTTCCATTATGATTTTCCACAAAAACTTATTGGAAGCGTATTAAACAGTAAATATCGTGGACAAATACAAAAATGGTTTGCTTTTCAATTTACGGGAGAGCTTTCTGAAATTGCGACTAATCCGCCACCAAATGGTCATAAAGCAGAATTTGATCAGTGGCAATGGGTCGATCTGGAAACTCTCCCTTCGATTGTTATTCCTTTTAAAAAGCGTGTTTATATGAGAATTGTTAATGAATTTCGAGGTAGCCTTAGAGGATTATAAAAGCTATATACTCACAGAAAGCTTTTTTTTATTAAGATGCTTTATATTATGCATAACGTTCAGAAAATGGTAAATGTAATTTTCTTGTATGTAAAGAACTGGAATATAAAATGAAAAAGTTATTTAATTTATTTATAGTTTTTACTCTCTTGAGCATTTCTTCTGTAGCATTTGCATCAGATTCAAAGTCTGCTGCTACGAAAGATACAGCCGCTACGTTGCCAAATGGTGCTTCTTCTTTGACCGAAACCTATGGTTTGTGGAGCATTAACTGCGGTATACAAGAGGGAAAAAAAGTTTGTTTTATGCACCGTCAAGAGGTGAATGATCAGAATCGTGTTGTTGTAGCTATGAGCGTTGTCCTTAATGCTGATGGTGTTGTATCTGGTAATTTAACGGTTCCTTTTGGTATTTTGGTTTCTAAGCCTGTTCGTTTACAAGTCGATGAGGGAAAGGCTATTATCGAGACTGGTGTTCGGACTTGTGTGCCAGCAGGTTGTATTGTTCCAATAGTTTTTGACAAAAATTATGTAGCAGCTTTACGTGCTGGGAAACATTTGAAGTTAGCGATGACAATTGCTGCTCCAGGGGAGCCTCCTTTAAATGATTTGTTTGTTCAGTTGAATGGGTTTAGCAATGCACTTAATCGTCTGATTGCTTTGCAGAAATAATCTCAAAAATAAACTAAAAACAGCCTTTAAAGGCCGTTTTTAGTTTAAGTGTTTTTTTTTTACAATAGGCTTATAATTAAAGCGGCAAGGTTGTGTGAAAGAGATGTTCAAAGTTTTTTGCTGATTCTTAAATTATTCGCTTTTGTTTTGGTCAGCTGTTTTTGAGGTTTTATCATCATTATAATAGAGAAATAAAAGTTGGAATGCTTGATTTTCTGTTCATGGAAAAAGAAGCATTGGAGTATAAAAACATTGTCCTATAAATAGGTTTGTTTTAGTAGATATTCTAATATGTAAAATCTTTCTGTTTCTTTGATTGAAAGAGAGATAAAGGATGGTTTATGCATTGCTTCAGGTGATTGATCTGATTTTCAATGTTTATGTTGATATTTTAATAGCAAATGTAATTTTTTCTTGGCTTTGTGCATTTAACGTTGTGAATATGCGCAATCGATTTGTTTTTTTTGTAGGGAGATTTTTATATCACGTTACAGAGCCGGTTCTGAGGCCTATCCGGCATTTTTTACCAAATTTGGGAGCAGTTGATATTTCGCCTATTGTAGTATTCTTGATTATTTATTTTATTCGTAACTTTATGTGGTACGTTTATGCGGGTATGTAATTCTAATATTACATTAGGTGAATTAAAATGTTTCATCAAATTGACACAAATAATATCATTCTATTTGTATATCTAATTCCCAAGGCTTCAGTTGACAAAATAATGGGGATTAAATGCAAGGATGATGGAAAGCGGCATTTGGTTATACGTCTTCGTGCTATTCCTGAAAATGGAAAAGCAAATAAAGCACTCATTAAGTTTTTGGCAAAACAATGGGAAATTCCATCTTCTTATATTTCTCTTAAAAGTGGTGGAACATCACGCTACAAACAGATTTATTTTTCAGGATATTTGAAAAAATTGAAAGAGATATTACAATCTTTAGAAGACTATACTGTTACGAAAAAAAAAGCATCTTATTAATTTATAAAGACAATTTGTCTTTTTTAATTTGAATGAGAGCTTCGAATACTGTAAGATTTTCTCATTTTGAACCCTTTTATAGTAAATCAATCAAAATTATTCGCTTGCATATCATATAAATGGGATTAGTGTACGGATGAAAACTATTTAACAAATGAGTAAAACACTTTTTATAAACCATCTTAACATTTTAAGTTGGCAAAAAAATGATGGTGCGTGTTTGCACCTTCATAAACGTAAAAATGGTTGTGTTCAATGATTTTACTACTATATCCTTCACGGGCGTCGTCGTGAAATGGACTGTGGAAAGCATTAAGAGAGGGTCTCTTGAAAACAGGCGCGTGAATGTGCAACACAATAGCGTTTTGTTTTGCGTGAGTGGTATGACTCCATTAAGAAAAAGACGGAATCCTGTTCAAAAAACAGGCTTAGATTTTCTTGAAAAAGTTATATTTCTTTATTGCGCTCAATCGCTTGCTTAATCAATTCATGTGCAAAACTTTTATCACGCCAACCTTCAATTTTTGCCCATTTTCCAGGTTCCAGATCCTTATAATGTTCGAAGAAATGCTCAATTTGCTTGAGTGTAATTTCAGGAAGATCTGTATAATCATGAATGTTTTTATATCGTTGTGTTAATTTGGGAGTAGGGATGGCAATAATTTTTTCATCTTTACCACTGTCATCTTTCATAATCAGAGCACCGATCGGGCAAACATTAATAACACAGCCAGGAAGAAGTGGGCGGGTATTACAGATCAAAACATCAATAGGATCACCATCTTCTGAAAGGGTATGTGGGACAAAACCATAATTTCCTGGATAAACCATTGAGGTATGAAGAAAACGATCAACGAATAACGCACCCGATTTTTTGTTCATTTCATATTTTATTGGTTGTCCACCAAGAGAGACTTCAACGATGACATTAACATCTTCTGGTGGGTTTTTACCAACAGCTATTTCCTTAATATTCATGTAAATATCCTTTCCGGAGTAATGAAATTAGATACAATAAAACGTTTAATCGACGAAGTTTTGAAATTAGTTTGAAGTTGATGAACGTGTTTTTTCAAAACGTTTACGTTCATTGGGATCTAGATAGAGTTTGCGTAGACGAATATTTTTAGGGGTTACTTCTACAAGTTCATCATCTTGTATCCACGATAGAGCACGTTCTAATGTCATTTTAATAGGAGGCGTTAATTTTACGGCTTCATCTTTTCCAGAAGCACGCATATTAGTTAGTTTTTTTGCTTTTAAAACATTGACTTCTAGGTCGTTATCACGTGAATGTATACCAATAATCATGCCTTGATAGACTTTAACGCCCGCATCGATTATCATAGGCCCACGATCTTCAAGGTTAAAAAGAGCATAAGCGACGGATTCACCATTATCATTTGAAATCATAACACCATTGATACGACCACCAATGTCTCCTTTATAAGGTTCATAGGCATGGAAGAGGCGATTCATAATTGCTGTACCACGTGTGTCAGTTAAAAGTTCAGATTGGTAACCGATTAGACCGCGCGTTGGTGCATAAAAGACCAAACGCACACGATTGCCTCCAGAGGGACGCAGTTCAACCATTTCACCTTTCCGTTCGGACATTTTTTGAACGACAGTTCCAGAATATTCCTCATCAACATCGATGACAACTTCTTCAATTGGTTCAAGAGTTGTTCCATTTTCATCTTTTTGCATAACAACGCGTGGACGTGAAACGCTAAGCTCAAATCCTTCACGACGCATATTTTCGATGAGGACTGCAAGTTGCAATTCTCCTCGTCCTGAAACATAGAAAGAATCTTTATCAGCTGATTCTTCAATTTTAAGGGCTACATTACCTTCTGCTTCTTTTAACAAACGGTCACGGATGACGCGGCTTGTTACTTTATCTCCTTCAGTTCCAGCAAGAGGGCTATCATTAACGAGAAAGCTCATAGTCACAGTGGGAGGATCAATTGGTTGAGCGGTGAGAGGTTCATTGATCGCAGGATCACAGAAAGTATCGGCAACAGTACCTTTTTGGAGTCCAGCAATTGCTACAATATCACCGGCAATACTTTCTTCAATGGTTTGCCGTTCCAACCCACGAAATGCCAAAATTTTTGAAATGCGTCCAGTCTCTAAAACTTTTCCATCTTGCCCAAGAACCTTGACACTTTGATTGGGTTTTATAGAACCAGAATGAATGCGTCCTGTAATAATTCGCCCCAAAAATGGGTCTGCTTCAAGAATAGTTCCAATCATACGGAATGGTCCTTCTGCTACAGTAGGAGAAGGAACATGGCGCGTTACAAGATCAAACAAAGGACTCAAACCTTGCTTTTTTGGTCGTTCTGGGGTTTCAGCCATCCATCCATCACGTCCTGATCCATAGAGAATGGGAAAATCAAGTTGTTCATCATTTGCATCAAGAGCGGCGAAAAGATCAAAAACTTCATTGATGACTTCATCCGCACGCGCATCAGCACGGTCAATTTTATTAATAGCAACAATAGGGCGCAATCCTACTTTCAGTGCTTTACCAACGACAAATTTTGTTTGCGGCATTGGACCTTCAGCGGCATCAACAAGCACAATTGCTCCATCTACCATGTTTAGGATACGTTCAACTTCTCCACCAAAGTCAGCATGTCCCGGTGTATCCACAATGTTAATTCGGGTATCTTTCCAAACAACAGATGTTACTTTTGCTAGAATTGTGATTCCACGCTCTTTTTCAATATCGTTTGAATCCATCATACGTTCGTTGGTACGCTGATTATCACGGAAATTTCCTGATTGCTTGAGGAGTTCGTCTACGAGCGTTGTTTTTCCATGGTCAACGTGGGCAATAATGGCAATGTTACGCAATTGCATAAATCTTCCTCTTTTCGTTTAATGAAATTTCATTTGAGGCAAAGCTTTTGCGTCTTTTACCTTACTATTATAAAGCGTTGTACATGTTTTTTGATAATTTTGGAAGAGGAGGAAATATTTTTATAAAAAAGTGTTGGCAAAATTTTTTGATGCTTTATTAACTTGGATAAGTTTTTCCAAAAACTTTTGCATGTATGATGGTTTCATGGGAGGGATGTGCGCAGAAAAATAATACACTTTGCTCTTTTATAATAAAGCGTGTGCTTTAGTTTTGCATGTCAATTAACATCAAAAATCACTGCACATCTGTGTTGGTAAGACATTGATTTATAAATGAGATAATCATCGTTTTCTATTTTGTGTTAGAGTAGCTCAGCACAGTAATATTTTTTACTTACACCTCTCTTAATCTTATTATGAAGAAAAAAATCATTTATGTGCATGTCACAAGAGGAGTAACGTGTGGATAAAAATCTGTTTGAGAACGAATTTGATAGTCTATTCCTTTACTGATTTGTTGTTGACCATTTTTTGCTTATTGATGAATAAAAGTTCAGGATACTGATTGCAAAAAATTAAGTTAAATTTTTTAAATACAGATGACTTCAATAAAATACATGCGTATTTTAAACTTTAAAATAGGTTTACTTTTGTGAAATTAAGCAAAGTTGAATTTTTCGTAAAAAAAAATAAATCAAGCTATTCACTTAATCAAGCTTTAGAAGCATACATACAAAAAAGAAGGATTTAACAACAAAAATCTGGGTTATAAATTTGCAAAACATCAATGAATTTACGAAACTAAAAGGACTGGTAAAAAAATAACGGATTTTGTAATTCCTTATATCTCTGTCAAGAAAAAGTTATTGTTTGTACATTTCTGTAAAAGCTGTATTTTTTTGAAAATGTGCAATACACCTTCTTAAAACAAATGTTTTACAGTTATTTCCCGATTCGAAAGTGAGAAAAGAATAGGATGCATTGTTGAATGAATTGGTATTGGAAGTCTTGTAAACAATGGTTAATAAAAAAAAGGAAGACACTTAATTATTATGTTCCTTCATACATAATCGTTAAAATTATCAATTAAGTAGGTATCAAATAATCTTAATTGAAAACTTGGCAATCTCTCTGAGAAAAATAACCACCCAATTTAAAAATCTA
The DNA here is from genome assembly GCF_000706625.1 of Bartonella koehlerae C-29. GTDB lineage: Bacteria > Pseudomonadota > Alphaproteobacteria > Rhizobiales > Rhizobiaceae > Bartonella > Bartonella koehlerae. The sequence continues at coordinate 534,805 of NZ_KL407334.1, forward strand.
ATCAAGCGTATAAATTATACTAACAAACATCTACAAACGCTTAACTATCAAAAAAGCAAATCCATTGATACTCTCTGCCACAGTTACACAAAAAACTATTTATAAAAAGAACAAAGGACTAAAGGAAAAACACGAGAAAAAAAACTGCAACTTAGAGAAAATTTCCTTCTGCAATCTAAAAATATTCACTATAGATTGTGACATTCACAATGAGTATTTAATGCACGCATTGAAAATAGAAAATTAAGAAGAGCATACGTAATAACGCAATGACGGTACAAAAATACCCACTTTAAGATATGTGTAAGGCTATTTTATGTTGTTACAAAATCAATTTTTGCTCAACAGGAGAGATTTTAATTTGCATGAAATGCATCTTTTGCTTCTCGTATTAGAGGAGAGTTCCAGATAAAATGACAGAAGCAACAGAAAAATAAATTATAATCCCCATAACATCGACTAAAGTTGCAACAAGAGGAGCTGAAGCACTTGCTGGATCAAATCCCAAGCGTTTAAGAATAAAAGGGAGCATGGATCCAGATAAGGAACCGAATGTAACGATCCCCACCAAAGCTGCTCCTACTGTTACACAAACAGCCACCCAGTGTTTTCCGTAGTCATAGATACCAAGCTGTTGCCAGAGAAAAATGCGCATAACTCCGATAATTCCCAGTAAAATACCAAGAGATAGTCCTGCTGGAATTTCACGAATAATAACTTTCCACCAGTCCTTAAGCGTAAGTTCACGCAGAGCTAATGCACGAATAATAAGGGATGTTGCCTGTGAGCCAGAGTTGCCTCCTGAACTCATAATGAGAGGAATGAAAAGTGTAAGGATAATAGCTTTTTCAAGTTCTGCTTCGAAATATTGCATAGCGCTAGCTGTCAACATTTCGCTAACAAAAAGTAAAGCAAGCCAGCCGCCACGTTTTTTCATCATCCCTAAAAAATTTATCTGCATATAGGGTTTATCGAGAGCTTCCATACCTCCAAATTTGTAAGCATCTTCACTCATTTCATCAACCATTGTATCTAGTACGTCGTCAACTGTTACAATACCAATGACATGGTTTCCATCATCAATAACCGGTACGGAAAGAAGATCATGGCGTTGAAAAAGACGCGCGATATCTTCATGATGTGTGAAGGGAGATATTGTGATGGGTGTGTCGTGTGTAGAGACGTTTAGAATTTGATCATCAGGTGAAGCAAGAATAAGGTTACGCAGTGAAACAGCCTTGAGAAGAGCACCTGTTTTAGGGTCGATAACATAACTTGTATAAACTGTTTCACGTGTTCGTTCAACATCACGAATGTGATTCAGAGTTTTTTTTACGGTCCAGTTTGCAGGGACAGCTATAAACTCTGTTGTCATCAATGCACCCGCTGTATGATCAGGGTAACTGGTAAGTTTTTTGAGTTCAGCGCGTGTTAGAGGTTTAAGCAATGCATAAAGCCGCGTGCGAGTTCCTGTATCCATTTCTTGAAAGACATCGGCAGCGGCATCGGCAGACATGCCATCAAGAATTTCAACAGAGCGGTTTATAGGAAGAAGTTCCAGAATAGCTGCTGGTTGTTCAAGTTCTGGTTTGTCAAAGAGTTCAATGGTATAATCAAGAGGTAAAAGGCTAAGAATAGCTACACGTTCCATGATATCAAGATCATTGATGATATCAATCGAGTCAGCGAAATGATAATTTTTTAATTCTTCGGCGAGAACTTCAGGAGAAGAATTTTTGAAGTCGAAGGTCGTTTTAATTTCAGTCATAATAAAATACCTTCCGAAGGATTGGAGAATTATAAACTCAGGTCATAGTAGGATAAAACAAAAGTTATGGAAGATTTCAGCAAAAGCCCCTACCAATTGTATTTCCAATTGTTAATAATTGAAATAAAGTCAAGGATAGATTGCGATTATAAACAATTTTATAAATCAAGTATGTGGGGATTTTTATTTTTGTTTATCTCCTCATGATAAAAACATTCTTATTTCTTTTCTTATAATATAGAGTCTTGAAGGACACTTTCTAAGTACATTAAATAATTTTATAGTATTATCAATATGTGTCGTAAAGATAATTGTCATCCCCCATCAAGTTATAATGGAGAGAGAATATTATGACAAAAGCAGCAGTGTTGGACTGGAAGGGATTTTCAGGGCTTCCTGATTTTTTTTCAATAAGTGATGAAGATTTTAAGCCCGCTTTTGAACAGGCACTTAAAGAAGCAGAAGAAGAAATCAAGACAATTGCAATGGTGCAAGAGCCACCAACGCTTAAGAATTTTTTGCAACCTTTTGAACTTTCTGGAAAAGCGCTTGATCGTGTATGTTCAATATTTTTCTTGCGTTCAGATGCTCATAGTAATGCGTTGATTCAAAAGTTAGAACAAGAATTTGTTGTAAAACTTTCTCGTTATTTTTCGCAAATTATGATGGATACACGGATATTTGCGAAAATAGACGTGCTTTATAAACAGTCGCAGCAAGGCATGTATGATAATGAAACAACGCGTGTTCTTAAATTATGGTGGAAAAAGTTTGTTTGTAATGGTGCAAAACTTGATGAAAAAGGGAAGGAAAGGCTTGTTGAAATTAATGAAAAGCTTGCTTTTTTAAATGCTACTTTTGGTCAACATGTTTTGAAAGATGAAGCTGAGTGGATTTTATTTTTAGAACAAAAAGATTTGTCTGGTTTGCCGGAAGATCTCATTGCTTCAATGAAGGAAATTGCGTGTGAAATGGGGCATGAGGGCGCTTATGCCTTAACATTAGCACGCTCAATTGTTGAACCCTTTTTAAAATGTTCTCATCGTCGTGATTTGCGTGAAAAAGCATTTCAAGCTTGGTCTAAACGGGGTGAAAATAATAACGATAATGATAATCGCGCAATTCTTTTAGAGATTATTGCACTACGAGATAAGAAGGCAAAATTATTAGGATATAAATCTTTCGCAGATTTAAAACTTGATAATACTATGGCCAAAAGTGTTGATGCAGTTATGGATTTTCTCACCCCTTTATGGGAACGTGCAAAAGCTAAAGCTGCTAGCGAGCAAATTGAATTACAAAATTTTGCAATTAATCAGGGTAACAATGAATCTTTAGCGGCTTGGGATTGGCGTTATTATGCTGAAAAACTTCGTGCTGAAAAATTTTCTTTCGATGAGACAGAAATTAAATATTATTTTCAGCTTGATCGCATGATTGAAGCGGCTTTTGCTGTAGCAAAAAAACTTTTTGGGCTTTCGTTTGAAGAAAAAAATGCTGTTGAGCTTTGGCATCCTGATGCACGTTTGTGGGAAGTAAAGAAATCTGATGGAAGCTTGCTAGGGCATTTTATTGGTGATTATTTTGCACGTTCTTCAAAGCGATCTGGAGCATGGATGAATAGTTTACAATCGCAGCATAAATTAGATGGCGGACAAAAGCCTATTATCTACAATATTTGTAATTTTGCGAAGCCCCCTAAAGGGGAAATTGCTCTTTTATCACTTGAGGATGCGCACACACTTTTCCACGAATTTGGGCATGCATTGCATGGTTTGCTTTCTGATGTAATGTGGCCATCTGTAGCGGGTACATCGGTGTCGCGGGATTTTGTTGAACTTCCTTCTCAACTTTACGAACATTGGTTAACCGTATCAGAGATCTTAAAATCTTATGCTACGCATGCAAAAACAGGGCTTCCTATGCCGCAAGCATTGATGGATAAAATTGTATCAGCACAGACATTTAATGCTGGTTTTAATGCGGTAGAATTTATTTCATCGGCTTTAATGGATATGGCTTTTCATCAGAGAGAAACGATTACTGATCCAAGAATGTTTGAGCATCAGGAATTAGAAAAGTTGCAAATGCCACATACAATTATTATGCGTCATCGTCCTCCACATTTTACGCATATATTTTCAGGTGATGGTTATGCAGCTGGTTATTATTCGTATCTGTGGTCAGAAGTGCTAGATGCTGATGCTTTTCAGGCTTTTGAAGAAACAGGTGATGTTTTTAATTCGCAGCTCGCTGATCGGTTAAAATGTTTTATCTATTCTGCTGGAGGAAGCCGCGATCCAGAGGAGCTCTATAAAGCTTTTCGGGGACAATTGCCTTCACCAGAGGCGATGATTAGAAAACGTGGACTATAAAAATGGAACGGTATAGTGCCAGCCATACCGTTATATTCTTGTCTTCAGTTAAGATTCACGTGAATCTTTATTTTATCATGACCATATAAAATAGACTGTTTATGATATCAAGATCTTGGTTTGTTAAGAAAATAAGATTCTCCGTTTTTTAAAGACTTCAGGGGAAAGAAAAATTATCAGCGCGATCTTTTTGGTGTCCATTTAGAAATGACCATAATTTTTTTATGAAGTTTTGATTTATTTTGTTAAATAAGCTGGTATTTTGTTGTGCTATGTCATCGAGGCTCATTGGCGGTTTGCGCCCAATATTATTGGGCTTTTGTATAATAAATTGTGGATTACTCGTATTAGTAAGATATCTATTTTTATGAGAGGATGGATCAAAATTTAAAATATTTTTCAATGGTTTTTCTAAATAAAAAGCAAGTTTTTTCTTTCCCTCAAAGGTGAAATTAATGCCGTTATTGGTGCGTAATTTGGCTACTCTTCCATTAACATCATAGCCGGAAAAAGAAAATTGACCTTTCTCATCAGTAAATCCACTCCAAATATCGAGGAAATATCCTCCTGCTACTTCTGTTTTTTTCCTGTATAACTCATTAAAAATATTCATTTTTTGTGTCAAATTATCATTTTCAAAAGCAGGTTGCCCCATCCATATCCAGGGTTTCCCCGAAGAGTGAAGGCTTTCAGCAATTTCGATAATCCTTTGCTTGTAGATGTTTAGCCATTCTGGCTTAAGCGTACTGAATATGCCGTAAGACGTTATGATTGGTTGATTATCATTTGCACCGATTACCATGATAATAACGTCAGGTTTATTTTTATCAATGAGTTCAGAAAGATTGCTTTTCCAAGAAATGTGATCAGTTCTGACCAAACCAGAATCCGGTATTGTATTATTTATGATAATGATATCGTCATTATTAGTAAAAAGATTTTTGAGTGCATTAGCAACAGCAGAAGCTACAAAGTCCCCTATGACGAGAATGCGCTTTGCATTCTCTTTTTTTAGCTTATGTCTGTTTTTTTGTATTATAGTCTTTTTTGGTTTGTATATTTTTTGTTCTTGTTTGTTATGTTCCAACAACCATTTAAAGAAATTTGTCGCTTTACTTGGAGATGGTTGTGTGACACTCACGACAAAGAGAGAGAAAAGCAGAAAAATCAGGAGTATCGGGCGGGAATGGAACAAACACTTTACTCCAGATTATTGTTTTCGAAGAAGGGAGAGAACTTCAGGGGTTGGATATCCATTTGCTGTTAAGCCGTAGCGCAGCTGAAAAGCTTTAAGTGCTTTTCGAGAGGCTGTACCAATTATGCCATCCATTTCTCCTTTATAATAGCCAAGTGCTGCTAAGCGAGATTGTAGTTCTTTACGTTCGTGGAAAGTAAGAGGCGGAAATGGTCGCTGCCAATCTTGAACCAATCCAGAATGTCCAGCAATGCGGTTAGCAAGAAGTGCAACAGCGAAAGCATAGCGATCTGCATTATTATAACGTTTAAGAACAAAGAAATTTTTTGTTACTAAAAATATAGGTCCTTCTGGTCCATCTGGGTATTTCAATATTGCTTGTTCAGATAATGAAGGCAAAGGTTTCCCATTCGCCTGTTTTATACCTAGCTTTGTCCATTGTTCAAATGAATGCCAATCCTCGGGAAAATTTTTCCCTTGCGGCAATTTAACTTCTACTCCCCAAGGGAGTTTAGACTGCCAACCATTCATGTAGAGAAGATTAGCAGCGGTTGCGAGGGCATCTGGAACAGAGGTCCATATATCACGCCGTCCATCCCCGTCTATGTCAATGGCATAAGCGAGATAACTACTTGGAATAAATTGTGTATGTCCCATTGCGCCAGCCCAAGAGCCAGTAAGTTGTGCACGTGTAATTTCACCGCTTTGGAGAATTGTCATAGCAGCAATCAGTTGTGCATGTGCGTATTTTGCACGTTTTTGATCAGCAAAGGCCAGGGTTGCCAGTGAGCGAATGGTATCACGCATAACCCCTTTATTTGCTAAAACTTTTCCATAATTGCTTTCCATTGACCAAATCGCCAAGAGGATATTGCGATCAACACCAAAACGTTTCTCAATTTGAGAAAGCCACTTTTGCCATTTTTGAGTTTGGCTCTGTCCTTCCATAATTGCTATCTCGTGAATACGATTATCGAAATAATTCCATGAAGGATCAACAAATTCTGGTTGGTATGCGGCTTTTTCTAAAACCTCTGGATCAATTGCGTTGATGCCTTTAAAAGCCATATCAAATGTAGAGGATAAAATATTATTGGCAAGAGCTACTTTTTTAAATTCTTTAATCCACCGTTGAAAACCATCATGCGCGTATGCAAGTGGTGCAAAAAACATTAAGAAAGTAAAGAAAAGAGCTGCTAAACCAATGATAAGAGTTTTCAGATTTATTGATTTCACTGAAGAAAAGAAAGTTTTAGATTCTGTTTTTTGCATTTTTAAATTCCCCTCAATATTCGATTATTTTGATGTGCAAGGACTTCATTTATGTATTTGGTTTTTATTGATCATGTTATAAAGCAAATAAAAAGGCTGAAATGGATTATTTGTTTTGAAGGAACACTCTCAATAAAATATCATACTCTTGCATCTTTTTTTTGTCCATTATAATGGCAATTAAAACAATAAGATATCTTTTTTACCATTTAGTAAAAACATATGTTAAATGAAATCAGAAAGTTATAAGATGAATTAGGAGGATGAGAGTGCGTAAAATTCGGAAAGCAGTATTTCCCGTGGCTGGTCTTGGTACGCGTTTTCTTCCTGCAACAAAAACAATTCCTAAAGAAATGCTGACTGTTGTTGATAAGCCCGTTATTCAATATGTACTAGATGAAGCACGTGAAGCAGGTATTGAGCATTTTATTTTTGTAACTGGACGCAATAAAGCAGTCATTGAGGATTATTTTGATGCGCAAGTTGAATTATATACAACGCTTGCCGAACGTGGTAAGAGAGAAGAACTTGATCATTTACAAGCTTTACAACCTCCACCAGGTACCACTTCTTTCACTCGGCAACAGCAGCCTTTGGGACTAGGACATGCTCTTTGGTGCGCACGTGAGTTAGTTGGGGAGGAGCCTTTTGCTTTATTGTTACCCGATATGCTTATACAAGCTAAAAAGAGTTGCCTTTCTGAGATGATCAATCTTTATGAGAAAACTGCTGGAGGCAATATTATCGCAGTTCAAGAATGCGATCCTGGAGAAGCACATAAATATGGTATTGTTGGAAAAGGCAAACAGATTGCAAATGGTTTTGAAATCACAACAATGGTAGAAAAACCAATAAAAGGAACAGCTCCGTCGAATTTATACATCAATGGGCGTTATATCTTACAACCAGAAATTTTTAATATTCTCTCCCATCAAGAACGAGGAACAGGAAACGAAATTCAGTTAACAGATGCGATGGTGCGGCTTTCAAATGAGCAGGATTTTTTTGGTTTTCAGTTAGAGGGACGCACTTTTGATTGTGGTTCTAAAGCTGGTTTTATTGAAGCCAACGTTGCATTTTCTTTAGTCCGTGCTGATATGCACAGCCAAGTTTCTGCTTCATTGAAAAATTTACTAGAAATCATTAAAATGGAAAAATAATATAGATCTCTCATTAAATTCATTTATCAAATTTAATTATGGCAATACAGTCTTCCCATATGTCGGTTTTACAAAGCGCTGTTACATCGGCACTTAAAACAATTGCGAGTGAAAAACAGGGGCTTGAAGCCCTTGAGGCAGCTTTGCTTGAAAATCTTTCTTCCGCTTTTCAAGCTGCTGTTCAAACCATTAGAGATGCTAATGGTCATGTAGTAATTACTGGACTTGGCAAGAGTGGTCATATAGGTGCAAAAATTGCTGCAACTTTAGCTTCGACAGGGACGCCTGCCTTTTTTGTACATGCTGCAGAAGCCAATCATGGTGATCTTGGTATGATTGGATCTGATGATGTTATTCTTGCCTTGTCATGGTCAGGTGAAACTTTGGAATTAAGTGGCATTATAAACCATGCTGCGCGGTTTCGCACGCCACTTATTGCCATGACATCGGGGGAGTGTTCTATATTAGGACGGCAAGCGGATATTGTACTATTATTGCCAAAGATAGAAGAGGCGTGTCCCCACGGGCTTGCTCCTACAACTTCAACAATTATACAATTGGCGATGGGAGATGCGTTAGCTGTTGCTCTTTTAGAAATGCGTGGTTTTACCGCAACGGATTTTAAAATTTATCATCCTGGTGGTTCTCTTGGTGCAAGTCTTAAATACGTGCGTGATATTATGCATCGGGGTGAGAGTATTCCTTTGGTCGCGCAAGGTACAACTATGGCTAAAGCTATGAATATTTTGGTTGAAAAACATTTTGGTTGTGTCGGCGTTGTGAATCAAAAAGGTGAATTAATCGGAATTGTGACGGATGGTGATCTTGCACGCAACATTCACTTTAACTTATCAAAATTTAATGTTGATGAGGTAATGACCAAAGATCCCAAAATTGTCGAGCCGGATACACTGGTTGGTGCTGCAATAGCTTTTATTAATGATCACCATATAGGAGCTTTTTTCGTGGTTGAAGATAAGAAACCGATAGGAATAGTTCATTTTCACGATCTTTTACGCATTGGTGCTGCTTAAGTAAAAAATACCCACATCCGATAAAATTTTGTTTTGTGCAGGATTCAAAAATAACGGAATCTTTTCTGCGCAACAGCTTTATTGCAATACTTTTTGGAAACAGAAAAGTGTTTTTGGTATTTTAAAGGATATTTTGCTCAGGCAGGAAAATTTGTTTTCCCCTGTTATAAGAATGCTTTTTATGTTTCTAATAGAAGCTTTGACTTTATTTGTTTTATTTAAAATGTTCGCTTAAGAAAAAATCGTGTTCCTGTCTGTGATGTACAGAGAAGTTGTGTTGCGTTATGCGATATCATACAACTGACTTTAGATATCATTCCACGGAGAATGGAGCGTATTTCAATTTCTATATGTTGAGCACTGACATAATTATAGGTACCTTCTGATAGTTTTTCTTCTGTATCTGCTGCTCGCGTTTCAAAAACGCCATTATGAAAAGAAGAAATAATACCGTTTTCATCAAGCCATTTTCCATCAATTCCAGTTGGCATATTTGGACCGTAATATTGTGAAAAGCCACAGGCACCTAATCCCAAAGCGGTGATTATAAGACATAAAATACGGCAAGTATGCTTCATTTTTTTCACTCTAATTTATGTGATTCTGCTCTTTTGCTTCTATAAGATTGTTAAATTACTCCATGAGTCAATATGAAAAATTTGATGAAAATCAATGAAAAAGCAAAAAAATGGAAAAAAATGCCTTAATGTTGTATTTAAGTAACCGCTTGGTGAAATTCACATGTGAAACACAAGAGGTGAAATATTTCTTATGGTTTACGACGATTCTTACATTAAGCGGCTTAGTAGTCTCAAAGGAGATTATTAAAGTTATGGTTGGTCCCATTCTTGTTGCGAGTGAAGATTATGGGAGGCGTGTGGAGCTTTCTGCTATGCTACGCGGTTTTGGTTACCGTGTTATTGAAGCAGAAAATGGTCTTCGTACAATCGATCTTTTACACAGACGTAAAAATATTATGCTTGCACTTCTTGATGTTATCATGAGCGATTTGAGTGTGGGTGATTTGATTAAAATGATTAGAGTTGCTGGTGTTGCTGTTCCTATTGTTGTGATAGCACAACAAGAAAATCAAGAATTACTCCAGAAAGCTTTAACAGCTGGAGCTATTGATTATTGGATTCATCCAGTCACATTACTACGGTTGAGAGTCACGTTAGATACTCTTGCCCTCATCTCTGCATTGGAGCGTGAGGTTCATTATATTCGGAGAAAAAATGAAAATCATTTGCGATTTTCTGATCTTTATATAAAAAGTAGGGCAATGCAGATAGTTTTAGAGCAATCGAAGAGAGCAGCATCTTCTTTACAGAATCTTTTGATAGAAGGTGAAGTGGGAACTGGCCGTGAAACATTAGCCCGTATTATTCATCATGAGGGTTTGTTGTCAGAGGGAGATTTTATTCGCTTCCAATGTTTAGCTATCGTTGATCCAGAAGAAGAAAATCGCCAGTGGTTTGAGGAATTTTTACCGCTGGTTTCTTCTCTTGAAAAGGGAACGTTGTGCCTTTGTGATGTTGATCGACTCGAGCCCATACAGCAAAAGCGTTTTACGCATTACCTTAGAGAAAGGGAAAAGACTACAAAAGATAAAGCTTTTCCTTTTCGGATCATTGCGATTTCAACGTCTCGGCTTTCTGATCTCGTTAAAGAAGGCTTTTTTTTGCATAGTTTGTTTGAACAGTTTTCCCAATTATCTATAAGTGTTCCTGCTTTACGAGAATTAAGGGATGATTTTCCAGATCTTACACAACGTTTGATTGATCGCATTATTACGGAAACAGGGCGGTCACATGTACATGGTTTAGCAGGTTCGGCTCTTTCATTACTTATGCAATATGATTGGCCTGGTAATCGGAATGAACTTGAGAATTTTTTATTTCGTGCGATTTTACTCAGTGAAGGGCCATTGTTAACTGTTCGAGATTTCCCACAATTAATGGGAAATTCATTAATGAGTGCTCCAAAAATTATTGAAAGTAATATGCAAGAGGATCATGAGCAAGAATCGGTAAAATTTTTGGATGTTGACGGGCATGTTCGTACTTTTGCTGAGATGGAACGTGATATTATTGAGAAAGCATTTAAACATTATAAGGGACATATGAGTGAGATTGCACGCCGTCTTCGTATAGGGCGCTCTACCCTTTATCGAAAAATAGAGGGGTTGAGAGCAAATAGTCAAGAACAGAAGTAAAATCCACAACAAATTTCTATTCATGAGAAGTATGATTTAAAAAAGTGTAAAAGTTTTTGATGAAGACAACCGAGGAATTTAAGCGTTAAAAAAAATGTTATTTATTATAGAGCTTAGAATTGAAAATAATTTTGTAAATACGATGAGTGTAGATTTTATTGGGTCAATTGTTTTCAGCTTTTTTCTTATTTCAATTTTCATGACTTTAGCGCAATGTGATTTAAGATGATAAGAATAGCTTTAATACTTTTTGGCATTGAAGCTAAAATTTTGGAATCATTGATGTTGAATTTATATTCTCTTAAGCAAGAAGTGGCATTCTGTACCTTTTGCACGATTAAGATAGAATCACTAATCTGGTTGATTTGAGTTGTTTTGGTTTTTATCTAGAGTAGTGTGATGGCTTAAAAATAGAAAGTTGATCCTCTTTGACTCTGTTACAGATTGTTATCAGTTTTATCATATTCTTTTTTATTGCGTCTATGTTAGCAATTTACACTTATGGGCGTTTTGTTAAAAATGCTCGGGGGGAGCCTTCTTATGCGCTGACTGTTCAGAAAGATGAAACCGAGTTTGACCGTATAATAAGTCAATTAGCGGAGGAAACTGATGGATTGGGGGTTGATAAAGATGCTCTTTCACTTATTATCAGCAACTTGGATGCGTTTTGTATCCGTGCGGTAGGAGCAGCAAAGGCTGGGCGTAGTCTTGATCTCATGTACTATATTTGGGACGATGATTTAACGGGACGCTTATTATTAAGTGAAATAGTGGAGGCTGCTGATCGTGGTGTTCGTGTACGTCTTCTTTTAGATGATATTAATGCTCAGGCACGTGATCCAGCTTATATGGCGCTAGATAAACATCCTCATATTGAAGTGAGAATGTTTAATCCAGGGCGATCACGTAAGGGTGGTTTACGCCGTGGTTTAGAGATTATATTGCGGGCAATTACTGTAACACGCAGAATGCATAATAAAGCTTTTATTGTTGATGGTCGTGTGGCTTTTGTAGGGGGACGTAATCTTGCAGATTCTTATTTTGACGCTGGTAAAGAATCACATTTTCGAGATTTAGATCTGATGTTAATAGGTCCTTCAGTTAAAAAGGTGGAAAACATCTTTGATGACTTTTGGAATAGCGCTGTGGTTTTACCAATTCACACTTTGGTTGTTCCTAAAAGTGCAAATGACCTTGCTTCTTGGAAGCAGAAATTACGACAATTTCGTGATTCCAAGGCTGCAAAAGTTTATTTGGATTATGTCAAAAAGCATATTAGTTTTGACTATTTTATTCAGACAGGGAAGCGATTATTTTTAGCAGATAAAGTTGTTGTTCTTTCTGATCCTCCGGAAAAAGTATTGCGCAAAAAAGCAGAAAATTGGCTTATGAAAGCACTCTCACAGGTTATTGAAGATGCCCAAAAAACAGTTCAGATTACATCACCTTATTTTGTTCCTGGTAAAGTGGGTACGCAGAATTTTAGCAATTTGGTTTCAAAAGGTGTTGATGTCAAAATTCTTACGAATTCTTTAGCAGCCACTGATGTGGCACTCGTGCATGGTGGTTATGTACCTTATCGTAAGACGTTATTGAAAAGTGGTGTTAAGCTCTATGAGTTAAAACCAGGTGGAAATATGCACGGATTGCGACTGTTTCGATCAAGTAAGGCTAGTTTACATACCAAAGCTTTTTTAGTTGATCGTAAAACTGCATTTATTGGATCTTTAAACTTTGATCCTCGGTCAGCTGCGCTGAATACAGAAATGGGTATTCTTTTTGAATGTGCCCCAATTACAACGCGATTGGATTTGCTTTTTGCTGAAGAAACGACGGGTGAAATGAGTTATCATCTCCGTCTTAATGACAAAAACTGCATTTATTGGGATTTTATTGAAAACGAAAAACAATATAGCATTGATTATGAGCCAGAAAGCAATTTTTGGCGTCGTGCGTTTGCAAAAATAATAAGCTTGTTACCAATTGAATCACAATTGTAAATTTTATAAACTATAATCAAAGGATTATTTTAATTTTTCTTTCATTTTTTTTTTAGCATGGCATAATTTTGTGTCAATCCACAATTATGGGAACCGCAGTTGTATAAACTGAGAGTGTTTTTTATATAAAGGAATTTGGCTATGGCAAAGATTGTTGAAACGGGAACAGGTGCACTGGCATTGACTTTTGATGATGTTCTTTTACAGCCGGGTCATTCTCTTGTAATGCCTAGTCAAGTAGATCTTAGTACGCGTATTGCAGCTGATATTAAACTAAATTTGCCATTGCTTTCTGCTGCAATGGATACTGTGACGGAATCGCGTTTGGCAATTGCTATGGCTCAAGCTGGTGGTCTTGGCGTTATCCATCGTAATATGTCTTCTACAGAGCAGGCTGAAGAAGTCCGTCAAGTAAAAAAGTTTGAATCTGGTATGGTTGTTAATCCCGTAACAATTGGTCCTGATGCAACACTTGAAGAGGCAAAAGCTTTAATGCGCTTTCATGGTATCTCCGGTATTCCTGTTGTTGAAAATGGCACTAAAGGTGAGACTGCTGGACGGCTTGTTGGTATCTTGACGAATAGAGATGTGCGTTTTGCATCAGACCTAAAACAAAAGATTTATGAATTAATGACGCATGAAAATCTGATCACAGTGCGTGAAAATGTTCAACTCAATGAAGCGAAGTATCTTTTACATCATCACCGTATTGAAAAATTATTAGTTGTGGATGAACAAAATCGCTGTGTTGGCTTGATAACAGTGAAGGATATTGAAAAAGCACAATTAAATCCAAATGCTGCCAAAGATTTGCAAGGCCGCTTGCGTGTTGCCGCTGCAATGAGTGTAGGTAATGATGGTATTGAGCGGGCTGAACGATTAATTGATGCAGGGGTAGATGTGCTGGTAATTGATACGGCTCATGGACATTCTCAGCGTGTGCTAGAAACAGTTGAACGTGTTAAAAAAATGGCGTTTTCTCCGGCTCTTATTGCTGGTAATGTAGCAACTCCACAAGCAACACAAGCTTTGATTGATAGTGGTGCAGATGCTGTAAAAGTTGGTATTGGTCCTGGTTCTATTTGTACAACGCGCATTGTTGCAGGGGTTGGTGTTCCGCAACTTGCGGCCATTATGAGTGCTGCAGAAGTTGCTGACAAAGCAGGTATTCCTGTGATTGCTGATGGTGGGATCAAAGCTTCGGGGGATTTTGCTAAAGCTTTGGCCGGCGGGGCTTGTTCTGCTATGATTGGTTCCCTTTTGGCGGGTACAGAAGAAAGTCCTGGTGAGGTTTATCTTTATCAAGGACGATCTTTTAAAGCTTATCGTGGTATGGGATCTGTTGGTGCTATGGTGGGAGGGTCGGCAGATCGTTATTTTCAAGATGAAGTTCGTGATGAGCTTAAATTGGTGCCTGAGGGTGTTGAGGGTCAAGTTGCTTATAAGGGGCCGATAGCGTCGGTTTTGCATCAGCTGGCTGGTGGATTGCGTGCTTCGATGGGGTATGTTGGGGCAAAAAATCTAGCGGAGTTTCGCGAAAAAGCGACATTTGTTCGTATTACAAATGCTGGACTCCATGAAAGTCATACACATGATGTTGCTATTACACGGGAAAGTCCAAATTATCGCAGACCTGTTTAATGTATAAAAGCTTAGAATCATTTTGCAAAAACCTCAAAGACTTTTTAGCAAACAATACGAAAAATACGAAAATGGTCGTTTTTTCTCTTGTGATTTGATACAATAATCTCAAAAACATAAAGGGGAAAGAATTAGAGGCTAACATTCCAATTCTTTCCGTGGGTTATGTGAAATTAAGGGAATTAACTTTTTGTCGTCTTCCGCTCTGATTTTGACGCGCGTTGGCGAGTGTTAGTCTGATCACTTTGGATGGATTTCTTTCCGTTGTTTGAGGGCATTGTATTGTGACAGCTTTTAGATGAAGTTGTTTTCCCATTATTGTAAGTGTTCATTATTTTCTCCTTTTAAATTATCTGGCTTAAGGCCAGTACAGTAAAAACGGTCATGCCAAATAGTGGTTCCAAGCATTTTCTAAAAAGTTAATATTTTATTAGGAATAAGATAACTGTGCTGGTTTTGATAAAAATGCTTTTCTCCATTTTCAGAAAGATAGCATTTTCAAGATGTAGATATTGGATGTTATGTACTGTTTATAGAGAGCTATAAAAATTTAATTTGTGAAAGAATAAAAGTGGTAATGATTTTTGCGTACCCCTATTGGAAGAGGTATTTTAAGGATACATGCTGTTTTGTAGTATCAAGCTAGAATATATGTATTTTAAGATGAGAGGAATGTGAACGGATAGCATATGAGGGAAAAAGTTTTGCTGCTATCAACAAGCATGATCAGAATCATGTGATATTCAATGCAAATTTGAGATAGTTTTGAGAAGATTCCATTGGTAGTAGGAGAGATAATGTTGTTCTTTTCTTAAATTTTTTAGGTTTTTTAAAATTCAATGGGAGAGATGAATGCGCTTAGGTGGGCGTTTGCAGGCAGCAATAGATATTCTAAAAGAGATAGAAATTTGGCATCGCCCAATAGGTGAAGCTTTAAAAGATTGGGGATTTTGTCATCGCTTTGCAGGAGCAAGTGATCGTGCAACAATCGGTACAATTGTTTATGATGTCTTAAGACGACGTTATTCTTTACAATGGCGTATGGAGAGTGATGATATTCGGGATAGCGTTTTTGGAACCTTATTAGATACTGGTAAAATGACCATTGAACAAATTGACGGTGAATTAGAAGGAGATCGATTTGCACCGCAGTTACTAGGGGTGAGGCAGCGTCAATCGTGGCAAAGGCGGCAATTAGTTGATGCGCCAGACTATATTCGTGGTGATATTCCTCAATGGTGTCAAGCGCATTTGCGTCCTTTATTTGCTGACAATTGGGTCATTGAAGCTGCTGCATTAGCAACACGCCCCTCTTTAGATTTACGCGTGAATAGTTTGAAGGCAACGCCAGAAAGGGTTTTTCAGGAATTAGCAAAAACCAAAGCTCAATCGTTTTCATGGTTTCGACAAGCTTTAAGAATTGCGCCGATTGAAAAATTTGAACGTCATCCCAATGTTCAAGTTGAGCCAGCTTTTCAAAAGGGGTATTTTGAAATACAGGATTTGGGGTCTCAGATTGTTGCTCACCTTGTAGAAGCGAAAGAAAGTATGCAAGTATTGGACTATTGTGCTGGTGCTGGTGGGAAAACTTTGGCTTTAGCTGCCAGTATGAAGAATCAAGGGCAAATTTATGCTTATGATTCCGATAAAGTCCGTTTAGCTCCTATTTTTGATCGTCTTCGACGCGCTGGTGTTCGTAATGTACAATCGCGGGTGCAAAGAGAAGAATTGCAGTCCTTAGTAGGTCGGATGGATAGAGTTTTGCTAGATGCGCCATGTAGTGGTACAGGAACATGGCGGCGGCGTCCAGATACGAAATGGCGTCTAACGTTGGAACAGGTACGACGGCGCCAAATGGAACAAAGAGCTATTTTGAATGAGGCTATAGACTATCTTAAATTGAATGGGTGCTTAGTCTATATTACGTGCTCTCTTTTTGTGGATGAAAATGAAGAGCAAATTTCTCATTTTCTTCAACAGCATTGTAATTTTTATCCAATAAATATGCGGGCACTTTGGCAGCAATATTTTAGTTCTTCACCTGTGCAACCAGTCTTTTCAAATTATGGACTCACTTTATCGCCGGCAACAACAAAAACAGATGGTTTCTTTTTATCTGTGTTGCAAAAAAAACATTGAGGTATCTTATCGCATTTTTTATCTTAAATTTTATGAGAATAACCTTTTTCTTAAGCAAATAGGCTTGTAAAAGAGAAAAATTGAAGAGTAAATTTCACGAGTTATCTTTTACAATTATTGATTGGTTTTCTATGAACATATCACATCCAGACACTGTTCTTATTATTGATTTTGGTTCACAAGTTACACAACTTATTGCACGACGGGTAAGAGAAATGGGTGTCTATTGTGAAATTGTTCCTTTTCAATTAGCGTTAGAAGGCATGCAAAGGATAGAACCGAAAGCTGTTATTTTATCAGGCAGTTCTTATTCTGTTATTGATGACAGTTCACCGCGTGCTCCTATGGAAATTTTTGAAATGGGTGTTCCAGTTCTCGGTATTTGTTATGGTGAACAAGTCATGTGTGTTCAGCTTGGGGGAAAAGTTGCATCAGGACAGGAACGTGAATTTGGACGGGCTTTTTTGGAGATACAAGAAAACAGTGCACTTTTTGAGGGTATTTGGGAAAAAGGCTCTTGTTATCAAGTCTGGATGAGTCATGGTGATCGTGTGACTGCTTTACCAGAGGGGTTTCGTGTCATAGGAACATCAAAAGGTGCTCCCTATGCTGCTATTGCTGATGAGAAAAGGCGCCTTTACGCAGTGCAGTTTCATCCTGAAGTTGTCCATACGCCAGACGGTGCAAAACTTTTGCAAAATTTTGTTCTTAAAATTTCTTGTCTTAAAGGCCATTGGTCAATGGCTTCTTATCGTGAGCAGGCAATTACTAAGATACGGCAAAAAGTAGGGAAAAGTCGTGTTATTTGTGGTCTTTCAGGCGGTGTGGATTCATCAGTTGTTGCAGTACTCCTCCATGAAGCAATAGGAGATCAACTGACATGTATTTTGGTAGACCATGGGTTGATGCGCAAAAATGAGGCTCAAGAAGTTCTTACATTATTCCGAGATCATTATAATATAGAGCTTATTCATGTTAATGCCGCAAATATGTTTTTTAATGCTTTAGAAGGTGTCACAGATCCAGAAAAAAAGCGCAAAACGATAGGCCGTCTTTTCATTGAAGTTTTTGAAGAAGAAACTAAAAAAATAGGTGGTGCAGAATTTTTAGCGCAGGGCACGCTTTATCCAGATGTCATTGAAAGTGTATCAACTATTGGTAAATCGGTAACAATTAAAAGCCATCATAATGTAGGGGGATTACCGGAGCTGATGAACATAAAACTTGTAGAGCCTTTACGTGAGCTATTTAAGGATGAAGTTCGCTCGCTAGGGCGAGAGTTAGGATTGCCAGAGCAGTTTATTGGCCGTCATCCTTTTCCAGGACCTGGTCTTGCAATTCGATGTCCAGGTGTAGTGACACGTGAAAAATTAGAAATTCTACGTGAAGCGGATGCTATTTACCTTGATGAAATCCGTAAAGCCGGTCTTTATGATGAAATTTGGCAGGCGTTTGCTGTTCTTCTTCCTGTTCAGACTGTTGGTGTTATGGGGGATGGACGCACTTATGAATTTGTTTGTGCTCTTCGTGCAGTCACCTCTGTGGACGGAATGACTGCTGATTTTTATCCCTATGATATGGAGTTTTTGAGCAAAACAGCAGCACGTATTATTAACGAAGTGAGAGGTATTAATCGTGTTGTTTATGATGTAACGTCAAAACCTCCTGGCACTATTGAGTGGGAATGATTGAAATTCAATATAAGCATTTAGTAAGAAAGTACTGTTTAGATTTTAATATTCGCAAGAGTGAACAGAAATGAACAAGTTTCTTAAAAAGTTGTTGTTTATCGGGAGTTTGTTTTTCAAAGATCATAATCTCGTTGTATATGAGCCAGGAACGTTTAAATTTGAGAAGTGTGAAGTTTTGCATGTCTGAGAAAAAAATTGTTGCGCATCGTGGAGGAGCTAATCTTTATCCCGAAAATACACTTTCAGCATTTTATAACGCTATTGCGTTAGGAGTCGATGAGATTGAATGCGACATTCATCTTCTGAAAAGTGGTGAAGTAGTTGTCTTTCATGATTTTTATCTAGAACAACTGGTTGGAAAAAAAGAATATATTCATAATATTGATAATGAAACACGTAAACAACTTCATGTGAAAGGAAGTACTGAGGCTCCTCCTTTATTAGAAGAGGTGCTTGATCTTTTAAAACCAACTAATGTTGCGCTTCATCTTGAAGTCAAAACATGTGGTGAAGTTGAGCGTGAGACGCTTTTATCTCAAAAAGCACTTGCGTTGATAAAAAATCGAAATTTAACAGAACGGGTTTCTGCAATCAGTTTTGATCCTATAAGCCTTCGTCCCTTTATTGAAGCAGGAATAACATCCGGCCCATGTATTGATCGTTTTGAAGATGATATGTGCTATAATTTTGCTGAATGGAAAAAATTGGGTTATTCTGATTTGAGTTTAGATGGCTCTCTTGTTTCACAGAACTTTATTGAATCTGCGCTTGAAACGGGTTTTACTGTGGGGGTATGGACAATTAACGGAAGGCCTCGACTATCGCATTGGCTTGATATGCCTGTAAATTATATCACAACAGATCAACCTGATCTTGCTCTACAATTACGTGCACAAAAATAAATTTATAATACAAAACAAACAACATTACCCTAACAAAAATGAGGTTGATAGACAAAGAGAGCGCGAATTATTTACTGGTGGTGCTTATAAGATCAAAATTTTTACTTTATTTAATTATTAGATGTGCGTTTTCCAGTGCTTTTGTTAAAACTATGAAAATTCTGATGAGGAACAGTAAAGCTTAGTTTTTGACCATATTCGCTTGTAAGGCGCTCTTTTATTTCAATGGTAAAAATATTGCTATTCCAGTGTGTTAAAACATGACATCCTGTTCCGACAGGTTTGATAAGTTCAATTTGTGTTTGAAAGACAGGTCCTTGATCTGGATATTCACCTAACAAGATTACTTCGGGTCTGAATGCTAAAAGATCAGTTTCTTGACTATAAGACAATGAATAACCTAAATGCTGTTCTAAAATTTTGCGATCAAGAAAATTCATAGGGGGAGAGCCAATAAAATCAGCAACAAATATCGTTTCTGGATAATCATAAATTTCCATTGGCGTTCCAATTTGTTCAATAGCTCCTTTATTCATGACGACTATTCTATCAGCCAGTGTCATCGCTTCTAATTGATCATGAGTCACGTAGAGGCTGGTTGTTCCCAATGAACGCTGGAGTGTTTTAATCTCGATACACATTTGTGCACGCAGTTTCGCATCAAGGTTTGAAAGTGGTTCATCAAAGAGAAAAACACGTGGTTGACGAACAATGACACGCCCCATTGCAACACGTTGTCGTTGTCCTCCTGATAATTGCCGTGGTTTACGATCCAGAAATGGCTCTATTTGCAACAGCTTTGCAGCATGTGTGATGCGCTTATTTATTTCATCTTTAGGTGTTTTACGATTTTTAAGACCATATTCTAAATTTCCACGAACTGTCATATGGGGATAGAGTGCGTAATTTTGAAAAACCATAGCGATGTCACGGTCAGCTGGTTCACGATTATTGATACGCTCATTGTCAATATGCAGTTCGCCTGAAGTAACTTGCTCGAGTCCTGCAATAATGCGTAATAGGGTTGATTTTCCGCATCCTGAAGGACCTACAAGGACAAGAAGTTCTCTATCGGCAACAGTTAAACTTAAATCATCAATAACTAGAATACCGTTTTCATATTGTTTTTTTATATTTGATAACTGGATTATGGCCACAGTTATTTCTCCGTTTCAATAAGTCCTTTAATAAAAAGTCGCTGCATGAAAATAACGACCAGAACAGGCGGCACCATAGCTACAACCGATACTGCCATGAGTATGTTCCATTGAGGGTCATGTTGAAGTGATTCTACGATGAGCTGTTTGAGAATGATAAGAATAGTTTGATGATTTTGATCAGTTGTGACTATAAGAGGCCAAAGATATTGTATCCATCCATAAATGAACATAATGATAAATAAAGCGGCAATATTACTTTTGCTAAGAGGAAGAAGAATATCTTTAAAAAATTTAAATGGTCCTGCACCATCAACGCGAGCAGCTTCTAAGAGTTCGTCAGGAACAGTCAAAAAAAACTGGCGAAATAAAAATGTGGCAGTTGCAGATGCAATGAGTGGAATGATCATTCCGCCATAGGTATTGATCATGCCTAATTGTGCGACTACTGCATATGTTGGGATAATACGAACTTCGACAGGTAGCATCAGTGTAATGAAGATAAGCGCAAATGCAGTCTTGCGAAAAGGAAAACGCATGTAGACAATTGCATAAGCAGAAAAGAGTGAAATAATAATCTTTCCAATACTAATACCAACTGCCATAATGAGGGAGTTCATTAAGAGTGGCCAGAGGTTGGGCAAACCAAGCTGCATAAGTCCATCACCAAAAATTGTTTTATAATTTTCCAGGGCATATTTTCCTGGTAAAAGAGGAAGTGTCCCTGAACTAAATGCCGCTGAGCTATGGGTTGAGGCAATGATAGCAACATAAACTGGAAAACAAATAATGAAAATACCAGTAATAAGGGTGATATGAGTTAGAAATTTCAAAACAGGATGATTTTCAACCATGATTTTCTTCCTAATATTGTACGCGGCGTTCAATCCAGCGAAACTGAATAAACATTAAGACAATAACCATCAACATTAATATCGTCGATTGTGCTGCTGATGCACCAATTATTTGGTTTTTAAAACCATCATCATATACTTTGTAGACGAGAGTGCTTGTTGCACGCGCAGGACCTCCAGAGGTTATGTTATCAATAATGCCAAATGTATCAAACATAACATATTGGATATTAACGATAAGAAGAAAAAAGGTCGTTGGTGAAATTTGCGGAAAAACCACGGTCCAAAATCGTTTAAAAGGGCCAGCACCATCAATTGCTGCTGCTTCTATTTGGGAACGTGGAACAGATTGAAGACCGGCAAGAAAAAAGAGAAAATTATAGGAGATTTGTTTCCAACTGGCTGCAGTCACAATAATAATCATTGCTTGAGTGCTATTAATACGATAATTCCATACAATACCTATTTTCTGGAGAAGAAAAGGGACAATTCCGATGGTTGGATGAAAGATAAACAACCATAATATACCTGCCAATACCGGAGCAACAGCATAAGGCCAGAGCAAAAGTGTTGTATAAGCCTTTTTTGCGCGGATGACACGATCAACACAGACAGCTAAAAGAAGGGATATCGTCATTGAAGTGGCAGTTACCGAAATGGAAAATATCGCGGTTATGAGAAGCGATTTGAGATAAGCAAGATCAGAAAGAATGGTAACGTAATTTTCAAAACCAATAAAAGTTGTGGTAAAGCCGAAAGGATCTTCGCGCTCAAAAGACGATTTTATTGCTTGGATAGCAGGCCAAAGGAAAAATAAAAAAGTCACAAGAAGCTGAGGAAAAAGCAACCAGTAAGGAAGTAGACTATTTTTGAAATATGCATGCTTTTCTTGCATTCGTAGAGCTCTTTAAAGAGAGAGACTTTAGAAAGGTGAACAAAAAAGAATTAAAAAAACCCAACTGTTTTGTTGAGTTTCTGATCTTTAACAACAATAACGAAATCTTACTGATTGGCTTTCTCAAATTCACGGAGAAGTTTATTTCCACGTTTAACAGCTTCATCCAATCCATCTTTTGGTGTTTTTGAGCCACTGAGCACAGCTTCTAATTCTTGATCAAGTATGGAACGGATTTGCGGTAAATTACCAAATCTGATGCCCTTTGAGTTAACGGTTGGTGGGTTGAGAGTAATCTGTTTAATAGCAATATCTGCTCCAACGTTTTTGTTGTAATAATCCTGTTTTTTACTTAGTTCATAAGCAGCCTTTGTAGTTGGAAGATAACCTGTTATCTGGTGCCACTTAGCTTGATTATTGGCTTTTGAGAGAAATTTAAGAAAAGTGGCTGCACCTGCGTATTCTTTAGGGGTATGACCTTTCAAAGCCCAAATCGAAGCTCCTCCAATAATTGAATTTTGTGGTGCACCTTCTACATCACCATAGTAGGGAAGCATACCAAATCCAATATTAAATTGCGCTTCAGAAAGGATTCCCGCGCGAGATCCTGAAGATTGCATAAAAATTGCGCAATTTTGTGTCATAAACATTGGTATTGCGTCTAATGCGCCAGCAGGACCACCATAACGGAAAATGCCTTGATCAGACCATTTTTTAAGGTCGGTCCACATACGCAGTTGTAACGTTCCATTAAAGGTAAGCTCTGAATCAAGTCCGTTAAAGCCATTTTCTTTCGTCCCAAAAGGAATATTGTGTAATGCTGAAAAATTTTCTATGCCAATCCATTGAGATGCATAAGACATTGTAAAACCACAACTTGCTGCTTTAGTTTCAAGAATTTTTTTGGAGAAATTTTCGACATCTTGCCATGTTTTAGGTGGCTTTTCTGGATCAAGTCCTGCTTTTTTAAAGATGTCTTTATTATAATAAAGGATTGGTGTTGAAGCGTTGAAAGGCATAGACAGCATTTGTCCCTGAACATCAGAGTAATAGCTACTTATAGCAGGTAAATAATCTGTAGGATCGAATTCTTGTTTTGTGTCTTTCATTAGTTGATAAATAGGATAAATTGCATTTTTTGCAGCCATCATAGTTCCAGTGCCAACTTCATAGATTTGGGCGAGAACCGGCTGTTGTTTTCCGCGGAATGCCGAAATGAGCGAGATCATACCTTCTTCATATTCACCACGAAATGAAGGAACAACTTTA
This sequence comes from Bartonella koehlerae C-29, assembly GCF_000706625.1. GTDB lineage: Bacteria > Pseudomonadota > Alphaproteobacteria > Rhizobiales > Rhizobiaceae > Bartonella > Bartonella koehlerae. The sequence goes on from NZ_KL407334.1 coordinate 558,372, forward strand.
TACTCAGACTGACTGGCATTAAAGTCATTAATAAGGTTTTCAGTTTGTTTTCCTAGCTCGCCACTCATAGAATGCCAAAAGCTGATTTTTATTTGCGCAAAACCCGCTGTTGTCACGCTGATAGCAACAGTAAATGCCGCTACAGAAAGATAAAAACGATTCATGGTTCACCCTTTCTGAAGAAGTGATGGAATACGGATTCCCCAAAATTTATAGTATCACACGTGAACATGCAGTGACAGTTTTATTCCAGAAATATTTTGTCTCATTTAAACAGGAACCATAAAAAGGTCAAACGAATTTGTTTAAACTTGTCAGTTTTTCCTTTGCGATAGCTATTGTGTTTTGAACAGGTCATTGTAAACATCTGGTAAAAAATTGAAATGATTCAAATGAGAAGAGTAAGAAAGGAAGCTCAACTATACAAAAAGTAATGATCATTTAGCAGGAGAAATTCTGATATTATGGTTTACGGTTTTTAGGAGAGTGTTGTTTAATTTTTATGTTGTTATTTTGTAACTTTAAAACGCTAGTCTCGAGGAAAGTTGTTTGCATACCACATGAACAAAGCGCATGCTTTTACCTTTGCGTGTAAATCAACATCCAATCCTAATGCGATCGCATGTTTAAAGCAAATATATAAGGCGTTTCAGAGTTTTACGTACAGTTCCCGCGTTCCTATGCTAGACTAGTGCAAGGGTATTGGGTATTTCTGTTTCGGTAATCTCTGAAACAGGTAAACAGCCTCATTGGGGAAGAATATAAAGCTGTAAAGGTAAAAAAACAATTCCCATCTTTCCCATCATATTTGAATTTAGCTTTACGGCTTTCAACAGCTTCCATAATAATATCTTTTAAGTAATAGAAATTACGCAATCCCTCATTCTTTTTCTTGTTGCATTCTTGATGGGGCTAGTCTCCTCAAGCAGAACAGAACGCTATCATGTTGCTCACTCACGCGCTTTCTTAAAAAATCTCTCATTGATTTTAAGCCCATCTCACAGTGAGTGTGAAGAGTATAACGTAAGATCTATTGAATACCCCATCTTTACATTTATGAAGGGTTAAGTCGGCTCCATTATTCTTATTTACCAGCTCTCAATGTTGCAAAGGTTTGTGCATTGAGGTTGTCCATAAGAGGTACTTGTACTCTTTTCTTATAGTTTTTACTCACACATCCACCCCGCTTGTGAAGTGCAGGTGAATGTTTTTTTTTGATGCTGAATGCAAAAATTTGAAATGGGAAAGTCTTACGATGTTCAGGCTCGCATTCAATCTGCGAAATAGTGAATTATCCTTATCAATCAATATCTTGTGCGTATAATGTAATGATGAGCCTTAATACTTTGTTATTGCGTCGATGATAGTTTTTACATTATGTTCCATCATATCGAGATAGGTTGCAGCGGGGCCATTTTTGTTCGATAATGCATCGGAATACAGTGTTCCACCGATTTTTAAACCTGTTTCTTTTGCAATCTGTTTTATGAGACGAGGATTAGAGATATTTTCAACAAACAGTGCAGCTGCTTTATTGGCTTTAATCTGCTTAATAAGTTTGGCCACATCAGCTGCCGTCGCTTCAGCTTCTTTAGAAGCTCCTTGGGGAGCAAGGATAGTGAAGCCATATTCTTGGGCAAAATAACCAAAGGCGTCATGAGATGTGATAATAATACGCTTATCTTTTGGGATGGTAGCAATCTTTGTTTTGAGTGTTTTTTGTTTTTCTTTAAGTTTTTGGATGTAAGAATTGGCGTTTTTGCTGTAGCTTGTACAGGATTGTGGATCGATTTTACAAAAAGCAGTGGAAATATTTTTAATATAAATTTCAACATTTGGGATAGTTTGCCAAGCATGTGGATCAATATCACTGTGGTGGTGTTTGGCACTATGTTCTTGGTTTTTAATTTTGAGAGGGGAGATGTTAGCACTCACTTCAACAAGCAGTGCTTTTGTACCGCTTGCTGTGATGAGACGGTCAATGAAACCTTCTAAATGAAGTCCATTGATGAAAACAATATTAGCATTTCTAAGTGCTTTGGCATCACGGGGGGTAGGTTCATAAGTGTGGGTATTTGCGTTGGGACCAACGAAAGTGGTCATAGAAATATGATCACCTCCTACATTTTTTACTAAATCTGCAAGAATAGAAAAGCTCGCGATAACTCTAATTTTATTATACGCAGAAGTAGAACACGGAAAAAGCATAAGCAATAAAAAGGATCCAAACAGAACAAATTTTTGAATAAGTTTAAGCACATTATTTCCTTAAAGTGGGGAAGGATGTATAAAAGAAATGGGAAAACCATAATACAATAAAGCCGCGTGGACTTATGAAGCATGAAAAAAGATAGATAAATCCTGCGACAATGATGATAGCGGGACCGGAAGGAAGTGAGAGATGAAAAGAAAGCAGTAGACCACATATACTAGCAATAATTCCGAAAAGGATGGAAAGTATACAGATAGGGCCCAGACGTGAAAGCCAAAAATGGGCCGTGATAGCTGGAATCATCATAATGCCGACAGAAAGCAATGTTCCTAGTGATTGGAAGCCACCAACAAGATTCAATACGACAAGTCCGAGCAATAATACATGAACATATTTACTCAATGGAGAGAGTGATTTAAAAAAGAGAGGATCAAAGCTTTCTACTACGAGTGCACGCCAGAAAATGCAGAGGTTGCACACTGTGATCAACATGATAGTGGTAATTAGTAAAAGAGCTTGTGTATCAATTGCGAGCACTGAGCCAAATAAGAAATGAAGCAGATTAATTGTTGAGTCTTTAAGTGAAACAATAATGACACCAGCTGCAAGTGCAATAAGATAAAAAACAGTCATTGATGCGTCTTCTTTCTGAAAGCTATTGCGTGAAATCAAGGCGGCTGCTAAAGCAACGATGATACCTGCTAGGATACTGCCAAGAGTCATAGATATGAGTGAGAATCCACAAAAAAGAAAAGCAGTTGCAACACCAGGAAGAATGGCGTGAGATACAGCATCTCCTACTAAACTCATTCCGCGTAGCATCAAAAATACACCAACAGGACATGCGCTGATGGACAGGAGGATTGAACCGATAAGAGCACTTTGCATAAAGTGGAAATCAACGAAAGGGGCAAGAAAAAACGTATACACGTATATAATCCAATAGAGCGAGAATCATTCAAAGAGAAGATGGTATTTTAGCGCGCTGATACGAAAAGAGTTGGATATAACAGGCGATATAGCGTGATGAATGGTGTCAGAGAAAAACTGTGTTGTTTCTCCATAAAAAGCGTTTTGTTTATTAATTTGAATCATTTGTGGAAAATATTCTTGCACAATGAATGGATCATGGAGTGCTGTAAGAACTGTTCGTCCTTGTTTTTGCCAGTGTGCGATCAAAGCAAGAAGGTCTTTTTGGGTTTTACAATCTACACTATTGAAAGGTTCATCGAGCAAGATAAGATCGGCATCTTGTATAATAATACGTGCAAAAAGTGCACGTTGTAATTGACCACTTGAGAGCGTATCAAGTGAACGGGTAGCTACAGCTGTAAGTCCAACCATTTCAAGTGCATCCTGAATTTTTGAGTAATAAGAGCGTTGGCTTTTCCATAACCCACAAAAAGGCCATAGTCCCGTTTTTACAAGTGTTTTCACATCAATAGGAAATGTTTGATCTATATTACATTGCTGAGCAAGATAAGCAATTCGGTTTTCCTTTGGATTTGTAATTTTGCCTTTGAGAGGTTTAATCAATCCGGCGATAGTTTTTAGTAGTGTAGATTTTCCCGCACCATTATCACCCATTATTGCTACTAACGATCCAGCATTTAACTTTGCTGAAAAATTTTTTATTACTACCTTGTTTCCATATCCTAATGATACACTATTAAAATGCAGATTCATAATTCATACCATTTCTATTATCTTTCTTAGGATAGATATGTAATAATATAACATTTGTCAATAAAATGTTATATTATTACATATGTTTTGAGAGCTAATCATTTTAGTGGGAAGATCGTGGAAAATTTAAAATAATGATTGAATTTTCCTTGACGAAAGAGAGTGTGTGTATACTATATATAGTATTAAAAATGATTGGTGATTCTAAATAGGCACAAGTGAGGGTACAGTGTGTTTCGTTTGGCATCTAAGTTATTTCCATAATGTGATAGCAAAAAGTTTATTGACCAAGAGGGAAGTAGCATTTCTGCTGAAGTATCTCTTGAGGGGTAATTTCATTTCGCGTTTATGAATTGATTTTGTCATAAACAGAGTAAAATTAAAGTGTTGAGGAGCGACTGCTGGAGACGTTTTAGGGGTCGTTGGTTTTTTTAGGCAGCAGGAGGGTATTGTAATGCAAGCAGAAGGTTGTCTTATAACTGAGCGATTTTATTGTTTGGATTGTAAGATAATAATTTATTCTCGTTATAATTTTAAAATTATTTGATGAAGATTTCTGTTACGTTCAGAAAGCTATGTATTGTTTGAACGAGGGTGTAGCTGCACATATTTGTGTATGATTGCTGTTTTTTGTTATTCTTGAGTATCTATAAAATCGTCAAAATTAACTCTTTTAGAGTTAATTTTTTTGGAATTTTGAAAGTTGAAAAAAATGCCGGTCACTATTTATAGCAAACCATCTTGCGTCCAATGTGACGCTACACGCCGCGCTTTCGATGCTAAAGGCATTAATTATCGTGTTGTGGACATTTCCCGGGATGAACAAGCATATAGTTTTGTTCAGTCCTTAGGGTATCGTCAGGTTCCTGTAGTCGTTTGTGGTGAAAATCATTGGTCTGGTTTTAGACCAGATATGATCAGTGGTCTTTGTGTTTAATGGGACTTATCGTTTATTATTCGAGTGCAACGGGTAATACTGAGTATTTTGTTTCTCAGCTTGGTCAACGATTCTTCAAAATTGATAAAAAAAAGCCATCGGTGTTAGTTGATGAGCCTTATGTATTGGTTGTCCCTACGTATGCAGACGGTGAAGGAAAAATGGCTGTGCCGAAAGCAGTTATTTATTTTCTCAATGAAGTTGAGAACCGCAATTTGATTCGGGGGGTTATTGGTGGTGGGAATCGTAATTTTGGTCGCTATTATAGTTTAGCGAGCAAGATCATTGCTGAAAAGTGTTTTGTGCCTTGTCTGTATCGTTTTGAACTGCGTGGAACTGATGAAGATGTTATTTGTGTAAAGAAGGGATTGGAAAGATTTTGGAAACAGTTGGTATAGAACAGTCGCAGAAATCGGATCAGATTACGGATTATCATGCGCTGAATGCAATGCTTAATCTTTATGATGAAAATGGTCATATCCAATTTGATATGGATCGACTTGCTGCGCGACAGTATTTTCTTCAGCATGTTAATCAAAACACGGTTTTTTTTCATAATCTTAAGGAAAAAATAGACTACTTGATAGAAGAAGGTTATTATGAAAAAGCTTTGTTTGAGCTTTATGATTTTTCTTTTATCAAAAAGCTTTTTAAGCGTGCTTACGCGTTTAAGTTTCGCTTTCCTACTTTTTTGGGCGCATTTAAGTATTATACCAGCTATACACTGAAGACTTTTGATGGGAAGCGCTATCTTGAGCGTTATGAAGATCGTATCTGCTTGGTAGCTTTATATTTAGCGCAAGGGAATAAGGCTCTTGCTGAGAACTTTGTGGATGAAATTATTACAGGACGGTTTCAACCTGCAACACCGACGTTTTTGAATGCGGGGAAAAAACAACGGGGTGAATTGGTATCGTGTTTTTTGTTGCGGGTTGAAGACAATATGGAATCGATAGGACGTTCGGTTAATTCAGCTTTACAACTTTCAAAGCGCGGTGGGGGGGTAGCGCTTTGTTTGACAAATTTGCGGGAAGCAGGAGCACCGATCAAGCAAATAGAAAATCAATCTTCAGGTGTTTTACCGGTGATGAAACTTTTGGAAGATTCTTTTTCTTATGCCAATCAACTTGGTGCAAGGCAGGGTGCTGGTGCTGTTTATTTGCATGCCCATCATTTAGATATTATGAAATTTTTGGATACAAAGCGTGAAAATGCTGATGAAAAGGTCAGAATTAAAACTCTTTCGCTTGGTGTGATTATTCCTGATATTACTTTTGAGCTTGCGCGTAATAATGAGGATATGTATCTGTTCTCGTCTTATGATATTGAGCGTGTTACAGGCAAACCCTTTAGCGATATTTCTTTGACGGAGCATTATCGATCCTTTGTTGATAATGCAAAAATTCGTAAAAAGAAAATAAGTGCACGTGTCTTTTTTCAGACTTTAGCAGAAATACAATTCGAATCAGGTTATCCTTATATCTTATTTGAGGATACTGCCAACCGAGCCAATCCGATAGCTGGACGTATAAATATGAGCAATTTATGTTCAGAGATTTTGCAGGTGAATGAGGCAAGTGAACTAGAAGCGGATTTAACTTATCGCACAGTTGGGAGTGATATATCTTGTAATCTTGGTTCTATGAATATTGCAAAAGCAATGGAAAGTAATGATTTTGGGCGGACGGTGGAAGCTGCTGTTCGTGCTCTTACTGCCGTTTCGGATATGAGCGATATCGCTTGTGTCCCTTCCATTGCGAAAGGCAATACTGAGAGTCATGCAATTGGTTTAGGGCAAATGAATTTGCATGGTTTTTTAGCACGTGAACAGATCTATTATGGGTCTCCGGAAGCGATTGATTTTACAAATATCTATTTTTATACCGTAGCATATCACGCAATACGTGTTTCCAATTTAATTGCGTGTGAACGTAAAAAAATGTTTGTAGGGTTTGAAAAGTCAGCTTACGCAGATGGCAGTTTTTTTGCTAAATATATTGAGAAGGAATGGAAACCACAATTCCCGATTGTACAAGAGCTTTTTGCACGGAATAATATTATAATACCAGATCAAAAAGATTGGCAGGAGCTAAAGAAATTAGTTATTGAGTACGGCCTTTATAATCGCAATCTTCAGGCCGTGCCGCCAACGGGGTCTATTTCCTATATTAATCATGCGACCTCTTCTATTCATCCGATTGCTTCAAAGATTGAGATTCGTAAAGAAGGAAAAATTGGACGCGTTTATTATCCCGCTCCTTATATGGATAATACGAATTTGGGTTTCTACCAGGATGCTTATGAGATTGGTCCTGAGAAAATTATTGATACTTATGCTGCTGCTACACAGCATGTTGACCAAGGTCTTTCGTTAACGTTGTTTTTTCCTGATACGGCCACTACGCGTGATATTAACCGCGCACAAATTTATGCCTGGAAAAAGGGTATAAAGAGTATTTATTATGTACGGTTGCGACAAGTAGCGTTAAATGGAACAGAAGTGGATGGCTGCGTTTCATGTAGTCTATAGGAGATAATCATATGACGAAGATTACAACTAAAAATCCTGTTGTTTGCGCTGTCAATTGGAATAGATTGCATGATGAGAAAGATCTTGAAGTTTGGAATCGTTTAACTGGGAATTTTTGGTTGCCTGAGAAGGTGCCGCTTTCCAATGATATTCCTTCATGGGCAAGTCTAACGGAAGAAGAACGCAAGTTAACCATTCGTGTTTTTACAGGGTTAACACTTCTGGATACGATTCAAAATACTGTAGGAGCCATTTCTCTTATGGCTGATGCAATAACAGAGCATGAGGAGGCAGTGTTAACGAACATTGCATTCATGGAAGCGGTTCATGCACGTTCTTATTCTTCTATTTTTTCCACTTTATGTTCGACGGTAGAAGTCGATGATGCTTTTAGATGGTCAGAGGAGAATACTCATTTACAAAAAAAAGCTAGATTAGTACTTGAGCGTTATGAAGGAAAGGATCCACTAAAGAAGAAAATTGCTTCGACTTTACTTGAAAGTTTTTTATTTTATTCGGGTTTTTATTTACCCATGTATTGGGCTAGTCGTGCTAAGTTGAGCAATACAGCTGATCTCATTCGGCTTATTATTCGTGATGAAGCTGTCCATGGTTACTATATAGGCTATAAATTTCAATTAGGGTTTGCAAAACTTGATGAAGTTAAAAAGCAAGAAATTAAAGATTTTACTTTTAACTTGATCTTCGACCTTTATAATATTGAATGCAAATATACTGAAGATCTTTATGACGCGCTTGGATTGACAGAAGATGTTAAAATTTTTCTTCATTATAATGCAAACAAGGCTTTAATGAATTTAGGTTTTGAAGCTCTTTTCCCGTCTGAGGTTTGTCGTGTTAATCCCGCTATTTTAGCCGCTTTATCACCAAACTCTGATGAGAATCATGACTTTTTTTCAGGGAGTGGTTCTTCCTATGTTATTGGCAAAGCGGTTGCTACTACGGATGATGATTGGGAATTTTAAGGATTGCGGCCAAAGAGAAGGGCGCGGGGTATGCCGCTAAGATCTTTGCGCATTTCTAAACATTTGAAGCCGTTTTTTTCAAATAAGTCACAGACTTTTTTTTCTTGAGAATAGCCGATTTCGACAGCGATAGAACCTTTTTCTTTTAAATAGTTTGCTGCTTTATCAGAAAGCTTTCGATAAAAATCAAGACCATCTTTTCCACCAATCAATGCGCGCAAAGGATCATGCAGACGCACTTCCTTTGCGAGCTTTGTGATATCTGTTTCTGAAATATAAGGTGGATTAGAAATAATGAGATCGAATCGACCTGTGACAGAATCAAACCAATCGCTCAGAAGAGGTGTAAAGCGATTTATAACTTTCGCACTTTTTGCATTTTTTGTGGCTGTTTTAAGAGCATTTTCAGAAATATCGACAGCCACTGCATAGGATTGGGGAATTTGTTTAAGAATCGCAATGGCAATAGCGCCACTTCCTGTTCCCATATCAAGCAGTGTTATTTTTTCTGATTTTTCATCATATTTTTTGAGGATTGGTAAAACAAGATCCACCAGCGTTTCTGTATCAGAACGTGGTTCTAATGTTTCTTGAGAGAGTGTAAAGGATATGCCATAAAACTCTCGTTTTCTGATAATACGGTAGACAGGTTCACCAGCAATACGCCGTTGAAGGGCTTTTTCTAATTGTGCTATTTGTTCAAAAGACAGGCAGAGATCTGGTTGGAGAATTCTATCAGATATATTTGTACCTGTTATCCATTCGATCAGTATTTTTGCGTCAAGACTAGCTTCAGAAACTCCTTGAGAGTGCAATTTCTCTTGAGTTTGTCTGATGATATTGTTGAGAGAGTGCTTGTTCATCTATGATTATCCATTTCCATAAGGAGAGCTGTTTGATGGTTAGATATGAGTGCATGAATAAGCTCATCAAGATCTCCTTCTAAAACGCGGTCAAGCTTATAAAGAGTGAGATTAATACGATGATCTGTGACACGTCCTTGTGGGAAATTATAGGTACGAATACGTTCTGAGCGATCACCAGATCCAACTTGGTTTTTACGGGATGCTGAGCGTTCATTTTCCGCTTTTTGTCGTTCGATATCAAATAAGCGTGCGCGTAAAATTTGGAGTGCCCGTGCTCGATTTTGGTGCTGTGATTTTTCTGCTTGTACAACCATAATCCCAGTTGGAATATGTGTGATACGAACAGCGGAATCAGTTGTATTGACATGCTGTCCTCCTGCTCCAGATGCACGCATTGTATCAATGCGAATATCTTCTGGACGAATTTCAATATCAATTTCTTCAGCTTCTGGAAGTACTGCAACGGTAGCAGCAGATGTATGGATGCGTCCACCGGTCTCTGTTTCAGGGATGCGTTGCACACGATGAACCCCTGATTCAAACTTTAGTTTAGAAAAGACACCTCTCCCTGAAATGGTAGCAATAATTTCTTTACATCCACCAACTTCTCCTTCATTAAGCGAAACAACTTCTACTTTCCAGTTGTGAGAAGCAGCATATCGTTCATACATGCGAAAAAGATCACCGGCAAAAAGCGCTGCTTCTGATCCACCTGTCCCGGCTCGAATCTCAACAATGGCGCTTTTTTCATCAGCAACGTCTTTAGGCAAAAGAAGAATCTGAAGTTCTTGCTCAAATTGTTCCATTTTCTGACATAATAATGGGAGCTCTTCTTGGGCAAGGCTACGCATCTCTATATCTGTGAGTTTATCATTGATAATAGTTTTTAGATCTGCGATCTCTTTGTAAAGAGCATTTAATGTGCGTATTGAATTAACAATTGGTCGCAATTCAGCATATTCAGAAGCTAATTTTACATAAATTTCAGCATTTTGGCTTTTAGCCATTTGTTTTTCAATTATTTCAAAGCGCTTTTCAAGTTGTCTCATACGGTCTTGTGGCAAAGAAACCATGATAATGTTGGCCTCATTATTATAATACTTTTATTGTAATATTAGCGATAGAGTGCTTTGTAGCATCCTATAAAAGGGGGTAATAAAACAGAAAATCTTTCTTGCCAATGGAAACTACAGGCTTTTAAAGAGAACTTATGCAAAATCTTGTTTGCAGGAAGAGCTTTTTGATGAGACGTGAGAAACTATAACTTTAAAAATTGCGTTTTTTCCCGTAAAGTTCGAGACGGTGATGAATAATATCATAGCCAAGGGACTTGGCAATTTCTTCTTGCAATTTTTCAATAATATCGGAATGAAATTCGATAACTTGCCCTGTTTCTACATCAATGAGATGATCGTGATGGTGTCCATCTGCTTGTTCAAAACGAGAGGGGCCACCATTAAAGCTATGGCGATGAACTGTCCTATTTCCTTCTAATATCTTCATGGTTCGGTAAACAGTTGAGAGCGAAATATTAGAATCTATTTTGTTAGCACGCTGAAAAATTTCAAATGCATTAGGATGGTCTTTTGTGTCGACCAAAATATCAAGGATAATACGTCGTTGACGTGTAACTCTTAAACCTGCAGTGCGTAATTCTGTCTCATAATTTCGCTTTTTATGCATCTTAATTATTATATTTTTCAGACGAAGGCGCCGTGACAATGTTTGTATTTTTTTTCTGAACCACAAGGACAACGTTCATTCCGTCCCACTTTCCCCCATGTGGTTGAATCCTTAGGATTACGATTTTTCGGATTAATGAATTTATTTTCTTGTGATTGCATCCACAAGGGAGAGTTATTTTTTTTATCTTGATAGTTCAAAATAGGGCCATCAAAATCCGTTTGTTCAGATTTGAGCGGTTCTATGGGTTGCTGAATAATCTCGAAACGCATGAGTTTAGAAGTAACGATTCTGCGTAAATTTCTAAGCATGGCTTGAAAGAGTTCAAATGACTCTGTCTTATACTCGTTGAGAGGGTCGCGTTGTGCATAACCGCGAAAACCGACAACGGAACGTAAATGGTCTAAATGCACCAGATGTTCACGCCATAATATGTCAATGGTTTCAAGTAATACGGCCTTGCGGAAATAAGCCATAACCTCTGGAGAGTAGCGTTCAATACGTTCGTTTTCAAGTTTGGTAACAGCATCTGATATACGCTCTAAGATTTGTTCTTCAGCAATTCCATCTTCTTTTGCCCATTCTTCTACTGGCAGTTCAAGATTAAATAGCTGATGAAGCCCCTCTTGTAGAGCTTTAACATCCCATTTTTCGCAATACGTTCCAGATGGAATGTAGGTTTCGACGAGATTTTCAACCACTTCGTTACGCATTTCGAGAATCATTTCAGTTAAATCCTCTGCGTTCATGATCTCCATACGCTGTTCAAAAATAACTTTGCGCTGATCATTCATCACATCGTCATATTTTAATAAATTTTTGCGAATTTCGAAATTTCTTGCTTCAACTTTTTTTTGCGCTTTTTCAATGGCTTTATTAATCCATGGATGAATAATGGCTTCGTTTTCTTTTAATCCAAGTTTTTGCAACATGCTATCCATACGGTTGGAACCGAAGATTCGCATAAGATCATCTTGAAGAGAGAGAAAGAATTTTGAGCGACCAGGATCGCCTTGACGACCAGAACGTCCACGCAGCTGGTTATCAATACGGCGACTTTCGTGGCGTTCAGTAGCAATAACATAAAGACCACCAGCAGCTAATGCTTTTTCTTTAAGTTGCTTGACATCTTTTTTAATTTCTTCAATTTTTGCAGTTCGTTCTAGTCCTTCAGGCATATCCTGTAATTCTTGTCGAATGCGCATTTCAACATTACCACCAAGCTGTATATCAGTACCGCGACCAGCCATGTTGGTCGCGATAGTTAATGCTCCAGGAACTCCTGCCTGTGCAATAATGTACGCTTCTTGTTCATGATAGCGGGCATTGAGAACTCTAAAATCGGTAATACCTTCTTTTCGCAAACGTTCTGCCAATTGTTCTGATTTTTCAATAGAAGTTGTTCCAACAAGAATAGGCTGCCCTTTTTCATGCGCTTGATGAATATTACGCACAATAGCACGATATTTCTCTTCTACTGTTCGATAGATTTCATCATCTTCATCACGACGCTGTATTGGTAAATTTGTAGGAACTTCGACAACTTCAAGACCATAAATATTACTAAATTCTTCTGCTTCTGTTATGGCAGTACCTGTCATGCCAGACAGTTTCTTATACATACGGAAATAATTTTGAAAAGTAATGGAAGCAAGAGTCTGATTTTCTGGTTGAATAGCAACGTGCTCTTTGGCTTCTAATGCTTGATGAAGTCCTTCAGAATAACGCCGTCCCGGCATCATACGACCTGTAAATTCGTCAATGATAACAATTTCACCATTGCGGACAATGTAATCCTTGTCACGGACAAAGAGCTTATGGGCTTTTAGGGCATTATTGATGTGATGGACGATAGCGACATTTTCTATATCATAGAGACTTTCACCTTTGAGATGCTCTGCTTGTTGAAGCATTTTCTCAATTTTTTCAGTACCAACTTCGGTAAAGGTTGTTGTTTTTTGTTTTTCGTCTATTTCGTAGTCTTCTGGAGTTAAAACAGGAATAAATGTATCAATAAGGTTATAAAAGTCAGTTCGATCTTCTAAAGGACCAGAAATAATAAGAGGAGTACGTGCTTCATCAATGAGGATCGAATCAACTTCATCGACGATTGCATAATGATGCCCACGTTGGACCATTTGACTACGATCGAAAGCCATATTATCGCGCAGATAATCAAAACCCAATTCATTATTTGTGGCATAGGTGATATCACATGCATAGGCTATTCGGCGGGCATCACTATCAAGATCATGCAAAATTACGCCCGTTGTGAGTCCTAGGAAACTGAAGATTTTTCCCATTGTTTCAGCATCACGATTGGCAAGATAATCGTTTACTGTCACGACATGAACACCTTTTCCTTCCAATGCATTGAGATAAATTGGCAGAGTTGCCATTAACGTTTTACCTTCACCGGTGCGCATTTCAGCAATGCCACAATCATGAAGCACCATTCCACCAATGAGCTGTACATCAAAAGGACGCATATCATAAACACGTTTTGCTGCTTCGCGGACAGTTGCAAAAGCTTCTGGTAAGAGCAAATCAACGGTTTCACCTTCCACGAGACGTTTACGAAATTCATCGGTTTTTTGAGAGAGCTGTATATCATTTAATCTTTGGAATTGTTTTTCCAAAGCATTGATTTGTTCGGCTTTTTGGCGAAGAACCTTGAGGCGTCGTTCATGAGCTGAACCAAAAAATTTACGCGTAAAGACACCTAAACCGATCATCCCAGGCCCTTTCTTTTATTATTGCCACTATTGCTGGGTATTTCATATATTATCCCCATACTCTAAATCTCGTAAGGTATTTATAACAAACGCATATAATACCATTATACTTGTTGGTGCGCAATTTTCCACTTCGATTATTTGAAGCAGAGATAAGGGGATAAGTGCACCGTGTCAACTTTAGTAATGCTGTTTAATTGACATGCTACAGAGTAATTTAGGGTATAATATGACATTTTCTATATGATTTTTAATATTATGAGCTAGAGAAGAATAGGCTGAGAAAAGAAAAAATTTTTATGTTTTTTTGAACAAAATTATTAGTTTATTTATCTATGTTTAGAGATTAAAATGCTATAGATTAAGAAAAATTGGCATCTTGAAATGCTTTCATTCTTAAGGAGTATATTTATGAAATTTAATTTTATCACGCTGTTTTTGACATCAACTTTATTGACAAGCACGAGTTTAGGGGTGATGGCCCAAGAAAGCGTGAAGTCTGCGTCGAATGACTTAAAGACTTTGGAGAAAGCTTCTGAAAAAATAGTTGCTCCCTCTCATGTTATGGCAGTTATTGATGGAAAGGAAGTTACTGCAGGACAATTAGATGAGTTAGCGCTCGAAATAAATCCTGGGTTAGCACGTTTTTCTGATGAACAACGCCGTATAACAGTCTTAAAAGCTTACTTGGATATGCAGGCACTTGCTAAAGCGGCAATTAAAGAAGGTATCGATAAAAGTGAAGCTTACAATAAACGTATGGTAGTTATGCGTGACAATGTTCTTCAGCAGCTTTATTTTAAACAGACGGTTGTTGATCAGATTTCAGATGCTGATTTGGAAACACTTTACAAAAAGGAAGTTGCTGCTTTACCCAAAGAGGATGAGGTTAAAGCACGTCATATTTTGGTTAAAACGAAAAAAGAAGCAGAAGCTATCATTAAACGTTTAAATAAGGGGGAAAGTTTTGAAGAGATTGCAAAAAAGAATTCAACAGATGGTTCAGCAGCTGTTGGGGGAGATCTTGGTTATTTCAGTCATGGTCAAATGGTAAAGCCTTTCGAAGATGCCGCGTTTGGTTTGAAAGTTGGTGAATACACAAAAAAGCCTGTTGAAAGTCCGTTTGGTTGGCATGTTATTAAGATAGAAGATCGCCGTGTGAAACAACCTCCTGTATTTGATGATGTGAAAGAGATGTTGCGTACACAACTGATAAAAGAGCGCTACCAAAAACTAATTGCTGATTTGCGTAAAAAGATAGATGTGAAATATCCTGATCCTAATGTTATAAAACTCATGCAATCGCTTAACAAAAATGAAGCGCCGCTTTCGGATGAGACATCCGATGAAGAAGAGACAGAATAGCATTTTTGAAAGCTGGGTGATTTGATAGATTGGTTTTATTCAAAAAGCCTAGCAGTTGTTTGCTACAGGACATTTATCGGCAGTCATTTAATTTATATTGTGGAAAGCATAGTGTGGCTTTAGAAATATTTCCTTTATCTCCTCAAAATATACAGGAGCTTCCACCATTATCTGGTGTGCGGATAGCAATAGCTGAAGCTGGGATTAAATATAAAGATCGTACGGATCTTCTTTTTATCATATTTGATGAGCCAGCAAGTGTGGCGGGTGTTTTTACACGCTCAAAATGTCCATCTTCTCCTGTAGAGCATTGTCGTGTATCACTTCCTCATGGAGTTGCTCGAGGTGTTGTCGTTAATTCTGGCAATGCAAATGCTTTTACGGGACGTAAAGGAAAACAAACAGTAGATACAATAATATGTGCTGCTGCGAATGCTTTGAAGGTTAAAGAAAATGAGATTTTTATAGCTTCTACAGGTGTTATTGGTGAGCCGATGGAGGCATCGGGTATTGTAAATCTTTTACCAAGTATGGCTAAGACAGCAAGAGAAGAAAATTGGTTGGAAGCTGCAAAAGCCATTATGACGACAGATACATTTCCAAAGCTTGCTACGCGCAGATTTGATTGTGGAGGAGAAATTATTACCATTAACGGCATTGCAAAAGGTGCTGGTATGATCGCACCAGATATGGCAACAATGCTCTCGTTTGTGGTGAGTGATGCATCCATTTCTTCGCAGATACTCCAATCTATGCTATCAAAGGCGGTTCAGGAATCTTTTAATTCGATCACTGTGGATAGTGACACCTCAACATCAGATACCCTTATGATGTTTGCGACAGGAAAAGCAAAGGGAAATTTCCCAAGCCTCACAAGTAAAACTGATCCACGTTATGAGGTGTTCTCAAAACAATTGTGTGCGCTTTTACATGAGCTTGCATTACAAGTTGTTTGTGATGGTGAAGGGGCGCGTCATTTAATTGAAGTTCGTGTGATTGGTGCGACAACAGACAATGCTGCGAAGACAATTGCTCTATCAATTGCAAATTCACCACTTGTAAAAACGTCCATTGCCGGTGAAGATGCTAACTGGGGACGGGTGGTTATGGCAGTTGGTAAGGCAGGTGTTGAAGTAGACCGTGATTTGTTGACGATTTGGTTTGGTGAACATCGTTTGGCGATCAATGGCGAACGAGATCCTGAATATTGTGAAGAGAAAATAGGTGCTTATATGCAAGGTAAACACATTACAATTCGTGTTGATATTGGCTTGGGCAATGGTAAAGCCACTGTTTGGTCTTGCGATTTAACGACGGAATACGTTATGATCAACGGCGATTACAGAAGTTAATTTGTGCACCATAAATTTGACATTGGGTATCTGTATATTTTTCAGTGTAGCGCTAAGTATTTGAACTGTTTCATTTTGAAGTAGGGGGAATGAGAGAAGAAACAGTTATCTTTATTATCCCGAGTGGAGAGCGGTATGCCTATAAAAAGTTCACTTCTTATTGTTGTTGCATGCGCATTGTTAGATCAAGATAATCGTGTTTTGTTGACACAACGTCCTCAAGGAAAATCACTGGCTGGTTTATGGGAGTTTCCTGGTGGAAAGGTTGAGCAAGGTGAAACTCCAGAAGCATCATTGATTCGTGAACTAGAAGAAGAACTTGGTGTTCACGTTCAGGTAGATAATTTATTTCCCTTAACATTTGTGAGCCATGGCTACGAAACATTTCATCTCTTAATGCCATTGTATTTTTGCTCTCATTATAAGGGTGTTGTACAAGGACGAGAAGGGCAAAATTTAAAATGGATTTTTATTGATGAGCTTGGTAAATACCCTATGCCTGAAGCTGATAAACCATTGGTTCAAGTATTAAAAAATTTCCTTCTTTAATGAGTTTATGAGAAGGTAATACTGCTTCTAAATAAGGGGAATGATATGAAAGATGCGAGAGGACTTTCTCGAAGAAAAAGCTGTATGGTTGTCATTGGAGAGTTTTCTTTTTTTTGCATGATCAACTTTTTAATTATCATCGTATTGCATTTCTGCGACAAGAAATCGGTTTATAACATAAATTATTAGTATACATATTAAATCAGGTTTTTAGTGTCATATTTCATTGTTTCAAACATTCTGACTCTGAATCAGAAAAAACTGTTCAATGAGCGATCAATAAAATGGTTGGGATATGTTTATAAAGTGGGGAGCCTGTAAACTTAAAAAGCAGAGTTTTAGAATGAGTGAAACATACGATTCATCAACTATTTAAATGTAAGAGAAAGAGCAACATTAAGGGTAAATTAAAAATGATCAGGGTTTGATAACTTCACGAACATAAAAATGGTAGCATAATAGACTGTGAGTGATACATTCATAGACAGCACTCAGATAGCAGATTAGGTGAAAGTCAAAATATTTAAACAACTGTGTGAATACATAATGCAATGACGTGAAAATATACATGCAGATCATTGATTCCATTAAAGAACGTGAGAAACAAAAATGTAAAATACTGCGGAATTTCCATTATTTAAAAGATATTACTCTAAATACTTTTGAGAGCTGTAAAGCTGAGTGTTAATTTTTATCTTTATAATTCATCTTCTTCCCAAATGAATATACTATCCTTCCGTATAAACATATCCCAACCATTTTATTGATCGCTCATTGAACAGTTTTTTCTGATTCAGAGTCAGAATGTTTGAAACAATGAAATATGACACTAAAAACCTGATTTAATATGTGTAATGATGATTGATTTTTAAAATCAATATTTTGCATATAACATGCGGTGTTTTCATTAAAGCTTTTCAGTAGTTGAATTAACTCTTTTTCACAATATGTAAAAAATGTGTGAATATTAATAAAAGTTTTTTGAATAAATGATGAATATGAGGTTTAAGAAGGGATCAAGTAACAAGCCCCCTATTGACAATAAATAACTTTGTGAAAGGAGTTTTTTCATCCATATGGAGTCAAAAATGAGCTGTGGACCGCATTATTATTTTAAAGAGTTCACACTGTATTCATGAAAAAATCTAACAGCAAAGGGTATTTATCCATCATGCTTATAGAAAAGATCACATATTACATTTCTTGAATTGGTCGACGTTTTTCTATGGGATATTGGTGTTTTTTAGCGATACGTGTCATTGCTTCTTCTAATGGTTCAATTATAACATCCATAGAGTAGCCGTTTGCGTGGATGATATTTTCATGATCAATCATAATGGCAACATGGCCGTTCCAAAAAATCAAATCACCTCGTTGAAGTTTATCACTGTCTGTAAGTGGTCTTCCGATGGTTTTTTGTTGCATATCGGTATCACGCAAAACCATTTTGCCAGTCATCATCATGGAAAGCTGAACGAGACCTGAGCAATCGATTCCAAAACCGCTGACACCTCCCCACAGGTAAGGTGTATGGATAAGAGTTTCGGCAACTGTAACATAATCTTCGTATACGCGTCCAATGGGACTAAGATGGCGTGTAATGATTGCTTTACCATTTTCAAGGATAGCATACATTGTGCCACGCACTTCAGTTTCATCTACAACACTGACTTTGCTTCCCATGGATAAGGGGTATTCCATTGGTCCACGTAAGTCAGCTTGTAAATATTGAAAAGTACGTGGTACTGAAACGATATGTGTCTGTTTTATCGTTGATGTACAAAGAACTTTTGTATCAATATAACCAACATAACCATCTTTGAGGGATTGTCCCCATGACATAGTCTTCCCTTGTTCAAAGATGAGAAATTCTTCACCTAATAAGCATTCTGTTTGTCTTTCACTTTTTTTGTTATTTTCTTTAAACAGTCCAGCGACAGCTGTATTAACACACTTTTTTTTGCCTTGAATAAAGCGTTGAGTCGTAATTTCTATTTCAAAATGTTTATCTGCTAGAGCATCTCTGAATGCATATAATCTTGGATCTTTAGAGAGCATTTTTAAACCTTTAAACAGACTTATGAAAACTGTATCTATACGATTTCTCATTTTGAAAGAAAACACAGAGCAAATTCAAAGTGATAAGCAATCACTCTTGAAGCTTTAGGATTGTCCATTTTTGTGGACATTTTGCGTCAAGCTTAATTTTTAAAGAGGTTATAAAGAGCACGAATAGCTTGTGCCGAACCACCAACAGGAAAGCCTGGTTTTTCTTTTGGAACCCATCCATAAAGATCAAAATGCGCAAAATGTTTTGTGTTTTCAATAAAAGAGTTCAGAAATAAAGCAGCAACTATGGAGCCAGCAAAGTTATTTCCAGTTATATTATTAAGATCAGCGATTGGTGATGATAACATTTCCTCATAAGGTTTCCAAAGTGGCATTTGCCAAAGAGGATCGGAAACAGAATGTGCAGATTGAGAGATTTGTTGTGCCCATACTGAATCACTACAATAAAATGCGGGCAGCTCTGGTCCTAACGCTATACGCGCTGCTCCTGTTAAAGTTGCCATGCAAAGTATGAATTGTGGACTTTCTTCATCACCATAAGCGAGTGCATCGGCAAGGACAAGTCGCCCTTCCGCATCTGTATTGCCAACTTCAACATTTAAACCTTTACGACTTTTGAGAATATCGCCTGGTTTGTAAGCATTGGCAGAAATTGCATTTTCAACAGCTGGGATTAAAACACGTAGACGAAAGGGTAATTTGGCATCCATGATAAGTTTAGCCAATCCCAAAACATGTGCACCTCCTCCCATATCTTTTTTCATGAGCAACATATTATTGGCTGATTTAATATCGAGTCCTCCAGTATCGAAAGTTACGCCTTTGCCAACCAACGTTATTTTAGGGTGATTTTCTTGTCCCCAATGTAGCTCAATGAGTCGTGGTGCAGTATTGCTAGCTCGTCCTACGGCATGAATCATTGGAAAATTATGTGTTAAGAGTTTATCTCCACAAATGCTTTGGACATAAGCACCGTAGGTTTTTCCCAGTTGGCGTGTTTCTTTCTCGAGGATATCAGGGTTCATATCATTGGCGGGAATATTGATGAGATCACGAACAAAAAAGACAGTTTCATAAATTCGTTGAAGTTCATTGAGATCAACCATATCGTTAACGTAAAACGATAAGAGCTTTGAGGAAGAATTTTGACGGTAACGGTTAAATTGATAACTTCCGAATGCCAATCCAAGATAGCTATTTATTTCATGAGAGGCAGTTCCTTCTAAATGCCAATGTCCAGCAGGAAGGTTTTTAGCGAGAAGCCCTGTGATAAAAGGTTCATCACCATTACCAAGTCCAAAGAGAACCTTTTTTAAATGCCCTGTTTCGCTAGGAATGAAGAGTATTTGCCCCGCTTTACCAGTGAAATCATTAACTTTTATCCATGCTGTTGTTGATGCATCAAATGATAAATCAACCAGACTTTTCTGGTTTACCAAAAATATGGGACAACTATTATCGATACGTGTTGAGGTAAAGTGAATGTGATGTAAATGCATATTTAGAAACCTTTATAGTCGTCGAAGTGCCACATATTCAACCAAATGTTTTTTTCCCTTGCGTAGAATGAGATTAGATCGTGGTCGTGTTGGCAATATATTTTCTTGTAAATTTTTCAAATTAATTGTTTGCCAGATATTTTCAGCTATTTTTAAGGATTCTTCTTCATGCATGAATGCATAACGATGAAAATAAGACTTAGGATTTTGAAAAGCTGTTTTACGCAAACGTTTAAAACGTTCCAAATACCATTGTCGAATGACTTCTGTTTCAGCATCTACATAGATTGAAAAATCAAAAAAGTCTGAAACAAAAGGAATGATTTTGCCATCTTTAGGAAGGTCATTGACTTGTAATACATTAATCCCTTCAACAATTAAGATATCGGGATGATCAATGGTAATTGTCTGGTTTTCTAGAACATCATAAATCATATGCGAATAAAGTGGGGCACGTACATTACCAATACCGGCTTTTATGGCAGAAAGAAAGCAAAGTAATTTTTTAATATCGTAGGAATCTGGAAATCCTTTACGATTCATACGATTTTTTTGCTGTAAAACAGCATTAGGATAGAGAAAACCATCCGTTGTAATCAAATCAACTTTAAGATTGGAAGTCCAACGTTTCAAAAGTTCTTGAAGAATACGAGCAGTAGTTGATTTTCCTACCGCGACAGAGCCAGCAATTCCAATGATAAAAGGAGTTTTTCTCGTTCCTTCTTGATATAAAAATTGTTGACGCTTGTAAAAAAGTTCCTGTACAGTTTCAACATGGCATGATAACAGACGTGATAAAGAAAGATAAATGCGTTGTACCTCTTCAAGATCAATTGGATCACCAATTGAGCGTAAGCGTTTGATTTCATCAAAGGTCAAAGTGAGCGGTGTATCCGCACGAAACTGAGACCACTCTTGTGCAGTAAAGACACGATAGGGTGAGTATCGATCAGAAATCGGTTTGACCAAATTATCTTCCTGATTAATTTTTGAGAGAATCTTATCAACCATCTGTATCAGTCGAGATTTTTTTTCTGAAGTAATTGATTAAGGATATACAGGCAGACTGTTTTGTATTCAAATGAATTTTATTTTGCATGTTCTCTTCTTTTAAATAGATAATCCTTAGCTTATAGTCCAGTCATTCCAATATGCATTAATTTGTTCTAACGAGAGCCCTTGTGCCAAAAAAGCCCATAAAAGTAAACGTGCTTTTACTGCTGATAAATAACCGGACATGAGAGCGCCAGAAGCAATCATATCGACTTCTGAACCTTTATAGCCATAAGTTTTGCGGGTTGTAGGGCCAGTGTAGGTACGGCTAGCGATAATGATTGGCATTTTTTGTGTATATTGTCGCACGATATCCGCTTCTTCAAAACTGCAGTGTCCTGATCCAAAACCTGCAATAACAACTCCAGCATAATGGCCACTTTCAAAGCAGAATTTCATTAAATGTGTATCAGAGGATAAAGAAGAGTATAGGAGTGCAACTTGGTGACCATAGTTTTTGGGAAGATCAAATGTTGTTGGGAAAAAATTTCGATCAGTAAAATAAATCAGTTTTCCTTCCAAAATAATGCCTAGAACACCTGCCAAACTTGACTGAAATGTCTCAATTTTGACGGTATGGCTTTTCTGGATCCAATAAGGTGAATGAATTGTATCGTTGATTACAACTAAAACGCCTCTATTTCGACTTTGTGGATGAACAGCGACGCGGGTTGCTGCCAAAATATTAGCCGGTCCATCAGCTCCTGCTTCACAGGGGAGTCGCATAGCACCAGTTACAATAAGTGGTTCGGCTTTATTCCAGTAGAGGGAAAGAAAAAAAGCTGTTTCTTCTACTGTATCAGTACCTTGGGTTAAAACAATACCTTCTGCACCCGCTTTTATTTGTTGTGTTGCCCACTTTATAATTTCAAAAAGACTTTTGAAAGATAAAGATCCACTTGGTATTTGCATTAATGTTTGAGCATGAATATCAGCGATACTATCTAAGTCAGGAACACTTTTGATGAGTATATCTGAAGTTAAAATCGGTTGCATTTGGCCAAAATTATCAGCAGCCATTGCAATTGTTCCGCCCAATGTCCCTATGGCTATTTTTTTCATGATTTTTCCTCTAAAAGGCGTAAACTTTTTACATAAAGTTGTTTAGCAACAATTTGCATTGACAACAATGATATCTTTTTTTTATTCCAATAAATTGAGTTTTGCTTAATCATTGAGTTTTGCTTTATATGTTCTTAAATAAAAGACAAAAATGATTAGATTTTACATTTAATGAAAAGAAGTCAATGTTAAGGAGTTTCCTTATGGCAGAACATAAGCCAGATATAATGTATGGTACAACTATTATTACTGTACGAAAAGATGGCAAAGTAGTAATGGCCGGTGATGGTCAAGTATCTCTTGGGCAGACAATTATGAAAGGCAATGTGCGCAAAGTGCGTCGTCTTGGGAAGAGTAGAGCGGTTATTGCTGGTTTTGCAGGTGCTACAGCGGATGCTTTCACGTTGCTGGAAAGATTAGAAACGAAGCTTGAGCAATATCCTGACCAGCTCATGCGTGCCTGTGTAGAACTTGCAAAAGACTGGCGAACAGACCGCTATTTACGTCGTCTTGAAGCAATGATGCTCGTTGCTGATAAGAAAATAACGTTAGCTTTAACAGGGCTTGGTGATGTTTTAGAACCAGAAGACGGTATTATGGCTATTGGTTCTGGAGGAAATTTTGCTCTTTCGGCTGCACGGGCACTCATAGATATGGACTTGGATGCAGAAACCATTGCCCGTAAAGCTATGGATATTGCTGCTAAAATTTGTGTTTACACCAATGATCATTTCACAATTGAAACATTGGATGCAGAATTATCTTCTTTAGAGAAAGCTATTTGAATGTGTGTTGTATTTTCCCCTCGAGAGACTGTTTCTGAACTTGATCGTTTTATTATTGGCCAAAATGATGCCAAACGTTCTGTGGCTATTGCGCTGCGTAATCGATGGCGTCGACAACAGCTTGATGGTCCGATGCGTGATGAAGTTATGCCCAAAAATATTTTGATGATAGGACCGACAGGTGTTGGTAAAACGGGTATAGCACGTCGATTAGCAAAACTTGCTGGAGCGCCTTTCGTTAAAGTAGAGGCAACTAAATTCACTGAAGTTGGTTACGTGGGGCGTGATGTTGAGCAAATTATTCGTGATCTTGTTGAGATTGCTATTTCTCTTGTGCGTGAAAAAAAACGGGATGAAGTAAAAGTAAAGGCTCACATTAATGCTGAAGAGCGTGTTTTAGATACTCTTGTTGGCAAGACAGCCAGTCCCACTACCCGTGAAAGTTTTCGTAAAAAATTGCGTGATGGTGAATTGGATGAGAAAGAGATTGAAATTGAAATAGCTGACAATAACAGTAATAGTGCTTCGATCTTTGATATTCCTGGTATGCCTGGTGCACAAATGGGAATTATGAATTTGTCAGAGATTTTTGGCAAAATGGGGAGTCGTACAAAGGTTCGCAAAACGACAGTAAAGGACGCTTTTAAGCCACTTATTGACGATGAATCTGAAAAACTCCTTAATCAGGATCAAATTATTCAAGAAGCACTTCGTGTTGCTGAGAATGACGGAATTGTTTTTATCGATGAGATTGATAAAATTGCAACCAGAGATGGGGGAGCAAGTGCTGCTGTTTCACGTGAGGGCGTTCAACGGGATCTTTTGCCTTTGGTTGAAGGAACAACAATTGCCACAAAATATGGGCAAATCAAAACAGATCATATCCTTTTTATTGCATCAGGTGCGTTTCATGTTTCTAAGCCATCTGATTTATTGCCAGAACTTCAAGGTCGTTTGCCCATCCGTGTGGAACTAAATCCTTTAACAAGGGAAGATTTACGACGTATTCTAACCGAACCTGAGGCTAGTCTGATTAAGCAATATATTGCTTTAATGGCAACGGAAGAGGTTCATTTAGAAATTACCGATGATGCGATTGACGCTTTAGCAGATATTGCTGTGGATTTAAATGCAAGGATTGAAAACATAGGGGCACGGCGTTTGCAAACGGTAATGGAGCGCGTTTTGGATGAGATTTCTTTTACTGCACCTGATAAAGCTGGAACCTCGTTTAAAGTTGATGCTGCTTATGTCAAAAAGTCTATAGGTGATCTTGCTGCGGATGTCGATCTTTCCCGTTTCATTCTTTAGGGTAAATGCTCGTTTTCATCTACCGGCGTGCTTCGATAACTTTAAAGCCATGGGCTTTTTCATGTATCAATACCATACGAAAGAGTTTTTTTAACAATATTTCATAAGGCAAATGGCGGTTAGCAACAAGAAGTAGATTACCACCGGGCTTTAGATATTTTGCAGCATTAATAATAAAATGCTGCCCTAATGAGATATCTGTAGTTTGTTGTGTATGAAACGGCGGGTTTGAAATGATTGTATCATACAGATTTGTGATTGGCTCATGTACAAGATCATGCCAATAGAAATCGATTGGAAGAGAAGCTGTTATGTTTTTTAGATGCTGTTTGGCTGCTTTCAAAGCATTGTAGTCCGCTTCATAGAGATCGAGAGCAGTAAGTTTTTCACTTCTTTCAAGTGCAGTGTGAGAAAGGAAACCCCAACCAGCACCAAAATCCGCAGTTTTTCCAGAAATAACTTTACGCATATACGATGCAAGAATAAAAGACCCTGGATCAATACGACCGTGCGAGAACATGCCAGAAGTGGTTTGAAACTTATTTTCAAAAATGAGTGGTGGTGAACGAAACTGTGCAGTATTTTGTCTCTCTATTTGTTGTGGAACTTGAATCCAGAATACAAGACCATGATTTTTGGACAATTTATTGGTGATGGGTACAATTTTTTTGACCCATTTCATCATTGAGTCAGCACCACTCGTTTTATTTCCACCAATAATGATCCACCCACCAGGTTTAACACGTTCTAATAAATCAAGAAAACAATTTTGGTTGAAACCACGATATTTGCTTAATTGCAAAAGTGCACCATCATGGGTAAAAGTTTGATTGATTTGAGGAGAACAGCGAAATTGAGCATTGGAAAATTTTAAAAAATCTGGTCGCCAAGGTGTTATAACTTCTAAGTTTTTTGTCCATTCTGGAGTGGGGATTTCCGTTAAACCAAAACTCAGCCAAGATTGGCTTGGACCAGGGTATGGAAGCATATGTTTTTCAAAAGGCAAGAATAATAACACATATGGTTCTTTCACAGAAAAACGCCATTCCAATTTGGGATGGTATTTAATTTCATAAAAAAAAGGGGAAGATTACCCTCCTTTTTTCTTATGACGACGTTTGTTTTCGGATTTATTTGTTTCTTCTGCACATTTTTCTTGTTTTGCTTTTATCGAATCATCACCAATAATTTCTTTACCGGTTTTTTGGTCGACAATTTTCATTGATAAGCGAACTTTACCACGTTCATCAAAACCCATTAATTTAACCCACACTTTATCGCCTTCTTTAACAACATCTGTTGTTTTTGTGACGCGTTCTGTTGTAAGTTGAGAGATATGCACGAGCCCATCACGTGAGCCAAAGAAGTTTACAAATGCACCGAATTCTGCAGTTTTTACAACTGTTCCTTGATAAATAACGCCAACTTCAGGTTCATCAACAATCGAATGGATCCAGCGTTTTGCTGCTTCAATAGTTTTTGCATCGGTAGAAGCAATTCTAATGGTTCCATCATCTTCAATATTGATTTTTGCCCCAGTTTGTTCAACGATTTCTCTAATAACTTTACCACCAGAACCGATAACATCACGAATTTTATCAATAGCGATGTTCATAACTTCGATGCGTGGAGAAAATTCACTGAGTTCAGCACGTGCACTGGTTAAAGCTCTAGCCATTTCTTTAAGGATATGGATTCGACCACCTTTGGCTTGTTCAAGCGCGATTTTCATAATCTCTTCGGTAATACCATCAATTTTGATATCCATTTGCAAGGCGGTAATACCATTTTCTGTTCCAGCTACTTTAAAATCCATGTCTCCAAGATGATCTTCATCTCCTAAAATATCAGATAGTACAGCAAAGCGTTCACCTTCTTTAATCAAACCCATGGCAATCCCTGCGACGGGGCGTGCCAGAGGAACGCCGGCATCCATGAGAGCAAGTGAAGTTCCACAAACTGTTGCCATGGAAGAGGATCCATTGGATTCAGTGATTTCTGAAACAGCACGAATAGTGTAAGGAAAGGCTTCCTTAGTTGGCAACATAGGATGAATGGCACGCCACGCCAGTTTACCATGCCCGATCTCGCGACGACCAGGAGAGCCAAGACGTCCTATTTCACCCACTGAAAATGGTGGAAAATTATAATGGAGGAGGAATGTTTCTTTATACATACCCGTTAAAGAATCGATATACTGTTCATCTTCACCGGTTCCTAATGTTGCAACGACAATCGCTTGTGTTTCTCCACGGGTAAAGAGTGCCGATCCATGTGTTCGGGGTAAAATACCAACTTCCGATTGGATGGGACGTACTGTTGAAAGGTCGCGTCCATCGATACGCTTTTTCGTATCAAGAATGTTTGAGCGAACAATTTTTGCTTGCAATTGTTTGAAAACAATTGCAATTTGATCTGCACTAAATTTACAGTCTTCTTCTGTTTCTGACATAAATTTATTGATGATTTCTGTTTTAAGAGCATCGATTCCAGCATAACGTTCCTGTTTATCGGTAATTGTATAAGCTTTTCGTATATCCTGTTCGGCCATTTCCAGTACAGCTGTTTCGAGATCAGAGAGATCTTCGAGAACAAAATCACGTGGATCTTTTGCGGCAACTTCGGCAAGTTGTATGATGGCATCAAGAACAGGTTGAAGACCTTTGTGCCCAAACATGACAGCACCCAACATGATGTCTTCAGGCAATTCTTGTGCTTCTGATTCAACCATCAATACAGCACTTTCTGTTCCGGCAACAACGAGATCAAGTTTTGATTCGGGCATTTCATCGATATGGGGATTGAGAATGTATTGTCCGTTACAGTAGCCAACACGAGCTCCAGCAATGGGGCCCATAAAAGGAACACCTGATAGAGTTAATGCGGCAGAAGATGCAATCATCGCGAGAATATCGGGATTATTTTCGAGATCATGCTGTATAACGGAAACGATGACTTGCGTATCATTTTTATAACCATCAGCGAAGAGGGGACGAATCGGACGATCAATTAAACGCGAAATCAAAGTTTCATTTTCACTTGGTCGGCTCTCACGTTTTAAATAGCCACCAGGGATTCTACCAACGGCATAGGACTTTTCTTGATAATTAACAGTGAGTGGAAAAAAGTCTTGGTCTGGTTTTGGGCTTTTTGCTGATACAACAGTTGCTAAGACAATAGTTTCACCGTAGGTAGCAATAACTGCACCATCAGCTTGACGCGCTATTTTCCCTGTCTCAAGGGTTAGTGGCCGACCGGCCCATTCAATTTCTATCTTGTGTGTTTTGAACATTTTTTATCCTTAACGACCAGCGTTCACATCTTTAAGTGGTCACATTCTGGTTTTGAGTAGCATATTTTGAAGCTATGGGCAGGATAACAAGACACTTCTGTCTTTTCGCGAGAAGAGAGGAATAAATCGCAATTTAAAACGCGAAGCAACTAGCAATCCTGCCCCATGATAGTTATTCATCAGTTTTTAAAGTTTTTAACTAAAAACAGCAAGCTGAAAAATAGGCGGATTTTTGTAGAAAAACCACCCACCCATTTTTCTTTTAGCGGCGCAAACCTAATTTCTTGATAAGTGCCTGATAACGATTTTGGTCAATTCCTTTAAGGTAATCAAGTAGGCGACGGCGTTGAGATACCATTTTCAAAAGACCACGACGAGAATGGTTATCCTTTTTGTGAGACTTAAAATGATTAGTCAAATTAGCAATACGTTCAGAAAGTACAGCAACTTGCACTTCTGGTGATCCCGTGTCACCGACTTTATTTGCGTATTCTGCGACAATAGCTTTTTTACGTTCAGCCGTAATCGACATCGTATTATCCTTTCAAAAAACGAATAAACAAAAACCACCCATAGCCGAGATGTCGTTCAGCAAGGGTCTATGAGAAAACAAGAAGAGTCAAAGACTTCTTATTTACTGTGATGTTTATATAGGAAAGAAGGTCGAAATACTAGTCCTTCAAAGCATCTTGAAGATTTTTTTATAAAGGCTTTTGTTGTGAAAGACTGATTTTAATACTGTTTTATGAAAAATTTTTAAAGAATTATGCATCCTTTTAAGACAAAGATTTCTGCTTAACAGAGTGTATATTGTAAAAAAAAGCGATAGAATACCGATTTGGAGGAAAAAGATGCAGAGCATTTCAACATTCGAACTTTTTCGTAATTCGGTATTTCGAAATTTGTGGTCGTCCACTCTCATTTCTAATTTAGGAGGGCTCATACAGGCGATAGGAGCAGGGTGGTTAATGGCATTGATTAGTTCTTCGCACTCAATGGTTGGGCTTGTTCAAAGTGCTACAACATTACCCATTGTTATGTTTTCTTTGATGGCAGGCGCATTAGCGGACAATTTTAATCGTCGTCAAATTATGTTGTACGCACAGATTATGATGATGGTTATATCAATGATTTTAGCTGTTTTATCCTTTATGGGCTTTCTAACACCTGGGTTTTTATTATGTTTTACATTTTTGATTGGGTGTGGAACTGCCTTTTATAATCCCTCTTGGCAAGCAACAATAGGAGACATTGTAAGCAGGGAAAGTATTTCTGCTGCTGTGAGCTTAAACAGTGTCGGCTTTAATTTGATGCGTAGTGTAGCTCCTGCTATTGGGGGTGTTATCATTGCAATGTCAGGTGTAGCTGCAGCTTTTTTGTTCAATGCAATAAGTTACATTCCTTTAATTGGTGCTTTGTTTTCTTGGAAACCGATCTATGAAAACAACACGTTACCACGAGAAAGACTTTTGGGAGCTGTCTCAGATGGTTTGCGTTATGTCGCAATGTCACCTAATCTTCTCAGTATTATGGTCAGAGCGTTTCTTTTTGGTATTGGAGCGATTTCGATTTTTGCACTTTTGCCAATTTTTGTGCATAAAATTCTCGGAGGAAACGCATTTCTTTATGGGACATTACTCGGTTGTTTTGGTCTTGGAGCTATGACAGCTGGTATTATTAATTCATCTGTGCGGAATTATTTTCGTTTAGAAACAATTATTGCAAGTGCGTTTATTGGTTTTGCTTTTTCCTGCTTTTTTTTAGCAATGAGCTGTTCATTGATTATAAGCCATATTGCTTTATTTCCTGCAGGCTTATGTTGGGTTTTGATGTTATCACTATTTAATACATCGATACAGCTTTCTACACCTCGTTGGGTTGTTGCACGTGTTTTAGCACTTTATCAAACAGCGTCTTATGGTGGGATGGCTATTGGAAGCGCAATTTGGGGCGTTTTGGCTGATGGTTTTTCTCCAACAATTTCTTTAAGTATTTGTTCTCTCTTCTTGATTTTTGGAGCGCTTGTGGGGATCAAGTTTAGAATTCAGGAAATTTCTCAGATGGATCTAGATCCGCTTGATCATTTTAGAGAACCAGAGCTTTTACTTGATCTAAAAGCGCAAAGTGGTCCAATCATGATTATGATCGATTATCAAATTCATGAAAATGATCTCGAAGAATTTCTCAAAGTGATGACACTTCGTCGCCATATTCGTTTACGTGATGGTGCTCGCCAATGGGTTCTCTTACGCGATCTTGAAAGACCTGAATACTGGAAAGAAGCATACCATATGCCAACATGGGTAGATTATTTGCGTCATAATCACCGTCGCATAAAAGCAGATGCAGAGGTAAATAAACTCTTGAATCACTTAAATCGTACTCCTGACGGTATAAGAGTACACCGCATGATTGAGCGGCAAACGATACCGCATGCCAGTGAAATGCATTTAAAGTCCTCTATTGACCAGTTACCTTGATGCTAAGAGAGCTAGAACAGTTTTTTTAAACTTATTTTTATAGATGAATTTGTTGGAATGAACAAAACAGCAGAAATTTTAGATGTTTTAATGAGCACTTTATGCTGTTAGTAATTTTGAGGACAGCTTTTTATTGAACAAACAGTTGGAGAGGTCATCAGCATTACGATTTTTCTAAAGCTAAAACCTGAATTTTCGTTCTACAAAATCTTTTTAACAAGATAGCATATGCATGTGTATATCCAAATGGTCAAAGGGACGATTTAAAACAACAAAGACAGATTCTTGTGCTTTATTTTACAAGCAAGGGTTGGAATTGTGAACACATCACAGATTTTAGATTCTGATATGAATTATCGTGAAAAGGCAAGTTCAGAACAATGAAAAGAGCTTTCTTCTCTTTTTATTGATATGAAAAATATTTTTCCATAAGAAATTATTCTGAGAAAGAGCAGATTAAATTGTAAAAAGGCGCTTTGGCTTGAATTGGCTTTTTTCAAGAGCACCTATAGCAAGAAGTTGATCTTTATACAGGACACAAACCTCATCTTCATCAAGAGGTACATCGTGATGACATAGGAGCACTGGATTGCCCCCCATAACTTGCTGTGCTTGAGTTTGGCTAAGGGTATAATGAGAGAGATATTCGAGTGCAGCAATTTTTTCAATTAAGAGTTCGTCAAGTTTTATGAAATCTCTTTCAAAAGGAGCATCCTTTTCATTTGTTGCACTTTTATCTAGTGCAACCGTCTTTAGTTCATCCCATGTAATGAGGTCATCTTCACAAAAAGGTGCGACTGCGATACGTCTTAAATCAGCAATATACGCATAACAACCGAGATCACGTCCCATATCGCGTGCTAAGGAGCGCACATAGGTTCCTTTTCCACAGGTGATTTCAAAGATAGAATGCTCTTTGGTTGCCATTTCTATTAATTTGAAAGTTTCTATTTCCACTTGACGTGGTGGGATTTCAACGATTTCACCTTCACGTGCTAGATCATAGGCCCGATTACCGGCAATTTTAATTGCCGAAAATTGTGGGGGTTTTTGTAAAATAATACCTGTATATTGAGGAAGAAGAGCAAGTATCTCTTCTTGTGTTGGACGTTTAGAAGATATGTGCGTTATTTCACCTTCTAAATCATCTGTTGAACGCTCTGCTCCCCACATGATATGAAAACGGTAGGTTTTTGTACCTTGCATAACGTAGGGAACGGTTTTGGTTGCATCCCCCAATGCAATTGGCAGGAGACCAGAAGCAAGGGGATCAAGTATACCCGCGTGCCCGGCTTTTTGCGCATGAAAGAGCCATTTAATTTGTGAGACAGCTTCTGTTGATCTCATTCCTTTTGGTTTATCGAATATGATCCAGCCAGAAACAGGACGACCTTTTCTTTTGCGTTGCCGTGCCATATCTTTAATCCTCAATTTCGTCATTATGGTGAAGATCGCGCGCTACTTCAGGTGAGCGCAGGAGAGCATCTATTTTTGAAAAATTATCAAAACTGTTATCAAGTCGAAAACGCAATTCAGGCATGTATTTCATTTGTCGCAACGAATGACTTATTTCTCTACGGATAAAACGGCTATGCTTATTGAGAGCATTCACAACATCAGCACGAGAAGCGTTATGAACAGTACCGAGTGGAGAGACAAAGCAGATGGCAATTTTTAAATCTGGCGACATACGTACTTCAACGACAGAAATCACCATATTTTTCAAGAGATTGTCAAGTAAAATACCTTGCTGCAGTATATGAGCTACCGCGTGGCGTACTTGTTCTCCTACTCTTAGTTGCCGTTGTGATGGCTCTGCATTTTTCATTGAAGTTTTACCTCGTTAAAATTCCTCTTTCCTTGATCCACTTAAAGCATAAGGAAGAATAGAGGCATTGAACGTAAACCGGATAACTTTTTCCATTTTATCAGAGAGTAAAGCCGTTGGATTATTTTATAATGTGCGATTAATATGTTCGATACGGAAGGTTTCAATGATGTCTCCAGCGCGTATGTCTTCATAGTTTTCGAAGGCTATTCCACATTCTTGACCACTTTGCACTTCATTAACCTCATCCTTAAAGCGCTTGAGTGTTTTAAGTTTTCCTTCATGAATGACAATATTATCGCGGATAAGACGTACACCCGCTCCTCGTTCTATTTTACCTTCTGTAACGAGGCATCCAGCAACTTTTCCGATTTTTGTAATACTAAAGACTTCCAGAATTTCAGCATTACCAAGGAAAGTTTCACGCTGCTCTGGTGAAAGCAACCCTGACATGGCAGCTTTAATATCATCAACAAGATCGTAGATGATATTATAATAGCGAATTTCAATTCCTTGTGTTTTGGCACAATCACGCGCTTGTTTATTGGCTCGAACATTAAAACCAATCACAACCGAATGAGAAGCTTCAGCAAGAGAAATATCACTTTCAGTAATTCCTCCAGCACCAGAATGCACAATGCGTGCACGCACTTCTTCATTTCCTAGTTTTTCTAGTGCTGAAGCGATTGCTTCAATTGACCCTTGCACATCTCCTTTAATAATAAGGGGAAATTCTTTGACACCAGTGGTTTGCAATTTGCTCATCATCTGTTCAAGAGAACCGCGAGAACCAGTTTGGCGAGCAACAGCTTTATCACGCGCTAATCGTTGACGGTATTCAGCAATTTCGCGTGCTTTTGCTTCATGAGTGACAACAGCAAAACGGTCACCAGCTTGTGGTGTTCCTTGCATGCCCAAAATTTCGATGGGTGTAGAGGGAACAGCTTCTTTGACATAACGACCATGGTCGTCAATTAAAGCACGTACACGCCCCCATTCATTGCCGGCAACAATAATATCAGAAGGATGCAATGTTCCTTTTTGAACAAGCACTGTTGCAACAGATCCACGTCCTCGATCCAGTTTGGCTTCAATGACAACGCCTTCAGCGGTTCGTTGAGGATCAGCCTTCAAATCAAGAATTTCAGCTTGAAGAAGAATAGCTTCAAGAAGTTTATCGAGATTTTGACCAGTTTTAGCAGAAACTTCAACTTCCAAAGTTTCTCCGCCCATTGTTTCAACAAATACTTCGTGTTGCAGAAGCTCTGTACGCACTTTTTGCGCATTCACAGCTGGTTTATCAATTTTGTTAATAGCAACAATAATGGGCACTCCAGCAGCTTTTGCATGATTGATTGATTCAATTGTTTGCGGCATGACACTATCATCAGCGGCAACAACTAGAACGGCAATATCGGTAACACGAGCTCCACGAGCACGCATAGCTGTGAAGGCGGCGTGTCCAGGTGTATCAATAAAGGTAATTTTTTGCCCATTTTTCTCCACTTGGTAAGCACCAATATGCTGTGTAATACCCCCTGCTTCACCAGAAACAACATTTGCTTTTCGAATAGCATCAAGAAGAGAAGTTTTCCCGTGGTCGACATGGCCCATAATTGTTACAACAGGTGGACGTGGCAGCATTTTTTGAGGGTTATCAGCTATATTAAAGATACCTTCTTCTACGTCAGATTCTAAAACACGTTTAACAGTGTGGCCGAATTCAACAGCGATAAGCTCGGCAACATCTGCATCAATTACGTCGCCAGGTTTCATCATTTGTCCCTGTTTCATCAGAAACTTAATCACATCAACGGAGCGTTCAGTCATACGTTGTGCGAGTTCTTGAATGGTAATGGTTTCAGGAAGAATAACCTCGCGAGAAATTTTTTCTTTTGGTTCTTGGTTTTGTGCACGTTTAAATTTTTCCTGCCTGCGGCGCATTGCAGCCATGGAGCGCCCACGTGCACTTCCTTCTTCGTCCAATGCACTATGAAGAGTAAGTTTTCCACGACGTTTTTCATCGGCTCCTTTTACAACTTTTGGTGCACGCACTTCTGATTTAGCAGGGCTAGTGCGTCGACTATTTCGATCATCTTCTTTGATTTCATCTGCTTTGCGTTTTTCAATTACAGCTGTATTTTTAGGCGCGACAGGGACATCTATCGGTTCTATTTGGGATTGAGCAGGGGAAAGAGATGGAATTTTTTTCTGTACTGTAGATTCTTTCTTTTCTTGAAGTATTTCATTTATTTGGGTTTCTTGAATAGTCTGCCGCAAATTTTCTTCAAGCTCTTGGGCACGTCTTACTTCTTCTACGGCTTGTTTACGTATTATTTTTTCTTGAATATGTGCTTCTTCTAATGCGCGAAGTCTTGCTTCTATTTCAGCTGATGAAAGATTACTTTTAGCCGTAAATTCATTAGGTTTAGCATCTTCGAATCGTGGTTTAGAGCGTTGGGGGGCTACATGTGGTTTCGTAATTGGCTGTGGTGTTTCAGTTTTTTCGTCAGTCCGCGTAATTTTTCGCCGCTTGGTTTCGACGACGACAGCCTTTGTACGGCCATGACTAAAATTTTGTTTGACCGTACTTGTTTCCAGGACGGACCTCTTTAGGGTCAGTGTCCTCTTGACTGTTATTTTGTCGTTATTATTTTCGCTCATTGTATTTCCTTTACGGCTTGTGCCGTTATCTCACCAGGCTTATTGTGCTTGTCATCACGATAGGCGATTAGTTTGTGTATCGTTTTAAGAAATCCTTCTGCAACTTTCATATTCAATAAAGCCGCATGCATTACAGGATTAGCTCCAAAAACCACCCCCATTTCATCACTTGTAAATAAAGATGTAATTTTTATGTCCTGATTTGTTTTTTGCTGTATTGCATGGATGGCTTGTAAAATTTTCTGTTTCCCGTTTTCTGTAGCTTCTCTGGCATGAAGGACGAAAATGACTTGACCAGAACGAATAGCTGCATCAACTTTAGTTGCCCCCATAACAACACCGCCTGCTTTTCGCGCTATGGAAAGACTTCCAAGAGCAGCTTTTAGTAAAAGCGTATCTACAATATGGGCAAGATTTGAGGCAACCTCGACATCTGTTTTAAAACTTTTGTTAAAAGCTTTTTGTCTGATTGCTTCTTCAATGGCAGAGCGACGTGAAGAGACCCAGACACCACGACCAGGTAAATTTGATTTAAGATCAGGGACAATTTGATTATTGGGACCAATAACAAAACGGATCAGCGCTTTTGCTGAAGCATTTTTTCTTGTCACAATACAGGTCCGTTCATTCATTTAAAGTGTATCCACATTTAAATTATTTATTTTCACTTTCTGCAGAATTTTCTGTAACAAGATCAGCTTGATTTATCCAGCCTGCTTGCACACGTGCAGCTAAAACCATAGCTTCGGCATCAGCCCGTGTAATATCGAATGGGGTCAGGATACCAGAAAAACTCTGTGTTTGACCTTCTTTACGCTCTCTCCAGCCAGCCAAATCATCGACTGCATAGCCTGCGAAATCTTCTATTGTTTTGACACCATCTTCACCAATAGCAACCAGCATAGCACTTGTCATTCCAGGAAGCATTCGTAGTTCATCACAAACACCGAGCTTTTTGCGTTTTTCATCAAGTTCTTTTTCTTTGCGTTCTAGATATTCCTGTGCACGGTTCTGGATTTCAGCAGCAGTTTCATGATCAAAACCATTAATAGAAGTGATTTCTTCAAGATCAATATAAGCGATTTCCTCAATAGAAGAAAAACCTTCTGATGCCATAACCTGCCCGATCATTTCGTCGACATCTAAAGATTCCATAAACAACTTGCTACGTTCGGTAAATTCTTTTTGACGGTTTTTAGATTCTTCTTGCTCCGTTAAGATATCAATATTCCATCCTGTTAATTGTGAAGCTAAACGGACATTTTGTCCACGTCTACCAATAGCAAGGCTGAGCTGGTCATCAGGCACAATAACTTCAATACGTTCGACATCTTCATCGAGGACGACTTTAGAAACTTCGGCGGGTTGCAGTGCATTGACGATAAATGTTGCAGCGTCAGGTGACCAAGGAATAATATCAATTTTTTCTCCTTGTAATTCTGCAACAACAGATTGTACACGACTCCCTCGCATTCCAACGCATGCTCCAACGGGATCAATCGAACCGTCGCGTGAGACAACCGCAATTTTAGCACGTGAACCTGGATCACGGGCAACGGATTTAATTTCTATAATACCATCATAAATTTCTGGCACTTCCATGGTAAAAAGTTTTACCATAAACTGAGGATGTGTGCGTGAAAGGAAAATTTGTGGACCGCGTGGTTCGCGATGTACATCATGAACAAAAGCGCGAATACGATCTCCATAGCGGAAAGATTCACGTGGAATTAATTCATCACGACGCACAATAGCTTCACCGCGTCCTAGATCGACGATAACATTGCCATATTCGACACGTTTTACCGTACCAGAAATAATTTCACCAATTTTATTTTTGAATTCTTCGTATTGTTGTTCACGCTCTGCATCGCGTACTTTTTGTACAATAACTTGTTTAGCAGATTGCGCGGCGATGCGTCCAAAATCCATAGGAGGCAAAAGGTCAGCGAAAAAATCACCAACTTTAGCATCTGCTTGATGTTTGAGTGCATCAGATAAACTAATTTCACTCGTATAGTCTTCAACGATATCAACAATTTTAAGGAGACGCTGTAATTTAATTTCACCAGTTTTTGAATTGATTTCAGCACGAATGTTGGTTTCTTGACCATAACGAGAACGCGCCGCTTTCTGAATAGCATCAGCCATCGCAGAAATGACAATTTCACGATCAATCGACTTTTCACGTGCAACAGAATCTGCAATTTGCAGAATTTCAAGCCTGTTAGCGCTTGTAGCCATCGACTTTCTCCTTTTTTGTACCACACGATGGGCATTGATCCCAGTGATATTAATTCTCGTAATTTCGTTCCTGTTTTGAGAAGTTTTGATTATCTTTTGAGATAAATTGTTGGTTTAAATCTTTATTTTTTTTCAATGTATCGCGGATAAGTTCATCAGTAAGCACCAAATGTGCATCAATGATGTCATCAAAAGAAATAGAAATATACATGGATTCTCCATAAGCGGCTTTATCGGTGTTTAGAGTAAATCCATCTTGGGTAATATTTGTAAGTGTTCCACGAAATTTTCGACGCCCATCAAGTGTTATTTTGGTTTCAATTTTCGCAATATGCCCTTGCCAATGAAAAAAATCAGATTTTCTTACCAGTGGACGATCAATTCCAGGAGATGAAATTTCTAAATGATATTTGCGCTCAATAATATTTTGTACATCAAGAAGGGGTGAAACAGTTCGACTAACAGTTTCACAATCTTCTACGGTCATGGATCCATCAGCACATTCTATCATAATCTGAAGCGTTAAACCATTTAGTCCAAGAAGTTTTACGCGAACCAAACGAAAACCTAAAGGTTTAAGCAATGGTATAACAAGAGCAGCAACATGTGCTTCCACACCATTTTCTTCAAATAGACGTGGTTCATCAATATCGCTTATTCTTTCAATTTTGCTCATACACTTTATCCAAATCAGTTTCATGACATAAAAAAAAGCGGGTCCAAATGGCCCACTCTTCATCATAAGACCAAGAATTTAGTCATTGATACTATTAAATTAAAACTTTTTCAAGTTGTTTATAAGAAAAGCGTTTCATCATTTATTTCTTGATAAAAGTAAGATAGGTAGGTGTTCGTCCTTCGCGTAAAGCTTTTGTTTCATAACGAGTGCCTGACCATAGCGGATAAGGCGTTTTCCAATCCTTAGGATTTTTTGCTTCCCATTCAAAACTGTGATGGTGTGAACAATGGTAGAGGGTCCAGTTTACATAACTTTCTATATCGCTGGCAAAGCGGAATTTTTTTCCTGTTTTAAGAACGCGAGCAAAACGATTAAGATTTTTTATGTTGATAAAGCGTCGTTTCCAATGTTTTTTTTTAGGCCATGGATCAGGATAGAAAAGGTCTATTCCATCAAGTGATGCATTTGGAAGCCAATCAAGGAGGCATGTGGCGTCATCATTATAAAGGCGAAGTTGATTTTGATACTGTTGATGCTGTTCAAGAGACATTAACACTTTTACCATGCCATTGATAAAAGGTTCTACGCCAATAAAACCGGTTTGTGGAAAATATTCCATTTCATGGAGCAAATGTTCACCTCCACCAAAGCCAATTTCAAGCCGAACTTCTTTTACTGTTCTGGAAAATAAGGACGTTAAGTTTAGGGGTACAGAGTTATTTAAATCAATGTTAAGAATTGGGAAAAGCTTTTTCATAAGAACAAGCTGATTGTTTCGTAGCCGTTTTCCTTTTCGACGACCAAAAAAGGCCTTACATGTACGTATATCATGATCAATCATGGTACTTTAATCATTGTTTGAAGCGTTTTAATGAGATCGGTTTTTTCCCATGAAAATGAACCATCACGTTTTGGTTTGCGTCCAAAATGACCATAAGCAGCTGTTTTTTTATAAATCGGTTTATTGAGATCTAAATGTTTCCGGATGCCTGTCGGTGAAAGATCCATTATTTTCCGAATTGCTGCTTCGATAATACTTTCATCGACTTTTCCTGTTCCGTGGAAATTAATATAAATAGATAAGGGTTGTGCAACGCCAATTGCATAGGAGAGTTGAATAGTGCATCGTTCTGCCAAATCAGCTGCAACAATATTTTTAGCTAGATAGCGTGCAGCATAAGCTGCAGAACGATCAACTTTTGTTGTATCTTTGCCTGAAAAAGCTCCTCCACCATGGGGGGCTGCGCCTCCATAAGTGTCAACGATAATTTTACGGCCTGTCAGTCCAGCATCACATTGGGGGCCACCGATAACAAATTTTCCTGTTGGGTTAATATACCAACTGCATTGATCGGAAATAGGAATATCATGCAAAGCTTGATGGATATAAGGCTCAACCACTGTGCGAACTTTATGGGAATCCCAACTTTCATCTAAATGCTGTGTAGAAAGGACGATTGATGTTACTTCTGTAGGCTTTCCATTCTTATACCGTATTGTTATTTGACTTTTTGCATCTGGCCCTAATTTTCCAGTTTCTCCTTCTTTTTTATGACGTGCTTTGGCAAGAAGTTTGAGAATCTTATGTGCATAATAAATGGGTGCTGGCATGAGATCTGGTGTTTCACGGCAAGCATATCCGAACATAATGCCCTGATCACCTGCTCCTTCTTCATTATGCCGATCTTTAGCATTATCAACTCCCCGTGCAATATCAACTGATTGTGGGCGCAAAAGAACATCAATTTTAACGGTTTTCCAATGAAAGCCTATTTGTTCATAACCAATTGCACGAATAGCACGACGTGCTGCTGAACGAAAACGCGCGGGATTAATGCGTGGTAAACCAGTTTCATCATAAATGAATTCCCTATTTTTATCTCTTTTTAAGAGTGTATCAGGAACACGTACTTCACCAGCAATAACAACACGGTTGATACTTACTAAGGTTTCGCAAGCGATGCGTACTAACCATGGATCAGTACCAGTTTTTTGAGCTTCTTTATAGATCATATCAACGATCTCATCGGAAATACGATCGCAAACTTTGTCAGGATGTCCCTCCGATACTGATTCACTTGTAAAAAGGTAATCTTGATGCAGCATAGGAACTCCTTAAAAAAGAAAAACAACTCTATATTAAAATTGCCTTTATTTGCCAATCTCATGACAAATCGTCAATGCTGATTGATAAAGTGAGTGAGAGAAAGGATATAATTTTTATTTTATAGTTTGTTTGTTAGATCTTCTTCTTCAGAAAGTGCTTTTGCCAAATCAATAATTTTCCGACGTACCTTAGCATCGGATATATTCGTGAAAGCACGCATGAGTTGGATTCCTTCATTGCTAGAACAAAAGTCCATAAAATTGTTATCACTTTCAGCAAAACCTTCTATTTGTTGTGTACCAACACCTTTATCAAAAAAGTAAGAAACAGGGACATCCATAATTTCCGCAATCGCTTGAAGACGGCTTGCACCAATACGATTTGTCCCTTTTTCATATTTCTGGATTTGTTGGAAAGTGATGCCTAGTTTTTCACCCAATTTTTCTTGGGTAAGTCCTAAAATATTACGACGTAAACGAATACGGGTTCCGACATAGACATCTATAGGATCGGGTTTTTTTCTAGTCTCGGTCATAATGCAACTCTTTAAATTTCCAGCATTTCACTTTCAAATCAACATCAGATTTACGTGAAGTTGATTTATCATACAATAAAACAATATATAATAGTTTTTCCCAACTTTAATGGTACACATGAAACGGTACCGGAATGTGGGCATTCGATCATTTAAGCTGTTTTGTAGAACCAAAACCAAGCACGCACAATAGCATAAGAATGAATAAGATGAAAGTAGAGAATATCCTGTATTCATTGCTTCCTATGGGGGTAATGGGTGATGGAATTGGCGAATCAACAATGCCAACAGCATTTTGCTGAAGAGCTACAACGATTCGTCCATAAGAATCAATGACAGCTGATATTCCATTATTAGCTGCTCTTATAAGCGGGATTCCCAGTTCAACTGCACGAAGCTGCGCTTGTTGAAGATGTTGGTATGGGCCGGGTGTTACGCCAAACCATGCATCATTTGTAACATTAATGATTGCTTGAGGAGGAGAACCTTTAAAAGCCATTTCATTGGGAAATATTGCTTCATAACAAATTAGAGGAAGATAAGAAAATCCATTTGGCATCATAACAGTTTTGCGTACACTCGCAGCACTATATCCACCAATAGTATCAGCAAGGGCATGCAATCCAATTTTTTTCAATAAATTCTGATAAGGCAGATATTCACCAAAAGGAACCAGATGAAGTTTATCAGAAGTGGTTAAAATATTTCCTGTAGCGTTAATGACTGCAATTGTATTAAAATATTTCGTTTTTGCATTGAGAGGATCATTACTGGCACGTATAGCACCAATAATAGCCCATTGTTTGGGCTTGAGAAGAGAGGCAATGCGCATTGTGATAGTAGAGTTATCATAGAGAATATAAGGAATGGATGCTTCGGGCCATACGATAAAGTCGGGTGCTGGGTGTTGTTCTGCTGTTGATGTTGCACTCAGATTCACATGAGCTGCAAATATAGCTTCTCGCTCAGTATTACTCAATTTTATGTTTTGATCTATAGAAGGCTGAACAATGCGCACCCAATAACTACTTTTTTGATAATCAGTCATGTTAGGGGCGGTATTAAGGCGATAAAATCCAAAACCACTGTGGGCTAATATCAGCACTAAGCAAAGAGAAAGTGCGGTTTTCTTTTTTTCATCTGTTAATAAAACAGCGGGTAAACTGTAGATGAAGACTGCAAGAATATTCATTCCATAAAGTCCGAAGATTGCATTGGATTGCATAAGCATAGGGGTTGGCATAGCTGTATAACCAAGAGCATTCCACGGAAAGCCTGTGAACAAGATAGAACGCAACCATTCTGCTAGTCCCAGCGCAAAAGCCAGAACAAAAAAACGTGCTATTCCTTTTGTCCATAAAAAACCGACAATAAAACCAGCAAAAAACCAATAAAGAGAAAGGTAAAGGGGAGGGCAGAGAATAGCAAATGGCACAGCCCATCCAAAAGTAATCGGGTCCGTCAATAAAGCATTGCACAGCCACCAAAATCCAAAAATAAAATAACCAAAGCCAAAAGTTCCGCAGCTTAAAGCGTAGGGCAGAAGGCATTTTTTATTGTTTTGAAGAGCACTGATTTTATCAAGTAAAACAATTAAGACGGGAAAAGTTAAAAAACAGAGAGGTGTTAAATAAAAGGGCGGAAGTGCAAAGGATGTCAATGCACCACATAAAAACAACACTCCTTGTCGTTTCCAACCAGTGATGGCAAACAAAGACACCTTGACACTGTTTGAAAACATGAAGTTACTTTTCGGAGATGACATTTTGTTTAAAACTTTCATTCTCCGAAATACGAAAAATACGCAAGCGCTTAATCCGACGTTTATCAGCTTCTAGAATACGGAATCGATAACCTGGCACCGCTTCAATGACTTCACCTTTTGCAGGAATACGATCAAGAATAGAAACAATCAACCCCCCAATGGTGTCGACTTCATCACCATATTCCCCTACAATAAAATCAGGACCAAGAGCTTTCTCCACATCTTCTAGTTCGGTTCTTGCATCAACAAGCCATTTATTATTGGGTTCGCGCACGATAGCATTGTCAACATGATCATGTTCATCTTCGATATCACCAACGACTAATTCAACAATATCTTCCATAGAAACTAACCCATCTGTACCACCATGTTCATCAATTACCAAAGCCATTTGTGTTCGCGTGGTTTGCATACGGGTCAGTAATGTGCTTGCAAGCATGGAGCCAGGAACGAAGAGAACTGTTCGAATAAGATCGAGTTCGCCGATAGGGGTGTGCAAATCCGTATAGTTTAACTGTAATAAATCGGATGTTTGTTCTGTTTGAGCTGATTTGGTAATAAAG
Source organism: Bartonella koehlerae C-29 (assembly GCF_000706625.1). Lineage (GTDB taxonomy): Bacteria > Pseudomonadota > Alphaproteobacteria > Rhizobiales > Rhizobiaceae > Bartonella > Bartonella koehlerae. The sequence continues at coordinate 601,210 of NZ_KL407334.1, forward strand.
CGCGTTATATAATTAAGAATATCACGGATATGAATCATTCCCCGCGGATCATCTAAGGTTTCAGCATAAACGGGTATGCGTGAATGTCCAATTTTTGCAAAACATTTGAGTGCTTCTCCAAGGGAGGTATTTATGTCCAGTGCCTCGATTTCAGAACGTGGAATCATAACATCATCAACGCGCGCTTCGCGCAAGCGTAAAATATTGTGCAACATAGTACGTTCTTCAGGTGAGAAGAGAGCAATATCCTTTTCATTGTTAGCAGTGAGTGCAATGGTAAGATCTTTGCGCAGTGACTTAGAATTGCGGCCGCGTAAGAACGAAAACAAATGATTCATCAGGGAGTATTTTTCTGTATGATTTGCTGGTTGAGATGGGGGTTCTTCAATATGAGAAGGCGTTTGACTGTTATTTGGTGCATTCACTTTGTTTGCCATGGTTTTGAGATCTTTTAAACTTTTTTGTGTAAGAGAGGCATAGGACGTTTTAAGTTGTATGATGGTGATATTAATTTTTAAAATTAGTTTTTATCATTTTTATTAAGATAATTCAGCATAGGGATCCTTAATGGAAAGCTTTTGAAGAATTTTTCTTTCGAGTTCTTCCATGTGATGGGCTTCTTCATTTGTTTCATGATTATAACCAAGCAGATGAAGAATACCGTGGACAATCATATGCGTTAAGTGATCCTGAAATGATTTTGCTTCGTTTTTCGCTTCAAGAATAACAGTTTCCCGTGCAATAATGATATCACCAAGCATGGGTCCAGGAGGATCTCCAACTTTAAGGGGAAAGGCAGGAAAGGATAACACATTGGTAGATTTGTTTTTACCACGCCATTGTGCATTGATTTGTGCCATATGTTTGTCATCCGTAAAAAGCAAGCTGATTTCGCTGACAATATTTTCCAATGAAAAATGATGCATTGTCGTTTTTAATGCTTTTTCAGTGATATTATAAAGCATTTTTTCGTCATTCCACCCAGCGCTCTCAACAATTATATCAATTGTAATCATAACAAATCAAATTCATTTCTTTGATGAGGAGTATGAGATGGGCATTTCTTTGTTTTATGCTCGAGAATCGTGATCATAAGCACGAACGATAGCGGCAACAAGGGGATGGCGTACAACATCTTTTTCACCAAAACGAATAATTGTAATATTTTCTACATTTGAAAGAATACGTATTGCTTCAATTAAACCTGATTTTTGTCCTGTCGGCAAATCAATTTGGCTTACATCACCGGTAACGACCATGCGTGCGCCCTCTCCAAAACGCGTGAGGAACATTTTCATTTGCATGGGCGTGGTATTTTGCGCTTCATCAAGAATGATAGCGGCATGAGTAAGTGTTCGTCCGCGCATGAAAGCAAGAGGAGCAATTTCTATAACACCAGAATTTAGAATTCGTTCTACTTTTTCGACGGGTATCATATCATAGAGGGCGTCATAAAGTGGACGTAAATATGGGTCAACTTTTTCTTTAAGATCACCAGGCAGAAAGCCGAGATGTTCTCCAGCTTCAACGGCAGGACGTGAGAGGATAATGCGTTCAATGATACCACGCTCTAAAAGCATTGCAGCATGAGCGACAGCAAGATATGTTTTGCCTGTTCCTGCTGGTCCTATCCCAAAAACAAGTTCTTTAGTTTCCATTGCGTGTATGTAAGCATTTTGTGTTGGAGTTCTAGCGTGGATTGTCTTTTTATGGGTACTTAACCGTGCGGGTATAAGTTTTGTTACAGGTTGTATTTTTGTTGGCGATTCTTGCTGATTATGTGGAAAATTCGCCATGGCAATTGCTCCTTCTACATCCGATAAAGTGAGCTCTTGATGTGTTTTAACGCGTTCATAAAGCTGCTGTAATATATATTGTGCGCACTTCGTGGCTGTCGTTTTTCCATGGATTAAAATTTCATTGCCGCGCGGATAAAGACTAAGTCCAAGCTGTTGTTCGATATAAGTTAGATTTTCGTTGAATTTACCAAATACTGCTTTTGCATATCGGTTATTTTCAAAAATTAAAACAACATGATGAACAGTCGATGCGTTTTCTTTTTCCAAGATAACAGTATTTTCAAGATAAGTACTTATTTTCTCTTTAACGAACTTTACTTTTTTGGTTGAAGATTTCAACCTATTCTCCCATATCTAGCAAATATTGCACTCTTTTGGGGTAAACTGTATAAAATACAGACTCTTTTTCATAGAGTGCAAACTTTAAATGTAATCATTTTCTTCAAAAATAAAAGAGCCTTCTAAAATCTCTGTTGTGAAAAAGGCATGAGAGCTATGCTTATACATTTGCAATTTCACCAACAAAACTGTTTGAGCTTGTACTTTTAATATGAATTGGGACTACGCTGCCCGTAGAGGCTTGTGTATCCACGACAACAGGTAAAAGCCAAGGTGACCGGCCTACCATTTGCCCAGAGTGACGTCCAGCTTTTTCGATAAGAACGTCTGTTGTTTGACCAATTTTAGAACGCAAAAATGCATTTTGTTGCTCCAAGAGAAGGATTTGTAAATGTTGAAGCCGGGCATCTTTTACAGCTTCCTCAACATAATTTTTCATTGTTGCACCAACTGTTCCAGGTCGAGGTGAATATTTAAAAGAGTATGCTGAACTGTATTCCACTTGTTTAATAAGTTTAATGGTTTCTTCAAAGTCTTCATCTGTTTCTCCTGGAAATCCTACAATAAAATCTCCTGAAAAAGCAATATCTGGTCGTGCATTACGAATTTTTTCGATAAGTTGAAGATAATGAACACTTTTGTGTTGGCGGTTCATTGCTTTTAAGATGCGATCTGAACCCGATTGAACAGGCAAATGCAGATAAGGCATCAATATGTCAAGATCTCGGTGTGCAGCAATAAGACTGTCATCCATATCTCGTGGATGACTGGTTGTATAACGCAAACGCTTTAAACCATCCAATTTGGCAAGGTGATAAAGAAGATCACCAAGACGCCAAGTTTTACCATTCACATTTTGTCCATGCCAGCCATTCACATTTTGTCCAAGCAGGGTAATTTCCTTGACACCAGCTTCAATGAGTTGACGGGCTTCCTCGGTAATTTGCTCGACAGATCGGGATATTTCGGCACCGCGTGTGTAGGGAACAACACAGAAAGTACAAAATTTATCACAGCCTTCCTGTACTGTTAAAAATGCACTAACACCTCGTTTTCTTACAGCATGTTTATTATGAGGCGGTAAATGGGCAAATTTATCCTCAACAGCATAGTCTGTTGCAACAATTTTTTTCCCCTGTTTGGTTTGTTCTAACAAGTTCGGCAAGCGATGATACATTTGCGGTCCAATAACGAGATCTACCGTTGGTGCACGGCGCAAAATTTCACTTCCCTCTGCTTGTGCAACACAACCAGTTACACCAACCATCAAGGGCTTGTCAGGTGTACGTTCTTGACGCATAACCCGCAAGCGACCAAGATCTGAATAGAGTTTTTCTGCTGCTTTTTCACGGATATGACAGGTATTAACAAGAATAAGGTCAGCGTCATTTGGTGTTTGTGTAGTGACATAACCCTGTGAACTGAGACTATCAGTCATCCGTTGGCTGTCATAAACATTCATTTGGCACCCATAGGTTTTGATAAAAACCTTTTTAGGAGCAACAGGAGGAATATTTTTAGGATTTGCTTTATTCATAGCGCATTTGTAAATGTTTTTTACGCAAATCTCAATCTATTTGCTTAAAAGTTTTTTTGCATAATGATTGCATCTGTGCGGCTATTTTTTGATTGGTAGTAGGCAAAGCGTTTAGCAATTTTTTGAAATTTAAAACCTTGATAAAGGCTCAAAGCAGAAAGATTGGTTTCTTCTACTTCTAAGAAGAGTTTTAGAGCGCGTTCGTGGTGGAGATGGCGAAGTGTACTATCAATAAGCAAGGTGCCAATTCCTTGTCGACGACAATGAGGGTGGACAGCAATTGTGATAATTTCGGCTTCATCAAGAATGAGACGGCAGAGGCAAAAGCCTAAAATTTTATCAGGGCGTCCAATAAGAGAGGCTTTGTACCCGAAGATAGATTGATCTGTTAAGAAATGGTCAAAGGTTTGTTTTTTCCAAGCAGGGACAAAACAATGCTGATGAATTTGATGAAGGAGAGCACTATCATCAGTTTGTAGTGGAGCAATCCAAAAATGTTTTTTTTTCAATAAAAGCTTAGACATTATTTTTTTCGTGGTAGAGCAAAATCAGTTTGTTGCTTTGCGTCAGCACTCTGTAAATAGAGTGGACGGGGACGATCTTGTAGTTGTTTGTTTGCTGCAAGATGAGCATAGCTTACAATGTCAGCTGTCTCGCAGAGGGTTTGATCTCGTACGATTTTTTTGTTTACCTTATTGTTTTTAATATGCAGAGCAATAACATTAGCTGCTGGACCGATGAGTCTTGTTTTCTGCGGTAAATCTTCGATAATATTTTCGATTGTTTTTAAGCCTGGGGCCCCTAAAGGGGAAAGATCTTCGTTGAAGTTTTGATGGTAGAACATATCTTTACCGGCTTCAATGACAACGGTGATTGCTAATCCAGTATTTTTATTGCTTGCCTGCACTGCTAATGCTTCAAGTGCGCTTACTCCAACAGCTGGTATTTCGAGCGCTAATGACAAAGCGCGTGCTGTTGCAACACCTACACGCACACCGGTAAATGATCCAGGCCCAATATTGACAGCAATGCGATCAACTTGATCAAGAGTTATATTCGCTTGGTTGATTACTTGTGCGATATATCCAATAAGTTTTTCGGCATGTCCTTTGTTTATACGCTCGTTGACACGAGCAATGACAGATTTCTGACGAATAAGCGCAACGGCACAATAAATTGAAGCAGTGTCTAGAGCAAGGATAAGCATAAAAATATTTTAGTTGAATAATATAATAAACAAAAGACCTACAGTATTTTTTAGTCTTTTTTTTGTGTGTGTTTTGCAATATTTAAAGAAGGTTGTTAGGATCAATAAGCAACAATATATTTTTTATTGAATGCGGTGGGTGTTGATTTTTTCTCATGCTATCCTGTTGTAATACAGAGTGAATAAAAGCAATTTAAGAGAAAGAAGCCATGAAATCCCATTTGTTTATTTTCTAAGTAAGAGCATATTCCGTAGGCTTTTTGTAAAAACATTATTTTGTGAGAGAAAATGCAATAAAAAAAGCGGCATTGTTTTGTGATGAATGATGTATTTTTGTGTTATGCTGTTTAGTTGCAAGAAACTGTCTGCTGAAAAGCCGATTGAATAAGTAGTTTTATAGCTTGCTACTCTTTCTACTAAGTTTAAAGTAATTTGATTGTTTATATAAGTTGTAAAAATGATAAAGAAAGTCTTGGAATTTTAACCCATTTTGATAAAAAAGCTGCTTCAAGAGTGGCATGTCTTTGGAATGATTGTATGCTGAATTGAAAAAAGCAAAAATATTTAAAAACCAATATTTCAGAATGTTATAGGGTTTAAATCATTCAATTGGATCATGATAAGACTGCAAACACCGAGGATAAGTATGGAGCAGGTTGAAGCTAGAATGACGCGCCATCCTGCTTTTTTAAAGGATCGGATATCAACGCCTAAACCTAATGCTGCCATTGAAATGACAGTGAATAAATGAGCAATAAATTTAATGGGGATGAGAGTCCTTTCAGGAATAAGACCACTTGAGCGGATGAGCATCATAATAATAAAACCAATGATAAACCATGGGACGAGAGTGTGTAGGCGCAATCGTGTTTGTGCTGATCGATGATAGAGGATTGACAGAGCAAAAATAAGAGGACCTAACATTAAAACGCGTACCAATTTAACAACTGTTGCAATTTGAACACTCACAAAAGAGACAGATGCTGTTGCTGCTAAAACTTGTGGTACAGCATAAACGACCATGCCGGAAAGCACGCCATATTGGCTAAATGACAAATTCAGAAATGGATGTAAAAAAGGGAGAAGTAAAATAATAAAAACTCCTAAAAGAGCAGTAAAAGCAATAGATGCTGCTACCTCTTCATGTTTTGCTTTAATGACAGGTGCAACGGCGACGATTGCTGAATTTCCACAAATAGCATTCCCGCAAGCGACGAGCATTGCTAAATGCGAAGAAAGTCTGAAAAGTCTGCCGATGGTAAAGCTGAGAATAAGCGTTACAAGTATAACAAATATAATACTAGCAAGTAAATTCCAACCGGCTGAAAGAACCGTATTAACGCTAATACTTGCTCCTAGAAGAACAATAGCAATTTCAAGAAGTGTTTTGGCACAAAAAATTATACCTTTTTGAAAATATTTTGGCAAAGTAAAACAACTACCGGTGATGGATCCTAAGAGAACTGCCAAAACAAGGCTTTCAAACCATGCTTGCGTGAAAAGCTGTTTTTCTAAGATTTCTAAACCATAAGCTAAGGTTGATATGAATAAACATGCTAGGACACCCGGAGCAAAGTCGTTTAAAAGTGTGATTTTTTTTTTAATCATTTTAATGTTTCTACCCATAAATCAAAGAAATGATAATAAATAATAAAAAGAGATAACGGGTAAGAGAAAAAAATTAAAGATTTGTTCTTGCCTGTAAGGCTGCTGCTAAAGTTCCATCATCAAGATAATCAAGTTCACCTCCTACAGGCACACCATGAGCAAGTTTAGTAACTTTCACTGAAAAATTGGAAAGTTTATCAGTGATATAATGTGCTGTTGTTTGTCCTTCAACAGTGGCGTTGACAGCTAGAATAATCTCTGTAATTGGGTTTTCTACAACACGCTGTATTAAGGGGGCGATGTTGAGTTCATCAGGACCTATCCCATCTAAAGGAGAAAGCCTGCCACCCAATACATGATAACGTGCGGCTAAAGTTTTTGCACGCTCTAGAGCCCACAGATCAGCAATATCTTCAACAACAATAATTGTTGCATCATCACGGCGTGGATCTTTACAAATCGAACAAGGATCAATTGTATCTACATTTCCACAAATAGAACAAATGCAGACTTTTTGTACTGCGGCTTGTATTGCTACTCCTAAAGGTTCCAGCAGTGTTTCCTTTTTTTTGATAAGATAAAGCACAGCACGACGTGCTGAACGCGGACCAAGACCTGGTATTCGCGCTAAAAGCTGAATGAGACGCTCAATCTCAGGTCCTCCAATGTGTTTAGACATACTCTGGTTCCAAAGGATTCGGTAAAATTTGGTTCATGAGAACGGGAGTTTGAAATTGGGTGGAAGTGGTAGCCCTGCTGTCATGCTTTTGGTTTTTTCTTGCATAGTTATTTCAATTTTTGTTTTGGCTTCATTATAAGCAGCCATAATCAGATCTTCAAGGATTTCAATTTCTTCAGGTTTAAGTAATGAAGGATCAATTTTGATTGCTGTTATAGTGTTTTTACCGTTTAAGGTGATGGTGACAAGTCCACCACCAGCAGTCCCCGTTATTTGCAGATTCGCCATTTCTTCTTGAATTTTCTGCATTTTTTCTTGCACTTCTTTGGCTTTTTTCATCATGTTTATCATATCACGCATAGGAATAGGTACCCTTATTCATCATTGATATCACTTTCATTTTTAAAGGTATCGGCATTTTTAAAGGTATTAAGGAGTAAATCAAGGTCATTTTCTTGTTTATTTAGACGAATATCGACAATTTTTGCTTCTGGAAAATGATCTAGAATTTTCGCGATATCAGGATCTGCTTTTGCATTGGAAAAAAGAGTCTTTTGGGTAGCCATACTTTCTTCTTGTAGGGTTGGTCCTCCTCCTTCATTAACAAAGGTTATAGTCCAACGTTTTTCAGTCCACTGATACAGCATTTTTTTTATATCACGCTTAAGTGAATGTGGAGCATTTTCAGAAATCCTCAAAATGATATGTCCTGGTTCAAAAGAAACAGGGTGAACAAATTCTGTAACAAGAAGTTTAAAAGGGATCTCATTATACTGTTCAGCTAATTTAACAATATCATGCAAGGAATCAATAACTATAGCTTTGGTTTCAGTGGTTTGTTTTGGTGTGTGCGTGGAAAGATACGGTAAATTTGCAATATTTTGAGGAGGAGCAACAGATTGAGAAGTTTCAAGAATTTCTGTGACTTTAGAGGGATGAGAGCTTTCGAGGTTTTGAACGCTGAGGGAACTTTCCGATTGTAATGAACAATCTAATTGGTTTTCTAAGGATGTTTTGCAATCTGGCTGGTGTGATGACGTGTTTGCAACTTGTGAAGAAGGACAAGCGTTTGTAGCTTCTATTTTTGTTGTATTATTTGCATTTGCGGACTCTTGATGGGCAGAATTGGAAACGATTGTGAGAGGTACTTTTTCTTGCGTGAGCTTTTTTAAAGCTTCATCAAGAGTTGGCAGATCTGTAACATGAGCAAGACGAATCAATAACATTTCAGCGGCTTGAAGTGGACGTGCGGTTTGATTCACTTCTCGTAAACCTTTCAGTAACATTTGCCAGTTTCGGGATAAAACAGGAACGGAAAGTTTTTTTGAAAAATCTAAGCTTCTCAAACGTTCATCTTCAGTAAGCGAAAGATCTTCTACTATCTCTGGTGTGAAATGTAAACGTGTGACCAGATGGTTGAAATCGGCTAATTCTGTCAATATGGCAAGGGGATCAGCGCCGGCATCATATTGGCTACGTAACTCATGGAGTGCATTGACAACGTTGCCCTTCATGATGAATTCGAAAAGATCAATAATACGAGTTTGATCAGCTAATCCTAACATTGCGCGTATTGCAACAGCGCTGATTTTGCCCTTGCTGTGAGCAATTGCTTGATCAAAAATAGAGAGTGCATCTCGTGCAGAGCCTTCTGCAGCGCGTGCGATCATGGAGAGCGCTTGATCCTCCACTTCCACATTTTCATGTTGAGCAATTTGGCGTAGATGCGCACTCAAAGCTGCCGATTCAATACGCCGTAGGTCAAAACGCTGGCAACGTGAAAGGATCGTAATAGGAACTTTATGAATCTCTGTTGTTGCAAAAATAAATTTTACATGCGGTGGTGGCTCTTCAAGTGTTTTCAATAAGCCGTTAAATGCCTGTGTTGAGAGCATGTGCACTTCATCAATAATATAAACCTTATAGCGTGCAGAAACAGGACGATAACATATTTGTTCAATAATTTCACGAATATCGTCAATACCTGTATGTGAAGCTGCATCCATTTCGATAACATCAATATGACGTCCTTCAATGATTTGCGTGCAGTGTTCCCCAAGTGTATTCAATAGGGTTGTTGGTTGGTCAATATCTTTTGTTTTATAGTTTAGTGCACGTGCTAAAATACGTGCTGTTGTGGTTTTTCCCACTCCGCGAATCCCCGTGAGCATCCATGCTTGTGCAATGTGTCCTGTTTCAAAGGCATTAGTAAGAGTACGCACCATCACTTCTTGACCAATGAGGTCGGAGAAATTTTGAGGTCGATATTTACGAGCAAGAACACGATAGGTTGTTTCTACCGGCATATCTTTCATCAATGATTCCAATTTTAAAGCGTTTGTAAGACACTTTTGATAACATGCGAGACAAAGTTAATACTTATACTCTAATATAAAAGGATTTTTTCTCAATCAATTTATTTTTTAAGGAGTAAAAATATTGGCGTAAAAACAACCAAATCTCTTTGCTATAATCGAAAGTTACTCTGAAAATTGAAGAAAGAAACTAAAAAGCAACAAAATATAACTTATCCGGTTAAAATAGGAGGCTGGTACGGTGACCCGTACCATAACTCGTTAGGGCTGCTTCTTTCCAGACCTGACCCGGTTGGCGAGCAGTGCGTCCACCACCAACCTCCCACATTGTATATTGTCGATTTAAAATGGAAAATCAAGCTAAGAAGCGAAGAATATGGAAAGAACGACCAAAAATTTCTTCTTTGAGCTTAATTTATGCATTACGCATTACAAATATGTTCGGGATTTATCAATGTTTATTGTGACAGCATTCTACAGTGATTTGTTATGAACAAAGCATACGCTTTTTTCACATAATGGGTTTGGAACAGATAGCTCGTTGGCTAGGATGAGGAATTGAGTGGCAGAAGGATGTATTTTATAAAGTTTCTAAACAAATTATGGGAAATTTGAAACAGTAAAAGAAGGGATAAAGCATAAAGTTCATTCAAGTGGTTGAAGTTAGAAAATAAAGGAGAGAAGATCATTTTTGAAGAGCGCAATTTAATCCGTATCGGTATTTTATCACTTTAAATAGTTGATGCATTCTTTAACAGTGAGAGAAAAGGGGTTAATCTTGCTGTGAGCAAGCTTTCATGACTGTAATCTGAAACGCACTTTAATTGTGAGTTTTTGCGTGACTAAAAAATGAAGCTAGGATCGCTCATGATTACTTTGGTATTCATTTTACTATTAGCATATAGGACATAGTTATCATTTTACATTTTTGCTCTGTTTTAGTCAGATGTGGAACAAAGTTACAGACTTTTAAATGGGGCTTTTGTTATTTATCTGTTTGTGTATATGATTTACATATGATGGAGTTTGTAAAAATTATGAGAAGAGCTAATTACAAAGTTGGATATAATGTTCTTATAAAGGAAATTGTCTTTATATGACAAAAATACAATGCAATTCAATTTTTTACAAAAGTCCTTTAATGTTTTATTTTAATGGATAATTTGACTTTTTTTGGCAAATATTAAAAATTCGAACTTATAGAATCCTGGGTTTTGAAAATTCAACACGCTTGAGTGTGAAAAAGGTCTACCTAAGCAATAGGATAGACCTTTTCGAACTTAAGAGCTCTTAGAAAAATTATTAATCATAATCCCCTGAATCACAATTTGTTCCAATAACTTTTCTCTTCGTAATATTTTTAAAAGTGTATTTTCCTGACGAAGGGAAGCTTAAATCAAGAGATTTTACACCGTTAAGCGTAAATACCTTATTTTCTTTATCATGCGTTATTTTCTTTTCATCGTCAGCTACAATTTTTAGTTTATCCAAATCAGAAGGAGTAGAGTACGATAAAGTAAATGACACTTTCTTTGGTTTGAATGCCTTGCAAGAATATTCAACGCCTTGATGTACTGTATCACCTGCTCTAATAGTAACACTTTCATTTAAATCAAAATTCCATTTTTTTTCACTAAATCCAGCAAACGCAACAGTGGAACACGCAAGAATATTTGCAGCAACTAATCCTTGAGTAAAAATTTTTTTCATTATATTTTCCCCTCTTATCCTAAAATATCAATTAATTATAAATCAGTTTTTATAAATATGAAAGATTGAATTTAACTCAGAAATGCAGAGCTAAATTGCTCTTTTAACTTTATAAAACCTCTTAAAATTATTCCATTTTGAGATAAACTATCCTAGAAACATCATTTGTATTCTAAAGGAATTATCTCTTATATGAGGGATATGAATAGTCACAGAAACTCTTGTTTTTGGTGCGTGCATTGTTTCTTTAGTATTGGTTTCGTTTTGGCTGAATTGATGTCCATTTTTTGCAAGAATATTATAGGGATAATTTGAACATTTTGATAGATGCTGCCACTTATTTTGTTCTTTAGTATCCATAACAAAAAGCTACCCCCGAAAAGAAGGACCTTTCTTCCTAGGATATTATATCATGAGAGATTTTTAGGATACTCTTCAATGTCCACGGGAAATTGTACAATTTAATTGATTTTTATATGCGTGATCTCCAATCATTTTTAGCAGGATAAATGCCAATAATGCGCAATTCAGCAGAAAAGAAAGACAGCTCATCTAGGGCGAGTTGCATCATGGGGTCTTCAGGATGCCCTTCAATGTCGACAAAAAATTGTGTTGCATTAAAATTGCCACCAATTTGGTAGCTTTCTAATTTTGTCATATTAATGCCGTTTGTGGCAAATCCTCCCATAGCTTTATAAAGTGCAGCTGGAACATTGCGGACTCGAAAAAGAAGGCTAGTGATAATTTTTTCGCCATTTTGGGGTTTGGGTACATGCCGTTGAGACCGTGAAAGGATGACAAAACGGGTAATATTATGAGGGCTATCTTCAACATTTTTTTCGAGAATATCAAGTCCATAGAGTTCTGCTGCGATCAGAGGTGCTAAGGCTGCTTGTGAACGCTTCCCGTTTTTTTTAATAAATTTTGCAGCTCCAGCTGTATCAACAGAAATGACAGGTTGCCAGCCATTATTACGGATGATTTTACGGCATTGTGCCAGGGCATGCGCGTGACTATGAACGGTTTCAATTTCTGTATGTGTAACACCGGGTAAAACCATTAATTGAAAATGAATAGGCAAAAAATATTCATCAATAATATAGAGAGATGATTGTGGTAAAAGGTGATGAATATCGGCAACGCGGCCAGCAAGAGTATTTTCAATAGGAATCATAGCAAGATCAGCTTGTCCACTTTCTACTAAGTTAAGCGCATCTTCAAAAGTTGTTGAGGGTAGAGCATCCATATTGGGAAACATATTAGAACAGGCGATATGGGAATTAGCGCCATATTCTCCTTGGAATGAGATTTTATTGGTTTTTTTAAGTGTCTTCATGCTAAAATCTTGCGTACCCTCTCGAGATCACGTTGTGTATCGACCCCTAAGGGAATTGTATCGACTATTTCCACATCGATACGCATATTATGCTCTAGTGCGCGTAATTGTTCAAGTTTTTCACGTTGCTCTAGTGGAGAGGGTTTAAGCGCTACAAATTTCTCGAGTGCTTCGCGTCGATAGGCATATATCCCAATATGATGGTACAGGGGACCATCTCCATAAGGCGCTGTCGCGCGGGTAAAATAAAGAGCACGAAAACGATTATGAGAAAGCGGTGTACCAATAATTTTGACAATATTCGGATCTGTTTTTTCATCTTCTTCAACGATTTTTGCACCCAAAGTTGCAATATCAGTTAAGCTATTTTCTAAAGGGCGTAAAGAACTAATGATGTCATGGGGCGTTATCGTTGGCAGGTCACCTTGTACATTCAAAATGGCATTGTAGCGTCGTTCAGGATCAATATGGATTAAAGCTTCATAAATACGATCAGATCCAGATTTATGATCACGACATGTTATGATACATTCATATCCATAAGCGGTAACGGTTGTGGCGATATCATTATGATCTGTTGCAACGATAATACGCTCGAATGCGGCTTTTTTTGCCTGTTCAGCAACATGAACAATCATTGGCTTTCCAGCAATCTCTGCCAGAGCTTTTTGAGGAAGGCGGGTTGAGCCTATACGAGCGGGAATGAGAATAATTGGTTCAAGAGCCATTGCAAAGTTCCAAATATTGTGTGTATGATGTGTTTATAATGTTGTGTATTATATGGAAAAAGCTTAAACTAAAAGCAGGAATGACGATATAAATGTCTGAGTTTTTATGAATCGCTCGAGAATTGTCTATTTTGTTTTTGCTTGCTTATTTTTGCTGATTGTCTTGGTGGGGATTTCCATACTAAGCAACACGATTTATGATAATTCTACATCGGTTCAACCTTCTAAGGTTACAAAAAATGATAGACTCAAAGAGAAACAGCAGATATCTGATACTCCTTTATCATTAAACGATCGTCTCCGACAAGCCAATCTTGAAAATGGGCGTAAGATTTTTCGTCAATGTGCTCTATGCCATACCTCGGGGCGTCATGAATCTAGTCGTGTTGGTCCAGCACTTTGGGGGATAGTTGACCGTCCTTTAGCAGCTAGGACAGATTTTGTTTATTCACGTATATTGCGTGCAAATTCTGATCAGAGATGGAATTTTGTGGCTTTGGATCGTTATTTGCAATCACCACGTGAAGCGTTTCCAGGAACAATTATGTCTTTTCCTGGGATCAAAAATGACCAAGATCGTGCTGATCTTTTGCTTTATTTACGGGGTTTATCTGCTGATCCTATTCCCTTACCAATGGATAAAAAAGAAGACAAGCCAGGCTGAACTATGTCAGAAGCGCCTATTTTATGAAGAGGTGCAATTGTTTGTAATTTGAGTTTCATAGATTTATCAAAAAAGATGTATCATTATTTTAAATTGACTCGATCGACTGTATCGGAAAGTGAAAATAAAAAATGGTGGTCTATATTCTCCGGCGTCTTTTTCTGCTTATACCGACACTGATTGGTATTTTAACAGTCACCTTTATTATTATTCAATTTACACCAGGAGGACCTATTGAAAATATTATTGCTCAGTTACAAGGAATAGGCGGTGATGCTGTAGGACGAGTGGGTGGTGGGAGTGATCTTGGTCTTTCTTCTGATGTTGTTTTGGATGGCGCAGCTGTTGAATTGTCTTCTTCTGGAGTTTTTAAGTATCGTGGTGCGCAAGGATTGGATCCAGAATTTATTGCCAAGCTCGAAAAGCAATTTGGATTTGATAAGCCGCCTTTGGAGCGTTATTTGACGATGCTGGGTCGTTATCTGCGTTTTGATTTTGGCAATTCTTATATACAAGGACGTTCAGTTATTGAATTGATTAAGAGTGCTTTACCCGTTTCTCTTTCGCTTGGGTTTTGGCAATTGTTGATTTCATACTCTATTTCTATACCGTTAGGAATTCAGAAAGCTCTTAAAGAAGGTGCGCCTTTTGATGTATGGACAAGTGCACTTATCATTATTGGCTATGCCATTCCGAGTTTTCTCTTTGGTATTTTTTTAATGGTTTTTTTTGCTGGAGGGTCTTTTTTAAATTGGTTTCCGTTAAGCCATTTAACGTCTGATAATTTTGACCAATTATCCTTTGGAGGTAAAATATTAGATTACCTTTATCATTTGGTTCTTCCGTTAACTGCAATGATCATTTCTTCTTTTGCTACAACGACCCTGCTAACAAAAAATTGCTTTCTAGAAGAAATTCGTCAACAATATGTTATTACAGCACGCGCTAAAGGTTTAAGTGAACGCTCAGTTCTTTATGGCCATGTTTTTCGTAATGCAATTTTAATTGTGGTTGCCAGTTTTCCTGCAACTTTTATGGCATCATTTTTTAGCGGATCTTTGTTGATTGAAATGCTCTATTCATTAAATGGTATGGGGCTTTTAAGTTATACGTCTATTGTCAATCGTGATTATTCTGTTGTATTTGCTTCTCTTTATATTTTTTCGCTCATTAGTCTGATTGTGAGTCTCATTTCTGATATCGTTTATATGTTCATTGATCCACGTATTGATTTTGATAAAAAGGATTTGTGATGCAAGAGACAAAAGGTAAATGTGCGCAAAGTTCTAAGTTGCAGAAAGAGTCTTTTTTTTCTCCCTTAAATGTACGTCGTTGGCACAATTTTAAGCAAAATCGCCGGGGTTGGTGGTCTTTATGGCTCTTTTTATTTTTGTGTTTTTGTTCTTTTTCGGCAGAGTTCATTGCTAATGATCGGCCAATTATTGCTTCTTATAAAAGGGAGCTGCTTTTTCCTATTTTTTTTGATTATCCTGATGAAAAGTTTGGTGGAAATTTAGCCGTAGCGGATTTTCGCGATCCTTTTATTCAAAATGAAATTGCTAAGCACGGTTGGGCGTTGTGGCCGCTAGTGCGTTATTCCTACAACACAGTTGTGGGGAATAGAACGGTAGCATTGGCTCCACCTTTTTGGCTTCAAAGTAAAGAGGAACGTTGTATCAATTATGCGCAGGGAAGTGCTGATCCAGAATGTACAATAAGCCGATGGAATTGGCTTGGAACAGACGATCTGACACGTGATATTTTCGCCCGCGTTTTATACGGTTTTAGAGTATCGATAGTCTTTAGTATTCTTTTAACGGTTGCTTCCACGATCATTGGTGTAACAGCAGGTGCTATTCAGGGATATTTTGGTGGTTGGATTGATTTAATCTTTCAGCGCTTGATTGAAATATGGTCTTCAGTACCGTCACTTTATCTAGTTATTATCATGGCTGCGGTTTTGGCACAGGGCTTTTGGGTATTATTGGGAGTTATGCTCCTGTTTCAATGGGTGATATTGGTTGGTGTGGTGCGGGCAGAGTTTTTGCGTGCCCGCAATTTTACCTATGTTAATGCCGCACGTGCTTTAGGAATTCCTAATAGCACTATTATGATGCGGCACTTATTACCTAATGCGATGGTTGCTGCCTTGACCTATATGCCCTTTTTGTTAACATCGGGTGTTTCATTACTTACATCACTTGATTATTTGGGATTTGGTCTTCCTCCTGGTTATGCTTCTTTAGGTGAATTGATGCGGCAGGCTACCACTAATTTGAACGCTCCTTGGATTGGTATTGCAGGGTTTATTGTTATTGCTGTTATGTTGTCGTTGTTGGCATTTATTGGTGAAGCAGCGCGCGATGCTTTTGATCCGCGGAAGACATTACAATGACGAATTTGCTTTCAGTTCGTGATCTTTCAATTGCATTGTACCAAGGGCAAGAACAAAGATACATTCTTGAACAAGTTGCTTTTGAAATTAAAGAAGGGGAGACAGTTGCTCTGGTGGGAGAATCCGGTTCTGGAAAATCGATAACAGCATTGTCTATTTTGCAATTATTACCTTTTTTTAAAACGCTTTATCAATCGGGAGAAATTCTCTTTAATAATAAGGATTTATTAAAACAGAAAGAAGAAGATTTGCGTAAAGTCCGTGGTAAAGATATTGCTATGATTTTTCAGGAGCCGATGACCGCTCTTAATCCTTTGCATAATGTAGAACGCCAAATCGGTGAAGTTATCAGAATGCATTCAGATATAACAAATCAATCACTGCGTGCGCATATTATTGATTTGCTAGCACAAGTAGGAATTCATGAACCGCAGAAACGTTTGGAGTCATTTCCTCACGAATTGTCAGGTGGGCAACGGCAACGTGTGATGATTGCAATGGCGCTTGCCAATAGTCCACGATTATTGATTGCTGATGAGCCAACAACGGCGCTTGATGTGACTGTTCAAGCACGCATTCTTGAGCTTTTGGTACACCTTAAAAAGCAAAACAATATGTCGATGCTTTTTATTACTCATAACTTAGCTATTGTGCGTCGTATTGCGGATCGCGTTTATGTGATGAGGAAGGGAAAAATTGTTGAAAGTAGTTCAACTAATCAATTGTTTGCAAATCCCCAACAGTTCTATACAAAACAATTGTTAGCAGCAGAACCTAAAGGCCATCCTCTTCAAGTGGACAAGAATGCGCCCATTTTGATGCAAGGTAAGAAAGTTCGTGTTTGGTTTCCGATTAAAAAGGGTCTATTGCGCCGCACAAAGGGTTATTTAAAAGCTGTTCAGGATATAAATGTTACAATTCGTGTTGGTCAAACACTTGGTGTTGTAGGAGAATCGGGTTCAGGAAAAACAACATTAGGGCTTGCACTGATACGGATGTTATCTTCCAAGGGACAAATTATTTTTGATGATATTGATATCAGCAATTTTACTTTTAAGAAAATGAGTTCTTTGCGCCGTTATATTCAGATTGTTTTTCAAGATCCTTTCGGTTCACTTTCTCCGCGTATGCCTGTGAGTGAAATTATTGCTGAAGGATTATCAGTTCATGAACCAAGGCTTTCTTATTCTGAACGCAATGACCGTGTGATTGAAGCTTTACATGAGGTTAATCTCGACCCTTCTACTCGTTATCGTTATCCTCATGAGTTTTCTGGTGGGCAAAGACAGCGAATTGCTCTTGCACGTGCAATCATCCTCAAACCTCGCTTTATTATGCTTGATGAACCAACGTCTTCTCTTGATGTAAATGTGCAGGCACAGATCATTAATCTTTTACTTCATCTGCAAAAAAAATATCATTTGGGTTATCTGTTTATTAGCCATGATTTAAAAGTTATCAGAGCGCTTGCACATGAAGTGATTGTTATGCGCAATGGAGAAATGGTTGAATATAGCTCTGCTGATCATATTTTTTCTCGTCCCCAAAAGTCTTACACACAAAGCTTGATGGCTGCTGCATTCGCATTGGAATCTGATCGGTTATAAGTAATGATTTTAAATTGCGCTGACAATCCATTATAAAGGAGAATTTTCCCTACTAAAGGTTCACCGATGTTTGTGATAAGTTTAATGGCTTCCATTGCTTGGAGTGTACCGATGACTCCGGGTAAAACGCCGATAATTCCAGTTTCAGCACATGTTGGGAGGGTGCCGGGAGCTGGTGGATTTGGGAATAAATCACGATAGTGAGGGTTATTGTCTTTATAAGGCATGAGCACCGTCAAGGAGCCATCAAAACGTTCTACAGAACCGCTTATTAAAGGTTTGGCACATTGGGCTGCATGATCAGCAAGCAGATAGCGTGTGGCAAAATTATCACTTCCATCAACGATGATGTGATAGGCGTTGAGCAGTTTATCCACATTACTTTTATCTAAGCGTAGATTGTATTTTTCAACCGTAACATGAGGGTTTATTGCGTTTATAGTAGCTTTAGCACTGTCAGTTTTACACTGGTTAATCGTATTTGTTTTATGAATCACTTGGCGTTGTAAATTGGAAAGCGAAACGATATCGTCGTCAACAATTCCAAGGGTGCCAACGCCAGCAGCCGCCAAATATGTAAGAACAGGGGCACCTAGACCGCCTGCACCAACAACCAGAACACGTGCAGTTTTGAGCTTTTGTTGTCCCACACCACCAATTTCGGGCAAAATGATGTGACGTGCGTAGCGTTTTATTTCTTCACTGCTTAATTTTGTATTAGCTTCTTGTATCATAGATTTTCTCTTGTCATAGTTTTTTATAGTTTACTAAGTTTATGGCGCATAGATTAGTCTGCTTTCAGTTATAGGGAGGTTTTATTCATGAAGATTGCCATTCAAATGGATCATATTTCAACACTTCAAATTCAAGGGGATACGACATTTGCACTTGCTTTAGCAGCACAGGAACGTGGACACTCACTCTTTCATTATACACCAGATCGTTTGTTTATGCGCGATGGTTGTGTGATTGTAAAATTAGAAGCATTGACAGTACATGATAAAGAAGGAAACCATTACCAATTGGGGAAACCTATCCGCATGCAGTTAATGGATATGGATGTGGTTCTTTTACGTCAAGATCCTCCCTTTGATCTCAATTATATCACCACGACTCATTTATTAGAACGTGTTCATCCTAAGACATTGGTTGTGAATGATCCGGCATGGGTGCGCAATAGTCCAGAAAAAATTTTTGTAACTGAATTTCCTGATTTAATGCCAGAAACATTAATTACGAAAGACATTGAAGAAATAATGGCTTTTAGAGCTACCTTTGGTGACATTATTATCAAACCACTTTACGGCAATGGGGGAGCGGGTGTTTTCCATTTAAAACAGGATGATCGCAATTTAGCATCACTGTTGGAAATTTTTGCACAAATTTATCGAGAACCTTTTATTATTCAGCAGTATTTGGATGCCGTGCGAAAAGGGGATAAACGAATTATTTTGCTTGATGGTAAACCTGTTGGAGCGATTAATCGAATTGCAGCACAAACAGATGCGCGCTCTAATATGCATGTTGGAGGGCGGGCGGAAAATATTGATTTAACAAAACGTGATTATGAAATTTGCCAACGCATTGGTCCAGCTTTAAAGGAACGTGGTCTTCTTCTTGTGGGGATTGATGTCATTGGAGATTATATCACAGAGATCAATGTAACATCTCCTACTGGCATTCGTGAAATTAAGAGTTTTGGTGGCACGGATATCGCGCATCTCTTTTGGGATATCATTGAGTTCAAGCATTCAAATTAATTTTTTTCATTAAGAGCTAAAAGATAATTTTATCAGAAAAATTATGAATATTATTTTTTTATGTTTGTTATGCTGCAAATGTGAATTAGAATTCAGATGATCATAGAGTACGAATAAAAGGTCTTGATTCACATGCGAGGGAGTTTATGGATGATCAGATTATTATCCGTTGGAGTAGGAGTGTTTTTTGCCGTTTTGTTTTCAGTGCATGTTGGAAATGCACGCGATCAAATTCAGATAACTGGTTCGTCTACCGTTTTACCGTATCAAAAAATTGTTGCTGAGATATTTGGAGAAATTTACCCCTATTTTAAGGTTCCAGTGATCGAATCAGGTGGAACGGGGGCTGGTATTAAAGAGTTTTGCCGTGGCATTGGGGAGAATGCAATTGATATTGTGAATGCTTCGCGGGCAATGAAGGTCAGTGAATTACAGTCTTGTTTTGGTGCTGGTGTAAAAGATATTGAAGAAATACGTATTGGATATGATGGTATTGTTTTTGCAACAGATATAAATGGTCCTGATTGGAAATTACAGCCAGTGGATGTTTATAGAGCGCTTGCTGCTCGGATTATGAGAGACGGAAAATTGCAACCCAATAACGTTTCAAAATGGAGTGCAGTTAATAGTGCTCTTCCTAGTTGGACGATAGCAGCTTATATTCCTGGGGAAAAGCATGGAACGCGTGAAGTTTTTGAAGAAAAATTGTTAGCTACGGGCTGTAAGGAGAGTGGAGCAGTGGATGCAATGAAGTCTTTGGGGATGGATGATAAGGCAATACACGCTGCTTGTATTGCTGTGCGTAAGGATGGTAAAGCCATAGATATTGAAGGTGATTATTCTGAAACATTTGCGCGTTTAACTTCTAATAAAACAGGGGTTGGTGTTTTTGGTTTGTCTTTTTATCAAAATAATGTTGATAGATTAAAGGTTGCAGATATTAGTGGTTTTACACCAACTGTTGAAACAATCTCTAGTGGCGAATATCCAGTTTCTCGTTCACTTTTCTTCTATGTTAAGAAAGCGCATTTAGGTATTGTTTCAGGTTTGCGGGAATATGTAGACTTTTTTCTTTCTGATCAAATGATTGGTCCCAATGGTCCGTTAGCTGAATATGGTTTGGTCGTTGCTTCTGAAAAAGAGCGCCAAGCGCAGCGTTCTGCTTTTTCTGCTGGTAGAGTGATGAGTTTAAAATAATTTTCTGGATTTACCGGTGTAGGAGTTTTTTTTTGTGCTGCTTTATTTATAAAATTGAAAGACAATATGCGCATTTCCTTCATTATTTTTCTATTATTAATTCTTGCTTGTATTGGCTTTTGTATTTCTTATATGCGAGCTCGTTATTTTGAATACAACACACAATACAAGATGCACTCTCGTACGTGTTATTACGGCTGGTGGACCTTTTTGATAACTATTTTTCCAGCTCTTATTTTTTTAATTTTTTGGGATTATGGCAGTGCAATTTATTTAGAGTATAGTGCTTCTCGAGAGGTTGAAGCATACAGTACAAATGTGACAGAACTTGTTAATCATGATCTTATTTTGGGGATTGTTAGAAGTCTAGTCAAAATATTTCATCACTTTGAGAGGGATCTCACCACTGCTTCGTATGAAGAAGTGCGGGCACAATTATTGGCAAGAGGATTTATTTTTCCTCATCACACATCAGATGATGTATTAAAGATAGCACAGTCATGGGTTAATTCTTCTGAAAAGTTACAGTTTATTGGTCATGGTGTTCTTTTTGTTATTGCATCTTGTGGTTTTATTTGTGGGATTATGCAAATTTCTCCACGTCAGCGTGCGCGCAATAAGGTTGAGTTTTTGATTGTTATTAGCTTGATTTGCGCATCTATCGTTGCGGTTTTGACGACAGTTGCCATTGCGCTCTCTATGTTCTTTCAAACGGTGAGTTTCTTTCAGTCTGTACCCTTTTCAAACTTCTTTTTGGGAACGGTTTGGGATCCACGTTTTTCAGCGAGCGGTGCGGAGGGTGAAGTGGGGCAATTTGGTTTAATACCGCTGCTTGCGGGCACACTTTATATTGCATTTGTAGCAATGCTTTTTGCTGTGCCAATAGGATTATTTTCAGCTCTTTATATGGCTGAATACGCTTCGGCTCGATTACGATCAATAGTAAAGCCATTATTGGAAGTTCTTGCGGGTATTCCAACTATTGTTTATGGCTTTTTTGCTTTGAAGGTTGTCGGACCATTCTTACGTGATCTCTCTGTTTCTCTCTCTGGTGGTGTTGGTTTTATTATGGCTCAAAGTGTTTTGACCGCTGGAGTTGTGATGGGAATTATGTTGATACCTTTTGTTTCTTCTTTGTCAGATGATATTATTACGGCTATTCCACGTATGTTACGTGAAGGATCTTATGGTTTAGGAGCAACGCAATCTGAAACGATTAAAAAAGTCGTTATACCAGCAGCGCTTCCGGGGATTATGGGAGCGATTTTACTGACAGCATCACGTGCAATTGGAGAGACGATGATTGTGGTTTTGGCGGCAGGTGTTGCAGCGAACTTAACATTTAATCCATTCGAAGCAATGACTACAATGACGGTTAAGATTGTTAATCAATTGACAGGTGATTTTGAGTTTAATTCTCCCCAAACGCTTGTTTCTTTTGCTTTAGGAATGACACTCTTTATTATGACTCTTTTGATGAATATTTTTGCTCTCTATATTGTACGTAAATATCGGGAACAATATGAATGAATGAAGATTTTTCTTTCTCTCGTCGCAATATTGGCCTCAAACGTCGATATTGGGCTGAGCGCCGTTTCCGTGCGTATGGTTTGATAGCCATTTTTATTGGTTTATTTTTTTTATTTGCACTTTTATGGTCTGTCATCAGTCAGGGTTATACAGCTTTTTTTCAAAGTGAGATGACATTATCGGTTTATTTAGATGAGAAGGTTATTGATCCAAGTGGTCAGCGTGCAACAAATCCACAGATACTCATAACAGCCAATTATCCTCTTCTTGTACGCAATGCTTTGGCAAGAAAGCTTGATATAGATCCAAATGATCGGGCATCATTGCGGGATATTAGCCGTATGTTTTCAAATAGTGTACGCGTTCAACTGCGTGAAATAGTAACAAAGAATCCACAACTGATTGGCACAACGCAAAAAATCAAAGTCTTGGCAGCAGCGGATATTGATTCTGCTTATAAAGAGCAGATTGATTTGCATGTAGCAGAAAAAAACCGCAAAATTTCTAATCGCCAAGTAGAATGGATGAAACGGTTAGCGCATGATGGTACACTTTATAAAAAATTTAATTTTGGTTTTTTTATATTTGGTGCTTCAAGTCGTCCTGAGACTGCTGGCTTAGGTGTTGCGATAATCGGTTCTCTTTATATGATAGCTATTGTTTTAGTGATTTCATTGCCAATAGGGATAGCAGCAGCTCTTTATTTGGAAGAATATGCACGCAAAAATAAATTTACAGATTTTATTGAGGTTAATATCAATAATCTTGCCGCTGTTCCTTCGATTATTTTTGGTCTTTTAGGACTTGCGGTTTTTGTTAATTTTTTTGGATTACCACGTTCAGCCTCTTTTGTTGGTGGCCTTGTGTTGGCTCTTATGACACTACCAACAATCATTATTGCAACACGTTCTGCTTTACGGGCTGTTCCTTTTTCTATTCGTGCAGCAGCTTTAGGATTGGGAGCATCGAAAACACAAGTGGTTTTTCATCATGTTCTTCCTTTAGCAGCTCCTGGTATTTTGACTGGCACGATTATTGGTGTAGCGCAAGCTTTGGGTGAAACTGCGCCTTTACTTTTGATAGGAATGGTTGCTTTTGTTGTAAATATTCCCGCTACACCCATGGATCCTGCTACAGCTCTACCTGTGCAAATTTTCATGTGGGCAGGTGAAGCAGAACGCGCTTTTGTTGAAAAAACGTCGGGTGCTATTATCGTATTAATGATTTTTCTTTTTATTATGAATATTTTTGCGGTTTTTTTACGTCGACGATTTGAACGTCGCCAGTAACTTTTATACAGTGAGAACTTCGATAACGTTTGTATTTTAAAGTAAGGTGAATTCTGTAATGAAGATTAAAATGCGTGGCCAAGATGTAAAGGTTTTTTATGGAAAAAAAGAAGCTCTCCATGGTATTACTCTTGATATTCCTGAACATCAGGTTACGGCTTTGATAGGTCCTTCAGGTTGCGGAAAGTCAACTTTTTTGCGTTGTTTTAATCGTATGAATGATACGATTGAAGGCGCTAAAATAACCGGATTTATTACCTTAGATGGGGAAAATATTTATGAATCGCGCATTGATGTTGTAGAGTTGCGTGCGCGTGTTGGAATGGTTTTTCAAAAACCTAGTCCTTTTCCAAAATCTATTTTTGAAAATGTTGCTTATGGTCCACGTATTCACGGTTTAGCCAAATCGCGTGCTGAATTGCACGATGTGGTTGAGAAGAGTTTAAGGCAGGCAGGTTTATTTGAAGAAGTGAAAGATCGTCTTCATGAGTCAGGGACCAGTTTATCAGGAGGGCAGCAACAGCGCTTGTGTATTGCGCGTGCTATTGCAGTTAGTCCTGAAGTTATTTTGATGGATGAGCCTTGTTCGGCTCTTGATCCAATTGCAACGGCTCGTATTGAAGAACTTATCGATGCTTTACGAAAGGATTATACAATCGTCATTGTGACACATTCGATGCAGCAGGCAGCACGTGTTTCTCAATACACAGCCATGTTTCATTTGGGGAATCTAGTAGAAGTTGGGGAAACTGAAATGATGTTCACTTCACCAAAAGAGCAGCGTACGCAGGATTATATTACGGGGCGTTTTGGATAGGTGAATTGAGGAGTACAGAATATGTCTATAAAACATACTGTTCGTGCTTATGATGCAGAACTAAAATATTTGGAAGAAAAGATCATAGGAATGGGTGGTCACGCGGAAAAAATGATTGAACGTTCTGTCGCGTCAATAGTGTGTAATGATCTTCAGCTTGCTGCTACAGTTATTGCAGATGACTTGTTTTTAGATGAAGCAGAACGCGATATTGATGAAAAAGCGATTACGATTATTTGCAAACGCCAACCGATGGCTGTTGATTTACGTGAAATTGTTGGTGCTATTCGCATTTCTTCTGATCTTGAACGGATTGGGGATATGGCTAAAAATATTGCTAAGCGAACAGTTGCACTTTCAGAAATACGTCAACCTAAGACCTTTTACTGTAGGTTTGAAACGATTACAACTTTGGCGCTCAATCAGTTAAAGGAAGTATTGAATGCTTACACGAGTCGCTTATTAGATCATGTTGGCGCAGTCCGCGAACGTGATGGTAAAATTGATGCTCTGTATACTTCTCTTTTTCGTGAACTTTTAACTTATATGATGGAAGATATGCGCAATATTACGGTTTGTACGCATTTACTTTTTTGTATAAAAAATATTGAAAGAATTGGAGATCATGTCACCAATATTGCTGAAACACTGCACTATATCATAACGGGTTACCATATGTCTTGCGATCGTCCTCGCGATGATCTTACCTATAAAGTTGGGATAGATGGGAAGGAAATAGACTAAAATTTTCTCTTACGGAACAAGTAACAATTAAGTCAAGAAGCTATTCTTAGAAGTAAAAGATTTATTGGTTATTGATTTCTGTTATATGTTTTTCCTCTATCCTTAACTTCTTTGGAGCTTTTTTAGTAATTCAAAGGCGAGTTTTTTTACGATCTGTGCTCTTTTAATAAGATGGCATAATATCGTCCTCCCATCTCAAAGGTGCTTTGAGTTTTAATACTGTTTGCTCCTGAGTTAGCAGTGCGTGTTGCTGCTAATTTTTTCAAACCGTGTGCTGACTTTTTTGTATCTGCTTGAATGCATGCCTTACAAAATAAAACCCCGAAGCTTGCTTCGGTTATCTTCTTACCTTTTTTACCAAAAATGAATGTTTTCTTGCCTATGGAAGAAATTTTAAAGATTTCTGCTAATTCCGGTAAAATAAGAAGAACATCTGTTTTGAATTTACTTTTCTCTGTCTTGAGGTGGATGATATTATCTTTGGTGTCTTGCCAGCCAATACAAACCGCGTCACTACGACGTAAGCCTTTGTAAAGCGGAGAATCAATCCAAACGCGTTCATGGTGCCATGTGACCAACGTTGATAATATTTCTCAATCTCTTCTTCTGTCCAAATAGGAAATCCACTCTTGTTTTTTAGAGGAGGTATTCTTAAAGCTGGGTTAACTGCTCAAAGATCTTATTCAATTGCCCATTGAACAAAGTCCTATAGAGTGTTTTCATAAATTCTTTAGCCATTGTTGATTTTTCTTTGCGCTTTTCAACCAATAGCTATGATATGTATTTTTTTGATTGGCCTATAGGGAATGTTTCCCATGGAATCGGAAGCGTTTATTTTTCTGTTTTTGTGGAATTTTAAAGAGGCAATGCCAATTGGTACTGTTAAATTACTGTTTAAGCAGCCATGCAAATGAATCTTCAACAATGATGCATAAAATGATTTTTTTAAGAAAATTGGGCATTTTCCTGAGAATAGCAGGAGCAGCGACATGATATACGTGTTATGGACAATGGCAAAAAAGCAAAGAGGTTTTTAATAGTGCGGATTTTTAATTCTTAATTTGACGGATTTTGATATGGGCTAGTACCCTTGTTTATAGTTTTGTAAGATAGGAAGCTTCTTTAGGATTGATATGGATAGTTTTAGTACTCCGATCTTTACTCGTATATAGAATTGTTTGGGAGTTTTCGAAGGTATATTATTTATTGCAATTCAAAGTGTAAAGAGTGATATTGTTTGGTTATCTTTATTCATTAATAATAACGATATTGATCTATAATTAAGGCTTTGTTTATTTTTTATTTTATAAATGCCTTTTAATTACTGATTGTATTAAAATTTTACTAAGTGGTAACAATTAGTCGTATACTTTCTTTGAAGATACATTTAAAACTCATTCAAATTTTGAAGATTTCAAATATATGGGGATGTGTTGTATAAAATGAAAAAAAATTTTTGGACTGTTTTTGTTAGCTGTTTTTTAGCACCAATTGTTATTGTGGGGTGTGCTTTAGATCATTTTTCTGCTGGAAAAGTGAGTGATAATAAGAAGGCAAAAACAGTAATATATCCATTGACCGAGCGCCAATGTCTTATGCGCGCAATGTATTTTGAATCAAATCGTACCAGCCGTGAAGGAATGATTGCTGTTGGCACTGTTGTTATGAATCGTGTTAATTCAAGTGCTTATCCAAAAACAATTTGCGGTGTTGTTGGTCAGTACAAACAGTTTGCTCCCGGTGTTTTAACGCGTCCTATGACAGAGCCGGCATCTGTTGCGCGTGTTAGAGAGGCAGCTGATGCTGTTTTACGCGGCGAACGGGATAAGAAAGTCAAAAACGCTAAGTTTTTTCATACTGCTGGTTTATCTTTTCCTTATAAAAATATGCACTATGTTCGTGTTGCGGGAGGGAATTCCTTTTATGAAAAGCGCTCACGTGATGGATCTCTTCAGGTTCCTCATAATGATCGTCCCTATGATGTCGCTTATGCTTTTGCTCAGGAACGTTTTAGTAATGCGCGAAGTTTCATGGATATGGGCTTAGCAAGCAAGGAAATAAAAGTAGAGGGAAGACAAAATGCATCTCCTTCGATAGAGGTAACACAGGTGGACAAAGCACATACTACGCCTTTTGTTGTGGTACAGCTTGATAAAGTTCCTATTCCTAATTATGCACCTAATCGTACAGATAAAAAAGAGGAAACAAAACCGGCTGTGGCTTATAATCTGCTCTCATCAGATCAGTTAAATGCAGTTGTTGCAATGTTAGAAGAACGGTACAGAATCCGGTAGTTTTTTCACAATCAAAGGAAGGATATTGGTAGTGTACTTTGATATTCATGAAACAATTTCGTCTGAAAAGCTTAATCGTCTTGCCGAAATTACGGTAAAAGTAGGATTGAATCTACAAGAGGGGCAAGATCTTCTTTTGACCGCACCAGTTTCGGCATTACCTTTTGTCCGGCGTATTGCATATCATGCTTATAAGGCTGGTGCTGGTGTGATTACACCGCTTTTTAGTGATGACATGTTATCGCTTACGCGTTTTGAAAATGCGCAGAATGCTAGTTTCGATTGTGCGCCTTCTTGGCTTTATGAGGGGATGGCGCAAGCCTTTAGAAATGGGGCTGCACGTTTAGCTATCGTTGGTGATGACCCTTCTCTACTTTCTAATCAGGATTTTAATAAGGTTGCGCGTTTGAGTAAAGCCACTTCAATGGCTTACCAGCCTGCTCTTAAAGAAATATCGAATTTTGCTATAAATTGGTCGATAGTTGCCTATCCAACAGCAGGTTGTGCTGCAACGATTTTTCCCGCGTTGCCAATAAATGAAGCAATTAGGAAATTAGCTGATGTAATTTTTGCTGCTTCACGTGTTACAGGAGAAGATCCGGTTCACGCATGGGGTGTCCATAATACAACTTTGAAGCAACGGTCATCATGGCTTAATGACCAGCGTTTCGCTGCTTTACATTTTAAAGGTCCAGGGACTGATTTAACAGTTGGTTTGGCCGATGATCATGAATGGCAGGGTGGTGCATCAGTTGCTCAAAATGGTGTTGTCTGTAATCCGAATATTCCGACAGAAGAAGTCTTCACAACTCCTCATGCACATAAGGTTGAAGGTTTTGTTCGTTCGACGAAGCCACTTTCTTACCAGGGAACACTGATCAATAATATAGAGGTACGTTTTGAAGCAGGGCGTATTGTTAAGGCATGTGCTTCGAAAGGACAGGAAGTTTTGCAACAGGTTTTACAAAGTGATGAGGGTGCGAGTCGGCTGGGTGAAGTTGCTCTTGTTCCGCATTCTTCACCGATTTCAAAGAGTAACCTTCTTTTTTATAATACGTTATTTGATGAAAATGCTGCATGTCATATTGCTTTGGGGCAATGTTATTCAAAGTGCTTTTTAAATGGAGCATCATTGTTGCCAGAGGAAATTGCAGCGCGTGGTGGTAATAAAAGTATGATTCATATTGATTGGATGATTGGATCAGGTGAAATTGATATAGACGGCATTACGAAAGATGGTATGAGAATTCCTGTATTTCGTAATGGTGAATGGGTTTAATAGTATTATTTTTTCAATGGTATTGTTGGAAAACGCATGATTATTTTAAGAAGATAGATGCCTGAACTTCCTGAAGTAGAGACGGTTCGTCGTGGACTTGAGCCTGTTATAACTGGTGCAAAGATACTATCTGTTATGCTTAATCGAAGAAATTTGCGATTTCCTTTTCCAGAGGCGTTTCCTGAGCGGCTTATGGGCAGAACGATTATAGAACTTGGCCGACGCGCGAAATATTTATTATTTCATCTTTCGCAGAACGAAACGATTTTAAGCCATTTAGGGATGTCAGGATCGTGGCGCATAGAGGGTGATTTTTTAAAAGAAAAATTTTCTACTATAAGTAAATTTGTTAATCATGATCACGTTGTTATAGATATTCAAGCAAAGGATGGTAAAGTTTATTGTCTTACTTATAATGATATTCGTCGTTTTGGGTTTATGCTTTTAGTAGATACAAGAAGGCTTTATGAACATCCACTTTTAAAGAAGCTAGGGCTCGAGCCTACGAGTAATGCGTTTTCTGGGAGTTATTTACAGGAAGCTTTTGTTAATAAAAAAATATCTCTCAAAGGAATTTTGCTTGATCAATCTATTGTTGCTGGTCTTGGGAATATTTATGTTTGCGAAGCACTTTGGCGTAGTCGTTTGTCTCCACAGCGTGGTGCATTCACATTAGCATTGAAAACTGAATGTGCACGCGAATTTGCAGATTCCTTAGCACGGAATATACGTAATGTGATTACTGAAGCGATTTCTTCTGGTGGTTCTACTTTACGTGATTATATTCGTACAGATGGCTCACTTGGTTATTTTCAACACTCTTTTTCAGTTTATGGACGAGAAGGCAAGGAATGTTTGCAATGTGGAATACCTATTGTACGTATTTTGCAATCTGGACGTTCAAGTTTTTACTGCTTACAGTGCCAAAAATGAATAAGATGTCTTGCAAAATCCTCCAAGAAGCTTAGAGTCGTGCGCTTATATCTATAGTTATACAAAGCTTGAAAGTTTTTTTATGTTGAATAAAGTGCTAACACATCTTGATGAGAATATAGAAAAGAGCCTTGAACGCCTTTTTTCTCTTTTACGTTTTCAATCAATTTCTACGGACTCTACTTATAAGGATGAGTGTTGTAAAGCTGCTGATTGGTTAGTGGAGGATTTGAAAAGCATAGGCTTTGAGGCTTCAAGGCGCGATACATCGGGGCATCCAATAGTTGTTGGTCATCATCCAGGACCTTCAGATGATTGTTTGCATGTATTGTTTTACGGACATTATGATGTTCAACCTGTTGATCCGTTGAGTTTATGGGAAGATGATCCATTTACACCTTCTTTGAAAGAGAGAGAGGGAGATGAAGTTATTTGTGCACGTGGAGCTTCAGATGACAAAGGTCAGTTGATGACGTTTATTGAAGCGTGTCGTGCATTTAAGAAAGAGATAGGGCAACTTCCTGTTAAAGTTACTGTTTTATGTGAAGGTGAAGAAGAAATCGGGTCTCCTTCTCTTGTTCCTTTTTTGAAAGCGAATAAGGATGAACTCAAGGCTGACTGCGCATTGGTTTGTGATACGTCGATGTGGGATGTCGATACGCCTTCTATTTCTGTTGCTCTTCGGGGGCTTCTGGGAGAAGAGGTTATCATCACAGCAGCTAATCGTGATTTGCACTCTGGTTATTTTGGGGGTGCAGCCGCCAATCCCATTCGTATTTTAACTAAAGTTTTGGCAGGACTTCATGACGAAAATAATAGGGTAACACTTCCTGGTTTTTATGATGGAGTAGAAGAAACACCTCTACATATTTTGCAATCATGGAATGCGTTGAATTGCACTGCTGAAAATTTTCTTGGCCCTATAGGGCTTTCGCTTCCTGCTGGTGAAAAAGGACGGAGCATTTTAGAACTCGTGTGGGCGCGTCCTACAGCAGAAATTAATGGTATTAGTGGTGGTTATGAGGGAGAAGGAATAAAAACGGTTATTGCTTCTCAAGCGAGTGCAAAAGTATCATTTCGTTTAGTACATAAGCAAGATCCAGAGAAAATACGTCAAGCCTTTCGTGATTATGTGCGCAGTCTTATTCCTGCTGACTGTACTGTTGTATTTAAAGGGCATGGTGCTTCTCCAGCAATTCAGCTTCCCTATGATTCCCCTTTTGTTGGGGCAGCGAAAGATGCTTTATCGCAAGAGTGGCGCAACCCGGCTTTATTGACAGTCATGGGTGGTTCGATTCCAATTGTTGCAGATTTTCAGTCAATTCTTGATATGGAAACTGTTTTGGTTGGGTTTGCATTGGCTGATGATCGTATTCATTCACCTAATGAAAAATATAATCTAAAATCGTTTCATAAAGGACAGCGGTCTTGGGCACGTATTCTTGCCACTTTAGCAAAGACAGGAGGGTAGATGACTGAAATCCGTGTTCATCAAGGTGATTTACCAAACTTGAATAATTATAAAATTAATGCTGTTGCAGTTGATACTGAAACTTTGGGATTACAACCCCACCGTGATCGTTTATGTGTTGTTCAACTTTCTTCTGGAGATGGTACTGCTGATGTTATACAGATTGCTAAAGGACAGAAGAGTGCTCCCAATTTGGTCAAATTGCTTTCAGATAGGGCTATCACTAAAATATTCCATTTTGGGCGTTTTGATCTTGCTATTTTAGCACATACATTTGGTGTTATGCCAGATGTTGTTTTTTGTACAAAGATTGCCTCAAAACTCACGCGTACTTACACGGATCGTCATGGATTGAAGGAGATTTGTGGTGAATTGCTGAATGTGAATATTTCTAAACAGCAACAGTCTTCGGATTGGGCCGCAGAAACTTTGTCGCGTGCGCAAATTGAGTATGCCGCATCAGATGTTTTATATTTGCATCGTTTAAAAGATGTATTTGAAGAACGCTTAAAGCGTGAAGAGCGGGAAAGTGTTGCGAAGGCATGTTTTCAATTTTTGCCGATGAGAGCAAAGCTTGATCTTTTAGGGTGGTCGGAGGTTGATGTTTTTGCGCATAGCTGAGTTTAGAAACTTGTTTTTTAAACTTGGAGTAGAGTGTTCTAAAAAACAAAATGCCTATAAATAGATGGACATTTGCATTTTTTTGTTTTCTCATCTGTTTTGGTTACTGCTTTTATGATTCTATCCTTATGAAGGGAGTGCTCTCTCATGATTACACAATAAAAACGCGTTTATGAATATGTGCTTTAGTGCATTTTTAGCAGTTTTTATTTTTTTTTAGATTAAACAAAAAGGAATAGGCAGTTTTAGAGGGGACAGAAAATGTCAGTAGTGATGTGCACAGGTTTTCTATACTAGTAATACTTCCGAAATTGTATTTTGCATACGGAGAAAATGTTTTTGCGCGAAAATATATTGCTAAACACCCGTTTAGTATTTTACATTTCATAACGCATTGTTTTCTTATTGGTGAAAAAAGCAGTAATTTCTAGTTGAAATAGCTTAAAATTTTCTATTGATTTTAAAGTCAAAGTGCTAAAAGGCTCTGTTTTGGAGAGTCCTCCATTTTTTCCTATGGAAATTTGGAGCAGGAGCACTAGTTAAAATCCATTATGGATATTATAATGGAGATATAATTATGAATATGAAATATTTCATTACGGCTTCTGCCACTTTTGTTTCGATCTCTTTAGCACAGGCAGCTACAGCTAGTCTTGTGGCTACTCAGAGGCTGGTAGAGGGAGTTTCTTCTTCTCGAATTTTTTTTTCTGATGCACACAAAAACAAATCTTTGGGTGAAGTTTTACGAATAGAATTTTCTTGTCTTGGTAATAACCAAGGGAAAGCAGTTGAGTTGATAACTGTAGCATCGTCTTTGGTTAAAGGAAAAGGTTTAAAATCTGAGAGAAGACGAGGAGGACGTCCTAGATTTTCGCGAGGTCCGATGAGTTTTTAGTAAGCGAAGCGTTGATATCAGAAGGCATGGTTTTATTTTTTCTAAATGGTGACGTTTAAAGAAAGTGGGTGTTTTTGCTGATTTAAAAGTTAGTTTGTTGCACTACTCATTTGTGGTGTAGATTTTAGGATGGGTGAATATACCGTTCATGTAATGCATATATCCCGATCTCGGTAAAGTGCTAAGGGAGAGTTATAGTGGTACACATTTACAAGCTGTCTGCTTTTTGAGGTCAAAACTGTGGTGGTGGGTTTGTTGTGTTGATTTAAGAGACAGAAGTTCTTTTTAGCAGTGTATTATATTGATCACAGAAATTTGAAGGGAAACCTGTTTTTTCATAAGTCAGTGCAAGGTATTTTTCGGGGAGATTGGTGATTCTTTGAGAGAGGTGAGGCGTGGTATATTGGGTCTGCATTTTCTAGTGAAGTGACAGCTTATGTGCCTCATTTTTTCTATTCAGAGGGTGCATGCAGTTTAGAGATTCTGAGGTGTTTTAAAAGTTAGTCTAAAGAGCACAAATAAATGGCAACCTTATATGATATTGCGTAATCGTTCTGAAAAAGATTCTTTAGAGAAGTGTAAGCAGCAAAAAAATAATAAGTGCGTAAAGAACTTCATTTTGAAGGAGAATGGGTGGAATCAGGAAGGGAGGGCTGTGCAGTTTATTTGGTGTTTTGTATCGTTCGTGGTGTTATTTAGGCATGAACGGAGCCTTTAAATGAAGGCTTTGTGTATGTACGGGAGGTTGAGAGTATGTATTTTACATTCGTGAGGGAACTTGTTCAACAAAAGAATATTATTGTTCAAATTTTGTAAGGATTCATAAAAAACAGCATGAAATTTGAGAAGGGGATTAATAATTTTGCTTTGCTATAACTTACAGGTCCTTATTTATTGCAGATTAAACGATTTCTAAGAGAAGAGGGCATTGATGGTTTTCTTTTTTATGGGTGTATCATTTTTACTACAGATATTTATAGTTGTGGCTCTATATGAAATCGCGTGTTCAAATATTCAGCTATTGGAGAGAAAATTATGAATATGAAATGGTTAATAACGGTTTCTGCATTCGCTTTTGTTTCAGCAGCGCAGGCAGCAGATATTTTCGTTCCCCCCAGCCATACACCCGTTGCACCAGTTATTGTTGCTCCAACTTTTTCTTGGACAGGTTTTTATATTGGTGGTCAGATTGGTGGTTTTTCGAGCAAAACAAAGATGGATATCCTGAGTAACGGAAAAACTTTTCCTATCAGTGATGATTTTTTGCCTAAACTATCCGGTTTCATGGGTGGTCTTTATGGAGGTTCTAATATCGATCTCGGCAATGGCTTGATTTTAGGTGTTGATACAGATATCATTTGGACTGATAAAAATGATACAAAGACAATACCAGCGTACGGAATTAGTAATAATCAAGTGGATTATGTGAATAAGATGCTGAAAGATGCTGGTATTAATATTGGTAATAATAGACTCGAAGCTGGTGATAAACGAGCGCATAGTTTCACTTTTAAAGAGAAATGGGCTGGCGCTACGCGTGTACGGATTGGTTTTGCTGCTGAACGTATTATGCCTTATGTTGCTGGTGGTATTGCTTATACACAACTTCAAGATATTGTGTCGATATCAATAACAAAAAACAATACAGGGAAAGTGATAGCTTCTGGTAACCTATCTGATGAAACAAAGACGCTTGTTGGTTACACTCTTGGTGCTGGTGTTGATGTAGCAATGACCAATAATGTTATCGTTCGTGCGGAATACCGTTACTCGGATTTTGGTAAAAAGAAATTCTCAAACGATAAATATGAAACTTCCTACAAAACCAATGACTTCCGTGTTGGTGTCGCTTACAAATTTTAGTATATCGTAAGTTAAATTACTAAAAGGTTTTTAAGAATAGCATATTTGGTTTTTTTGTGGCACTATTATCACAGTTCTCCTATTATTATGCATACGGAATATCGTTAAGCGTTGGTTTTTTTTAAGAAA
Source organism: Bartonella koehlerae C-29 (assembly GCF_000706625.1). GTDB lineage: Bacteria > Pseudomonadota > Alphaproteobacteria > Rhizobiales > Rhizobiaceae > Bartonella > Bartonella koehlerae. The sequence goes on from NZ_KL407334.1 coordinate 635,956, forward strand.
AATTTGTAAAAGATAAACAGTAATTTAATTGTAATATCAATGATTTACGCATGTGTATAACTTGCAATTTTTCATATAAAACGAAATTACTCAGAGGCTCCGTCTGTAACGGGGCTTCTATTTTTATGACTGTGGTATTTTTACTACAGATTTTCTTTGCGTAAGTGTTTAATATTGTACCATAAATAAATAGGAGCAAAATTTATGAATATAAAATCTTTAATGACGACTTCTGTTATCGCTTTGCTTTCAGCTTCTGCGGTACAGGCTGCTGATGTTATCGTTCCTCATGAAATAGCACCTGCAGTTATTACTGCCCCTACTTTTTCTTGGACAGGTTTTTATATTGGTGGTCAAGTTGGAAATTTTTCGAGTAAGGTTGAGGTAACTGATCCGAATACAAAAAACAAACTTTTCAGTAAAGATGATGCACCTAAGCCTTCAGGTTTTATGGGTGGCGTTTATGCAGGTTCCAACATAGATCTTGGAAATAATGTAATTCTAGGAGTTGAAACTGATGCGGTTTGGGCTGACCGAGAAGACTCAAAAACCCTTTCTTCTAAAGCTATTGAGGAAACTAAACTTGGAGAATTTAAGGCTTCTCTTACAAAAGCTAATGCTGTTGTTGCTACAGGGAAAAAAATTGATGATATCAAAAAAGAGGATAAGCATACAGATAGTTTAGTTTTAAAAGAAAAATGGTCTGGTGCTACTCGCGTACGTATTGGTTTTGCAGCCGCTGATCGCATTATGCCTTATGTTTCTGGTGGTGTTTCTTATGTGCAGGTACAAGCTGTCAGTTCTACTAAGGTAACGCAAGCAGCAGATGGTGCAGAAATCGTTTCTGCTAAATTTTTTGATAAAACAAAGACATTAGTTGGTTTTACTCTTGGCGGTGGTGTTGATTTTGCTATGACTGATAATGTTTTATTGCGTGCGGAATATCGTTACTCAGATTTCGGTAAAAAGAAATTCGAGAAGGATGGAAGTGAGCTTAGCTATAAGACCAATGATTTCCGTGTTGGTGTAGCTTATAAATTCTAATTGATTATGAATTAAAGCATATCTAAATTATAAAGAGGCTCAGTTTTTGACTGAGCCTCTATTTTTATAACTGTATTACTTTTACGACATATTTTTTAAAAAAAATGTTACATGGATAGCATTGGCTTTATAACTACTTGTTATGAAGCCTTATGTTACTAATGATATTACCTGTACGTAGTTGTAAGTTGTCCATTTGATTTCAGTAGAAAATAAATCTATAGCAATTGTACATATTGTCTTATTTTATTAAGAGAAAGAAGATAGTTGGCTATATCCTTGATGAAGGAGTTGGCCTTGCAATAATTGATAATATGATTTTGCCTGTTGGTTTCGCTTACGAGTTTTTATTGAGTGGAAAACCATAAGAAGCTCTGTCTTTAACGAACCCTCTATTTTTTTGTGACTGTGGTATTTTTACTACAGATATTTTAAAGTGATCTCTCTATATATATATCGTTTTGGATATTTGGAGATATTTTATGAATACGAAACGTTTAATAACAGCATCTATTTTGGCTTTGATTTCATCTTCTACAGCGCAAGCAGCTGATGTGGGAATTCCTCATCAATTAGTATCAGCTTCTTCGCCAGTTATTACAGTTCCAACTTTCACGTGGACAGGTTTTTATGCGGGAGTGCAAGCTGGTGGTTTTTCGAGTAAAACTGATATGAGTATTGTTGGTAAAGACAAAACTGTGCCATTGAGTAAAGATTTATCACCTAAACTTTCGGGTTTTGAAGGTGGTTTTTATGCAGGTTCTAATATTGATTTTGGCAATGACTTCATTTTTGGTGTTGATACGGATTTAATGTTATCTGGTCAAAAACACACAAAGACAATTAATATAGGTGTGTTTGATGATGCTGCAGTGAACGGTTTAATGGCAAGATCTCGTAGATCAGTGCGTTCAGTATCAGGGATTCCATCAGCATCAGCATCAGCACCAGCACCAGCACTAGCACCAGCACCAGCACTAGCATCAGCACCAGTATCAGCACCAGTATCAGCACCAGTATCAGCACCAGCACCAGCACCGGTAATAGCAGCAAAGCCGACAGTATCAGCAGTTGTTAATGCAAGTGCTCATGCTCGCGGTCATTCCGGTGGACCTGGTGGTGATGCGCGTAGCAGACATCATGGTGCTGGAAATGGAGCTTACCCACATATTATGGGTATTAATTCACATAGGGCTAGTGGACATAATGCTAGTCCATATGATTCACAGAATATGGCTGGACATAGTGCACAATATACAAAAGTTGCGGAGAAAAACGTTAGTGGTGTATATGGTATAGAGCAAGTGAAGAAGCAGATTTCTGAACATGGTCTTGAACAAGATGGTGTTGAAACTTTAAGTCATACTTTAAAGCAGAATTGGGCAGGTGCTACACGAGTGCGTGTTGGTTTTTCTGTTGATCGCGTTATGCCTTATGTTGCTGGCGGTATTGCTTATACCCAGCTTCATGACACTGTATCGATATCATTTAAGAAAGACGATGAGAGAGTTGTTGCTAAGAATTTAACTGATGAAAAAAAGACAATGATTGGTTATACTCTTGGTGGTGGTGTTGACTTTGCGATGACTGATAATGTTTTGCTTCGTGCGGAATATCGTTATTCGGACTTTGGTAAAAAGAAATTTGCAAAGGAAAATCTTGAAATTAACTATAAGACCAATGATTTCCGTGTTGGTGTCGCTTACAAATTCTAATTTATTGTAAAATTAAATTTTTAAGAGGCTCTGCCAAAGGTGGAGCCTTTATTTTTTGAAGAAGATCATTTTGGAGTTTCCTTTCTTGATAGTTTCATGATAAAGCCCGTAAAGTGTGATGATATATCTTCTTGATCGCTGCTTAATACGAATGATTGAATTGGCTTTCCTCATAGATCAAAAAACCAGAGTTGCAGGGTTCAGGGAAGTTATGCAAAAATGAAATCGTAAAAGTAGACAGGAATATTTCACAATGACTGTGAAAAATGAAACAGTAGATTATTCGAAAACTCTTTATCTACCACAAACAAATTTTCCGATGCGTGCGGGTTTGCCACAAAAAGAGCTTGAACTGATGGAGCAATGGGAAAAGAGAGGGCTTTATGCCCAATTGCGCCAGCAAGCAAAAGATCGTCCACTTTATACTCTTCATGATGGACCACCCTATGCAAATGGCCATATTCATATTGGGCATGCTTTAAACAAAGTTTTAAAGGATGTGATTATCCGTTCATTTCAGATGCGCGGTTTTAATGCGAATTATATACCTGGTTGGGACTGCCATGGTCTTCCGATTGAATGGAAGATTGAAGAAAAATATCGTGCGCAAGGAAAGAATAAGGACGATGTACCTCTTAACGAATTTCGTCAAGAATGTCGTGAATTTGCACAACATTGGATAACTGTTCAAAGTGAAGAATTTAAACGCCTTGGCGTTATTGGGGATTTTAACAGGCCTTACACTACAATGGCTTTTCATGCAGAGGCACGCATTGCCAATGAATTGATGAAATTTGCTCTGTCAGATCAGATCTATCGTGGTTCAAAGCCTGTTATGTGGTCTGTTGTGGAGCGTACGGCTTTGGCTGAGGCAGAGATTGAATATCATGATCATGAATCAGACGTTATCTGGGTTAAATTTCCTGTTCTTCAAGCGGATTCTAAGGATTTATATGGTGCTTATGTCGTGATTTGGACAACGACTCCATGGACAATACCGGCTAACCGTGCGGTGAGTTATTCTTCGCAGATTTCTTATAGTATTTACGAAGTTAAAAGTGCAGAAAATGATTTTGGTCCTCAAGTTGGAGAAAAACTTCTCTTTGCTGATGCTCTGGTTACGAGTTGTGCAGAAAAAGCAAAACTTGTTCTGAAACGTTTGCGTATTATTTCTGCTGAAGAGCTTAAAACCCTTGTTCTTTCTCATCCACTTAAAGGATTAGCTGAAGGTTATAATAATAAGGTTGCGATGCTTGATGGTGCACACGTAACAGAGAGTGCTGGTACAGGATTCGTTCATACAGCGCCCAGCCATGGACGTGAAGATTTTGAAATTTGGAATGCTTATAAATCACTGTTGGAGCAATCTGGTATTGATTCATCAATACCGTTTCCCATTGATGATGCTGGCTTTTATACGAAAGATGCTCCTGGTTTTGGACCTGACCGTAAAGGAGGAGCTGCACGCGTTATTGATGATAATGGCAAAATGGGTGATGCCAATAAAGAGGTTATTAACGCTTTAATTAAAGCGGATCGGTTGTTTGCACGGGGTCGTTTAAAACATTCCTACCCTCATAGTTGGCGTTCGAAAAAACCGGTCATTTTTCGTAATACACCCCAATGGTTTATTTCGATGGATAAAGATCTTGGAGATGGTTCAACCTTACGCAGTCGGGCTTTAAAGGCTGTTTCGATGACGCGTTTTGTGCCTTCTTCTGGCCAAAATCGTTTAGCTTCTATGATAGCAGATCGCCCTGATTGGGTTCTTTCTCGCCAGCGTGCTTGGGGTGTTCCGATTTGTATTTTTGCCAATGAGGATGGCGTCATTCTTAAAGATGAGCGCGTGAATGAGCGTATTTTGCGTGCTTTTGAAGCAGAAGGGGCAGATGCATGGTTTGCTGAAGGAGCACGTGAACGTTTTTTAGGTGAACGTGCGCATGAGTCTTGGATTCAGGTCCTTGATATTCTTGATGTTTGGTTTGATTCTGGAGCGAGCCATAGTTTTGTATTAGAAGATCGAGGTGATTTGAAATGGCCTGCTGATGTCTATTTTGAAGGGTCTGATCAGCATCGTGGATGGTTCCAGTCTTCTCTTTTAGAAAGTTGTGGTACGCGCGCTTGTTCTCCTTATAAAGCGGTGATCACACACGGTTTTACTTTGGATGAAAATGGCAAGAAAATGTCTAAATCTCTGGGGAATACAGTTGTTCCGCAAGAAATTATTAAAACATTCGGTGCCGATATTTTTCGTCTCTGGGTCATGACAACCGATTATTGGGAAGATCAGCGCTTAGGCAAAAAAATTCTTCAGACAAATGTCGATTCCTATCGTAAATTGCGTAATGCAATTCGCTGGATGCTTGGAACTTTAGCGCATGATGAAGGAGAAAAAATATCTTATTGCGTACTGCCAGATCTGGAAAAATTGATATTACATCGGCTTTTTGAACTCGATCAATTGATTAATCGAGCTTATGATGATTTTGATTTTAAAAAGATTATGCGTGCATTATTAGATTTTTCGATCACTGAATTATCAGCATTTTATTTTGATATTCGCAAAGATTCTCTTTATTGCGATGCGCCTTCATCAAAAAAACGTAAGGCTTCTTTGCAAGTTATCCGTGAAATTTTTGAGCGAATGGTAATATGGCTTGCTCCCATGTTGCCTTTTACCATGGAAGAAGCGTGGTTGGAACGTTACCCAGAAAGTCAGTCTGTGCATTTGGAACAGTTCCGTTCTGTGCCAGGGGAGTGGCAGAACGAATCTTTGGCTGAACGTTGGAAAAAGGTTCGGCAGGTTCGTAAAGTTGTGACGGGTGCTTTAGAGCTTGAACGTGCTGATAAGCGTATTGGATCATCTTTAGAAGCAGCACCCATTGTTTTTATTTCTAATCCGGTTTTAAGAGAGGCGTTAGAAAATTTGGATATGGCAGAAATTTGTATCACCAGTGCTCTAACAATTACTCAAGATGTTCCACCTTCGGATGCTTTTATTCTAAATGATGTTGAAGGTGTTGGTGTATATCCAAGAAAGGCTTTGGGTACAAAATGTGCTCGATCATGGCGGTATACACAAGATGTTGGAAGTGATTCAGCCTATCCTGATGTCTCTGCCCGTGATGCTGCTGCTTTGCGGGAATTACAGGTGCTCGGAAAGATTTAAAAAACTTCGGATCAAAAGGAAAAATCCAGGATTTAAAACAGCATTGTTGTCGTTTGAATTCTGTGATTGATGCCCATGATATTTTATGGTAATAGAAAGTTCCGTTGTTTTATCTTTTTGGGGGGTAAGTTTGTGTATGGAATTGATCTCCAATAAATCGGGCACATATCTATCGACCATATACTTAAAAAATGGATAAGCAGTGAAAAAACGTGAAGTAAAAATATTTTCAACAAGCATTTTGGGTCTATGCCTTATTTTAACGGGATGCTCTGCTCCTACTTATGGTACAGATAAGCCAGCTTCGTTACAATTTTTTGAAGATGTTGCTAATATCGCCTCGTTAACACCAACAAACAACAATAGTCAGCTTATTATGAAACCTCGTCCAAAACTTGTGATGCCGAATTCTAGTACACTTCGAGTTTTGCCACTACCGCAGCAAGATTTAGAACAACAGGGCTCTTTATTCAATCAACATACTGGCGATGGTAGAGTTTCTGTTTTTCCCAAAAAAGTATCCTCAATGAATGGGGATATTGATGGTTCAAAAAGTGTTTCACGATTGAGTGCTAAACAACGACATGAGTATTTACGTCGTCGAAGAGCACAAGTTGGAAGTGCACAGTATCGTCAATATCTTACTGAACCCCCTTTAGGTTATCGTCAGCCGGCAAGGATTACGCCTGTTGATCAATAAGTAAAGGTCGAATCTTTAAAAGAGCGTGAAAGAAAAAATAGTTCGAAAATGCGATCCAATAAAAAGAGCTGATGACCTTTTAAAAGGGGGTTTATCTTGTTAACAGTCGGTTTTGGAGATAAGAAGAGGAATTGTCTTTAACACCGCTTTTGAGCAAAAAAATCTTTAAGTAATTGTGCGGCTTCTTTTTCCTTGAAACCAGAATAGACCTCAGGGCTATGGTGACAGGTTGGTTGCTTATAAAGACGTGGTCCATGTTCAATAGCACCACCTTTTGGATCACTTGTTGCATAGTAGAGACGCCGTATGCGTGCAAATGAAATGGCTGCAGCACACATAGCACAAGGTTCGAGAGTTGCATAAAGGTCACAATCAGGAAGTCTTTCACTTTGGAATATTTCGCAAGCCATACGGATAACGCGGATTTCTGCGTGTCCTGTAGGATCATATGCGGCTTTTATGGAGTTTCCAGCCCGTGCAATAATTGATTGACCGCGGGTGATGATTGCGCCTACAGGAACTTCATCTTTTTTTGCTGCCCATTGCGCTTCTAACAGGGCTATTTCCATGGGAGTCAAAGTCATACTGTTCTTTCCACTTAAAGTGTAGAGAGCCAAAAGGTTTCTTCATCTTCATAGAGAGGTGTACTTTGAAGTAAACGAGCTCTTACCTGTTTAACGAAGGAGATATGATTGCTTTTAAAACTGTTTAAAACCAACTTGCAAGTAAATGAGTATATTATGCTGCTAAAGGATAGAAAATGATAAACGATTGTGTTACTCCCCCTTTTCAGGATAAGCAGTATAGTGCGTGTGAACAATTTGCTGAACGTACTAGAAGAGATTGGTGTGAAAAGCAAATGAATGAAAACAGTGATAGTGAGCGGATTGCTAAAAGGTTAGCGCGTGCAGGTGTTGCATCGCGTCGTGATGCGGAGATGATGATTAGTGCAGGTCGTATTGTTGTTAATGGTACAGTTGTGACGACACCTGCTTTGAAAGTTACACGCTCTGACGTTATTAAAGTTGATGGCAAACCTTTGTCTCCTATAGAAAGAACGCGTTTATGGCTTTACCACAAGCCGACAGGGCTTGTCACTACGCACCGTGATCCTAAAGGTAGGCCGACAGTATTTAACAATTTGCCGAAAGAAATGCCTCGTGTCCTTTCTGTGGGCAGGCTTGACATTAATACGGAAGGGCTTTTGTTGTTAACCAATGACGGTGGTTTAGCACATGTATTAGAGCTTCCTTTAACGGGATGGGTGCGAAAATATCGTGTTCGTGCTCATGGAAGAGTGAAACAGAGTGCGCTTGATAACCTTAAAAATGGTATTGCAATTGATGGTATTTTTTATGGTTCAATTGAGGCATCGATTGAACGTGAACAAGGATCAAATATTTGGCTTTCTGTAGCTTTGCGTGAAGGAAAAAATCGTGAAATAAAGAATATTTTGGGCACTTTAGGATTATCGGTTAATCGTTTAATTCGTGTATCTTATGGTCCATTCCAGCTCTCTGACTTAGAAGAAGGAGCAGTTCGTGAGATAAAAGGTCGGATGCTACGTGATCAATTGGGAGAGCGTTTAATTATGCAAGCCAATGCAAATTTTGATGCTCCTATTCTTAAGCTTTTTTCAAATGCTGCGGTTGTTGCGGAAAAACGAAGTCATAAAAATCTTGCTTTTGCAAATGATGGCTGGATTTTTTCAAGGGGTGGAGATGTATGGCGCAGACAAAAAGATAGCTCTGCTGAGCACGGTCGAATGCGATTGAGCACAAAGCTAGATAAAAAATTTATATGCAAAGAGAAGAGTGAGGAAGGAAAGACAGAGCGTTTTTTGCCTCGTTCTCGCCGTTCTAATGTTTGGATGGCACCTGGTGCACGTCCGCAGAGTGCAAATAGAAAATCTTTCTATAATAGTAAGGATACTCATCATGTTTATAAGAACGATTTGTCCGTTGAGAGATTTTTCCATAGGGAAAAACAGTCAGAATATCAGTTACGGAAAGGAAAGGGCGTTGGTTTTGATCAAAAATGCGGCAGAACCTCTTATGGTAAGGCGCGTGTTTCTAGTAAAAATGATGGCTTCTTAAAGAAAGGAGGAAAGGTTATGAAAGACAGCCATGATGAACATCCTTTTGAGAATAGGCGAAGAGCGAAATCATTTTATGAAACCGTGAAAAAATCTAGAACGCATAGTGGTCATGCAAAAACAGTGAAGCAATTTGGAGGACCCCTTGCGAGTCGTTGGCGGTAAATTTGCTGGGCATATTTTGTTTGCACCTGTGGGGAAGTCGATTCGTCCAACGAGTGATCGTACACGCGAAAGCCTCTTCAATATTCTTGCGAGCCGAGAAGAACAATTTTGGACCAACAAACGTATTCTTGATCTTTTTGCTGGCACTGGTGCTTTAGGTATAGAAGCTCTATCGCGTGGGGCAAAAACTGCTATTTTTGTTGAAAATTCCGTTGAGGGGCGTGGACTGATACAAAAGAATCTTGAAGCTCTTGAATTACAGTCAATTGGACGCATCATGCGTCGTGATGCTACCAAATTGGGTAATATTGGCACAATGCTTCCATTTGATGTAGTTTGTGCGGATCCTCCCTATGGGCATTGTTTAGGTGAACGTGCTTTTATAGAGGTGTTGCAAGGAGGGTGGGCAAAAGCTGATACACTCTTCGTGCTTGAAGAAAAGAAAGATGCGATTATTCATTTACCTGAGATATTTTATCTAGATGATGAGCGTTTTTATGGTGAGACAACAATACGTTTTTATAAACTGCGATTATCGCTTCAGACTTGAGAAAGTTTTCATTTTTACTCGATAGAATGAGAACAATTATTCTGTACAGCTTTTTCATATGCTCTTCTTTTAAACTGGTTGCTTTCTAACGTAAATGACGGAGCAAAGATTATAAAATTTTATCTTTTCATCAAGATTTTTACGATCATGCTAACTAAAATGATTTTTTATGTATTTTTGATTTTCATAGCAGATTTCTTATGTCTTAATACCTTAAAGATATGGTAAATATAATATGAACGAGAAGGTCGGTAACCATGCAATGTATCTTTTTTTAGAAACAAATGCATAGAAGAATGGCTTGTCTCTTGAGAAAGATTTTTAGCAATTCCAAAATTTGCTTCTAATCCGGTGATTATTTGTGGAGCATCTCCATAACAAAATATTGATTTATAAAGATAATTTATCTCTTCCATGTTGTATTAGAGTCTCGAATAAAGTAAAATTTTCTCATTTCAAACTGGTTCATGATGAATCAATAAAAACCATTCGTTTATATGTCATAAGAGAGAGAAACGTGGTGATAAAATTGCTTAAGAAAAGAATAAAAATGCCCTTTATAAACCGTCTCAATGCAAGAGAAGCCGCACTATTTTGATTGGTAAATAGAATGATGGCGTTGGTTTATACTTTCTATAAGTTTAAAGATGGTTATGCATGATTTGGGATATATTTAGAGACAACAGGTGTGACTTCTTTTGGTTTGATTTTTTAGCCGCACATTATGATCAACGGCTCATCAGCAATGTACAGATTTAATTCACTCAGTTTGTTTTTTTTATCCTCAACGGTATGGAAAGGCTGCTTTCGTTATATGATAACTAAAATTAAAGAGACATTTCACGTCGTATAAAGAATGTTCCTTATTTTATGAAAGAATGGATATAAATGAGACATTGGATAGCTATAATTTCTCTATTTCACGCACGCTTAGCAGCCGAATTTGGCTTGCTTCAAGTTTGTTATGGCAAGGCAGAGCCACTTCAAAAAAAACCTCTAAAGGAGGTGGATTCTTTATATTGTCTCCGATGTGAAATGCGTTCTGGTCAGGTTCTTCGAACAATAAAGTTTCAATATATGATTTAAAGATAACTATGTTTACCAAGTTGAGAAAGAACCTCACTTTGCACCTTTTCGAAAAAGGGTTATTTTTAATAAACAGGCACAATTGGTTGTTTTAAAAGAAGTTCAAGGACTTGGATTTTTAACCACCCCTCGTTGGGGAATATTAGAGCGACGGGGTTTTTTGAAATTACAACTTATGATGCCAGTCCGAATTCGTGAAGCAATGGTGATCTAAAAGCGAATTATTCGTCTATTTTTGTGAGAAAAGTTTTCTTATAGAAATTTAGATGATCTCATTTGGTTACGGCAAGAGTGTAAAATGAAATAGGCATCAACTTACGTTTAATAAGGTTTTATGAAAATTCTCCAAGATTTAAGAGAAATGAGATCTTTGGTTATTAGGTGAAGAAAGTGGGAACAACATACTTTTGATATATGTTACAAAAAAGCGTGGAGTATTAAGACAAACCAGATTTGGGGAATATAAAAAAAAAAAATAGTTTATACCTTTATTATATCTATAAACTAGGGATTGCAGCTGTACTGAGAAAAAGATTACAGGATTTTCTTTATAAAACTTTTATGAAGGCAATAGGGTGAATAAAAACCCTCTGCTTTTGTTTATTAATAACGCTATGCTTGTTTTGTGGAACTTAGTAACCTTCACGGTAGCTACTTTCTTTTACAGCTGATATACAATAGAAAGAAGGATTTTAAATCTAAGAATTTTTGTTATTCTGAGCATTTCTACTTTTAATCTTATGATATCACAGAGCTTAATTGCTACAGAGCAAATAAATTATGACAGTTTTTCAGCATCCTATTGTTACTGTAGCTTAATGATCACTTTGGCATTATCCTTTGACGTACTTAAACATAAATGATTTTTAAAAAGGAGGATCCGAATGTTTAAATGGATACATAGCGAAGAAATTAATACATAAGCAAGTGTGGAGCCAGTCTAGACTATGCGAGAAGATATTACGATTTGGTTTTGGTGGAGGTCATGAACTTGAGTGGGTAAAATTTAGGGCCTTTTCAAAGAAGGAGCTGTAGGGTGTATGAAGCTTAAAAAAAAGCCGAAAGTGACTTTTACACTTGATAAAGTGATAGAAATGTTTGTTTTTCTAATTATGCTAAACTTCCTTTTACGCGCATGTTCTTTGATAATGAGTATATTACTTCAACGGAGTCTGGCTCTTCAAACAACAAAATTCGTCATACAGTAACGATGTCTTGCTTATTTTCTCCCTTCTTTGGAGTAATTATTGGAGTGCTTGAAAAGTTTGGTTAAGGTCAAGAATTATTGCGCGATCTTCTATTGGTTCGGTGGTATAGTGAGGCTATTTGATGGAATGGTAGAAGCGAATTGAAAAGGTTGAAGCTCAAGAAATTTACGCATGTTGCATCTTTTTGGAAAGCAGCTAAAAGGGAAATTGTTTGATTCATTGAAGGAAAAAAGTGCGTGAATAGTGCATAATTTTTATCGACGAGTATATAAGAGTTACATTTTTGTATAAATTGGCCAAATTGCGTATCAATATAAATGATTAATATTTAAAGGAGTCATAATGACTGACAAAAACCAGATTGATAAAGCCGCTTCGTTGGTTGAGGAGGCAAAACGTTCTGGGGCAGATGCTGCTGATGCTGTTATTGTTCGTGCACATTCTACTAGTGTATCGGTTCGTTTTGGAAAAGTCGAAGCGACAGAAGCTTCAGAGAGCGATAATTTTACGCTAAGGGTTTTTGTTGGTAAGAAAGTAGCAAGTGTTTCTGCTAATTTAGCAACTTATCCGCAGGAACTAGCAGAACGTGCTGTTGCAATGGCTAAAGCTTCCCCAGATAGTCTATTTGAAGGTTTAGCAGATAAAGAGTATTTGGCTATGCATCCTAAAGATCTTGATCTTTTTGATAATTTTGTTCCGGACAGTCATTTTTTAACAGAAGATGCTTTAAAAATGGAGGCAGCAGCTCTTAGTGTTAAAGGGGTGAGAAATTCTGGAGGAGCAGCGACAGCTTATGGCTGTAGCGGATTTGTTCTTGTAACCAGCGATGGTTTTTATGGAGCCTATCGTTCCAGTTATTTTTCACGTTCTTGCAGTGCGCTTGCTGGGGAGGGCACGGCGATGGAGCGGGATTATGATTATACAACTGCTTTACATTTTTCTGATTTAGAAGCAGCAGAAATTGTAGGCAAAAATGCGGGATTAGGCGCCGTTCGACGTTTGGGGGCAGTTCGTGCTGAGTCTGGGAGTGTTGATGTTATTTTTGATCCACGTACGGCTCGTGGAATTGCTGGGCATATCGCGCATATGGTGAATGGAGCATCTGTGGCTCGTAAAACAAGTCTTTTACAAAACTTTTTGGGAAAAGCGGTGATGAAGCCTTATGTGAATGTTACAGATCAACCTTTGCGGTTACGGGGAAATTCTTCTTGTCCTTTCGATGGAGAGGGGGTAGAGGGACAAACATTGCATATTATTCAAAATGGTATCTTACAAAATTGGCTTCTTTCATCATCTGCAGCGCGTGAATTAGGTCTTAAAACCAATGGTCACGGTGTGCGTTCGGCCTCGTCGGTTCAGCCTGCGCGTACCAATTTTGCTATTGAGCCGGGTTTAATATCACCTCACGATATGATAAAAGATTTGCAGAACGGTTTTTATGTTACAGAATTATTTGGGCACGGCGTTGATTTTGTTACCGGACAGTATAGTCGTGGAGCTTCAGGTTTTTGGATTGAAAATGGTGAGATCACTTATCCAGTGAGCGAAGTAACGTTAGGTTCTGATTTGCTCCATATGTTAGCACATTTAACACCTGCGAGCAATATTGATCGGCGTTATGGTACAGCTGCTCCGACATTATTAATTGAAGGGATGACTCTTGCAGGAAAATAACACGCATCATTCTTCTGATCTAAACCTTTTACTTGATGTTTGTCGAGAGGCAGGAGATTTAGCGATGAAGTATTTTGGATGTGAATTGGAGGTTTGGATTAAAGAGAGCAATTCACCGGTCAGCGAGGCAGATTTAGCAGTTGATCACTTTTTAAAAGAAAGGCTTCTTGTAGCACGTCCGAATTATGGATGGATTTCAGAAGAAACAAAAGATAATCGGAGTCAACGGAGCTATGAACGCTCTTTTGTGGTTGATCCTATTGATGGAACACGTGGTTTTCTTTCTGGCAGTACTTATTGGTGTGTTTCTATTGCCATTATTGAGAATGGACGTCCTATTATAGGTGTTGTGCAGTGTCCTGCTCAAGGAAACGTTTATGCAGCTGTCACTGGTGAAGGGGCGACATTAAATGGCGTAAAGCTTCCTCTTTTGCCATCTCAGGTTAATCGAAAATATAAAATTTCGCTTGATAAATCGCTGGCTCAAAAATTGCCGGGTGATTTTTGTAATCAGGTTAGTTTTTACCGTCACATTCCCTCTCTTGCCTATCGTATTATTCTTGTTGCACAAGGTGAGATCGATATTGTGTTAGTTCGTCCGAATTGTTATGCGTGGGATATTGCTGCTGCTGATCTCATTTTGCAGGAATGTGGGGGATGTTTTCTGCCACTTGATGATCCTTTTTTATCGTATGGGATTGAACCTTATCAATATGGATTTTTAGTTGCTGGCAAAAATAATTGCTGTCAAAATATGATAGATGTTGTTCGTCAAGCAAAGTTAGTTTAATCGCATAAAAACGCGCTAAAATTTCTAAATGATACGGAGGCACATATGATTGAAACCAAAGAAAAAAAACAATATTTGCATCTTGTATTTGGTGGAGAATTGAAAAATCTCAATAGTAATCAATTTAAGAATGTTGATGATTTAGATGTGGTTGGTATTTTCCCCGATTACCAATCAGCGCAAGAGGCATGGCAGGCGAAAGCGCAAAGTACTGTAGACAACGCATTACAGCGTTATTACATTCTAGACTTGCATCGGCTTCTTGATCTAGAAAATGGCGATGCAGAGTAAAATTTGAATATTTAATCATTATTTTTTTGAGTGATATGCGTGCAGAAAGATTGAACTTTCTAGCTTTGAATCAAAATGAGTGAGGTAATTAAGAAAAATAAGCGATGCGTTTTAAAGTCACTTTGGCGAGAAAAGCTGCACTTCCCGATGTAAATATGGTTTATAAAAGTTTTTATTGTTGGGATGTTGTCTATGTCTGTGTTTTATTTATTGGATCAATTTGCAGTTAAAAAGCTTAAATGGTATTGCCAAGGCGCAAAGTACTTATCATCCAATTATTATCACTTTTTTTGCATGAACAGCATATCATGAGATTCTTTTTTATTTTCAAAATGATGAGGTTATTGCTATATTTTCTCATTCTTTTTGTGCAGAAATAAAGATGTATTTTACAAAAAAGTCAAATTGTGCGGGGTTCGGATAGAGAGAACAAAATATATCATGTTCATAAAAGGAAAGATAGGTATTAGCGTTTTAAATGCCCTTAAGTTTAGAAAAAACAGCTATGAATGTGGATATCTCACATAGAAAAGTGCATGAAACTAGGAAAAGGATTATTGTATAGAAAATTTTCCTTTTTGCCTTATTATACTTTGGTACATAGCCTTTTATACAGGAGAAAATTCTTGAGCAAATATGAGAATAACTACGATTTTTCTTCTCTTTAGATATTTAATTCTTCTCAAAGGATAGATTTTTTATTTCCAAAAAATGAAGGGTGGTTTGTGAGATAAAAAATGGATGCAATGAACAGAGTTGATAAATTATTTAACAAAAGAAGCTTATAGGGACTTCAAAACGAGTGAATGAGGTAATTAAAATGGTAGAACTAAAGGCACATGTAGCTCTTTTAATCTATCGGATGATTGGCTTTTGCTTACGTCCTGTAGTTCCTTTTTATTTTTTTGTTCGTACTCTTCGTGGCAAAGAAGAGTGGCGCCGTCAAAAAGAGCGTTTAGGTAAAAGCCATCAAGCACGTCCTCCAAGCCCATTAATTTGGTTGCACGCAGCGAGTGTTGGAGAAACATTTGCTCTTTTCCCGCTTATTAATTATATTTTATCATTAAAAATCAATATATTATTGACAACAGGGACTGTAACGTCCTCTTCTCTTGTGAAAAAGCATTTTGGGAAACGGTTAATTCATCAATATGCTCCGTTGGATTTAGATTTGGCAGTACGTCGTTTTATTAGTCATTGGAAGCCTGATTTAGCATTAATTTGTGAATCGGAAATTTGGCCTCTTCGTATTAAAGAACTTGCAAAAATGCGCATTCCACAGATTTTGGTTAATGCTCGTATGTCTGAAAGTTCTTTTAAAATTTGGCAAAAGTGGCCCGTTCTTGCCAGGCATATTTTTAAGCATATTGACCTGGTTATTGCTCAGAACAAAAGAGATGTAGCGTATTACCAAGCACTTGGAGTAAAATCTGTTGTGCTTTCTGGCAATCTTAAGGCTGATGCCTTTTGGGTAGAAGATCAAGCATTGCTCGCGCATTACCGTGATGCTATTGGCAATCGCCCAGTTTGGGCAGCAGTTTCAACCCATGAAGGGGAAGAGGAGATTGTTTTTGAGGTTCATAAGATTCTTAAAAATTATTTGCCAGATTTATTGACAATCATTGTGCCCCGTCATCCTGAGCGTTCAGAAGATCTTATCAAAAAGTGCGGCAATAATGGTTTGCATTTTATTCGTAGAAGCAATTCTATTGCTCCAGAGAAAGATACAGACGTTTTTTTAGGAGATACGATTGGGGAAATGGGTCTTTTTCTTCGTTTATCGAAAGTTTCTTTTCTTGGGAAATCGTTATGTGGAAAGGGTGGACACAATCCATTAGAGTTAGCTTTGCTTGGTTCAGCTATTTTGACGGGGCCTTATGTTTCAAATTTTCAAGAGATGTTTGAACAATTTTTAATATGTGATGCAGCATATATGATTCAAGACACAAAGCAGCTTACTATTCAGGTATATAGGCTTTTAACAAATGAAGGATTGCGGAGAGAAATGGTTGATAAAGCCTATGAAGTAGCAACAGGTATGGCGGGTGCACTCGAACGCACATTAGAAGTTCTTGATCCGTTTTTACAGCCTCTTGTAATACAAACAGGTTTAAGTCAGTATCGGGATAGATATGCGTCTTAGTGCACCTCATTTTTGGTGGAAAAATAAAAGCTTTTTGCGTTTTTTATTAGCTCCAATTTCTTGGGGTTATGCTTATTTTTCGCGTCGCCGTATGGCAAGACAGCCTCCTGTTGTTGATCTTCCTGTTTTGTGTATTGGTAATTTTACATGTGGTGGTGCCGGCAAAACACCCGTTGTTATTGCTTTTGCAAAAGTAGCAAAAAAGCTTGGTTTTGTGCCTGGTGTTGTTTCACGTGGTTATGGTGGAAGGGTTAAGGGGGTACATCTTGTCAATGAGAAACATGACAGTGCGTACGATGTGGGCGATGAGGCACTTTTACTTGCACGGCACGCTTTTGTTGCTATATCCGTTGACCGTTATGCGGCGGCACAGCGACTCAAAAAAGAAGGGTGTAATCTTATTTTAATGGATGACGGCTTTCAAAGTCGTCGTCTTTATATGGATTATACGTTGCTTGTCGTAGATGCAATGCGTGGTTTTGGTAATGGAGCTGTTTTTCCAGCAGGGCCTTTGCGTGTACCCTTAAAAACACAGTTTTCTTTAATGGACAGTGTTTTATTGATTGGTGCTTCAGATGCGCGTGATCATATTGTTTTTCTTGTCAATCGTACTGGAAAATCTTTGCATCATGCTCATCTCAAATCACTAGCATCTGATAAGGTTGCAGGAAAATCATTTTTGGCATTTGCAGGTATTGGCAATCCAGATAAGTTTTTAAAATCAATTAAAGAACTATCTGGCCATGTTGCACAAACTTACTTTTATCCGGATCACTATTTTTTTACCGATGCAGATTTAGAAAATCTTGTCCAAAGGGCTAAAATGCACAATTTATGTCTAGCTACAACGGCTAAAGATTATATACGTATACAAACAAGTAAGATGCAAGACAACTTAAAAAATCTTGTTGTATTTGATGTTAAAGTTGACTTTGCGCAAAAAAATTTTTGTCGTATGTTACTTCAAGAGGTCATGACCCGTTTTAAGGAACGCAAACATCTCCTTTAATTTGCGTTTTTGAAGAAAGAATTGAATTTAGAGTTTTCAAAAGGTTATTTTTTCTGGGCTTTTAATAATTGGTTGAGATACGGATTGCATTCAAGCTCGCGATGATAGGAAATTTCACAACTAGCATATGCTTCTTGACGGTGATGATTCCAATATTTTAAATCATCTATCAGAATTTTTTGTCCACTGACGGCACAAAGGGTATAAGTTCCATATTCTATGATTTTATACCCATTATTAGAATAATGAATTTTTGCTTCGCGTTCACTATTAGAAAGCATTTTTAATCCCTTCTTGTTGGTATGAGAGACAATTCAAGAAAAGTGCCATAAGATACCTTATAAAGTCGAGAGTAAATTAAAAAAATATTTCTTTCTTACCAAAATGATGAGGGGCTCTTATTTTCTACCAAACAGTTTCTCTATATCAGCCAATTTGAGTTCAATATAAGTAGGACGACCGTGATTACATGTGCCTGTATTGGGTGTCGCCTCTATTTGTCGTAAGAGGGAATTCATTTCTTCAGGGTGTAAAAGGCGTCCTGATCGTATTGAGCCATGACAAGCCATAGTTGCTGCAACATAATCAAGCATTGCTTTTAAATTGTCTGTCGTATCATATTCAACAGCTTCATCTGCAAGATCCTTAATAAGTGCTTGTACGTTTACTTCTCCTAATAGAGAGGGTGTTTCGCGCACAATGATTGCACCAGGTCCAAATGCTTCTATTCCTAAGCCAAATTTTTGCAAAGCATCTTTGTGTGTGAGAAGGCATATTGCGTCTTCTTCAGAGAGTTCTACAATTTCAGGGATAAGCAACAATTGTGAAGGAAGGGGTTTGGAATAAAGCGCATTCTTAAGTGCTTCATAGACCAATCGCTCATGAGCAGCATGCTGATCGACAATGATCAAGCTGTCTTGAGTTTGAGCGATAATGTAGTTTTTATGGATTTGTGCTCTGGCAGCTCCTAATGGATAAGATAGTTCTTCTGATATAGATGGAGAGCTTGGAATGTAGGCATCACCACTTGGTATATCTAAGCCCTCCATAAGAGGAATAGCATCTTCTTTTAAACCAGCAGAGCTGATAATATCCAATGGTTTGTGCACCATTGATGCGGATTCAACATGATGAAACTGTCCGCGATAAGAAGAAGGCTGATGAATATTTTTAAAAGTTTTCAATGGTTGTTGTGTTTGAAATGCAGCTAACAGTGCTTCAGAACGCGTCGAAGTAGAACGAACACCAGTTTGATGCAATGCTTCACGAATTGCTCCAACAATTAAACCGCGAATGAACCCTGGATCACGGAAACGGACATCGGCTTTGGTTGGATGTACGTTAACGTCTACATCAGTAGGTGGCAGATCAATAAAAAGAATCGATACAGGATAACGATCCCGCCTCATGATGTCAGCATAGGCTCCTCGAATAGCTCCCCAGAGAAACTTATCGCGCACTGGGCGTCCATTAACATAAGCAAATTGATAAAGGCTATTACTACGATTGAAGGATGGCAAACAAGCAAATCCAGTCAAACGGACTGATTCACGTTCAGCATTCAGCACAATACTGTTAGGAGCGAATTCTTTACCCATGATTTGTGTAATACGTTGTAATTGTCCTTGAATGTTATTTTCCGTAGCTGGAAGTTCCATAGAAGTTCTGTCTGAACCTGAAAGAGAAAAGCGTATATGCGGAAATGCAATAGCAATTCGTTTAATCATATCGGTAATGGAATTCGTTTCAGCGCGGTCAGTTTTCATAAATTTTAGCCGTGCTGGTGTGACAAAGAAGAGATCACGAACTTCAACGATTGTTCCAGGATTTGCTGCAGCCGGTTTGGGGCCGACAATTTTTCCTGCTGTCACGATAATTTCAGCAGCACTCTCAGCATTTTGCGTTCGTGAGGTTAATTTAAGTTTAGCAACAGAACCAATAGAGGGTAAAGCCTCTCCTCTAAATCCTAGAAAGCATATATTGTGCACATCATCGGTAATTTTTGAAGTACAATGGCGAGAAACAGCTAAATTTAATTGATCGGCAGGAATACCACAGCCATTATCACTCACCTTTATAAAATTTTTGCCACCGTTTGCTGTAACAATTTCAATGCGAGTTGCTCCAGCATCAATGGCATTTTCAACAAGTTCTTTGACAACATTTGCTGGCCGTTCAATAACTTCACCGGCGGCAATTTGATTAATAATATTTTCGCTGAGATGGCGTATGATCATAATAAATCTAACAAGATTCTTAAGGATTCTATAGAATTTGACATATGATAGCATTATTTGTGCAACATTCAAGAATTGGAGAGTGTATGAAAGTTATTATGCTCAAAATAACGCTTATTTACTTTGTTTGTGACATTCTATGATTAACTGTGGTAGAAAATTGATTGGCAAAATGAGAAGCGAATAATCCTTATCAACCTAAAATATCTTGCACTCATCAATCATCTGGGACAAAAAAAGAAATAAAGTAAAAATAGAAGGTAAAACATATGACGCGTGTAAGTGGTATTTTGGCAGATAGTGATATACAAGCTTTGATTGATAATAACTTTCTCACGTCTCTTTGGCCATTTGATGTAGCCCAAATACAACCTGCAAGTCTCGATCTTCGTTTAGGGGAAAAAGCCTATCGTATACGTGCTTCCTTTATGCCGGGGGCTGATGTAAAAGTTTTAGATAAACTCGAACGGTTAAAGTTGCACGAATTTGATTTGCGAAACGGAGCAGTTTTGGAAACAGGCTGTGTTTATATTGTTCCTCTTTTAGAAAATTTGACTTTACCGGAAGTTTTATCAGCAATTGCCAATCCTAAAAGTTCTACTGGACGATTAGATATTTTTACACGTGTGATTACGGATAAGGCTCAAGAGTTCGATAAGATTTGTGCTGGTTATCATGGTCCACTTTATCTTGAAATTAGTCCACGAACATTTCCCATTTTGGTGCGTACCGGTTCGCGTTTGTCTCAGATTCGATTTCGCAAGGGGCATAGTTATTTAAATGAAATTGAACTGCATGCTTTGCATAAGAGTGAAACGTTGATATCGGATGATTTGCCTAATATTAGTGCAGGGGGTATTGGGCTTACCATTAATTTAAAAGGCGATGAAAATGGGCTTGTTGGCTATCGTGGTAAACGCCATACAAGTGTTATTGATATCGATAAACGTGCCGTTGCAAACATTCTAGATTTTTGGGAACCTCTTTTTGATCGTGGTCAAAGGGAGTTAATTCTGGATCCTGATGAGTTTTATATCTTAATTTCGCGAGAATCTGTCCATGTTCCTCCGCTTTATGCAGCCGAAATGACTCCCTTTGATCCCTTAGTTGGTGAATTTAGGGTGCATTATGCAGGTTTTTTTGATCCAGGATTTGGGCATATGGAAGCGGGTGGAAAAGGGGCAAGAGCAGTCTTGGAAGTGCGTAGCCATGAAGTTCCGTTTATCTTAGAGCATGGTCAAATTATTGGTCGTTTAGTATATGAAAAAATGCTCAATAGGCCGTTGGCACTGTATGGAGAAGATTCTGGATCACATTATCAAGCGCAAGGATTAAAGTTATCTAAGCATTTTAGGTGAGTTTGAAAGCGAACTTTGATAAAATACATTCAGAAAGAGTATTCGTTGAAGGAAAAACCTTATTTTTACAGAAGTAATAAACGATTAGTTTATTTGTTTCTCAAACGGATATGCAAAGTCTGTTGCTACCACTTATTCCATTTTTAAATTTAAATAAAGATATCACATATTTTGTTTCGTATAAAGTGTTATTAAAAAGAAAAAAGTAAGTTTTCAGTGATACTGCAACAAAAAGTTTTTCACTACAGTATTGTATATCTTAATTGTATCTCATTTTTGATTCAAATGTTAGTTTAATAATTTTATACAGATCAGGCCCTCTGCAATATAAATAATTTATAGTATGATTAGAAAACCACTCGACTAAAGATAGATTTTTTCTGTTCGTACGTATTCATATTTTAAATGCCTACTTAAATTAAAAAATACTTTAGGTCCTGATAGAAAAAAACTGATGCTTGTAGCAAGTTGAATTTGTTCTATGAACGTTTTCTTCATTTTTTAGGGGAGCTTTTGTGAGATATTTTTATAGTTTAGTAAAAGGGATAGTGCTTTAAATTTGGAAGAGATAACTAAAACAACCTTTTTTGGAAAAATTATAAAAAGGCTATCACATTAATTACTTGGATACATATTAATAAGTTGTGCGTTATAGGTTAAGTAATTAAGGATTTTTATCGTGAGATTCTTAATTTGGAAAAAAGCAATAAAGATGTTGTTTGTATCAATATGTTTTTTTGATTGCAATCTTAGTTCCCTCTATCTACTACATGAGGTGTTTTGGGGTGACGTCTAAAAGGAGGGAGAAGACGCACAGTTTAATTCTTATTATTTTTAGGGTGTTTTACTTCTTATTCAAGAACAGTGGTGCTATTCATGATTATTTCCTCAACATTTGATTACCGTAAAGCAGCCAAACGTCGGCTTCCTCCGTTTCTTTTTCACTATATTGATGGCGGAGCTTATGCTGAGGAAACAATGCGACGCAATTATGCAGAGCTTCAAACACTTGCACTACGTCAAAGGATTTTGAGAGGAGTTGGTGAAGTTGATCTTTCAACCAAGCTTTTTGATCAAACGCTTGATTTGCCCATTATACTTGCACCGGTTGGCTTAACAGGTATGTATGCGCGTCGCGGTGAGGTACAAGCCGCGCGTGCAGCCGTTGCAAAAGGGATTCCTTTTACCCTATCCTCTGTTTCAGTTTGCCCCATTGCAGAAGTGCAGAAAGCAGTTGGAGATGCATTTTGGTTTCAACTTTATGTTCTTAAAGATCGGGGGTTCATGCGTGATGTATTAGAGCGGTCTTGGGCATCTGGTGTGCGCACCTTGGTTTTTACAGTTGATATGCCGGTTCCTGGCGCACGTTATCGTGATGCGCATTCAGGAATGTCTGGGTCTTATGCTGGGTTGCGCCGTATTTTACAGGCTCTTATCCATCCATATTGGGCTTGGAATGTTGGTATTATGGGGCGTCCACATGATCTTGGAAATATTTCTACCTATTTGCAACAGAAAATTGCATTGGACGATTATATTGGTTGGCTTGGAGAAAATTTTGATCCATCAATTGATTGGCATGATTTGCAATGGATTCGAGATTTTTGGAAGGGGAAAATGATTTTGAAAGGTATTCTTGACCCAGAGGATGCACGAGAAGCAATACAATTTGGTGCTGATGGTATTGTTGTTTCTAATCATGGTGGACGACAACTTGATGGTACTTTATCAACAGCACGGGCATTACCAGCAATTGCAGAGGTTGTAAAGGGTGATTTAACTATTTTAGTGGATTCTGGTGTTCGTTCTGGTCTTGATGTTGTACGTATGATGGCACAAGGTGCGAATGCTGTTATGATTGGCCGTGCTTTTGTTTATGCGCTTGCAGCAGCAGGTGAGAAGGGTGTTGCGCGCCTCATTGATCTTTTTGCGAATGAAATGCGTGTGGCGATGACATTGACGGGTGTACGCGCGATTAAAGAGATCACACGCGAAAGTTTAGCAAGTCCAGATGTTTTTGAGCAATGAAAGAAATATTCTCAGCTGCGTTTAGAAAAAGAAAATCTTTTTATGGAGAAGCATATTTTGTATGTTTTACAGACATGTTGACAGCTGATATTAAAGCTCAAAAGTCTCTCCATAAAATGATAGAAAATACCTAATAACGACGGTAATAAATATTATAGTAGAGAGGGAAATCCCAATAATAATGAATGCAGAAAAAATATAAATAACACTGCGTACATATTTTATTCACTTGGTTGATAAAGCTCATTCTAAGGATAAAAAAGAACAAGCACTGCCATTAAGGCACCACAACCATTGATATAGAAGAAATAGCTATAAATATTTTTTCCTCTTATTTATAAAAACATCTAAAATATAATTTGTTAGTTAATTGTTTTCTCCGTATTAACGTAAAAAAATAAATCATATATTATTGCAATCTATAGTTATAATAAGAAATGGATCATATTCTATAATTTCTATAATGTTTAGGTTAATTTTATAGAATAATATCTTGTATGGATATGATATTGTCTTTGATGGAATACGATTTTACACAAGAATTTCTCTTTTATCTCGTAGAAGAAGAATATGTGAGTTTTTTAGCAAATGGTTAGAGATTAAAGTAATTTAGAGAGTATTTTATTTTCAGAGAGTAGTTAAATTCTGGTTACTGTATTTTAGACCATACTCTAAAGTAATTAATTTACATAATTGTATGCATTGGTGATAAAAGTATTGAATTCAAAATGAGATCAAAGTGCAAACTTTATATCTTGGTTTGGTAACACAGTAATTGGGTATTGTTTATCCTGTTGCTGAAGGAAAAGAAAAGTTTCTTCTGTCTTTAAATGATACGCTAGAGATCCGAAAAACCTTCAGTCGAGTTACTATATAAAATTTACCACATCTTATACATGCTACTCCTCAAATAATGCGACCCTTACTAAGAAATTGATTATCATCAATTGCGATTTTTAAGAGAAGGTAAAAACTTGTTAAAGGACATTTGAAAATCCTTTGAGAGTCCTTTGAAAAAATGAATTGAATTGGTACAATATCTGGTATCAAAATATACAAAATCTGCTGACAAACTACAGTAGACTAATAAGGTGGCCTTAAAACAGCGAATTAGAAAAAAATCTATATACTACAATGTGCTAAAAACAAAAAATGGTGCCGCATGCCGGATTTGAACCAGCGACCCTATCATTACGAATGATATGCTCTACCAACTGAGCTAATGCGGCATAAGCTTATATATGTTAAGCAAACAAAAGTTATTTTGATGCTAATAGCCAAAAGAATGTACAAAAGCAAGTATGCATTTTGTTTGATAATTTATAAGATGCTGCCGTTATTGAGGTAGAAAGAATAGTTTTCTGAACTTAGCTGCAAAGCGATATTTTTTGATCTTGATACTATAAAATTGTCGATAATATGCTTTCTCACTTTACGATTGCGTTCAATGTTAGAGGCGTTATAAAAGCGCATTTGAGGAATAGAAAATAGCGTTAAGATATCCTTGTACAGATAAAGATATTTGCCCGTTTTATTGGAAAAGGAAGAATTTTTTTGAGAAGCTATTTTGTGAATAAAAAACTGCTATCAGTCTTTAATAATATGACAAATAAGCTCTGTGTATTGTTTTATAGAAAAGCTATTCTTAAGAAATAGAGGTGAAACGAACAATTTGATACAATCAGATATACTTTTTATTTAAGATGGAGTGAAAGAAACCATGTTAGATGAAAATCGGCTGACAGAACTAGAAATAAAGTCAATGCATCAAGAAAAATTTCTTGAAGAGTTTTCTTGCATAGTAACTGATCAATGGAAAAGTTTGGATGAAATATTTAAAAAAATTGATATTTTAATGAGGCGATTTTCGGATTTAGAAGAACAGAGTTTCTCTAAAAATTTTATTGCATCATCTTTTCGTGAATAAGAACACCTAATATTTTTCTTGAAGCTTTCAAGTTTTTTAATAAAGCCCTCCGTTTTTTCAGTAGATGACGCGTAAAAAAACTCCAATCATGCGGAAGCTCTTTTGTCGCTCTTATGGTTGTCTACTGTTCAAATTTTTTCGTTTAATGTGTTTTTGTACCGTGTGGAGGGATGGTTTTTGTAAGCGCCATATTTATCATTATTTCTATAAAGAGTATGCTGTTATTTTTAGTGCATTTTTTCTATATAAAGCGCAGTACTAAAAAATAGAGGGAAGTTTTTTAGCAGATAAACTAGAAATTATAGACAATTGTAGCTTTTAAAAGACCTGGTTTTTCCATACAGATAGCCTTTCAGGTGAAGTTTGAATTGTTAAATACGTCATTGATAAAAATAAGCGCATTGTTGGCGTAGTAGCTTATAGTAATTATGAAGTGATATTATATCCATAATAGTTCTCTTCATTTATACCCATTAATGAAGTAGCTTTTTAGCTATCTCGATAGGGTGAAATTCTCTAAGATTTATTCGTTATGTATGGCAAAAATGGATTTTTGAGGAACGCCTTTAATATCAAATATATTTCTCTTTATGTATACGATATTTTGTTAAAAGGCTTTGGTTTTTTGTAATTCAAGAGGCACAACCCTATTGATAAAGCTCCTAAAATAAACCATCCTGGCAAACAAATGAGAGTAATACAAATTAAAGACAGGAAAGGTGGCATGATATTACGTATGGATTGGTTAAGTCGATAGATATCTGTTTGCAGAAAGTTTACAAGCATTGTATTGAAGGGCGTTGTCGTCCAATGGGATATGCTTACAGAGTGAGCGATATCAATAGCCAATACTATGATTGTCAGCGTAACGAAAATGAAAGCCATTAATTTAAGGAGAGGGCGAAACATATTTCCCTATAAATTTAACAGAACAATCTCATAATGCACAGAAAGACAAGGGGTTGCATTATGATAAGAAAAATAAATTTATGTTTTCTTTATTATAATTTCTTTTGAAAAAAAATATTTTAAAGCTATCATTAGCATTTCCTATAAAGATTAAAATCAATATCAAGGAGGGGTGAAGAAGAGTGCTTAATGATGCGAATAATGAATTGAAGCGTAACCTTCAAAATCGCCACATTCAAATGATTGCTTTGGGTGGTGTTATTGGGACAGGACTTTTTTATGGATCAACAGAAGCAATTCAATTAGCTGGTCCTTCAGCCATTTTAGCTTATTTTGTTGGGGGACTTATTATATATTTCATTATGCGAATGCTTGGAGAAATGTCAGTAGAAGAACCATCTTCAGGGGCGTTTAGTTTTTTTGCTTGTAAATATTGGGGGAAATTGGCTGGTTTTATAGCAGGTTGGAATTATTGGTTTCTTTATGTTCTTGTGAGTATGACTGAACTTACAGTGATAGGGTTTTACCTTGATCATTGGATTTTGATTGATCATTGGAAGTCATCCTTCATTATTCTTTTGTTGGTTACATTAGTGAACTTATTTAATGTTCGTTTTTATGGAGAATTCGAATTTGCTTGCGCTTTAATCAAAGTTGCTGCTGTTATTAGTATGATTATTTTTGGGATTTTTCTCATTGTCACTGGAGTAGGAGGGAACCAAGCGAGTATTCATTATCTTTGGGATCATGGCGGTTTTTTCCCTTATGGAGCAATAGGGGTTGTTTTAGCGACTTCTGTAGTAATGTTTTCTTTTGGAGGAACAGAGCTTATTGGTATTGCTGCTGGAGAGGTATCTAATCCACAAAAAACGATTCCAGTGGCTATTCGTCAAGTTATGTGGAGGATTATAATTTTTTATATTGGTTCTATCAGTGTTATTATGATAATTAGCCCATGGAATATAATTGGAAAAAATGGTAGTCCTTTTGTTACAATTTTTGAGACTATAGGAATCCCTGCGGCTGGTCATATTTTGAATTTTGTGGTCATTATGGCTGCTATTTCTGTTTATAATAGTAGCATTTATTCTAATGGTCGTATGCTTTATAGTTTAGCTATACAAGAAAATGCACCAGATATTTTCAGTAAACTGAATACTGCTCGTGTCCCTTATATTGCTATCCTTTTTTCATCATTCTGTACAGCGATAATCGTTGTCATTAATGCTCTTGTTCCTGATAATAGTTTTATGCGGATCATGGCTCTTGCAACTGCAGCAGCGGTTATTACTTGGGCTATCATTATTATTGTTCATTTGAAATTTCGAAAGGTACATAAGAACAAAAAAGAAGAATTTATATATGCGTTTGGTTTGTATCCTTACGCTAATTATCTTTGCCTCTGCTTTCTTGCTTTATTATTTTGCATTATGTTTGTAAGTGGTTTTGGAAAAAATGGATTAATGACTAGGCTTTTTGATATGATAGGAATAAAGGTGTCTTTTCTTGAAACATATATACCTATGCAGATGCCTGATATAAGTTTGGCCGTTGTTATTATTCCTCTATGGTGTTTATTTTTATTTTTAGGTTATAAACTTAAGCGATAAAGGTAGAAGAGATGATATAAAGGGATTGATTGGAATAAATCTTGGGGATTATAAAGTTTGATAAGGTGACACAAGTATTTGGTGATTTGTGTGTGTTGAAGAATATTACTGTACAGCTTACCGAAAAACGAATCGCCGTTATTGGTGCGAATGGTTCTGGAAAAAGTACATTTGTTCGTCTCATCAATGGGCTGCAATTACCATCTCACGGCTTTGTGAGTGTTGATGGGCTTGATACAAAGCGCGATGCAAACGCAGTAAAACATAAAGTAGGATTTGTTTTTCAAAATCCTGATAATCAAATTGTTTTACCATTAGTAGAAGAGGATTTATCTTTTGGTCTCAAAAATCTAAAACTGAGTAAAGAGGAAGTTAAGGAGCGTGTAGATGAAATTTTACAGCGCTATGATCTTCAAAATTTTAGAAATCATGCAGTACATTTATTAAGTGGTGGACAAAAACAACTCGTTGCTATTTCTGGTGTAGTTGCAATGAAACCAGATTATATTGTTTTTGATGAGCCAACAACGTTACTTGATTTGCGAAACAAGCGTCACATTACGCAAGTTATAGAAGAATTATCACAAACGGCAATTGTTGTATCACATGATTTGGAATTTCTCAGAAACTTTGATAGAATACTAGTTTTTGATAAGGGGGAGATAGTTGTTGATGATATGCCTTTGGTTGCTATCAAAGAATATATAAGAAGAATGTCATGATCGGTTTATATATTCCGCGAGATACCTTTATCCATAAATTAAAACCAGGTATTAAGTTATTATTTCTTACGGTGTGTGGAACTACTATATTAATGGTTTCATCTATACCTATTTTGATGCTATTTTTATTATTCATAAGCTTATTCTACGGAATTGCCAAGATTCCCTTTGGCACTGTGATAAAGCAATTTAAATCGATGGGGTTGTTTTTAGCCCTTATATTTGTATTTCAAGCTATTTTTGTTAATTGGCTTATAGGTGTTGAGGTTATATTACGCCTTATTATTCTTTTTTCTTTATCATCACTTGTTTCATTCACAACAAGAGTTTCAGATATGGTAGTTTCGATTGAAGTAGGGCTTCAGCCCTTTCGTCGCTTTGGTATAAATCCATCACAATTGAGTATAGTTATCTCTATGACTATCAGATTTATTCCTCTTTTGAGTAAAAAGTTCAATGAAGTGCGTGAAGCACAACGAGCACGCGGATTCAATACAAATATTGCAACTCTTGCAATACCTTTAATTATACGAACTATAAGAATGGCTTCAGAAGTCGCTGAGGCATTGGAGGCACGCTCTTATAATGCTGATACTGTTGATACAATAGTTAGCGATAATACAAATCCCTCATAAAAAAGATTATAAAAATGAATACAAAAGATTTAACCTATATTGCTTTATTTGCCGCTATTTACGCTGTTTTGGGTCTTTTCCCTCCCATTTCCCTTCCTTTTCTTCTTGGAGTTCCTATTACAGCTCAATCTATGGGACCGATGTTAGCTGGCTCTATACTTGGTGCAAAAAGAGGAGCCTTAGCATCGCTTCTGTTCCTTGTCCTTGTTGCTATTGGACTACCTTTATTGTCTGGTGGTCGTGGTGGGATCGGAGTCTTTTCAGGGGCTTCTGGTGGTTATCTGATAGGTTTTCCATTTGCTGCATTTTTTATTGGCTTTATGGTTGAATTATTTTGGCAGCGGTTAAATTTTATAACATTAATTATGATAAATTCTTTAGGTGGTATAGGGGTGGTCTATGCTTTTGGAATACCATGGACAGCATATATTACTAAAATCTCTTTATTAAAGGTTTTAGTGGCTTCCTCAGGTTTTCTGATTGGTGGTTGTTTAAAAGTGTTCATTGCCTCCTTTGTTGCACTTACCGTTAAAAAATCTGTTCCTCTTATTTCCTCAAAGAAAGAATAGTTCTTTTACTTTGAATGAGATTTTGTATTGCGGTACGTGTGATGATAAAAAAAGATAACATGATAAAATCCTTTATCCTGTTTCTTTATGCTTTGATGAAGAGGAGATATAGAGGATACAGGAACCTTATTGTATTTTATTGAAGTGATTACTTCAAAAGGAAGTGTTGTACAATTTATATCTATTATTACCTAAGAGATATGACAAGCGCAAAAATAGGATTGATAAGCAATTTAGTTTATTTTTATGCTGAATTGGGAATAATAAGCTCATTAAAAATTTAGGTTACATTTTAAAGATACAACATGAAGAATGTTATTCTTCTGTGAGAGCATTTTACAAGATTTTTGTTAAAATTGGAAATTAAAAATTAGTAACTCTGGTCGTATTTTTGTTAAAAAAATAGTAGTGATATAATTTATCTATAAATTAAT
>NZ_KL407334.1:666388-1034159 GCF_000706625.1 Bartonella koehlerae C-29
AAGAAATATTTATTTTTTTATTAAACAGTTTACTCATTTATTAAATAAAGTTATCATACCTCCCAATCCGGATAATCATAACATATTTTGGAAAAATGTAGCATTTTTACAGAAAGTAAGATACATGTACACTAATTTATGGATATATTTATATTCTTCTTTATTTTCCATATTTAGTAGAAAGAAATAGATTATAGGCTGCTCTTTAGCTTGGTTTTTACAGAAAAAGCAATAAATATGCTTGAGCGAATGTTCGAACTTTTTTGAGAGAACGACGTTAGCTTATTATCAGGCAAGAGATTAGAGATTGCAAACGTGTAAGTAAAAAAATCGGGAATGTTTACAATGTAAGTGTTTAGTGCCTTTTCTTCAAGGCGATGGATTTGTTTTTGTTTAATCAATCATAAACATATTGTATTGCATACGTTTAATGTGAGAAAATAGGAGTGAAAACACTTTGATTTATCGTCAATGTTTATTTGCTTCGCTGGAGAATTTTCAAACTGTTCAAGTATATCTATCGTAGAATAAACTTTAAAGAGCAGTTTTTTTAATAGTGATAATGATGTAAATCTGCTGATTAACAAAAATTTCTGAGAATTGAAGTTGCCTTCTGAGGCTATGTTAATTACAAACCTCAAAAAATTCCCATATGAATTTCTGATCCTGGGTATTGAACTCCAATTAACCGGTATTTACCAATAAGTTCATCAGGGTTTGCTTCGGCTATTGGCTATTGCTATTGTGGGGCGTTGAATGAATTCGCGGTCTATTACATTTACGTTATAAATGGAGCTATACTCTTGCAAGGCATTATTTTCATTCTCAATTATCTATCACATATCTTCGGTTTCATAGTGAGAATTTATTTTTCTTGTTAATTGCTCTGTAATAAGCTTTATTTGTTATTCTTCATATTTGTTTGTAGGAAATCCTTTTGCTGTTTTACTGAGTACGTTATAAATATTTATGCGATAACTTTTCCTAAGTGGGCTTGAAATTACTCTGCTGTTCTTTGTTTCAGCTTATAATGCTGTTTTTTATTCTTATTGTTTTGTGCATATTGGATATCTTGAATATGAATATATTCAGCATTTTGTATAGGAACATCTGTTTGTTTTTGCTGTGGTAAAAGAGAGTTTTTCTCGTTCTCTTTGTATGTTTTTCTTTTTTCCAAATCTTCTAAAACCATTTATATTTGCCTATGAGATATTTCTGTTAGGTTTTTTATTTTTAAAAAAGAAAATATCTTTTCTTCTGCTGTTTATATTTTGTCCATTAATTTTTTAATTTGTTTAAGAATGTCATAAGAAACTATTTTATCTTGTGTGTAGTAGTTTTTTTCATTGATCTGTGTGGTTTGGCTTTCTTCATAAATGTTTGAAAATCCGAAAGCATAAAGTGCAGATTCTAGTTGTTTTATAACACAATATGTGTGCTGGATGTTTTTGCCAAGTTTCTGTTTAAGGGTGGTATTTGTTTTAAATATTCAGTGATCTCTATAGGATCTTTAATGTTTTTCAGACAGATATATAGTACATTTGATAGAAATGAGATTACCATTATTATCGAGATGATCTTGAAAGTTCATACCATCAAATTTAAGGGGTGATTTAATGATTTAGCCGTTGATAGAAATCCAGAGATAATACTGCGGCTTCTTTTAGGGTGTACGTAAATTTTGAAGTGATGGATTATCGGTTTGATCTGTTTCTATTTCTGATTTTGGAAATTCCTTTTTTCTATCATCTTCTTGTTTGGTAAAAATGAAATGCACATCCTCTTTCAGGTTATGGTTCGCAATACATCATTGAAATCAAATGGTAAGATCTTGTGATGTTTATAATCGCCTATTATACAGTGTATGGGCATTGATCATTTGAACGTAACCAGTTTTGTCTTTCACTTCATTCTCCATTACTGTTTATAGCTTTAGTCTCATCGATTATAATGGAGGAAAGGAGGAAGCTTTTTAAAACGCTTTGAATAACTTGAATAGTTTGAAAATACATCATACAAGCATAAACAGTTTTTCTCTTCTTAAGTGCCACAATTTTATCGTCATACTATTGCTGTCTATATCATCTAAAAAAACAAATGCTATACTGCTTTTAATAAAGCTGTGGTGTAGTCTACAATATTTTCAGTCTCCTAACGGAACGTTACTAAGAAAATTTCATCAGAGTTTATAGAAATTAGTTTGCCCAAAACTGTCTTGATACTTCCTATTTACTAACGGTTAATTCTTAGGATATGAAAGTTATATTTTATTTTTTATGAAAAATATCAATAAAAAATTCATAAAATATGAAGTTTTATGAAAGTAGAGGTTAATTATGGATAAAGCAATGTTAGAAGGACTTTGCAATTATGAAGATAATAAAGTGATGGCTGCCATTATATTTTGTCTGAAGAACGGGAATTCTCAAGAATCGTTAAAACAGCTTTTTGAATTTCAGGTTTTTCTTTATAATAAAATCAAATAATCTGTTCGGATTCTTTAATTTTAAAAGGGAGGATTTCACTAAAAAAATTAATAATTTCTATTAATCCACTTGTTCTTATTGAGCTTTTTATACCTGAAGCATTCAACATACTAGCAAAATAGATGGCAAAACTCCTAAATGGTTGGCTAGTTTTTTACTACCATGCTTATTTTTAGCTAATTGCTCATTAAGCCATGCCTTTAACTGATCTGATCGCATAAAACAAGACTTTTTCATATTAAATGAAAAATCAATAAAAAATATGAAATTTCCTCA
This sequence comes from Bartonella koehlerae C-29, assembly GCF_000706625.1. Lineage (GTDB taxonomy): Bacteria > Pseudomonadota > Alphaproteobacteria > Rhizobiales > Rhizobiaceae > Bartonella > Bartonella koehlerae. The sequence goes on from NZ_KL407334.1 coordinate 669,151, forward strand.
TTATGAGAAAAGAAACCTGCGTATAACAAAATATTTAGGTGGTTTTGTTAATGTTTTAAGTATTTTATAGAAATGTAAAGGTACTGTTTATCGCGTCACTTATTCTCAAAGACAAAGGTAGCGCTAACGGATATCCCCGTTGACTTATCAAATACAATTATTAAACTATGCATGTGCACATGGGATAGATTTGTGCCCTTATGATTTCTTTATCATGAATGCTTGCAGTTGTTAATGCAAGAGGGACAAGCATCCAATGTCGAAATTTGTAAAAAGTTCCAGTATTGATAGCGCATATGAAACTTTACAGCTTTAAGGAGATGATCAGGGCTGTAGAAAAAATGTGAATTCGTTAGCGACAATGGATGTCTATTTAATAGGCGCAGGCTTTATCACATCCGCGCACTAAGGTACTTTGATGATGTTATGGCTGGTAATTTAGGCGGCTTTATAGAAAAAGAAGACAACTTAAATTATGAAGGTGATTTTGGGCTTGATAGCTTTGCTATGGTTTCTGGTAATGCCAAGTTTTGAAGCATGCTACCATATGGCAACGCACGGTTTTTTGGCAATGCAGTAGTTTATGACAATGCTTTAGTTTACGGGCATGCCAAGATACGAGATCTCGCTAAGATTTATGGCAATGCTATTGTTTGTAACTATAAAAAATTTCGCTATGACGACAAAATTCACATGAATAAAGCCCTTAAGAATGGTGACGGCAAGGCGTGAGTAGAGTTTATACCGTCGTTAGCACTGATTGAAATCAGCAGATTTTTAGAGTTTGGAGCAAACAACTAGTGTGATGGCATGAATTGTAACCGTTTGCATGGCACTGTTTTGCATCATATTAGCATAGTTTAGAAGGGAAAATAAGGATGCGAGAGTGATTTATCACGCGTGGCACATGCGGTTTATTGCTTTCTTTTTTGATGGAATGCTAAGCCAAACAGATCGGTTATCATGACCGTCCTAAGAAATAAATGGAGATAAAATGATTTTAGATAAAAATATATTACTATTGGTGTTTGTATTGGTTTTATATTTGATTGTATGTGGTGTTATACTTGATTTTGCTTTGTATTATCGCTATCACTCTTAAGAGTATAAAAAAAACTCTTCAAAATTTTATAGAAGCCATCAGATAGAAAAGGCATGAATTTTCAGTGGAGCTTGTGAGTCAAAATAATGCGCATGATCAAGAGTTTAAAGCACGTAATCAAGAAATTGAAAAACTAACGCAAGAAATTGAACATTTTTATGGTGCTTTTAAAAGAAAAAAGTCAATAAAGTCAAAGGAGATAAATAAAGATGGGCGAGGGAAGTATTAGCACTGATAAATCATGTCTTATTATCATTTGTAATATGTGGACGTTTTTTAATCTTTATTTGAATTAATAAAGGGATTATATAATCTTGGAGAACATGATTAGAAATATGGATTGCATTGCAAAATGTTCCTAGTCATTTGAAATTATCCCAATAATTATTGTTTTGTTTCTCTATTCAACGAAAAAATCCGAGGCAAAAAATAGTTTCAAGCGTTTCTTCTCGATTATCAGATGCAGTGTGTTCAACTATAATGGTTATAGGTTTCCTGATTAGTAGTTATCCTGGATATATCTTAAAAAATAATAGAGAATGCACTGTTACCATCTATACTAAACAGATCAAAAAAGCCGCTTGGCTTTGGTTTTAGTATGGAGTCTATTAAATCAATATGTTTCGAGTTTATTATAGAAATTTTAACTACATCTTTATCTCTCTTAAGATCGTTAATATGGAGGGTAGAATTGAGATAGGATGCTTCAATAAATTGAAAGGAGCTGTTTTCTGCTATATTCTATGTAATTTATTTTAATTATTTGTTTTGTAAAATTATAGAGGACTAATGCCATGTTAATTTCTGTATCATTAGGACATCTTGTATTTAGTTCACCTCTTTCTCTATCTCTATATACATTATATACTTGCAATTTTGGTTTTAAGGCTCGCATTTTTTTCCGTATACAAGATGAAGATGTGCTCTTTTGCTGATTCCACTTGGCTTTTTAGGTGGTCTAATTGTTCTCTTACATTGCGTGACTCTTCTTTTTGGTTTTTAAATCTATCCATATTCCCAAAAATGATAGGAATAATGCATCGCAAACAGTATCCTTGATATCGGTTTTCGAGGTTACTTTGAAGAACATGCATGCAATGATAGCTCCCAGGATTCCTGTAGTTTTGAAAGAGCAGTTAATTAACGAAATAGAGGGAGTCAATTATTTTAGAGATTTGTGATCAACTTCAAGAGCTATTTGCATTGAGAGCAGGAAAAGAGGATAATTGCAAAGACATTTCGTATGCTGTCATGTAGTTTGAAAATAGAGTAAATTTAGATCATGAGGGAATGGCGTTGACCTATGGGATGGTTTTGAAGAATGTTTCATCATGATCATTTATGACAACGGTTAAACGGATTTTGTGTGATGAGATAGAGGATTTATCGGATACGTTTTTTCTTAGTACGCATGAGTTCGTGAAGTTGTATCGTGATTTAGAAAGCAATCTTTTGAGAAAAGCGAGTGTTGTTCGCAAAGCCAATTTAAATATATGTTAAAAAATGATGAAAGAAAAGACAACACAGGAAAACATTTTAACCCTTTATTTTTGTTCAAAAGTAAAAGTTTGAAAAGGTTTTAAAGGGATAGGAGGAGTAATGAAAATATTGGAGGATAGCAAAATAGTGGAATTTTCTGTTTGGTATTAGATTAGATATGTGGTCAAACGAAAAAAGCACCGTACAGAGCGATTTTATAAAGTTTATATTATAGTTGTATAATCAAAGATTTCTCTGTACGGCTAAATTTAAGGCAAATAGCCCTATTGGTAAAATTAAGAATAAAGATAAGCAAACCTTTTAAATGTCTTTTCTTAACAAAACGTGAACAAATAATTCAAAAAAATTATTGCAACGGCTATTAGTTATCCGTCATGGGGGAAGGGTAGCAGGGTGTTTTTACAACTTGTATAAGCATGAAGATGAGATGAATGAATATGAGGCTTTTAAAGGCGATTATACCGTGGAATGTCTGAGAAATTTAATTTTACGACTAAAGCATGAGCAAAAGTTTGTTTTTATAGCGTTATGGTATTTAAAAGTGTTGTCATTAGGAAAGATGAGCTATGAAGTTGTTGCAACTCAATATTTGAGGCAAGAGAAAAAATTCTAGTCAACGGAACCCATTGAGTTTAAAACAACTTACAAGGGAAAAGAACTTACTGAGAAAAACAAAGTCTAACAGAGAGAGATCTGTTTGATCCTAACAGAATTTTTTTCTGGATAGTAAAGAATAAAAAAGTATGGGGTACAAATATTGAAAAAATGGAAACAGAAACAGCACCTATTGGTTTTGATAACGAGTCTGTTAATTTGCATCATATGTTGCAAATACAAGATAGTCCTATAGTAGAGGTTAGCCAGTCATTCCACTAAAAACATATTTCTGTTATTTATATTTATCCCAAAACACAAAAATCACTTATCGATAGAGATATGTTTGAGAGGTGAAGACCAAAATATTAGAAGGAACGCACTAAGCGGTATAGAGAACATCAAAAAATTAATGGAGCAAACGAGAACATAAGAGATATTTGCTTTTGCGAAAATCAAGCATCTTGAAGATTTGTTTGAAAAGAAAGAAAAAACTGTTTTGAATAGTTTTAAAAAAAAATACAACGTTCGCAAATGGATAAAACACCACAACAAACGGCAGTGTGAAATAGAACAAAGAACAGCAGAGTGATTTCAAACACGATTAAGCGAAGTCACTGCATCAAATATTTACACTGTACTCAATAAAACAGCAAAAGGAACACCTAAAAGCAAATATGTGGGGTAGAAAATTAAACTCATCACAGAGCGTTTAACAGGAGAAATAAGCCAATCTTATACAACACCAGCTATACAATGGGGAATTGACCATGAGGATAATGTCATTGGAGAATATCTATTCATTTATAATATTAATGTCACAAAGTATGGATTTATCCAATACCTTACAATAGAAATGGCTGCTGCAAGTCTTGATGAGTTGGTTTGTGAGGACGGATTAGTTGAGATCAAATGTCCATAATCAACGACACATCTTCACTTTTTTGTCGATAATCAGATCAAGCTTGAATATAGCGCACAAATGCAATTTTAAATGGCTTGTACGGGATGCAAATAGTGTGATGTTATCAGTTATAACCCATGTTTACTGATAGCAGTTCGCTCGCACATGAAAATCAAACGCGTCGACAGTGATAAGAAACAAATTGAAGAGATTAATCAAGCTGTTGAAACCTTGTTAACAGAGATAGAACAAGACATGAAGCAGATCTTGACACAAGCTTCTTAACCTTATGAGGGTTCTCTCTCCTCCCAGCACCCCCATCCATTTACATAACATAAAAAATAGAAAGGTAATGAGATGATATTTGATGATGACGATAGATATGTAACGACTTGTGAGTGTGTAAAGCTTTTTAGTGTGTCCACAACAACGATTCGTAATTGGGTGCTTCAAGGGGTATTTTTAAAGTCATATAAGCTAGGGAGCGCAGTGAGGTGGAGAAAGAAATCTTAGCATTTACTCTAGAGAAAAATACCGAGCGAATAAGAACAAATTAGGTAAAATTGTATAAATTGCGAAGGGTGGACCAAAAGGTGGTCCGAAAATTGCTAATCAAAGAAACTGTATATTTCAATATGTTAAATGCAAAAAAAAACGGTGCCCAGACGCGGATTCGAACCACGGACACGCGGATTTTCAGTCCGCTGCTCTACCAACTGAGCTATCTGGGCACGTTTCACAAAATACGTGAACGTGTGCGGTTATAACATTAAAATTTTCTCTGTCCAGCTATCAAAAGAAAAATAATTGATTTTTTATAATTTTATTTCCAATTATAGTTGCTCTTGCCATAAAGTAAACTTGATAGGTATAGTGTGATACGTTAATGTTTTGCTATCAAGATACTGTCTTGTTGTGGTGAGACACGATGAACTTTTTGAAAGAAACAATTTAGGGGGATGATTAAGAGAAATATTTTTCACAAGGTTTCTGTTTAGCTTAAACTTACGAAGTAAATAGAGACTATTTTTGATATTTATCTAAAGAGGCTATAGGCACGGCCTTTGATAGTAATTGTTTTTCTTTAAAGAAAGGCAAGTCATCTAAAAGGGGAGAATAATGATAATATTAAAAAAACCAACTTGTCGTCCCAATAATCCTAATTTTTCTTCCGGTCCTTGTAGCAAGCGACCTGGCTGGACTCTTGAAGTTCTTAAAAAGGCGTTAGTTGGGCGTTCGCATCGATCGAGAGAAGCAGAATTAAGACTTGCTGAAGTCATAGATTTAACGCGTGAGATTCTTAAAGTGCCTTCTGATTATCGTATAGGGATTGTTCCTGCTTCAGATACCGGTGCTGTTGAGATATCTCTATGGTCTTTATTAGGTGAGCGTGGCGTTGATATGGCGGCATGGGAAAGCTTTGGTTTTAAGTGGATTACAGATGTAGTTGAGAAATTAAAGCTTTCTGATGTGCGTCGTTTTGAAGCCCCTTATGGAGAATTGCCGGATTTAACACAAATGGATTTTGATCGTGATGTTGTTTTTACATGGAATGGGACGACTGCTGGTGTGCGTATTCCTAACGCAGATTTTATTCCAGAGAGGCGAGCAGGATTGACAATTTGTGATGCAACATCAGCAGCTTTTGCGCAAAATCTTGATTTTTCAAAATTAGATGTTGTTACTTTTTCATGGCAAAAAGTTTTGGGAGGTGAAGCTGCACACGGTATGTTGATTTTAAGCCCTCGTGCTGTTGAGCGGCTTGAAAATTATGTTCCAGTTTGGCCTATACCGCAAATTTTCTGTCTAACAAAGGATGGAAAATTAAACGAAAATATTTTTAAGGGGGTAACTATTAATACACCCTCTTTGTTATGTATTGAAGATTTTCTTGATGCACTGAAGTGGGCAAAGGCACAGGGTGGTTTGCACGCATTAATGGCGCGAGTTGAGAAAAATTTTGCGGTACTTGATGCTTTTGTTCGCAAAACACCGTGGTTAGAATATTTGGCAAAAGATCCTCAAGTGCGTTCTAATACATCTGTTTGTTTAGATATTGTTGATCCAGTAGTTACGGCTTTAGATATTGAAAAGCGGATATCTTTTATAAAAGCGATTGTAAGTCGTCTTGATGAGGAAAGGGCTGCTTATGATATTGGTTCGTATAGAGATGCACCTCCAGGCCTTCGGATTTGGACAGGTATAACAATTGAGGCTTCCGATCTTGAGATTTTAACACCATGGCTTGAATGGGCATTTCAGGTCGAAAAAGCTCAACTTTAAGAAGTTGTAAGTGATTTTTATAACGCGGTTTTTTCTGAAAAAGAATATGGGAGATTATGATGCTCTTCTGTATCTTTGTATCAGACAAATGGTTTTCAAATATCGCACAAATCGTAAAAAGATTACGTAGGTAGTATGAGTGATTTATCAAATTTGGTAAAAGCAACAGCGATAAACTTTATAAATTTTTCTACTTTTTACAGCAAAAATAACTGATTTAAAATGAAGATATATTTTATATCTCACTATTTTTGTCCTTTATAATCGTAGAGCTGAAGATTGAGAAAAAGTTGAAATGAAGAGTCGCACTTTCTCTCAGGTTTCGTTATAAAGGAACGTTTGTTTTTGAATGCTGGTTTTGTTTGACCGAATACGATGGAGAAAGTTATGGCCAATGTAGTAGTTGTAGGGACGCAATGGGGCGATGAAGGCAAAGGTAAAATTGTAGATTGGTTGTCGGAGCGGGCAGATATCGTAGTCAGATATCAAGGTGGACACAATGCAGGCCATACATTAGTTGTTAATGGAGTTAATTATAAATTATCACTTTTACCATCTGGTTTAGTACGTGGGAAGTTATCAATTATCGGTAATGGTGTTGTCGTTGACCCTCATCATTTTGTAGCAGAATTAAAAAAACTACGTGATCAAGGTGTAAAAATTGCACCGGAAATTTTGCGTATTGCTGAAAATGCTCCGTTGATTCTTTCTTTGCATCGCGATCTTGACGCAACTCGTGAAAGTGGTATGTCGGGTTTAAAAATTGGTACGACAAAGCGTGGTATTGGTCCGGCTTATGAGGATAAGGTGGGGCGTCGTGCTATCCGCGTGATGGATTTGGCGGAAGCTGATACGCTTATGGCTAAGATTGAACGACTTTTGCGACATCATAATGCTTTGCGTCGTGGGATGGGCGTTGCAGAAATTGATTCTCAAGCACTTTATGATGAGTTGATGCAAGTAGCGGATGAAATTTTACCCTTTATGGATTGTACGTGGCGTCTTTTGGATGAAAGTTATCGGATGGGTAAGCACGTTCTTTTTGAAGGTGCGCAAGGTGCTTTATTAGATAATGATTTCGGGACTTATCCTTATGTGACGTCATCCAACACAGTTGCTGGGCAGGCGTGTACTGGCTCAGGTATGGGACCTAGTACAATTCATTATGTTTTGGGTATTGCAAAAGCTTATACAACACGTGTTGGAGAAGGGCCATTTCCGACAGAGCAGGTAAATGATATTGGCGAATTTCTTAGAATACGTGGGCATGAATTTGGCGTTGTGACTGGTCGAAAACGTCGATGTGGCTGGTTTGATGCTGTCTTAGTCCGTCAGATGGTAACGATTTGTGGTGTTCAGGGTATAGCATTGACAAAGCTTGATGTTTTAGATGGTTTGGATGAAATTAAAGTCTGTATTGGTTATGAACTTGATGGGAAAAGAATTGATTATTTACCCTCTTCTATGGGAGCACAATCCCGTGTAAAGCCTATTTACGAGACATTAGAAGGTTGGAAGAAAGCAACAGCGCATGCATTGAACTGGGAAGATTTACCAGTAGAGGCTACCAAATATATACGCTATATTGAAGAATTGATCGGTACGCAGGTGGCTTTATTATCCACGAGTCCCGAGCGTGAAGATACTATCCTTATTACGGATCCTTTCGCAAATTAATCATTATTTTTAGATTTCCATTTAGGTTTTCGGTTTGTTTTTGTGTTTTTCTAAGAAGAGAGAATTAAGAATGAAGGAGAGAAAACCACAAAAGAGCATTGTTTATTCTTTATATTCATTTTAAACTATTCGGATAGTTATATCAATATAAGTGATCATCAATTTAGACGGTTAAAATAAAAGTGTTTTTGGCTTTACGGCTGGGATTTCTTTTCTCAGTTTGAGGGAAATTATAGAGCATATGGTAGATTTCGTTGGAATCTTAAAAAAGGCAATCAATGTGCAAAGTAACGTTACACCACAATTGCGTAAGCGGATTTATAAGCGAGCTATCGAAACACTAGAACACCAATTTGTAGTAAGGACAATACCACAAGCAATAGAAGATAAGCAAAGAAAGATTTTACAAAGTGCTATTGCAACTGTTGAAGCAGAATATTTAGCGGTTGAAAAGGAATTGCTTTCTTCAGTTATTGGGTGGAATCTTAGAGGTGTAGCTGAAGCTGATAAACACACACAAACCTCTATATTGGCACGAGGTCATGAGTCTTCCGCTTCAGATGTATCAGATGCAGAGCCTGTCAATATGGAAGCTTGTTTGGCTTCTCAGCATACTGACAACAATACGTTAAGGAGTGCTCCTTTAGCTTCTCCTTCGCAAGGAGATGATCCGCACATTGTTTCGTATATTTTTTCTCAAGCTGTGCGTCGTGCTAATAGGTCATCGATGAAAAGGCGTATTGTAATAAGCACTGCTTTTGTTACGGGTTTTTTCACTTTAGTGATCGGTATTTGTTTTGTGGGTGGACGTGTATTTGTATTAAATGATTATCAGTTGTCTGGGGGAAATGTTCAAGCTTCTCATGTGTTACCGCAGGCACTTTCGGTCAAAAGGAAGCTAACGCAACGCTTATTAGAAGACGGGAGTGAAGTTGATACCGGTTTAGATCAAACGGCAGATTCTTCAAATGAAGAAGGAATCTCAACAGCTATTTCTAGCAATTTACAGTTAGTGGAACAGTTCGGTGAAGCTGTTTTTTATCAAGCACGTACGGATTATGATGCAGAAAAAGTAGCAACAGGGAGCGCACGTTGGACGCTTATAAAGGAATCTCGCGTGAAGGGAGCTCCAGAAGAATCGGCTATACAAGGTGATATAACAATTCCAGATAAAGGGTTATCATTACGGTTAATTTTACGTCGTAATACTGACGCGTCTTTTCCTGCTGCGTATATTATGGACCTTATTTTTATTCTTTCTGATAAATTTTCAGGCCAAGCTATAAGTAATGTTCAAGCATTAACTTTTAAAGCAAGTGAACAGTCCGTTGGGAAGGCTTTAACAAGCACTGTTACTGCGAAGATTGATGATGATTTTTTTCTTGTTGTTTTGAGCGGCAAACATCCATTTCTGAACCGAAATTTACAATTGATGCGGGAATTAGATTGGATGCGTTTGGTACTGACTGATAAAAACGGGCGTACAAACGAATTAACCTTCGCAAAAGGACCAATAGGTGAGTCTATTTTTAATAAGGTTATTGGAAAATGGCTTGAGTAACCAAAACAGCTAACAGTTCTTGGTAAGAAATAAACTCTCAATGTAGGTGATAGGAAAAGCTCTAAATAAAATTTTCATCACAAGAATTGTTCGGCAATTTAATGTAAAGACAAAGAGAAAACTTTTACTGGCTCTTTGTCATTTTAAAATGCGCAAAAATTGGAATCTACACTGAGCTTTGAGAGCTTTACACTTGATTTTGGGATAAAGCAGAAGCTTTAATAGAGCTTTGTACTTTTTCAAATGCACGCATTTCAATTTGTCTGACACGTTCCCGACTGATATTAAATTCAGCTGAGAGTTCTTCTAATGTCAGTGGTATATCGCTTAAACGACGTGCTTTGAAGATACGTTTTTCGCGTTCATTTAAATTATCCAAAGCGTTTGTTAGCATGGAACGACGATTTTCCAATTCATTTTGTTCGATTAAAGCTTGTTCCTGATTGTTGGAGTCATCCACCAGCCAATCCTGCCATTCGCTATTTTCACCTTCTTTTATTCGAAGCGGTGCATTGAGTGAAGTATCACCACCAAGCCGACGGTTCATTGAGACAACTTCATCTTCAGTGACATTTAATTGGGTTGCAATTTCTTTTACTTGCTCTGCGTTAAGATCACCATTGTCGAGTACTTGAAGTCTACTTTTTAACTTACGAAGGTTGAAAAACAAGCGTTTTTGATTAGCAGTTGTTCCCATTTTTACCAAACTCCAAGACCGCAATACATATTCCTGAATTGATGCTTTAATCCACCATATTGCATAGGTTGCAAGACGGAAACCGCGTTCCGGTTCGAAACGCTTAACGGCCTTCATAAGTCCAACATTACCCTCCGAAATGACTTCCCCAATGGGGAGTCCATAGCTACGATATCCCACTGCGATTTTGGCTACGAGGCGCAAGTGACTGGTTACCAATTTATGCGCGGCTTTTAGATCATTATACTTACGATAACGCTGAGCCAACATGTACTCTTCTTGTGGCTCAAGCATTGGAAAACGCCGTACTTCTTCCAGGTAACGATTCAATCCTCCATCACCTATTGTTACTGATAGCAGATTCATATGGGCCATATAGCACCCTCCTTTTGCATGAATTCCCTAATAAGGCAAATTCGATTTCTAGATATAAACACCTCTACAAGCTTACCATAACATAATTTTCAATTTTGTTCAAAAAGAGATATTTTATTGTGAAACCATGAGAGAGCTAAAAGTTTCAATTTATTTTTTTTAAATGCTTGATAAGTTCAGCCATATCTTGAGGAAGCGGTGAAGAAAAAGACATAATTTTATCTATAACAGGATGTTCAAAGGTAATACTGGTTGCATGGAGAGCTTGTCGGTTGAATTGATCGATTGCATTTTTAATGATAGGATTAAGCGTATTTGATTTTGTTTTAAAAGCGTTGCCATAAACAGTATCACCTATGAGCGGATGTCCGATATGAGCCATATGAACACGGATCTGGTGAGTCCGTCCAGTTTCCAGGCGACATTCCAGAAGACTGGCAAAAGGTATTTTATCTGCATGGGTTCCATATTTTTCTAGAAGAGAAAAGTGTGTAACAGCATGACGAGCATGAAGATATTGGTTATGGATGACAGTCTGCTTTGTTCGATTGTACGGAGAACGGCCAAGGGATGCATTAATTGTCCAAACATTACGGTCGGGGAATCCCCAAATCAAGGCATGGTAGCGTCGATCTAATGCACTAGTACGTCCATGGTCAGAAAATTGTGCACTGAGGTTTTTATGAGCAAGGTCATTTTTGGCGACAATCATGACTCCACTTGTATTTTTATCGAGACGATGCACAATGCCAGGACGCTTAACACCGCTGATACCAGACAAACTCTTACCACAGTGATGGATAAGGGCGTTAACTAGTGTTCCGGTCCAATTACCATTGCCGGGATGAACAACGAGACCAGCAGGTTTATTGATAACAATGACATGATCATCTTCAAAAAGAATATCCAATGCAATAGCTTCACCACTAGGTTCTGCATCACGAAGAGCAGGCATTATCAATTCGATGATTTGATTGGGTTTTAATTTTGTTTTCGGCTTCTTTATGAGTTGACCATCAACTTTAAGATAGCCTCCACGGATGAGGGCTTGTAGACGTGAACGTGACAACACATTGTTATATTGTTTAGCAAGCCACTGATCGAGTCGTTGCCCAAGAGCATTATCATCCGTTATTCGTTGTGTTACCATACAATTCCTATTAAGTTTTTCATAAGATCCTTTTACCAGTATGAAATTGCTTTGGTATCGAGAAATTCTTTAATTCCCCAGAGCCCTCCTTCACGAGCACGCCCAGAAAATTTTACGCCTCCAAAGTAACTTCCACTTGGTAATCCATGTCCGTTTACTTCTACCATACCAGAGCGTACTTGTGCGGCGATACGACGGCATTTGCTAAGATCTTGCGATTGTATATAGTTTGTAAGACCATATTCCGTATTATTGGCCAAAGTAATGGCTTCATCTTCTGTATTAAAAGGAAGAATAGAGAGGACTGGACCAAAGATTTCTTCTCGAAAAATGCGCATATTAGGTTTTACATCAGAAAAAACTGTTGGGCGAACATAATAACCACGCTCCATTCCCATTGGTAAACCAGTTCCACCTGCAACAAGAGTTGCACCTTCATCAATTCCAGATTGGATAAGACATTGGATTTTATCGTATTGTTGTTTTGAAACTACCGGACCAATATGGTTTCCTCTTTGGTATGCTGGTCCCACCCTTGTTTTTTCGGCGACATCTTTAGCTATTTTCACGGCCTTGTCGTAAATAGCTCGTTCCACAAGCATACGTGTTGGTGCATTACAGCTTTGTCCACTATTACAAAAGCATTGTTTTACACCCCGTTGAATAGCATCTGAGTCGGCATCAGAAAATATGATGTTTGCTCCTTTTCCTCCAAGCTCTAAACTGACACGTTTTAAAGTATTGCTAGCATTTTTAGAAATATCTTTTCCTGCTCTGGTTGATCCAGTAAAGCTGATCATTTCTATATCTGGATGAGCAGAGAGGTAAGAGCCGACATTAGCACCATCTCCATTAATTAAATTAAAAACACCAGCAGGTAAAGCGGTTTCATCTAAAATTTCAGCAAAGAGCATAGCAGAAAGAGGAGCAATTTCAGAGGGTTTTAACACCATAGTACAACCAGCCAACAAAGCAGGGATAACTTTAAGAGTCACTTGGTTCATAGGCCAATTCCATGGAGTAATCAATCCTACGACACCGATAGGATCATAATGAAGAATTGCTTGTTGATTTCCTTCTATTAAGACATCTTGGAATGCAAATTCTTTGTAAGCTTTTATAAAGTTACGAATATGGAAACTTCCTCTAGCGGTTTGTGCATTAAGTGCCATATCAATAGGTGCTCCCATTTCCATTGAAATAGCTTTTGCCATATCACCTGAGCGTTTTTCATAAATCTTTAAAATTTTTTCAACGAATCCAAGACGTTCATGAGGTGAGGTTGGTTTCCAGGTTTGAAAAGCTTTTTTAGCAGCATTAATTGCTTTATCTGCATCTTTTATGCTACCAAGACTAATGACAGCACAAGGCTCTTCTGTTGAAGGGTCAATGACATGTAAATCATGAGGAGTGCTTGGGTCATCCCATAAACCATTTATATAAAATTTCCGCTTATTCAACATGATACATTCCCTATTTTTTCTATTATTGAAATTTCCTCTTATTTGAGACTTTTTTAACAAGAATAACAAGGGTAATCTTATCAAGGCTACAGAAAATAGACTATTTTATCATAACAAGGCTGAAGAGTTAAATAAAGTACCAATCATAATAACTCTTTGTGTTAAAAGAGAACAAAAAGAAATAATGAGCGATTTTTCTGTAATTTTTTGTAACATAATTTTCTTTAAAATCAATTTCTTAAAGATAGATAAGAGCATAAATTTTGCAACTGAGGCAGTCAATGTTGAGGAATCTTCATTGAGAGGAATTAGAGCCTTCTTTTTTGGTCAGAAAGTGATCGTTAGCAAAAAGTTATTAACCTTCATACTATAGTCTCTATGCATTCTTTTTGAAGAGGTAATTGTTCTTATTTCTATAAGTTTGTTGGGTATCATGCATAATTCGAAAAAAAAATCCATTTCTACGCCTTCTTTATCTAATAAAAGTACACAAGGTGTATCAGAAAAAATTACACCTTCTAAGATTGCTGAAATATTTCCTTATCCGGAAGTATGGAAAAAGGCATTTACACTCGGACAGAATGTACGTTTTACGCGAACACCAGAAGTTGAGATTTTACGTCGTCGCATAGAAACTGACCCCATTTTTGCAAAACAGTTTAAAGTTTTCGCGAAGCAAGAGCAAGAAAATCTTATAAAAGTGATACACTATAATAAGAAAACAACAAATATTCCATCGATCAAAAAGGTGATGAATTCTCGATCGATAGAGAATAAAGCATCAATTTGTCATTCAACTTTTTTGAAGCAGTTGTCACGGCAAACCGTTCCTATGACGCTTGAGGAGGATGCAGGGAATCATAAATTACAAGTAGAAAATACAGTGCAAAAAACACAGCCCATTTTTTATCTTTCTAATGATGCATTTTTTGAGTGTGAAGCTTTTATGTTAGAACAGGTTGACACTAAAATTTTAGAAAAAAAAAACACACCGATTGATTTTACAAGTGATAAGGTTGTGTTGAATACAGATACTACCTTTGATGAGTCAATTACTGCTTTTTATCGTGTTCTTGAATACCGTTTTCCACAATTTTATAATGCCATTACATCGCAATTTTCAGAGGAGAAGAATCAGGGAATTGAAAAAACTTCTGATTTAATGCATGCAAAAAATGATACTGTTAAAGAGGTTCAAAAGTGTCATTCTGAAATGATTGTTGAAGATTCTGCTCATACGTTAAGCGATACAAGCGCGACTAATGAGCTCCAAAATAGCAACAATATTGGCAGTTGTATAAAAGAAAGCGTAGAGAAGAATTCAGAAGATTTCTCTATCATGAAAACAAAAAGAAAAGCATTGCGATCCGTTAGCACATCATTAAGCAGCTATGATTCTGTGTTTATGTCAAATACTCAATCTCTTAACTATGGCAATTATGAATTTCCGCCCATTGATTTATTACAGGAGCCTGTTTTTCATGAAGGTACGGTGATTCCGCAGGAAATATTGGAACGCGGTGCTGGACTTTTGGAAAGTGTTTTGGAAGATTTTGGAATTAAGGGTGAAATTATCCATGTTCATCCAGGGCCAGTGGTGACAATGTACGAATTTGAGCCTGCAGCTGGAGTAAAATCATCACGGGTCATCAATCTTTCTGATGATATTGCTCGTTCTATGTCTGCTATTTCTACACGTGTTGCTGTGATTCCTGGACGCAATGTAATTGGCATTGAGTTACCCAATATGGTTCGTGAAACCGTTTATTTGCGGGAATTAATTCAATCAAATTCTTTTCGTGAAAGCCAATTTAAATTAGCGCTTGCTTTGGGGAAAGGGATTAATGGGGAGCCTGTCATTGCAGAATTAGCGAAAATGCCTCATTTGTTGGTTGCGGGAACAACAGGATCTGGCAAGTCTGTTGCGATTAATACAATGATTTTGTCGATTCTTTATCGAATGACACCAAAGCAGTGCCGTTTGATTATGGTTGATCCTAAAATGTTAGAACTATCTGTCTATGACGGCATCCCACATCTTTTAACACCTGTTGTAACGGATCCAAAGAAAGCGGTAACAGCTTTAAAATGGGCTGTTCGTGAAATGGAAGAACGTTACCGCAAAATGGCTAAGTTAGGTGTACGTAATATTGATAGTTTTAATGCACGCGTTGCACTTGCGGCACAAAAAGGCGAAACGATTATGTGTACTGTACAGTTGGGTTTTGATAAAGAAAGTGGGGAAATGCTTTATCATGAAGAAGCAATGGATCTAACACAGCTTCCTTATATCGTTGTGATTGTTGATGAAATGGCCGACCTTATGATGGTAGCAGGTAAAGAAATAGAGAATGCTATTCAGCGCTTGGCACAAATGGCGCGTGCAGCAGGTATTCACCTTATTATGGCAACACAACGTCCTTCGGTTGATGTTATCACGGGCACGATTAAGGCGAATTTTCCTACCCGTATTTCTTTTCAGGTAACATCAAAAATTGACAGTCGTACAATCTTGGGAGAACAAGGTGCGGAAACGCTTTTAGGCCAGGGAGATATGCTTCATATGGTTAGTGGTGGGCGCATTGTGCGTGTTCATGGGCCTTTTGTTTCTGACGAAGAAGTTGAAGCGATTGTTGCACATCTTAAAATGCAAGGAAAGCCTGATTATTTAGCAACAATAACGGATAGTGAAGACGATAATAAAGAGGGAGAGATAGCTGATTCAGTTGCGGAAGTTCCTACGGTAGAAAATTTTGGTGAGGATGGAGAAGAACTTTATATGCAAGCTGTAAAGATTGTTATGCGTGATAAAAAATGTTCGACATCTTATATTCAACGCCGACTTGCAATTGGTTATAACAAGGCAGCTTCTCTCGTGGAGCGTATGGAAGAAAAAGGCATTGTTGGAGCCGCTAATCATGTTGGAAAACGTGAGATTCTCATTAATGATTTACAATAATAAGTAAGGAAATTTTAAAGATAAATGACTGAAAAATATTGAATATTCGTTATTTTAAGAGTTGATGCTTGGTTTATTTTACGGGCACGCGTGTTGTTATGTGATCATTTTTTTACTGTGAAAGATTAAAGAGACAATACATTGATTTATAACGATAATTTATTGTTTTGCATGTTGAATGAGAATTCTAAATATCTAAGTTTCTCTCATTTCAAACCTGTTTTGATTGCTTCAATATAAGAGTGGTTGAAATGAAAGAATCTTATGATATTAAGGTTTCTAATCCATATTATAAAACAATGAATTATCATTATAAATCAGTGCATTGCATCAGGTTGTAGAAATATTCTTTGGTCAAAGAATGTAGCAGCGTATTTTTTGTTTTTTCTTTTGTGGTTGCTATGATTGAAGAATGGTCTTTTTTTGATCAAGTGGTGCACGACAAAATATTAGAGTGCTCAATGTGTAGGTTCTGTTGCGTTAGGTGGTTTGAAGCGCTATACTGAACTTTTTATAATATCTATTGATGTTATTGATGGCAAAGTGCTTTTGCTGGAATCTTTCGGAGAAGAAGATATTTCTCTTATGGCTGGTTTGGATGATGCAACCGTGTCCGTTGCCGTGATTGATGAAAATGCAACGGTGTGATGGGCTTCTTCTCATTTTTGTTTTGTTGATGAAATGGTCAAAATTCTGCTACAGACCACTGATAGTGAGATATCAGTCAAAGCCATTTTATTTAGAGGAGATGTCCGTACTATAAATTGGCATTATTCTCTTGGAAGGAAAATCAGTAATTTAAAGGGTTTTATGCGTGTTTTTAAAGGCGGAGATGTTTAAGTATAACAAGACCTTATCGTGTTATGCCAGAGCTTTTGTCACGATGTTTTCCCTGAGAAATGGGTAAAAGTGGCCGTTTTTTGATATATCAAAAGAGTTAGCTGAAGTTGTTAAGTCTCTATTTTCATCTATTTTAGGATCTCTTTTGTATGAACTTACTAATCAATTTCATGAGGAGCGGTAGCGTATGTTCAGCGATTTTCATTGAGGTGGTTATGTCTTGGAGTTAACAAATTGTTTAAGGGAGTGTTGATAGTTGTTTAGAATGGCTTTATGTTAAACCCTCCACTTTGCCAATTTTAAATACCAAACGCAACATTTCAAAGGGAGGGTATGATTTTTGTGTTTTGAACATGCAAGAAAAAGTACAAGAAAAAAGAGCTGCAGATTTGAGTACAAAAACATCGAGTCTCTCAGAGATAGAGCGTTCAGCTTTTCGTGAGATTGCAGAACGTTTGCGTGACGAGTTGGATTTATCGGTAGAGGGAGCACATTTGGTTACAGAAACAGCCGGTGAGTTGCCATGTGCACAGACACTGTCTAGAAATATCATAAAGAAAGTTCTTATAAAAGAGCCGGAAGCAGTTTTATCATTGTTGAATAAAGCTACTGATGGTGTTTTGTGGCTGAATGAACAGGGTTTCATTCAAGCGATCAGTCGTTCTGCTTTGGCATTAACTGGCTATGAAATAAATGAATTACGCGCTCAGCCATTATCATCATTATTTACTTTGCAAAGTCGCTCTTTAGTTGAAAAATATTTTGAGTTGATCCGTATGAAAGGAAAAAATCATGCTTTTATTCGCAGTGATACAGCTAATTTAGTGAAGAAAAATTATAAGAATGTGACCGTTTCTATGACGATGGTGTCTTTGGCACGACAAGACAGTTATGCTGTTATACTGCATGATATGACAAGTGTGGTGCTACCCTTAGATAAAAAGGCCGAAGAGAATAAAATGGTTGGAGTTGTTCATGAAATACGCACACCTTTAAATGCTCTTATCGGTTTTGCAGAAATTATGAGAGATGGCCGTTTTGGTGCGATAGACAATGAGCGTTATCGCGGATATTTACGTGATATTATTTCATCTGGAAAACATATATTATCGCTGGTGAATCAATTACTAGAGTGTTCGAAAGCAAATTATTCTAGTTCAAATAACCAGAATAATAGGCCCATTGTAGCTGAAACATTTGATGTGACCTCCTGTTTGCGTGCGAGTATGGCTTTTCTTGAAACACAAGCGAATCATAATGGTATTATTATGCGTATTGTTGCACCGGTTTATGTGCCATTTATTTGTATACCGCAACGGATATTTCGTCAGATTATGTTGCATCTTCTTTCCAATGCCATCCGTTTTACACCATCGGGTGGACAAATTATTGTCCACGTTTCTTGTAACAAAAAAGAGTGGGTGAAGATTTCAGTGAGTGATAATGGTCTAGGGATGAATGATGAAGAGATTTTACAAGCACTGCAACCTTATGGTCAAGTAGAACGCAAAGATGGACGTTCTGGGGATAGCTTTTTTGTTGGCACTGGCCTAGGACTACCGATGTGTAAAGCAATGGTAGAAGAAAGAGGTGGGCAATTTTTGTTGTTTTCAAAGCCCAATTACGGGACAACTGTAGAAATATTTTTTCCTATATTTTACGCGTGAAGCGACGCATCAATTTATTTTTTCTTAGCCAACAAATCTCTGATTTCTGATAGAAGTTGCTCTTCCAGAGACATCTTTTTTGAAGTTTCTTCTTTTTCTTGTTTCCGGCGTATTTTATTCATACTTTTAACAAAAAAGAAGAGAACCCAGGTAATAATGAGAAAGTTGATAAGTAAAGTGATAAAGTTGCCATAGCTAATCGTTGCTCCGGCTGCTTTAGCTGCACTCAAAGTGGCTTGTTTTTCACCGGCAAGCTGAATAAACATGTTAGAAAAGTCAATTCCACCTGTGATGAGACCAATAACAGGCATAAAAATATCATTGACAATCGAATTGACTAAGCCACCGAAAGCTCCCCCTATAATCACACCGATGGCGAGATCAATCATATTACCTTTTAGGGCAAATTCTTTGAATTCTTTAAGCATTATGGTTTCCCCTTTGTATATTCGACATACAGTAACCTTAATTATCGCTTTTGATAAAAAAGGAAAGAGCAATTTTTACTTTCTTGCAGCATTATATTACAAATATCAAAATCCCTTTAAGACTACATAACATGTTAAAGATTTAATGAGGCGTTTTGTTTGGCTTGATAGGAGAATAGTTTATAAGCACAAACAGACAGTTTTTTGATAAGAACTGTATTTTTTCTTCTTTTCAACTAAGGACACATCATTGTTTTCAAATTATAAAATTGTTTCAAGACTTTGATGATAATATGTAGAAAAAAGAAATATATTTTACAGGTTTATATGTTGTTCTTTTTTATAGAGTGTTGCAATTTTCAATATCTGAATAATTATGAAAAAAAGAAAATATTTTTCTGTTCAATGTTCATAAACAGAAAGATGAAGAGCAATGGTATTATGAACTTTCTTTTAGTAGGGGTTACGTTATTATTGAGATAAAGTTCGATTTGTAATGTTAAGCTTTTATATTAAAAGCTTTACGTGAGGGTGTAATGGGTTGTTTGTGTATTTCGGAGAAGGATGGATGAATTTTTTTCGTTGTATTGGTCGTCCTGCTTTATTTATGTTGGATCCAGAATATGCACACCGTTTAGCAATTGTTGGGCTGAAAAGCGGATTGAACAGTTATCAGAAGGTCGTTGATAAGCGGTTATGTGTGGCTATTGCGGGTCTTAAATTTGAAAACTTTGTCGGTCTTGCTGCGGGTTTTGATAAGAATGCAGAGGTTGTCAATGACGTTTTTCATTTAGGATTTGGTTTTACTGAAATTGGTACTGTTACGCCAAGATCTCAGGTTGGAAACCCTAAACCACGGCTTTTTCGCTTGAGAAAAGATGAAGCAATTATTAATAGAATGGGTTTTAATAATGACGGGCGTCAAATTGTTTACAGCAGGCTTCGTGGATATAAACGTCTTGGTATTGTAGGAATTAATATTGGGGCTAATAAGGATACGGTCGATAAGATTAATGATTATATCACAAGTATTGCTTATTTTTATGACGTTGCTGATTACTTTACGGTTAATATTTCTTCACCAAATACACCTGGTTTACGTGATTTACAAGCGCGTGATAGTTTGCATCTTTTGATGAATGCAATTTCGCAAGCGCGTAGTGAACAAAAGGAAAAGCACGGATTCTCCGTTCCTATTTTTTTGAAAATTGCACCTGATTTATCGGAGAAAGAATTGGATGATATGGCTGAAGAAATGAAACTATCTGATTTTGATGGTCTCATTGTTTCCAATACCACTCTTTCACGCCAAGGTCTTAGGGAGAGTACTCTAAGGAACGAGGAGGGAGGACTTTCTGGACGTCCACTCTTCGAGCGTTCTACTATTGTGCTAGCAAAAATGCGTCAAAAATTGGGGAAAGAGATTGCAATCATTGGCGTTGGTGGCATAAGAGATGCACAAACAGCCTTGGAAAAAGTGAAAGCTGGTGCAGACTTGATCCAATTATACAGTGGGATGGTTTATGAAGGTCCAGACCTTGCCATAACTATTTTGAAAGAGATTTTACAGTTTATGCAGAAAGATGGCGTTGAGAACATAAAGGCTTATCGCGACCACCGTGTTGAGTATTGGGCAAAATGTGCGCTTTCTTCCTAATAAAATTATTTTTTTTTGATAAAAAATGCGAGATTTTTTTCAAGGGGCTTGCAAACTTTTCTAATCTTCCTTATGTCACACAAGAAAAGAGTAAGTGTTTACGAAAGAGTAAACAGTCTGATACATTGTTTATGCGGTTGTAGCTCAGTTGGTTAGAGCGCTGGTTTGTGGCACCAGAGGTCGTAGGTTCGAATCCCACCAACCGTACCAGTTTTTTCCCTATGTTTTATACGATAAACAGCTTATAATAATTACAAGGTCTTTTTTACCTTGATGGCAATTGTGTCATTCTTTAAAAATTAAGTTCATAAAGTTTTTTTGTGACGTTCATGTATGGGATGATACCATAAAAGCGCGATACTTGAGTGTTTTTTTAAGTTGGTGTGTTATGGCGGTGAAAAATGATAAACAAATGAAAAGGAAAGATTCTAAGCTTGCTTCTAATTTTCTCAAGAATTTACGTGGAGTAGATAATTGGGAGGAAGTTTCACAATGGCTTGCATGCCGTAATGTAGAAGATATTGAATGTATTACACCTGATCAAGCGGGTGTAGCCCGTGGTAAGATGATGCTTTCTAAAAAATTTACATCGGAAACGTCTTTAGCATTGCCTTCAGCCGTTTTTATGGCCACAATTTCAGGAGATTATCCTGAAGATGGTCATGGTTTTGAGTATCCTAAAACAGATGGCGATTTACGCCTTGAACCTGATCTTTCTACATTAAGTATTGTACCATGGGAAGAAGCCCCTACTGCACAAGTGATTTGTGATCTTGTGTATCAAAATGGTGAAGTTGTTGATTACACACCACGAAATGTTTTGCGAACAGTGGTCGATTTTTACACACAAATGGATTTAAAACCTGTTGTCTCACCAGAAATTGAATTTTATTTGGTGCAGAAAAATCCAGATCCTGATTATCCTTTAGTTCCTCCGGTTGGTCGTTCTGGACGTTCAATTGGTGGAGGACAAGGCTATTCGATTGCTGGTGTGAATGAATTTGATGATTTAATTGATGATATTTACCATTTTTCGGAAGCGCAAGGGCTAGAAATTGACACGCTTATTCATGAAGAAGGAGCAGGTCAGTTTGAAATTAATTTACGTCATGGCGATCCAATTGAGTTAGCTGATCAGGTTTTTATGTTTAAACGAACGATTCGTGAAGCTGCATTGAAGCATAATATGTATGCAACTTTTATGGCTAAGCCTATTCAAGGGCAACCTGGTTCTGCTATGCATATTCACCAATCGGTTGTTGATAAGAAAACGGGTATGAATATTTTTACACAGAAAGATGGAGAAGAAAGTGTTTGTTTTCGCTATTTTATTGGTGGATTACAAAGGCATATGGCTGGTGTTTTTGTGATGCTTGCTCCTTATGTTAATTCTTATAGACGTCTTGTACCTGATCTTTCGGCGCCTGTTAATTTGCGATGGGGATATGATAATCGTACTACAGCTTTTCGTGTACCTCGTTCTGCTCCTCGAGCACGGCGTGTTGAGAATAGACTTCCTTCATCAGATGCTAACCCTTATTTAGCGCTTGCGGCTTCTTTAGTGTGTGGTCTTATCGGATTACAGCAAAAGCTTGAACCAGATGAGCCGACAACGAGGAATGTGAATGCTGATAATATTGAATTACCGCGTGGACTTATTGAGGCTGTCAATTTATTTGAACAAGATACAGCAGTAAGGGTTATTCTAGGAGATGTATTTGTAAGTACTTATGCTGCCATCAAACGACAAGAGTTTGAAACTTTTATGGAAGTAATTAGCCCGTGGGAACGTGAATATCTTTTGTTGAATGTTTAAATTTTATCACGATGATTGAGTATAATCCGATTTCTCCAGAAATTTCTTGGTATGAAGACACTTTAGAAGAGCGTCCTTCTTATCCATTTTTTGACGGACAGTGTCAATATGATGTGGTTATTATTGGTGGTGGATTTACTGGGCTTTCGGCTGCTTACCATCTCGCTAAGGCTGGAGTTAGTGTTGTTTTGTGTGAAGCTTCGCGTTTTGGTGATGGTGCCTCAGGGCGCAATGGTGGGCAATTGGGAACGGGGCAACGACAATGGGTGGAAAATTTAGAGAAAAAATATGGTTTTGAACGAAGTAAAGCACTGTTTGATTTAGCTGAAGAAGCCAAAAGGGATATTTTGTCTTGGTGTGCGATGCCTGATTGTCAGTGTGATTTTATGGAAGGACAATTTTCTGTGATCCATAAAAGGCGTGGGGTAATATCTTATCAACGGCATGTTGAGATGATGCAGCGTTATGGTTATTATGATCTTACTTTTATGGACAGGGATGAAACAGCTAAACGACTTGGCTCGTCTTTTTATTATGGTGGTCTTTATGATGCTCATACTGGTCATATAAATCCCTTAAAGCTGGTTGTTTGGTTGGCAAAAAAAGCCAAAAATGCTGGCGCTACACTTTATGAGAAGACAAAAGTTACTGCGGTAAATCGTAAGGGGCGCCATTGGGTAGTGATAACAGAACGAGGAAAGATAAAGGCTGAACATGTTTTATTGGCAACCAATGCCTATAAGTTTGGACTTCAGAGTTTTGTTGAGAAAAATATTGTTTCTATCCGCTCTTATATTGGGGCAACAGAACCATTATCAAAAGAAAGCTCCATTCTTCCGGGAGGCGAATCGGTAGATGATTCTCGTTTTATGGTTCGCTATTTTCGTAAAAGCGTTGACAATCGCTTGTTATTTGGTGGAGTAGAAAGTTATGATAATCAGCATCCCGTAGATTTAGAAGAACGTATACGAGGACAAATTGCTGAAATTTATCCTCATCTCAAATCTATAAATCTCACGCATTGTTGGGGAGCAACGGTTGCTATAACAATTGAGCGCATGCCTTATGTTCGCCAACTTCTACCAGGTATGATTTATTGCGGCGGTTATTCGGGGCATGGGGTTATGCTTGCTCCTTTTATGGGGAAATTATATGCTGAATGGTTAACTGGGAAGCGTGAGCGTTTTGCGTATTTTCAGAATTTAAAGATTTCACCTTTTCCAGGGGGAAGAATACTGCGTTACCCGCTTGTATTTTTTGCGATGCATTGGTTTTCTTTGATGGATCATTTTTAATGGGACATCATTTGAAATGAATGAAATTAATGGCTTGTTTAGCATCTGTCAGCTTTAATGATAAGCTTCTATAAATTATTTAATCTTTTATAATTGAATGGAAAGAGAGACGAGTTTATGGTGAGTAAAATTATTCCAGTCTCTCCCTTTGACTGTATTGTTTTTGGTGGCAATGGTGATTTAGCATCCCGCAAACTTATACCTGCTTTATACCGTTGTCAGTGTGTTGGGCAATTGAATGAGCTAACACGTATTATTGGGGTTTCGCGTTCTTCGTTGAGTAGTGAAGAGTATCAAAATTTTGTTTGTGCTTCTTTAGAAGAATATATTCATCCAAGAGATCTCAATCAAATTGAACTCAATCGTTTTCTTGCCCGTTTAACCTATGTTTCTGTTGATATTACATCAAACCGGGGGTGGGGAGATCTCGCTTTACTGCTCTCAAAAGATCCAGCTGATATTCGAGCTTTTTATTTAGCGGTTGGTTCACCCCTTTTTGGTGATATTGCGATGAGATTGGGACAAAATGGTTTAGTGACGCAAAAAACACGGATTATCATTGAAAAACCTATTGGCCATAATGCAGAGACAGCAGTTCAACTCAATGATACATTTGCAAGCGTATTTGATGAAAATCAAATTTTTCGCATTGACCATTATCTTGGCAAGGAAACCGTTCAAAATTTGATGGCATTGCGGTTTGTTAATACACTTTATGAGCCGTTATGGAACTCCAGTTATATTGATCATGTTCAGATAACGGTGGCTGAATCTTTAGGATTGGAAGGGCGTGTAGAATATTATGAGAGTGCAGGCGCACTACGCGACATGGTACAAAATCATATGCTACAATTGCTCTGTTTAGTTGCTATGGAAATACCATTTACCAACAGTGCGAATGCCGTGCGTGATGAAAAACTTAAAGTTTTGCATTCTTTAATGCCTCTCGATGTTCATAATGTAGAGCAATATACTGTACGTGGGCAATATCTTTCTGGTATATTGGATGATGTTTCTGTGAAATCTTATCTTGATGATTTGGGGAAAGAGGTTAGTAGGAGTGAAACATTTGTAGCGCTTAAAACTAAGATTGATAATTGGCGGTGGGCAGATACGCCTTTTTATTTGCGAACAGGTAAACGTATGGCCACGCAGATGTCTGAAATTGTTGTCGTTTTCAAACCCATTCCCCATAATATTTTTGAGACGGATTCGAGTGAAATTTTTTCTAATCGGCTCGTCATTCGTCTCCAGCCTGATGAAGGCGTAAAACAATGGTTGATGATTAAGGATCCAGGTCCTGGCGGTATGCGATTTCGTCATATTCCATTGGACATGAGTTTTGCATCTGCATTTTCTCAGCGTAATCCTGATGCTTATGAACGCTTATTAATGGATGTTATTCGCGGAGATCAAACACTCTTTATGCGTCGTGATGAAGTTGAAGCTGCTTGGCGTTGGATTGATCCGATTCTTGAGGGATGGGAGTCCATAAAGCAGCCTGTCCACGGTTATAACGCTGGTTCATGGGGACCATCTGCTTCGACACTTTTGATGGAACGTGATGGGCGTATATGGAATAACTTGGTTTAGAGCGATAAATATGTATGGAATAAATATCGACCGTTTAAATTTTGCAACACCCACTGCCCTTGCTTTAGCATTAGCTGATCGAGTCGCAGCAGAGCTTAGTGTGTCTGTTCTTGAGCGTAAGCGAGCGATTTTGGCAGTTTCTGGTGGTAAAACACCAGAATTATTTTTTCATCATTTGTCAAAAGCTGATATTGATTGGGAAAACATCATCATTACTTTGGTTGATGAACGTTTTGTACCTGTTCATCATGAGCGTTCAAACGAACATGTCGTGCGACGCTATTTGTTACAAAATTTTGCGGCTAGAGCGCGTTTTGTGGGACTTTATCAGAAGGCAAATACCGTTGAACTTGCCGCTTTTTCAGCAGCGAGTCGTATCAATGTTTTGCCTAAACCATTTGATGTGATTGTTTTAGGAATGGGGGTTGATGGGCATACTGCTTCTTTTTTTCCTGATTCTGATCGTTTGAAACAAGCACTTGATCTTCAGACGCAAGCGCTCGTTTTACCACTTCATACGAAGAGTACTCTTGAGCCAAGACTTACGCTCACTTTGCCAGTTATAATGCAATCTCGTTGCATTATTCTCCATTTTGAAGGTTTTCAGAAACGCGATTGTTTTGAAACAGTTTGTCGGAACGGATCTGAAATGGAAATGCCTGTTCGAGCGGTTTTACGCAATGCTCATCATCTTGTTCAGGTTTATTGGTCGCCTACAGAAAATGAAATAACTGAAGCAGAACATAGGACCAGTAAAGTAAATACGCAATCCCTTTAACTCATGATAGGATGCGTAAATGAAAGGGAGAATAAACATGACACTCTCAAAGACAATTGCTACGGTTATGCGAAGAATTTGTGAACGTTCTGCCTCAACGCGGGAAGTTTATATCTAGATCGTATTTCAAAAGCGTAGGAAAATCATCCCGAGCGGAGTTTTTTTGAGGATGTGTCAATCAAGCCCATGGTTTTGCAGCCTGGGGTCCAATAAATAAAAAGCATTTGAATCATAATATCGTTGGAAACATTGGTATTATTATTACGTATAATGATATACTTTCAGCCCATAAACCTTTTGAGAGTTTTTCTCACTTAATTAAAGAGGCAGCCCGTATGGTTGATGGTGTGGCACAAGTGGCAGGTGGTGTGTTTGCGATGTGTAATGGTGTCACACAAAGGAATGCGGGAATGAAACTTTCCCTTTTTTCGCATGACGTGATTGCCATGGCGAGCTATAGGTTTATCACATGATATATTTGATGCAGTACTCTACCTCGAGGTTTGTGACAAAATCGTACCTGGTTTGGTGATTGGTGCACTAACATGGCTCCTTACCAGGAATTTTTGTTCCGGCTGGTCCCATGACAAGTAGTTAAGGCAATGATAAAAAAGCGAAAATATGCCAGCTTTATGCAGAAAATAAGATAGATCGTCAAACACTGTTGGAATCGGAAGACCGTTATTATCATGAGCCAGAAACATGTACATTTTATAGGAAGACTAACTCAAATCAGGTGATACTGGAGATGATAGGGGCTCCACATGCCGGGAAGCTCTTTCATCAATGCGAATACACCTTTGTGTGATGCTTTAACAAAGGAAGCTAGGAAGCGTGTACTTGAAATGACAGCTCTTAGCGATAGTCACAGTCTATTTGCTATGATAGTGGATGAGCTCTCTTTCGTGAACGCTATTTTAGGCTTAAATACAACGGGAGGATCTAATAATCATGCATTCATTTAATTGCTATGGCTGCTGCTGGTGGTATTCAATTGACACGGCGTGATATTGCAGAGATTTCGTCAGTTGTTCCCTTTTTAACGCGGATTTACCCTAATGGTTTGGTTGATATCAACCATTTTCACAAGCTGGTGGTATAGGATTCGTTATTCGTGAATTGATTAAGGAAGGTTTAGTTCATAAAGATGTTTGTACAGTTTTTGGTAAAGATTTCAATGCTTATGCAATTGGAGCAAAGCTTTACACTGATAGCAATATGGTGCGTGAGCCTGCTCTTAATGAGAGTTCTAATCATAAAGTATTAGAAGGGTGGAAGAAGCCGTTTCAGCCTGATGGTGGTATCCGTATTTTATCGGAAGATTTAGGCACAGCTATTATGAAAATTTCATCTGTCAAATCAGAGCATTGGCGGATTGAAGCTTTAGTTCTTGTCTTTAATGATCAAGAAGAACTGCAAAAGGGCTTTTAAAGCCGAGGGTATTGAATGATAAAGACTTTATTACTGTTATTCGTTATCAAGTGCCAAAAGCCAATGGTATGCTAGAGCTTCATAAATTAACGATAATTTTAGCTGTTTTACAAGATCGTGGTCAAAAGATAGCATTGGTAACGGATGATCATATGTCTGGTGCTTCAGGAAAAATCCCTGCTGCAATTTATGTGACACAAGAAGCTTTGAATGATGGCCCGATTGTGCGTTTGCAGGATGGTGACGTCGTTTGTCGTAATGTTTATGTGGGTAAATTAGTTATTTTAGAAGATAAGGTAGAATTAACGCACGAACAATTACCCCTCTTGACTTTGAAAAGAATGAATATGGCGTTGGACGTGAGCTTTTTCATATTTTTTACCACTCCGTTAATCGTGCAGATCAAGGAATATCTGTGCTTATAGCATGACTAAAGAGCGAAAAGTAGATAAAGTAATGCATATGCAATGAAAGTGCATACAATCCTTAGAATTTTGGTATGGGAAGGTTATGTAATCGAGCTGCAGCTTTGAGCGTATTAACCATAAGCATAGCGATTGTCATTGGTCCAACTCCTCCTGGAACAGGGGTAATTGCAGCAGCTTTTTCTTTTATTTCTTCAAAATCGACATCACCAACAAGACGTGTCTTTCCTACGCCTTTTTCTGGTGCTGCAACGCGGTTAATGCCAACGTCAATAACAACGGCACCATTTTTAACCCAATACTTTTTAATCATTTGTGGGCGACCTACAGCTGCTACTAAGATATCGGCGCTACGACACACATCATCAAGATCACGGGTACGACTATGAGCGATTGTCACAGTGGCATTTGCTGCTGTTAAGAGGGTGGCCATAGGTTTACCAACAATATTTGAGCGTCCAACAACAACGGCATCAAGACCAGATAAATCTCGTCCACATTGTTGTTCAATCATCATCATGACACCAGCTGGAGTACAAGGAATGATAGCGTCTTCAAGTGCATTTGCTGTGAGTTTTCCTATATTGATATAATGAAAACCATCAACATCTTTTTGGAAAGCGATGGCTTGTGTTATGCTGTTTGTATTAATATGGGCAGGGAGGGGAAGTTGCACCAAAATACCGTGGATTTGGGGATCGGAATTTAATGTTGCAATGAGTTGAAGGAGTTCTTTTTCCTGTGTTTCTTTTGAAATTATATGTTTGATTGAAAAAAAACCACATTCTTCGGCTTTTTTGCTTTTTGATGTAACATATACTTGGCTTGCTGGGTCGTCTCCAACAATAATGACAGCGATACCAGGTTGTATCTTATAGTTATTGCGCAGTTTTGTTGTTTCAGCCTTAACTTTCACAATAATTTTTTCAGCGAGCTTCTTTCCGTCAATAATATTGTTCATGGGAGCAATCCTTTCATAAGGGCTGTTTGTTTTTTTTGTAAAGCATTTGCTGACGATACAATAGAGCTTTGTAGCAGTATTAATCTGGGAATGCTAAGGATGGTTTGATAATGTTATATATTTGTTTTCGAGAAATTTTAGAATAATTACTTTATTAAGCAGCAGCAACATTGCCGTTTCAATAAACTTTGGATAAGAACAAGAATAATGCAGTTATTAACTAATATATAACGGATTTTAAGATTATAAGAAGTTTTTTAACGATATTGAGATGTGCTTTTAATCTGTTATAGGGGCAAAAGTGTAGAGGAAGATTGTGCACGCCAGAATAATAAAATTTTTGAGCGGGATTTTTATTACAATTATTGTTTTATTTGGAGTTGGTATTTTCATTTTACCTTATCTTGTATCGACAGATGCGATTCGTATTCGTTTAGCACAGGATTTGAGTGCGTGGACAGGCTATAATGTGGAATTGCGTGATCCACCGCAATTGGATCTTTTTCCTTACCCTAAAGCGTATCTTTCCGGTATTACTTTAACATCAAAAATGAATAATGCTGCACCTCTCATGGAAGCTGAATCGATAGAAGTTGATCTTTCTTTGGTGAATCTTCTTTGGGGGCATATTTCTTTTTCAGAGACGCGAATTGTGCGTCCTCAATTTATTATTGAAAAGCCTGTTAAGACAGTAGCGGATTTTTTTGCTAAATTTTCGCGGTCACGAGGTGCATTAGGATTAGCGATACGTAATGCTCGTGAAATATTGAAGCATAACTCTGATAAGCCAGATACAAAGCGTCTTTTGAAGCAACCTTTTGGGCGGATTATTATTGAAAATGGCGTTCTCGTATATCATGATAGTATTTCTAGCATAGCAGAAAAAATAACGGGATTAAATGCTGTTTTAGATTGGCCAGAATCCACACAGGAAGCGCGATTTCGTGCAGATGCTCGTTGGCGGGGAGAATTGACAAAATTATCAATTAATGCTGATCAAGCATTACTGCTTTTAGCAGGAGGGAAAAGCCAGGTTAAGGCAAGTCTCAATTCTGTGCGTGGTGGTATAACCTTTATAGGGCAGGCACGGTTATCTGAATACTATGTTTTTGACGGAAAAGTATCGATGCGCTCTC
Source organism: Bartonella koehlerae C-29 (assembly GCF_000706625.1). Classification (GTDB taxonomy): domain Bacteria; phylum Pseudomonadota; class Alphaproteobacteria; order Rhizobiales; family Rhizobiaceae; genus Bartonella; species Bartonella koehlerae. The sequence goes on from NZ_KL407334.1 coordinate 699,443, forward strand.
CGGGTTGGAATCAGACATTGGCTTGGATTGGAAACAATCAGTTTTGGGGGCATAGATTAAAAGAACCTATTGTATGGGAGTCTCGCTTTGTAGCACAGCCAATGCATATTCAAATGGATAATGTTACATTTACGATGGGTACAGCAAGTGCGCGTGGAGCTTTAGAAATTGGTTTTCAGGACTATGTACCAATTATAATTGGATCTTTAGCATTTGATAATTTAGATTTTAATCTCTTGAGATCAGTATTTTCTTCAGTTAAGAAAAAGAATCCATTTCTTGATATGGCAGATCGTATTAGGGTAGATGTACGGCTTTCTGCACCACAAGCAAAAGTAGGAAATGTTATATTGACTGATTTAGCTGCTGCCATACAAATAAAAAATGGGGATGGCATTTTTGATCTTGGATATGCTAACGTTTTTGGTGGGACACTTCAAAGCAATATTCAAATAACATCAGTTGGTCAGAAAGTGCAACTTAAAGGACGTGTTTCAGGGACTTCCATTGATACCCAGGTTGCTGCAGAAGCGCTAGGAATACGCCCATTTGCACAGTCCAAAGCTAATTTTATCATGACAGTAAAGACCTTTGCCAGTTTTTGGTCGGAAATTTTTGCGAAAATGCAGGGTGAATTAACACTGAATATGTTTTCTGGACGCTTGTTAGGATATGATTTGGATGATTTGCAGACAAAACTTTTTAAAAAGGAACAATTTCTTTTAATGAATCATGATTCCTTATCCACAGTCTTTGATCATTGGGATATTCAAACAAGATTTTCAGACGGCTCAATTACTGTGATTGAATCATTGATGCGTACGGCGGATTGGAGTTTATCCATTCAAGGAGCAATTGATGCTGCGATTGCTCAAGATCAACAGAATGAATTGACGTTACAGGCACAACTACGAAAAAATAATAATTCAGAAACTCTATGTAGAGATGTCGAATGTCTTGCGAATAATCTTGCGTGGCCTTTTTCTTTTTCTCTTAGCTCTAAAGGGCAGGAGCGAGGCAATTTTTGGGTTAAAAAAGACATTGATAGGAACTGATCATTGTTTTTCATTATGAGCAGGAATTTTAGAAAATTATTGAAAAACATTATATGAATATAAAATTTTGAAAATATGTAGCAGATACTTTTTGAATTTGAGAGGAGATGCCATAACCATCTTCTGTGATTGTGCGCTTCCCATCTGCTCCAACGGAGCCAATTCCTATAGTAATGAGAATAAAGGCGAAGAGGGTTGTAATAGTAATAATCGTAGCTTTTTTAGCAGACATATTTTCCTTCCAATCATTTAGATGCAATAGTAATAGTTGTATTATTACAAACCTGTATAAAAGCAGAATCATTTAATATTCTCTTTGTTCCCACTTTTATCTCATAAATGTAAAAAAAATTTTTATAGTTTTATAGATATAATGTTTTCTTTTTGTTATATATTTTCTTTATTTTTTCAACGATCATAGTGAGTTTGGCACAATTTTTTATGCACATGAATTATAAACTTAAAAGATTATTTATTCGACAGCCACTTGTCATAAATGAAAAAATAAAGATAGAAGGACCACAAGCTTCTTATATTGTACATGTTCTGCGTATGCAAGAAGGAGCGGAAATTTTACTTTTTAATGGACAGGATGGTGAGTGGCTTGCTAAACTTATCACCATTAAGAAAAAGTTTGTTGTAGTTCAGCTTATCCATCAAGAAAGATTTCAAACAGCGCTTTCAAATCTCATTTACTGTTTTGCTCCTCTCAAAGCCGCGCGTTTGGATTACATGGTGCAAAAAGCTGTAGAAATGGGGGTATCGGTTTTGCAGCCTGTTATAACGCATCACACACAGGTCACGCGTATCAATATGGCACGTATGGAATCTAATGTTGTTGAGGCTTCTGAACAGTGTGGCATTTTATCTTTGCCTGAATGTGTACCTGCAGTGTCGTTAGCGGAGCTTTTAGCACGTTGGGATGAGACACAACCGTTGTTCTTTTGTAATGAAGCGCACAAATCGCATAATCCATTACCTCTTCTAAAAAAGCGTGAAATGATAGCGCCGGGTGTTCTCATTGGACCAGAAGGTGGCTTTAGTCAAGAAGAGCGGAACTTTTTAAAAAAACATCCTTTTGTAATTTCGATACCATTAGGTCCGCGTATTTTACGTGCTGACACTGCAGCTGTTGCTGCTTTAGCTCTTTTGAATGCCACGATAGGTGATTGGTCAATTGATTGAGAAATCTGTAAATCATTCTAAACAATTCTTTTAAAATGGTAGAACTAACGATAGGATATAATAAGTTATGGCACTTGATATAACTGATGAAAGTGAAATTTATAACTTAGATTCCTTGGTTAGCTATTTCCAAGGGGGGTGTAAAGCAGAGCATGATTGGCGTATTGGTACAGAACATGAAAAATTTCCCTTTTATAGAGATAATTTGCGTCCTGTTCCTTATGAAGGTTCGAGAGGAATACGCGCACTTTTAGAGGGAATGCAAAAAGCCTTAGGATGGGAGTCTATTTTAGATGAGGGAAATATTATTGGGCTCGTAGGATCGGTTGGTCAAGGTGCTATTTCTTTGGAACCTGGAGGACAATTTGAATTATCTGGTGCATTACTAAAAACAATTAGTGATACTTATTGCGAGGTAATTGAGCATTTAGCTCTTCTCAAGAAAATTTCAGAGCCATTGGGTATTGGTTTTCTAGGCATTGGTGCTAGTCCAAAGTGGACATTAACTGAAACTCCACGAATGCCTAAGTCACGTTATCGGATTATGGCCAATTATATGCCGAAAGTTGGTCATAGTGGTCTTGATATGATGTACCGCACATCGACTGTTCAGGTTAATCTTGATTTTTCATCTGAAACGGATATGCGGCGAAAAATGCAAGTATCAATGAAGTTGCAGTCTATTGCGACGGCGTTATTTGCCAGTTCACCTTTTACTGAAGGGAAGCCGAATGGCTTTTTATCTTGGCGTTCTGAAATTTGGTGCAATACTGATAATCAGAGGACTGGAGTCCTTCCCTTTATATTTTCTGAGCGTTTTGGTTTTGTGGATTACATTGAATGGGCACTTGATGTCCCGATGTATTTCGTTGTGCGTGACGGTCGTTATTACGATTGTACACATATAACTTTTCGTCAGTTTATGAACGGAGCATTAAGAGGGCAGGTTGCAAATGCAACACCCAATATGGGGGATTGGATTACTCATCTATCGACTTTGTTTCCTGAAGTACGCTTAAAACAATTTTTGGAAATGAGAGGTGCTGATTGTGGTTCTTGGAAGCGTATTTGTGCGTTGTCGGCTTTTTGGGTTGGAATTCTTTATGATAGTGAAGCGCTTAATGAAGCAGAGGCTCTAACAAAAGATTGGTGTTGTGAAGAAGTTTTGGACATGCGCAAACGTGTCACTAAAGAAGGGTTAAAAACACCTTTTCGTCAGACTACCATTTTAGAAATAGCCCGTCAGGTTGTTGCTATTTCGCGCAAGGGCTTAAAAAATCGTCGGCAGTATGATTCTAATGGTTTGGATGAGACAAATTTTTTGGTTCCCTTAGAAGAGGTTATTGCAATTGGGCAAACAGATGCTGATAAATTTTTGTCTCTTTATTATTCTATTTGGAATCAATCTGTGGAACCTGTTTTTTGGGAATGCGTTTATTAAACTTTAAAGCAAGAAAAGCCACTGTGTGGTTTCGGAAGAAGTGCATACTATTTTTACAGCTCATGCACAGGCTTGGTTTAAGAGAAATATCTCAACTTTTCCCAATTTAATATCTGACACTTGCCCGTGAAGGGCATTATACAAGATTATTGGGCACTGTCATCTCTTTTATTTATGCAATTAACAAATCGGCACCCTCATGATATTTTCTTAATCAAAAGTTGTCTCTATTTTTGCATTTAAACTGTTCATAAAAAGGTATATTTGGTCCTTTCTTAAAAGCTTTTTATTCATATGCCAATTCCGCTTGTGATGTAGCGAGCAAAAGATTTTTTAATTTACTTTAAAACAGGCTTAAAATGAGGGAATTTTGATTATATTCAAGGTTCCCATTTAAGTGAAAAAAGTAATAAATTGTTTTTATAAATTAATATATTAACAATAATAAAAAAGGTAAGTATGAAGACTTTCACAATATCGATAATAAAATTGGTAAGGATGATTTGATATCGTATTAAGAAAAAGAAGCCATGCAATTGTTCAGCAGTTTATATATCGTTACTAGAAGTCTTATCGTTTGACGTAGCAAGAGAGAATGATAACATTATGCATATGATAAAGCATATCAAAATTGTTCTTTTAGTATCAGGATCTAATGAATACTGTTTATATTTTATCCTGTTTAAAGATTTTATGGATAAGATAAAATAATTTCATTTGATTTTTTTATCTTCTTTAAACAGTTATTAGGAGATAAAAATTTCCCTTTGAACCTATAAATTAAAAAAATAATGATTTTATAAAAGCCTCTTAAGCTTTATATTTTATTTTGAATATCACACATTAATTTTGGACTGTGCATATTATTCAATATCAAGCATAACAATAGTGAGCATAAACAATGACATTTAATTTTTTCATCAATTTATTTCTATTTGTTATTTTTTTGTTATGGCTTGCCCAAAGTGAGAGGATGAAATGGAGCCTCTCACTACGTGTTATGCTAGGGCTTATCCTTGGCTTGATTTTTGGCAGTGTTTTACAGGTTATTTATGGAAAAGGTGAAGCTACTTTGTTGAAATCCGTTGAATGGTTTAACATTGTTGGTAGTGGTTATATCTTGTTACTGCAAATGATTGTTATGCCATTGGTTTTTATCTCTATCGTTTCAGCGGTTGCTCATTTGCATTCTGTTTATGCTGTTGGAAAAATGAGTATAATAACAATTTCAATATTGCTCTTTACAACTGCTCTTTCAGCGTTGGTTGGCGTTTTGGTAGTTAATGCCTTTGGATTAACAGCGAGTGGTTTGGTATATGAAAGGCAAAATGTTTCTACTGTTCTCGGGGATCATATTTCTCAACTTGGTGATATGAATATCCCAAATATGGTTTTATCCTTGATTCCTAAAAACCCCTTTGCTGAGTTAAGTGGAGCCAAGCGTACATCAGTTATCAGTGTTGTTATTTTTGCGTCGTTTTTAGGGGCTGCGGTTCTTCTTTTAAAGAAAGATGATCCAGATAAAGGAGAAAAAGCACTTTTATTTATTCAAGTGGCACAATCTTGGATTATGCGATTAGTCCGTATTGTGATTGCTTTGACGCCTTATGGTATTTTTGCACTTATGACTAAAGTAGGTGCATCTTCGCATGTTGCAGATATTTTAAATTTATTGATTTTTATTATCGCCTCCTATGTTGGTATTATCCTTATATTTGGAGTTCATGGTGTATTGCTCAGCATATCAGGAATTAATCCCTTCCGTTTTTTCAAAAAGGTTTTGCCGGTTTTGACATTTGCTTTTAGCAGTCGTTCAAGTGCTGCAAGTATTCCTTTAAATATTGAGGCCCAAACGCAATGGATTGGTGTACCGCAATCAATAGCTAGTTTTGCAGCCTCTTTTGGGGCAACAATTGGACAAAATGGTTGTGCAGGCCTTTATCCAGCAATGCTTGCGACTATGATAGCGCCTTCTATGGGTATTAATTCTCTTGATCCTACGTGGATTGCTGCTCTTGTTTGTGTTGTAACGTTGAGTTCTATTGGTGTTGCTGGTGTTGGTGGTGGTGCTATTTTCGCTGCATTAATAGTGTTGCCAATTATGGGGCTTCCTGTTTCTTTGGTTGCTGTACTTATGTCTATTGAACCTTTCGTTGATATGGGGCGTACAGCTCTCAATGTGAGTGATTCAATGTTGGCTGGAACTATAACTAGTCAGATGTTACGGGCAACGGATAAAAGCATCTTTGAAAAATAATTTTTATGTTAAGTCTATGTTTTTTTCGGTTGTTTTACTAAAACATCTGCAAGAGATATTTTCGCTGAGCCTGGCTGTGTAGGTTTTTGTTGATTTGGGTGAGGAGCCCAACCAGAGAGCCAAATAAAAGAAAAATGCGCGCGAATACGACCATCAGGATCGCTAAATCGTTGTGCATAGATTTCAGCTGCGCGGAGAAAAAAGCGCTTGGATACAGGGTGTCGTGAACGATTAATAAGCGCATTTTGCATTCCCATAGCTCTAAGGTCATTTATGAGGTCAAACATTGTATTGTAGCGTATTGTGACATCTTCAATATCTGCTACAGGGAGAGCAAAACCAATACGCTGTAAAAGAGCACCTACCTCACGAATATCGGCAAAAGGATAGATCCTTGGGCTTGTCCCGCCATAAATTTCAATTTCAGCTTGCAAAAGGCATTCACGTAATTCTGCGAGTGTACCTGCCCCTGCCATAACAGCCAGAAATAAGCCATCTGGTTTAAGGATATTTTTTATCTGACTAAGAACGCCAGGGGTATCATTGGTCAATTGTAGTGAAAGAAGTGAAACGATAAGATCACAATAATTTTGAGGAAAATCAAGAAATTCTCGAGAACGTAAATGAAATTTTTTGTCATAGCTTTGATAAAGCATGTTGGTTTCAACACGTTCTATAGAATGGACTTTACCAGATTTCATAAGAGTTTGTGCTGCAAGATCTGTATGGCTGTGTAAATCTAAAGCTAATGTAAAGAGACGATCAACAGTTCTGAGACGTTTATAGAGATCTTCAGCCATGTAGGACAGTAGAAAGTCATGTCCTTCTTTTACTTTTTGGAAAGCACGTTTGCGGAATTGTTCAATGCGATTATGATCAAAAATTAAAGGATACAACATATCGTTAAGGTCTTTCAATCTTTAATGAGTATAGTTTTGAAAGGGTTCATTTTTGCGCAAGCTTTGTCAAGTTTATGATGTGAAATAAAAATAAATTTCTAAGAAGTAAGAGTTTTTAAAGGAATTAAAACTAAAAATACAAAATATTTTTTTGTACAGGGAAGCTATAAAAGCCTAAATTAACGATGTTCTGTTTTCAAGAAGTGGCTTTAAATGGCGGGAATATATTAAATAAGTTTATTGAGCGCTTGCTAACAATTTTGTATCCGCCGATTTGCCCTGGATGTAAGCAAAGAGTTTCTGCTTATAATACCATTTGCTCTGAGTGTTGGAAAAGTCTTCAATTTATTACAAAACCTTATTGCCCTGTTATGGGAGTCCCTTTTGTTTGTGATATGGGGGATGGTTTTCTCAGTGGCGAAGCGCTTCAGAATTCTCTACCTTTTTCGCGTGTTCGGTCGGTTATTGTTCATAAGGGGATAGCACAATCTCTGGTAACACGATTGAAATATGGTGATCATGTAGAATTGGCATCTTTGATGGCTAATTGGATGGTGTCTGCGGGACGTGAGATTATTGAAGATTGTGATATTATTATTTCCGTTCCTTTGCATTTTCGTCGTTTTTTGAAGCGACGTTATAATCAATCTGCTGAGCTTGCGCGTTATATTGCAATAGTTCAGAAAAAAGAATTTAAGCCCGGCTGGCTTGTACGTTGTCAGCATACTCGTCCGCAGGTGAATTTATCTGCTAGGGAGCGAAAATTGAATGTGCTGAATGCTTTTGAGGTGCCGCGTAGAGTTAAAAAATATCTACAGGGACGTTCTATTTTATTAATTGATGATGTTTTCACAACAGGTGCGACAGTTACAGCAGCAGCTGCAACATTAAAGTGTGCAGGTGCGCGGCAGGTTGATGTACTAACATTTTCGCGTGTACTAAAAGAGGCTTCTATATTTCCTGATTCTTGAGAGAATCTTTAATTTATAAATACTTTGAAAACATTGGAGAATAACACTATGAAAGAGATAATACTCTATACACGTCCTAACTGTCCTTATTGCAAGAGAGCACGAGATTTGCTTGATAAAAAAGGTGTAAAATATACAGATATTGACGCATCAACTTCTCTTCGCCAAGAAATGGTGCAGCGAGCGAATGGACGTAATACATTTCCACAAATTTTTATAGGTGATTATCATGTCGGGGGGTGTGATGATCTTTACGCTTTAGAAGATGAGGGGAAGCTCAATCCTTTGTTGCAAGACGTACAGTCATTGTAGATTATGTTCGCTTAAGACTTTTTTGCTAGAAGCAGATAGTTAACGTCCATATCTTTTGAGAGATTCCAGCTGTCGTTTAATAGATTATAAGTAATACCGATCTCATCAACGATAGTTAGAGCGTTTTGTAATAAAAGTTTTTTAAGTTCTCGAGGTTTTATAAACTTTTTATAGTTGTGGGTTCCTTTCGGCAGCCAACGTAAAATATATTCAGCGCCGACAATAGCTAGCCCCCATGCTTTCCATGTACGATTGAGTGTTGAGATAAACATCAATCCTTGTGGCTTGAGCATTTTTGCTGTAGCCGCTATGAAGAAGTTAACATCAGCCACATGTTCAACAACTTCCATATTAAGAATGATGTCAAATTGTTCTCCTTTAATGGCAAGTGCTTCTGCAGTAGTGGTGCGGTAGTCAATTGAAAGGCCATTTTGGGTTGCATGGATTTTTGCGACTTCAATATTTGTTTGGGCAGCATCAGCTCCTAAAACCATAGCGCCAAGACGTGCCATTGGTTCGCATAACAAACCTCCTCCACAACCAATATCAAGGATTTTTAAATTTTCGAAGGGCATAAGTGAAACAGGATCACGATGAAATTCTAAACAGATTTTTTCTCTAACGTAAGCAAGGCGTGTTGGATTAAATTGATGAAGTGGCCGAAATTTTCCGTGTGGATTCCACCATTCAGCGGCAATACGCGAAAAATGGTCAATTTCACTTTGGTCAAGTGTAGTGTGTGTTTCATTTATCATATTGCTCTTCTCTTATTTTTTCATAATTTAAATCAAGTTGATTTTACCTAAAGTCAAGGGAAATTAAAACACATAGAGTGGACTTGCACAAATGATAGATATTGGGTATGTGAAAAGTGGTTTGTTGATACGGGAGTAAGTCCTTATTTTTACTGTCGTTTGAGATAAGAAACGTAAAGGTAAGAGTATTATTGATGGCGCGGATTGTCATGAAATTTGGCGGAACATCTGTAGCAAATATTGAGCGTATTTATAATGTTGCACAGCATGTTAAAAGAGAGGTAGAAGCGGGCAATGAGGTTGCGGTGGTGGTATCCGCAATGGCCGGTAAAACTAATGAGCTTGTTCAGTGGACATGTGACGCTTCACCAATACATAAAGATGCTTACGAATATGATGTAGTCGTTGCTTCTGGTGAACAGGTAACGGCGGGTTTGTTGGCCCTTACACTTCAAGAAATGGGAATGAATGCTCGTTCATGGCTTGGTTGGCAAATTCCTATTCACACAGATAGTGTACATGGGAGTGCACGTATTACAGATATTGATGGATCTTTTTTAATACAACGTTTTCAGGAAGGTCAGGTAGCAGTTATTGCTGGTTTTCAAGGGTTGGCACCAGATAATCGGATTTCTACTTTGGGGCGTGGTGGATCAGATACAAGTGCTGTTGCAATAGCAGCAGCTATACAGGCTGATCGTTGTGATATTTATACAGACGTGGACGGTGTTTATACAACGGATCCGCGCGTAGAACCTAAGGCACGTCGTTTACCAAAAGTGGCTTTTGAAGAAATGCTGGAAATGGCTTCTCTTGGGGCAAAAGTTTTACAGGTTCGGTCGGTTGAATTGGCTATGGTTCATAACGTTCGTACCTTCGTGCGTTCAAGTTTTGAGGATCCCAATGCATTAGGCATGGGTAATTCAATGAATTCTTCTGGAACACTTATTTGCGATGAGGATGAAATCGTGGAACAACAGAATGTTACTGGCATTGCTTTTGCTAAGGATGAAGCGCAAATTTCGCTCCGTCGGCTTGCAGATCGTCCAGGGATCTCCGCAGCAATTTTTGGACCTTTGGCCGAAGAGCGAATTAATGTCGATATGATTGTGCAAAATATTTCTGAAGATGGTTCAAAAACCGATATGACTTTTACTGTACCATCAGCAGATGTAGATAAGGCGGTTGCGCTTCTTGAGAAAAATCGTAAAGAGATTGGGTTTGATGTTATCCAATCTGAAAGTGGTCTTGCCAAAGTATCTGTTATTGGTATTGGAATGCGCAGCCATGCAGGTGTTGCGGCTACAGCCTTTAAGGCTTTGGCTGAAAAGGGTATTAATATTCAAGCAATCACGACTTCAGAGATTAAGATTTCTATTTTGATTGATAGCGCTTATACTGAACTTGCAGTTAGAACATTACATGCTGTTTATGGACTTGATAAAGGTTAAAGCATAAAAGGTTTCTAAATAATGTGAATCATTCATAGATGTAGGGGAGGTGAGAACTCCTTACATAATTGTTCAATGGAAGATGAAAAATATACCACTCTCAAATATTATGTGTTACCTAGGAAAATTTGTGAATGTTAAATTAAATTATAGAGCCTATAGATTTGATTTCATTAAATTATTCACGAAATTATGCAAAATAAGATCGATGGGATATATTCCCTTAATGTTTTTTGTTTTCTCAAATGATGATTGAGAACTTTCTATAGATACCGTGGATTTAATTTTATTTTTTGCATAAGGGTGAATAAAAATCTAAAATAAGGAAGTGTACAGAAATTGTGAGTTGAAGGAGGATATTCACTTTAAAGAACGCACAAAATCTCTCTTTTTTCTTAATGTACTGATTTGCAGATTTGATTTATCTATTTCTATCGGCTTTGGATATGAGGTCATTTATATCAACTGCAGTAAGAAAGCCTCAGATAGTTTCAATCAAATTAAATAAAATCCACTGTGTTATGAAAAGCGTAGTTTGCATAATTATAGTTATGATGAAATCGAGACATTTGAGACCGCTCATTAAAATCTTTGGAAAAGGTTGCAATAGATAATTTGTTCCGTATTTCCTGCTTATTGATTATCTTACACACACCATTCATTTACATTGATCGATCAGGATTTAAACAAAATCAGATGAGGATATATTGTTTATGCAAATCATGCATTATGATAATGGATCTCCTTTAATAAGACTTTACGATGGAGTTAAATAGTTTTCAAAAAAGAAAAACGCCTTTTTCAATTGTCCATCGATGATGTTAGAATATTTCTCCTTATTCATTTTTGTAATTATGATACAGTCATAATGTAATAACTTAATCAAACTGTTTTGTAAAAGATGAACATAACAAAGTAGGTTGTCGTTTGTTTTATTGAGAAGTATGAGATACTTTTTTATTGCGTTTGATATAAATGAAGCCATATCCAAGCCCGATAAGAGCAGATAAACCGGATCCACAAAGAACACCAATTTTTGCAGAATCAAGCAAGACAATATCTTTAAAAGCAAGCATTGAAACGAAGATAGACATTGTAAAGCCAATTCCTGCTAAAAATCCAATCAACAAAATTCCTATCCATGTCATCTGAGGAGGCAATCGACACAGCCCTGATTTTACTGCTAGATAACTTGCAGTGATAATACCAAGAGGTTTACCAATAAAGAGACCAATTACAACACCAAGAACAATCAAGAGAGATTTGTCAGAAGAAAGATCAAAATTTGCAAAACTAACACCAGCATTTGCAAAAGCGAAAATTGGCATCACACCATATGCGACCCATGGGTGCAATGTTTTTTGAATACGCGTTACTGGTGCAATCATATCGCGCTGTCCTTTGCGCATTTTTTTCAATGCAGTTGAGATATGATGCAAGTCTGTTTTTGTATTTTTTTCTTGAAGAATTTGCATGGCGTTGCTCAGCATTGTAAGTGGAGCTACAAGAGTACGAGTGGGAAAAACTGGAGTCATCATACCTAAAATCACACCTGCAAGTGATGGATGAACACCCATTATCATTAAGCCCCACCAGATGATTGCACCAGGTAGAATGTAAAGCCATGCCGATGCGAGTCCAATCCATTGAAAAAATAATACTAAAGCAATACCTGCTACTCCAATGACGAGACCACTAGGATCAATATCTGTTGAATAGAAGAAAGCAATAATAAGAACAGCGATAATATCATCAATAATTGCTAAAGATAAGAGAATGATATGAAGGTTAGAAGGAATTTTTTTTCCAAGAAGAGCAAGAATGCCTAGCGCAAAGGCAATATCTGTTGCTGTTGGCACAGCCCAACCATGTATCTGGCCACTATTAAAGTTGAAGCTGAAATAAATAATTGCAGGAAGACAAACTCCACCTATTGCTGCAACAATTGGTAAAACTGCTTGTTTAAAATTAGCCAGGGCCCCCTCATGAATTTCACGCCGGATTTCCATTCCCGCGACGAGAAAAAAAACAGTCATGAGAGCATCATTAACCCAGAAATGTAAATCCCATGAAAGGGTAAAATGGCCAAAGTTAAAGCCAAGAGGTGTATGCCAGAAGGATTCATAAAGAGAAGCATGTTCAGAATTGGCAAACATGAGTGCAGCAGCAGCGGCTAATAAAAGAACAATACCGCTGAGAGCCTCAATATGGAGGAAACGCTCAATAGCTGAAAGCGCTTGATCCGTAACACGAGAAGCGCGATTGGGCAGGCGATTTGAGGATAAATCAGACATGAACAACTCCAACTATCGACAATTTTACGAATATATATTTTTTATGCAAACTATTCTGTATGGCACTCTCTTGTACCATACAAAAGAAGAATAAAGCTCTTAAATCTTATAGACAAGATCATTATGTTGAAAGCTAAACATATTTTTTAAGGTGATGATTCATTCTTGACAGTGAGATTTACTTTGCTCAAAGCTGTGGACAAATCATTTTGAAGTGCGGTTTCGAGATCAGTGATTGTGAGGCCTTTGTTATCTTTTGCTATTATTTTAATAATCAATGTTTGTGGATTTTTAGCAAAATCACCAAAAGACTTTGCAATATTTTCAGCTTTTTTATGATTTTTCAGCAATATTCGGGGGCTTTGTGTCATCATGATATAGAAGTCATGATAGAGTTCCTTCTTGAGATCATGTTTGCTGTCATTAAGATTTTGTGCGAGATAAGAAAAGAGCTTATCAATGAAACCAGCATCCGTATAGCGCACCTCAATTTCAGTTATACCAAAATTTTGAGAGACAGCAGTTATTGCTTCTTTTTGTCCAGAGAAGAGTTTTGCGTCAACATTAATAGCTTTAGCAGATATTTTTCCAGAGCCAATATTCTTTATGTTGAAAGACATTGGATTAAGAAGGAGGGTACGCTTTTTTTCATCATAGGAGATATTAAGTTTTCCTGAAAGATCAAGGCGTTCAACGTCCATGTTTTGGAGGAATTCTAAGTCTTTTTCATTCATTTTTTTAGGTACAATCGAGAGACTATCAAGAGAGAGAAGAAGTTTTTTCGGTATAGGCTGCTCCCATTGGCTTGGTTTGAATTGGAAGGATGCAAGGGTTGCTTTTAACTGAGGTATATCAATGGTGACGTTATTAATTTTGACCTCGACTAAGGTAGTAGCAAGTAGAGTATTTAGAATAATAGCGTTTCGTATTGTTTTTTCAGCTTCTTGGTTATTTTCTTTCCTTGCATTAAGATAAGCTTTGATTAATCTCTCAGGTGTTTGTTTGAGCGGCTTTATTTTTAGGCCAGATGTTTTCAATTTTCCAAGAGAGAAGGAAGTATTCTTCTTTTTTTCTTCAAAAACATCGACCATTACGTTCTCTAAAGAAATAGGACCAATAATAGTTTTTCCTTGATTGAGAATGTTTCTTTTTCCGGAAATGATAGAATATGCGTAATTGATGTCAATATCTTGAGCTTTTATTGTATTACTCTTGGCGTTCAGATACATCTGTTTTGTACCGTTTGCGGCTATCGTCGCAAGGACCATATTTTTGATGCCAACAGAACCAATACAACCATTTTTAAAATTAGAAAGCTGAAAACCCTTTATTTCAAATTTTTTGGTTAGCTTATTCTCGTTTTCTACAGAAAGGAATATATCTGGTGCAATAATGGAGGCAAGTTCAAGACGTATAATTGATTGCAAAAGGTGCGATGTAATTGTGTTATCCTTTTCTTTTAAGGATACGCTGTTAAAAGAAATTTTGGGAATTTGTAAATGAATATTGTGACGCTTTAAGTCAACATTATAAAGTGTGAAAGTGCCAGGAATAAAAGAAAGAGGAGGACGGGCTGAAATAGCACCAATTTTAAGTGATATTCCGGCAGGAACTGGTAGGGTAATATTCGTCAAGTTGATTTTGCCTATAATACTAACTTCGGATGTTTCTGCTTTTATGGAACGACGTGCTATTTCTTGTTTCACAAAACTGTCAAGATAGGGTTTTGCCATATAAAAACCGCCGACGACTATGATTACCAGAATAGCAAAAAATCCAATAATAAGTGTAAGCCAATATTTAAAACTACTTTGGTACCCACCATTAAGATTGACCATGATTTTTTCTTTCACTTTTATCATTCTCTCAAAAGAGTGAAAATAAATTTCTTTAAATAACGACAAATGTTAAAATATAACATGTACCATTTTCAACAGTTATCTACTTTTACGCTCTTTTTTAGAGTCATTCTCGTTTTTTTATAATGCAACTGTATTAATTATCACCAATTTTCTTTGGTTTTAGCCTTTTATAAAAAGGCACTCATAACAGACAATGCTGATCCTCATTTACCACTTTAAATCACTCTAAGGTATTCCTTTTATCTTGCTGCTGTTTATAAGAACAGTTAAAACACAGAAGATATGTTTTTGTTAATTACAATTTAATGGGGAGAAATGGGTATCATGACAGAAAATCAAATAATGGCTTTTTCTATCATTGGTCTCATGATGGTTTTTTTTATTTGGGATCGGTTCCGTTATGATCTTATAGCTATTTGTACATTACTGATTGCATGCATTGTTGGCCTTGTCAGCCCGAAGGAGGCTTTTAGCGGTTTTAGTAATGATATTGTTATCATTGTAGGGAGTGTGTTTGTTGTCAGTACGGCTGTATCGCGTTCTGGTATAATGGAATTTATTATCCAACGGATCTGGCCGGAGGTAAAATCTGTGCGCCTTCAATTGGCGTTTTTGGTTATTTCTGTGGTGTTTTTATCAATGTTTGTTAAAAACATTGGTGCTTTGGCTATCATGCTTCCAATTGCTTTTCAATTTGCTCGTCGTTCTCAGGTTTCACCTTCTGTCTTTTTGATGCCAATGGCATTTGGTTCTTTGTTGGGCGGTCTTATGACTCAGATAGGCACTTCCCCTAACGTTGTTATTTCAGCTATGCGAGAACGTTTATCTGGGGCTCCTTTTACCATGTTTGATTTTACACCGGTTGGTGCAGCTGTTGCTACTGCTGGTGTCTTATATTTGGTCTTTTTTTCTTGGCGTTTGCCTGTGCGTGTTCGTTCAGGTGTTTCGTTTGATGATGCGATTGATATTCGTAATTATGTTTTGGAAGTGCATATTCCAGCAAATTCACCGATTGTGGGAAAAACTATTGTTGATCTTGTTAAGCCATCAGGCGGTGATGTTATGGTAGTTCAAATTATCAGAAATAAAATATCTATTTCCCCATTGCCAGATTTTGTTTTGTCTGAAAATGATATTGTTTTGCTGGAAGGCTCACATACGGGGCTAGATAGTGTTATGAGTGCTGCTCGTTTAGAGTTTTCTAGTGGTCGAACTATTTCCACAGGTGATAAGGACAGCGACATTGATGTTGTTGAGGCAGTCATAACACATAATTCACCTCTTATTGGCATCAGTGCGAGAGGTTTTTCACTCTTTGATCGCTATGATGTAAATTTGCTTGCGTTAAGTCGCCAGCATGAAAGAGTACGGGGAAGGCTCGGTGATATTGATTTTCATCTTGGTGATGTGATTGTTTTGCAGGGACAAGATACGGTTATTCCAAACTTGTTACGGGAACTGAAATGTTTACCTTTAGCAAAACGTAATATTGTGTTTGGTAATTTACGACATGGTTTCGTCTCTTTAGCTATTCTCTTTATAGCAATCATTTTTACAGCTTTTCAGATTGTTCCAGTTGCGTTTTCTTTTTTTTCTGCTGCCGCTGCAATGGTGATTTTTCGAGTTTTGCCAGCGCGTGACTTGTATCAGGCACTCGATGGTCAAATATTAGTCTTATTAGCAGCTCTTATTCCAGTGAGTGAAGCGTTAGAGAAGACAGGATGTACAAATCTCATAGGTCAGTGGCTTAGTCAATTAGCTGTATTTTTTCCTCCATCTGGTGCATTAGCACTTATGTTGATTACAGCTATGTTGGTAACGCCATTTTTGAATAATGCAGCGACAGTGATGATGGTAGCACCAATCTCATCAAGTTTTGCGCATTCTCTTCATTATAAGCCTGAAGCTTTTCTGATGGCTGTTGCAATTGGTGCAGGGTGTGAGTTTCTCACACCTATTGGACATCAAAGTAATATGCTTGTGATGGCGCCAGGAGGATATCGTTTTAGTGATTATCCACGCTTTGGTACTCCTTTGGCGGTATTAATAATAATTGTTGCGGTTCCAATGCTCATGTGGATTTGGCCACTACAATAGAATATTGTTAGAACCTGTAAATATCAATCATAAAGGTTATTAATCTTATAAAGTTCAGTTGAAATTAAGAGACTTTGTGTAAAAAGTTTTGTTTGGAGTTTGTATTTGTATTAGGTTTTATCACGGATTCCAGCATTTCTTTTATACAGGTTAACAATGTCTGTTGATTTGGTTTAAAGTGTTTTCAATTGTGAAAGTTAAGTTATGGCTTTTTGCGATGTTTTTTAGTGAATTGGTTTTCCATTGTCATTTTACAATTGAGAATTTTGAGATCTACAATAAAACAGTTATTTTTAAGATTTTAAAAGATTTTTTCTGTACATATAATTGAGAGTGTTCTTAACTAGCTTAAGGGGAGTTAAGGATAATGCTATTGAGATTCTAAGCAAGCATGCATAGTGAAGATAAGCTAGCGATGATCTTCCTATTTTTATAAATAAAGATCTCTAAGAGCTGTAATGTGAACCAAAAAGATATTAACATTGTTTTTGATTGATGCATTTGAAAAAAATCAATCCGATAGATAAACAGTGATTTGAAACGAATAGACTGGCAATTTTAAAATTTTGAGTTAATTAGGGCTACCATATTTATTCATTTATGCGTAAAAGTGTAGAAAGTAATTTTTTTAAGGTTATGATACATGTCGTATGATAGTTTTATTTCTGAAGTTAATGCAGAGTTTCGTCAGGAAAAGGCTCTTGCTTTTTGGAGACGTTACGGCTTATGGATTGCTTCTGCAGCCATTATTTTTGTATTGATGATCATTATTTATCAAATTTATCATCATGTGCAAATGAAAAAAGCTGGTCATATTGGTGATGCATTTATAGAAGTTCTTGATTTTGCGGATACAAACCATTTTGATGAGGCGATGAAGCGATTGGAAGATGTTAAAGCCTCTAATTTTGGTGGATATCCTTTCCTTGCTCGTTTGCGTAAGGCTTCTTTACTTATGGAACAAGGGTATGCTGTTAAATCGGTGGAGATTTTTGATTCTATTGCATCTGACGAAAAAACACCACCAATTTTGCAGGCAGTTGCAAAAATTCGAGCAGCTTATATTTTGGTTGATATAGGGAGCTTAGATGATGTCAAAAAACGCGTCAAAGATATGGCAAATGATCTTGACCCTATGCGTATGTCTGCGAGAGAAGCTTTGGGTTTAGCTGCTTATAAAGCTGATAAAATGGATGAGGCGGTTGATTATTTTAGGAAGAATTCTAAAGAGGTCGCTCTAGGGTCAAAAATAGCAGAGAGGGCACGAATTATGCTTGAGCTTATACAAGCTGAGGGCAATGCAAACAGGGAATAAATTGATGAGCCTTACCATTGCTATAGTTGGTTGCCCCAATGTTGGGAAGTCAACGCTTTTTAATCGTTTGGTTGGGCAAAAATTGGCTTTGGTTGATGATAAACCTGGTGTAACACGCGATCGGCGTATTCATGCTGGAAGACTTCAAGATTTGCGTTTTGATGTAATTGATACGGCTGGGTTGGAAGAAGCCGGTGATCATACACTCGAAGGTCGTATGCGTTTTCATACAAAAGCTGCTATCGATGAAGCGGATCTTATTTTATTTATCTTTGATGCGAAGAGTGGAATAACGCTGAGTGATTTAAATTTTGCGTCACTGGTTCGCAAATCAGGAAAGCCGATTGTGCTTGTTGCCAATAAATCTGAGTCAAAAGCGGCAACCGAGAGAGAATATGAGGCATGGTTGTTAGGGTTGGGGGAGCCTTGTTCAATATCTGCTGAACATGGTTTGGGTCTTTCGGATCTTCGTGATGCAATTATGGAATCTATTGGGAGAGAAAGAGTTTTTGCAAGCAAGAACCAAGAAGAACATTTTACTTTGCAATCAGCAGCTCTTGATGGTTATATCGATAATTTAAAAGAAAAGGAGAATGTTTACGATGAAAGTAAACCCCTTCGTATTGCAGTTTCTGGTCGCCCAAACACAGGAAAATCAACTCTCATCAATAGGATGTTAGGACAAGATCGTTTGTTGACAGGACCTGAAGCAGGATTAACTCGTGATTCCATTTCTGTGGATTGGGAATGGCACGGTCGTAATATTAAACTCTTTGATACCGCAGGTTTACGTCGAAAGTCGAAAATTCAAGAAAAATTAGAAAAACTTTCTGTTGCAGATACTTTGCGTGCAATTCGTTTTGCAGAAGTGGTAGTAATTGTTTTTGATGCAACTGCACCTTTTGAAAAGCAGGATTTACAAATTGTTGATCTTGTGATTCGTGAAGGGCGTGTTCCACTTATTGCTTTCAATAAGTGGGATCTTATTGAAAATGGTCAGGCAACATTGGTTGATTTGCATGAAAAATGTACCCACCTTCTTCCTCAAGTTCGTGGTTTGAGAGCTGTTCCTTTATCGGGTAAATATGGTCAAGGGATTGATAAATTGATGGAAAATGTCATGATGATGCACCATGTGTGGAATCGTCGTATTTCCACGGGAAAATTGAACCGATGGCTTGAAACGATCGTTGCGCATCATCCTCCGCCTGCGGTTTCGGGGCGTCGACTTAAGATCAAATATGTTACACAGGTTAAGACTCGTCCACCTGGATTTGTATTTTCTTGCTCGCGACCAAAACTAATGCCTCAGTCGTATTTACGTTATCTTTCTAATGAATTGCGTAATACGTTTGATATGCTTGGAATACCAATTCGCATATCATTACAGGCATCTGAGAATCCTTTTGCAGCACGTTCCAAAAAGAAATAACCGCTTTCTATTTTCTCAAAGTTTATGAAATTTGCATTGAGAAACAAGTTTTTTAAATAAACTGTTTCATGAATTATTGAATTTTCAAAAATGAATTTATCAACAAAACAGACAATGATATTATCTTCAATAACAAATTGGTTTATATAAATAATTTATTAATCTCTTTATTGAATGAGAAAATTCGATAAAGTAATATTCTCTCGTGTCAATTCCCCTTATCAAAATTAAAAAAATGTTTACTTCCACAGTAGGGTAGAGATCAACATTTGGATAAAAATCGTTTGAGAAAGAATATATCCTCTTAATGCAGAAGCAGATGCAAAATTGAAGACTAGAAAACAGCATTATGGTGCTGGCTTGTTCAAATAGCTTTACACTACCTTTCCATAGTCAGTAAAGATTATGAGGGGCAAAAATGCCACTATTTGCGGTGGTCTATTCAAATAAAATTGTTTGCAGAAGCTATCAATATTCAAGTGGAAGAAAGAGAAGCGTTAAATTTGATTGCAGTTGCACAAAGTGGTATAGTAGTCATTTTTTAAATCCTACTTAACAGCCCTCTGTGCATGTTCTGTATGAAATGGTAAATCTATTGATATTTCGTACATTAAAAGAGAAATGAGTTTTATTGATGAATGATGGATGAAACCTAAAATAACAGATTTATTTCGGAGGATGTTTGCTCAGTGTGTTTCTAGATTTTGGATATGAGAACAGTTATGGCTTTATTTTAGGGTAATGCAACAGGGTGTGTCATCGGGGTAAGAGTGATAATTTAAATGTGCATTCATGGTTGTAGTTTATAAAATTGAGAGCTACGTTATTTATGCGATAAATTGTGATAGATTTCTTTTATTGGCTTGACGAATAAATTGGGGACCAATATGTTACGCACAATTTTGTGAGATGCGTTTTGACTTTGCTTTTTAATTAAGGAGCCAGTTATGGCGAAGGACAACGACCTCGTTGTACCAAAAAAGGAAGCTGAAGGGAAAAAGCAAGGAGACTGTTTTCATTCAGAGGATTTGGAATGTCGTAGTCAGAATTTAGGTTTAGCTTTAATGCGTAAAAAAGCATTGAGAAAGCGTGGGTACAGAAAAGAGGAAAGAAAGCCACAAGGTACGGTGGCGCATGCAATTAAGCTTTCTAGTGAGTTTTTGGCAAGTATTATCGTGGGCGTTGTTTTAGGGTTGGGATTTGACCAGCTAGTAGGTTCATTACCATGGGGATTGGTATTTTTTCTTTTTCTTGGATTTGCTGCTGGTGTCTTGAGTATTCTTCGGTCTGTAGGCTATATTGCCTTTAGTCAATTAGATCAAAAAGGCGTATCGCGCCAAGGTAAAGGGGCCGCTAAGAGGTCCGATAAATGAGGTTAAAGTGACATCGCACGCTCCAGATCCTGTTCATCAATTTGAGGTTTCACGGTTGATTAATATTTCCATAGGAAATATGGACTTATCTTTTACAAATGTATCATTTTTTATAGTTGCGACTGTCGTTGTAACTTCAGTCTTTCTCTTTATTTCCTCATCAAGTCGAGGGTTAGTGCCAACGCGAATGCAATCTATCTCAGAGATGGCGTATGAATTTGTAGCATCGACTTTGCGAGAATCATCTGGTGTGCAGGGGATGCAATTTTTTCCTTTAGTTTTTTCCCTGTTTACTTTTATTTTGGTTGCTAATTTTATTGGTCTTTTCCCTTATTTTTATACGATTACTTCTCAGATCATGATCACATTTTCACTGGCGATGTTGGTGATCTTAACAGTGATTGGTTATGGTTTTTATAAGCATGGGGTTGGTTTTTTGAAATTGTTCGTTCCCAGTGGTG
Source organism: Bartonella koehlerae C-29 (assembly GCF_000706625.1). Taxonomy (GTDB): domain Bacteria; phylum Pseudomonadota; class Alphaproteobacteria; order Rhizobiales; family Rhizobiaceae; genus Bartonella; species Bartonella koehlerae. Next base: position 720,603 of record NZ_KL407334.1, read on the forward strand.
TGCCTGTTGTGATTTTACCTTTGGTTACGATGATTGAAGTTATTTCTTTTTTCTCTCGTCCTATCAGTCTTTCACTTCGTTTGTTTGCAAATATGCTTGCTGGCCATATTACCCTCAAAGTTTTTTCTGGTTTTATTGTCTCAATGATTGGAATAGGAATTATGGGCGTTGGCGGTTCTATTTTACCGCTTACCATGACTGTAGCGATTACCGCTCTTGAATTTTTAGTTGCGTTTCTTCAGGCTTACGTTTTTACGGTTTTAACTTGTATGTATCTTAATGATGCAGTCCATCCAGGGCATTAATAAAACTGGCGGTTTTCCGTCAAATGGTGCAATTTCGTTTTAAAGGAGAATAAATAATATGGAATTAGTGCTTGCAGCAAAATATATTGGTGCTGGTCTTGCTTGCTTTGGTATGGCAGGTACAGCTTTAGGTCTTGGAAATATTTTTGGTAGCTATCTTTCTGGTGCATTACGCAATCCATCAGCCGCAGATAGTCAGTTTGGTCGTCTAGTTTTTGGTTTTGCTGTAACAGAGGCTTTAGGCATTTTTTCACTGCTTGTTGCTTTGTTACTTCTTTTTGCGGTTTGATCATTTTCAAAAGGGTATACCTGCTTTCGTTGTGAGAGATGGGCGTGCTTCTTTTGATTTTGTGTAAGAAAGAAACGTAGTCGTCCATCATTTGTTCTAAATAAAGAGTCTTAAGTCAGGTTATTTGAAGGATGAGAAAGAATGTTTATTTCCAGCGCTTATGCGCAGAACACTGAAAAACCGTTAGAGCATATTAAAAATGTAGCAGAACGTATCGATCGTGTATTTCCACCTTTTGATTTTGTGTATTTTTGTTCACATCTTTTTTGGTTAGCGATTTCTTTTGGGCTTTTTTATCTTTTCATTTCTCGTGTGATTGTACCGCGTATTGGTGGTGTTATTGAGACACGTCGGGATCGAATCGCATCTGATTTGGATCAAGCGATGCGCATGAAACAAGAAGCGGATATTGTTGTTGAAACTTACGAACGGAGGTTAGCGCAAGCACGTTCACAAGCTCATGTTATAGCGCAGGCAGCTGGTGAAGAGATAAAACAAAAGGTTGAGCTTGAACGAAAGGAAATTGAAGCAAGTTTAGAGAAAAAATTAACAGATGCTGAAAAACAGATAGCAAAAATTCGTGATAAAGCTATGCAGAATGTTGGCTCCATTGCTGAAGAGGTAGCCCTTGAAATTGTAAAAAAATTGATTGATGTGGATGTCAGTAGAGAGTCTGTTTGTTCAGCTGTTAAAGCTGCAGGTTACTAAGGATTACAAAAATGACAGATACTTTTTGGGCTTTTGTTGGATTAGTTCTTTTTTTAGCTCTTTTGATTTATTTCGAAGTTCCAGAAATGGTTTTGCGCTATCTTGATGTACGGGCAAAGCGTATCAAGGATGAGCTTGATGAAGCTCTTCGTCTTCGTGAAGAGGCTCAGGAAGTTCTATCTGAATATCAGCGCAAACATGTGGAAGCAGAAAAAGATGCACAAGAGATTATTGCCGCAGCTAAACGTGAAGTTGAGGCCGTTGTTTCTCAAGCCCGTATAAAAGCAGAAGAATATGTAAAGAATCGCAATAAATTGGCAGAGCAAAAAATTGCTCAAGCAGAAGCAGATGCGATACGTATGGTGTCGTCTTCTGCTATTGATTTGGCAGTCTCTGCTGCACGTATACTTATCGAAAGGGAACTAGATTCTCATAAAGAAAATGAACTCATTAAAGAGGCTCTCGTCGAAGAATCTCTCACCAAAATGAAAGCATATCTTAGTTAAGAATTAACCTATTTTAATGGAGGCCTTGGGCGGGTTCGAAAGCCTATTTCTTGAATAATAGCGTTTTTTTTCAAAGTTGGCAATGATTTTCTGATTTTTATCTCTTTTAGCTTTTACAGTTAATGATTTACTCAATTTTCTGCTTAATGAGGATAAAGTATTATTTACTAAACATAATTATAATTTTTTCAAATTGTCTCAAGCCTTGTAGTGAAGTTATATTATGAGATTCTTTTAGAATATTTAATGATAGTGCTAAGAAGAAGAATTCTATTCTCATTATATTTTCAATTTATGAAATATTAGATTTTTTCACTTCACTCTCTAAGCTAGAAAAATGATTAAGCTATAGAGAAAGAATTCCATAAAAAAAGAATCTTTTTTATTAAATCATGAAAGGACGCGTATATCTGGAGTGTTTGAGTTTATTGAAGAAGCCTTTGATTAAGGAGTGCTGTTTGTAAAGATTTATTATAGTTATGTGGTGTTTTTTGAAAAAAAGGTAAAAAAGGTTTCCTAAACTTCATACGCATTCCAGAGATTTACTTTAATAAATCGTAAATTCTTTGTAAATCTCTGTATTTGATATCATATTTCCCTATGATAATATTCCTATCTTTTACAAAGAGAATGCTCTCACGTATCTATCTTTATTCTCAAATCTCAAGCGGTAAACAGAGCCTAAATTTAAACTACAAGTTTTGAGAAATTTGCAGCTTTTTGTGTAAGAGTATGAATACGTTTGAGAAGAGCAAGACGGTTCACTCGAACAAGGGGATTTTTATCGTTCACTAACACTTTTTCAAAAAAATTGTCGATAAATTTCCCCAATGGTGTTAGCGTATTGAGTACGGGTGGTAAATTTGTCGCATTGATATAATCACAAACTTTTTTTTCTACCTCAATGATTGTTTGATAGAGCTGTTTTTCTTCTTTTTCAATAAAGAGTTCAGGGTTAATTTCATCTTTTATTGTTGAGCCTTTTGGGGATTCAGTCTCAAGAATATTTACGGTTCGTTTTACAGCGGCCAAAAAGCTATCTCCATCATTTGTATTGATAAAGGCGATAAGTGATTCGACACGACGCGCAACCAACAACAAATCGTCAGCATCTTTGTTTAAAACTGCTTCAAGAATATCATAACGAGCGCCTTCTTCTTTTAAATAGATTTTCAAACGCTCATGAAAAAAAAATAACAAATCTGATAAAATATGCTCTGTCTTTTCCGGAAGTACATTCTGCGATTGCATAGTTTCTCTCTGAGATGTTTCATATTGAGTTTTTTGTTGTAAGAAAAGATTCGCTGCCAGATTAAACAGTGGCATAAGATTGATTTTCCAATCACGCGAAAGCACAAGCCTAATAATTCCTAATGCCGCTCGTCTTAATGCATAGGGATCTTTTGAACCGGTTGGTTTTTCGTTAATGAGCCAAAAACCGACGAGCATGTCGATTTTATCTGCCAGTGCAACTGCTATAGCAAGAGGTTCTTGCGGAATACGATCTGTTGGTCCTTGAGGCTTATAATGGTCTTCGATTGCTTCAGCTACGCGAGGATCTTCTCCTTGAAGAAGGGCATATTTTCGTCCCATGATTCCTTGCAGTTCTGGAAACTCTTCAACAATTCCTGTTTGTAAATCAGCTTTTGCAAGCACTGCTGCACGTTTAGCTAAGAAAGGATCTGCGTGCACTAAACTCGCAATTTGTTGTGCAAGAATAGCGATTCGCTCTACTCTTGCACCTTGCGTGCCTAATTTTGCATGGAAAGCCACATTTAAATAATCAAGTCGTGCCATTCTTTGATCGAGAGGTTTTTTTAAATCAAGATCAAGTTTTTTTGCAGAAGATTGTAAATATTTGATATCTGGCAAATCACGCTGATCTGTTTGCCAAAAATAGAGTGCATCAGAAAGGCGAGCGCAGACAACTTTACTATTTCCCTTAGAAATTTCTTCGCCTTTATCACTTGCAAGAATATTAGAAACGAGAATAAAATGATGAGAGAGTTTAATTTTTTTGCCTTGTTTGCGGGTTACGAAACACTTTTGATTGACACGAATGGTCAAGCGAATAATTTCTGGAGGAATATCAAGGAAAGATTTGTTAAAATTGCCCATAAGTACAACAGGCCACTCAATGAGTCCTGCAACTTCTTCTAAAAGAGCATTATCTTGAACCAGTTCTAGACCGTTTGCAAAACAAAGATTTTGAGCATCAGCCAGAATAATATTCTTCCGCCTTTCGGCATCCAGAATGACCTTATGGATTTCAAGTTGGGTGATATAGTCATCAAAACGGCGAACTTTGATGGGTTTTCCGTCACTTAAGAAGCGATGCCCATAAGTTAAATTATTGCTTTTGAGAGAACCAATTGTAAAAGGAATAACGTGCGTTTCACCAATTTCTGGTCCAAAGACGCAAAGAATATTCTGTAAAGATCGAATCCATTTCAGAGCTCCACTTTTTTCTGAATCTTTGCCCCAACGCATAGATTTTGGCCATGGAAAGTTGCGAATAATTTCTGGTAAAATATCGGCAATAATTTCTTCTGCACTTCGTCCTTTTTTGATGATTTTAGCGATATAAAAATCACCCTTTTTATAATCATGCGTAATGTGTGTTTCAGAAATATCTCTCAATCCTGTTGCACGTAAAAAGCCATCAATGACATGTTGTGGAGATTTTATACTAGGTCCTTTACGTTCTTCATGGGTATCTTTTGAACGTATAGAAAGACCGCGTATATTCAATGTTAGCCGCCGAGGTGTCCAATATTCATGGGCAGCTTTATAGGTTAAGCCTGCATTCACAAGCTGATCTGTAACAGATTTTTTGAGGTCTGCAGCAGCTTTTCGTTGTATACGAGAAGGGATCTCTTCGCTGAAAAGTTCAAGAAGAAGATCAGACATTAGGTTTTTCTCCGTTATTGTGTATTTTCCCAGCTTCAGTGAATAAGAAGGCTTCTCCACAGCGGCGTGCAAGGTCACGAACGCGAAGAATATAACTTTGTCGTTCGGTTACAGAAATAACGCTACGTGCTTGTAGAAGATTAAAGATATGGCTCGCTTTAATACATTGATCATAAGCTGGAAAAACACATAGGTGTGAACTATTTTCTTTATTTGGTTTTCCAGCTTCAAGAAGCGCGATGCATTCGCGTTCTGCGTCAATAAAATGCTGATGTAGCAATTTGGTATCAGCAAATTCGAAATTATAGTATGAATATTCCTGTTCTGCTTGTAAAAAAATATCTCTATAACTTATTTGGTTTTCTCCATCTAAGCCATTAAAATTAAGATCATAGACGTTATCAACACCCTGGATATACATTGCTAGACGTTCCAATCCGTAGGTGATTTCTCCTGAAACAGGAGCGCATTCAATGCCACAAACCTGTTGAAAATAAGTGAATTGAGAAATTTCCATTCCATCACACCAGCATTCCCATCCAAGTCCCCAAGCTCCAAGCGTTGGGCTTTCCCAATCATCTTCAACAAAGCGAATATCATGAAGTGTTGTATCAAGACCGATAGCTTGTAGCGATTTGATATAAAGGTCTTGTAAATTGGGAGGAGAGGGTTTGAGAAGCACTTGAAATTGATAATAGTGCTGTAAACGGTTTGGGTTTTGACCATATCGGCCATCTGTTGGGCGTCGAGAAGGTTGGACGTAAGCCACTTTCCAAGGACGTGGTCCCAGGGAACGAAGTGTTGTTGCCGGATGAAAAGTTCCAGCTCCGACTTCCATATCGTAAGGTTGCAAAATTGCACATCCATAATGGGCCCAATAATTTTGCAAAGTTAAAATAAGCCCCTGAAAAGAACGTTTAGGATTGAGATATTCAGGCAATTTCACGCTTTATACTCTTTAATTTTCAATCAATAGATAGCGACCAAAGAAATTTCAGCCTCCATGATTGTCTATTATTTCATATGGTTGTGGTCAAGCAACATTGTTTATTGCAAACCAAATTTCAATTTTTTCTGAATTTCCTCGGAATTTTTTGCTTCCCCGTCGATTGCATGATTCCATTGAAATATTGCTTCACGCTTGCGCCCAACTTGCCAATAGGCATCGCCTAAATGATCATTTAATGTTGGATCGTCAGGTTGTAACCTGACAGCATTTTCCAATATTTGAACAGCTTGATTATATTGCTTAAGCTTGTAATAAGCCCACCCTAGAGAATCGAGGATATGACTATCTTGAGGTTGTAACGCAGAGGCTTTTTGCAACATGTGGAGTGATTCTTCAAGTTTCTCACCGCGTTCAACAAGTGAATAACCTAGATAATTAAGGACTTGCGGTTGGTTAGGAAAAAAATCAAGTGCTTTTCGTAGATCACTTTCTGCTTTTGACCATTGTTGTAAACGTTCAAAGGCGATTCCACGCTGATAAAAAAGCTTCCAATCATCTTGTTGAAAATTTGTTATTTGTGCAATAGCACGATCCAGAGTTTTTGTGGCTTCGATAAATTTATTATCTTGTATATAAAGCGCAGCGAGTGTTATAAAAATGTGGCGATCATTGGGGTTTTTTTTCTTTAATGAAGTGAGCAATTTGATGGCTTCCCTGTAATTATTGTTATTTGCAAGAATGAAGGCAAGCTGTAACTGTCCAACTCTATAATAAGGCGAGCTTTGTGGTAAAGAGCGATAAAGTTTAATGGCTTGATTGAGATCATTCACTTTGGCAGAGATGTTTGCCAGGTAGAACGTTGTTGCGTCATTTTCGGGTGATAAGGTTAAAGATAATTGTGTGAAAATACGTGCAATTCGTTGTGAGTTTTTATGGTTGAGGGCTGTTCCAAAGTTATACAATACTTCGCCAGTTCCTTGTTGAGGTGTTTTAATGAGCCTTTCTAAAGAAGCACCTTTTTCAACGTTTTCTCGAATATTCTTGAGTATTTCTCGTCCTGGTAACATCTGTTCACCGTGTTTGAGGGTTTGAATAGCTTGAGTGCGCATTTTAGAACGCAATTGGAATGAGGCATAGGCTATGATAATATGTTCATAAGTATTAGGGGCTATGAAAATGGCTTGTCGATTATGGAGTATTTGAGTGAAGTATTTTTGTGCATCCTGTTTACGTCCTGTGAGATCGCACATGAGTGCAAGATGATAGTGTATAAAAAGCTTATACCAAGCAGGTCCTTGGATTTTTTGAAGATCAGCAATTGCTTGAGTTTGGTACCCAGATCCGAATGTGGCCCAAGCACTGATTAATTCAGGTATTGGATTGTTGGCAACAGGAGGTGTTTTTAATTGCAAAAGAATCTTGGCCTTATTGTAGTCTTTTTTGATGAGATTTTTGATCGATAACGTTAATGAGACAAAGGGATTCATAACACCTTGCTCTTTCAATTTTTGGGCTTGTTTAACAGCGTCTTTAAAAGCACCTGAAAAGAGCATTGCTTCGAGCATCTCTATCTGTGTTTCAATATTTTCAGGTTTATAAGCAAGAGCTTTTTTAAAATAATTGATGGCAAGATCTGTTTTGTTTTCATGATTTGCGACTCTCCCTGCTAGATAAGCACCTATAAATGAGCTTGTATTGAGAGTGGTATTAATTTTGCTATGGGCGAGAGATTGTATCAGTATAATGCCGATGATAATGAGAGTAAGAAAGCCGGATACTGTTACACTGCGCATAGAACTAATCCTTCTTAAGATAATCAATCGACTGTACTTATAAATCATATCCGGTTACTTTATTGAAAAATATTATAATTATTGCAACTAATCAGTTTACACGGGCAATACAAAAGTCAACAGTTTCGACTAATGCATTATGAATGGAGCTTTCATTTATTGCAGCAAGAGCATAGGTTGCGTGTTTTCCATAGCTACGCGCTTGTTTTATTGTGTCTGTGAGGCTATCATATTTTTCTATTAAGTGTTGTGCATGTGCGAAGGTTTCATCATTGGTATTGCCATTTTCAAGTGTTTGTTTCCAGAATGTTTTTTCCACGGCATTGCCGCGGGCATATGCAAGAATAACAGGCATCGTGATTTTGCCTTCTCTAAAATCATTACCTATATTTTTTCCCAAATGTTTAGCAGCTCCACCATAGTCAAGTGCATCGTCAATCAATTGGAAAGCTAACCCTAGAAATGTTCCATATTTGCGCAATGCAAACCGTTCTTCATGTCCATGACCAGCAATAATTGGTCCGACTTCAGCGGCAGCTGAAAAAAGTGCAGCCGTTTTTGCATTGATGATTTTGAGATAATCTGAAATGCTAGTTTCTATATTTTTTGCGGCCGAAAGTTGCATAACTTCTCCTTCAGCAATAATTGCTGCAGCATTTGCTAAGACAGAGAGTGCCTCTATAGAACCAACATCGACCATCATTTTAAAAGCTTGTCCTAATAGGAAATCACCAACAAGTATGCTTGCTTGATTTCCCCAAATCATTCTTGCAGTAGATTTCCCACGTCGTAAATTGCTTTCGTCGATTACGTCATCATGTAATAAGGTTGCCGTATGCATAAATTCAACTGCTGTTGCGAGTTTTATATGCCCATCATTTTGATAACCAAACATACGAGCGGAGGCTAACGTGATCATTGGACGTAATCGTTTTCCACCTGATGAAATAAGATGGTTAGAAATTTCAGGAATCATTTCAATATCTGATTTTGCCATAGAGAAGATGCATTGGTTTACGCGTTCCATATCATCTTTGGTGAGATTGACGAGGGCTTGGGGAGAAATTGGATTATTTTTTATTTGATCTGATTTTATGGCAGCACGCAATATTTTTACTCCTAGAGTATTGTAATAGACATATATGAATTTTATCCATAGCATAAAGAGGGTTTTGCTTTGACTCAAGCTTTGATAGCACATTTGAAAATGCAAGCTTTGAGTAATATTGGCAAGGAATGTTTTTTATGCTTGGGTAATCGCGTTTTTATGAAATTATGGGAGAAATTTAAAGTAGTTTCATTTTAGCAAGATTTGATAGATAAGAGCTTTGGATTATGAGGATAAATATTGGGATTTTAAATGAATAAAACAAAGGGTTATAGCGATGAAACAATAGATGCGTTTCATCGTGGAAGGTTTTATTTGGTTCAACCGCGTTTACGTGGACATCGTTCTGGCATGGACGCTATGTTATTAGCGAGTTTAGTTCCCAATAATTTTAAGGGTAAGGTTGTTGATTTGGGTGCTGGTGCTGGTGCTGCGGGATTGGCGGTTGCTTCGCGTTGTTTGGAAGTTCACGTTACATTGGTTGAGCGTTCAGCTTTCATGGTATCTTACGCTCAAAAGACGCTTATGTTAAAACAAAATGTGAATTTTTCTAAGCGAGTTTGCTTATTACAAGCAGATGTTACATTTAAAGGGAGGCTCCGTTTAGAAGCAGGACTAGTGGATAATACTTTTGATTTTGCAATTATGAATCCACCTTTTAATAAGCCTGCCGATCGCAAAACGCCTGATGAACAGAAATTTGAGGCACACGTCATGCCTGAATCAATGTTTGATGATTGGTTACGGAGCGCAGCAGCAATTGTTAAGCCGGGTGGATATTTGGGATTAATAGCACGTCCGCAATCATTGAACAATATCTTATATGCTTTAGAGGGGCGCTTTGGTAATATTTGTGTAATTCCTATTCACGCACGCACTGCACAAGCTGCAATTCGTGTGTTATTTTATGCAAAACGAGGCAGTAGAGCGGCGTTATCTCTATTACCGCCACTGGTTATACATGAAGGTGATAGTCATATTTTTTCATCAAAGATTGATGCCATTAATAATGGGCGTATAAGTTTGTGGGAACTTTTAAAATGATATCTTGTGTTTTCCAATTTATTCTTTAAATTCGGATAAAGCTTTTATTTTTGGTTATAATATGGGGTTTGATTGGTATTTTGGGTATTGTAAGGTCCTTCCTTTCTGTTGTCCTTGCTCATTTAACGCTTAAGAACTTATAAGGAAATTTTGTTTTGGTTAATTTTATCAAAAATTTTATTCCACATCGTTTTTATTCCAGTAAAACTGAAATTCCTGTGGTACGCCTTCATGGAGCGATTATTGATTCAAGTTCATCGATAGCGCGTACACTTTCGCTAGGTAGGTGTGCAAATCTTTTAGACAAGGCTTTTGCTTACAAAAGAGCACCGGCTGTTGCAATTATTATCAATTCTCCTGGGGGAGCTCCTGTGCAATCACGTTTGATTTTCAAACGTATCCGTGATTTGGCAGAGGAAAAAAAGAAGCAGGTTCTTATTTTTATTGAAGATATAGCCGCATCGGGTGGCTATATGATTGCTTGTGCTGGGGATGAAATTTTTGCTGATCCTTCTTCGATTGTTGGTTCCATTGGGGTTGTTTCAGCTTCTTTTGGTTTTCCTGAACTTTTGAAGAAAATTGGAATTGAACGTCGTGTATATACGGCAGGAAAAAACAAGGTTATATTGGATCCATTTCAGCCAGAGAAGAAGACGGATATTGAGCATTTGAAATCTCTGCAACTCGAAGTTCACCAAACTTTTATTGATTTGGTTAAGGAGCGGCGTGCAGAAAAATTATCTAGTGATCCAAGTATTTTTACAGGAATGTTTTGGAGTGGAAAAAGAGGCGTGGAATTGGGTCTTGTCGACGAATTGAATGATGTGCGCTCTGTTATTAAGGAGCGGTTTGGCGATGATACGAAACTTCGATTAATTACACCTCCAAAAAGTTTTTTTGGACCTAAAACTCCTTCAGGAATTACTGCTCATGCGGTTCATACAGCAATTGATAGTGCGTTGATGGTAGCGCAAGAGCGAGCGCTTTGGCAACGTTATGGCTTATAATGAGAAAAGTGATTTCATATTTGTCGAGTTTAGTTAATGATTTTGCTTAAAAACACTTGTTGGAAGAGAAAAAATTTAAAATGATACGAATGATAGCAGTAAGTTTGGTTTGTATTATAGTTCTTTATACTTATTATGTGTTTAGGAAACGATTACGAAGGATGTTGCATTGCGTTTACTGTGCAAAATCTAAATCACAAGTTGGTATAAAAGAAACATTGGTAAAAGCCTCCCACACTGATCAATATTACATCAGATGATATCAGATGGACAAGTTTTATATAAGGGTCTTCTTTATGTATTCACCCCTATTAAACTAAATTTAGCTTTGCATGTTGTAGGGCGACGCGCTGATGGTTATCATTTAATAGAAAGTTTGGTTTATTTTAGTCTTAGTGGTGATTGTTTAAGCTACGCACCTTTTGAGAGTAACCACTTTGTTTTAACAGGCCCTTTTGCGGATGGGCTTGTTTCTGATGCAAAGAATTTGGTTGTTCGTGCACGTGATTTTATGTGTAATACTTTTCCTGAATATGCTAAACCTACTTTTTTTCAACTTGTGAAATTATTGCCGGTTGCTTCAGGGATTGCTGGTGGTTCAGGTAACGCTGCTGGTGTTTTGAGTCTGTTGCGTCAGCAATGGGCTCTTGATTGCTCTTGTGAAAAATTAGCGGAAATGAGCTTAGTGCTTGGTGCTGATGTACCGATGTGCCTTTTTGCGTTAGAATATCAGCAGCCACTTTTTGTTAAAGGAATTGGGCAAGATATAACACGACTAAAAGAGGCTTGTTCTGTTGCAATGGTTTTAGTTAATCATGGTCAACAGATTGAGACACGAGCTGTTTTTAAGGCTTTGGAGAAGTGCGATCATCCACCCTTAAAAATTGATTCGGAAGCTCTAAAAACGGTTGATTCATTGGTTGAAGCTTTACAGGAAACACGTAACGATCTTTTTGTTCCTGCCTTAAAAATTGCACCTCGACTGTCTGAGGTTTTATGTGCATTAGATGAGAGTGGAGCTCTTTTTTCTCGCATGTCCGGGACTGGTGCAACTTGTTTTGGTATTTTTAAAAATAAGAAAGCAGCCCAACAGGCTGCTCTTTTTATCAAATCGATGTATCCCGATTGGTTTGTTAAAACTATTGTAACGTTAGCAAAGCTCTAGTTTTTTGTGTTAAGTTAAAATTTGAAAGTAAAGGTGGAGTAGTGGCAACATTCTATTTGGCAAGAACAGCGGTGTTATTATCCTAGAGATGAAGAAAATAGTAATAAAATCAATAAATTATAGTAGCTGCAAGGGGGTGATCGTATTAAATTTGTTGTCTCTATTCCTAACTGTTTTAGAGCTTTTTTGTCGATTCCAGCGCAAATTTTTTACGATATGCGCTTTTTGTATAAAGAGATGCTATAGCATCATCTATCTAGCTAGAAAGTGCTTTCAAGTATGATACCGTTGCACCTGAGTTTGCTGCGCGTGTCACTGCCCATTTTTTTTTAAAAAAAAGCGATGTGCTGATTTTTAATGTATTCTTGATTGCATACTTTATTAAATACAACTTTAAGGCTTTCTTTAGCTAATTTCTTATCTTCTTTTTAGCAAATGAATGTTTCATCGCTAATGAGAGCAATTTAAAGGTTTTTCACTAGTTCAGGAAAAATCGGAATAAAGACATTTGTTTGGAATTTACTTTTCTCTGTCTTTAGATGGATGATATTATCTTTGACATCTTTCCAACCAATAGAACATCGTTTTCACAACGTAAGCCTGTGTAAAGAAAAACGTTAATCCAGACAAATTTATGAGCACCGACAGCTCATTGTTGATAATATTTCTCTATGTTTTTCTTGTATCCAAACAGGAAAGCCGTCTTTGTTTTTCAGAGGAGGTTGATCCCTAAAGCTGGATTGCTTTCCAAAAGTTTCTGTTCAATTGTTCAATTAAAAAGTCCATTGAGTGATTTCATAAAATTTTGAACAGCTGCTGGTGTTTTTTTTTTTCGCCATTCAACACCTGTTGTAATATGTGATTTTTTTATTTCTTCGTATAGAATTTTGCCTATGGTATCGAAAACTTTTATCATAATGAATTCTTCTTGTATTTTCGTACTTTTAGCGAGGATATGCTAATAGGTGCTGTTAAAATATTGTTTAAGAAGTCATGCAAATGACTCTTCAATAAGTTTACCATGATTTAGGTTTAGGAAGTATGGTGCTTTGTAATTTGGCAATTGCCCTTTTGTAGTTGTCAACAAACTCTTGCGTTCCATAGGTTCTGCGTATTCTCACGTGTGGTCCATGATCACCAATCCATACATGCCTTATAATTGTATCATGGCGTGTGATTTCTTTGACAAGATAAGGAGAGGGTGGTTTTGACAGAACAATTTCATATCAATAAATAAAAAAAAATTCAATTTATCACCTCGTGATTGGATAAAAAGTTTCTTCTTTTAAGGAATTCCTAGCCTATGTTTGAATAATCCTCTGGCTTTAACAAATGAGGTGCACAGAACTTGAAAGGAAATAAATAAAAACTTATTTAAGATAATAATGCTATGTGACAAAAAATGGATCATTTTTCGAGTTTATATTTTTTAGATTCACGCCTTAGCATGTAAGATTTAGTGGGTAATATTTAAGGAAATTGAAGATCTCTATGAGATATTTGATGAAGGAGGTCTTTTTTTGCAGAGAGGGCAAAGTAATTTGTTTTATGCTCTATTTTTTTCTGCAGGGCTTGCGGAAAAAGCATAGCAGTGCAAAAATAACTTCATGTCTCACCGTATCGATAATTTACCAAATGTATTTAATTTACCGTTTAAGCCAAACTTTTCATGTGAATTAAATTTGCAGAAAGAGGGGTTCTTGTATATAGCAGGTGTTGATGAAGTTGGACGTGGTCCTCTGGCCGGACCTGTGGTAACAGCGGCGGTTATTTTGGATAAAGACCACATTCCGGATGGATTGAATGATTCAAAAAAACTTTCTGCTCAGCGGCGTGATGAGCTTTATCATAAAATTTTGCAAAGTGCCTTAGCAGTTTCAATTGCTAGTCTTTGCGCCCGTACAATTGATCAGTCTAATATTAGAAAAGCAACGTTAGAGGCAATGTGTCGCTGTATTAGGGGACTAGCAGTTCCAGCCCATTATGCGCTGGTTGATGGACGTGATATTCCCTTTCAGTTACCATGTCCAGCAACTGCTTTGATTAAAGGCGATCAGCGTTCGGTTTCGATTGCTGCAGCGTCCATTATTGCCAAGGTAACGCGTGACCAGATGATGGAATGCGCGGGGCAGGTTTACAAAGGTTATGGTTTAGAAAAGCATGTAGGTTATGCAACGCTAGTGCACCGTGCTGCTCTTGAAAAATATGGGCCAATTGTGGGGTTACATCGTTATAGTTTTGCACCGCTTAAACAGCGCTACAGAGATCATATGTCATGACAATTCTGTCTTTCAATAGTGCTTCGATAAAAGAGGCCGTTGCGCTCCTTGAACAGGGGAAATTAGTAGCACTACCGACGGAAACTGTCTATGGATTAGCTGGTGATGCAACCAATGGAAATGCTATTGCTTCTATTTTTTTTACAAAGAGGCGGCCGAAATTTAATCCTCTTATTGCTCATGTAAGTAGTATTTTCATGGCGGAATGCTATGTTGAAATTGATTTTCTTTCACGTCATTTAATGGAAGTATTTTGGCCAGGGCCTTTGACATTCGTTCTCCCTTTAAAGGCACAGCATAATATTCATCCTTTAACTACTTCTGGCCTGAATACATTGGCAGTTCGTTTTCCAGATAGTTGTTTTGCGGAAGTTGTACAATGTTTTGGTCGACCTCTGGCTGCTCCTAGTGCAAATCAATCAGGATGCCTTAGTCCTACTTCAGCTGAAGCTGTTTTTGCATCTTTAGGAGAATCTGTTCCTCTGATACTTGACGGAGGTTTTTCTAAAATAGGGCTTGAATCAACGATTATTAAGATTTGTGGTGAGAGCATTTATCTTTTGCGTCCTGGGGGGGTTGCTGCTGAAGATATTGAAGAAGTTGCTGGAAAATCGTTGAAACGGATAGATCAGCGGGCTGCGATTGAGGCACCAGGCATGTTAAAATCGCATTATGCGCCCAATGCTGCAGTTCGTTTGAATGTTCACAAGATAGAACACGGTGAAGCACTTTTAGCATTTGGTAGAAAACGCATTATGGGGGTTGAAAATGCCGTTTCTGTTTTAAATCTTAGCGAAAGTGGACAGTTGGAAGAGGCAGCCTCTCATTTATTTCAATACATGAGGCAATTAGATTCACTCAAGGTGAAATCTATTGCAGTAGAACCTATTCCGTCTTACGGATTGGGTGAAGCTATTAATGATCGCCTTATACGTGCAGCAGCTCCAAAGGGGAAATGAAAATGGAGCAGGAGTTAATTGAAAGGTTTAGAAAAATTGTTGGTGCTGTGCACGCTATAACAGATCAGGATTTTATTGCACCCTATTTGCTTGAAGAGCGTGGACTTTTTCATGGAAAAACACCGTTGCTTTTACGTCCGGCTTCTACAGTGGAAGTTTCATCAATTATGCAATTGGCCAGTCAAACACGTACACCAATTGTCCCACAGGGTGGAAATACAGGTCTTGTCGGTGGTCAACAGCCAGATAAAAATGAGTGCAGCGTTCTTTTATCCATGGAACGATTGAACAAGATTAGGTGTATTAATCTTGAGGGTAATTTTGCTGTGGTGGAGGCTGGAGTCATTTTACAGACTTTACAGAAAAAAATAGATGAAGCGGGCCGTTTTTTTCCTCTTTCTTTGGCTTCGGAAGGTTCATGCCAGATAGGGGGAAATCTTTCCTCTAATGCTGGAGGGACAGCTGTTTTAGCTTATGGCAATATGCGTGAGCTTTGTCTTGGCTTGGAGGTGGTTTTACCTGATGGCCGTATTTTGGAGGATTTATGTTTTGTAAAGAAAAACAATAGCGGCTATGATTTAAAAAATCTTTTTATTGGTGCGGAAGGCACTTTAGGCGTTATAACAGCAGCAGTTTTAAAGCTTTTTCCAAAGATCAAAGGAAGAGCTGTTGCTTTTGTAGGCTTACACAGTCCAGTTAAGGCTCTTGAGTTTTTATCTCTTGCGCAATGCCATGGGGGAGGAATGTTGACTAGTTTTGAGCTTATGGGAAAACTAAGCTTGCAAATGGCTTTAAAGTATAAGATGTGCGAGAGGCATCTTTTTGAACATGAGCATGAATGGTATGTATTACTTAATATTTCATCATTGCAGGGTAATGGTGAGGCGTTATCAGTTCTAAGTACTATTTTGGAACAGTCTTTAAAGGAAGCTGTAATAGAAGATGCAATTATTGCGCAATCATTAAAGCAACAAGATTTTTTTTGGCAATTGCGTGAAAGTATATCACACGCACAAAAATTAGCGGGAGGATCTATTAAGCACGACATTGCTGTACCTCTTGCTTCCATTCCTGATTTTATTGCTGAGGCAGCTCTTATTGTTGAAGATATTGCTCCAGGTGCGCGGGTGGTTTGTTTTGGCCACATGGGCGATGGGAATCTGCATTATAATGTTACACAACCCGTTGAGTCTGATACTGCAACATTTTTGCAATTATGGTCACCAATGAATCATCGTATTCACGATTTAGTGATGCACTATCAGGGCGCATTTTCTGCAGAGCATGGAATTGGCCAGCTTAAGCGTGAGGAGCTTCGCACTTTCAAATCACCTGTTGCATTAGACATTATGCAGAAGATTAAAAAAACGCTCGATCCTTTAGGGATTATGAATCCTGGAAAAATATTATAGTCCAAGAGCGATGAATTTTGTCATGTATTTTTGTTTAGATTTCAATAACCAAAAAAGAAACCAGTTGTTTTTTATTCAATCTTTTAATAATCCGATGACGAGAAACTGTTAGAAGGTGTATATTGTTAAGATAAATTGGGACATTATATATGGCTAATCAATGCTTTAATCAGGCAAAAGCGGTGCTTGAATTTCGATTAGATCCGTGCCATTTGCCACAAACAACAACATATTTCTCATCAAAAACGGGCAATCAAATGATTTGTTCGTTAAGTGAGCGTGGTGTTTTTTTTAAAACAGATACTTCTTCAAGTTTATCACGTTTAGTGCCATCTTATCATTTCAAAGGAATTGCGGCGCGTACTGTAACAACCCTTTCAGGAGAAAAAGCTGTTGCATTAGAGTTGCTTCATGCAGATGAGGAAGTTTGTATCCCGCTTTTAGTTTCTAGAGATTTGAATAATATTCTTTTAGATTGGCGGGTGTGGGCGGATACTTATAGCCTTCCGATGCTTATGATTAATGAAGATAATCGTCTCGTGGTGGTTAAAGATCGTTCTGATTTATGTCGATTTTTTTCTACGACATTGCATTTTAAACACAAGCGCTTTTTACTCCGTTATAGCAATCCGTTGGGTTTGCGTTTAATGATCGCGAATCGGGTTGCACTACAGTAAATATTAATATGCCTTCGTTTTCGCTGTTATGCCACTAGATTCGTTAAATTTTACTATATTCTATATTTTTATTGAATTTAGAAGAGGGCTTTATTCCAAAGAGAGCTTTATTTTAGGTGTCAACGGTGTTAAATGCTTCTTCTATTATCATTAGAATACCAACATCTTTTTCTCCTGGCAGCTAAGCTATTGGTTTTCATGACAATGGGAATATCTTATCGAAGAATGTAGATTTTGCTTTTGTAGCATCATTCAAGTATTAGATAGGGTTTTTCAGTGAAAAAATCGCAGCTTTACCTTTCCTCTCTACAAAGGCAATGATAGTATATAATACTTGTTTTTCAAGTTTGGGGAAAAGCAAAAGAGTGTTTGTAAAAAGTGATGAGAAAATGAGTCTGAAAGAAAAGCAGTCGTAACGGTAATTACAAGACTACGATCCCGTTTCATACGCAGGAAATTTTCTTATTTTGTCTATTTTCTTGTGAGCATATTTTGTTTTTAAGAGGATAATTCAATATTTTTTTCAAATCATGAAACATATAGAACATGAAGCAGATTTATGCTCCATGCCTTCTGCATAAAATGATCGAATCATCAAAAAAGAATGTTCAAAGGATTGATTTCTCTCGTGCAACAGCGCGCCATCCGATATCGTGGCGGACAAAGCCCTCTGGCCAATCAATACAATCAACGGCTTCATAAGCGCGTTTTTGTGCCTGCAGAATAGTTTCCCCTGTTGCTGTTATATTTAAAACACGTCCACCATTGGCAATGAGTTCTCCATTGCATAATAGAGTGCCGGCTTGAAAAACTTTCACATTAGAGAGAGCATTTGCTTTATCAAGGTTGCGGATAATAGTACCTTTTTGGGGAGAATTTGGGTAACCTTTGGCAGCCATAACAACGGTTAAAGCAGTTTTTTCAGACCATTGAAGGGAGGTGTTTTCAAGATTTCCTCGCGCTGCTGCAAGCAGAATCGGGAGAATATCATCCTGTAGACGCATCATTAAAACTTGGCATTCTGGATCACCAAATCGTACATTAAATTCAATTAATTCGGGTCCTTTTTTCGTTATCATCAATCCGACGAAGAGAATACCTTTAAAAGGGTATCCCATTTGATTCATGCTATGTAGAATCGGTTCAACAATTTCTTTGAGAGTACGATTAACCATTTCTTGGGTCATGATGGGAGCTGGTGAATAAGCTCCCATGCCACCGGTATTTGCTCCAGTATCACCATCACCCACACGTTTGTGATCTTGAGCAGATCCAAAAGGTATAGCAATTTTACCATCACAAAGGCAGAAGAAGCTTGCTTCCTCGCCTTCAAGAAAGGATTCTACAACAATTTTATTTCCTGCATCACCAAAAGTATTTTTGAGGCAGGCATCAACAGCATTAAATGCTTCTTCCATTGTCATAGCAACAACAACACCCTTTCCAGCAGCTAAGCCATCAGCTTTAATGACAATGGGAACACCTTGTTGATGAATGTAGGCTTTAGCTTTTGCAGCATCATTAAAACATTGGTAAGTTCCTGTAGGAATGTTATTCTTACGACATAAATCTTTTGTAAAAGCTTTTGAACCTTCTAGCTGAGCAGCTTTTTGAGTAGGTCCGAATACACAAATATTAGCGTTATTAAGAGAGTCTGTTATACCCGCAACGAGTGGTGCTTCTGGTCCAACAATTACAAGGTCAATAGAGTGTGTTTTACAAAAATCAATAACGAGAGCGTGGTCATGAATATCCAAATCAATATTTTCACCCAATTCTATGGTTGCAGGATTTCCAGGAGCGCAATATAATTTTGTAAGCATTGGAGATGCTGCTATTTTCCATGCTAAAGCATGTTCCCGTCCGCCTGAGCCGATAAGAAGAATGTTCATTACTTACTCCTAATACAGAAGATGATGAAATCAGTTTTCTTGTCATAAGAGTGAAATGCTTCTATCGCAAGACTAAAGGTGAAGCCATTTGATGAAAAAAAATAAAAATATTACACATATTCAATCTTGTGAGAATCAGGGACGGGTTATGGATGCCTCCTCTAAACAGTGGGTCTACCATTTTCTTCCTTGCTCTGTGTGGTTTTATGCTCAATTGGCACGTTGGGATCGGCCTATCGGATGGCAGTTGTTGATGTGGCCTTGTTTCTGGTCAACAACAATGGCTTTTTTTTCTTATGAAATGCAGAGATTACCTCTTTTACCAGTGTTAATGGATTGGTTCTGGTATCTCTTTCTTTTTTTTCTGGGTTCTATAGCTATGCGGGGTGCAGGATGTACTTGGAACGATCTTATTGATCACAAAATTGATTCTCAGGTAGAGAGAACACGTTCTCGTCCGTTACCAACAGGTCATGTGAGTCGATTTCAGGCAAAAGTTTTCATATTAGTGCAATGTTTGGTTGGTTTAGGCATCTTATCGCAATTTAATAGGTTTAGTTTTTTTCTGGGCATCTCGTCATTGGTAGCGGTTGCATTGTATCCTTTTATGAAACGCGTAACGTATTGGCCGCAGTTTTTTTTGGGTGTTGCATTTAATTGGGGAGCATTAATGGGGTGGGCAGTAGTGTGTGGAAGTTTGAGTTGGGCACCAATCTTACTGTATATGGGATCAATCTTATGGACGATAGGGTATGATACAATTTACGCGCATCAAGATAAGGAGGATGATGCTACTGTTGGTGTATTTTCCACAGCACTTCTCTTTGGTGAAGGTACCAAGTGTGCTTTGGTATGTTTGTATAGTGGTTTTTTAGTGTTCGTCAGCTTAGCGTTTTATTTGGCGCAAGCCCCTTTCGTTAGTTTTTTGGGGCTTTTTGTGGCAAGCATTCATATGTTTACTCAAATTAAAGTTATTGATATAGATAACAGTTCACAATGCCTAAAGCTCTTTAAATCAAATTCATTTATTGGTTTTGTGATTTTTTTTGGTCTAGTATGCGGTGGTATAGGGATGGTACTTTATCCTACAGTTTAGCAACACAAGATGATAAATCATGTGTTCCATGATGGTAAAAGTGAAGGGAATGAAGAGCGAAGGATGCCATTATTGATTTTAAAATTTGTTATTTCAATTTTAAAATTCCTTCTCATGTAAAATTACCATCTTATTGCATTTTCGCGATTTCTAGAAAAAAGCTAAAAACAGGCTTAAAATGTGATGTCTCAATTAACCACCATGTCTCCTTAATGCAAGCTGTTTATTTCTAATCACCTTATCTAGTTTTTTTTTTGAACTAAAGCATTTAATTGGATAAGCTCTGTAATTGTAGCCTCTCTTCAAGTGGTACAATTGGCAAAAGATTATTATCACATAAGCTTTGTGTAAAGAATGTATTTCTTCGATTTCAATTGAAATCAATGGTTCACTCTTATTTTTTCAAATAAATCGTTTCACCGTTATGAAAATAAGTTGATTTGTAAAGATAATTTATCGTTTTGCAACTTGAATCAGAGAACTTAATACCGTAAGATTTTCTCATCTTAAATCTGTTTATGCTGAATCAATTAAAATTACCACCTTACATATCACGAGCAGGATTGGCGTGTGGATAAAAAACTATTAAGAAAGGAGTAAAAATGCCTTTAATAAAACGTCTAAATGCAAGGGCTTTAGCAATATTGGGAGCTGGTAAATATAATGATGGTTTCGTCTTGCTCCTTCATAAGAAAACAAAGTTTTCATTCTTTGAAAGTTTGGAGAATTAAGGATAGAGTTTTTGCCTTTTCCAATCGATCTGTTCAACAGAATCGCGTGTAAAAAGTAGGCGATCATGTAAACGGAATGGGCGGTCACACCAAAATTCAATAGAAAGAGGCTTAACACGGAAACCAGACCAATAAGGTGGGCGTGGGATATTACCTACTGCATAACGCGTAGTATATTGAGCAATTGCTTTTTCGAGTACAAAACGGCTTTCTAATGGCTGAGATTGTTTAGAAGCCCACGCACCGATTCGACTACCACGTGATCGTGATTGGAAATAGGCATCTGCTTCCTGAGTAGTGACTTTTTCAACAATTCCCCGAATTCTAACCTGCCGGCGGAGTGATTTCCAATGAAAAACTAAGGATGCTTTCATTGATTTTAAAATTTCTTGTCCTTTAGGGCTTTCATAGTTGGTATAGAAGACAAAACCTTTGGGACTGAAGTCTTTAAGAAGAACCATACGAACATTCGGTAAGCCTGTTGTATCAACTGTTGCTAACGCCATAGCGTTATAGTCATTTATTTCGCTCACTTTTGCTTCTTCAAGCCATTTTTCGAAGAGCGCAAAAGGTTTTTGTATTTGCATAGAGTCATTGTCTGTTTGTACTGTGTTGCTCATAGTATCTCCGAATGTCAGTGAGCAAGCGTGAGGATTAGAATTTAATTTATTTTACCATCGAAAATTAAAGAGCTGTTTTTTTCTATTTCAAAAATTCACTTCCGTTATATTTTTAGTATCTTAATTATTTTCTCTTTAGCATAGAATATAAGTGCTATAGTAAAAAATATCTATTTTATCTGGTATTTTAGTTACTTTATAGACATATAAAGAGAGAGAAATGTTATTATCTAAAAGTGACTGTTGAAGCTGTGAGGGATATTGAATAACGTATCAGTTGATATTTTGAAAATGAAAAGAGGGTAATATGCGTGATCCCTATACAATTCTGGGTGTGGCCCGTACCGCAAAACCTCAAGAAATTAAATCAGCATTCAGAAGATTAGCAAAGAAATATCATCCAGATCATAATGTGGATGATGCAAAGGCTAAGGAAAAATTTTCTGAAATTAATCAAGCGTATGAGATTATAGGCAATAAAGATAAAAAAGCACAATTTGATCGTGGTGAAATTAATATGGAGGGAAAACCGCTTTATCAAACCTACGGTGTTGGTGAAAATTTTAGCAATAGACACAATCCTTTTTCAGGAGGAGCAAAGGGATTTGATTTTGGTTCTTCAGGTGGCGCAGGTTTTGATCCGAGCGATATTTTTCGCGATCTGTTTGGCAGAGGAGGGGGCTTTTCAAATTCTGCACAATATAATCGCTCCCAACAGGGTACTCATGTTCGTGCCAATCTTACGGTAACGTTAGAGCAGATGGTTGGTGTAGAAAAGGTAGAAGCCGTTTTTCCTAGTGGGAAAAAGTTAAAAATTAAGCTTCCAGACTATGTTGAAGATGGACAAACTATTCGTTTAAAAGGTCAGGGAGAAGAGGTGGCTTATGGGCAAGCAGGAGATGCATTGGTAACCATTCATATTCAAAAACATCCTCGTTTGCGGGTTGAAGGAAGGGCTCTCCATCTTGATTTACCAGTTCCCCTTAGACATGCTGTTTTAGGAGCAAAAGAAGAAATTGAGACTTTGGAGGGACGTGTAGTCTTGACGATTCCTGCTTGGTCGAGTTCTGACCGTGTTTTACGGCTGAAAGGGAAAGGACTTCGTTTAAAAAATGGCAACAGAGACGATCTTTATGTGCATGTTCGTGTCATGTTGCCGGAAGGGGGAGATTCTGCATTAGAGCAGTTTTTGCAAATGCAAAAAGGATAATTTGTAAGATATATTTGTTTGATTTGAAAGCAATTGCTTGAAGAAAAAGTTGACCTATGTCATAGGCAGGTAAATAATTGTTAATTTTAAGTAGCAACAGGGCAATGCTAATGGCTAAGGGTAATGGTTTATTGTACGGCAAGCGTGGTTTAATTTTGGGATTAGCCAATAATCGTTCTATCGCTTGGGGGATAGCTAAAGCGGCGAATAATGCGGGTGCAGAGCTTGCTTTTACCTATCAAGGTGAGGCGATGAAAAAGCGTGTTGAGCCTTTGGCTGAAGAAGTAAAAGGTTTTGTTTGTGGTCATTGTGATGTTTCTGATGGTGCATCCATTGATGCGGTCTTTAACACAATAGAGAAGAAATGGGGTAAGCTTGATTTTTTAGTTCATGCTATTGGTTTTTCTAATAAAGAAGAATTAAGTGGTCGTTATGTAGATATAAGCGAATCGAATTTTATGATGACCATGAATATTTCTGTTTATTCCTTAACGGCTTTAACAAAGCGTGTAGAACAATTGATGTCGGATGGCGGTTCAATTTTAACGCTGACTTATTATGGTGCAGAAAAGGTTGTTCCCAATTATAACGTTATGGGAGTTGCAAAAGCAGCTCTTGAAGCGAGCGTGAAATATCTGGCAGTGGATTTAGGTCCTAAGCATATTCGTGTGAATGCTATATCTGCTGGACCAATCAAAACCTTAGCTGCTTCTGGCATTGGTGATTTTCGTTATATTTTAAAATGGAATGAATATAACGCTCCTTTACGTCGTACGGTAACAATTGAAGAGGTTGGTGATTCTGCTCTTTATTTACTTTCGGATTTGTCTCGTTCTGTTACCGGTGAAGTGCATCATGTGGATTCAGGTTATAACATCATAGGTATGAAAGCTGTTGATGCACCAGATATTTCCGTCGTTAAAGAATAAAGTTTTATGAGACGGTGGTGATTTAACCGAATTAAAAACGTCCAAAGGTGTTTTAAGATGGAGGCTATTTGTATAGAGCTTGATATATGCTCTATCTGCATATATCTGACAGAGAAACGAGTCATTTTTTATGTCACATAATACATTTGGTCATTTATTTCGTGTAACAACATGGGGTGAAAGTCATGGTAAGGCTTTTGGTTGTGTCATCGATGGTTGTCCTCCAGGCATTACTTTTACTCTTTCAGATATCCAATCTTACCTTAATAAACGTAAACCAGGACAATCCAAATACACGACGCAGCGCCGAGAGTTGGATCAAGTAGAAGCACTTTCAGGAGTTATTGTTCAGGACGATGGGATGACATTCGTGACAACAGGAACACCAATTTCTCTGTTGATTCGAAATATGGATCAGCGTTCTAAGGATTATAGTGCAATAGTTCATCAGTATCGTCCAGGACATGCAGATTATACGTATGATGTTAAGTATGGTATCCGTGATTTTCGAGGTGGCGGACGTTCTTCAGCACGTGAAACAGCAGCACGTGTTGCAGCAGGTGCTGTTGCTCGTAAAATTATTCCTGGTTTGATTGTACGGGGAGCTGTGATAGCAATTGGTCCTCATACGATTAATCGCAATCGTTGGAGCTGGTCAGAGGTTGATAACAATCCTTTTTTTACGCCTGATGTAGAGATGGTGCAGGTTTTTAGTGATTATATCGATAAAGTTCGTAAAGATGGTTCATCTGTTGGGGCTGTTGTTGAGATTATTGCAGAAAATGTTCCAGCAGGTTTAGGAGCACCTATTTACGCGAAACTTGATCAGGATATCGCATCATTACTTATGTCGATTAATGCGGTGAAAGGTGTCGAAATAGGTGATGGTTTTGCAGCAGCACGCTTGACAGGAGAAGAAAATGCAGATGAAATGCGGATGGGGAGTGATGGAAAACCGCTCTTTTTATCCAATCACGCTGGTGGTATTTTAGGCGGAATATCGAGTGGACAGCCAATTGTTGCACGTTTTGCAGTAAAGCCTACGTCATCAATTTTGATTCCTCGTCGTTCAATTGATGTTGATGGAAATGATGTAGATGTTATAACGAAGGGGCGTCATGATCCATGTGTTGGGATTCGTGCTGTTCCTGTTGGTGAAGCAATGGTGGCTTGTGCTCTTGCGGATCATTATCTCAGGCATCGCGGCCAGGTTGGGTGCTTCGAAGGGTGAGTAATGACGTATGATCAAAAAAAAATTGTTTCTGCACTTCGCGCTTTTGAACGCGGTGAAATTGTGGTGGTTACAGATGATGATGACCGTGAAAACGAAGGTGATTTGATTGTTGCCGCTGTTCATTGCACAGAAGAAAAGATGGCATTTATCATTCGCCATACAACTGGTATTGTTTGTGCTCCTATGCCAAAAGAAGAAGCGCAACGGTTTAATCTTACTCCTATGGTATTAGATAATAATTCAGCACATCGTACCCAATTTACTGTAACTGTTGATTTTAAACATGGAACAACAACAGGGATTTCAGCGCACGACCGTACATTAGCGGTGCGTAATCTTGCTAATTTGAATGCTGGTGCGAGCGATTTTATCCGTCCAGGACATATTTTCCCGTTGATTGCGCATGAAGGGGGAGTTCTCATGCGTTCAGGCCACACGGAGGCAGCTGTTGATTTATGTAAATTGGCTGGCTTGCCACCAGTTGGTGTTATTGGTGAATTGGTCAATGATGACGGTAGCGTGAAACATGGAGATGAAGTTACAAAATTTGCACAAGAGAATCAGTTGCATGTCATAACAGTTGCAGATCTGATTGCTTATCGCCAACGTAAGGAAATGTTGATCCAGCATGTTGGAGAAATGCATATTGAAACATCAGTAGGTCCAGCTGTTGTTCAAAGTTATCAACTTCCTTGGGAAGCTGTGCAACACGTTGCAATCATTTTTGGTGACATTCGTGACGGTGAGGATATTCCTGTGCGCTTGCATCGTGAAAATATTATAAACGATGTTTTCGGTCAAACTTCAGATATTTTAGAGATCATGCGGCGTATGATGGAAAAAGAAAAACGTGGTGTGTTTGTTTATTTGCGTGAAGGATCTGTTGGTGTACAATCAGCTGGTAGCAGTCAGGCACTGGCAATGAGGGGGTTAGAAAACCATACCAAAGCGATTGAACGTGAAGAAGAATGGCGCCAAATTGGTTTAGGATCGCAAATTTTAAAACATTTAGGGGTTAGTTCTGTTATTCTTTATGCTTCTAAAGAGCGTTACTATGTAGGTTTGGAAGGTTTTGGAATTCGTATATCCAGAACAGATATTTTATGAGGATCACATGAAACAAGAGATACAAAAGGGAGATGTTACTACATTAAGTTTTGAACAAGCGCTCAAACAACTTGAAGTAATTGTTGAGAATTTGGAACGTGGGGACGTACCTTTAGAACAATCAATTGATATTTATGAACGTGGTGAAGCTCTTAAAAAACATTGCGAGAAACTCTTGAAAGCTGCAGAAGTTAAAGTTGAGAAGATTCAACTTTCAGAGGAAGATTCTCCAGAAGGATTAGAACCTCTTGATTCTGAATAATGCTAAATATTTAGAATATTTAATGCAAGTTTATAGGAAGCACGTTTTATCGGTTTCTTTTTTATGAAATGAATTAAAAATGAGAAAATCTGTAAATAATTCCATAAAGATAAAGTATTCGAATAAAATGCATCACACTATAAACGAAAGAGTGAAGAAGGCTTATCACTTACCATTTCATTCTCTTGATAAAATAGTATTAGGGAGTTTTTTTTGTCTCAGACATTGACGCCATTGCTTGATCGTATTTGTTTACCACAAGATTTACGGGCATTGCCTGAGTCTGATTTGGCGCGGTTAGCTGATGAGTTGCGTTCAGAAACAATTGATACGGTTTCCGTAACAGGTGGTCATCTTGGTGCTGGACTTGGCGTTGTTGAGCTTACTATTGCATTGCATTATGTTTTTAATACCCCTGAGGATAGGATTATTTGGGATGTTGGTCATCAAGCTTATCCGCATAAAATTTTAACGGGGCGTAGAGAGAAAATTCGCACATTGCGTCAAGAGGGGGGATTATCAGGTTTTACAAAGCGTTCAGAAAGTGTGTATGATCCATTTGGTGCGGGGCATTCTTCTACTTCTATTTCAGCTGGTCTTGGTATGGCAGTAGCAAGTGCTTTAAAAGCAGAGACAAGAAGAAACATTGTTGCAGTGATTGGTGATGGCGCTATGTCTGCTGGTATGGCATATGAAGCGATGAATAACGCTGGTGCTTTGGATGCACGTTTGATTGTTGTCCTTAATGATAATGATATGTCTATTGCACCACCAACAGGTGCTATGAGTGCTCATCTTGCACGATTGGTTTCTCGTCCTGCTTACCGTAGTTTGCGCGAACGGGTAAAGGTATTAGGTAAAAAATTGCCAAAGTTCTTTTTAGACAAAGCACGTCGTTCAGAGGAATTTGCACGTGGTTTTTTAGTTGGAGGAACTTTGTTTGAAGAGCTTGGCTTTTACTATGTTGGACCAATAAATGGTCACAATTTGAAGCATTTATTACCTGTTTTAAAGAATGTTCGCGAATATCCTACCGGTCCTGTTTTGATACATGTGGTTACGCATAAGGGCAAGGGATATGCACCTGCGGAAGCGTCATTGGATAAATATCATGGTGTTAATCGTTTTGATATTATAACAGGTAAACAGGTTAAAGCATCAAGCAATGTTCTTCCCTATACTAAAGTATTTTCTAAAGCTTTAAGAGAAGAAGCCAGTTATGATAATAAGATTGTTGCTATAACAGCGGCAATGCCAACAGGAACGGGTCTTGATTTTTTCGCTGAAAAATTTCCTGAAAGAATGTTTGATGTTGGTATCGCTGAGCAGCATGCAGTAACTTTTGCTGCTGGCATGGCCTGTGAAGGCTACAAACCTTTTGTCGCGATTTATTCTACTTTTTTGCAGCGCGCTTATGATCAGATTATCCACGATGTATCGATTCAAAAGTTACCTGTACGTTTTGCGATTGATCGAGCTGGTTTTGTAGGCGCAGATGGCGCGACGCACGCTGGCAGTTTTGATATTGTTTTTTTGACTACTCTGCCTGAATTTGTTGTTATGGCGCCTTCTGATGAAATGGAACTGATGCATATGGTACGTACCGCTGCGGCTTATGATCAGGGGCCAATTTCCTTTCGTTATCCGCGTGGCGAAGGGATTGGCATGGATTTACCGCAGCGCGGTGAGATATTAGAGATTGGTAAAGGGCGTATTCTGCGTGAGGGAAACAGGATAGCTTTGGTTTGTTTTGGAACGCGGATGTCAGAAGTGTTGGTGGCTGCTGATGCGTTGAGTACGGAGGGATTGTCTACGACGGTTGCAGATGCACGGTTTGCAAAGCCTTTAGATAAAGATTTGATGCGTCGTTTAGCACGTGAGCATGAAGTATTAGTGACAATTGAAGAAGGCGCAATAGGTGGATTTGGAGCGCACTTATTACAATTTTTGGCGCAAGAAGGGCTTTTAGAACATGGTTTGAAAGTTCGCACATTAAAGCTTCCTGATGAATATTTGAACCATGGTTCACAAGAGAAAGTTCTTTCGCGTATAGGCCTTGATGCTGTTGGTATTGTCAATACGGTTTTTTCTGCTTTAGGATGCAAGATTCGGACAGTGCAGAAAATTCGAGTATGAGATGGCTATTAGAAAAAGGCTTGATATCCTTTTAGTTGAAAAAAACTTTTTTATAACTCGTTCACGAGCACGTGATGCTATTGTTCGCCAAGCGATTAAGGTTAATGGTGAAATCATTTTAAAAGCTGGGAAAATCATTTCTGATGACGCAGAAATTGTCGTTTGTGATCCTGCACAGAATTATGTTTCACGTGCGGCACTAAAATTGATATGTGCACTTGATGCATTTCCGATTGTAACGGATAAAGTGACTGCCATTGATATTGGTACATCGACAGGTGGTTTTACACAAGTTCTCTTAGAGCGCGGAGCAGAGCATATTATTGCTGTTGATGTTGGTCATAATCAATTGGATGCACGTTTATTTGGCAACAGTGCGATAACCTTATTGGAAGGCTTAAATGTTAGAGATTTAAAACAGGAACATTTAGGTGGGCGAGAGATTGATCTCATTGTTTCAGACGTTAGCTTTATTTCTCTCAAACTTGCATTACCTCCTGTTTTGTCTTTAGCCAAGCAGGGAGCACAGGCCGTTTTATTGGTAAAGCCACAATTTGAAATTGGTCGAGAATTTCTTGGTAAGGGGGGGATATTGAGAGATCTATCAAAAGCAAAACAAACTGCTAAAAGACTTTTTGATTGGTTAAATACGCAAAAAGGGTGGATCGCAAAAGGTTTGCTTCTCTCTCCCATTACAGGTAGTGATGGCAATTTAGAATATTTGTTATTCGGAGAAAAAAAGGGTGAGCAATAGAATGGTAATTGAGCATATTGGAGCTAGTGATTACGGTATTTCTAATACACCATATGATCCTATCTCTGTTCTTTTTACTTTACCGGGAGAGGTAGCTATAGTTTCTCTTCTTGGAAAATATGGAAAACTTATTGCCTTAGAAGAACAATCATCAGAACGCGTTGATGCCATCTACCAACATTTTGAGAATTGTGGAGGGTATGTTCTTCAGCATTGACATGCCGATGCTTATCGCGTTTGGAAACGACAATTGGTTGTTGATGCGCTAAAAAGATATGAGATTGATGTTTTTGTTTCTCCTTTAATTGAATGTGGATATCAAAATCGCCGGCGAATTCACTTTAACAGTGCTTTCCACTCAGAAAGGTCATATTGTTGGCTTTTAACAGTTATGTATCTCATGATGTTATCGCACTTGAGGAATGTCCAGTCACAAGTTTAGAGATTATCTCTAAACTAGATTCTATCAAGCTACTTTGTGCTCTTGTAGGCAATCTTATTAAGCGTTTTCAGGTTACAGTAACGTTTGTTGAAAATGGTTTAGATGTTGCTTTCAATGGGTGTGTTGTAAGGGATGAGCATATTTGTCAGAAAATGGTTCATATAGCTCTTGCATATGGAATTACATGTTTATTTATTAAAGGTGAAGTTTTGGTTGAACGAGAAAAACCATTGGTTTACTTCGGAGATGTTTGTGTTGAATTTCCTGCTGGTGGGTTTCTACAAGCGACTTTTGAAGCAGAAAATATTATAGGCAATATTATTTTGGCCTATTTGGCCTATTTAGAAAAAGCACGGAATGCTGTTGATTTGTTTTTAAGGGTAGGAACATTTACTTTACGTATGGCGAAAAAGATGAATGTTCATGCGGTAGAAAATGATTAGATAGCATTAGCAAATTTAGATTGAGCAGCGCGTTTTATAACTGGTTTAAAACAGTAACTTGTGAAAAACGTGATCTTTTTTGTTGTCCACTTTCTGCGAAGGAACTAGCGTGTTTTGAGTGCGTTGTTTTTGATCCTCCACGTGCTGGTACACAAGAGCAGGTGCATGAATTAGTGAAGACAACAATCCCTCGTGTGGTAGCTATTTCATGCAATCCTGTTACGTTTGCTCGTGATTTATCTCTTCTTGTTGCCGGTGGCTATCAATAGAAAAAATCATACCGATTGATCAATTTTTATGGTCTCCACAGTTGAAATTGTTGCACTTCTAAGCAAGCTTAAAGCGAAGGTAAATTGGAAGCTTTAGCCTAAATTGAAAAACTCTTTTAAATTCTGTTGAGAATTTTTTAAATCAAGCTGGTTTGTATATTTTATGCAAGTGTTGTTCCACCAATTGTCATATTATTAATTCGCAGATGAGGTTGTCCAACGCCAACAGGGATGCTTTGTCCGGCTTTTCCGCACATACCGATACCATTATCAAGTTTGCTATCATTTCCAATCATTGTAATACGTTTCATGGCTTCTGGTCCGTTTCCAATAAGAGTTGCACCTTTAATGGGGGCTACAATTTTTCCATTTTCTACTCTGTAAGCTTCGGTGCATTCAAAGACGAATTTTCCAGAAGTGATATCAACCTGTCCACCACCAAAGGAAACAGCATAGATGCCACTTTTGAGTGAGGATAGAATTTCTTCAGGTGTTTTATCGCCTCCTAACATGATCGTATTTGTCATTCGTGGCATTGGTGCATATGCATAGGATTCACGCCGTCCATTTCCAGTTGGATTAACACCCATAAGCCGAGCATTTAGCCTGTCTTGCATAAAACCAACAAGTTTTCCATCTTCAATAAGAACGTTATATCCTGATGGTGTGCCTTCATCATCAACAGTAAGTGAACCACGACATTTTGGAATTGTACCATCATCAACAACTGTTACACCTTTTGCGGCAACTTGTTGACCCAAAAGTTCAGAAAAAGCAGATGTTTTTTTGCGGTTAAAGTCTCCTTCTAATCCATGGCCTACGGCTTCATGAAGCATAACGCCAGGCCATCCGTTGGCTAAGACAACATCAAATGTTCCTGCTGGAGCTGCTTCTGCTTCTAAGTTTATGAGAGCCATACGCAAAGCCTCATCAGCAGCCTTTTTCCAATTTTTTTCGTTAATGAATCGGCTAAATGCTTGTCGTCCACCACATCCGTAGAAGCCATTTTCACGCCGATTACCCTCAGCAGAAACCACAGATATAGAAAGTCGTACAAGCGGACGGACATCACGAACAAAATGCCCATCAGCACGCAAAATTTCAACATGTTGTAGTGAACCGGAAAGAGAAACGGTTACTTGATGCAATTTATCATTTTTTGTACGTAAATAGTTATCAATTTTTTGTAAAAGTGCACTTTTTTCTTCGAATGATGGAGCATTAAGGGGATTATGTGATTGATAAAGTTTTTTGTTTGTTTGTTGAGGTGCTATGCTATAAGATCCTACATGATTTTTATAGGTAACAGCTTTAGCTGCTTCACTAGCACGTTTGAGTGCGGCAGCTGATAATTCACTAGAGTACGCATATCCAGTAGCTTCTCCAGAAACAACGCGCAGACCAAATCCCATATCTTGATGAAATGAGCCATTTTTAAGCTGTCCATTATCAAATAAAAGCGTTTCGCTTTCTGTATACTCAAGATAAAGTTCGCCATCATCAGCATGGTGAAGTGATTCTTGCACAAGTGATTGCACTTTAGCTGAAGCAATATCAAAATGGTCAATCAGGGATTTCATAGTAGTTATCCTATTTTCAATGTCTGGAAGATTTCATTTGTTGTGTTCAAGAAATTATAAAACAAATTCTAAGATACAAATTTTATTACATTGGTAAATTTGTATAGGCATCATTAAGTCCTTGAAGATCAACGAGGCTTCCGATTCCTTGCTCGGGAGTTGTGAAGATAAAATAGGTTGCTGTTTTACCTTTTAGAAAAAGTTGTAATATATCGTCTTTAAGAATAGCTTCAGCAACACAATTATCACCCAGACAACGACGATATTCTATTCGTCCCATATTTTTATCGTCAATTTTAAGTCCAACACCAGGGCGCAATTCAACACGGATTGGAACAAAAACGCGCATCAAAACACCTTGATTTTTAGGAAGTTTATAAAAAGTAACACGCAGGGTAATATCATGCCGATTCTGTGTGTGTACGTTTTGCACAACTTCACATTGTATATTAGGTGTACCTGGTGGCAAAGAACAGACTTTTGTCCATGCACCATAGGTTTTTGGGGGAGGAACACTTTGTATATCCGATGTTTGTGCAAAAGTGTGAGTAATAGAACTATTATAAAGTGCATAAAGAATAGCACCAACAAAGAAAATTTTTTTTATCAATTTATAAAGTACCACAGGAAACCTTACCTAAATCAACACTCTTAATGTAAAGGTTTGTAAAAAACTTCAAACTGAAATTATAACATAAAACTAGTGTCTACCAAACATATTAACCCATATGCACGAAAGAAAAAGTGAAAAAAACAGTCTCCTAAGAGAAAAAGCTTTTAGCATTGCTTTACGATGTTTGGTAGGATGTATTTTATTTTTATGATACATTTTTAATGTAAGAAAAAATGTGTAGTGAAAAAATGTATTTTTGTTGCAGATACTTCTCTCTTTTTTTAGGGGATACATATAAGAGAAGCATCTTCCATGTTCTCAAAAATACTCATATATTAATTAGTCACTCCCATATGCCAGAAAGTGTTTGCCTATGGATGACAGAGATGGAAAAGGTCTGTAAGCGGAATGTCTATTCCAAGAGAATTATTGGTTGTAAATGGTAAATCAATTTCACCAAAATCTAGTATTTATGATTATATCACATTATTAAAACCACGGGTTATGTCGCTTGTTGTCTTTACAGCTCTAGTTGGATTGATCCTATCACCTATTTCTATAAATCCATTGTATGGTTTTTTAGCAATTTTGTGTATTGCTGTAGGTGGTGGTGGTGCTGGAGCACTTAATATGTGGTATGATGCTGATATTGATGCAATGATGGAACGTACCAAAAGTCGCCCTATTCCTGCTGGTAAAATCAGTTCCAGAAAAGCATTTGTTTTTGGCATGGTTCTTTCTTTACTTTCTGTATTGATTATGGGGAATTTCGTTAATTGGTTTGCAGCACTTTTTCTTGCGTTCACAATTTTCTTTTATATCGTTGTCTATACGATTTGGTTAAAGCGTAGAACTCCGCACAATATTGTTATTGGTGGTGCAGCTGGAGCTTTTCCACCTATGATTGGATGGGCTGCGGCAACCGGTACAGTGAATATTGAGAGTTTTTTATTATTTTTAATCATTTTTATGTGGACTCCACCGCATTTTTGGTCTCTTTCTCTCTTTTCATCCCTTGATTATGATACAGCGGGCATTCCTATGATGCCTAATGTACGAGGGGAGCATTCAACAAAAAAACAGATCTTATTTTATACTATTCTGATGGCAATATGTGCCGCTGGACCTTTTATTACCGGTTTTGCAGGTGTTTTCTATGGTATTTTTTCGACAGTTTTGAGCATTATCTTTATTCATTTTGCCTATCGTTTGTGGAAAGCTAATACACATGACGCAACTATTTTGATGGCAAAAAAGACGTTTTTTTTTTCGTTATTTTATTTAGCAGCTATATTTGGAATTCTTTTGATTGAATTTCTTGTTTGGTGTTTCATCATCCTCTAGTACAATGAAATTAAAGAGAAAACTTAAAATAACTCTGCCTGAATAATTATAAGAATGTGTCATACCTGATACGCTATTACAGGGCAGGAGTGTATTTTCAATTTTTTTCTTTACAGTGTTTGTATTGTGCGTAAAAATGGTAATTTAAAATATATGGTCAAAGTTATAAATATTAAGGAAAGTTTATGTCTATACTTTCCCCTTTAATAATACGTCTTTGTAGTCCGCGTGGATTTTGTGCGGGAGTTGATCGCGCTATCCAAATTGTTCTTCTTGCATTAAAAAAATATGGTGCTCCGGTGTATGTTCGTCATGAAATTGTGCACAATCGCTATGTCGTTGAAGGACTGCAGCAACGGGGGGCTATTTTTGTGGAAGAACTTAATGAGATTCCAGAAGAACATCGCAATCAACCTGTTGTTTTTTCTGCGCATGGTGTGCCAAAATCTGTACCAAAACAGGCTGATCGCTATAATTTGTTTTATCTCGACGCAACATGTCCGTTGGTTTCTAAGGTTCATAAACAAGCAATGCGGCATCAACGCCATGGACATCATGTCATATTAATTGGTCATGCTGGTCATCCTGAGGTGATAGGAACAATGGGACAGCTTGAAAAAGAGGCTGTTACGTTAATTGAAACGGTGGAAGATGCTTTGCATTATCAACCAGATGATCCAGATAATTTGGGATTTGTAACGCAAACAACACTTTCTGTTGAAGATACAGCTGGGATTCTTAATGTATTACAAAGACGTTTTCCTGCGTTGGAACCGCCAGCTGCCGAATCAATTTGTTATGCTACGACGAATCGCCAAAATGCTGTTAAGGCGGCTGCACTGGGGAGCGATTTATTTTTGATTGTTGGTGCACCGAATTCTTCTAATTCACGACGTTTGGTAGAGGTTGCTAAGAGATCTGGTGCGCGGCAGTCTATTTTAGTTCAACGGGCTGATGAAATTGATTTTGATCGTTTGGGTGCTCTTTCAGTGGTGAGCCTTTCAGCAGGAGCTTCTGCTCCTGAAATGATTGTTGATGAAATTATTTCAGCTTTTCGTGAGCGTTATGATGTGTCAATAGAATTGACTGAAACAGTGGTGGAAAACGAGACATTTTTGGTAAATCGCGAATTACGTGATGTTGTTTTGACTCTTCAAGATATGGCTTTTATGAATGGTCAAGCTGAAACGCTAAAAAACAAAAATCAGGATATGTAAATACCTTCAATGAAAGCAGAATAATGGCGGTTCATACAGATATTCATCCGAATGATTTGAAGGTATTTTTAACACGTTATTCGATAGGTTCGCTTCTCTCCTATCAAGGCATAGTGGAGGGTATCGAAAATTCTAATTTCATACTGTATACAACAGAAGGCAGGTTTATTCTAACGCTTTATGAAAAACGTATTTCAAAAGATGATTTGCCTTTTTTTTGTAGTCTTATGCAGCATTTAGGGAGGCGAGGAATTCCTTGCCCTCAACCGGTAATTCAAAATAATGGGACGATGATCGGTGAATTAGCAGGACGTCCAGCTGCTATTATTACTTTTTTGGAAGGGATGTGGATCCGCCAGTCCAGTGTATATCATTGTTGTGAAGTAGGTTGTAGTTTAGCTCAGTTGCATTTAGCTGCTCAGGATTTTTCGCTTAGTCGGAGAAATACTCTTTCTCTTGTGGATTGGAAATGTTTATGGGAACGTTGCCAAACAAGGAAAGATCCATTGCTTAGAGAGTTTGGAAAAAAAATTGATACTGAATTAGCTTTTTTAGAAGAAAATTGGCCGTCGATTTTGCCAACAGGTATTATTCATGCTGATTTGTTCAATGATAATGTATTTTTTCTGAATGATCGTCTTTCTGGCATTATTGACTTCTATTTTGCTTGTAATGACTTTTTGGCTTATGATTTAGCTATTTGTTTGAATGCTTGGTGTTTTGAACATGATCATTCCTATAATCTTATAAAAGCACGTGGACTATTGGAAAGTTATCAAAAGATGAGGCCATTGGTGCCTTTAGAATTGAATGCGATTGTTATATTAGCGCGTGGTGCAGCCTTACGCTTTTTACTCACACGCCTTTATGATTGGTTCAATACACCGTTCGGTAGTGTTGTGGTTAAAAAAGATCCATGGGAATATTGGCATAAGCTTTGTTTTTTCAGTAATGTAGGTTCACTAAGTGAATTAGGTTTTTAAATTTTATGTTACATCAACAGAAAGTCGTTGAAATTTATACAGATGGTGCTTGTTCAGGAAATCCTGGAGTTGGAGGGTGGGGAGCAATTTTACGCTGGAAAGGTCATGAATGTGAGCTTTATGGTGGAGAAGTGCAAACGACCAATAATCAAATGGAACTAATGGCGGCACTTTGCGCGTTAAAGGCACTTAAAGAATCTTGTTCGGTTGATCTTTATACGGATTCAGTTTATGTACGCAATGGTATATCTTTATGGCTTGAAGGATGGAAGAAGAATAATTGGCAAACTGTATCAAGAAAAACTGTTAAAAATAAAGAGTTATGGCAAGCTCTTGAGGATGTTTGTTCTCGCCATACTATCAGATGGCACTGGATAAAAGGACATGCTGGTCATCCAGATAATGAGCGTGCAGATGCACTTGCACGTAAGGCAATTATTGAATATCGGAAAAATGGATGTTTTTCGGCATAGTCTTTGAGATCTTTTCCTTTGATTACGGAATAGAAAGAAGGTTTGATTACAGAGGAACGATAAATGTTCCGCTTAAGGCGTAATCTTTAAAGGAGACCGTGTAAAAAACTGTTTTGTTTGTTGTCTTTGATGTGAAATAGATGGGAGCACTAAAAAGCGTATATTCTACGGTATCACTTACTTTTTTTGCTGGTCCAATTTGCATTTCTTTTCCATCTAAAAAGAGAGATATCGGTATGATTTTCTTTTTATTTTGTATTTTGATAAAGAGGGTATTTGTCTCTTTTCTAGCATTTATTTTTAATTCATGATGTGTTGTATGAGGTAAGGCATCCTGAGCCTTTTTTAATAGAGATAAAGGAAGTTGTTTGTTGTTTTGAATGGATGGAGAGAAATTAAAGTTAACAGTAAACGGAAAACAGATTTTATTACATAATCCAAGAGTTAAAGAACCAGTTAAGTTACTGCTTGTATGGGAGATGGTAAAAGGCAATAAGACTTCATTTTTATAACCGATTGACCACTCGTTTTCTGTTTCATAAAGCTGTGGTATGGGGTAAAAGATTTCATAAGAAACTTGTTGCTGGAAATTAAAAAATGGTGCCATGCCTGAATTACCTGGATTGCGCCAGTATGTTTTCCATCCAGGTTTAAGAACGATTTCAATGACTCCGTTTCTTATTGTAGAAAAAGAAGGACTAGTGATAGATAATCTGACGCGTCCTCCATTTGATTCATACCAAGGTGTTGTAAAGAGATATACCTCTTGTTTTGTTTGAGCGCTAACAGAGTAGTGAAGCAATCCTAAAAATACGAATGTTAAGCTTAAAGTAACTAAAAGTTCTTTATAACATAAAATTGAAATATTTTTTAATTGTATAAAGATTTGAATTTTTTTCATTTGGGTTTTATTTTCTTTTTGTATGAATTGGACTGAATTTTAACATGTAAGCTATGGAGAATAACAAATTAATGAAGCAACGTGATGGCTTTTTAGGTGGACAGTTACTCATAGCAATGCCTGGGATGAATGACAAACGTTTTATTCGTTCTGTTATTTATATTTGTGCACATTCTGATGCTGGTGCTATGGGGATTATTCTTAATCAATTGCACCATATTGATTTTCCTGAGCTTTTGCTTCATCTTGGGGTCATAAACAGTGGTCAAAAACAACATCTTTCTGAACCAATAAAAAAGTTTCCCGTACGCTATGGTGGACCTGTTGATCCTTCACGTGGTTTTGTGCTTCATTCGGATGATTATGCTTGTGAAGAAACCGTTCTTGTTGCGGATAAGATCTGTTTTACTGCAACAATTGATATACTAAAAGCAATCAGTTGTGAAAAAGGTCCTCAACATGCATTGATCGCACTAGGTTACGCTGGATGGAAAGCGGGACAGCTTGAGGCAGAAATTTCTACAAACGGTTGGCTGATAAGCTCAACATCGCCTAGTTTTCTTTTCGAAAGCGATTTAAGTCGCAAATATGATGAAAGTTTAATCCGTATGGGAATTAATCCGACCTATCTTGTTTCTGAAATGGGGCACGCGTAAAGAATTTTACTATTTCCCGAGTTTTTATTTAACAGTATTTTCTCTCCTATGGTTTGTTTTTATAAGGGAAGTGATTTTGAACGAGAGTGATTAACTCTTCGATGGCAACTGGCTTAGTAACAAGTGTGCTTTGAACATATTTACAGCCTTCTTGACGTAGGAAAATCGCTTCTTTTTCATTTTCAACGCCTTCTGCGATGATTTGTAAATTAAGATCAATTGCCATATTAATAATAGATTTGAGAATAAGTTTTTTCTTAATCGAATCGATTGAGATAAGTGAACGATCTAATTTAACCATGTCAAATGGATAACGGACGAGATATGCAAGTGATGAATAACCTGTTCCAAAATTATCCAGTGCGAGATTCAGTCCCAGTGCTTTAATTTGTTCAAGAAAGTGCGCTGATTGTTCAGGATTTTTTCTCAAGACAAATTCCGATATTTCTATCATCAATCTCCCTTTGCTGAGTGGGTGGCGAAGCAGAGTGGAGCGCAATTGACTTATAAAGCGAGGATGAACCATTTCCGGGCTTGGTAAATTGATTGAAATAAAGAAAGATTGTTGAAAGAATTTTTCTTGTACATTTATAAGATCAATAACGGCATTGTCGATGATAAATTCTGCAAAATCCATAACGATTTGTTCGTTTTCTACGATCTTGATAAAATCAGAGATATTAAGATTTCCATAATTTGGATGATGCCATTCTACAATTGTCTCAAAACCAATAATATGTCCATCTGATAAATTAAGAATAGGATGGTAGAGAATTTTTATTTCATTACGTTTTATAGCATAATGAACGTCTTGTCCCATAGTATTATGCTCGAGGCCTAACGTGCGAAAATTGGGGCGAAAAGGTTCAATATGGTTTCCTCCCATTTGTTTTGCGCGGATCATCGCTAGTTCACTGTCATTTAAAATATCTTTGGCCGTTGATCTATTTTCACTCCACGTGACTAGCCCAATTGATGTTGAAAGCTTTATTTTCTTTTCTGTAAGTGCAATAGGTGCTGAAATTGTTTTGTGCAGATGATCTGCAAATGTTGCAATTTTTTGCGGTTCAGTTTCACTGAGTAAAATGATTGCAAAACGGTCTGCAGAAAGACGTGACAAGGTATCTTGAAAGTTAATAAGACGGCTCAAGCGGCGTGCTATAATAAGCAATACTGTGTCACCAACAGCTATGCCTAATTTGTGATTAATTTGACGGAAATTGTCAAAGTCAATCATAAAGACAGTTGGTCTAATTTTAATATTTTCTTTAGCCAAAGAGGTATAGTTTTGTAGTCTATCGAAAAAAATTTGTTGATTAGGGAGTCCCGTTAAGCTGTCGTGGATTGCATCATGCAATAAACGTTCTTCGGCTTTCTTGTGGTTAGTAATATTAACTATGGTGCCAATGACACGGATAATTTTTCCATCTTTTTGCATAGCTGGACGTGCACGAAGAGAAAACCAATGATAATAACCACCACCGGAAGA
This sequence comes from Bartonella koehlerae C-29, assembly GCF_000706625.1. Lineage (GTDB taxonomy): Bacteria > Pseudomonadota > Alphaproteobacteria > Rhizobiales > Rhizobiaceae > Bartonella > Bartonella koehlerae. Next base: position 760,095 of record NZ_KL407334.1, read on the forward strand.
AAGCCGGAAAATTTGATCAATGCGTCCTTTTTTGTTTTTAAGAATGATATCCAATACGGCTTGAAAGCGTTCACGATCATCATGGTGCAAAGCTGAAATCCAGTTTTGCATAGGACCATTGAGTTTGTGGGTTTCAGTCCCAAAGAGGGGCTTCATATCTGGATGCACAACAATGCGATCACGTTCGACATTCCAATCCCAAATAATATTTCCAGCTCCTTTTGCTGCGAGCACTTGCTGTTCAAGGTCAGAAAATATTCCTTCATGGAAAGCATCATTGGAAAAAGTTTGTTGCATGACAGTAAAGCTGATGAGAAGCACAATCAGCACTAGTCCACCTGATAAAGCTGGTTGGATAATGTCATTGTTTAAATATCCTGCTATGCAGGCATAGGCCCCTAAACACCAGCAGCTAATAAGCAACCATGTTGGTATAAGCATGATTGCACGGTCATAGCTTCGGATGGAAAAATAGCTAATTAAAATAATACCAAGTATAGCGGTGAGGCCAAATGACAAACGAGCGATTCCAGCTGCTCTAGTGGGGTCATAAACAGCAAACGCTCCCAGACCACAAAGAGCGATAGTCCACACAATTGCACCATAACTGAAGTGATAGTGCCAGCGGTTAAGGCATAGATAGGTGAAAAGGAAAATAAAGAGTGTGGCTGCAAGTGCTACTTCTGTACCAGCACGCCAAATTGGTTGTGTTGTTAATGTAACAGCAAAGAATTTATTTAAAAAGTTGAAGTCGATGCCAATATAAAAAAGCACCGCCCAGGCGATAGCAGCTGTTGCAGGAAAAAGAACTGTGCCACGAACGACGAAAAGAACAGTTAAGAGAAGCGCTAAAAGACCTGATATACCAAGAAGAATACCATGGTAAAGCGTATAAGAATTAATGGCATCCTTATAGGCTTCAGGTTTCCATAAATAGATTTGTGGCAAATTTGCAGAATTAAGTTCTGCGACAAATGTAACGATAGCGCCAGGGTTAAGTGTAATACGGAAGATATCAGAGTTTGCACTGGATTGACGATCAAGGGAAAAACCTTCGCTTGGCGTGATGGATTGAATCCGTGCTGATCCAAGGTCAGGCCAAAGAAAACCGGAGTGTGCCATACGATAATGGGGGACAACAATAAGACGGTCAATTTGTTCGTCTGTGGGATTTGCAAGAGAAAATACTGCCCAGTTTCCAGAAAATTTTGCATTTTTTGCCTGCACTTCAATGCGCCATACAATACCATCTGGTCCTGGCACTGTACTTGTTTGAAAGATAGAGTTGTCCGTATGATGAATTTCGATTGCTCTTGAAAGATCAAGAGCGGCATCTTGAGAAGAGATTTTGATAGGCTCAATTGCTTTTACTGATGTAAGATGGACAAAAGAGCTTAGAACCATAACAAAGATAATGTTAATTATTTTACGCAAACTCTTCACAATGTTTCACTTTCAGTATTTTTTATGATGTTTAATTTTAAATCTTTTCAAGAAAATACGTCCACCTTTTATAATTTATTATACATAACAAGCAGTTATTGTTTTCTTTTAAAAAGTTACGCCGATTACATACAAATATAAATTAGATATCTGCTTGCCTCAATGGGGCTTGAAACCGATGGAATTTTATTTTTAGGAGAGAAAAAAATAAGCCATTGGTTTTTAGTTCACAGATATATATTGACTAGAGTTATTATCACATGAAGTGTGAGTTGGGTAGTTTTGTATACCTCTTTGAGAAATATTTTCCAAACTTATTCAGGGAGAAGAATTTTTGTGGTAAATTTTATCATAAGACGCATATTATTATATACAGCTCTTTTTTTACACTTCATCATAGGGAATAATGCATAAAGCGTTTGAAAAAGGTTTATTTAAACCTACTTTATATTTGATGAAAGTGTTGATGTTAAGTTATCGAAATGCATGAGAGAGCCAACAGGTCCAACAGCTGCTAATGTTGGAGTAGTATTGATAAAAAGACGGCCAGCTAAATCAATTAATCTTGCGGGAGTAATAAGCTCTAAGCGTTCAATTATTTCAGATAGTGAAATCTCTCTGCCATAAAGAAGCATTTGACGGGCAATGAAACTGGCTTGACTAGATGGATTTTCCTGCGCCATTGTAAGGGTAGCTCGATATTGTGCTCGTGCTCGTTGAAGTTCATTGGCGTGGATGCTTTTGCTTACCTTAGAGAGCTCGTCGAGAATTACAGGAAGCAGTTCTTTTAGTTTTTCTTGTCCGGTGGCAGCGTGAAGGCCAAAAAGTCCGATATCTGAAAATCCCCAATGAAAAGCATAAATAGAATAGCATAATCCACGTTTTTCTCTCACTTCTTGAAAGAGTCGTGATGACATACCTCCACCAAGAATGATTGAAAGAATTTGTGCAGCATAAAAATCACGCGCATGATAGGCGCGTCCTTCAAAACCAAGAACAACTTGTGTGTCCATTAGATCGCGATATTCACGAAAATCGCCTCCGACATAATTCGCAAGGTTTGTGAGAGGCTCTGTTGAGTGAGGACGAAAAGTGCTAAGGCGACTTTCGACCTCTTGCAGGAAATTTTTGTGTTGTACAGCGCCTGCTGCAACTACGATCATACGGTCTGCGCTATAGTGTTGATTCATAAAACTATGAAGGTCAGCAGATGTAAATGATTGAACGGTTTTCGGTGTTCCTAAAATAGAGCGACCAAGCGACTGATGACGAAAGGCTGTTTCAGTAAAGTGATCAAAAACGACATCATCAGGAACATCACGAGCGGCACCAATTTCTTGAAAAACCACTTGTTTTTCTCGTTCTAATTCATCCTCATCAAATTTTGAATGCATTAAAATATCGGCTAGAATGTCAATTGCAAGCGGAATATCGTTTTTAAGTACACGTGCAAAATAGGCAGTTGTTTCCGTACTGGTGGTAGCGTTGATTTCACCACCAACATCTTCAATATCACTTGCAATCTGAAAGGCTGTACGGTTTTCCGTTCCTTTGAAAGCCATATGTTCAAGAAGATGGGCGATTCCATGCTGTGTAAAGGTTTCATTACGTGAGCCAACTTTAACCCATATTCCGAGAGCTACACTGTCAATTTGTTGCATTGTATGTGTGGCGATGGTCAAACCATTACTCAGGCGGCTGATATCTACACCCATGTGTTCACGACTCCGTTAAACAAGCCAAATACTTTAATTATTAAGAGTATTGGAATATTATTGATTTGAATTAATGCAGCTAACTTTAATAAGATGCACGCGATTTTAAAGAAATGTAATTTTTGACTATTTTTTCATCATTAGCAAGACCTATAAAATGTTCTTCGCGTTCCATTAAATTGTTGAGACGAGATGGCCATGGGGCATTAAGTCCACAGGCGTTTTTAATGGCGTCAGGAAATTTAGCAGGATGAGCAGTAGAAAGAACGATCATTGGAATATGTGGTTGTCTGTTTTCACGAGCTACTTTAAGCGCAACAGCTGTATGTGGATCAACGAGATAGCCGCTTTCTTTATAAACACTGTCAATTGTTTTTGCTGTTTCAGCTATGCTACTTTTCCCTGCAGAAAACAGGGAACGAATATTTTTGAGCTGCTTTTCATTAAGATTAAAACATCCTGATTTTTTCAAGTTTTCCATCGCATTGCGAATCCACACAGGATCACGATCGCTACTTTCAAACAGTAAGCGTTCAAAATTAGAAGAGGCTTGAATATCCATAGAGGGTGATGTTGTATAGGTTATCGTCCGTGTTTCATAAGTGCCGCTGGTTAATGTGCGTACGAGGATGTCATTATCATTTGTTGCAATGACCAATTGGGCAATGGGTAACCCCATACGGGCAGCAACATAACCTGCAAAAATATCACCAAAATTTCCAGTAGGAACAGTAAATGAGACAGCTCTATCAGGAGCACCCAAAGAAAGTGCAGATGAAAAATAATAAACAGTTTGCGCTATAATACGTGCCCAATTTATAGAATTAACTCCCGAAAGCGCTTTTTTTTGCCGGAAATTATAGTCATTAAACATTGCTTTCACCAGTGCTTGGCAGTCATCAAAACTCCCTTCAATGGCTATGGCATGCACATTTGTGTTGTGACTGGTCGTCATTTGCCGCTGCTGAACGGGTGATACGCGCCCTTTAGGAAACAAAATAAAAACGTCTGAATATTCTCTTCCAGCAAAAGCTTGTATTGCAGCACCACCTGTATCACCTGATGTGGCAGCAATAATTGTTGCGCATTTATTTTTTTTGATGAGAACATAATCCATCAGTCGAGAAAGAAACTGCATTGCGACATCTTTAAATGCCAAAGTAGGACCGTGAAAAAGTTCAAGAATAAATTCATTTGGTCCAGTTTGCAGTAACGGACAGGTCGCTGGATGGTGAAAGGAAGCATAAGACTCAGAAATCATATTTTCAAAAGAAGTATATTCGATTTCGTTATTCATAAAGGGCCAAAGAATGGTTTTAGCGATTGTCATATAGGATTGACCACGAAGCGCTCGTAATGCATCGAATGATAATTGGGGAAATTTTTCTGGAAGATAAAGTCCACCATCACTAGCCAGTCCAGTCATAATAGTTTCAATAAAGCCTAAGGCAGGAGCTTCACCTCTCGTGCTGATATATTGCATAAGTTTTTTCCTTCGTTTATTTCTGATAAGTTGGCGAAGTTATTTATTTCATGTTTTTCATGATATTTAAATTATTAAATCAATAGAAATTTATTTGCTTATTCTTATAAATAATGAAAAGAAATGACATTAGCCATTTCTGTTTTTAAAAATTAAAACATAAATATTTATGAAAAATTTGTCATAGACAAGAGACCTTTTTCTATTATTCATTCGCTTATTTTGCAATTCATGTTAATTGATATATTTTCCTCAATAATGAGATAACTATAGATAATAGTATTTATTGAAAAAATTCCTTGCACAAAATCAATTATTCGTAGTTATTTTTCTGTTCTTATTTTGTATAATAAAAAAATCATATACAAATTAGTCTTTTTCAAAATAGTATAGTATGATTTATGTTGAAGGATTTATGAGGTAATTTCATGGCATTACTAATGGGTATTATATTTGCTACGCAGTATTATTGGTATGTAGCTAAGGTTATTTATAGAAAATACAAAAAACAGTCTGCCCTATTATGTGAGACAGACTGCAATTAAAAAATTATTTTAAAAAAAGAAAAAAGTAATCGGATAATTGGGGGTTATTTGCCTTTAGTTTTACCTACTGCCCATCCAAGTATACCAGTAAACATACCCATGATAGATCCTATCAGGAAACCAAAACTTAGAGCTCCTACGGTAGTAAAAATTCCTAACGTAATGGGCTCAAACACCTTTTCAATTTTTCCTTCAAGAGCAGGTTCATTTTTTGCTTCATAAGTGAAACTTGGCACATAGAAAGTAGCCATATTGATTACTTTCTTTTTTCCTTGTTCCATTACAGAAACAGAAATATTCTCTTGCTGAGGGCTATTTCTCAAATGATTTGCATGAGCATTTATAATTTGTGAAAGAGAAAAAAACACCGCGATAAAAACACGGAATACATGATTTTTAAATACTTTAATCATAATTTTACCTCAAATATCTTTAATTGATCACTAATCAAATGCATCGATAAAGCTAAGAGATGCGCTGGAAGAAAGTTTTTAAGATCGTTTTTACTCACAAGAATTAACGATGCGTTTTATAGGTAATAATGAGTACAAAGTGTAAGCTATTTTCATTTTCTATACTGAATTATTAAGTTTCCATATTTGAAAAAGAAATTTTGTGAGCTTTACTGTTTTGTTTTGTATATAATGAGATTTATTATCCACCCGAATAGCAGTCCCACTGCAGTTGTTGCATACCCGATTGCCATTCCAATACCAAAAATCCCTATTGTGATAGGCTCCACTACTTTCTCAACTTTTCCTTCAAGAGCAGATTCATTTTTTGCTTCATAAGTGAAACTTGGTATATAGAAAGCCGCCATATTAATTGCTTTCTTTTTTTCTTGTTCCATTATATAAACAGAAATATTCTCTTGCTGAGGGCTATTTCTAAAAGGATTTGCATGAGCACTGACACTTACAATTTGTGAAAGAGAAAAAAATGTTGCAATAAAAACACGGAATACATGATTTTTAAATACTTTAACCATAATTTTACCTTAAATACTTTTATTAATATAAATGAACAGATGTGAAGTCAGTAATGCAGAAATCGACAAATTTTCACGACGGTTGATGATTGTAGTAAAGGAGATGTGCTTCATTATGTGCTTTTGTGGTATTAATAAACACATAATGAAGCTCCTTTATCATTATTTATACGTCATTTGAAGAATGATATAATTTGCGCTATCCAGTTTATTACGGTTGAAATTATGTATCCAGCGCTCATTATACCTACTCCGAGCGTAATGATATCAACTACCTTTTCAACTTTTCCTTCAAAGGCAATTTCATTTTCTGTTCCATGATTTAAGCTTGGAATATAAAAAGCAGTCATATTGATTGTTTTCTTATTTCCCTGTTCTACTACGGAAATAGGAGCGGCTGCTTGAGAGTTATTTTCTAAGTAATTTGCGTGAACATTTGCAACTTGCGAAAGAAAAAAAACACTAACTGTTACAATACTCAAGAGCTGATTTCTAAGTACTTTTTTCATAATTTTACCTCAAATATTCTATTTTTAATTAAATCAGTAAATACATCATTGAATATAGTAAAAATGAATTACATATATACAAAACGTATTTACATATCAAATAATGATATGTATATCATTATGTATATTTAATCAATAGTAAAAATACATAGTGAAGTTATATTTATTTTAATTATTAAATATATGATAAAATAAGATAAATATTTTACAGAAATTTTTTAAAAATATTTTACAGATTTTTATCGAATTTTTTATGTAATTCTTATTTGTAGAGTGTATTTTTTATTCTCATTTTGGATGTTTTTTAATTTTAGATTATAGCTAATTGAATTATAAATTTAATGACTTCATTTTATCTTTAAATAATAAATATGATTTGTAAGGATCAAAAAATTAATTACAGAGATATAAATACAAATGAGTTTATCTTATATTTTTTATACAATTAAATAAAATCTAAAAGATATAAGTAGTATTTTTGTTTATACATATTTAAAATAATAAATTAAGATACAAAATATAATTTTATAATTTGTGATTTAAATTTTAATAAGATAAATTGATAAATGCGTCGTTTATTTTCCAATATGCAGAAAAAGAGATCTAAAAAATTTTAATGAAATTAAATAAAGAGGTTTTTACTAAATCATACTTAGCATATTGATGCAGTTTTATTCATGATGGTGAATACTATGATCTGTATGTTTTAAGCTAAGAATTGTATGTAGATCTTATTTATGTAGTGTATTTATTTGCGTCATTATTACCCAATTCCCCAAAGGGATAAGGAGCATACTGATTGTATCATTTTCAGGTTATTATGCGAAAATGATGTATTATTTTTATTTACAATGAGCAGAATGCAGATTGCGTAGCAATGAAGTTACTGATGATAAAAATGATTAAGAGCAGTTGTTAATTATACGCAGCTATTATAATTGTCTCTTAATTCTTGTGGTATGTTTTATCAAGGTAAGAAAATTTTAGTAAAAATATTACTGAAAAACAGTGTAAGTTGATATATTTCTAATTATGATAAATCTTGCCATACTGCCATTGCTTCTAAGACTTCTAATAAATGAGCATGTTTTGCGATAGCTGTTTCAGCACCAGCCTCTACAAGTGCATTAGAGTGGCCAAGATAACTATGCGATCCTCCAGTAAAACCGATAACGCGCATGCCTGCTGCGGTTGCAGCATGTACGCCATGAAGTGAATCTTCTATAACAATAGTGTTGTTTGGTTTTATGCGTAATTGTTGTGCGGCGGAAAGAAAAACATCAGGAGCAGGTTTCGTTTTTTTTGTTCCGATTTCAGGAGCAGAAAATATTTTATCTTTATCATCAAAAAAATTATAGAGATCAACGATAGTGAGCATCTCTTTTATCTCTGTGCTTCTTGCATTAGAGCAAATACAATAAGGATAGCGAGATTGTATCGCTTCTATCGCTTCTCTTATACCATCGATAGCACGTAATTCAGTTTTTATTTGTGCTCGAAAAAGATCTGACATCTGATCTACAAGATGAGCAGAAGTTGGTTTTCCTGTTTCCTGTTCAACTTTTTTAAGAATATCAAGAAAGATTAGTCCTGCATAACGCGTACTCAATTCTTCAGGTGATATTTCATATCCAGTTTTCTTAAGTAATTGAGATCCAATTTGTGCTGCGAGATATTCAGAATCTACGAGAACTCCATCACAATCAAAAATAATGAGATCTATCTTAGGCATAAGATATTCCTTTACATGTTACTTATTAAGCTTGAAAACTTGCTTTAAAATGATCTTCAAGAGACTTTATTTCATAAAAATATGCTTTGAAAATGATTCCTATTATTTTGATAAAACAAAGAGAAGGATATGTGAAGAGTATCTCGAAAAAAGAAGAAATAAAGATTTATCAGTATGAAATTGCTTTATTATTTTTAACAGCAAAACAAATATCAATTTTGCAAAAATAGGCAACAATTTTGAATAAACTTAACGATCCATTTACTCTATTTTGTAAATATAGATTTGGTAGTGCGGACCTATAGTCATTTTGATTATGGGATAATTTCAATTCATTTTGTTGGGTATTTCATGTCGGTTATTCAGCTTCAAAAAGATTTTGTTCAGATTTCTTCACAGATGTCATGGCGTAATAAAATTTTAAAAGGAGATTGTGTTGCAGTACTGGAAAAACTGCCCAAACATTCTGTTGATATGATTTTTGCCGATCCTCCTTATAATTTACAATTAGAGGGTGCTTTATACCGTCCAGATCATTCGCTTGTTAATGCAGTAGATGATGCGTGGGATCAGTTTGAGAGTTTTGCTGCTTATGATGCATTTACGCGTGCATGGCTGCTTGCGTGTCGTCGTGTATTAAAACCCAATGGGACACTCTGGGTTATTGGATCTTACCATAATATTTTTCGGGTTGGTACAGCCTTACAAGATTTAGGTTTTTGGATACTGAATGATATAATTTGGCGTAAAAATAATCCCATGCCTAATTTTCGTGGGCGTCGCTTTCAAAATGCTCATGAGACGCTTATTTGGGCTGTTCGAAATCAAAAGGATAAAAAATACACATTTAATTATGATTCCTTAAAAGCTGCCAATGAAGATACACAAATGCGTTCAGATTGGCTTTTTCCTCTTTGTACTGGTGCTGAACGTTTAAAAGATGAAGCAGGGCGTAAATTACATCCGACACAAAAACCACAACCTTTATTAGCGCGTATTATTATGGCGTCTAGTAAGTCTGGTGACGTTATTCTTGATCCGTTTTTTGGCTCGGGAACAACAGGCGCTGTTGCTAAACTTTTGGGGCGTGATTTTGTGGGTATTGAACGTGAACAACAATATATTGATGCAGCCTATGAAAGGATTGCTAAGGTTCAACCTTTAAACGAACCAGAATTAGCGATTTGGGGTAGAAAAAAAGCAGAACCGCGTGTTGCATTCAACAGTTTGCTTGAAGCGGGTTTAATCCGTCCTGGAGAAGTTCTTTATGATCGGAAGAGGCAAGTCTCTGCTATTGTAAAAGCTGATGGTACTCTCATGTATGGTGGTGAAGTTGGTTCTATTCATGCAATGGGGCGAAAGGCTCAAGATTTACAAAGCTGTAACGGTTGGACATTTTGGTATTACGAGGAAAATGGACAATTGAAATCAATAGATGAATTAAGAATATTAATACGTTCACAGATGTTAAAAAATGGTATTGTATAAGATTAATGAGTTCACGCTACTAAGTACTTCATCTGTTCAGTGAGGGGCGTTATTTTAACTTGAAAGGATGTGGAATTGCGACGGCGATGGCTTTTTTCATCACAGTAGGGAGAGCCTGTTCGGCAAGATGATGAATGTCGCACCACCAACCATTTTGATGTTTTATTTCGCGAATACCGCTAATATAGTAAACGTCAAGTTTCAAAGAAAAATGGGTAAAAACATGTGTAATTTGTCCTTTAAATTGCCAATTGGCAGTAAAGGGTGCATTTTGGAGTCCATTTGGGTTCTTTATTCCAATATTGTTAGGAATTTGGGTCATACCACCGAGTAATTTTTCACCCTGTCGCTTTTCGAGATAAATTTGCTTCTTTTCATTAAGAACAACAAAAGCAGCACCAGTTTTTGAAAGGCGTTCTTTTTTAGGAGCTTTGATTGGAAAAAAATCTGCTTTTTGCATTTTTTCTGCTCTACATAAACTTTGGAGAGGGCAGAGGGGGCAAGATGGTTTACGTGGTGTGCAAATTGTCGCTCCTAGATCCATCATAGCCTGAGCAAAGTCGCCAGGGCGATTTAAAGCAGTAATTTTTTGTGTTTTTTCTTTAATTTCAGCTTTTGCTTTGGGCAAGACTGAGGTGATAGCAAATAAGCGTGTTACAACGCGTTCAACATTACTATCAACAACAGCTACAGGATGGTTAAACGCAATAGCAGCGATGGCTGCAGCAGTATAGTCTCCAATACCGGATAGAGTACGTAATACTTTTACAGATTGTGGAAATTGTCCTCCGTGATTTTCAACGAGCTGTCTCGCACAATTTTTAAGATTGCGTGCACGTGAATAATAACCAAGACCCGCCCAAGCTTTCATGATATCATTTTGTGAAGCTTTTGCTAAAGAAGAAAGGTTAGGCCAAAGTTTCAAAAATTTTTTAAAATAGGGCTTAACAGCTTCAACAGTTGTTTGTTGAAGCATGATTTCAGAAAGCCAAATGCGATAAGGATCAGGGTGAATGCCTTGCATTTGTTCTTCTGGGGTAATACGCCATGGTAGATGTCGGTGTTTTTGATCGTACCAAGAAAGAAGGCGTGAAGAAATTTCATGCATGATTTTTGTCAACCACAGGGAGATATAAAATGCAAAAGAAAAAAAGTATTAATTTTGCAATTCATAGTTCTTTTTTTCCTTATTATTAGGACTTTTTGTCAAGTAAGTATCGGATTTTATCGATATTTAATTAATTTTTGAAGGTAAGAGCTCTTAGATGAAAGAATAAATTGTTATAATTTAGTAAATGTTTTGATGATGATGATTTAGAAAGATGAGCAAACAACTTCAAAAACGCCACTTTTATTCTCTTTCTGAGACGATATTCAAAATGCTTGATCCAGTTTTACGTAAGCGAACAGGACTTAATGTGGCGCTTATAGAGAATTGGTCACAGATTGCAGGCCATGATATCGCTGAGTATACAGTACCACTTAAGATTATTTGGAAACGTCGCGTGGATCAAAATAAAATTTTTCAACCTGGAACACTTGTTGTGGCGTGTGAAGGATTTGTTGCGTTGAAATTGATGCATGAGACAGAGGAGTTGATTCATAGAATTAATGGTTTTTTTGGGTATGTTGCTCTTAACCGCATCAAAATTGAACAAAGGAGCATTTCGGTTCTTAGTGATCAGTTGTTGAAGAAGTTATCTTTGAGTGAAAAAGACAAAAAATGCGTGGAAAAAATGCTTGAGGGGGTTGAGAATGAAAGTTTACGCCAATCACTTTATGAACTTGGCTGTTGCATTTTTGCAGAAAAAAAGAATAAATAGAGCAGAGTATTTTACATATTTTTCTTTAGTAATATGAAAGAGTGTTGGATTCTTATTCGTTTAATAACAACAGAAAAGTATTATTGATGATAAACTGTCGTTCCTTTTTGTCTTTCGCGATAATTTTTTCTCTAATGACAACCATGCAAATCAGTGCAACCACCGTTTTAGCTGATGAAGTTAAACCAGTTTCAACTGTTGATATGACCGAACTTCTTAAATCAGGCAAGGTTAAGGATAGGTTTGAGGGGAAGGAAAACGCACCAGTAACAATTGTTGAATATGCTTCATTAACGTGTGTTCATTGCGCACATTTTTATACTGATGTACTTCCTCAAATTCGTAAAAAGTATATCAAAACGGGAAAAGTAAAACTTATCTTCCGAGATTTTGCTTTTGATTCTCGTGCAACGGCAGGCTTTATGTTGGCGCGCTGTGTACCAGAAGATCGTTATTTTCCTTTGATAGAAGTTTTATTTCAAAAACAGTCTGAGTGGGTTTGGGGGAGAGATGCTGTGACGCCGTTGAAGAAAATTGGCTTAATGGCAGGTTTTACCGATGAAAGTTTTAATGCCTGTCTGAAAAATCAGTCTATTTTAGATGAAGTAAATGCGTCTTTTGAGCGTGGAAAAGAACTTGGTGTCAATGCAACACCTACCTTCTTTATTAATGGTAATAAATATGAAGGTGTGATGTCAGTAGAAGCCTTCTTTTCAGTGATTGATAGTTTTCTTAAAAACTAATCTTTTCTTTAGAAGATGGGTATTGATATTTGTGATTGTTCCCCTTCTTTTCGAAGAAAAGAGGTTTTGCACATTGGTAAGCTAATATTTCTTTGGTTTAGCCAATTTTGAATCGAATATTGCTTTTGAGGATTAGCCCAGATCAAATGATGTTTTGATGCTAATATGGAAGGACTTGTACGATGACAAAATGGGTTTATAGTTTTGGTGATGGTAATGCAGAAGGAAGTGCAAGTAAGCGCAATCTTCTCGGCGGCAAAGGGGCTAATTTAGCTGAAATGAGTAATCTGGGTCTGCCTGTTCCTCCTGGATTTACTCTTACGACAGAAGTTTGTAATTTTTATTACGCATATGACAGGTCATACCCAAAAGAATTAAAGGAAGCTGTCGAACAAGCGCTTAAGCATATTGGTGAACAAACAGGACGTGAATTTGGTAACGAAAAAAGGCCACTTTTACTCTCTGTTCGTTCAGGAGCTCGAGCGTCTATGCCAGGAATGATGGATACAGTGCTTAATCTTGGCATGAATGATGAAACTGTGAAAGCAATTGCTTTACAGACCAACAATGAACGCTTTGCTTATGACAGTTATCGCCGATTTATTCAAATGTATTCGAATGTTGTGTTGGGATTAGAGCATTCGTATTTTGAAGAGATTCTTGATGACTCAAAAGTGCGCAATGGTTACGCTATTGATACAGAAATGACAGCGGTTGATTGGCAAGATGTTATTGTTTCTTACAAGGCATATATTGAAGGAAAGTTAGGCAAACCTTTTCCACAAGATCCTGAACAACAATTATGGGGTGCGATTGGAGCAGTTTTTTCAAGTTGGATGACAGCACGCGCTGTCACTTATCGTCGTTTACATAATATTCCTGAAAGTTGGGGAACGGCAGTTAATGTTCAAGCGATGGTGTTTGGCAATATGGGTGAGGATTCAGCAACAGGTGTTGCTTTTACACGCAATCCATCAACAGGGGAAAAAGAGCTTTACGGTGAATTTTTAGTTAATGCACAGGGTGAAGATGTCGTAGCAGGTATTCGAACTCCGCAAAATATCACAGAAAATGCACGTATTGTTGCGGGCTCAAACAAGCCATCTTTAGAAAAAATCATGCCAGAAGCTTTTGAGGAGTTGTGTCAGATTGGACAAAAGCTTGAACAGTATTATCGCGATATGCAAGATCTCGAATTTACAATTGAAAAAGGTAAATTGTGGATGTTGCAGACTCGTTCGGGAAAACGAACAGCGCGTGCAGCTTTAAGAATGGCGATTGAAATGGTTGAGGAGGGGTTGATAAGTCGTGAAGAAGCGGTCATGCGCATTGATGCAAAATCGCTTGATCAACTTCTACATCCGACACTTGATCCCAAAGCAGGGCGTTTTGTAGTCGCACGTGGTTTACCTGCTTCTCCGGGTGCGGCAACTGGTGAAATTGTTTTTACTTCGGAAGAGGCAGAAACTGCATCGGTAGAAGGACGAAAAGTTATTTTGGTACGCATGGAGACAAGTCCAGAAGATATTCATGGTATGCACGCTGCAGAAGGGATTTTAACGACGCGCGGTGGTATGACAAGTCATGCTGCTGTTGTAGCGCGTGGTATGGGAAAACCATGTATTTCTGGGGCAGGGAGTGTGCGGATTGACTATAATACAAACACAATGTTTGCTTCAGGGCAAAGTTTTAAAAAAGGTGATGTCATTACGATTGATGGTGGGAGTGGAGAAATTTTTAAAGGCAAGGTTGCGATGTTGCAACCTGAGCTTGGCGGAGATTTTGCAAAATTGATGGAGTGGGCTGATGAGATGCGGCGTATAAAAGTTCGCGCCAATGCTGAAACACCGTCTGATGCACGTATGGGACATTCCTTTGGGGCTGAAGGTATTGGTCTGTGTCGTACAGAACACATGTTTTTTTCTGGTGAACGTATTGTTGCTATGCGTGAAATGATTTTAAGTGATGATGAAAGCGGGCGTCGTAAAGCGCTAGATAAGCTTTTGCCAATGCAGCGCTCAGATTTTGTCCAATTGTTTGAAATTATGTGTGGGTTGCCTGTTACTATCCGCTTGCTAGATCCACCCCTCCATGAATTTTTACCAAAAACAGATGCAGAGATTCTTGATGTTGCAACGGTTATGGGAGTTTCTAAGGACGTTCTTGTGGAGCGCGCGCGGCAGTTGCATGAATTTAACCCTATGCTTGGATTAAGAGGATGCCGTTTGGCTATTACTTATCCCGAAATTGTTGAAATGCAGGCACGGGCAATTTTTGAAGCAGCAGCAGAAGCTGCTCAGAAATCTGGATCTCCCGTTATGCTTGAAATTATGGTACCACTTGTTGCACTGAAATCTGAACTCGATTTTGTAAAAGCACATATCGATCAGGTAGCTTGTGAGGTAATGAAGGAGAAGGAAAGCACTATTCAATATATGATTGGGACGATGATTGAGCTGCCAAGGGCGGCTCTTCGAGCAGATGAAATTGCTGAAACTGCCGATTTTTTTTCATTTGGTACAAATGATTTGACGCAAACCACTTTTGGTATTTCACGTGATGATGCCGCACCTTTTTTAGCAACATATTTTCAAAAAGGACTTTTGGAACAAGATCCTTTCGTATCTATTGACCGTGATGGAGTAGGGGAACTTATTGCTATTGCTGCACAGCGTGGGCGTTCGCAACATGCAAAAATTAAATTGGGGATTTGTGGTGAACATGGAGGCGATCCTGCTTCTATTGCTCTATGTGAAGAAAATGATTTAGATTATGTTTCATGTTCTCCTTTTCGGATACCAATTGCGCGCTTAGCCGCAGCGCAGTCAGCAATTGCAAAAAAGAGAGAGTGGTTTTAGATTACTCTTTTGTATGGTTGCTGTGGTGGTTAAATAAATTGTTAGGGACTCTTCATTTTTTCATTGAAGAAAATCTCTAAGATGTCTTATAAATCGTATGTATAAGAGAAGGGGTCTGTCTTTGATAAGTTTATGAGAAAAACTATAAGGCACAACATGTTTTCAGAGTTTACTTTAATAAGATAGGTAATTATCTTCAATTTAACAAACCTATTTCATGCATTTTCATCAAAACTGTGTGATTGATTTTACCAGTTATGGGAAGATCAAACATTTTTTGAAACTGTTTTAAGGCTTCTACTGTCTTTTGATCTTCTACACCTGTAACAATAACCTCCTGATTACCAAAAATACGTAAGGCTTTTTGCACTTGTACAATATCTGCGATAGTAGGCTTTGAAACAGTTTCTGTTGAGAGAGGCAGATCTTTTGTTTTTGTTATCTCATTTGTCATTTCCATTTCGCTTTGCTTAATTAATACCGCAATTTCATCTGTTAAGGGTTTTTGTAAAACACGATTTTGCATTTCCTCAGCAGTTTGTTGTTTCCATAGTGCTATGGCACGACGCGTTTTAGGTCCCTCTAGTCCATCTAAAGAACCATCATAAAGTCCTAGTTTTGCTAGCTTTTTTTGCATTTCTAGTGTGCTTTGTGACGCAGAATGTGAAGATGAGTTTTTGTTTAAGTAATTCGGAGGTAGTATAGAAGTAACATATGGATTTTCTTGAAATTTTTCTTCTTTTAAGAACAAAGTAGAATTTTTTTCTATATTTGGAACGGATGTGAATTTCATTGGAGTAAAAACATTTTGATGTATTTTCATTTGTGAAAATAAAGCATTAAATGAAAAAAATCCAAAACTAATAATAAAAATAATAAAACCAACAAACAACAAAGTATTTTTTTGTTTATAAAAATAAATTTTTTTTATAACAAAAATAATAAAACGAATTTTTATGAGAAAAAATGTTATAATAATACTACGTTGTATGCGATTTTTTTTAACTTTTTTCTTTCTTATCTTTCTTTTTTTTATCATATTTTAATTTTTATTTCCAATTATGACTGTTTTTTACACAGAAAAAATCAAATTATTCTCACTTTAAGTGAGCAGGAGAGACATTTATGTTACTGTTCTCTATCTTTTCAAATTGAATAAATAAAATCTTCCTATCAAAAGTGTTATTTATAAATAAACAAAAGCCTTTATCCACTTTTCTCAATTTTATTATCACCTATAATCAATTCTTCATGATCATCTAAACAACAGTTTATATATTATCTTATTATACCTTTTTTGTGCATATATTTGATAGCATTTACAATTAAGTTAAGACATCCTATAATGCTGGCAAGCTGATGGCAGCTCTGTTAATGGTGTGATCAGCATGGGGCTATCATGCTTCGATATAAATCCATACTCCTAACATTCTATTCATCCTCATTATAGTCTGATAAGAGTGCGAGCCTTTTTATCTCCAATGGGCTCCAATTTGACTATATAAATTTAATGTTAAGTTATTAAAGAAAAAATATATCCCATTTTTGCACAATCATATACTATATTTTTAGTTAATGACACAATCTAGTAAACAAGCGCTCGATTTTATAAAACGCCTATTTTATAAATTTTTTATTAACGAGAAAGAGCATAAACTATTAATTTTGTTTTATTTGAATAATGTGGTACATTAGCTGCACATGATACGTTTTTTAATCAAATTATCATTTTTTTTGTTTTTTGTTTTTATCATCATTTCATTTTTTGCAGCAAAGCCGAGCAATAACCATTCTTTTACTCAGAAAGAGTTTGAGACAAAAACGAGCGATGTAATGACGGCTTTTAAAGAAACTCTCAGTGATTTAGGAAAATTCTGTGACCGTAATATAGAAACCTGCAAAATCGGAAAATTCTTTTTAAGTTCACTTAGCGAGCGTGCAAGTTATGGTGCAAAAGCAGCTTATGAATATCTTGGAAATATATTAAGTGATAAGAATATAGCTCAATTTGAAAACATTTCCCCCAATGTGGATGAAAAGTCTTCACAAAAAAAGAAGCATTCAACACTTCCTTGAAATAAAAGTTTTTAATGCTCACTATTGGTTTTATGCTAAGAAGAATAAGCGCTTATTCTGTCAACCAAATGTATCACATGATCATAAAAAACAAAACAGGACTGAGGTTATGGCAGAAACGATCAATGATATTATAGAAAATTTTTCTCTTCTGGATAATTGGGAAGATCGTTATCGTTATGTAATTGAACTGGGCCATGAATTACCGGATTTTCCAAAAAACGCTAGAAATGATGCGAACAAAGTTCATGGTTGTGTAAGCCAAGTATGGCTTTTATCTTCACGTGATAATTCAGAAAATCCAATACTAACCTTTCAAGGTGATTCCGATGCTCACATTGTGCGTGGACTTATCTATATTCTTCTTGCCTTCTATTCAGGAAAAAAAGCCTCCGAGATTCGCAATGCCGATGCCGAAGGGCTCTTTGAAACACTTGGTTTAAACGAAAATCTCACACCACAACGATCGAATGGCCTTAAATCGATGATTGAAAAAATCCGTAACGAGAGTTACATATAGAACCAACCTCCCGTAGCAACAACTACACAGAACTCTCACAGAAAATGCACTTCCTAAAAAACATTTTCATAGACTAGAGATAGAACTCTTTTGAAAAATGCAATTATTTTGTTTTCTTCCGTTTGCTTTTGCGTCCAAGTCCCATTTCCTTCGCCAGAGCTGAGCGTGCTTTTGCATAATTAGGTGCAACCATAGGGTAAGAACTGTCCAATTGCCACTTTTCACGATATTCTTCTGGCAACATCCCATAATGGGTCATAAGATGACGTTTCAGGGATTTAAACTTCTTTCCGTCTTCAAGGCAAATGAGATAATCAGGAAAGATCGAACGTTTTGGGTTAACAGCAGGCCTTTGCTTTTCAACTTCAACTTCTGTTAAATCTGCGTTCCCTGCTTTACGAAAAGCGGCATGAACATCAGCAATCAAACTTGGCACTTCAGTCGGTCGGATCGAATTATTACTCACGTAAGCAGCAACAATATCAGCAACTAATGTAATAACTAAATTGCTTTCAGTCTCTAAGACTGGACGATGTTCCATTCTTTTTTCCTTTAATTTAAAATCGAGATATCATTGGTACTCATACTCATAATACAGAGATCCCATGCACGTAGGTTTCATATTGTACAAAAATCTTTTTTGTCAATTCAATTATTCTATAAAATCGCCGAAACACAAAAAAATCAAATAAATACCTATTTTTTGTCATAATATATGATGAAAAGAAAGGGCTTCTTTCCTGTTAGAATATAGTTTTTTTTATAAAAATTCATTCACAATGTTAAAGTATATCATAAATATAAAAATAATATAGAATGAATTTATTTATTTTTTAGAGAAATTTTTAATAAAAATATTAAATTTAAAACATAAATATAAAATAAATATTTCATTTTATATATTTATAATATTAATATTATCATTTTTAAATTTTACAAATTTCATTTTTTGTTATCATAAAATGATCTTTTCTGAACATAAAAAGTGGCTTAAACAATTTTTAAAATTCAAAAAATGTGGTGAATAGGATGAAAAAATCAAATATATATTAAGAGCTGCAGAACATCATAGGATAATATATAAACACATCAGTATGGTATTGAAGGATTTTTTCCTTTTCAGACTATACATTCTAAAAAAAATTTATTGTGTATATCCAGAAATTATTTCTACTATTTGAAGAAAATTCCAACCATGCTGCCAAAGAGTGTAATCTTCTAGCATGTCGATTAAAACGACCTGATCTTTATAGGGACAATACTTATGACATATAATAAACAGAAGTATAGCGAGTAATTGTGGAAATTATTGCAGTCATATTTCTGCACGTATGTGGAACGCACAAATTTTCCCATTTGCAAAAATAATATGATTCTAGCATATAAACGAAACCATAAATATATTTTTATATAGGATCGTATATGACTCGTTCTTCTGTACTTCCACCCAAAGCATCCAAAATCATTTATAAAGACGTGTATCACGGTATTTGTCGCGATGATCCTTATCATTGGCTACGCGCATCTAATTGGCAAGACGTTTTAAAAGATCCTAGCTGTCTTGATAAAAATATTAGGCATCATCTTGAAAAAGAAAATGCCTATCAAGCTGCTCAAATGGCTGATACCAAGCTATTACAAGATTTACTTTTTGCCGAAATGAAAAGCCGCATCCCTGAAAATGACAGTTCTGTTCCTATAAAACGTGGAGCTTTTGCGTACGGATTCTCTTACGTTACCGGAGGTCAATATCCCCATTATTTTCGTACATCAAGGAGTGGGCAGGAAAAAAACGTTTATCTTAATGGCGATGCTTTGGCCGAAGGGAAAGAATATTTCAGTTTTGGTTCAGTTCAAGAATCTCCTGATCATAAACATGTTGTATGGACCTATGATGACAAGGGATCAGAATTTTACACAGCTAAAATTCGTAATTTGGAAACATTGTCTGATTATACGGATACAATTACAGATACATCCGGACAGATTGTATGGGATGCTAAATCTGAAGGTTTTTTCTATACGAAGATAGATGAAAATCATCGGCTTTCAGAGCTCTATTATCACCGATTAAACACTGATCAATCGCAAGATAAGCTGATTTTTCGTGAAGACAATCCAGGATTCTTTTTAAACGTAAGCAGTTCTAAACTTAATGATGTTATTTATATTAATATTCATGATCATGAAACGTCAGAAGTTTGGCTGATCCCTGCTCAAACACCTCTCACTGTTCCGCAATGTGTACGGAAGCGACAAAAAGGTATTGAATATTCTCTTACAGAGGGTGGTGATGTCTTTTATATTCTTACCAATTTAGATAACGCAAAAGATTTCAAAATTATGGTAGCGCCATACACATCTCCACAATCAGAAAATTGGTCTGAACTTGTATCACATCAACTTGGATGTTTGATCATATGCCATGATGCTTATCAAGATTTTCTTGTTTGGCTTGAACGCTTTGAGGGACTTCCTCGTATAAAAGTAATGGAGCGTACCACCAAGCAAATTCATTCCATTTCTGTTACAGAAGAAGTTTATTCCCTAGGTCTACAAGGTGCTGCAGAATATAACAGTCAAACTATTCGCTTTATCTATTCATCTATGACAACACCTGATCAAGTTTTTGACTATGAGATGAAAAGTCGCAGACGAACACTTCTAAAAACACAAAGAATTCCTTCAGGGCATAACAAAGATGAGTATGTAACACGGCGCATTATGGCAACTGCAGATGATGGTGAGAAAATTCCTATTTCACTTTTTTATCATAAAACTACTGCTCTTGATGGCAGTGCTCCTTGTCTGCTCTACGGTTATGGTGCTTATGGAATCTCTATTCCTGTAAGTTTCAATAGTACTGTACTGTCTTTGGTTAACAGAGGTTTTGTTTATGCTATTGCCCATATTCGTGGAGGAAAAGAAAAGGGAGTTGAATGGTATGAGAAAGGGAAACACCGTTTTAAATACAATACATTTACAGATTTTATTACCTGTGGGCGCTACCTTGTAAATAATAAATTCACTACTCATGATCGACTCATCGCCCACGGTGGTTCGGCGGGAGGAATGTTGATGGGCGCTATCGCAAATATAGCTCCACAGGATTTTTCTGGGATTGTAGCGAATGTGCCTTTTGTTGATGTTTTAACAACCATGTTAGATGATTCGCTACCATTAACACCTCCAGAATGGCCTGAATGGGGAAACCCTCTTGAATCGCAAGAGGATTATAATCTTATCGCCTCCTATTCACCTTACGATAACGTTAAAGCTCAAAAATACCCCTCTATCCTTGCAATCGCAGGATTAACTGATCCTCGTGTAAGCTATTGGGAGCCTACAAAATGGGTGGCAAAGCTGCGCGATTTAAAAACAGACGATAATGCGATTTTATTACGCATTAATATGGATTCAGGTCACGCAGGCGCGTCTGGGCGTTTTTCAAAGTTGGAAGAAATTGCATATATCTATGCATATATCTTAAAAATAGCGAAAAAAAACTGCTGCTAAGTTGGTATTTTTTCTTTTTGAAAGGCTCCACAGCCTCATGAATTATGGAGCCTTTAATACAACATAGAAAGTCATGCAAACAATTTAAAGTTCACAATCTTCATAAAGTTTCAAAACATAGTCCCAATTAATTAAATGATCGACAAAGGCTTCAAGATATTTTGGACGCGCATTGCGATAGTCAATGTAATAGGAGTGTTCCCACACATCAACACCAAGAATAGGTTGCGCATTATGGACCAGAGGGTTTTCGCCATTAGGCGTTTTCATGATTTCAAGTTTACCATCTTTAACAGCAATCCATGCCCATCCGGAACCAAATTGGGCAACAGCAGTAGCGATAAAATCAGCACGGAATTTATCATAACCACCCAAGTCAGATTCGATAGCTTTTGCTAATTTTTCAGGTAGGTTTTGACCACCCCCCCCTTTTTTCATCCAATGCCAAAAATGATTATGATTGTAGTATTGGGCTGCATTATTAAACAAACCAATATTCTGGCCAAAGCTTTTTTTTACAATATCTTCAAGGCTTTCGTTTTCTAATCCTAAATTTTTCACGAAATTGTTAGTATTGGTCAGATAAGCGAGGTGATGCTTATCATGATGATATTCAAGTGTTTCGCGTGACATATAAGGCGAAAGGGCGTCATAATCATAAGGCAAAGGTGCCAGTTCAAAAGCCATTTAAAAATCTCCTCGATTCTAATTGTTAAGCTCACTTCAAAATCCTAGTCTGCCATTTACAGCACCTAAAATCAAATGTTGAAGTGTGTTTGTATCAATTTAGTTTTCGTGATCATTTCTTTATAAAGATGCTTTTTCTTGCTGTATCTGCTTAATCAATCAAAGTACCATTGATTGATTTAGTCCTACTCCTGCAGGAACGCACAAACCCCGCCGTCTAACAGAAAACACAAATATCTTCAAATTTAAGTTAGTGTACAGAATGAAAAGACACTTAAACAGCTATCGGTTAGTGAACATATTCGCTAAAATATTTCTTCAACATTTAATACTCTGCAAAAATATCTTTATTTAATTTTACAAAGATTTTTTTAGCCTATTCGATGTTAAATATGGTAGAATTTTTGTCAAATTTTTCAATAGGTTGGTAGAGATTTTTTGATCTATTACTCATTTCGTACAGATTTAGAAGATTTCAGAAATCGAATTGTGACTGATAGTGTACGCATATTGGCCAAAATAGGATTTGCCATGATGATCTCATTACATTTGCCCTATATTTTCAGCACAATCTTTGAATGCTGGAAGAGCAAGCTTTTATGCACTGAACAAGTGAAAATCAAGTGCACGGTCAAGAAGACAAAAAATCATTAACACACAAAACTTTTACATTCTCCTTATTTTATCTGAAGAGCTTAAGTGTGAATGCATCAAGAAAAGAGGCCATAATAAGGGATAGTCAACAATAGGCTTTAAATATGGCAGTAAAATATAAATTTAAATTTGATGTTATGGATGGAGGGGGATGAGCAGATAAAATATAAAAACATAAAAAGTGCAAAATAACGGATAGATAATTGACCCTTGTTTTAGGAATCTACATAAGAATAAGTTTTTATTGCAAATTTTGTATCAACGTGTCACTAATGAAATTGCAAAACTCTATGATAAAAAAATAAGAGCTTTGATTTTCAGATATTGCGCACAATCACAGAAATCGCTATAAGGTGCAAAAACAGCTGTGAGCGTGTTTTTTTTGGGGTATAGCCAAGCGGTAAGGCACCGGTTTTTGGTACCGGCATTCCCTGGTTCGAATCCAGGTACCCCAGCCAGTTCCTGATAATAATAATAAGTTATGGAAAAGTTCTGGGATTTATTTCTATTGACTCTTTTACTTATTTCTGTCTATCCTGAACTTATAGCTCATTCTCAGCTTATCCAGATGTGAAACCAGAATTGTCAGTATGGTGCTTTATTCTTATCTTTATTGACCGTATAGGAATGATATACGATAGGGGGGTGGTAATGGCAATTGTGAGTTTCAAACATAAGGGCTTAAAATTATTTTATACAATGGATTCTAGAAAAACTATTTGATCAGATTATGTAAAAAAATTACGTGTTATCGTAACAGCTTTAACAAGTGCTACTGCGCCTGAGATGTGGAAAGCGTTTGCCTTTAAAATGTACCCTCTTAGAATTGAACATGCAGGATTTATATGGGTCAACAGCAATTGGCGTGTTACTTTTCGCTTTATAGGAACAGATATGGGGCTTGTTGATTGTTAAGATTACCATTGATGAAAGAAACAAAAACAAATGATGTATAACCCGGTACATCCAGGAGAAGTTCTAAAAGTAGCTTTTTTGGAAGAAATGGGGCTAACAATACAAAAATGAGCTGACCATTTTATATGACAAAAACTTCTTCAAGAGTGGTTAACGAACATGCTTCTATAAGTACCGAGCTTACAGTTAAATTAGAATTAGCCGATTTTAGTAAAGCGAAATTTTTGTTGGATATGCAAGAAAATTTATAATTTATGGCAAACAATGCAACAGGTGCAACTACCTATTTCTTCTCTGCTGTCTGATGTTATTCAAACGTCACTTTGATTTCGTTAATAATTTTGATGGTATTTTGGTTTGTTTTTTAGCTGCAGCCCCCGTTACTCTAGCTTTTTTGAAGTTTCTTAATTGCTTCTATTCCTAGGCGTTTTCCATCAGCTGTTTTGGTATAAAGGAAGCTATTTTATCTTCTGTCCAACCAAAAAGCATTTTCATTTGTAAAACTGTAGCACCAGCATTGGCTGCACGTGTTGTTGCTGAATTTTATGATCAATGTGTTGACTTTTTTTTAAGATCTGCCGCATTATATCCTTTACGAAACAGGTTTTCAAAGCTTTCTTTAGTTAATTTTTTTACCTTCTTTACTACCACAAATAAATGTTTTATCACCAATAGGATCAATTTGAAGAGTTTCTGTAAGTTCTGGTAAAATAGGAAGAAAAACATCCATTTTAAATTGGCTCTTTTCTGTTTTGAGATGGATAATAGTATCTTTGATGTTTTTTCAGTCGATATAAATCGCATCATTATGATGCAAGCGCGTATAACAAAATATTCAATCCATTGTTGAGAGAGCTTTCTATGGATAATTGATAGTATTTGTCAATAATATCTTCTTCTAGCCATAGAGTGAAGCGTTTTGCGTTAAAGGATTTTAGCAGTTTTAAAAGCAGGATTTCTGTTTAAAAGAGCATTCTCAACCGCTTAAAGCCTGTTAAGAAGTTTTTTGCTGCTGCTGGTGTTGCATGTTTTCTTGCTACGGCATCAAGAATATGTTGTTTTTCTATGTTTTTATAAGTACGATCACCAATATGTTTAGAAACATTGTTCAGAATTCTATACTTAACTTTTTCGTGGTTTTTGATTGATTATGCCATTGCATGCTTTGTAAATATTGATGCAAACACCAATCGAAAGAGTTTTCTGGAAGTCTGGTTTGTATTATTTTATTTAATGGCAAGCATATGATTGTCAACAAATTCTTTCGTTCCATAGGTTTCTTCAACTCGAAGTCATGGTCCATGATTAATACGTACATATTAATTTTACCATGACGTTTATGAATAAGATGTGGTAGACGAGGCTTTGGCATAGCTAAATTTTATGCCATCAACAGAGGGGCAGGGTAGATTGCTACTATATTCTTCTTGTTCGTTTTCCAGTGGAGGAAAATCGTTGATACTATAAACGTGACCTATTGTTGTTGATGCTATGGTTTTATTGAGATGAATGAATAATTTCCCTGTAGGTTTGATTTCTATGAGTTCGCATCCTTGCTTTTTAGCTTTTCTTAAAGCGCGTGCAATGGTTGGCTGGATGATGGTAGGTAGACAATGCGCCATGTCTGTTCCCCTTGATTTTAGGTACAATTCACTTGTGTTATGAATCATACATATGTTGAAAGTTGTGATAAGGGGTGGGGATGCTGGGAGGAGAAAGTATCTCCATAACTTCAAGTGGCTTGTGTCAAGATCTGCTTCATGTCTTGCTCTATTTTTTTTAAAAAGACTTCGATAGCTTTATTGATCTGTTTAATTTGTGTCTCATCACGGCCGATGCGTTTGATTTTCATGCGTGAGCAAGAAGGTCTGCCTACAAAATAAAGGCGGGTAAAAAGTGTACCTAATAAAACAACACGCCTTTTAAAAGAAGCAGTCATTAAATTAGCCGAAAAAAAAAACAATGAACGGTTGTTTTCAGTGGAAATAATTTTTCTCAAACGTTTGCCAATTCGTGCCATCCATTGGGGAGGATCTTTTATGTCAATTCCTAGGTTAGCAGCATCTGAAAGGGTATCAAATGATAATTGTTGATAAATAAGTTGTATCTGGGGTTCAAACTTTATTCCTGCTATGCCTGTGGCAAATTCTTTACCAACGGTGGCAGAAGCACTGAATGTTTTCGTATCATTCAATTTTGCGGTATTCTTGATGAAAGCAGTGGTAATATCTCCGTTTAGCATACCATAGAATTCCAGGATATCGACATATAAACCATTGTTATGTTGTAGACTTCTGTCAACTGTGAGCGTCCATTTGTTGAGTGTACTCTTCGGCATCCTCCATATCTTTTGGGGTGAAGGAGAGTTGCCCATAGGTTTCCATAAGTCCAAAATGTAATATTTTGGCTTTCCATTTCAGCTAATGCACCACCTGCGTGGACAGCAGCATAGCAAATATCAGCTAAAACTTCATTTTGTTTAGCAATGTCGCTGAAACCAGCGTAGAAGAGAGCATTGGGCATCACGACGTAGCTTGCTACTTGTGGGAAGAAGGCTTTCATCATTGAGACAGGGTCAATAAATACATTTTGCAAGGGGAAATCCCAGAAATTTTCATTCTTTTCATCAAACAGGTTTCGTTTAATATTGGCTGATTGATTCATGGCTTGATGTTGGTCCATAGGTCATCAGCGTATATTTATAAGGCAAACTCTTTACTGTGTTATAGTTCTTGGCTAATTTGAAGGAATTTTCCTTCGCTTTATCAGAAGCTTGAATAAGTGAAAAACCACATGTATTCAAAAGAGCAGAAGTATTTTTTTGTACACCGTCATTTCCTAATTGGCTTTTGAAATAGAGGGTTGTTGTGTTTGATGCGTTACCATGAATGATAACTCGATTGGTTTTTTGAGTGATTTTTTTCACTCAATTCTATGTTAAAATAAATCTTTACATTACCGGTTGCATTATAGACTTTTGTGGTATCGAGTTTTCCAGATCCTACATGCAGTGTTTGATAGTAGTTTTTCAGTGACTCATTAAAAGTAATTGTGCTATCATTGAGATTAAGTACAGAAACATCAGAACGTGATCTCTTCTCGATATCAAGCTTTGTCTGTTTTTTTTTGTACTGGTTTTTAAGAGCTATGTTGTGTTGTTTTTTAAATTCAAAAGTATCGTGGGATCATCTATAATTTTTGCTCTACCTTTTAAGGTATAGGAATCAGCGTTCAGGTTAAAAATACCTCTAGGTGGTTTTGTTTCTCTTTCACTTCGCTCAGGTTCTGTAATTTGGCCAATTAATAAAGTATCAACATAAATTAATGAATTTTTGAGGTTAAGTGTGTCCATTTGTGAATTTGTAAAATACCAATACCATTTTCAACGAAGAGCCTTGTATTGGCCAAACTAATCTCTGATTCTGAATATTGATTTCTGATATCTTTTTTGCGCCTCAATCTTATGCTACTGCTCTTTGCTTTCGTAGAAAAAATATCTGTTACATTAATTGTCCGCCATCTGTTACAACAAATGCAGCCTTTTTCCCCTCTATTGTTCTTCCAGTCATCTACGATTTTTCCGTTATAGGCACAGAGTGCGTTACCATTAGATATGACGTAAACATTATCGTCCAAAATGATAGTAGATCTTTGTATAGCCCATATCCCAATGTCATATCCTTGCAAGAATCCACTGGATGCCGTTATTAACGCATCATCAACTGAAAATGAACGTATAGCTTAATTCCACTCGTAATAGTTACGTTTTTTAAAATAGCATTATAATTATTGTTATTTTTTCCGAATTTGCTGACATTAATTTTTACATTTTCCAGCTTAATACTTTCTAATTGAGTATTGGCAGGATCCATTGATAAAGAGTTCAACGCCATTGTTTTCAGCAGTGATGCTCCTCCCTGACATATACCTATACTATTTAGTGTATACTAAAACCTATGTATCCTGCATTAATGGTTATATTATCTAACTGAATAAAGGCATTTTTGTTTTACGCTGCTATTGATGATTTTGAATCAATAGTACCGTTGATTATTTTAATCGTACCATTATCGTATGCAGCAAGACCGTTTACAGATCTTTTAAGTTGTATTTCCATATAATTCAATCGTGATTCTAGGTGCGTTAACATCAAGACTGTTATAGTAAGCAGTTACAACACCACTCTCCCTGGGGTACCAGAATCTATGAGAATTAAACCAATATCATAGATTTTCCCACCGTTTGTGCAGAAATAGATTCATAACTTTTTCCGGAATCCATGATTGTTTTCCTTTCTTGATCTTTAAAAATTTCAGTTTATGTGCTGAGAAACGTTTCTTTATATAAAGGAGGTTATTATTGAAAAGCTTTATATTGAAATTGAGAGAGTGAAACTCTCTTTAAAAATAATAGTGGAAGCAAATGATAGATTGATAAGGAGTTTGCTGTTGGAAGTAAGCTCATCTTTGTACAAGTTTTTACAACATGAGGAAGAGGAGTAGTAGGACGTTATTTGGAAAAAATAAGAAACGACAGTGAGAAAGTTGTTGCGCTTTAGATCTAAAACAGATTTTATACTTTGGCTAAAAACACTGATTGATGCTTTATAAAACTTTTTCTCTTCTTTTCTAAGTGTTTTGGATAAATTAGGGGTGGAGTATTTTGTTGTGCTTGGTTTGAGTAGATAATGTCTTTATTTTCAATACTATTAAAATAGCTGCTGCGATTTATGCTTGAAAGGTTTGTTGTGCGATATCTGCTTGATACGTGTCATTCATTGAGGGTTTCATGTTGGTCTCGTTGAATAAGGAGAGTACTGAATAAAAAATTTTTTGATGAAAAAACAGTTCTTCTTTACAAAATTTTCTCAATGAAATCTGTATTTGCATTTGAACCAGATGAACATAGACGGTGGTGATAAATGTTCTTTTTTCCCGTACAATATTTCTGTTTTTATGATAGTGCTATCGTTTACAATAAAATTGTAGGATGTCTAAATAGGCGAAACAGTTGGCATTGGATTCAGCGATGGAACAGGAGTTCTTGTGGATTTTGGATATAAGACCTACACGCGTTGGTGATAATTTATAAAATATTTAGAAATATCTTTAAAGTTACTCTGGTATTGTAGAAATATTTTAATAAATATAAATCTTAATATATCTACAGAGGTTAATAAAAAAGATTTTATATATTCTATTTTACTTTATTGTAGCTAATAATTTTTGTAATTTATAGTATTGATAGTAATGGATTTATAATTTTTTATTAGTGTATTTATTTATATTAAAAATAATATAATATACTTCTAAGTTTCTACTCATCATCTTTAGAAAGAGAGAGTGAGGCAATTTCTGTATCAAGTGCATCCATAAAGTCGATAATAAAAGTAGCATTGGTACCTAAATCTCTTGGCAAATAACGTGAAGCAGAACGCATATCAACAAAAGTTGTATCCCCTTCATCAGTTAAACGAATGACAATGTCCGAAATAAATCCAAAATAAAAAGTTTTTGCTACTGTTTCAATATAAAACATACTCTCTTCACCTTTAAATGCTCTTTGAGCTACAACAGGCCAATTGTAGGCTTCTAAAACATTGAGAACAGACTCGCGAATATGATC
Source organism: Bartonella koehlerae C-29 (assembly GCF_000706625.1). Lineage (GTDB taxonomy): Bacteria > Pseudomonadota > Alphaproteobacteria > Rhizobiales > Rhizobiaceae > Bartonella > Bartonella koehlerae. Next base: position 789,415 of record NZ_KL407334.1, read on the forward strand.
AGGTGAACCGTCATAACGACGTCCCGACATTTCCGGCCATTTCGACATCTGTAAAACCGCTTGCTCAGTTAAAACACTCTTAAGCGGTAACGCATCCCTGGGACGTATCGTGTGGAAAAAAGCTGGTGGTTTTTGTGTATCGGTGGAAATATCATAAAGAGCTGGCAAAGCAAACCAAAATCCGAAAAAAAACACCAATGGCGTAGCAGTTATCAATGAATAAATAATACCTCTTAAAGCTTTCATTCCACCTAGAGCACCATATACCCACAAACTATAAAGTGCTTTTACAGAAAGAAAAAGAGAAATAATAGCACAGCAAACAGAGATTATTATCAAAATCATAAAGTCAGTTACGTTAATCATGGCAAAGCGTTGTAAAAGGATTGAAAATAATAAAATCAGGAATGCCAATCCACCAAAACGGGGGGACCATATTGCTGCCCTTGAGACTAACCGAACATATGTATTCTTCATGAAGTTCTCTTCCCCCCAATTACGGACTAGAAGCAAAATTTCTCTTAGATTTCATATCTTAGAAAGCTACTAGTTACATAAAAAAATAAAGCACTTATTTTTAAAATCAAGTAAGGTCTATACTCCATCAACTTTCTTGCTAATGAGGGTGGATAATTTTTATCTCCTCCATGGATTTATCAATGTAATGGATTAAACTTTATCAGAGCTGATTGTAACAACGCGAAAATAAATTCAAATGACAAGCTTTATGATAAGTGTAATTGCCAAAAAAAATTTTGACACTTTATTCTCATTGTTTTCTTCTGGTTGAAGATAGGTTTTACTATCGAACATGATATGCTTTCAGTGCAATAAGAGCTCCATTGTATTTCACGTTTATTATCGTGCTTATTTGTTATACGGAGTTGTATAGCAGATTATTGTCTCAACAAAAGAGTATTGCACAGATCATTTTGGGTGATTTTTATCGAAAGAAAAAATTCAGATACTAAAAAATTGGAATGAGGATTACAATTCGAATTCTAATGTTTAGCAGATTGTATTTGAAACTTGATATTTGAGTATGCTTTCGTTCAATTGTATAAAGAGTGAGTTTGTTGTACAGTCGTAAGGCAGTATGATTTTATTTATTCAATATTCGACAAGTTGCAGATGAAAAGAAAGCTTCACTTTCTTTCTTTGCAAGTAAAGAAGGGGAAAAGATGCGTAAGATCACAAAACCTTTCTTTAAGTTTTTAGCGATCAAAACTGAATTGGCGTTATTTTTAAGCTTTGACTGTTTGAGTTCTAGGATTTGTATCGACTTTCCAATGATGAGATCAAGTGTAGCATCAGGGGCTGTTCGGTCATTCAGGCTGTAGAAAATAATTCCGTTCTGTGTATAAGCTGCTAGTGACCAAAATTGATTTGTTTTCATAGCCTTTAAATGAACAGGGCCATTTTCGAGATCAAATCTGCAGACTTTAAGAAGGAAGAATGGATCAGTAGTCTTCTGAATAGAATTACGCGCATCCAAGTTAACAAATTGATAAGATGCTCCTGATTTTTTAAGTTCTATCCATATATTATTTTTTGCCCAATAGGGTATCAGAAAGAGAACGCAAATATGGACAATGATAGCGCCAATGACTGTAAGAAGTGAGGCGTGAAAGAATTTAATCACAGTTTATTTGTCCTGATGGAATTTGTTCTACAGATGGCATGATAAGCTTTTGCAATGCCGTTACAGAGATAATTGGGGTATCGTATAGAGTAAGAATAAGCCCGAATTCTCTTTGACTAACTGTCGCAAGCCAATTACCAATTTGCGGTGTTGGTGAAATATTGATGCGTAATGAGCCATCACTTTCATAGATAATATTGTTGGTGTAGAGTTCGAAAGGTATTTTCTTGGATGAAGTGTATGGTTTGAGTGATCTGTCAGCTGTATAAAGTGTAAAGAGGCGGGTTTCAGGGATGTGGCCTTTAAGTAGATAATGGCAATTTGGTTGTAGTAGACGGCCGTGGTTATCTTTCCAAATTTGAAAAATAAGTCCTTCAGTGCGCCCAATTGAAATATCACTTCGTTTGGCAGCACGTGCGCGCGTATATGGATCAGTGTTGGATGTTCCTACTTGAGGATAAGCATTCCATTCTCCAATTGTGAAGCGTCCAAAATGATTAAAGGAATTGAGGACGTAATCAACACTCAGTGTCCCACATAAAATGGAAAAAGCAAAAATGAAAAAGAGAATAATGATCTTAACAAACATGAGTAGGATATTTCAAATTTAAAGTTTTGAAGCTTCGATAGTTTCCCTTTTCAAAGAGATTACAGATGGCTTTTTCAGATCGTTGTTAATCAGACGTAGAATATTCAATGTTTCAGGGGAGAGCGTATAGGGTAAGGGTATTGGGGGGGAGGCAAGTTCAGAATCATTATTGTAAGGACGTGTCAGTGGTTGATAAGGAAGAAGAGAATCTTTAACACCATAGAGTTGTTTGAGCATGATATTTTGGTGTGCAGAGAGCATAATGTTGTGCCATATCATGGCAGGAACACCACCACCAAAAGCCCGATTCATCGGTGAAAAATCATCATTGCCCATCCACACAGCTCCAGTATAATTACCAGTAAAGCCAACAAACCACGCATCACGATAGGATTGTGATGTTCCAGTTTTTCCGGCAACAAGAGTCATGGGGAGAGTGGCACGTTTACCGGATCCTCGTGTTGTAACACCAACCATCATTTGATTCATATAAGCTGCTGATTGACTACTGAGGACTCGATGTGGTTTATTCCCGTTATACTTAAAGTCCCAGAGCAAGTGTCCATCTGTTGTCCTGATTTGCGTAAAACCGTGGTGATTTCCAGCTATTCCTCCATTAGCAAAAACATTAAAACCGATTGCTTGATCCATAGGGGTCATATTGGATGTGCCTAAAACCATGGTTTTGTGTGATGAAATATGTGCATGAATCCCCATATTTTTGATCAAATTTATGATAAATTGGGTACTGCGGTTAAGATATTGATAGGTAAGATAGACAGGCACTGTATTAATGGAAAAAGCTAAAGCAGTTGCTAAATCGATTTTACCGAGATAACGGCCTGAGTTATTTTTCGGTGACCAGCCTCCCCAATTGATAGGAGCATCTAGGACGATTGTTGAGGGAGACAGACCATGTTCCATTGCAGCGGCATAAACATAAGGTTTGAATGAAGAGCCAGGTTGCCGGCCGCCTTGTGTTGCTCTATTAAATTGGCTTTTGTTATAATCCACTCCTCCAACAATTGCACATACAGCGCCGTTATTGTCGAGTATGACGGTGGCAGCTTGTGTGACACGATATTGTTGACCATATTGCTGTAAATGATACGCGATTGATTCCTCTGCTGCTTTTTGAATATTCGGATCGAGAGTGGTTTGAACGATTAAAGTATGGCTTGGAAGTTGGTCCCTCATTTTTTTGACTTCGTCGAATGCCCAATCAAGAAAATAATCAGGTTGAGTATTTTTTATTTTTGGAAGTACTTTGGCGGGATGACGATGGGCGTTGATAATTTGGCTCTCAGTCATAAAACCACTATTAACAAGATTAGCCAGTACCACATTGGCACGTGTTTGAGCGGCAAAAAGGTGACTATGAGGAGCATATTTGGTTGGGGCCTTAAAGAGTCCTGCTAACATAGCGGATTCGCTAAGAGATATATTGCGTATGTTTTTCCCAAAATAAAATTTTGCAGCTGCTGCAATACCGAAATTGTTTCCTCCCATATAGGCACGTTCAAGATAAAGTTGCAAAATTTGTTTTTTGCTGAAATTAGCTTCTAGCCAAAGAGCAAGATAGGCTTCTTTGATTTTGCGTGTTATGGTTCTCTCATTTGTTAAGAACAAATTTTTAGCCAGTTGTTGTGTAATGGTTGAACCACCTTGAACTACACTCTTAGCTTGCATATTTTGGGAAATTGCTCGCGTCAGTCCTTGCAAATCAATACCCCAGTGATCAAAAAAACGACGGTCTTCTGTGGCAAGAACCGCTTTAATAACATAATCAGGCATTTCTTCAATGGAGACAGATACAGCTGGTAATGCACCACGATAACCAATGGGATTCCCGTATCGATCTAAAAAAAGAATGGAAAAATTTTTAGGAGAATACCAATTTTTTTTGGTTAATTCAAAAACAGAAACGCCAACAATAGTAAAAAGAGTAAAACCAATCAATCCTAATGTGAGGGTTTCATCAAGAACTTCGATTATAAATCGTTTCCATCCTTGGATATGAAAACATTGTGAGGTGATTTTTGCCTTTTTCCAGAAGAAACTATTAGCAGAGCGGAGGCGATAAAGTACTGTGTCGAAAAGTGCGTCTAGTTCAATGAGTGCAGGACTATGAAAGGATCTATTTTGTTGTGCTTTCTTTTTTTTAAAAAAGTCAAACATTGAAAGGAAACCTATGACAAAGTGATGTAAACAAACAACTCTGTAATAGTTATATGGAGTAAAAATACTTTTTTCCTATATTTTTGACAAAGAAATAGCTTAATTGAGGAAAAAGTTTACTTTAAGATAACTGTTTTAGCTTCTGTAGATTGTATCTTCATCTTTTATGGCTTGTTTAAAAAATTTTGCTTCTAATTATTGTATAATCTTTGAAGCAGATTTTATTTTGAAGTTATTCAAATTTAGGGTAATATTGAGTGATTATTCTGTTATACAGAATGGAGGGTGTTTCTCATGCGTGATTTTTGGATAGACAAAAAAGACATTGTTCATTCTATATTCACCCAAAATAGATTATAAAATATCTATGATGAAAAAAGTTTTTTTGTTTCTAATGATAGTAGTTTTTCTAGGTACAAATTCTGTTCGAGCGGCTGAGTGTGCTAAAGTTGGAAAGGAACTTGCGACCCAAAAGAAGGCCGTTTTAGTACGTTCAACACCAGTTGTTCAGGAAGGAAGAGATATATGTTTGGTTGTAGTCGTAGTACCTGCCCGTGATGGTAAAAAACTGCGCCGTGTTGAAATTTCGGTTCCCGCCGATTAGTTTTTGGCAGATGTTTTGATGCGTATCTTAATTGTTGAAGATGACCGAAATCTCAATCGTCAATTAGCAGAAGCTGTAAGAAATGCAGGATATGTTTCGGATAGTGCTTTCAATGGTGAAGATGCTTATTTTTTAGGCAGTACAGAGTCTTATGATGCTGTGATACTTGATATTGGTTTGCCGCGTCTAGATGGAATTTGTGTTGTTGAAAAATGGCGCAAAGAAGGTCATCTTATGCCTGTTTTAATGCTAACAGCCCGAGATCGTTGGTCGGATAAGGTGCTTGGCATTGATGCAGGTGCTGATGATTATGTTGTGAAGCCTTTTCATTTAGAAGAATTGATGGCACGGTTGCGGGCGTTAATTCGCCGATCTACGGGTCATGCAACAAGCACGTTATGTTGCGGTAAAGTTTTGTTGGATACGAAAACTTCTCGTGTTTTTGTTGATGGTCAATTGATTAAATTGACGTCATATGAATTCAGACTTCTTTCATATCTCATGCACCATGGCGATAGAATAGTTTCAAGAACGGAACTTACCGAACATCTTTATGATCAAGATTTTGACAAAGATTCGAATACAGTTGAAGTCTTTGTAGGGCGTTTGCGTAAAAAACTTGGGGTGGATTTAATTGAGACCATTCGTGGAATGGGCTATCGAGTAAGAATGCCAGGTGATCAATGAGTGTTCTAAAGAACAATGATTGGCTTAAGGGTGTGTTTTTTCTCGTCAGTAGATCTCTCAGTTTACGCGTTATGATCTTATCAACATTATGGGTTGTTATTTCGCTTTCATCGATTTCTGCAGTCAGTATTTTATTTTATCAGCGTTCAAGTGAACAAAGCCTAGAGCGTATCCTTTCTGCTCAGCTTTACAGTCTTATTGCGACAGTGACTGTGTCACCTGAAGGGGAATTAAAAGGAAATTTGGGGATTAATGATATTCGTTATTCAGATCCAACATCAGGTTGGTATTGGGAAGTTGTTGCTGTATCACCTAACCTAAAAGGAAGACTGACATCTCCATCATTGGGAAGCAGAAAAATATTTTCGCCCAGTGATACTGATATACTTTTTGACAATAAATTTTTTCGTTCTTATCGAATAAAAGGGTTCAATAATCAGAAGTTACAAGTGATTGAAAGTGATGTTGTTCTTGATAATCAGGATCACATTGCGCGTTTTCGTCTCATTGGGAATATTGATGAAGCACATGCACAAGTGCAAGAATTTAAACAAATTTTGCAAATTTTTCTTTGGAGTTTTGGTATAGGCAGTGTTCTTATAAACATTGCGATTATTCTCTTTAGTTTTCAACCTTTGAAGCTTATCCGACAAGCATTGAATGATATTCGCGAAGGTAGGGTTAATTATGTTAATACGGATTTAGTAAGCGAAGTTTTGCCGTTAGTACAAGAGATGAATGCTCTCATTCATAATAATCAGCGTATTATTGAACGGTTTCGGACTCAGGTTGGTAATCTTGCGCATTCCTTAAAGACACCTTTATCAGTTGTTATGAATGAGGCTGATAAAATGTGCGGAGAACAAGCAATTTTATTGAAAGAGCAGACTAAAATAATGCAGGACCAAATAAATCATTATACACAGCGTGCTCGCATTGCTGCGCAGTGCGACAGTGTAATTTATCACACATCTGTTCGCAAAGTAGTTGATCGTTTGGTGCGAGCTATGGAGAAGCTTAATCCTGAAAAACGGTTTCGTTTTGTTATGGATGTCAATGATATTATTTTTTCTGGTGAAAAGGAAGATTTAGAGGAAGTTGTGGGTAATTTGATTGAAAACGCTGCTCAGTGGTCTCGCACCAAAGTTCTAATCTCTTGTTATTTAGAAAAAAATATTGAAGAAGCAAAATTCTTTAGCCTTCTTGTAGAAGATGATGGTTCTGGTTTAACAGAAGAACAAACTGATGAAGCTGTTAAAAGAGGTCGTCGATTTGATGAAGGTAAGCCGGGGACAGGTTTAGGGTTAGCAATTGTTTCTGATATGGTTAAAGAATATGGCGGAAGCCTTTTCTTATCGCGTTCTGATTTGGGAGGTTTATATGCAAAAGTTTTATTACCACGAAGGTAAAAATGTTTTATCTTTGTAGAGCATATATATTAGAATTTATAAAAACGGCAATATTTTTACATGTAATACACAAGACAGAAAATTATTTCAGGATGTTGAAGGGTGACATCTGTTTGTAATCAGAATTTAGAAGTGAAGTTTTATTTTTATGCCTTTATACGTGTTGGAAAAAGTGATGATGAATTTTACCATATTACAGATAAAACAGTGTTTTTCTATCATTTTACATCAGTGTTTTTATAAATAAAGGGGGAGAATAAATTAGTTCCGCTTGTTGATTTTTATATTGGTAACAAAATAATATGTTCTTATTAGTTTTGGCAGCAGTTTTTCTCATTTTTCTGGCGAGTATACTTTTTCTTTCTCTATATAATTATGGGGCCAAAAAAGAATTGAGAGCTCAAGGCATTGAGAGTGAAAGAAGCCGTATGTATTCGGTTAGGTTTGATAAGCCTTACACATATTATAAAAAAAGGCGTACTCTTATAGCTTTGAGTATTTTTTTTGTTCTTCTTATAACTTTGGGCATTTACGGTTTTACAGGTAATCCAGAAGTTAAAAGTTATTTTTTTAGCGAACTCATGGATAAAGAGCCGAAGACACTGAATAAACGTGAACACCTTGTTCGTCTACAAGTACTTTTTTTGCGTTTACCTCATGATGGCAAGCTAGCAGATGCATTAGCAGTAGGATACCTCGAGGAGGGATATTTTCAGGATGCTGTGAACATTTATTTAGAGGCGCTTCGCTTAAATGGAGAATCGGCTCCAAGGCTTGTGGGATATGGGTTGGCATTGATTGGTTATGAAGGCGGAATAATTACACAAGAAGCACAAAATGCTTTCCAAAAAGCAGCAGATTTAGCGCCAAATGATTTTTATCCTCGTTTATTACTAGCGGAAACGCTTCATCAGGCTGGAAAATCTGTACAGGCGGTTCAGTTTTTACAAAATTTTCTTGATACAATGCCTGAGGATTTTACAGGACGATCACATATTGAAGCTATGATCGTTCAGTTACGTGATGCATCTGACTAGAATCTTAAGAAAGGTGACTGTAGTCAGTTTAGAGTATGAAATTAGAGGGGATATCTTAGAGTGTAAAGATATTGATAAAAAGTTGCGCCCATATAGCAGAATATACCATGCGATCTTCAAAAGATAGGGCTATGTGAATAATGAATATTGATATACCGTATTTATAAAAGAATTTTCTTAGAAAGTTTATGAACAGTCAATCATTCCATAACTCCCCTTCATTGAGAGTCATTTTAAAGCAACGAAAAAAAAAGCGATTGCTGATAGTTTTATTTTGTTGTTTGATTATAGCAATTGCAACAAGTCTTATTATGTATGCACTACGTGATGCAGTAAGTTTTTTTCGAATGCCATCTCAAATTACAAAAGAAGATATTTTAATGGGGCGTTCTTTGCGTTTAGGTGGTTTTGTTGAAAAGGGGACTATTGAATATGTTGGAGAGAGGGGTGTTATTTTTTTCGTAACGGATAACGTAAAACATGAAAAAGTAATTTTCAATGGTGCTTTACCTGATCTTTTTCGTGAAGGTCAGGGTGTTATCGTAGAAGGATATTTTGATAAACAGGGTTTTTTTGTAGGTACGCGTATTTTAGCAAAACATGATGAGACTTATATGTCTAAAGAAACAGCTAATCGTTTGAACAAACGTCACAGAGTGGAGAAATAATTCGATTGTGCTTGTCGAGCTAGGACATCTTTTTTTATCTGCTGCCTTTGCAGTGAGTTTATTAGGGGCTTTTTTACCCGCTTTAGTTTTTTTGTGGGGAGAGCGTTCGTTAATGCAAACAGTCGTTCCCCTAACATATATTACTTTTACATTATTATTCTTATCTTTTTTGATTATTATTCATGCCCATATTGTTTCTGATTTTTCTGTTTTGAATGTGGTTGAGAACTCTCATTCAGAAAAGCCAATACTGTATAAAATTACTGGTGTTTGGGGAAATCACGAAGGATCTATGTTTTTATGGGTTTTAAGTCTCGCTTTTTTTAGTACATTGGTGGCGTTATTTAGCCAGCATTTGCCAGAACAGTTTAAAGTACTAATTTTAATGTGCCAAAGCTGGATGACAAGCGCTTTTCTTTTATTTATTCTTTTTATGTCCAATCCATTTTTACGTATTAATCCACCCGCCTTGCAAGGAAAAGATCTTAATCCTCTTTTACAGGATATCGCGTTAGCAATACATCCACCACTTCTTTATTTAGGTTATGTTGGTTTTTCACTTTGTTTTTCTTTTGCAGTAGCTGCATTGATTATGGGATATGTCGATGGACTTTGGGCGCGTTGGGTTCGTCCTTGGCTTCTACTTGCTTGGTGTTTTTTGACATTAGGTATTATGGTTGGGTCTTATTGGGCTTATTATGAGTTAGGATGGGGTGGTTATTGGTTTTGGGATCCAGTGGAAAATGTTGCGTTTATGCCCTGGCTTTCAGGAACGGCTCTTTTACATTCCGCTCTTGTTCTTGAAAAACGGGGAATATTGAAAAGTTGGACTTTATTTTTGTGCATTCTTACTTTTTCCCTTTCTCTTATGGGAACTTTTCTTGTTCGTTCTGGTCTTTTAATGTCAGTTCATAGTTTTGCTATTGATCCAGCACAAGGGCAAGCAATTCTCGCAATTTTATTGTTATTCACAGGAGGGGCTTTGCTTCTTTTTGCTTTGCGTGTACCTGTTTTGACACCGGGAAGATTTTTTCAGCCAATTTCGCGTGAAGGTTTTATTGTTTTAAATAATTTGTTACTCACAACAATAACAGCAACAGTTTTGATTGGTACGCTCTACCCCTATTTTATTGAGGTATTAACAGGGCAAAAAATTTCTGTAGGAGCGGATTTTTTTAACCTTACCTGTGGGCCTTTAATGATGTTATTATTATTATTGGTTCCATTTGGATCAATGATAGCGTGGAAACACGATGATTTTCTCGCAGTTTTTGAACGGCTGTGGTTTGTTTTTGCATTAGTCGCTACAGTTTGTTTTATCACATTTTATGTAGCGTCTTTGCGTGATATTTTTGCTATTTTAGGAATTGGACTTTCAGTTTTTGTTTTCTTAGGCAGTTTAGCTGATCTTTGGGCGAAGAGCGGACATCGCAAGATGGCTTTGTTAGCACGGGTTAAGAAATTTATTGGATTACCATGGTCCGTTTTTGGTGCAGCAATAGCGCATATGGGATTAGGTGTTACATTGTTTGGTATTATCTGTGTCGCAACTTTTGGGCAAGAGCGTATTCTTATTATGCATAGAGGAGATATGGTAACGATAGCAGATAAAACTCTTCATTTGAATGAAGTGCGCGATGAAACTGGTCCGAATTATTCGGCAATGGAGTTTTATTTTACAATATATGAAAATAAAAATACGGTGGGTAAAGTAACAGCATCAAAGCGGTTTTATTTAAGTCAAAATACATCAACAACGGAAGTTGGTATTCAAAATCATGGTTTATCTCAGCTCTATATTGTTCCAGGACGGATAGATGAACGAGGGCTCGTTTTACATGTATGGTGGAAGCCTTACATAATATGTGTTTGGTTAGGGGCATTGATGATGGCTATGGGCGGATGTTTTTCTCTTTTTGGTTATTGGTTCCGCATTGGGGTGCATCAACGGAGAGTCTTTCATTTTAAATTTTCTGAAAAGGCATTGAGATGAAAAAAAAACTATTTTGCACTTTGCTTTTTTTAATTACTGCTTTTTCTTTGTCATTAGCAATAGCAGTGGAGCCAGATGAAGTTTTAAAGGATACAGTTCTTGAAGCGCGTGCGCGTGATATTTCATCGCATTTGCGTTGTCCAGTTTGCCAAAATCAATCAATTGATGATTCGGATGCTTCATTAGCACGTGATTTACGGCTTTTAATTCGTGAACGTTTGAAAATGGGTGAGAGAGATCAGCAGGTTATTGATTTTCTTGTTGAGCGATATGGTGAATTTATCCTCTTGAGACCACCATTTAATAAAACAACTTGGTTTTTGTGGTTATCGCCTTTGATAATTATCATTATTGGTGCAAAAGTCATATTTTTCCGAATAAATGGTACAAGAACGAAAAAGTAATTACTTTAAATGTTGATGAAGAAAAGCAGTCAAGAATATTCTTTCGCTAACACGGATGTTACAGGAAAAAAATAAGGTACATTTAAATTGATATCAGCTTTCTTTATCAGTGATGCATTGTTGTGTCCTTAAACCTTACAAAACTTTAACAATTTAGACAGAAAACGGTAAGATTTGTTATTTTATAAAAGGACGAAATTGAAATATAATATGATTAAATAGGAGCGTATACCAAATGGTTAAAAAAACTTTCTTCACAACATTAGTCGCAGTAAGTTTTTCTGCTGGTTTAGAAACTGCACTGTTTTTTAGTGGATGTGGATCAAGCTTGTGGACGACAAAAGCTCATGCAGATTCTGTATTTAGTTCATTAATACAACAGAAGGGATTTGCAGATATTGTTTCTCAAGTAAAGCCTGCTGTTGTTTCGGTACAGGTGAAGAGCAATAAAAAGAAAAAAGAGTGGTTTTTTAGTGATTTTTTTAGTACTCCGGGCTTTGACCAATTACCAGATCAACATCCTTTGAAAAAGTTTTTTCAAGAATTTTATAATCGTGATAAGCCTAGTAACAAATCTTTGCAACGTTCGTATAGACTACGCCCTATAGCTTTTGGATCGGGCTTTTTTATCTCGTCTGATGGTTATATTGTGACCAATAATCATGTGATTTCTGATGGCACAAGTTACGCTGTTGTTCTTGATGATGGTACAGAACTGAGTGCAAAACTCATTGGAACGGATCCACGAACCGATCTTGCAGTATTAAAAGTAAATGAAAAAAGAAAATTTTCGTATGTCGATTTTGGTGATGATTCAAAGCTTCGTGTTGGTGATTGGGTTGTTGCTATTGGTAATCCATTTGGCCTTGGTGGAACTGTGACAGCAGGTATCGTTTCGGCACGTGGACGTGATATTGGTACCGGTGTTTATGATGATTTCATTCAGATTGATGCTGCTGTTAATCGAGGAAATTCTGGAGGTCCAACTTTTGATCTTAACGGAAAGGTTGTTGGAGTGAATACGGCAATTTTTTCTCCTTCTGGAGGCAATGTTGGGATTGCTTTTGCTATTCCAGCAGCAACAGCGAAACAGGTTGTGCAACAACTTATCGAAAAAGGTTTAGTTCAGCGTGGTTGGCTTGGGGTTCAGATTCAGCCTGTAACGAAAGAAATCTCTGACTCAATTGGTTTGAAAGAGGCTAAAGGTGCTTTAATTACGGATCCATTAAAGGGGCCAGCCGCAAAAGCTGGTATCAAGGCAGGTGACGTTATTATTTCTGTGAATGGTGAGAAGATTAATGATGTTCGCGATCTAGCAAAGCGTATTGCAAATATGAGCCCGGGAGAAACAGTGATCTTAGGTGTATGGAAATCTGGTAAGGAAGATAATGTGAAAGTTAAACTTGATTCGATGCCTGAAGATGAAAGTATGAAGGACAGCTCAAAACATTCAAATGAGCACAGTAATTCAGATGAAACATTGGAAGATTATGGTTTGATTGTTGCTCCTTCTGATGATGGAGTAGGATTGGTCGTAACTGATGTAGATCCAGATTCCGATGCTGCAGATAAAGGAATACGTCCTGGTGATGTGATTGTGACAGTTAATAATAAATCTGTTAAAAAGGTCTCTGATATTACTGGCACTATCAAAAATGCCCAAAAATTAGGACGAAAAGCCATACTTCTACAAGTGCGAACAAATGATCAAAATCGTTTTGTCGCTCTTCCTATTTTCAAAAAATAACACTTGATTAATGGTAGGGCAGAGGTTTTGTAAACTTTTGTCCTACAACGTGATTTGATAAAATAACGGAGATGCCTTTTATGAAGATACTCGTTATCGAGGATGATCATGAGACGGGGCGTTATCTTGAAAAAGCTTTTGGGGAGGCAGGGCATTCGGTTGATGTTGCGTATGACGGTGAAACTGGATACGCTTTAGCTGAAACAGAAAATTATGATGTTATGGTCGTTGATCGGATGCTTTTGCATCGTGATGGTCTTTCTATTATTGCTGAATTGCGTGCTAAAGGTAATGAAACACCAGCTCTTATCCTTTCAGCTTTAGGACAAGTGAATGATCGTGTGATGGGACTGCGTGCAGGAGGTGATGATTATTTGACAAAGCCTTATGCCTTTTCTGAACTTCTTGCTCGTGTTGAAGTGTTGCAACGACGGAAAAATCCTAAAGAAGCAGAAACTGTTTATTGTGTAGGCAATCTTGAACTTGATCGGCTAGCACATACAGTAAAACGGGGTGATAGAAATATTATATTACAGCCACGAGAGTTTCGTTTACTTGAATATTTGATGCGATATGCTGGGCAGGTTGTTACCCGTACTATGCTTTTAGAAAATGTTTGGGATTACCATTTTGATCCACAAACAAATGTCATTGACGTTCATATATCTCGTTTAAGAGCAAAAATTGAGAAAGATTTTGATGTTCCACTTCTCTATACTATACGTGGAGCTGGATACATGCTGAAAGCACCAGATAACAAAATATGAATCGTCTACTCAATATGATGCGCACGACTGCGCTAAGGCTTTCAGCACTGTATATTCTACTATTTGGGTTAGTTGCAACAGGGCTTTCTATTTATATAACGGCATTTTCTGTTTCATTATTAACTGAGCAAACGGAACAGGCTTTACGTGAAGAGTTAAGACGTATCGAAAACGCTTATAATTATGGTGGGCTCCCTTTATTAATACGTACTATTGATTATCGTTCACGACAACCTGGAGCTTTTCTTTATCTTGTTACTGATTCTATGGGACGCGCTCTAGCAGGTAATGTTGCACGTATTGAAGTTGGGCTTTTGAATCATAATGGTTTTCTTTCGAATTCTTTTTTGTATTCGCGTTTTGGAGAACATGGCAAAACAAGTGAACATCGGGCGTTGGCAATTATTGTTAATTTGCCTAATGCTATGAAAATTCTTGTGGGGCGGGACTTAGATGAACCAGAACGTTTTGCAGCGGTTATTCGTAAAGCAGTTGTGATTGCTCTTGCAGCAATGGTTGGAGGGGCTTTACTTATATGGTTTTTTGTTGGTAGACGTGCATTGCAGAGGATTGATCATGTAACGGCTGCATCACAGCGTTTGATGGAGGGTGATTTCAGTGGGCGTTTACCTGTTTCTGGGGTAGGGGATGAGTTTGATCGATTGTCTGCTAATCTTAATGTTATGTTAGACCGCATTGAAGAATTAAATATTGGTTTGCGTCAAGTATCAGATAATATTGCTCATGATCTAAAAACACCGCTAACACGTCTTAGAAATTGCGCTGAAGCGGCACTTTCTGGGCAAAAGAAAAATTTTGAATATCGTCAAGCACTTTATGGTATCATTGCTGAATCAGATCAACTTATTCGTACTTTTAATGCTATCTTAATGATTTCACGCATTGAAGCTAGCAATGCAATTGAGCATCTTGAAACTATGAATATGAAGCTAATCCTTGAAGATGCTGTTGAAATCTACGAACCTTTTGCTGAAGAGTCTGGTGTTTTGCTTCGATTAGGGGAGACATTTGATAAAGAGTTGAAATTGAATCGTGAACTTGTTGCGCAATCAATTTTTAATCTTATCGATAATGCGATTAAATATGCCTCTAAAGGTGGAAGGAGAGCGAAAGTTTGCTTATCAATGGAATATCGTGGTGAACATTTATTAGTTGTCGTTAGCGATAATGGTCCGGGAATTGCAGCGAATAAACGTGACAAAGTAACAGAACGTTTTTTTCGTCTTGAAGAAAGCCGAACACGGCCTGGTTTTGGTATTGGTTTAAGTATAGCAAAAGCTGTCATGAAACTTCATGGTGGTGAACTTTTACTTGAAGATGCTAATCCAGGGCTTAGAGCTGTTTTATTATTTCCTTAAAGGCAATGTACTTAATCGTTCTGTTTTGACACGTAACAACTGTTTTTTTTTAAATATAATGCAATAGAAAGAAAAATTAAACCTTTTTCAAGTGAGTGCAGATAAAAAATGCTTTTTTAAAAACACAGCTTCTCCCTTTACGTCCTCTTGATGAAAGCGGTTCTCAATGGCTAAAAGATATTGAAGAACAAACCAGGAAAGAAAATTTAGAGTCGCTTGTTTTCTCTATTTCAAATCAGGGAAAGCAGATTGATTTTATAAGCGCAGTTATGACTTTATCTCCTTTTTTGCGTGAGGCTTTAATAGCCAATCCCTCGTATCTTACTCCTTTATTACATGTTGATATAGAAACAAGATTGAGCGAAATTATAGATGATATTGTACTTATTGATAAGAGTGAATCTACACATGAAACTGCATTGATGGCGGCTTTAAGATGCAAGAAACGGGAAGCTCATGTTCTAATTGCTTTAGCTGATTTGAGTGGTGTTTTTACTTACGAAATTTCATGCGGTTGGTTGACTCGTTTGGGAGAAGCCGCATTAGGTGTGGCGCTCCGTTTTCTTTTAAGAGAAGCGCATGATCATGGTAAAATAAATTTTTCAAACCGTGAGGATCCAGAAAAAGACTGTGGTTTAATCATTTTAGGGATGGGAAAATTGGGGGCAGGAGAACTTAATTATTCATCTGATATTGATCTTATTGTTTTCATTGATAGAGATATCGCCTCATATTGGTAATCTTTCTGAGAGTATCGATGTGTTCTCTAAAATAGTACGTTGACTAATCCGTATCATTCAAGAACGTACTACAGAGGGATATGTTTTTCGTTTCGATTTTCGGCTTCGGCCAGATCCAGGTTCAACGCCTTTAGCTTTACCAGTAAGGACTGCTTTACGTTATTACGAGGGACGTGGACAAAATTGGGAGCGGGCAGCTATGATTAAGGCACGCCCAGTTGCTAGCGATAAAAGAGCAGGCTTTAACTTTCTCAAAGAGCTTTTCCTTTATGTGTGGCGGAAATATTTAGATTATGCTGCTATTGCGGATATTCATTCGATCAAACGTCAAATCCATGCATATAAAAATTATAGTCAAATTGCTGCTTATGGCCATAATATAAAGTTAGGATGAGGTTGTATTCGTGAGATTGAGTTTTTTGTCCAGACACAACAACTCATTGCTGGTGGGCGTTTTCCTCAATTGCGTGGGCGTCAGACAGTTGCAATGTTAGCAGAACTTCACAAGCTTGGTTGGATTAGTGAGAAAACGAGAGATAGCCTTGTAACAAGTTATGCTTTTTTACGAAATGTAGAACCTCGTATCCAAATGCTTGCTGATGAACAAACGCATATTCTCCCAATTGATCTTTCTCAATTTACTAGTGTTGCATATTTGATGGGCTATCAAGAGACGAGCAGTTTTATCTGCGATTTATTAAAAACGCTTCAAGTTGTTGAAAAACATTATGCGGCGCTGTTTGAAAACGAGCAAGAACTTGGTTTAGAAATTGGCAATTTAGTTTTTACAGGTGAAGAAGATGACCCAGAGACATTAATAACATTAAGCCGTTTAGGTTTTGAAAGGGCGAGTGATATTTGTCGTATTATGCGCACACTTCATTGTGGGCGTTATAAATCTACTCAATCTGCTGAAGCGCGTGAGAGATTAACGGAATTGACCCCAGCACTTTTGAAAGCTTTTGGTGCGACAAAAAGAGCCGATGAAGCAATGTTACGTTTTGATAGTTTTTTACAGGGATTGCCTTCAGGAATTCAGCTTTTTAGTCTTTTGCAATCTAACCCCTCTCTTTTGGATATGTTAGTGCTTATCATGGGGGCTGCGCCACGTTTTGCAGAAATTATTACACGTAAACCCCATGTTTTTGATGGAATGTTAGATCTAACTATTTTTTCAGAGTTGCCAACAAAAACTCATTTAGAAAATCAGCTTGAATATTTTCTTGAAGGTGTAATTTCTTATGAAGAAATTCTAGATCACTTAAGGGTTTTTGCTGATGAGCAACGTTTCTTGATTGGTATTCGAATTTTGAATGGTGTAATTACGGGAGAGAAAGCAGGTTTTGCGTTTACTGCACTTGCTGATCTTATGATTGCAAAAACATTTTCTGCAAGTTCAAGAGGAATTTTCTCGTCTTCATGGCAATATTAAAGGGGGGCGTGTGGGTATATTGGGCATGGGTAAGCTTGGAAGTTGTGAATTAACTGCTGGTTCGGATGTTGATCTTATTTTGCTTTATGAACATGATGAGGATGCGGAAATATCTGATGGAGAAAAACCTCTCTATATTTCTCAATATTATACTCGTTTGACACAGCGTCTTGTTGCAGCTTTATCTACTCTTACAAGTCAAGGAGTCCTTTATACAGTTGATTTAAGATTGCGTCCGTTAGGCAATAAGGGACTTGTTGCTGTTTCTTTTGAATTTTTTAGGAAATATTATCGCAAGGAAGCATGGATATGGGAACATCTTGCTTTGACAAGGGCAAGAGGTATTGCAGGAGATCTTGATTTTTTACAAAAGTTAGAAAATGAAGTTTGTACAATTATTGGTTTTTCTCGTAATAAGAAAGATGTAAAAAAAGCAATATGTGAAATGCGTATGTTGATTGAAAAAGAAAAACCACCAGAGAATCGATGGGGTTTGAAAACGATGCTTGGTGGAATCATGGATCTGGAGTTTATTGCTCAATTTTCTCTTATTACGCATGTGATTGCGTTTCAAATTAGAGCAACTACAGCGGATATTTTGGCCCAATTACCAACAAGTTTTCTTAATCAATCATTTATTTCTGATTTACACCATGCCTATGGCATCTATACAAATTTGAGCCAAATTATGCGACTTTGTTTAAATGATGCTCTTGATCTCAATGATATGCCATCGGGATTAAGCGAACTTTTGTTAAGCAGCGTTGGAGAACCTGATTTGCTGCGTGTTGAGAAATTAATAGAGGAAACAAGGCAATCAGTATGTTCAATTTTTATACAAATCATGAAATATTGAAAATGTGTTTATAAGAAAATTAGACATGGTTATGAGGATGAAATGTAATCGAATACGATGATAGAGTGTAAAAAAAAACATACAAGAGATAGCTATTAATCGTAAAAAAATATTACAATTAGCTCTATTGCCAAAAAAATATTTTTTATAAAATACGAAGTTTATAGTTTCTTTTAGGTCTCTATTGAAAATTTTTTGTAAGTTTTTTTTGATCTAGAATATTAACTTTTTTATTTATTCGATAAAAGAACACTTTATGATTACTAGATCACTAGTTGTATTCTGAATTTGAAAAATACATCCTCTCTTAGTCTCTATAAGTGAAATTGTAATTTTTCATGAATTGTTCGTACTCTCACTTATTTTTGCCGATCAATGCATGATTTTTTATATTTTCTGGTTATATGCCTTACTGGAATAGAGAGAAAAATCTGTTTTCAATTAATTTTTTGAGCTGATTGAAATGGTTTTTATGCTGAATTACTAAGTTCCAAATATTACATTTATTCAAAAAATTAAAATACGCTTTTTTTCTTTTAAGGAAGGTATAGTATTTGTTCATCTTTTTTTTGCTCAATTTATAGTAACCACATTGCATGTTAATAAAACTATATCAAGGGAGATATTTTCATGCACTGAGGATGCTACAGAGCTCTTTCAGAAAAGGATGAGAGTTGGCGTTTTTATTGCCTAAATTAAAAAAAATATTGAAAAAGTTGTAGCTCTCTATCGTTTACCATTTCGGTAACAGAATCATACTGAGCAAATAGGGTAAGAAGTTTTATCGGTTACGTTAAACGGCTTCATTTTCTTTTAAAAAATGAATATTATCACTATCTACATAGTTCAGGAAATGATGGAAAAAAGATTCATGAAAGAAAATAATAAAACTTTCTTGACTAAAATATAGGGAACTTTCTAAGAAGATAAATTCTAAAAAATGACATAATTTGTCAAAGTTTGTTTGGAATTTCCAATTGGAAGATTATTTTTTTATAACTGTGTCATTTTTACTACAGATTTTTTGAAAAAAATATGAAACCATCTGCATATTATGTGTCACATTAGCTTTTAGGGGAGCAATTATGACTACGAAGTATTTAATCACAACATCTATTTTTTCTTTAATTTCAATTTCTGTAGCGCAGGCAGCGGATGTTATAGTTCCAGAACAACCGGTGCCTGTGGTTGCAGTTCCTGCTTTTTCCTGGGCAGGTTTTTATCTTGGTGGCCAAATTGGTAGTTTTTCAAGTAAGACTGCTTTAAGTTATTTAGGAGATGAGAAAACAGGGAAATGGACTCCAGTTAAAAAGGAATTTGTGCCCAAACTTTCTGGTTTTATAGGTGGCATTTATGCAGGTTCCAATTTTGATATCAATAATGGTTTTATTATAGGTATTGATACGGATGTAATGTGGTCTGGTAAAAAAAATACGAAAACTATTACTTCGCCAAAGGTTACGCCGGAAGTCACACCAGAAAAAAAGGTAGAAAAAGTTTCAGAAGGAACAAGTCAAGAAACTTCTGCAGGGGTGACAAATCAAACTGTGTCTCATACTTTAAAACAAAAATGGTTTGGTGCCACACGGGTGAAGGTTGGTTTTACTGTTGATCGTATTATGCCTTATGTTGCAGGAGGTATTGCTTATACGCAGCTTCAAAATATCTTTGAAAAGGAAGCTGATATAACAAAGCAAGACATTGATATTTCTGATTTTTTGCATAATGAAAAAAAGACGATGATTGGTTATACCCTTGGAGGCGGCGTTGATTTTGCAATGACTGATAATGTTATTGTGCGTGCAGAATATCGTTATTCAGATTATGGTAAGAAGAAATTCGCAGATGAAAAAATTGAAATGCGTTACAAAACAAATGATTTTCGTGTTGGTGTAGCGTACAAGTTTTGATTTTTTGTAAGATTAAATTGTCAAAAAGTCTCATTTTCGAATGGGGCTTTTCTTTTTTCAGGTGTGTGCCATAAAGTATTCTTTTATGGTAGTGCTTTTTGTATGATTTTCTTTTATGCTAAAATTATACGCTTTTAAGGTGATGATTATCTGGCTTCATGTAGAGTTATAAAGCTTCAAGGTTAAAGAGAGTTAAACTTTTTATTGTTCTCTTTATATTCCATTCCGTAAAATAGTTAAAGTATGATTTTGAATTAATAACTAAGAAGACAGATTTCAGAATGATTTTACCTCATATTGTAGAGAGTGTGATAAAGAGAGTCACGAAAAAACTCTCTTTCTTTATTTCATTTAGGCTATTCAAAATCTTTTAAAAATATAAAACAAATTAAAATGTTAAACATTTCCCAAAAGAGAATATTTTGTCTAACAAACGTCTCAATAGGAGGGCTTTTGGTGGCAAAATCTCACAGAGGGATTTGTAATATCGCATTGGGAGATACTCTAGAACAATTATTACAGGAATTCATAGTACGTTTTAATGATGTTCAAAAAGTGGATAATGATAGCACATTTAAGAGAGAAGTAGCACATATTATAGAAATGATAGAAAGTCCTAAGTTTGTGAAGAAACATGATTTTGCCTTAGATATAAATGGTACACTCTTTCAGAAGAAAGTATGGACAGTATTATGTGAAGTGCCATGTGGTGAAACAATTTCCTATGAAGCGTTAGCACAACACATTGGTATGCCCAATGCTTTGCGTGCAGTTGCGAATGCATGTGCACGTAACGAATTAGCATTACTCATTCCTTGCCATCGTGTGGTACGCAAAGACGGTTTTATCTCCGGATATCGTTGGGGTACCTGGCGAAAAAAGATTTTACTGCAACGGGAACAAAAGGATAAAATTTAACTTTGTTTAATGGGCATTGTAATCGTTACAGTTGTACCTTTCATTTCTTTAGAGATAATTTCAAGTTTCCCTTTGTGTAGTTCTAGCAAGGAGCGCGAAATGGCTAAACCAAGACCTGAACCAGTATGGGTTTTTGTGAGTTGATTTTCAACTTGTTCAAAAGGTTGTCCGAGTTTTTTGATTGCTGATTGAGGAATACCAACTCCTGTATCTTTAATTCGACAAACAAGGTTATTTTTTTTCTTGAAAGCACAAACATTAATATTTCCGCCAGAAGGTGTGAATTTAACAGCATTGGAGATGAGATTAAGGAAGATCTGTTTCATAGCACGGCCATCAACTTCTGCATGTAGTTCTGGAGCAATATTTGTTGTAACAGAAATATTTTTTTCTTGAGCTTGTGGTGTAAGTGTTCGCACCGCTTCACTAATGATGGGTTCAAGATCAATATTTTTACGATCAAGGGTAAATCTTCCAGCTTCAATTTTGGACATATCAAGGATGTCATTGATAAGAGTGAGAAGATGGTTTCCTGAATTATAAATATCATGCATATATTCTTTATAGCGCTGTGAACCAAGAGGACCAAAGGTAGATTGCAACATGATATCTGAAAAGCCAAGAATGGCATTAAGTGGCGTACGCAATTCATGAGATATATTGGCTAAAAATTCTGATTTAGCTTTGTTAGCACTTTCAGCACGCTCTTTTTCTGCTTTCAGACTTTTATTAAGTTTTTCAACTTCTGTTGCACGTTGTTGAGCATTTCCTCGAGCACGTTTGAGTTCTTGAATAAAAGAAAAAAGACGCCTTTCACTATCTTCAAATTTTTCCTGTTGTTGTTTAAGTTCAGAAATATCTGTACCAATGCAAACAAGTCCTCCATCTTGGGTACGTCGTTCATTAATTTTGAGCCAACAACCATCTGCAGTTTGGCGAATACTGGTTAAGTTACCAGTACCATCGTCTTTGAGAGGATATTCACTGATTGCAGGGCGGGCCATGGCTTCAACGGTTGCACGTTGGATCCCTGATTGTAAAACCTGTTTAGGGATAGCTGCATATTCGCAAAATTTGCTGTTGGACATGACTAAACGTCCTTCTGAATCCCATAGTACAAAAGATTCTGAAATATTTTCAATTGCATCACGAATACGAAGGTCAGCTTGTGCTGTTTCTTCTGCAAGTTGACGCTGTTCACTAATATCGAAGGCGATACCAACCAAATGAAGTTCTTCTTCATCCGTAACTTCAGCACGAATGCGCATCCATACATAATGCCCATCAGCATGACGCATGGGGATATTAATATCAATATGTTTTTTCTTACCACTCATTAATTCTTGCGCAAGATCAAAAAAATTAGCATCGTTTGGATTGATAATAGCGGTAATTTGAGAAATTGAGAGCAGTGCATCTTGAGGTATATAGCCGAGCATTTCATACATTGCTCGTGACCAGTAAACACGTCCGCTTGCCATATTCCAATCCCACAGTCCACAGCGTCCACGCATCATTGCCATATCAATGCGATTTTGAATTTTTTCTGAAATAGAATCTGTTTTGCGTGCTCGTACGATTTGATTGTAATAAGCATAGAGGAGAGCTAAAATAACGCCGCCTGTTCCTATGAACAGTGTCATATTTAACGAGAAAATTTTGCGCCATTCCATATAGGTCTGTTGTGTTTTTTCGCTGATAAAAACACCATATTGTCCATTTTCTGTTTGGTGAAATGAAGCAAGCGCAGGGGCATCTTTTCCTATTGTGATTTTCATGATTCCAGCATGTTTTCCGAGAGATCGTAAAGCAATGCTCTCAGAGGTCAAATCCTGTAAAGGTTTTCCTAAAATCATTTCAGAACTGGATGACGCTAAGACATTACCCTTTTGATCGACTATGGCGATAACAGTGCCATTTTTGATCAGACCTTCGTTATGAAAATTGGTAAGGATATTTTGCAAATGAGTATTAGAAAGAGTAACGACTTTTCCTTTCTCAGTAGTGGCAAGTAACTCACGATCAATTGTATTGGCAATATAAGCAGCTAAGAGAGTGATCGTAGAACGCGTATTTTTATCAATCGTGTAGCGCAAATCATAGATTGAGACAAAACGAATTCCTGCTAGCACAACAAGAAATACAAAAATGACAAATGGAAGTGAACGACGCAACCAAGGTTCAATAAAGAGCAGTTTTTGATAGGACGAGCTAAAAAGCGAATTGATACGCTTTGTCCGCGCTTTATGACTTTGAGCGCTCGATTTTGAATCAGCGTATATCTCCGTTGGCGCATTATATGCGTCCAATTTAGCCATTTCTCATTCCTTTAATTATGAAATAATGTAATTTAAAAACTGCTTCGATATTCATAATAAACCCCATAGGGTGCAATGAATCAAAACATGAGTCCTCTGTCCAGTCTTTTTTTAGAAAAAATAACTTTACTTTTATTGAGTGTGGATTATGGAAATGAAAAGTGACTTTCACATGATCTATAAACAGGTATTTTATAATATTATAACATACTGATTATAAATATTTTTTATTTTAAACCAAGAGACGAGAGATGATCTCAGTCACGTCGCTTGACAATTGAGGAGCTGCAGCAATTGTTTTTAATACAGTTTCAAGTTTTTGTCGTCGAGTGGGTTCTAATTGTCGCCAAGAGCGCATCCTTGTTAATAACCACGAAGCGAGCTGTGGATTTTTCTTGTCAATTTCCAAAATGATTTGGCAAAGAAAATGATAGGACGCACCATCAACTCTATTAAATCCCGTTAGATTATGAGAGACAAAGACACCAATCAAGGCTCTTACACGATTAGGATTATCTTGTGAAAAAAGCGGATACTGCATGAGTTTTCGAACATGATCAAGTGTTGATGCTCCCGCAACCATTGCTTGAATCGAGAACCATTTATCCATAACTAAAGGATCATGCCGATATCGGCTTTCAAAATCATTCAAAGCATTTTGCGCCTGCTCACTTTTATGAAAGCGCTGCACTAAAATAGCTATACTAGCCATACGGTCAGTCATATTATCAGCTGTTGCATATTGTGTAGCAGCACGATTTGGTTCAGCTTCGGCTATGGAAAGATAATCTAGTATAATATTCCGCAATGCTCGTTTTCCAGCTTGCACAGTGTTTGGCGAATAGGGTTCTTTGGTTTGCATTTGCCTATAAATTTTTGTGAAGAGCTCTTTATGTCTATGTGCGAGTGAAGCTAAAAAATGATTTCGCACATAGTGAATACGCTCTGGATCGACATTTTTACCGATTATATGAGCAAGTTCAACTTCGCTCGGTAAACTTAAACAAAATGCGCGAAACTCTGGTTCAAGGTTTTCATCTGTAAGGATATTTTTAATCAATTTTAGCAAAGCAGAGGGCATATCCTCTTTTACGGGCTTTTTCTCCTGAATGGCTTGAATAAGGGCTTGTGTTATCAAATGGTTAAGTGACTGCCAACGATTGAGTTTATTGCTGTCATTTTGTGCAAGAAAGATTAGTTCGCTTTCATTAAATGGAGTTTGTAGATTGATAGGCGCAGAGAAGTCTCTAAGTAGCGATAAAACAGGTTTTTCGCTTAGCCCTTTTAAGATGAATGTTTGGTTTTCTTGGGATAGAAGCATCACATCTGATTGAATATCTGTATCGGATTCATAAGCTAAAGATTCTCCGTTATGTCCTAAGAGGCCAAAAGCGATAGGGATAAGCATAGGCTTTTTTGTATTTTGTTGGGGTGTTGCTAGAATATGTTGTTTTGCATGAATCGTGAGAACACCATCGCTATAATGGTGGTTGATTTCTACAGTAGGCGTGCCTGCTTGTTCATACCACAGCATGAATTGTGAAAAATTTCGTCCAGAGACTTCAGCAAAACAGGCGATAAAATCTTCAATTGTACAAGCTTGCCCATCATGACGTTGGAAATAGAGATCCATCCCTTTACGGAAGAGGACAGGGCCTAAAATAGTATGTATCATGCGAACAACTTCTGCACCTTTTTCATAAACGGTTGCGGTGTAAAAGTTGTTGATTTGGCTATATTGACGGGGGCGCACAGGATGAGCAAGTGGACCAGAATCTTCAGTAAATTGAATAGCTTTCAGTGTTTTTATATTGTTAATTCGCTGTAAGCTGCGGACATTTTGATCTGAGGAAAATTCTTGGTCGCGATAAACAGTTAAGCCTTCTTTTAAACAGAGCTGAAACCAATCACGGCAAGTAATACGATTACCAGTCCAATTATGGAAATATTCATGCGCAATGATGCGTTCGACATTTCTATAATCATCATCGGTTGCTGTTTCAGGATCTACAAGAACATATTTATCATTAAAAATGTTAAGTCCTTTGTTTTCCATTGCACCCATGTTAAAATCGGAAACAGCAACAATATTGAAAACATCAAGGTCGTATTCGCACCCGAAACATTGTTCATCCCAACGCATGGAACGTTTGAGGGCATCCATTGCGTAGGTTGCACGTTGGGTCTTGCCTTTTTCCACATAGATAGCAAGTTTGATATGTCGACCCGATACGGTGGTAAAATGGTCTTCTAGCTTATCAAGATCACCACCAACGAGAGCAAAGAGATAGGATGGCTTGGGATAAGGATCTTCCCAAAGAGAAAAATGGCGATTATTCTCGAGAGTTCCTGTTTCGACAAGATTGCCATTGGAAAGCAAAATAGGGATTTTTTGAGAATCCGCTTCAATTTTTACCGTATAGGTAGAAAGAACATCTGGGCGGTCATAAAAATAAGTAATACGACGAAAACCTTCTGATTCACATTGTGTGCAATAAATACCATTTGAAAGATAAAGTCCCATGAGTTGGCGGTTGCTTTCAGGATTCACTTCTGTGACAAATTGCAATGTAAAAGGAGCAGCTGGTGGGGTAGTAATCTCTAAACGTGAAGGAGAGGCTTTATAAGCATTTCTAGACAATATCTCGCCATTAAGAGCAACAGAAATTAATGTAAGATCATCACCGGAAAGTACAAGAGGTGTTATTTTTTTTGTATTATGACGTGGTTCAAGAAATAATGTTGCTGTGACATAGGTTTTTGTTGGTGCTAAACGGAAGTGCAGTTGTGTTTTAGGTATAGCGTAAGGAGTTTGCTGGTAGTCTTCCAGACGATAAATAGGGACTGATGATTGTTGCATAATTTTTTCCTATTAGTGTTTAAGAGTTACAAATTGAAAGAGAGCTTATGCGTTGAGATAAAGCAGAATTAACGAATTATAAAAGGCTATCTAAGCGATTTTTTACTTCTAGAAAGTCTAGCCACGTGAGCTTTTTCTGACTCGGCGTTCGAAGAAGATAAGCAGGGTGAAAAGTTGGCATAACAGGTATTTTTATGTTGTTCCCGCTTTCATAGATGAGCCATTTACCTCGTGTCCGGATGATTCCATTTTGTGCTCCCGTAAGAAACTGTGTAGCAACCCCTCCCAGTGCTATAAGAATGCGAGGATTAGCTAAATAAATTTGCCGTTCAATGAAAGGGCGGCATAATGCAACTTCTCTTGGCGTGGGTGTGCGATTTCCTGGTGGGCGCCAAGGAATAGTATTAGCTATGTAAACATTATCTCTTGTTAAGCCAATTGATGCAAGAATTTTATTCAGTAACATTCCTGCTTTTCCTACAAAAGGAATTCCTTGTATATCTTCCTCTCGTCCTGGTGCTTCTCCTATAAGCATGAGAGGGCTTCCCGCTGTTCCATCTGAAAAACAGGTACTTTTTGCTGTCAATTTTAATGAGCAGCCATTAAACGCGAGGAGAGCAGATTTTAATTCATCGAGTGTATTCGCATTTTTTGCATTCTCTGTAAAGGAAGGTTCACCTTGCATGGTAGAAGATTTAGAAAGCGGATGAGTGTCTAATTTTATGGATGGTGATGTCTGTTGATTATGAGAAATCTTTACTACTTGTGTTGTTTTTTTTTCTAAAGAAGCAGACTGACTAAAGCGATCAATAGGTAGATTTGTTAAGGCAGTATCTACACCACTTTCTTTATAGAAGCTTAAGAGTTCTTCATATGTGATTGCGCACGGAGTGTGATTTGACATTTTATTTTTTTTAATAACCTCTTTATTAGGAATAGAGCAGATAAACTTATCCTTCAAGCTTTATGATGTGTTTGTGAGTAATTTTTATGTATGAAACAATGATAGTTTTTTCTTGATAGGAAAAAACTATATAAGAGTGTGGCTCGTAGTTGCGTGCATTTTTCAATGCGTGATCTTTTTCGTTAAGATATACTAGAATTATCCTATAATAAAAATTTTTCCTTAAACAAGTTATATAAATTATGAATCTATAATATTTATAAAATAAAAAAAGATAATTTTATAATATTAAATTTATATTTATTATGCATTAAACAAAAATAACCTATCTTTTATGATAAATTATTTTTTTTAAATAAATAATTCTATATTTATTTAAATACATTTATTTTATGGAAAAATAATCATATAATCTGTAAAAATGAGCAATAATATTTAATAAGATTGTGACATAATATTAATTTTAATCACCTTTTTGATTGTGATTTAACAGTAAGCTGTAAATATATTCTTTTGCATTTTTTATAGATTGCGTCATAGATTCATTTAATGCCAAATGTGCCGCAATAGCGCTTGATAGGATGCAACCTGTTCCACGCATTGTTCCCGTTAAGCGCACAGTAGAAATATTGATGATTTCAGTTTTATTAATGAAGCTATCAGTTGCAAGGGGGCCATCTGCATGTCCACCTTTTATCAAGATAGAACGTGGACCAAATGACAGAAGTTTTTTTGCTTGTTGTATTGCTTGCTTATGACAAGATGCCAATGGGGTTTGGCTAAGAAGGGCGAGCTCTTCCCTATTGGGTGTTAAAAGATCAACGTGAGGGAGAAGTTTATTGATCATAATTTCTATGATTGATTCCGTTGACAGTTTTCCCCCTGATGAGGCAAAAAGTACAGGGTCAAGAATAACCGGAATATGAGGATAGTCTTCTAGGACATTACAGATTGCTGCGATAATTGCTTGATTTCCTGTCATCCCGATTTTTATTGCGCTTATTGGATTTGCCTCTAGGGCTGCGCGCATTTGCGCAGCGATGAGTTTTTCGCACATTGGAACAATTTCAGCAACGTGATTATCATCTTGTATGTTAATGCAAGTGATTGCTAAATTTGCTTTTATTTGAAAATATGCAGCTGTTTCTATATCACGAACAACACCAGCACCCCCTGTTGGATCGGTGCCCGCAACAATAAGAATAGAAGGCATCAACGCCATGCTTTTGTCACTTTGATCCACTGTCTTACACGCTCTTCAGGTTTTTTATGGAGAAGAATATCAGTTACAACAGCAGCACTATTGGCTCCTGCTTTCAAAACACCAATTGCGCGCTTTGGTGTTAAACCACCAATGCCGACTAAAGGTAAAGCACTAATCTGCTTTCTCCATTGTTTAATTTTTTCTAGTCCTTGGGGTATCCATTTCATTTCTTTTAAGATTGTAGGATAAATAGGACCAAGGGCAATATAGTCGGGATTAACAGAAAGTGCGATATCCAATTCTCGTTTATCATGTGTGCTAAGACCAAATCTTATACCATTTTTACGAATTGCGGGAAGGTCAGCATTCCTTAAGTCGTCTTGTCCAAGATGAATAAAATTACATTTTTCATCAATTGCTATTGTCCAATGATCATTAATAATTAATTGTGCTCCCCATTTGTCGCATACGTTTTTTGCGCGCTTAATATGTTCACGGATTGTTTTAAGATTTTCATTTTTCATACGCAATTGTATGAGCTTGATACCAACAGGAACTAAGCGTTCAACCCAATCCGCATTATCAACGATGAGATAAAATGGGTCGAGTTTCATGAAAATACTGCTTTTCCAATAATTGGCGTTGAAGGAACGGCTACATTACGTGCTTCGAGAAAGCCTGCTTTATACCCCATACGTCCTGCCTGAATAGCCTTAGAAAATGCTTCAGCCATTAAGACAGGATCAGCTGCTTTAGCAACTGCGGTGTTAAGAAGCACTGCATCATAACCAAGTTCCATGGCAACGGCAGCATGTGATGGACGTCCAATGCCAGCATCAATAACAAGAGTAACATCAGGAAGATAAGCACGGATAGAACGCAATCCATCGGTATTATGTGGGCCTTTTACGGATCCAATAGGAGCACACCAAGGCATAATAACTTGGCAGCCAACGTTTAAGAGCTTTTCAGCAACAATGAGGTCATCTGTTGTATAGGCAAAAATTTTGAAACCTTCACTGTTTAAAATTTGTGCTGCTTCGACTAAGGAAAAAACATTTGGCTGTAAAGTATCAGGATTACCGATAATTTCGAGTTTAATCCAAGATGTTTTAAAGAGATCTCGTGCAAGTTTCGCGGTTGTAACAGATTCTTTAACAGTATAACAACCAGCAGTATTGGGGAGAACTGTTATATCCAGTTCTTTAAGGAATTGCCAAAATTGTCCACCTTGTTTTCCACCGGCGGTTTCTCGGCGTAATGAAACTGTTACAATTTCTGTATTCGATTTATGAATAGCATCGCGAAGAATTGCTGGTGAAGGATATTGCGCTGTACCTAACATAAGACGAGAAGAAAATTTACGTCCGTACAGATTCAGCATAGCTTAGCCTCCTTGCATTGGGCTTAAGATTTCAATTTTATCTTCTTCATTTAAGACACATCGGCTTCGTGCATCTATGGGAATAACTTCTGCATTAACAGCGGTTGCAAGCCAATTTCCTTCATAACCCAATTCTTCAAGCAAGAGATTGAGAGTGATGACTTCTGTTTCGATTGTTTCACCATTGACAAATATTTTCATACTTTACTCCAATGCCAATTTTATCGCTCGTTTTGCCATTTCTGGAGATAAAAGGAAACCATGTCTATAAAATCCGTTAATAGAAATATGGTTACCATATTTGTATACAGAAGGGAAGTTATCAGGATAAGATGGTCGTACACCAACGCCGGATTCAATAATTTCTGCTTCGGCAAAAGCGGGATGCAAAGTATAAGCTGCATTGAGTAATTCCATCATTGATCTTACCGAGATGGCACCATCAGATTCACTTTCAATCATTGTTGCGCCAATCATAAAAATATTGTTTTGCCGAGGAACAATATAGAGAGGAAATCGTGGATGAAGGAGGCGAATTGGACGAGAAATTTTAATGTCTGTGCTGCGTATGAGAAGCATTTCGCCGCGGATACCTCGTATATTTTTGTCTTTTCCTAAACGTGCTATTCCAGTTGCATCAATGATAAGATCAAATTTTTTTTCAGATATTTCTATATCAACAAAACAGGCTCCATTTTTTACAAGATCCTCTTTTAAAGTGATAAGTGCTTGGCGCGGATCAAGGTGTGCTTCATGTTCATAAAAGAGTGCATGGTTGAAACGTTCCGCAAGATCCGGTTCAAGTTGTGCTATTTCTTCACCATTTATAGTTTTATGATGATGTGTACGCGCTGAAAATCGTTCAAGTTCTCCTCTATCCCTTGTAGGTGCGACAACTAAAGTTCCTTTTCGTGTGACAAGATTGGGAAGTGTTTTATGCCACCATTGTATAGCTTTTATGCCAAGGTCTTCAACAATTTGTTTAGCGTTTTCTCTTTCACAGTAAGGTGCTAACATTCCTCCCGCATACCAACTAGCAGTTCCTACAGGAGAATTAGGGGGTGCTGAAACGGTAATAGAAACACCTTTTTGTTGTAACATAAAGGCAACTGTTAATCCCCCTACACCTGCACCTTTAATAAGAATTTTTTTCAATGGTTTACTATCTTCTTTTGAGGATGGCTAACGTTTATATAGAGATCACCATTCTTTTGATATTTTTCCGCCATGGCGACCATACCTTCATCTTTTATTTTTCTTCTGTGTACTGTTTCACGAATATCATGGGAAATACGCATAGAACAAAATTTTGGTCCACACATGGAACAAAAATGCACCAATTTATGAGCTTCCTTAGGCATTGTTTCATCATGAAAAGCGCACGCTGTTTCTGGATCAAGAGAAAGGTTAAATTGATCATACCATCGAAAATCAAATCGCGCACGTGAGAGAGCATTATCGCGTAGTTGTGCTCTTGGCAAACCTTTGGCAAGATCAGCAGCATGAGCAGCAATTTTATAAGTGATTACACCAGTTTTGACATCATTCTTATCGGGAAGTCCTAAGTGTTCTTTAGGTGTTACGTAACAAAGCATGGCAGTTCCAAACCATCCAATCATAGCAGCACCAATTGCTGATGTAATATGATCATATCCGGGTGCAATATCAGTTGTAAGAGGTCCCAAAGTGTAAAAAGGCGCTTCGTGACAGAGATCTAATTGTTGCTCCATATTTTCTTTAATTTTGTGCATTGGCACATGACCAGGTCCTTCAATCATAACCTGTACATCTTTTGCCCAGGCAACTTTTGTCAATTCTCCCAAAGTTTTAAGTTCAGCAAATTGAGCTTTATCATTAGCATCAGCAATAGAGCCAGGACGCAATCCATCTCCTAATGAAAGAGAGACATCATACGTGCGTGCAATGTCACAAATTTCATCAAAATGTTCATAAAGAAAACTTTCTTTGTGATGATGGAGGCACCATTTTGCCATAATAGAACCGCCCCGTGAAACGATACCTGTTATGCGATCAATGGTTAGAGGAATGAAAGGTAATCTTAATCCTGCATGAATAGTAAAATAATCAACACCCTGTTCTGCTTGTTCGATAAGAGTATCACGAAAAATATCCCATGTTAAGTTTTCAGCAATACCTTGTACTTTTTCAAGTGCTTGATAAAGTGGAACAGTTCCGATGGGAACTGGGGAATTCCGAATAATCCACTCACGAATATTATGGATATTTCGGCCTGTTGAAAGATCCATAACTGTATCTGCTCCCCAACGAATAGCCCAAACCATTTTATCAACTTCTTCTGCCATAGATGAAGTAACTGCTGAATTTCCAATATTGGCATTAATTTTAACACGAAAATTTCGTCCGATAATCATTGGCTCACATTCTGGATGATTAATGTTATGAGGAATAATAGCACGTCCGCAGGCAATTTCATTGCGAACAAATTCCGCAGTATAAATTTCTGGTATTGATTCATTGCATATTTTATCCGATTGCGCTTTCTGCTGGTCTTTTACTGTTAATCCTTCATTTTCTCGTATAGCCACATATTCCATTTCTGCGGTAATAATGCCTGCACGCGCGTAAGCCATCTGTGTAATTACTTTACCGTTTTTTGCTCGTAAAATAGGCCGCTTTTGTTCAAAGGCTAGAGGAGGCGTTTTATCATAGAACAAACCATTATCTTCAGGTTTGACTGGTCGTGCAGGATAAGGTTCAGTATCAGCTCTCTTAGAAAGCCAAGGTAAACTAATTGCGGGCAAACCATTTGTAATATCAATGATCATATTGTTGTCAGTATAAGGGCCAGACGTATCATAGATATTTAAAGATTTTTCAGCACTGCCATCTGTCAATGAAATTTCACGCAATGGCACTTGAACATCAGAAAAGAGAGGACTTTGTTGATAAATTTTGCGTGAAGCGGGAAAGGGACTGCAACTGATTGATGGAATATTTTTCTGCATAAACTTTTTCCTTATAGATTCATCATTCAAAAACAGATAACGATGCTAACAGTAATGTACTCAAATCATCAATTACATACGCTTAAAAAGAGCGCATATATTGCCTTATATACATCTCATAAAGCCCAAGAAATTTTATTTTGAAAAAATTGATAAAATATCTTTAAAAATTTGTATTAGACTCTCACTTAATAGAACTTTTATGAACATGAATATGGTTGGCTTAAATACTTATATATTGTCAATCATAAAGATACATTTTTAATGATTTTGGTGAATTTTTTAGAAATGAAGATAGATATTATGATAAATAATTCGCTACAATATTAATTGTTACTTATAACAAAAACAGTAAAATCAATGAGTTATTATAACTTTGAGAGAGCTTATGGTTATTGCTTTGATGAGGTTTTTGCCCTCTATTCTTAATTTTTTGTAATTTATTTGTTAATGTAAGCTAGTGTTTTACGATTAGAACTCTTTGTGTAAAGAAATACCATGTTACTTTTTATCTAGTTCAAAAATGCTTTCAATTATGGTATCGCTGCAGCTTAATTCACAGTACGTGTTACTACTGGTTGTTTAAATATCTTCTCAGTTACATGCTCTATAAATATTTTTTTGCTTAATGCTTTTTCAAAAAACATATGACTGTGTAGCTTCAAAGGCGTTTGCGGCGTTACAAAAGCAATAACTAGCTCTTGTGAAGAGAGGATTACATGTAAAGGAGAATTTGAGTTGCTTCTTTTGCGTTTGGAGATGGTAAAATGTTACCAAAGAATGGAACACTAATAAAACATTGGCTATCCTTGTGAATAAAAATACAGAAATTTTGAATTTAGAATGCCAAAGTGAACAAATTAAAGCAGACATCACGGCAATTATCATGAGTGCAACAGGAAGGAAAAACTAATATAAAGAAACTATGATCAAAGCAGCTAAGTAAACAGATAAAAATGTGTTAACAATATTGATTTTTTTGAAAAAACAGATACTTAAGTGCCTTTTTGCTTATTTATTTGGTATTTGGAAAAGCTTTTAAAGATTCGTAACAAGAAAGAATGAGAACATCATTTAATACATAATAAAATGTATTGAAATTGTTTCTTTAGACCTAATAAATTTCGCTATATGTATACTTATAAAATAACAGAGAAATATTGTCATTGTATTTCCTTATCTTCAATGTTTCTAATATTTTTGCATTAAAATAGTTCATTAATTGCAAGTTTAATCTTTTCAAAGTTGCTTTTTAATATACACACAACTTCCTTTCTTTAATCTTCTACGGAACAGTTTTCGTACATTATAATAAGAGATAATTAAAAGTTTTTGAAATAACAAAAATATTAGAGTGTTAATGAGTTTAATTCAATGTGTAGATGATTATTTATGATTAAAAAGTTGATGGTAAATTATGACGAAACACATTAAGATTGTCCGAAAAACTTGCTCTTATTTTTAAGTAAAAAGTGGTGGACGCAATTTAGAAGAAATGCGGTTTGGGAAAAAACGTTAGTACTATTTTGTGCGCATCAGTTTCAGAATTTACAGAAAGTGTTGAAAAAGAAATTAAAAGAGCAATTAAAAGCTATAATTTTAAAAAAGCTATTACAAGGTTAGTTAGTCATTGATTAAATCACTCAATAGGTACGTAGTTTTTTTTTAATTTTTAGCTTTTGATAGCAATATTGTAAGTATAAAGTTGATGGGATACATTTTGTTCTGTTTGAACTAATCAGGCGGAGTGGATTAACGAGATTGTTTAGCAGGTGCTTATTTTGACACTTTTATATAAAAATGGAGAATATTCGTAATTGCAGTGTTGTTAAAAAGATTTATTGTTCTTGAAAAAAAACTCCACATATAATACAATACGTTAGAAGGGGATTATGTTAAATGTGGAGGGGGCTGAGCGATTACCAGCGAGTTAGTTTTGGGGGATTAGAGTACAGTTTTGCAGAGCATCAGGTGGGGTGTCAGTTTGTGTTTTCTTAGTTTTCGCAGATGACTTTTTTCGATGGAAAAAAGAGCGTATGGTGCGTATTCAATATATCAAGTATGTCATTTCTAGTTCAAGTTAAAGCATGGAAAATTCACTGTATTGAGTGCATCTTTGACGATGCTTTACACTGGGGAGTGTAGATGCTTAAGATAGAGTGCTGATGTTGATTTGGTAAAAATTGGTTTTCTGTAATAAATTTAATGAAACAAGGTGTACTCGGAAGGGTATTTGGTACAGATAAGAACGTGGTGAGATAGTAGAAATGACTTATTTCAAGCTAAAAAGATCCTCTTAGTTTATTTGATATGGAAAGAAATTCAACAAAAAGTATAGCTTATTCTAGCTAAGGATAGAGCGAAATATTGTGTGATGATTGTGTAGCTGCAATTTAATGAATTAAAATTATTGTATAATTTTCAAAACTCATAAATAAAACATTAAAGACAGCGAGCAAAAAATATCGCGATTCTGAATCAAGAATTCCAGAGTGTTAGATTTTCTATTTGGAAGATAAGTAATTTCGATGATGATTTCGTATGATCTACAGTAGAGGATTTTATGAACAATATTTATTCAGCTTTACAACGATAAAAGAGCTTCCAAAATGTAATCATATAACTACAGAAAACAGTCATAGTAAAATAATTCCAAAATTAGGTTATAGCATTGCAAATAAAAAGCATGGATGTTGATTTTATTAAAAAAGCTGTGGTAATTCAGTTCATTTAATCGCAGGAAATGAAAAAACAGAATTTAGAAAATATACATGATACAATAAAAATGATGTATTACACCAATAATAACGGGGGGATCCACACCTTATTATCATTTATAGATTCAATACCATTAATTGAGTGCTCAAGTAAGAAAATAGGTTGGTGCATATGGTTAGCAAAAAGAAAAAAATGCTAAAAAATTTTGAGAAGAAGGGGGAATATTATAATGTCGAATATTTACGATTGGTCACTAAAGGCTGATGAAAATGCACATTCAGATAGTATCATTAATTGGGCAGAAGGTCAGCCGCCAAGTTCTGTCAACGATAGTGCGCGGGCGATGATGCAGCGTGTGCGTGAATATATCTCAGATAATGGCGGTTCTCTTGATTCAACATTTATGGTAAATGCAGAAGATAAAACGACATCAATCATATTAACAACAGCTTCACCTATAGAAAAATATAAAAATGATATCATTATACGTTTTAAAGCCCGCGGTGTAAATATTGGCACGACAACAGTAACTGTTAATAACATAGAAGAGAAACCGCTCTATAAAGTAACTAATGCAGGTGTTACACCATTAGAGGGTGGTGAATTACAAACGAACGCTATTTATGAAATGGTGTATAATAAGGATGTTTTAATGGAAGATCATGATGGTTGGTATCTTTTAAATCCCACACCTCTTCTACCACCAAAAATAGAAACTTTTCCTTCAGGGTTTATTGCGACCTTTGCTATGCAAGAAGTGCCAAGCGGTTGGCTTTTATGTGATGGTGCAGTCTATGAGCGCAAAGATTATCCGAAATTATTCAAGGCAATAGGTGACAAATGGGGAAAAGACAGCGATACAACCTTTAAAGTTCCTGACTTTAGGGGTATGTTTTTACGTGGCTTTGATGATGGTCGCGGTTTGGATGCGGATAGACAGTTTGCAGATCAGCAGCATGATAGTATTAGATCCCATACACATATTGGCACGATTGAAGAGGCTGGTGAGCATACGCATAAGTTTCAGTATTATGGAGTTGGATGGGACTCCGGTGACATTGGCAGGAGGAATCCCTTTTATTACCGTCAATCTAGTACAGGGGTGACACAATCAGCTGGCGCGCACACGCACAATATCAGTCTTTCTCCAACGGGTGAGGCAGAAACACGGCCTGTGAATACAACGGTTGTTTATGCCATAAAATCGTGAGACTTTTGGATAATCAATGATCTCTTGATGATTTATGATATCATAAACGCGGAGAAAATCCGCGTTATTCCTTATAAAAGTCATAAATGCTTCATGTGCCATTTATTAAGATATTTGAGAATGCTAAAAACAATATTTAAATGATTTTTTTTAGGTTGATAATTTTATAAACTCAAACATTATTGCCAACCCAGCTATTATTATCATAACTTAAATTACTGTCGAGCTCTACAAATTCACTATGATCGCCTATTTTCCCATCAAAAAGTCTCAACAGTTTTAATTTGATAAAGTGTGTAACGATCAAATATAATTGTTTCATTTGTTAGTGCAAATTACTTTTATAAGAAGATAAAGATTTAAATAAAATATTTTTAAAAGGAAGGCTCTCTGTGCTCAGGTATTGAGCTAGCATATGCCTCATTTTTATATTAAGAAACACAATCAATATTAAGATTTGATTCATTATCATTTTCAAACTCAGAAACCATCTCATTATAGAGAAATATCACCATAAAGGATAGTAGCATTATCATAAATTTGCACAGCGCTTTCACTTAAGTCTTTAACTTTTACACTAATCAAATATGCATGAATTTTCCAAAATGCGCACCTTATCATGAATCGGCAATTATCCTCATTGATTATTTTCCTTTTTTCAATTTTGAGATGCTTTCTGTTTCTGCATTAAGGCAGTTCTTAAGAAGTGAGCATTGAGTCCTTCCTCAAACGGTTTTTATTCACACGTTATTCTCTTTTATAACATGCAGGGCAATTTTCAAAAAATACGCTATTTCATTAAGGGAGATTCTGTTTGTGGCAAAATAAAAGGAATATCTGCTTGAGGCAATTCAGAAACGTTTAAGGAACAAGAATAAACATCGCGCAGATTTTGTGTTGTCAAAACGGTAGCGGCACTTCCTTCACAATAAACTCTTCCACGCTTTAGCAATATTATTTTATCCGCATAATGTGCGGCAAGATTGAGATCATGAAGAATAGCAAGCACGCCACCACCACGATGGGCAAAATCTCTAGCAATATTCATAACAACAAGTTGATGTTGGATATCAAGGTTAGCAATAGGTTCATCTAATATCATCCAACGAGGGATTTTATTGCAAATAGGATTCCAGATTTGGCAAAGAACACGAGCAAATTGTACTCTAGCTTGTTCTCCACCTGATAATTGGTGATAGAGTCGGTTACCATAGTCAGCTAGTCCAACGCGTTCTAAAGTTTTTTGAGAAAGATTTTGGAATTGTTTTTTTGCAATAGTAAATTGGTTTATGGAGAGACCAAGTTCTACTACTTCATGGACTAAGAATGGAAATACTAACGTTGTTGTCTGTGGTAACACTGCACGCATTGTTGCCATTTCAGAAGTTTTTGTTTGGGTAACATCATGACCATTTAGAGTCATTTTTCCACTATAAGGAATTTCTCCACTCAGCGCTTTGACAAAAGTACTTTTCCCAGATCCATTAGGACCGATGATAACGGTGATAGCACCATTTTTCGCTTGAAGGTCAACATGTTTAAGGATCTGTTTTTTTCCGCGTTGAACGC
The DNA here is from genome assembly GCF_000706625.1 of Bartonella koehlerae C-29. Taxonomy (GTDB): domain Bacteria; phylum Pseudomonadota; class Alphaproteobacteria; order Rhizobiales; family Rhizobiaceae; genus Bartonella; species Bartonella koehlerae. The sequence goes on from NZ_KL407334.1 coordinate 827,529, forward strand.
AGATATCAGCTGCTTCAATCATAAAAAAATTATTCCTCGTTTACATATAAGAATCCAAAGGAAAAAAGGTGCACCAAAAAGTGCTGTAACAATTCCGATTGGTAATTCTGCCGGAGCAACAATTAAGCGTGCAAAGGTGTCGGCAAAAATAAGTAACGTTGCTCCCAAGAGAGCGGAGCAGGGAATAAGATAGCGATGATCGGGACCAATGAGTTCACGCAAAATATGGGGAACAACAATACCGATAAAACCAATGCCGCCACTGATAGCGACCGCACTACCACACATAAGTGCAACAAGGAAAATAGCAATATTTTTGATCCGTTGAATATGGAAGCCAATGTGGCCAGCAACGGCTTCTCCAAGAGCAAGAGCATTAAGGGCACGTGATAAAAAAGGAGAAAAAAGAAGACCAACACAGATAAAAGGAAGAACAAGCCAAACTTTCAACCATGTTGCACCCGCAAGAGAACCAAGGTTCCAAAAAGTAATGTCACGTAATTGTTGGTCATTTGCGATAAAAATTAATGTTCCAACAACGGCACTGCTTAAGGCACCAAGAGCAATGCCTGCAAGAAGCATTGTTGCAATAGATGTGCAACTATGACGTGTTGCTATCGCGTAGAGAACAATTGTTGATAATAGCCCACCAAAAAATGCGCCTATGATAACCTTGTAAGGTTCTAGAAAAGATGCTAATGAAGAAGGAAAGGCAATACCGACAACAATTGCTAAAACAGCTCCAAGACCAGCACCTGATGATACGCCTACAATCCCAGGATCTGCAAGAGGGTTACGGAAAAGACCCTGCATGAGAACACCAGAGACAGCGAGAGCTGCTCCAACCAACATTCCCAAGATAATACGGGGCAATCTTATATCTATAAGTATGAGGTAATCACGCGTTCTACTACTCATCGAAAAATCTTGCGTGAGTATCACGTGAAGGAGATCAATGAAAGAAGCTTTTGATGCACCATGCAAGAGTCCTCCCAAAATGCTGAAGATAAGGAACACTATTAAGCTTAAGAGCAAAATTTTTGCTAAGCTTGCACGGCTTACTCTTTTATTCCCTTTTGTTTTAGATGTATGCACAATGGGTGGAGTGTCTACCATGTTATCAGCTCTTACCATTTTGATCTGCACCATAAAGCATATCAATAAGATCTTTTGATGCATTCGCAGTGCGTGGACCAAATCCTAAAAGATACATAGCATCCATCTGTTTAATATCATGATTTTTTGCTGCAGTCGTTGCTTGAACTGCTGGTATAGTTAAAACTTTATCGATGTTAGTGGATTTTCCACTATGCTTGACAAGTAAAATAACATCAGGATTCGCTTTCAATAACGCTTCACTATTGAGAAGTTTATATCCCTTATAATCAGTGATAGCATTTATTCCACCGGAAAGTTTTATCATACCATCGGCAGCTGTTCCTGTTCCAGATGCCATAACACGTCCATTTTGCACGGATAAAACAAAGAGCACTCGCTTTGGTTTTGTTATTTTTGCCAAAAGAGTATCATTTTCCACGAAAGCACGATTTATTTTCTCAATCAACGCAGTTGCCTGCATTTCCCGATGAAGAGCTTTACCAACAAGACGAATCTTTTCTATAACACTTTCACGAGAATAGTTTTCCGGTATGATGACTATAGGGATCGATGTTTTTTTTAGAATATCAATTGTTGAAGCAGGACCACTTCCTTCGACAAGCAATATACCTTGTGGAGCAAGCGATAAAACACCTTCAGGTGAGAGAGCACGCATATACCCAAGCACAGGAAGTTTTAGTGCTTCTTGTGGATAGACGCTTGTACTATCACGGGCAACAAGTTGATCTTGAGCTCCTAATGCATAGACAATTTCTGTAAGTGAACCGCCAATAGAAACGATTCGCGCATTTTCAGGAAAATGCGTTACAGGTTCAGCAATCACTTGTTTAGAATAAAAGGTGAAAGAAAGCAGTATACAAATAAGAAAACGGTTTGATTGTCTGTGCAAAAAAAGTGTAAACATATTCACTTTACCTTTCTAAGCAACCGCTATTGCGTGGTTTTGGGGCAAACTATTCAATAAAGAGCGCCAATCCTCACGTTCTTTTTGCCCTTCTTTTCGCATACCAAAGAATTGGATAGTCATCTCATCATTTTCATCGAAAACTTCAAGTGAAGTGACATAACCATCACTGGTGGGTTTGCGAACACACCATACATTTTTGATTCCAGGAATGAGTAAATGCAGGTGAAATTTTTGATCGAGAACATTAAGCCAAGGCCCAATTTGCTTAATGTTTTTTATTCGTCCACTAAAAATTTGGATACATCCCTTATTGCCAACAAAGCACATGATAGGTACTTCTTGTTGCGCAACTTGGTTGAGCATAATTTCAATAGCTTCTCTCTTTAGTCCATGAGCAAATTCATTTCCGACGTATTTTACAGCATCATGTCGGTTAATTTTGAGTTCAGAAATAATCCCGTGAAGTTGGTGTACATCAGTCATTTCCCGCCAACGATTGCGAAATTCTTCAACATTCAGCTCTAGGGTATCGCGCTTGTTTGGAATTGGTGTAGGAAGGATACCAAGAACGGGTAACTGATCTTCATGAAGTAACTCATCAACAAGTTTACTCCATTCTACCATATTTGTGGTATCTTTGGAATAGAGTTTAAAAATAGCAACGCCATTTTGATCGAAGAATTGAAGACTTTTTGTAGGCTTTCCAAGAACGATAGCCTCGTATTCAAAACCAAATTTCCATTGTTTTGAAAAAATACGTAAGTCAATTTCACCAAGTGTGAGAGGGATATGTTGGTTTTGAACAATTTTCTCAAAGCATCCTGTGATTTCATGAACAGCATGTTCATTACGTGTCAACGCCATAACTGTTCCAAGTTGAGGAGCATTTTCCAGGAGAACGGCAATATCAATTTGTAGTTTTTTTGCTTTTCCAATTGTACAATAGGCGGCAATAAGTTCTGCTTCAGATATACCAATAGAGATCGCAAAATCACGATCACGCATCTCTTTTTTTTCTTCACGCAAACGAATAATCATTTCGGCTGTATATGACATAGGCTTTCCTTTTATTCAAAGTTAACTTTTACAATTTCTAAAGAAATAGTTTGAACTTTTAAGAGTTCAAACCATTACCCAAGTTGGTCCTATTATCAACAGCAGAACAATCAAAAACAAATAACCCCACCCCTTCAAGCATTTGTAGCTTGAGAAATAACACAACAATTTACTCAGTCATCAATATAATTTTACATTGATCCAATGGTTAACAGAAGCAACTAAAATCTTTGCACGAATGATACTTTAAAGTTACGACCAGGCTGGCTGTAATAATCCTTTGGTGTTGAACTTTTACCATCAGGAAGATCTGATACATTCCAATATTTTTCATTGAACAGATTATAAATACCAGCTCTTACAATAAAACCTTTCTCACCGAATGGTTTCCACCAACCAGATACATCAACAACCTTATAGCCCGGAATTTTTTGATAATCAGAACCTTTAGCGACTTTATCACGTTTAGCAGATGAAGTAACTACAACATCTGCTCCCCAAGTTTCTTTTGCATACCCTAATCCGATAATTGCCTTTAAAGCTGGGATTGAGTTAAGATATTCATTTTTGTCAAGATCTTTTCCTTGCGAATAGGCAAGGGAGAAATTGCTATGGAAACCACTATTAAGAACCCAATGCATTTTTGTTTCAAAACCAAAAATACGTACGTTTGAAAGATTCACATAGTGTCGACGTCCGAATCTAAATTCCTCTGATGACCCCTTATTTTCAGTAGTTATAAAGTTTTTATATTGATTAGTGAAGGCACTAAGTGAACCACCAAAATTTGCATTTCCATATCGTATACCCACATCATATCCATTGCTTGTTTCTGATTTAAGATCAGGGTTTCCTTTTACATAGTAAAGAGGAGGCTTGACATAGGAGAGGTATAGCTCCGAAACACGCGGTGCACGAAAAGCCTGTGCCCATTGTGCGTAAAATGTTACTTGATCACGAACATCCCACTCTATACGTAATTTAGGAGAAAAACGCGAACCACTTCTTTCTGGAGGATATTCGTCAGAAATGAATGCTTTTTCATAAGAAGACGTTTTTTGAGGAGTGTGCTTGTACCAATCATAACGAACTCCTGGTATCAAACGGAAATGATCATCAGCGAAGCCAATTTGATTTTCGAAAGCAAAACCAAAATTGTAGCTGTTTGTATCCGGTGAATCTGATCGATTAGCAGGCAAAAAGGCACATCCTTGCGCATACTCTTGCAAATGACAATTGTCTTTACCTAACAGATAATGATGAAATTGAGATGATAAAATATTAGTAGAAAGCTTTAATGTATGACTTACTGTACCAATATTCACTTTTTTGAGAGCATGAGCGTTGAAACCATAACTAGTATTACGTAGGAAATTATCTCTTAAATAATCTCCTTTTGGTGCTTCAACACGAAATCCATTCATAATATGATGATCAATTTGTCTTTGCCAATAAAGCTGTCCGGCAAATGCATCAAACAGCGAGTCTTTATTGCCACTATAATTATAAGACAAAGAAAAACGCTCACGACGTCTGTTATCTTGATCATAAACGGAACCTGGAGCGTACCTTGTAGATGCATTCAATGAATGCGTATTGATATTATAATCAAAACGTTCCGCGGTCAAACCAAAACGGTGACCGCCATTAAAATATTGATGAATTTTAAAAAGCAAATTATTTTGGTCAAACTGAGCAGGGTTTTTACGTGTACGCTCTCCATAGCCCTCTACAGTTCCCATATTTTTACGTTCATGCCCTTCCACATGAGACCCTTGGAAAAGCAAGAATGTTTGGTTATTACGCACTGCAATAGCTTGATCTACGTGCCAACTGTTATCAACAGAATGATAATCACCCTTTATAAGACCACCCCAATTCTTTTTTTCAGTAATAAGGTCTTCAGGATTAAGGGTACGTAAAGCAACAACACCTCCTAATGCACCGGATCCGTAAAGACTGGAATCAGATCCTTGAATAACATCAAATGTAGAAAGCGCATTAAAATCAAAAGTTGTGTTTCCACCTGTCCCACGCACTATATCATTAAACCATGGAAGAGTAATGCCATCTATTGTTGTGAGAACACGATTTGCATCTAAACCACGAATCACAAAACTGTTATTTCTTGAGTTGTAGCTTACGGAAGGATTAAGGCGACTAACATCATGGACATCACTTATTTGTTTTTCATTAATATCCTTAGCAGTCTTACGATCAGTCAAAATGGTTACCGAGTCCGAGACATCCTCTACTTTTTTCCCTTTAATAATGATGGGATTAAGTTCAGTTACACTACCAAAATTGTTGCTTTGTGCAAAAACAAATGAAGGTATAGAAACCGATAATGCACTTAAAATTGCACAACTTTTATAAATATTTTGTCTTGTTCGCATAACACATCATAACCTTTTGTTAAATCCCAATTTTGAAAACCATATTAAACATGATAAAAACAGTCAAGAAAAAAGTTGCAATTTCAAAATAGCGTGTTTTAATGGAATTGAACGTCGATATTAAGCTTAGAATAACAGCGGAAGAAACGATGAATTTTTCAGATACTAGGTGGTTATTAGCTCTTTGGATTGTTGCGTTTTTTGTCGCTTTCTTTTTGCATATAGTATTAGGAGCACAATTTTATTTTCCGAGTAATGGTGTACGTAATGGTACGCTTTCTTCGACGATTATGCTGACCTTTGCGCAAGAAATTGTCTATCCGGATAATGACGCAAATACGCCGAATCTTGATGCAGGTTTATCGAATTTAAGTACAGAACCAGAAGTGTTGCAGCCTGATTTTCCAGAGCAAGAGTCAGAGATATTGAAATCAGAAGATGAAGTTCAACCAGAAGAGCCTCAGCAGAATGGAGAAAAAAATGATTTTTCACTTCTCAAACCTTTGAAGGAATCTTTTCCTCCAAAAGTAGAGCATAAAGCGTTTATCAAAAAACCAATACCGATATTTAAGACTGTACTAAAGCATTCCATTGTAGAGGCGCGTTCGTCTACTACCAATAAGGTCAGTCGTACAGCAGCGCATGAGGATGCATTGCTAGTGAAATGGTTAGCAAAAGTACAAGCACAACTGGAAAGGCAAAAAAATTATGTTGTAAAACAGCGTACCAGTGGTGAAAAAGGAACGGTGAAGTTAGAATTTAGGGTGCATGAGCAGGGAAATATTTTTTCTAGTCGTGTTGTAGTTTCTGCTGGTGATCCGGAACTTGATCGATTAGCCATGACGGCACTGCAACGTGTTGGTTCTTTTCCACCACCACCACCATCAAAAGTAAATAAAATTATTCGAGTATCCTTAATATTTAGCTGATTTTTACGGTTTTTTTTGTTAGTTTTCACACTCCTTAATGTTTACAATTGCTATGATATTGTGGTCTATAAGTTGATGAAACGGAAAGAACTACTTTTTAGTGGATTGAGGCTTTCTCATTTTCATCGACCGGAAAGAAGATCAGCTTTTATATCTGTTTTTCCAGTAAGTCTTGCTTTGTAAACTCCATAATTTTCCATGACACGCATCACGTAATTACGTGTTTCTGTATAAGGGATGCGTTCAATCCAATCGATGACTTTATCAAGAGGTTGTCCTCGAGGATCACCATAGCGTTTTATCCACTCATTAACACGACGGGGGCCTGCATTATAACCGATAAGGGCCAATATATAGGATCCGTTAAAACGTTCCAATTGTTCGCCTAGAAAATGGGCACCTAACGTAGCATTATAACTGGCATCACTGCTGAATTTTTTTTGTGACCACGCGATCGAATGCTTTTTTGCGAGTGCTTTTGCTGTTGTAGGAAGCAATTGGAGGATACCTTTTGCACCTGCTTTTGATATGGCTGTTGGGTTAAATTCGCTTTCTTGGCGTGCAATGGCATAGATAAGCGCTTTTCCTGCTACGGGAATATTGACAGAGGCTGTTATAGCACCGAGAGGGTGGGAAAGTGCACCAACATTTTTACCTTGGAAAACAGCAGTTTTTCCAATTTTAAGGCTTGTATAATAGTCACCATTTTTTTCTGCCATAACAGCTAAAAGAGCTAATTCGCCGGGACTTTCTATTTTTTCTCCGAGTTCTCTATAAAAAATTTTAGCAAAATCAGCATAGCCGACTGATTCAAGGCGTTGAATTGCTTGAATAGCTTTTCGTGCGTTAAAACGTTGTCGCTCAGCGGTTGTTGGTTTAGGAAAGGAGATTTCTAGCTTTTTTTGATTAAGTCGTGAAGCTGCCATTTGACCATAATAAGTTGCACCAAAATGGGCTGCACGATGAAAATAATGCTGGGCATTTGTCTGTTCACCGAGAACTTCTGCTGTTCGTCCCATCCAATAATATCCACGGGATGCGGAAAGAGCTTTAGAAGATAATTGAGGAATATGCGAAAAATGTTGCATTGCCAATTGAGGATTATGAAGAAACCGTAATGCATACCATCCTGCATGAAATTCAGCATCGACTGCCAATGAAGAGGGCCTAGCAATGTGTGTTGCAACGAGTTGATAAGCAATTTTAGGTTTGTTTAAATCAAGCATTTCGCGAGAAAGAGCCCGTTGTTCTCTCCATAAGGCATGAGGATTCATAAGACGTAAGATATCTTTTGGTATTCTCATCATGCGTGTTGCGGCTTCACCATATTGTCTAGTTTGACGTAGATGGCGAATGTGAGCAAATTGAAGGAGAGGATCTTTTTTCCATGATCGTTCTACAGCGCGTAATTTTTGTGCCGCTTGAGGATCATTTTTTTCGACGGCAACAAAAGCTTTAAAAAGGGATTGAGCATGGGCTAATTTTGCAATGCGTTCTGCTGCATCAAATCGATGTGCATAAAGCATAAATTGCATGCGTTTCAGATGATCGATAGGCTGTAACGCTGCACTTGCATTTTTAAGAACAAACTTTTCTTCTTGTGCATTGAGCTTTGTTTTATACCACCATGGCGCGATGATGTGACGAGCACGTGCGGTTTGCCCAGTTGTGATAAGTGCTTTAGCATATGTAGCCATACCTTGTGCTGTAAGGGGTAAATGATGAGTAAATTTTTGGATAATCACCGGGGCGAAATTCGTTTCGTTAATAAAAGCACGTTCAGCATTGCGTTGCATAGTCGCTATACCAGGCCATCCTTTTAGTTCATTGATGGCATTGAATATTTCTAAGCTTGGTACATTGGCTTGACTTGATATCCCGATTGCCCATGTCAAAATATGGCGATCAAGGTTATTCTTTTCCATTGAATTACGAAGGCTGATAGTTTTTGCAATATTATTGTTTGAAAGTGCATCTAAGCCTGCTTTAAGTTGTTTGAGCGTAGAAGTGTTTTTAGATGTAGAAATATTGTGGTTTGTCGTGTGAATCTGTTTAAAAGATTTTGTATCTTCTTTGTTTATGACAAAGGCGGTAGGACGAATCAAAGGGATTGGTACTTTTCGTTGCAAAAGAGTTGTTTGTGCACAGGCACTTGAAAATAAAATTGTTGTTTCAAGTATAAGTGCAGTAAAGGTTGATACGAAAAAAGAGGCGAAGAATGCATGCATAGAAAAAAGACCTTGAAACCTTACTTTTTTGAAACACTCAAGTCTTTATAAGACACAAGCATGAAAAACGCGTTAATGCGGACTGATATTTTAAAGGAATTTTGGGAATTAAAGGAGAGAGATGCTAATCTCGTAAAAGCTTTTATGGAATTCATCTTGCTTCAATGATAGAGCAAGATTATGCTTTATCATAGATAATTTATGCAAGACGATTAAAAAAAGAAAGCGAACATTACAGGGAGTTTATCATGCTCAAGGGAGCTGTGACCGCGCTTATAACACCGTTTGATGATAATGGCGCTATTGATGAGAAAGCATTTTGCAATTTTGTCGAGTGGCAGATTACACAAGGGATCAATGGTGTAAGTCCTGTTGGTACAACGGGTGAATCACCAACTTTAACTCATGAAGAACATAAGAGGATTATAGAATTATGTGTCGAGCAGGTTGCTAAGCGTGTTCCTGTCGTTGCTGGAGCAGGCTCAAATAGCACAAGTGAGGCTGTAGAGCTTGCACAGCATGCAGAGAAAGCAGGTGCAGATGCAGTCTTGGTTGTCACTCCCTATTATAATAGGCCTAATCAGAGGGGATTATACACACATTTTTCTTCCATTGCGAAAGCGATTTCTATCCCAATTATAATTTATAATATTCCCGGTCGTTCTGTGATCGATATGGCTGTGGAGACGATGAGGGACCTGTGTCGGGATTTTAAAAATATCATTGGTGTGAAGGATGCAACGGGAAAAATTGAACGTGCTAGTGAACAACGTGAAAAGTGTGGTCAAGATTTTGTGCAGCTTTCTGGTGATGATTGTACAACATTGGGTTTTAATGCACATGGGGGGGTGGGGTGTATTTCTGTTTCTTCCAATGTCGCTCCAAAACTTTGTGCAGAGTTTCATGCGGCTTGTTTGCGTGGTGATTATAAGACAGCCCTCAAATTAAATGATCTTCTGATGCCTCTCAATCGTGCGGTGTTTATTGAACCAAGTCCTGCTGGTATTAAATATGCCGCTGCAAAATTAGGGCTTTGTGGTGCTATTGTTCGCTCACCGATTGTTCCACTCTCGGATACCACAAAGAAGATTATTGATGCAGCGTTGCACCGTGCGGGTTTGCTTAAAGAATGAAGTGATATATACTGTAGCCATGAACAAAAAAAAGAACGCGCCAGTACGAAAAATAATTGCGGATAATCGTAAAGCCCGTTTTAATTATGAAATTCTCGATAATCTTGAGGTCGGTTTGGTACTTCAGGGAGCGGAAGTGAAATCTTTGCGTTCCAATCATGCGAATATTGCTGAAAGTTATGCCAGCTTTGAGAATGGAGAATTATGGTTAGTGAATAGTTATATTCCTGAATATACGCAGGCTAATCGTTTTAATCATGAGCCGCGTCGTTTGCGTAAACTATTAATTTCAAAACGTGAAATGGCGCGTTTTTTTAATGCAACTTCTCGTGAAGGAATGACGCTTGTTCCCCTTAAGCTTTATTTTAATGAACGAGGGCGTGCTAAGCTAGAGATTGCTTTGGCACGTGGGAAGAAGCTTCATGATAAGCGTGAAACGGAAAAGAAACGTGATTGGGGGCGTGAAAAAGCAAGGCTTTTAAAAAGGTATGGATGACAGGTCTGGTTTGTATGCTCTTTTTATAATGCGTTTAAGGAGGTTTCAGCAGTGATCGAGATATGTTTTTGCTGCTTCGAAAATCTGATGGAACATAGCATCCGTTAAGCGACCAGTGTTGGTATTATAGCGTGAACAGTGATAACTTGAGAAGATGCGTAATCTGCCGATGTTGTTTATTTGTCCGTGTCCAAAGGGGTGGGTTAAAATTTTTGCATTGAGGGCACGAAGTGTTGAATGATGTGCAATGGTACCGAGGGTGATAACAGCTTTAAGTTTGGGAAGATTTGTTAAAAGAGGCGAAAAGAAATATCGGCAAGTGTTAATTTCTGTACCAGTAGGTTTATTTTCGGGGGGGACACAACGAACTGAATTAACAATTGCTGCATCAATCAGTTCAAGGGTGTCGTCAGCTCTTTCTTCAAATGTTCCTTTGGCAAAACCAAACTTTTTCAAAGTTGAATAAAGCAGGTGTCCAGCATAATCACCAGTAAATGGGCGTCCAGTTCTGTTTGCGCCGCGTAATCCAGGAGCAAGGCCGACAATGAGAAGGCGTGTTGTGTCTGCCCCTTTATAGGGAAAGAATGGGCGCACCGGAGCATTATACCAGCTCGGTTCTTTTATACGCCAGTCGGAAATAAATTTGTGTAAACGCGGGCATAAATTGCAATTTTGCGGTGGTTCTGGGCAAAGCGGTTTTAATTGGCTATTCATGTGAGAAGCTATCAATCATTTTGTATAAATTTTTCCAGTTGTTTATAGGTTTTATGACCGATCATATTTTTATAAACAACCTATAATGAATAACGGTCTTTTTATAACAGAGTTCAACATAAAATTATATTATGGCCGATTATTTTGCAAAGAGAGATACTCTTTAGTGATGTGTTCGATGAATAAGATGTTAATGGGATGGAATTTCTTATTTTTAATAAATATCTTATTATAAAAAATGCACATAAAGCTGTTGTTATTGCAAAAGATTTTTAAGAGTTTAGAATGATTGATATCCCTTTAAAGGATCAAAGTCTCTAAGGAGAAGTATTTTGTCAAATACATGTTTGAATTAGCTCTTCTTAAAACTTTTTTTAAAGTAGTATTGATAACTAGCTCAAAGAGACTATGCGCTTTTCATAAAACTTCCAATAATTTTCTGCAATAAGCTTTTGAATAAAAAAATATTAAAGTTTGTGTTGTTTTTCTTGTGTTTTATTTTGATTATTGTATATATTTAACACTCACTATGAAACTTTTTAATCTTTAAGAAAGAGGCATAAATGGCCCGTGTAACGGTAGAAGATTGTATTGATAAAGTCGATAATCGCTTTGAATTGGTGCTTTTAGCTGGACATCGGGCGCGTCAGATTTCACAGGGTGCGCAGATTACGGTTGATCGTGATAATGATAAAAATCCCGTTGTTGCTTTGCGTGAAATAGCAGAAGAAACATTATCTCCTGCCGATCTGAAAGAAGATCTTATTCATTCATTGCAAAAGCATGTGGAAGTGGATGAGCCAGAAATGGCAAGTGAATTTATTTCTCATTCAAGTGAATCTGGAAGTGTTTTGGGTACTTCTTTGGAAGAGGAGGGCGGTTCATTCGATCATATGTCTGAAGAAGAGCTTTTAGCGGGTATCGAAGGTTTGGTCGTTCCAGAGAAGAGTGACGATTATTAATTGCGGCGATTTACAGTACGAGAGCAAATATACGTTGTCATGCAAGGACGGTTATTTTTTTGGTCTTTTATTGATGAAATATTCATGTTCAATAAGGTTAGGTTTGTGAAAAAATAAAGGATATGCTTGTATGATGCGTCAGTGTGAGCTTGTTGGGCGTGTTCAACGTTACAAGTCTGACGTGGATGAAGCTCTTTTAAATAGAGCCTACGATTATGCAATGCGAAAGCATGGTCATCAGAAGCGTGCTTCGGGGGATCTTTATTTTTCTCATCCTTTAGAAGTTGCTGCTATTTTGACAGATATGCGATTGGATGAAGCAACAATTGCCGTTGCTCTTTTGCATGATACAATTGAAGATACAAGTGCTACACGGGCTGAAATTGATCAGCTTTTCGGGTCTGAAATTGGTAAGTTAGTTGAGGGGCTTACAAAGCTTAATAAGCTTGATCTTGTATCAAAAAAGGCAGTACAGGCAGAGAACCTGCGTAAACTTCTTATAGCTATTTCTGATGATGTTCGTGTTCTTTTAGTTAAACTTGCTGATCGTCTTCATAACATGCGCACCCTTGGTGTTATGCGTGATGATAAACGTCGACGCATTGCTGAGGAGACAATGGATATTTATGCGCCACTTGCGGGACGTATGGGTATGCAGGATATGCGCGAGGAGTTAGAAGATCTCTCTTTCTTTTATTTAAATCCAGAAGGTTATCGTACGATTACCAATAGACTTTCTGAATTATCAAAGCGCAATCGCGATTTGCTTTCTAGGATTGAAAATGAACTAACAAAACTTTTTTTCGAGAATGGCATTAAAGCAGATGTTAAAAGCCGTCAGAAAAAATCTTATTCCGTCTTTCGCAAAATGGAAAGTAAGGCATTATCTTTTGAACAATTATCCGATATTTTTGGATTTCGGGTTATTGTTGAAACAGTGAATGATTGTTATCGTGCTCTTGGTGTTATTCATACTACCTGGCCAATGGTACCTGGTCGTTTTAAAGATTATATTTCTATTCCAAAACAGAATGATTATCGTTCCATTCATACAACGATTGTAGGGCCTTCGAGACAACGGGTTGAACTACAGATTAGAACTGCTGCTATGGATGAAATTGCTGAATATGGTGTTGCCGCACATTCCATTTATAAAGACCACGGTTCCAATTATACAACTTCGAAGTTATCAAATGAGACCAATGCTTATGCATGGTTACGCCAAACGATTCAATCTTTATCAGATGGAGATAATCCGGAAGAGTTTTTAGAACATACAAAGCTTGAGCTTTTTCAAGATCAAGTTTTTTGTTTTACTCCAAAAGGCCGGTTAATTGCCTTTCCAAAAGGTGCTACTCCTATTGATTTTGCTTATGCAGTTCATACGGACATTGGTGATTCTTGTGTAGGGGTAAAAATCAATGGTCGTATTATGCCTTTGATGACAAAATTAAAAAATGGTGACGAAGTTGATATTATACGTTCACAAGCTCAAATTCCGCCAGCGGCGTGGGAATTTCTTGTTGTAACAGGTAAGGCACGTTCAGCCATTCGTCGAGCAACACGCACAGCAGTACGCAAGCAATATTCAGGTTTGGGATTTCGTATACTTGAGCGTTCGTTTGAATATATGGGAAAACAATTTTCAAAAGATGTTCTTAAGCAAGTTTTACCACGTTTAGCACGTAAAGATGTGGAAGATGTATTAGCTGCTGTTGGGCGTGGTGAATTGCCTTCCGCTGATGTGATTAAAGCAGTTGATCCTGATTATCAAGATTACCGTGTGGTCCAAAAGTCCTCTTTTAAGCCTGGGGAAGAAGGCTGGTTTAACATTGAAAATGCTCAAGGTATGATTTTTAAAGTTCCAGAAAATGAAAAGGATTCAACTACAGAGAAGCATCAATCCAAAGCATTACCTATTCGAGGAACCCGTGGAGATATTCCTGTACGCTTCTCTCCTGAGGGGGCCGTGCCGGGAGATCGGATTGTTGGTATTATGCAACCGGGGGCAGGGATCGTTATTTATCCGATACAGTCTTCGGCTTTGATGGCGTATGATGATCAACCTGAACGATGGATTGATGTCCGTTGGGATATTGATGCCCAAATGAGTGAACGTTTTCCAGCTCGAATTGATATTTTGGCTGTTAATAGTCCTGGCTCTTTGGCTGAAATTACGCAAGTGATTTCTGCTAATGACGCTAATATCCAAAATTTATCTTTTATCCGCACAGCACCAGATTTCACAGAAATTATGATTGATCTGGAAGTTTGGGATTTAAAACATTTGAATCGTATTTTTTCTCAGTTAAAAGAGGCTGGTTCGGTTAGTACAGTCCGACGAGTTCATGGATGAAAAAGGAAAATTCTGCGATGAATACACAAGGTGTGATTGATATTTTTAAACAAGCAGATGCTATTTTAGAAGGGCATTTTATTTTAACATCAGGCCGTCATAGTGCTATTTATATGCAGAAGGCGAAAGTATTCATGCATGCTGACTTAACAGAGAAGTTATGTCGTGGATTGGCTGAAAGAATTAAAAAATCTGTCGAGGGAAAAATTGATTATGTGGTTGGTCCTGCAATTGGTGGTCTTATTCCTTCGTACGAAACTTCGCGTCATCTTGGTATTCCCTCTCTTTGGGTAGAGCGTGTAAATGGCATATTTGAACTGCGTCGTTTTGAAATCAAGAAAGGTGCACGGGTTGTTATCGTTGAAGATATTGTAACAACAGGTCTTTCTATTCGTGAAACTGTTGAGGCTCTGCTTACAGCAGGAGCAGATGTGTTGGCGAGCGCATGTATTCTTGATCGTTCTGGCGGTAAAGTTGATGTCGGAGTTCCGTTGATTTCACTTGCTGAATACGAGATAGCATCTTATGCTAGTGATGCAATTCCTGCTGAACTTGCGAAACTTCCAGCGATTAAGCCAGGAAGTCGAAATATTTAATTGTTTTTCTATTTTTTTTTATGCAAAAGCTTGGAAAAATTAATTTGAATCATATGGATTATTTTATTGTCACAAAATATATATTGAGAATCATATGCTCTTTCGCCGTCGAGAACCAATAGATTTTGTAAAGCGTATTCGACTTTGGTTATGGCCACGTCGTTCATTTTCTCGCTTATTTTTTTATATACATAAACGCATTTTGCGTATATCAGCAACGCCACATAAAGTTGCCTTGGGATTTGCTATCGGCATTTTTTTAGCGTGCTCGCCTCTCTTTGGTATGCATATTGTTTTGGCAATATTTTTTTCTTGGATTTTGCGTGCAAATTTTGCAGCAGCGATTATTGGTACAATTTTTTCTAATCCACTTACATTTTTGCTGATTGTTGTGGCTGATTATAAGGTAGGCTCTTTTTGTTTATCGCTTTTTAGCAATGTGAGTGAGATTTCTCTTTCTCAAATTCACACTCTGTTTGATGGTTTGACGCTTTCAAATACATCTCTTCTTTTCAAGGGTGCATGGCAAACAATCATGAGGCCGATGATTTTAGGTGGTACACTTTTAGGTTTTATTTTCGGTAGTTTATCTTATATAGGCACTTACAGAGCAATCACTCGCTTTCAACAAAAGCGATATCAAAAGATTATCAAAAAAAGCGTTTGTAGCAAAAAAAAATCGGATGATATCTTATGATTGTTGGTCTTGGAAGTGATCTGATTGATGTAAGACGCATTGAGAAAATGTTGGTTCGCTATGGTGATCGTTTTATTCAACGTATTTTTACGGATATTGAGCAGAACAAATCTGAAAGTCTCCAAGAAAAATCTTCTTCTTATGCCAAAAGATTTGCTGCCAAAGAAGCCTGTGCTAAAGCTTTAGGTACAGGAATCGCTTGCGGTGTAAATTGGAAAGATATGGGGGTGGTCAATTTACCGTCTGGGAAACCAATTATGAAATTAACAAATCGTGCGCAAATGCAACTCCAAAAGTTATTGCCTTTTCATCATGATGCTGTCATTCATCTTAGCATGACAGATGATTTTCCTTGGGCGCAGGCATTTATTATTATCGAAGCACTTCCACGTGGATAGGTTTCGTGGGAGATTGTACTTTTGCTATTTGAAACATTATGATAAAAAAAGTTATATCTGTGATGGGAAGGCAGTTGATGATGATCCAGAAAGAGAAAATGTATAAAAATAAAGAAAAGAACGGAATTCTTGAATTTGTTTTCGTTTTGATACAGGCGTTGTTGTTAGCAGCGCTTATTCGGACACTTTTTTTTCAGCCTTTCAGTATTCCTTCCGGTTCCATGCGTCCTACTTTGCTAGTGGGAGATTATCTGTTTGTTTCTAAGTATGCATATGGGTATTCTCGTTTTTCTATGCCTTTTTCTCCTCCTCTTTTTTCGGGACGTATTTGGGCATCTCAACCTCAGCGTGGAGATGTTGTTGTCTTTCGTTTACCGAGTGATCCGGATATTGATTATATCAAACGTGTTGTTGGACTACCGGGTGATCGTATACAAGTTCGTCAAAGTGTCCTTTATATTAATGATGAGCCCGTTTTACGTCACTTTATGGGCAAGATTGAAAATGCTGATATAACAGAGGTTAATTATCCTGTTGATGTTTATCGTGAGATAATGCCTAATGGTGTTAGTTACGATACGCTTGATTTAGCTTTTATTCCGCAAGTTGATGACACAAAGGTTTTTGAAGTTCCGTCGGGGCATTATTTTATGATGGGTGATAACCGTGACAATTCAGACGATAGTCGTTTAGACGTAGGATATGTTCCAGAAGAAAATCTTATTGGACGAGCAAGTGTGATTTTTTTCTCTATTAGTAATGGTTCAAGTGCTTGGCAGATTTGGCGTTGGCCATTTGATGTGCGTTGGAATCGTTTGTTTTCTTTTGTTAATACTGTTCATGATTTGCCGATTATCAAGCAAGGAATCAATAATGAAGTTTCCAATGATTGATCAGCTTGAAAAGCTGACGGGGCATTGCTTTAAAGATAAAGAGAAATTAAGAAAAGCGTTAACACATTCAAGTGTACAAGATTCAGAACAGGGAAATTATGAAAGACTGGAGTTTCTAGGTGATCGGGTTCTTGGACTTTTGGTTGCGGAAATGCTGTATCAATTGTTTCCACAGGCAAGCGAAGGTGAATTATCAGTACGTTTAAATGGTTTGGTGAATGCGCAGACATGTGCTGATATTGCACTAGAAATGGGATTGCCTGGTATGATCCATGTTGGTTTTGAAATGAAAAGCTTAAAAGGTCGTCGGCTGACAAATATGTATGCTGATGTGATTGAAGCTTTGATTGCTGTAATATACCTTGATGGGGGATTGGAGAATGTTCGGCCTTTTATTCAAAGATATTGGCAAAGTCGGGCAAAGCAGATGGATGCTGGTCGGCGTGATGCTAAGACACAGTTACAGGAATGGGCGCATGTACAAGGTGGTCTACAACCACATTATCGGGTCGTAAAACGTTCTGGTCCAGATCATGATCCTGTTTTTATGGTAGAGGTAAGCATTTCTGGTTTTGTGTCAGAGATTGGGAAAGGAAATTCTAAGCGATGTGCTGAAAGAATGGCAGCTGAAAAAATTTTACGACGAGAGGGTGTATGGGAAACAATGGAAAAAAATGAGCATGAATGACGTTACTAAAACGCGTTCTGGTTTTGTTGTACTCATTGGGATGCCTAATGCTGGGAAGTCAACATTGGTGAATCAGTTAGTTGGAATGAAGGTTTCAATTGTAACGCATAAGGTGCAAACGACGCGAACTTTAATCCGGGGTATTGTCATTCACGATGATGCGCAAATTGTATTGATTGATACACCAGGTGTTTTTTCTCCTCATAAGCGGTTAGAGCGTGTGATGGTGTCTGCTGCTTGGGGAGGAGTTAAGAATGCTGATCTCCTGTTAGTTCTGATTGATGCTCAGAATGGTCTTTCGGATGAAGTTTGTAAGATGTTAGATATTGTAGAGAGTATTAAAAAGGATAAAATTCTTGTTCTGAATAAGATTGATACAGTTGCTAAGTCATCCCTTTTAGCGTTAACCGCTGAAATTAATGAGCATGTAAAGTTTTTGCAGACATTTATGATTTCAGCTCTCAATGGCTCTGGTTGCGAGGATTTGCTTCATACTCTAAGCACAATGATGCAGGAAGGACCATGGTATTATCCAGAAGATCAAATTTCTGATATGCCTATGCGTCAGCTTGCTGCTGAAATTACCCGTGAAAAACTTTTTCTTCGTCTTCACGATGAACTTCCGTATTCTTCAACAGTTGAAACAGAGAACTGGGAAGAGTGTCGAGACGGTTCAGTTAAAATTAATCAAGTCATCTACGTTGAGCGTGATAGTCAAAAAAAAATTGTTTTAGGAGCAAAAGGCAATACAGTTAAAGCAATTGGTCAGGCTGCACGTAAAGAATTGATGGATATCATGGGTCAAAAGGTTCACCTTTTTCTCTTTGTGAAAGTGCGTGATAATTGGGATACCGATCCGGAACGTTATCTCGAAATGGGACTAGATTTTTTTAAATAAAATGAAATGGAAAGAACAAGCCATTATTCTCGGTACACGCCAATATGGTGAAACAAGCGTTATTCTTGAAGTGATGACGCGTCAGCATGGACGTTATATGGGAATAGTAAAAGGAGGACGTTCGCGTCGTATGGCGGCTTTTCTTCAGCCTGGGAATTTTGTAGAGGTTGAATGGTGGGCACGTTTAGACGAACATTTAGGACTTTTTCGATTTGAAGCACTTGATTTACATGCCGCGCGATTAATTCTTTTACCAGAAGCACTTTATGCTTTGCAGTTAATCGCTTTCCATTTGCGTCTTCTTCCTGAGCGTGATCCGCATCCTATTTTATATGATATTTTACATCTTTTTATGCAGAATTTTGATGAGTCGTTTATAAACGCTGAATTGCTTGTACGTTTTGAAATGCGATTTCTTGAAGAACTTGGCTTCGGCCTTGATTTATCTCGTTGTGCTGCAACAGGCCACTTAGAAAAACTATGTTATGTATCGCCGAAATCAGGACGTGCTGTATGCGAGGAAGCAGGGCACCCTTGGAGGGAAAAGCTCTTAAATTTGCCCCAGTTTCTTGTGCAAAGAACTGTTCGTCCCGTTGATTTTAGTGACATAAAAAATGGATTTGTTCTAACAGGTTTCTTTTTAATGCGTCATGTCTGGGAACCACGAAGTATAAAACAGCCATCGGTGCGTATAAGTTTGATTCAATTATTTGAACGGCGATTCCGTATGCAAGCGTTCGTTTGTTGATCTGAAGACGATAAATAGAGTGTGAAAATATCAGTCTTAGAAACAATTACCGAAGTATGTTGGTTTGTCGCAGAAGGAAGACGATTAGGATTTTCGACTAGTTCTGTCGAACTATATTGGTATTACATGTTTGTATGCGAGCATTAGTTTATTGATTTGAAAAAATGAATAGAAAATGAAGATGAGAATCTTAAAGACAATTCCTGAAGTACGCCAATGTATCACAGAAGAACGACGTTTAGGATTTGCGATTGGTTTTGTTCCAACTATGGGAGCATTGCATAATGGTCATCTCGCATTAGTACGGCGAGCAAAAGCAATGTGTGATCGAGTATTGGTTTCTATTTTTGTTAATCCGAAGCAATTTGGTCCCGATGAGGATTTTGATAAATATCCAAGAGATTTGAAAGGCGATTGTGCTTTGTTAGAAGAAGCCGGTGTTGAATATGTTTTTACACCTTCTGTAGAAGAAATGTGGCCACCGGGAAATGAAACAATTGTGAATGTAGAGAAATTGTCACGTGTGTTGATAGGGAAATTACGTCCAGGACATTTTTGTGGTGTAGCCAGCGTTGTTGCAAAGCTTTTTAACATTGTTCAGCCGGATAAAGCCTTTTTTGGGGAAAAGGATTTTCAACAGATTTTGATTGTTCGTCGTATGGTTGAAGATTTAGCTTTTCCTATTGAAATTGTGGGAGTGCCTATTTTACGTGAAGCAGATGGTGTAGCGAGTTCTTCCCGTAATCAGTTTTTAACATTAGAAGATCGAAAAGCAGCAAAAATTATTCCTGAAAGCGGTAAAGCTGCTGAAAATCTCTATCGCCAAGGGGAACGGTCGGTTGATAAATTATGTAAAATTGTTCGGGATATTTTACAGCAAGAATCGCGCGCGATTATTGAATCAATAGATTTACGGGATATGGAAACTTTATCTGTGGTTAAAGGTAAATTAAACAAATCGGCAGTGTTATTATTAACTGTCCGTTTTGGTGAAATTAGGCTTATTGATCAATATATATTGCAAGAAAAGGGCTGAAAAATGACTATTCATAAGGCTGTAAAACGTATTACTGCTTCTGAAATACGATCAAGAAAAGGACAAAAACCGATTGTTTCTCTAACTGCTTATCAGGCTTATAGTGCGCGGATTGCTGATCCTTACTGTGATTTGCTATTAGTTGGTGATAGCGTTGGTATGGTTGTGCATGGGTTTGAGACAACGCTGCCAGTGAGTTTAGATATGATGATTTTGCATGGGCAGGCGGTTATGCGTGGATCTAAGAGAGCTCTTGTGGTTGTCGATATGCCTTTTGGATCTTATGAAGAAAGTCCAGAACAGGCTTTTTCCAATGCATCGCGTATTCTTGCAGAAACAGGGTGTAGTGCAGTTAAGCTTGAAGGTGGTGTTTATATAGCGGAAACAATTGATTTTTTGTGTAAGCGCGGTATTCCAGTTATGAGTCATGTTGGTCTCACACCACAGGCAGTGAATCGTTTTGGTGGTTTTAAGACGCAAGGACGCAATGAAAGTAATTGGCAACAGATTGAAGCTGACGCAGCAGCAATTGAAAAGGCAGGTGCCTTTGCTGTTGTTGTAGAAGGAGTTGTAGAACCATTAGCAGTAAAACTTACACAGATGCTTTCTATCCCTACCATTGGCATTGGTGCATCTAGTCAGTGTGATGGGCAGATATTGGTGATGGAAGATATGTTAGGTTATGGTACATGGGTCCCTAAATTTGTACGCCGTTATGGTATTCTCGAACAGGAGATGAAGAAGGCGATTAAGAGTTATGCGGATGATGTTAAATCACGTGCTTTTCCAGGTGATGAAGAAATTTATAAGCTCAAACAAAAATCAGGTTAAGACGAAGACTTTTTTAGAGAATGCTTGCTATGATAAGGTTAATATGAACGGATATTTTTTTTTGTGGGAATTTTTCTTTCTGCCTAGGCTTTGTTCAACTAAGTCAAGATGTGAGAGCAAAGGTTGATGGTAGTAACGTTCCATTTGTTTGTAAAGAACAAAGCGTTAGTAGAAAGAATTATCAAATCAGCCAAGTATTGGTAATAGAGTTAGCGTTTATTGAAGATAAGTTTCTCAGATGCATATGATAACTGAAAAACGTTCTCATTATTTTATTGAAAGCGTTCATTTTATTTTTAAATAGCGAAAATTTTTCTTTTACTTTTCAGATAAATGGTGTTTCATTTCTTCATCTATGGAAAATGGCGTAGCATACCTAAATGTTATAGAACTTGGTACCAGAAATGGATCTGGCATCCTGTTTTTAAGAGTATGCAAAGAACTATGAATATGGATTATGGTGGTAAAATTATCAGGGGTGATGCTATTTTTGTCTGTTTTCATCCTTGTACTTGCAGATTATAGATTGTGCAGAAATTCTATAAAGAAGGTCAGCACGAGAGAGACGATTTTGTAAGAAATAAGCCAAAGATTTGACTCCGAAGAGTCAGTCTATTGAAGATGGTTTGAGCCAAACTTTACGTTTTTGTCTCACTTTGTAGAATTGTAGAACTGGGATGCTATAATCTAAACAGCTTAGCTTGTTGAATGGGATGGAAATACATAAGTTGTTGCTAATAATAGTTGTATTCAAGAGATGTGCAAAGTATTGTTTTATAAGGATAGTTTATCATTTATCCATCTTGGATAAGAGACCTTAATATCGTAAGATTCTCTCATTTCAAATTTTGTTTATTTTAAAGCAATAAAAGCCATTCACTTGCACGTCACAAGTAGGATTTGTGTGTGGATAAAACACTTAAAGAAAGGGATAAAAGTGCTTCTTATGAATCGTCTCAAGTGCTAAGGGCTATAGCAACAATTGGGAGCTGGAAAATAGAATGATGGTCCAGCTTGCTCTTTCATAAGTGTAAAGATAGTGGTTCTCAATGGATTTTACGTTACACTATTCATGGGCGCTGTGTTGAAATGGGGTTGGGTGCCTTAAGAGGTTTTTCTTTAAAAAAAGCGTGTGAATTAGTAATAATGGCATTCTATTTTGCATGAGATGCGTGACCCCATTAAAGAACGCGGTAAACAAAAGCATAAAAGCAATGCGTATGAACAAAAGGGATGAAAAGAACAGGACTATGTCTCTATTCTTCTTTTCTGCTTAATTAAAAAATGATGCAGAATGATGATGAGCATCTTTACAAAGAGTGTTAGCTTATCGAAGACTTCTTTAATAAATTAAAAAACTTCAAATGTATCTGCTAATAATTGGGTGGAATTTTTTTCTCTTCTAGGATTATGCTTCAAACATTCTCTGGCTGAGAGAGTGAGGTGTGCAGGACTTAATTTGATTTATTATTTTGTTTATATATTTCATAATGGCTAATGACATCATAACTTTTCTGCAGTGTTGTGGGGAGCGTATGGGTATTTAGTGTTTGAGATCAAAACTGTTTTACGCCATTTATGGGATGCATTCCTCTCAAGATAAAAATTCTTTTCATAGATTGAATGCAAAGAGTTTTTTATATAAATCGCAATAATCTAATGTATGCAGTGTTTTTTTTTTGAATATTATTCTCTATAAAAATGAGATTATATTCTAATAAGATTATAGAGAATTATATGAGGATTTTTACATATATAAAAAGATTGGAATCATGGAGTTAGAATACCATAGAGTGTTTTGGTTGTGATAAAAGGTAAACAATCAAAACGATATCAATGTAATCTCTCAATATCAAGATCGTGAAAACGTTTTAAAAAAGCGTTCTCAATTTTCTGTGTAGAGCATGGTTGCAAATTGAGTTCTTCGGATGAAATATTATTTGGATGACCGAAGTAGCGAAGGGATTCTTCTATATTAAATCCGGCAAGAATAACAGATTCATGGAATGCAGCAATGCGATCAGCTTGTTTGATTTTTTTTAAGAGTTTTTTAGAGGGATCAATGGGGAGAGAAAAGCGTATGTGGATAGCATCTTGTATACGTTTTTCGATGAGTTCATATTGTTTTCCTATAACAGCTTTAAAAGGTGAAATTATATCACCGATAACGTATTCTGGTGCATCATGAAGAAGAGAACAAAGGCATTCATTACTCTGCGATTGCGGAAAAAGTTTCTGAAATATTTGTTCTACCAAGAGTGAATGTTGTGCAACAGAATAGGAATATTCCCCTTGTGTTTGACCGTTCCAACGTGCGACGCGAGCTAATCCATGAGCAATATCTTCGATTTCAATGTCAAAAGGAGAAGGATTTAAAAGATCAAGTCTCCGGCCAGAAAGCATTCTTTGCCAAGCGCGTGCTTCTCCATTTTGTGATAACTGAGCTTTGGCCATTAGTGAGTTTACTCAGTGCTTTCAGGGAAGGTAAAATTCATATTTTCAGCAATGCTTATAGTGACAGGAACATCTTTTACTGTAAAGGGGGTGTTATTATCCATCGCATCTTTGACGTGGTCAATACGCAGTAAAGCGAGAGCTTCATTCGCAGCACATGTTCCTAAAGAACCAAGTACTTTTGTTCTTGCTTCAATGTTAGAACCTGGGGTTAATTCATGCTGACTTTTTACGAGTAAAATACGGCGCCGTACTGCACGACGGTGATGCATTCGTGAGACAACTTCTTGTCCGATATAGCACCCTTTGTTGAATGATAATCCGTTGATTTGATCGTAATTAATATCATGGGGAAAGACTTTACCGATTTCATAGTCTTTATCGCTTTCTGCAATTGCATAACGGATACGCAATTGATTCCAATTGTCATGACATTCTGAAGCCAAAAGGGGTGTTTCCCCATAGATTCGCATTATTTTCTCTTTTGCTGGAAATCGTTTATCAATAAAACTTGAATCAAAATTTAAAATATCTGATTCATTATTCCAAGAAACTGTAACAAGTTCTTGTAATTGTTGCATAATTTCTACTTTCGTGCGCAGTTTATAGAGGAGAAGATGCTTGTAGAGGATATCAGATAAAAATGAAAAAATATCAATAAAATAACCATTATCTATTTTGCCGATGAGAAAATCAGCAAGAACCTTTCCTTGTGGAGATAAAAAGGCTCCAGGAAAAATTTCTTTTGGACCGATTTTTTTGACATCTGTTGTGATAAGGGCCTGCAGAAAATGTGTTGCTTCTTCACCCGTAACTTTAATAATCTTACGGTTTTTTAAGCGAATGGCATTTGGCTTTTTAATCATGGTTCTTGCCTTTCTGCTCAAAGTTACATAATCGATAAACGAGGGGACATTGAAGGAGCACGGTTATGTTTAAAACATTTGATACAATTTTTAAAGGTGCAACAGTTGTAAATCATGACGGAATTGGTAAGCGTGATATTGGTGTCACAAATGGCCGTATTGCTGAAATTGGTGATCTTACACGTGCGTCTGTAGGTGAAGTGATTGACTGTACAGGGCTTCATATTTTGCCTGGTATCATTGATAGCCAAGTTCATTTTCGTGAGCCAGGCAATGAACATAAGGAAGATTTGGAAAGTGGCTCTCGTTCTGCGGTTTTGGGAGGAGTTACAGCAGTATTTGAAATGCCTAATACTAATCCATTGACGACATCGGAAAAAACATTGACTGATAAGATTAAACGTGGATTTCATCGAATGCATTGTGATTTTGCATTTTGGGTTGGAGGAACACGTGAAAACGTTTACGAATTGGCTGAGTTAGAAAGACTTTTTGGTGTTGCTGGAATTAAAGTTTTCATGGGATCTTCTACGGGTGATCTTTTAGTGGATGATGATGAAAGTGTGCGTCTTATTTTGAAGAACATACGCCGTCGTGCAGCTTTTCATTCTGAAGATGAAGCAAGGCTCAGAGAGCGTAAAATGTTGCGTATGGAAGGAGATGCGTCATCGCATTCGGTTTGGCGTGATGAGGTTACAGCATTAAAGTGCACACAACGCTTGGTGAAAATTGCGCATGAAACGAAGGCGCGTATCCATGTTTTACATCTTTCTACTGCGGAAGAAATTGATTTTTTAAAAAATCATAAGGATATTGCAACGATTGAAGTTACGCAACATCATTTGACTTTAACGGCTGATGATTATCAAAAATTTGGCACGTTGATTCAGATGAATCCGCCTATACGTGAGAGTCGCCACCGTGAAGCGCTTTGGTACGGTGTGCAGCAGGGTATTATTGATATTATAGGCTCTGATCATGCGCCTCATACACTTGAAGAAAAGCTCCAGCCTTATCCAGCCTCACCTTCGGGGATGACAGGTGTTCAGACAACAGCAGCAATTATGTTAACTCATGTAAATGCAGGAAAGATATCTCTTGAACGTTTTGTTGATCTCACCTCTCATAGCCCTAGCCGCATTTTTGGCATAAGCCGTAAAGGACGCCTTGCTGTTGGATATGATGCTGACTTGACTATTGTCGACCTTAAACGAGAAGAGATTATGACGAATGCATTGATTGGTTCACGTGCAGGTTGGACACCTTATGATGGTAAAAAGGTTAAAGGTTGGCCTGTTGGGACCATAATCCGTGGTATGCGGGTGATGTGGGAAGGTGAAATTGTGACACCTTCACAGGGTGAACCTGTTAAATTTACGGAAGTTTTGGTATGAACAGATTAAAATTGAGGGTTTCATGGGATGGTTCCTTTGCCTAGAAAGCTTCTCGTGATGATTTAATACACATAAATATTGATCATACATAAAATAAAAGCCTTTTAAGGATTTGTTTTTTAGCAATTGAAATGGTTATTTATGTCAGATTTGGTTGATCAGTTTGTTCATTTTGACAATTATCATGATGAGTATAGCAAGGTTAAGTGGTTACTAATTTTATAGGCGCTTAGTTGTTAAGATGCGTGAGAAGGTTTTCGGATAAGAATTTTCCTTCTTTAACATATCGTTGGTTTGCTTCAATTGCTGATTTTGTACAACGATGATAATTTTCTGAAAAAGCGCGATAAGTTTCATTAAATGCTTCATAAAAATAAGCGCGTCTTTGTGGAGTCGGCTTTTCTGCTTTAATCAGTGAGCTCATATAGTCATACCAGAGGTTTGTTGGAGTGCTGCAAAGATTTTGTAGAGAGTGTAGGGCTCCCAAAATTTCTGCCAGTCGTAATAATTTTGTATCATAAGGTGGAGATTGTTGTGCAAAAGTTGATGTTGAAGTTAAACAAAATGTTAAAATAGAAATTTTTATCAGTGTATTACGCATTATTCTTATTGCTCCATTTTAATAAAATAAATTTCTATACAATTACAATCGCAGATAAAGTCATTTTGCCGTTGAACATATGTTGAAGAGTATGACAAAAACGGTATGTGCATCATTATTAACAGTGGGATGCATTATAAAATTTAGGGCATAGGAGACAATAAGGAAACAATTATGGGAATTATTGAAAATTTTCACGAAGCTTTGTGTAAGTAAAAATTTCAGGTTTTCTGCATGCAATCTGTTTTTTGCATAAATTCGCGTTATTTTTTCTGAATCGAAAATTTCTTCCTTTAAGATTTTTTTCATGAAGAAAAGGAATTAGAAATCTTTCTCAAGAAAATGTTCTTGTTCAATTAAATAAAATAAGGATTGTTTTTTTATGACGAATGATGGAGAGAGCCCTTTAAAATGGAGTAGTTATGAGAATGTACATGAGATTAAAAAGTTTTAATCTCAATCTACATAATGCAATGATTTTGGGTAAGCTTTACTTTGAAAAACGGCGAGTAAATATCGCTAACGGAGTGTAATGATGAGAGAGTTGCAATTTTATAATACACTTACACGTAAAAAAGAGAATTTTATACCGATAGATGCAACGAGAATCCGTCTTTATGTTTGTGGTCCGACGGTTTACGATTATGCGCATATAGGTAATGCACGTCCTGTGATTGTTTTTGATATTTTATTTCGCTTATTACGCTATGTTTATGGCAATGAGCATGTTATATATGCTCGTAATATTACAGATGTGGATGATAAGATTAATGCACGCGCAGCTTGTGAATATCCAGAGCTAGCACTAAACGACGCTATTCGCCAATTAACGCAGCTTACATATACTCAATTTCAACAAGATACAATGGTACTTGGTTGTCTAACACCCACCATTGAACCGCGCGCAACTAATCATTTAGAGGAGATGCGCTCTTTAATTGAAAGATTACTTGAAAAGGGACACGCTTATAAAGCGGAAAATCATGTTTTATTTTCAGTCAGCAGTATAAGAAATTATCCCTATTATGGATCATTTGCAAAACGCTCATTAGATGAAATGAGAGCGGGGGCACGTGTTGATGTTGCTGCTTATAAAAGAGAGGAGATGGATTTTGTTTTATGGAAGCCATCTGCTGAGGGGGAACCAGGTTGGAAATCGCCGGCAGGAATTCCTGTTCTGGGTCGTCCTGGTTGGCATATTGAATGTTCAGCAATGACCATGGCAAAGCTATTAACACCCTAT
The DNA here is from genome assembly GCF_000706625.1 of Bartonella koehlerae C-29. Taxonomy (GTDB): domain Bacteria; phylum Pseudomonadota; class Alphaproteobacteria; order Rhizobiales; family Rhizobiaceae; genus Bartonella; species Bartonella koehlerae. Next base: position 855,168 of record NZ_KL407334.1, read on the forward strand.
GGCGGTGGTTTAACTTGTGATGATCCAACAGCGAATATTTTTGATATCCATGGTGGTGGTATTGATTTGATTTTTCCTCATCATGAAAATGAAATTGCACAAAGTTGTTCAGCTTTTGGAACTGAGCGAATGGCTAATCTTTGGATGCATAACGGTTTTTTGCAAGTTGAAGGCAAGAAGATGTCTAAAAGCCTTGGCAATTTCGTCACTATTCGTTCTATTTTGGAGAGTGATTTTTTTGAATTCAATAGTATTTTGACAAATAAAATGAAACAAAATTGGGCAGGTTTATCTGCCCGTTTTTCGATGTTACAAACGCATTATCGAGAACCGTTAAATTGGACCGCTCAGCGTTTAATGCAATCCAGTAGCGAATTGTATCGTTGGTATGAGTTGCTTCGTTGTGAAAAGAAGGAGGTGGAGAAGAAGAATGAGGTCGTTGATGATTCTTTGATAAACGCGCTCAGTGATGACCTTAATACTCCCAAAGCACTTACTCTTTTACGAAAATTTTATAAACAAGGGAATGCTGTTGCTCTTGCAAGTGGGATGAATTTCTTTGGACTCTTGCGGCATGAGTGGGTTAGAAATGAAAAATGCCCATTATTTATGAGAAAAACTGCTCTTGATGCAAAATTTATTGATCAACGCATTGCCGAAAGGTTACGACTTATCCATAATAAAAAATGGACAGCTGCGGATACAATTCGTGATAAGCTTGCAGCCGAGGGGATCGTCTTAAAAGATATCAAGGATCCACAAACTGGTGAGCGTACGACCATGTGGGAAATAAAACGGTTCTAATTCTCGGATTCTAGCAGCTTTCATAACTTAAGGAGGAAGCTTGATGGAATTTTTATCTTATTATGGATATGTTACACTTAAATTGGTTGTAGGCCTTGTAGCCTTTCTCTTAATTTTAAGAACCACGGGTCGTAGTAGTCTTAGTCAAATGACACCGGTTGATTTGGTCAGCAATTTTGTGATGGGGGGTATTATTGGGGGCGTTATTTATAATCAAAATATCAGTATTATTCAATTATTGCTTGTCTTATTTATTTGGCAAACTTTGATCACCTCTCTTAATTTATGGGGACGCCACTCAGTCTTTTTTCATCATTTTGTTATGGGGCGAAGTATTGCGTTAGTTTTAGATGGTGTTTTTCAAATTGATGAGATTAAGAAGTTGGGTATCAGTGTAAATGATTTAATTACAATGTTACGTATTAAAGGCTGTAATTTACATGAAGCGGCTTTTGTTCGTTTGGAGACCAATGGCGATTGTACTGTTATTAAAAAGGAAGAGAGGAAAAAATCTACTATTTTAGTGCAAAGTGGCGAAATTCTTGATGATGGTCTTAAAGAGATTGGTAAATCAAGAAAATGGCTTCAAGCAGAATTGAAAAAAAAGCATGTAAAAGTTGAGAATTTATTTGCAGCAGAATGGTATGAGAAGAATACAGATCAAAATGATAAAACCTCTAAAGGATTATTTCTTGTTCCTTTTTCAAAAACAGTCTAGGCTAAGCAGTTATAAATATAGTTTACTGAAAGCGTATAGAAAAAAGAATATGATCTCTAAACGATAAGAGGAGGAAGTATTATATACTTGTTGAATGGATGATAGAGAAGTTATGGCTTTATGGAACAGAATAAAATGGTAAAAACTGTGTCGTCAGATACAGGACAAACTCTACGTACGCTTTATAACTTATGGCCTTATATGTGGCCGGCAGATCGGCGCGATCTGAAGATGCGTGTTATATGGGCAATATTTTATCTTGTTTTAGCCAAGCTGGTTCTCATATCTGTTCCTTATTTCTTTAAATATACTATAGATGCACTCGATGTGAACTTAAAGTTTCCTGTATGGTTTCCCTCCAGTTGGGTTATGCCTATCATGCTCGTTTTTGCATATAATGTTGCACGTATTGTTCAGGCTGGACTAAACCAATTACGGGATGCCCTTTTTGCAACGGTTGGTCAACATGCTATTCGTCGGTTAGCCTATAAGACCTTTGTACATGTTCATGAACTGTCTTTACGATTTCATTTAGAAAGGCGAACAGGTGGCCTTTCTCGTGTGATTGAGCGTGGGACGAAGGGAATTGAAGCTATTGTTAGATTTTCAATTCTTAATACAGTACCAACGATTTTAGAATTTGTTCTGACGGCATTTGTATTGTACATAAGTTATGGATGGCATTATTTTCTTATAGTTGTGGTAACAGTTGTTTTATATACTTGGTTCACAATTAAAGCGAGTGATTGGCGCATTCGTATTCGGCAAGAAATGAATACAGCAGATGTTGAGGCTAATACACGTACTATTGATTCTCTTTTAAATTTTGAAACGGTTAAATATTTTGGCAATGAAACTCTAGAAGCATGTCGATTTGATTCTTCTATGGCAGGTTATGAAAAAGCTGCGACGAAGATTTGGACATCTTTAAGCTGGTTGAATTTTGGTCAGGCCCTTATTTTTGGTATTGGAATGACGATTTTGATGTTGATGTCGGCTTACGAAATTTTTCATAAAGCACAAACTTTAGGGGATTTTGTTTTTATTAATGCGCTTTTAATGCAGCTTTCTATTCCGTTGAATTTTATTGGTTCAATTTATCGTGATGTGCGACAAGGCTTAACTGATATTGAAGCTATGTTTGATCTTTTAGATGTTCAGCAGGAAATCGGTGATAAATTGGATGCCAAACCATTAGTGGTCAATAATGGGAACATTCGGTTTAATCAGGTAAAGTTTTCTTATGATCAGAATCGCCAGATTCTCAAAGGTATTAATTTTGAGGTCCCGGGAGGAAAAACTGTTGCAATTGTTGGTCCATCAGGTGCTGGTAAATCGACTATTTCTCGATTACTTTTTCGTTTTTATGATGTTGATGCAGGTTCTATCACAATTGATGGACAGGATATCCGTGATGTAACACAAAAAAGTTTACGTGAAGCTATTGGTATGGTACCACAGGACACAGTGTTATTTAATGATACAATTGCCTATAACATTTGCTACGGGCGTCCAAGTGCTACAGATGAAGAGATGCACAAAGCGGCTGAAATGGCACAGATATCAAAATTTATCGAGATGCTTCCGGAAGGCTTTCAGTCTATAGTAGGTGAGCGTGGACTTAAGTTATCAGGTGGTGAAAAACAGCGTGTAGCTATTGCACGGACACTGTTGAAAGCTCCTCCACTTCTTATTCTCGATGAAGCAACTGCAGCTCTTGATACTGCAACAGAACAAGAAATTCAACAAGCATTGGATATTGTAAGTCGTGGGCGTACAACATTGATAATTGCTCACCGTCTTTCTACTGTTGTAAATGCTGATGAAATTTTGGTTCTCAAAAATGGCCGTATTATTGAAAATGGAACACATACAGAACTTTTGCGTAAGAAAGGTTTGTATGCTTCAATGTGGAATAAGCAACTTGAAGCATCGCAAGCAGAAGAAAAATTACGTAAAATGCGTGAAGAAGATGAGTTGGGTGTTGTTAATCATAAAAAATAAGCTGCGTGAAATGATCTTTAGCTTTATAGAGAGTGATTGATTAAGTATAGAGAAAGATAGGAGGAACAAAAAGCGTTATTACTTGTTTAGATCATATTGATGAATAGGAAATTATATGAGTATTCTACAATCTGTCCATAATAGCTTTGCACCAATTCATAAAGAGGGTTACCCTTTTATCATAGCTTTTTTTGTTATTTCGCTCATTCTTGGTTGGGTATGGAGTCCTTTGTTTTGGTGTGGGCTTGTCCTCACAGTATGGTGTATATATTTTTTCCGCGATCCAAATCGCGTAATCCCCTTGAATCCAAATTGGATCATATCTCCTGCTGATGGGCGTATCTCATTCGCGGGGCCCTGTATTCCACCTGAAGAGTTGGGATTAGGTAATGCAGAAATGATCCGTATTTCCGTATTTATGGATATTTTTTCATGCCATATCAATCGTATTCCTATAAGTGGTACAGTGGAATCAATTGTCTATCATCCAGGTCGTTTTGCCAATGCTGAGCTTGATAAGGCTAGCCAGTTTAATGAGCGAAATGGGATGGTGATTGACAGCAAACATGGTAAAATTGGCGTAGTACAGATAGCCGGAGCAATTGCTCGCCGGATTGTTTGTTGGCCACAAGAAGATGATTCTGTTGTGATTGGGCAACGTTTTGGACTCATTCGTTTTGGTTCTCGTCTTGATATTTATATACCAACTGAAGTTAAATTGCGTGTTGCCGTTGGTCAGACAGCAATTGCTGGAGAAACAGTTTTAGGCTCTTTTGACGATAAGAGTGCTACAACTGAATTTAGATTCGATTAGGATAAACAATGAGAAATTTTTCGTTATTTTCTTCATTTAATCCTGAAGGACAGCATGATGATGTTGCACATCGGTGGCGTTCACCTACACCGATGCGGTATATCATTCCTAATATTATTACTATTTTGGCGATTTGTGCAGGAATGAGCAGTATTCGTTTGGCTTTTGAGCATCGCTATGAGGCAGCTATTTTAATGGTACTTTTGGCAGCAATTTTAGATGGAGCTGATGGTCGCATCGCCCGTTTAATGGATGGGAGTTCATCTTTTGGGGCGCAGATGGATTCTCTTGCCGATGTTATTAATTTTGGTGTTGCACCTTCACTTATTGTGTATTCCTTTGTTTTGAATCAGGCTCATCAAGTTGGTTGGATTGCAGGACTTGTCTATTGTGTTGCTTGTTGCTTGCGTTTAGCACGCTTTAATGTGATGTTGGATAACGCAGATATACCAAAATGGCAGGAGAATTATTTTGTTGGTGTTCCTGCCCCAGCAGGAGCGTTATTGCTTTTATTGCCTATGTATTTAGGAGCTCTTGGTTTAGTCCCAAGTTGGAGTTGGGCATTGTTTTTTAGCCTTTATACTGTGATTATTGCTTTTCTTTTGGTTAGTCGTTTACCTGTATGGAATGGAAAAACAATTGACCAAAATTTAAGACGTGATATCGTTGTACCGTGCATGCTAGGCATTGTTATTTATGTAGGTTTTCTGGCAACTTATACATGGCATACTTTATTGATCACGGCTGTTAGCTATATGATTTTTCTTCCCTATAGCTTTGTAGCTTATAATAAACGGGCTGCTTTAGAAGAAAAAAAAGCAAACATTAAAACTCTCTCAAGTTCATAAAGTTTCATATTTGGTTTTTGGTAAGCAAAGTAGAAGTAGAAAGAAAAATTTAATTCAGGTTTGTCATTTCTATGGCTTCTAACAAAGAATAGCAGGCTAAAGTGCTATTCACTAAAGAGGTTTGCTTTTTAAAAACACCTTGTTTCTCTCAAGCTCACTTCATGGTGGCGACTTGCAGAGAGAAGTGAAAATCCATTATGCACTATTATTGTTTAAAATTAAAGCTAGAAACTTTTACCGTTATTATATTTTACCAGTTTCCAATACCATAATGACTCTTAATTTAGATGGTTTATGAAAGATATATTTACTCTTTTCTTAGATGATTTTTCTAATTCATCATAAAAAAAATAAACTATTTTTATAAATTAATTTATTGCTTTAATTAGGTGCATGATAATCCATAAATCGATTTTTACGCACATTAAAGAGTTTGCCGGTTTCCTTTAAATCAGGTGAGAATAAATGTGCTATCTTTGCTGCAACTTCTTGTGGTGGAGGAAGAGTTTCAAGATCTTCCCCAGGCATAGCTTGTGCGCGCATGGCAGTGCGTGTTGCACCGGGATCAACACAGTTAATCTTGATTGGGGTTTGTTTTAATTCTTCTGCCCAACAGCGAGAAATAATTTCTAGAGCTGCTTTAGAGGCTGCATAAGGTCCCCAGAAAGCGCGCGCAACATGAGCAACGCTTGAAGATAAAAAAATTGCTCGTCCAGCATCAGATTTACGCAATAAGGGTTCGAAAGCTTTCATTAAGCGCCATTGGCTGATGAGATTTATTTGAAAAACATCTTCAAATACTTTGTTTTCTATATGAGCTATTGGTGAAAGTGTTCCAAGGATTCCTGCATTTGCGATCATAATATCGAGTTTTTTCCAGTGCTGAGAAATTGAAATAGCAAGAGCATCAATGTTTTCCATATGATGTAAATCGATTGGAATGAGTGTTGCACAAGCACCTTTTTTTCGGATTTGTTTGTCAAGTTTAGTGAGGCCACTAATCGTTCGTGCAAGAGCAATAATGTGAGCGCTACGTTTTGCAAGCTCTAATGCTAAATGATACCCAATTCCTCTTGAAGCACCGGTAACTAGTGCAACACGACCAAAGAGACTAAAATCAAGTTTTTTCATCCTTAATTCCTTGTTTTAAGGACAGATGATTGATGGATTTTAGGAATACTTTCTTGATCGATTAGATGGGTAGGATAATCTCCAGTAAAATAATGGTCAGTAAATTGTGGATCGGTATTATTTCGTTTTTCCCCTATCACAGCAAGATATAAACCATCTGTTGAAAGAAATTCTAATGAGTCAGCTCCAACAAAATTGCACATAGATTTTAAATCTGGATATTGATTAGCTAACAAGCTTTCAACTTTAGGTGTATCAATACCATAGAAATCAGGATAGAAAATCATAGGACTAGAGATGCGCATGTGAACTTCTTTTGCTCCTGCATCGCGGAGCATTTGCACAATTTTGACGGATGTTGTTCCTCGTACAATGGAGTCATCAACAAGAATGATGCGTTTCCCTTCAATAACAGGACGATTTGCAGAATGCTTTAATTTAACCCCAAAAGCGCGAATTTGTTGTGTTGGTTCGATAAATGTGCGTCCAACGTAATGATTACGAATAATACCAAGCTCAAATGGAATTCCAATTTCTTGAGCATAGCCAATTGCAGCGGGTGTTCCCCCGTCAGGAACAGGAACCACAATATCACCTTTACAGGGGGCTTCTTGTGCCAAATGGATACCCATATTTTTACGTGTCATATAAACACTTCGCCCTCCAACGATTGAATCAGGACGTGCAAAATAGACATATTCAAAAAGACAAAGTTTTTCTGGCTTATTATTTTCTGGCTTTATAATTTTTGTAGTAATTTCCCCATTTTTTTGTATTTCACATACGATGATTTCCCCATTTTTAACATCGCGGATATATTTTGCTCCAATAATATCAAGGGCACAGGTTTCGGAACAAAATATTGGTTTACCATTAAGTTCACCCATCACTAGAGGTCGAATACCTATTGGATCACGCGCAGCAATCAATTTAGTGCGTGTTAGCGCTAACATGGCATAACCACCTTCTACTTTTCGAATAGCATCAACAAAGCGATCTGACGACGATTCATAACGTGAACGGGCAATAAGGTGAAGAAAAACTTCAGAATCTGATGTTGATTGGCAGATGGCACCGGAAGCAATGAGTTCTTGGCGTAATGTAAGACCGTTGGTGAGATTGCCATTATGGGCAATAGCAATACCTCCAGCTTTTAATTCAGCAAAAAGGGGTTGCACATTGCGTAATGCTATTTCTCCAGTTGTTGAATAACGGGTATGCCCGATAGCGCGATTTCCCGGTAAACGTGCAAGTGTTGCAGGGTTTGTATAGTGATCACCAACAAGACCTAAATGCTTTTCTTGATGAAACATTTTATTATGATAAGAAACAATCCCAGCTGCTTCTTGCCCACGATGCTGAAGCGCGTGAAGTCCAAGAGCTGTTAAAGTCGCTGCATCCTCATGGCCAAGAATACCAAAAACTCCACATTCTTCATGAAGGGTATCATCATGCAATGAAAACTCCTGAAATGGAATGTCGATTTTTGTCATCGTATTCTTTCGGTTATGATGTGAGAAACGATTTGTATCATGCGTTGTATTACCTGAATTTTTTCCTCAATGATAAACTATTTTCCATTTTTGGGGGACATATTTTCATGAGAATGTTGATCATTTGTATTTGCACCATCTCTTTTAAAGAATTGTTCCGTTTTTTCGAGAAGAGTGTCGAGATTTTTAGGCAATATGTCCCAGACTTTTTGTCCCAGTGAATCGATGATGGGTTTTGTTTTCGCATTTTTAAACCAATCAGGTTGTTGTCCAGGTTTGACAAGTGCATTAATAAGTAACATGCTAATGACCATGATTAATAAGCCGCGCAGTGCTCCAAAAATAAAACCGATAGTGCGGTCAAGTATACCAATTCGGCTATCAATAATAAAATCAGATATTTTCATTGTAATGATGGAAGTAATAATTAGAATAGTAATAAAAATCACAATCAATGTGGTGATCAACGCAACTATTTTATTAGAAATATACTGTTCAAAGAAAGGCACTACGGATTTAAATAAAAATAATGTGACAACAGCTGCGATTATCCAAGAAATCAACGACAATACTTCGCGTGAAAATCCTCGGAGCATAGCGAGAAAGGCAGAAAACAGGATGACTGCTACGACAATTCCATCAAGAACTGTTATGCTCATTTGTTTATTCCTTATACATAAAATTGTACTCTATTTAAATAGCATGAAAGTATTTTGGGTTTGCCATTTTTTATTCTTATAGCAAGGATCTTTTTCATTTTGTAGAGTTTTTTCTTTATTATGATACATGTAGAGTAGTTCGTTTTTTACCTGAGGCAAGAGCGGCGATCAACTCAGGAAGTTCAGAGAATGTTTTTTGTTGAAAGTTTGGCGATTTTATCATTTTGGTTGTTGTGGTGGGTTGAACAGATCCTTGAAAGCCGAGTTTTTTGGCTTCATTGATGCGTTGTGCTGAATGAGAAACCGCGCGGATAGCTCCTGAAAGGCTTATTTCACCAAAATAGACATACTCCGTTGGGAGAGGAATATTTGTAAGTGAGGATACTAAAGCAGCGGCAACAGCTAAATCAGCTGCTGGTTCTGATATGCGATATCCACCTGCAACATTCAGATAGACATCATGTTGTCCAAAGCGAATGCTGCAATGAGCTTCTAAGACAGCAAGAATCATTGAAAGGCGATTGCCATCCCATCCAACAACGGCACGTCGTGGTGTTCCAAGTGAAGAAGGAGAAACAAGTGCTTGAATTTCTACTAATATTGGACGTGTTCCTTCCATTCCTGCAAAAACAACAGCTCCTGGTGCTTTTTCATTTCGTTCACCCAAAAAAAGTTCAGATGGATTGATCACCTCCCGTAATCCTTTATCAGACATTTCGAAAACACCAATCTCATCAGTTGGTCCGAAGCGATTTTTTACAGTTCTAAGGATTCGATAGTGATGTCCACCTTCACCCTCAAAATAGAGAACAGCATCAACCATGTGTTCGACAACCCTAGGACCGGCAATTTGTCCTTCTTTTGTAACATGGCCGACAAGAACAACAGTTGCTCCTGTTTTTTTGGCAAAACGGATCATTGCTTGAGCGCTGATGCGCACTTGTGTGACAGTGCCGGGTGCTGAATCTGCTGCATCTGACCATAGGGTCTGAATGGAATCGATAATAACCATATCAAGGTTTTTGTGTTTGTTTAAGGTTGCAAGAATATCTTCAACATTGGTTTCAGCAGCGAGCTGAATCTTTGTATTTGCGGCATCAAGTCTTTGGGCACGAAGACAGATTTGTGTGATAGCTTCTTCTCCTGAAACATAGATAACGTGATGTCCTTTTCGCGATAAGGTTGCTGCCGTTTGTGTAAGCAATGTTGATTTTCCGATACCTGGGTCGCCACCAACAAGTAATACTGATCCACGTACAAAACCACCTCCAGTTACACGATCAAGTTCAGAAATACCAGAATGGATGCGTGGAGCATCTTCAATATTTCCAGAAAGAGACGTAAGAGCAACTACACGCCCCTTGTGAATATTTTGCTTGGGGCCGGTGCCGATACCGCTATTCGTATTTTCTTCAATAAGAGAATTCCATTCTCCACAGGAATTGCATTTTCCGCTCCAGCGTGAATGAACAGTACCACAATTTTGGCAGATAAATTGAACACGGATACGTACCATAGTGATTAACCATATTGCTCTGGAAGATAATTATTGTCTGCCAGATCGCTAAAACGTGTGAAATCAGACTGAAAGGCAAGATGAACAGTTCCTGTTGGTCCGTGACGTTGTTTTGCAATAATAACTTCAGCTTTCCCAAAAGCTTTGTCCATGGTCTCTTGCCATCTTTCATATTCAAGAGTGCCTATCTTTGGTTCTCCATTTTTGAGGTAATATTCTTCACGGTACACAAAAAGGACAATATCGGCGTCTTGCTCAATCGAACCAGATTCCCGTAAATCTGAAAGTTGTGGACGTTTATCTGTTCGATTTTCAACTTGGCGCGAAAGCTGTGAAAGAGCAATAATGGGAATATTCAGTTCTTTAGCTAATGCTTTGAGGCCCGTAGTAATTTCTGTAATTTCTTGAACACGGTTTTCAGACGAACGCTTTGAATTGCTTGTCATGAGTTGTATGTAGTCAATAATTAAGACATCTAAACCATGTTGTCGCTTGAGACGCCTTGCGCGTGCTGCCAATTGGGCGATTGATATCCCACCAGTTTGGTCAATATAAAGAGGCGCTTTTTGTAGTTGATGCATTGCACGGATGATTTTGGAAAATTGCTCATCTAAAATAGATCCACGCCGAATGTCAGAAGAGGAAATCTCTGTTTGTTCCGAAATAATACGGGTTGCAAGCTGTTCTGATGACATTTCAAGCGAGAAGAATCCAACAATGCCGCCCTCATTTTCTTGTATATTGGTATCACGATTGCAAGCATTAGCAATATTAAAGGCAATATTTGTAGCCAACGACGTTTTACCCATACCAGGGCGACCAGCGAGGATAATAAGGTCAGAAGGTTGTAACCCTCCCATTTTTTCATCAAGTGTTTTAATATGGGTGGCTATCCCTGATAAGTGTGAAGAACGCTTTTTTGCAGCGGTTGCCATGTCAATAGCTTTTTTAACGGCCTCATTGAAATTTTCAAACCCACCACCATATTTCCCCTTTTCTGCTAGTTCAAACAACAGGTGTTCAACAGTTTCAATTTGTTGGGATGGCGTAAGCTCTAAAGGAGCATCGAAAGCTGTATTAACAGCTTGGTTACCAATATTAATCAAGGATCGCCGGATAAAAAGATCATAGATGACTCGTCCATAATCCTCAGCATTAATGATTGTTACTGCTTCTTTAGCTAAACGAATAACATAATTGAATACGGTGATATCTCCAATTTTTTCTTCTACTGGAATAAAGAGCTTGATAGTAACTGGATTTGCAAGTTTTCCATTTTTGATAAGGTGAGACACAACATCGTAGATTTTTTGATGCAAGGGTTCAAAAAAATGTTCGGGTTTTAGAAAATCTGAGACGCGATCGAGCGCATCATTATTAATAAGAAGTGCTCCAAGCAATGCTTGCTCAGCTTCAATATTATGTGGAAGTTCTCGAAAAGAAGCTTCTTCTTTTTGCAGAGAGCTGAAATTGACAACGCTTGTTTCTTCCATAACATTTTTTCCACTAATATTCTGTTTAGCTACTTTAAGCAATAAATCAAATAATACATATATTAAGAATAGGATTATAAATTTTTGTTAAGTGAAAATCACATTTTCAATTTTTAAAGGTGTTGAGCTCTAATTTCTTAATCACAATACATGCATGGCTTAATATGTAACATATTTCTTTATATTTTATCTTTTAAAAATTCAATTTCAGGTAAGAGTATCAGGTAATTTTCAAAATTGGTTTTTTTGTTTTCCAAAAAAAATATGCCACTGTGTTTTGAGTATTAGGACATTATGTGGTTTTTAAATATATATATTACATTGATTTATAAAGATAATTTATCGCTTTTCAACTTGAACAAAAGCCACGAATATTGTAAAATTCTTTCATCTTAAACCCTCTTATAATGAATCAATCAAAATCATTTTCTTGTATGTCATAAATGGTGTGTGGGTTTTCAAAAAAGGAATAAAAATGCCTCTTATGAATCTCTCAATGCAAAGGGGTACCGGAGTATTTTGAGTTGGCAAAGAAAATGATCGTGTCGGTTTGCACGCTCAATAAACGTAAAGATAGTGGTGCACAATAACTTTACTATTATACCCTTCATGGATGTGTTGTGAAGTAGGTTTGGGAGTATTAAGAGATTTTTCTTTAAAACAAGTGCGTGAATGTGCAAAACAATAGTGTTTTGTTTTGCATGCTGGGTATAACTCCATTAAAGAACGTGAGGGGTAAAAACGTGAAGCAATGCGCACTCTCCATTATTTAAAAGATATTGCTTTAAATACTTTTGAGAATCGTAAAGCCGAATTAAAAGAGTGATGATAAAGCTGGGTGCTGGTTTTTACCTTTACAGCTTTATATTCTCCAAAAATTAGACTACCTTTCTGGTTCAGAGATAAACCAAACAAATATACGTAAAAAACGTTTTTGCTCCGATTTAGCATACAAAAATTAATAGAGCTCATAGAACACTGAACCGTTCCTAATTTTGTCTCAAATATGCTGTTAGGCTAGGATTGGATGTTGATTTTACAAGTAGAAAAAAAAGTAATGGCTCTTTGGGGAAAAATACCATAAAACGAAAAATATGTGGGCTTATGGATTGGAGAGATATTCTGACTTTATTATCAGAAACTTTGCAAAAAAAATAACCACAACACATCTAGTTTTGCATTTGCTTATTCTTACAGGTGCTCGTACAAATCGTTTGCGTCATATTCATAAAGATCAAGTTGACGGTCATCTTATAGACAATTTCTGCTGAGAATATAGAAGGAAAACGTGATACTACAACAGAATTTTGTACACCCTTATTATTAAGAGCACTGAAAATGATTGAAAAAGCCCATTGTCTCTCCAAAAGTGATTTTATCCTTTTTTTCTGGTTGTGGTCTTCTTAGTGTAAATTTGCCTGTCACATCATATAATATACATAATGTTTATTCTTCGATGCTTTTATACAACATATCAAAGGTTGATTCTGTAACAAGAACTTAATTTTTAAGTTACGACATGCCAATTTAAACGGCAGAAAAATAAAAAAATGTAAAACAGAGAAAAACAGCAATTAAGTCTCTCTTTCATTGATGCTGTTTGTATCGTTTTTATTCATTTTTTCTGCTAATGCTTTCTGCTGTTTTTCTACGAACTTTTCTTCTTGATTTTCTGCTAATAGTTCTTGCTGAACATCATAGATTTCTTCGGCAGAGGTAAGAGTTTCACCTTCTGCTTGGTGTTGCGCTTCACTGGCTGAACGCGCAACGTTAATAATCACAGAAATTTGAACTTCAGGATGTAGGCTGAGCATGATGGTATGGAGGCCAATCATTTTTATTGGATGATTAAGCTTAACCTGATTGCGTCCTATAGAAAAGCCTACACTTGTTATGATTTCAGAAATATCACGTGTTGACACAGATCCGTAAAGTTGTCCTGTTTCACCAGCTGAACGGATGATAATGAAGGATCGACCATTAAGTTTTTCAGCAATTTTTTCTGCTTCGCTTTTGCGTTCAAGATTACGAGCTTCAAGTTGCGTGCGCTGTATTTCAAAATGTTTTTTATTAGCTTCATTAGCACGTAAAGCTTTGCCTTGAGGCAGGAGAAAGTTACGTGCATAACCTTCTTTAACTGAGACAATATCACCCATCTGACCAAGACGAGGAATGCGTTCAAGCAGAATAATATCCATAGTTTTTCCTTTCGAACAAATAAATTAGTGAAGTTTGTTACGTGACTGAAAGTTGTGTTGAATAGCTGCCCAAATACCCATTAAAAGCATCATGAAAGAAATAGGTGGAGCAAAAACAACGGTTAAAATAGCAATATAAACAAGGGAGAGTATAATGATCCGACCATTTATTCCTTTTGTAATATTGTGGAGATACGCTAGTCCATTGATTGATATAACGACAGTGTACGCAGTGCTAAAGACACGCGCGCTCAAATTAAGAGTAAAGCCTAACTCAATCATAGATGCTATACAAACACCAATGAAAATAACAATTCCCAAGATTGGGAGTCGGAGAGTTTTGCTCCAATCATCACGGGGTCTTTTGAGCCACTTCATATGCTGTGCTGTTATCATTGAAAAATAAAGATTACCAATGAGAAAAATCAGACTATAAACAGTCAAAACAATAGCTGTTAAAGTTGCTGTATGCGTCATTAAAAGTTCACTAAAGGCAACTATATCAGTTTCTTTTAGTGATTGCGATTGTTGCATAGCGTGAGTTATGTTTGCAGTGATTTTCTTCGCAATAAGAGATGTTGATGGATGAGTTTCAACATAGATTCCAATAAAGCTTGATATAAGAGCTATAAAATTGGTTAAATGAAAGATAACCGATGATAATGGATACCATATCAGCGAATTTTCTTTTTGCGCTGGTTGTGCAAGCCCAAGGAGCCAAGACGCATAGACAGCGGGAAGAAAAAATAATAACATAAAGCCAAAAGCAATGTAAATATTTGTAACTATGACAAGAACAACAGTGGCGCTTACTAAGGCAACGAGGCTAGCTAATGTTCCTCGACCGAATGCAACAATAAAAATTGGCAGTGAAAGAAAACAACCAAGAAAAAAAGAAAAATAGGGTGCGATATTTATGAAACTGATAATTGCTATCCCTATAACAACAACAAATAATCCAGCTAAAATACCAGTCACTATTTCATAAGTACGAAAATTTTTCATTTATTGCTGTCCTGCTTTCAGCAGTTAGGAGCATTGTCATGCCCCAACTTTGATATTTTATATCTTCCATAGTTAAGAAATTAAACCTATCGCTAAACCATATAAGAAGAGCAGCTGGGAGCTCCTCAGCTGCAAAGACGCATTTGATATTATTTTATAACATATGGAAGTAAGCCAAGGAAACGCGCACGTTTAATGGCATTAGCCAATTCACGCTGTTTTTTCTGACTAACGGCCGTAATTCGTGAAGGAACAATTTTCCCACGTTCCGAAATATAACGTTGTAATAATTTGATGTCTTTATAATCAATTTTGGGAGTATTGACACCTGAAAACGGACATGTCTTACGACGGCGATGAAAAGGACGACGTATTGCAGTTTGATTAATCTCAGTCATCATTCTACTCCTTCTATGACATCTTCACATTGACGAGGTGAAGAATGAGGACGTTCTTCATCATGACCAATGTGACCATTGCGATCAAGGCGTGAGAGCATAGCAGACTTTTCTTTTTCATGTTTTTCTACACGAATGGTCATATAACGTAAAATATCTTCATTGATTCGCATCTGACGTTCAACTTCAGCAATTGCTATAGCTGGTGCGTCAATATTGACCAGTACATAATAAGCTTTACGGTTTTTGCGAATACGATAAGCGAGGGGACGAAGACCCCAATTTTCTACACGCCCAACTTTTCCACCGTACGTTTCAATGACACCTTTGTAGATATTCAAAAGTTCATCAACTTGCTGCGGTGCAATATCTTGTCGGGCAAGGAACATATGTTCATAAAGAGCCATTGTTTTGCCTTTCTTCAATTAAATCTTACCGGTTTTAGCGCAAAGCCTCTGCGACTTGTCTTTTTTGGAAATCCAAAGAAGAAAGGACGCGTTTACAATTCGAGACATTCGAGAGTGGAGATACGGGAGGTCGGAAATATTGCACTTCCTACTGGTATTTTTAGTCCTCCGTTCAATCTCCAGCTAAAGTGCCGATAATGAACGTTTGGTATTTACAGCTTATCTTTTAAAATAGCAAGTTTATGCTCATAAAAAATGTGATTATTGAATCTTGATATATTTTTTATAACAGTTTGCTCTTCTTATGACAGAGATGATGCTATAAAACTATAAGTTAAGAAGGAAGGAGAAAAGAATGGATTTTTTAAACCAGATTGATGTTGCACTTTTTGAAATGTTTGCTGCTCATCATCAATCATGGTCTATCTTAGTTTTGTTTGGTGCTTTTTGTGCAAAGTTTTTAATTTATGTTATCCCTATACATCTTTGTGCGTTGTGGTTTTGCGGTGGAGAGAGGGAACGACGCGTAGTGCTAAGCATTTGTGTGAGCATTTGCATGGCTCTTTTTATAGGTTATTTCATTTCTCTTATTTATTTACGTCCACGCCCTTTTGTTGTGGGTTTGACAACACCACTGATTAAACATCGCGCAACTGCTTCTTTTCCTAGTAATCATGCCTTAATTATTTCCTCTTATATGGCGTGTCTCTATTTTTACAAATACAAAATTTCTTCTCAGTTTGCAGCGATATTTTTATGTTTGATTTGTTGGGGGCGTATCTTCGTTGGCGTACATTATCCCTTTGATATTTTGGCTGGTACAATTTTAGGAAGCCTTATAAGTTGGGGGATTATTCAGTTTATGGTACCGTATTTCCCTCAGTTTTTATATCAAATTCCGCCATTAAAATATAATTTTAAGAGGGATATTCGCTTCAAATAAAGTACTTTATCTTGATTTGTGCTCATAAATAAGTTCAAAAGAAAACAATGTCATTGAACAATTTAGGAGTCGATTAATGGGTGCAGCTTTTACTTTTCCAGGGCAGGGGAGTCAGCTTATTGGTATGGGAAAAGTTCTTACAGAGCAATTTGTTGTAGCGCGAATGGTTTTTGAGGAAGTGGATGATGCTTTAAGTGAGAAATTATCAGATATCATTTTTGAAGGGCCAGCAGATATTTTAACTTTAACAGCAAATGCGCAACCAGCTTTAATGGCTGTATCCATGGCAGTTATTCGTGTGATGGAACAATTGGGGCTTAATGTAAAAACAAAGGTAAAATTTGTTGCAGGCCATTCTTTAGGAGAATATTCGGCTCTTTGTGCTGCTGGTACATTTAGTCTTACTGATACGGCAAGGCTCTTGCGGATTCGTGGAAACGCCATGCAGGCTGCTGTTGCTGTTGGTGAAGGCGCTATGGCAGCACTTATTGGTTTGGATGAGAAAGATGTGGAAGAAATTTGTGGAGCTGTTGCCGAGGAAGGGCTCTGCCAGATAGCCAATGATAATGGTGGTAGGCAAATTGTTATTTCAGGTGAAGCAAAAGCAATTGAGACAGCGGTAAAGGTTGCATCACAAAAAGGTGCTAAACGTGCTGTTCTTCTTCCTGTTTCTGCGCCTTTTCATTCAGCTTTAATGCAGCCCGCTGCCAATGCCATGAAGAATGCATTTTTGACTGTCAATAAAACGGCTCCTATTGTTCCTCTCATTGCCAATGTTTCTGTTACACCAGAAAATGATCCAGAACGTATTGTGATGCTTCTTGTCCAACAAATAACCGGGAGAGTACGATGGCGTGAAACAATTGAGTGGATCAGTGCCAATGGGGTTAATACGCTTTTTGAAATTGGTTCTGGGAAGGTATTAACAGGTTTAGCGCGTCGTATTAATAAGGATATAAAAGCATTGACAGTTGGGACAGCGGAGGAAATAGAAGCAGCACTACGGGTGCTTGGTGTTTAGTCTATAAGGAGTCTGAAAAAATGTTTAAATTAACAGGTCGTAAAGCTTTTATAACAGGAGCAACAGGAGGAATTGGTGAAGCAGTTGCGCGTTGTTTCCATGCGCAAGGGGCAGTTGTTGGACTCCATGGAACACGTGAAGACAAGCTGAAAGAAATTGCTACAGATCTAGGAAAAAATGTTTTTGTGTTTCCCGCTAATCTTTCTGACCGTGAATCCATTAAGCAACTAGCTGAAGTAGCGGAAAGAGAAATGGATGGTGTCGATATCTTGATTAACAATGCTGGAATCACTCGAGATAGTCTTTTTGTTCGTATGCAGGATCAAGATTGGGATGATGTCTTAGCAGTCAACCTAACAGCTGCTTTTACTTTGACACGTGAATTGATACATTCGATGATGCGCCGTCGCTACGGACGGGTTATTAACATAACATCTATTGTTGGTGTTGTCGGAAATCCTGGACAAACGAATTATTGTGCTGCAAAAGCTGGTTTGATAGGTTTTTCTAAAGCATTAGCGCAAGAGATTGCTTCACGAAATATCACTGTCAATTGTATTGCTCCAGGATTCATTAAGTCTGCAATGACCGACAAACTTAACGAAAAGCAAAAAGAAGCTATTATGACTATGATTCCAATGAAACGTATGGGAATAGGAGAAGAAATAGCTTTTGCTACTGTTTATTTAGCAAGCGATGAAGCAGCATATGTGACGGGGCAAACACTTCATATTAATGGTGGGATGGCAATGATCTGAGTATTTGCTTTATTACACATTGATTTGTCAGTTGTATTATTTTAGATAGTGACGATTAAAATAGAAAAATCCATCTGTTTCTTTGAACAGGGTAGTTGATCAATTGATGTCGGAACGTCAGATTGATTCATTTTATAGGGGATATCCACAGGATGTTTTAAATTTCTACTAAAATCTTTAGGGTAAA
Source organism: Bartonella koehlerae C-29 (assembly GCF_000706625.1). GTDB lineage: Bacteria > Pseudomonadota > Alphaproteobacteria > Rhizobiales > Rhizobiaceae > Bartonella > Bartonella koehlerae. The sequence goes on from NZ_KL407334.1 coordinate 873,565, forward strand.
GCATCTATTGCTTAATTAGACGATCTGATATAGCTAACCAAATTGTAGGAAAATAATATAAATTTGAGGATTTCAACATGAGTGATACAGTAGAGCGCGTTAAGAAAATTATCGTAGAGCATCTTGGGGTTAATGCAGATAAGGTAGTAGAAGATGCGAGCTTTATCGATGATCTAGGAGCAGATAGCCTTGATACGGTTGAGCTCGTTATGGCTTTTGAAGAAGAATTTGGTGTAGAAATTCCAGATGAAGCTGCTGAAACGATTTTCACAGTGGGCGATGCAGTAAAGTTTATTGATAAAGCTTCTGCATAATTCCTAAAAGGCAAAGGTGTAAAGTTAGAATGCTTTTGCCTATGTTCTTTGGGTGGCTATTTTGAGAAGGGAGCTTTGAGGGGTGAATCTCAATTCAGGGTTACAAAGTTATGAGGCGTGTTGTTGTTACTGGTTTAGGATTGGTATCTCCATTAGCTGGTGATGTCGAGTATAGTTGGAAACGACTTCTTGAAGGAAAAAGTGGTGTTCGGCGCATTACTGAATTTGATGTGTCCGACTTATCGTGCCAGATTGCTGCGCGTGTCCCTGTGGGGGATGGGACAAATGGTACATATAATGCTGATTTGCATATGGAATTCAAGGAGCAGCGTAAGGTTGATACATTTATTGTTTATGCAATGGCAGCTGCTGACCAAGCACTTGCAGATGCTGAGTGGTTTCCCAAGAGTGATGAAGACCAGGTTTGCACAGGTGTGTTAATTGGTTCGGGTATTGGTGGCATTGAAGGGATTGTTGAGGCCGGTTATACGCTTCGTAATAAAGGTCCACGGCGTATTTCTCCTTTTTTTATTCCAGGACGTTTGATTAATCTTGCTTCTGGCTATGTGTCTATTAAATATGGTTTGCGCGGTCCTAATCATGCGGTTGTAACGGCGTGTTCAACAGGTGCGCATGCCATTGGTGATGCAGCACGTTTGATTGCGTTAGGTGATGCAGATGTGATGCTAGCAGGTGGTACTGAATCCCCGATAAATCGAATATCTCTTGCTGGTTTTTCTGCTTGTCGGGCTCTTTCTACTTGTCGTAATGATGATCCTGAACGAGCATCACGTCCTTATGACGCTGATCGTGATGGTTTTGTGATGGGGGAGGGAGCAGGGATTGTTGTTTTAGAAGAGCTTGAACATGCAAAAAAGCGGGGTGCTCGTATTTATGCTGAGATTATTGGCTATGGTCTATCTGGTGACGCTTACCACATTACAGCACCTTCGGAGAGCGGTGAAGGTGCGCAGCGTAGTATGATGGCTGCTCTTAAGCGTGCACAAGTGAATGTGAGCGAACTTGATTACATTAACGCCCACGGTACATCGACGATGGCTGATGTTATAGAATTGGCGGCTGTAGAGCGTGTTTTGGGCCATTATGCACCACAAGTATCTATGTCATCAACAAAGTCATCTGTAGGGCATTTACTTGGAGCAGCTGGTGCAGCTGAGGCTATTTTTTGTGTTTTAGCTATACGAGACAATATAGCTCCAGCAACACTTAATCTTGACAATCCATCAATTGAAACGAAAATTGACCTTGTTCCACATAAACCACGCGAGCGAAAAATTGATACGGTTCTTTCCAATTCTTTTGGGTTTGGTGGAACAAATGCATCTTTAGTGATGCGGCGCTTTTCAGAATAATAAATATTTTTATTTGTTTTTGCATTTTATATTTTATTATAAAATTATTTAAAAATATAAGTAAGATATTATAGTTATAAGTACCTAAAAATTGTTGAGGTTGATAATTGTGCCTGACGTGAACAATCAAAAACCGTTTAAGGACGTAAATGCTTCCTCTTCAAATCATATAATGGATAATGAGTGTCTGTTAGCGCATAAGAAACGAAAGAAGTCGTCTATCATTCGTAATCCGTTAGTTATTCTCGGTCATTTTTTTTTGATGCTTATTGTGGTTTTTATTTTGGCCATAAGTATTCCTCTTTATATTGGAAAAAGTATTTTTGAAGGAAAGGGGATGATGGAAGAAGAACAAGTTGTCTTTATCTATCCTGGCACAGGAATTCGTGAAATTGCTTCACTTCTTGAAAAACATGATCTCATTCGATCATCTGATGTTTTTGTTTATGGGGTGGGTTACCACCAAAAAACAGCACATCTTAAGGCTGGTGAATATTTAATTCCAGCATATGCTTCTATGCGAGATATTATGGATATCTTAGTGAAAGGAAAATCTATTGAGTACACATTTACAGTGCCAGAAGGTTTGACGGTTCAACAAGTTTTCGATCGGTTAGCTGCTAATGAAATTTTAGTTGGAGATCTTCCAAAAGTTTTGCCTCCAGAGGGCAGTTTGATGACAGATACTGTTCGTTTTATTCGCGGAACAACGCGTAAAGAAATTATAAACAGACTGCGTGAAGGACAGACAAAATTAATTCATGCTATATGGGCTACGCGCTCACCTGATTTACCAATTAAATCCATTGACGAATTTGTTATATTGGCATCAATTGTTGAGAAAGAAACAGGAATTGCAGCAGAGAGACCGAAGGTTGCCGCGGTATTTTATAACCGTCTTGCAAAACATATGCGTCTTCAATCTGATCCAACGGTAATTTATGGTCTCTTTGGCGGAAAAGGACTACCATCCGGTCGTGCAATTTACCGTTCAGATCTTGAGAAGGAAACACCATATAATACGTATAAAATTAATGGTTTGCCACCAACAGCTATTGCGAATCCAGGTCGGGATTCTTTGAAAGCAGTGGCGCGTTCACCAAGCAGTGATGTGCTCTATTTTGTAGCTGATGGTTTTGGAGGGCATGTTTTTTCTAGAACTTTGGAGGAACATAATAAGAATGTTCGCAAATGGCGTGCATTAAAAGCAACACATTGATTTTGGGAGACTATAGAAAGCATGTTATTGAAGTTTGAAGGAAAGTTAAAAAATAGAACGATATGATGACCTTCTTTGAGAATGAATTGAGTATTAAAAAAAGAAATCAACGCCGCGGTTTTTTATTTATTCTCTCTTCGCCTTCAGGAGCTGGTAAATCAACTCTTTCTCGGTTACTTTTGAAAGATGGAAAATTAGAACTCTCCATAAGCATGACAACACGGAAAAGGCGTCCAAGTGAAGTGGATGGCCTTCATTATCATTTTATTTCAAAGAAAGAATTTAAACGCAAGCGCGATGATGATGAGTTCATTGAATGGGCAGAAGTTCATGGAAATTATTATGGCACTTTACGTGAGAGCGTTGAAAACGTGTTGAGTACTGGTAGAGACATGTTATTTGATATTGATTATCAAGGTACAAAACAGCTTCAAAAAAAGATGCCAGGGGATACTGTCTCTGTTTTTATCCTTCCACCATCAATGAAAGAACTCATTTCACGTTTGCATTGTCGAGCAGAAGATAGCCAAGATATCATCAATTTACGATTGAAAAATGCACTAACGGAAATGCAGCAATGGCGTTCTTATGATTATGTAGTCATTAATGAAGATTTAAATCAATCCATGTCGCTTATTAAATCAATTTATTTAGCCGAAACAGTAAAACGCGAGCGATGCTTCTTTCTTGAATCTTTTATTAATGGGCTTATTGCTGAAAAGATTGATTAATATTCTTATTGTTTTGCAAAAAAATAAAGTTACGCTTTTTAGATAACCAAATTAGCTAAAGTCACAAATTCGGAAATTGTAAGCGTCTCCGCACGGCGTGTTTCATCGATTCCAGCTTTTTCTAAAAGTACTTCACCTCCGAGTGTTTTGAGATTTTGGCGAAGCATTTTTCGTCTTTGTCCAAAAGCGGTTTTTGTTATAAAGCTTAATTTTTGTGCGGAGCAGGTGAGAGGTTGTGTTCGCGGAATAATATGAACAACAGAAGAAGTTATTTTGGGTGCTGGTATGAAGGCTTGAGGAGGTACATCAAAAGCAATTTTAGCAACGGTACGCCATCCGGTTAAGACACTCAGACGTCCATAATGGACGGATTGAGGTTTTGCAGTAATGCGTTGTGCAACTTCACGTTGAAACATCAATGTCATTGATTCATAAAAAGGAGGCCATGGCTCAGTAAACAGCCAATTTAACAAGAGTTGTGTTCCAATATTATAGGGAAGATTTGCAATAATGCGCGGTTTTTCTGGAGATTTTTCAAAGAGTTTTGAAAAATCTTGCTTTAGTGCATCATTACAAATAATTTTCAGTTTCTGCGGATAATACTTTTCTATCTCTAAGAGAGCTGGTATACAACGCTCATCACGCTCTATTGCTGTTACAATGGCGCCTTTTGCAAGTAATGCCCGTGTTAAACCTCCAGGACCTGGGCCTACTTCAATAACAGGTTTTCCTTCTATATTTCCTGCTTGATGGGCAATTTTAGACGTTAGATTAAGATCAAAAAGAAAATTTTGGCCCAAAGATTTATGAGCTTGCAATCCATATGTGTCAATGATCTCACGAAGAGGAGGAAGGTTATCTATTGGCATGGTATAGAACTATTTTCCGCCAGTTGATTTGCAAGTTTAAGAGCAGCAATAAAGCTTTCAGGAGAGGCAATCCCTTTAGCAGCAATATCAAAAGCAGTTCCATGATCTGGAGAAGTACGAATAAAAGGGAGCCCTAAAGTGATATTGACAGTGGTATCAAAGTCCAATGTCTTAACAGGGATAAGGGCTTGATCATGATACATACAAAGGGCAACATCATATGTTTTTCGCGCGCACTCATGGAACAATGTATCGGCAGGCAAGGGACCTACAATATTAAGTCCTTTATTTTTAAGAATTTCAATAGCAGGAATGATAATTTCAATATCTTCTTTTCCTATTGCTCCTTCTTCTCCAGCATGAGGATTAAGTCCAGCAACAGCTAGACGAGGTGAAATTATTTTAAATCGCGTTCTTAAGTCTTTTTCAGTAATGAGTGCTGTTTGGATGATTAAATGGTGGGTAAGATGTGAGGGAACTTTATTGAATGGAATATGAACAGTAATAGGAACGGTCTTTAATCGAGGACCAGATAACATCATAACCGGATGATAACATTTATCGGAAGCTTGATAAGCTAAATCGGCTAAAAACTCTGTATGACCGGGAAATTCAAATCCAGCATCATAAAGGCTTTTTTTTGCAATAGGGCAAGTAACGAGTGCACAGGCATGACCACTTTGAATCAACTGAACGCCGCATTTGATCGCTTCAATTATTCCAGCAGCATTTTCATGTGAAGGTAATCCTAGTTGATCACTTTGCCGGTTTTTTAAAGGTATTACAGGAAGAGCTTCTTGGAAGTTTTTTACAGGATTATCTGCTAAAACAGCCTCTACTTTGACGTCAATCTGTAAGAAATGCGCACGTGCACGAATAACATCTGGGTCAGCAATAAGAACAAAAGGTGGAATTTGACGTGTGGCACGCAAATTCCACGCTTTTAGTGCTATTTCAGGACCAATTCCGGCAGGATCACCACCACTAACAACAAGTACATCCATTATGAACTTTTAATACGCGCCACCTGCCGCAATTCTTTTAAATATTTTTCACTCAAGATTTCAAGTTTTTGCGGGCTTTTTTTCTTATTATCTTGAAGGGAAAAGATGAGTTGGGCAACATAATCATCAGAAACTCTTTTTATTTTGCAGACAGCAATTGCTTCAATTCCATTAGCTGTTTCTTGCAATTGTGTCATTTTTCCAGCAGGCGTTATACGAATAGCTTGTTCCCATTCTCTGGGAAGCTGGGGTTCCAGAAATCTTCCTAAGTTTCGAACAGTAACATCTAAAAAACCCTTTGCTTGCTCTGAAGTGTTAGCACATCCCCGGAAATGTGCGCGGAAATTATTCGCTTCTCTTTGACGTCTTTCAAAGATTTGTGAACGGCGATGCGCAGGAATGACAAAAATAATGCGCTGTAATGTATATTCATTTGTTGAAGGTTTGATACCACCATTTTTTAATATTCTGCGTACAGCTTCTTGTTCGCTGATCATACCTGTTTCAGCTTGATAACGCGCATTAACAAGGCGCCCCCACCCTAATTGTCCACGGATGTAATCCTTAAAGTGTTGCACGGTGATATCATTGTGTATCAGAATCTGGTTGAGTTGATCAATGGTCATATTATTTTGTGTTGCAAAGTTCTCAAAAGCACTCTCAACCTCATTATCGCTTACCTCAATATTACGGCGCTTTATTTCGATATTCTTGAGGACTTCATTGATAAGTTCATTTCTAGCTTGTTCAGAGAGATTTCCTTGCTTTTGTTGTAATTTGAGAAAAGCGACGCGCCTTTGAATATCGTAATTTGTGATAGGTCTGCCATTAACTGTAACAACAATGACAGTTTGCGCAAAGGTTGATGGAATCTCACTAACTAGCAGGTTGCTTACGCTCAAAGGTACGATACAAAATAAAGTAAGAATATGCTTTTTCAATTTGTTCATATGATTAGGCTTTCGCATTGTTTATCAATTCTCACCGATGATTTAAAATATACACTTTTTTTCATAAAAACAATGATAAGTTACATTACCTATACATTCTCTTTGATAAATCTTATTTTATTTTTTTTCGATATCTGCAATTGTACGCAATGAAAGAGAGAAATTGAAATTTTGCAAAGGTGTTTTTTCTCCTAGATTAGCTACTTGCTGATAACCAAATGTTAATCCAAAACATTCATCTGTATAACTTAAGCTGATTCCTCGTTTTACGAATGTACCGGATATTAAATCATAACCAGCATTGCTGTTAATGGACCAAGAGTTAGCCAATTTAATACCAGTTTGAAAAGAAATTTCTTGACGCTCTTGTGGATATTCATAGTCAGGTTGGCTTGCAATATAGGCATACTGTACAGCAGCCTCAAAATTTTTCCATTTCTGTGATGCTTCAATTTCACTACGGCGAATTGCTCCCGTTTTTTTATCAAAACGTCCACGAGCTTCCAACGAAAAACCATTCTTATGATTCGCACCAAACATTGCAACATAGTCTGAACGTGTTGTTTCAAGGCTAGAATGAATGCCTACATTAACAAAGTCCTTTTCTGCAAAAGAATTTTTTCCTGCAAGATGAAAGGATTGCCCAATAACACCATAAAGAGACCAATCATTGTTAAAGTTTCCAGAATACCTTAGTCCTATATTAGCTCTTGTTCCACCTTCTACACGGTCATAACCAGAGAACTTATCACGTTGAAAGAGAGTAGTTGCATCAAATACAAAACTTTGCGCATCTTCATTGGGGATTTGTCCAATATATTGTTCATTATTGCGTATAAAAATTTGTGCGGTTGGTTCTATAATATGCTTAGAGCTATCAAATGTAATGAGGAATGGATAGCGTAATTCTAAACCAGCAGTTGCCATGCCGCGCAGTGTTGAGCCACGGAGTATTGATAAGGAGTCATTTGTTATATGAGCATTCTCATTTTCGTGCGTATTTGTTGTCATGATATCAGCACGTAAAGAAAGAAGAGGAGTTAATATGAGGCTACCGTGTATGTTGAAGCGTTTTTTCCACTCTAGTTCGTTTGTTAAACGAAAACTATTTCCTGCGATACCAGAAAGCTTGGCAATGTTAAGCGGATGGCCGTTCCAGTCGCTAACGCTAAAGTCAGTATGACGACGATAAATTGATTGCATATTACTATGAAAAGTGAGCAGTCCAGCATAAATTGACTCATCTGGTGTGAAAGAATAATTGATTTGAGGGAGAACCCACGCTTGTCGAGAGTGGCGTTCATGAATAGGGTCATTCAAGATCAAATCTTGAATCTTAAAATGGTAAAAACGCATGTCAAAGTAGTTTTTACCTGCAAGACCATTCAGATAAAGCTGAGAAAGCTGTGTAAGGTCCTTGTAATTCTTAAGTTTATAAGCACGACTGAAATGTCGATCAGACTGTGCGAGAATATTCCATCCATAAGTCCAGCGTGAATTAATACGAAAATCACCCTTTGTTGCTAGCATATACCGGTTTTTATGCTGTGCATCAATAGTATCATTGTCAAAGTTTTGTGGTTGCATTTGGTATATATGAGCGAGGTGAATGTTATAATTGCCCGTTTTAAAACGTTGACGCCATTCACCCTCGGTTAAAAGACCTTGTTGGCTATAGACTGTAAAGGAAAGCGTGAAATCATAATGGGGAGCAAGATTCCAGAAATAAGAATTTTTTATGCCCATACCCAGATAATCGTTATAAAAAAAATGAGGTACGAGGAAACCACTAGCACGCCGTATCGTTGGGTCATAGAGCTCAAAAATTGGAAGCTGTGCAATTGGTACACCAAAAACTTCAAAACGACTATTTTCAAATCGAATTTTTTTTGTAACGCTATTCCATATAATCTTTCTTGCTTTAATCTTCCAAAGGACATCTCTATCTGGTTTATAAGAGCAAGGTTCACAGGCTGTGTAGGTGGCATTATCAAAAATTGTTATCTGGCTATTAATGCGTGTAGCACTTGTCGCTGCAAAATGGATATTGGTGGCTGTGTCGATGCGTAAAGCATTTACGAAGCCTTCGCCAAAATCTTTGGTCATATCAATCTGATTTGAATAAATTTTATTACCGTCTTTTTGAACAATTTCCACATCTCCTTGTGCTATAATACGTCCTGTCTTTTGATTATAGGTAACTTTTTGGGCGATAACTTTATTGCCATCATATTCGATTTGCACATTGCCTTGTGCAGAAACAGTATTTTCATCACGATTGTAGATGAGTTCATCTGCAGAGAGAAAGAGAGGACTTACGGGTTTTTGGCTGTGATTTTGAGCGAGAAAAGTAGGACTTTTGGCGTTTGTAGAACAGGATAAAAATATACTTAAGATACAGCCCATAATACTTTTAAAGGCAAGTACACGTACTTGTATTAAAATCACTTTTTTACTTATTAATGCTTTCACTTAGCCGTCCTCTTTATGGAGTAAAAAAGAGATTCCTAAAAATAATGCAATGAAAACTGGTGTCCAAGCTGCAATAATTGGTGGAATATATCCGGCATTACCAAAAGCTTGAACCAGTATGGAAATGACATAAAGCGAGAACCCAGCGGTTACGCCACCAAGAATTAATGTTTTAGATTGTCCAAAACGCGTAAAGTTTAAAGATACAGTTGCTGCAATCAGAGTCATTGCTATAAGCAATGCTGGTAATGCAATCAAAGATTGTAAATACATATCAAAATTATTGGCAGAATAGCCAAATGAGCGTGCAATCATGATTTTTGTTGGCAATTGGTAAAATGGGATAGTTGCGGGACTCGCTAAATATTCAGTTAAAAATTCAGGCTTTAGATTGGTTTTTATCTGAAATTCAGAAAACTTTTCAGGAGAATGCCCTATTTTATAAATTGTTCCATCTGTTAACAGCCAAGCCCCGTTTATTAATGTTGCTTTTCTGCTGTTAATCCAATTTTTGATTGTTGCATTATCGTTGTATTGAACAAATGTTGCATCGATAAGAGAAAGTCCTTGATCAGTGATAGATTTAGCACCAATGGTTGTTCTACCTGAATTTGTATGTTGTGTTAACCATAGGATGCGTGTATTATGAAGAGATGTAAGCACATTATTACTCTTACTGCGCCACTCTGTCATCATTCTTTCTGCTTGGGAAAATCCCCATGCTGCAAGAGGGTTAACGAGAAGAATTGAAAATAATCCAAAAAGAAAAGCTCCAAAACAAGCAGGCATGAGAAACTGCCACGCAGAAACACCGATTGAACGAGTTACAACAAGCTCAGATTTTCGATTAAGTGAGATCAGCATTGCCATTGCAGAAAAGAGTGCAATAAAGGGGATGAGTTGTTGCATGATAAAAGGGATGCGTAAAACGGAGATAAGGAATGCATCTTTTGCCGTATAACGAGGCAGAGAGGATAATCGACCAGAATTTTCTGTAAAGTCAATTAAAAGAGCGAGCACAAAAAAACCTCCCAAAAAATAACAGGTCATTTTGAGATAACGTATAAAGAAATATCGCCCAAGCGTCCATCCAATCATGATATCTCGTCCGAGGGAGATTGAGGTTTTCGATGTTCAAATTTACTGATTATTTTTTGAAAAACAATTTGAATAACCTCGTTAAATTTTGTAGGGATGCTAATTGTACGATCTGTTAAGAGCATGAAAAAAACGAGCATACCCATTCCTATTGGTACAATATAAAGGAGAGGAATGTATGCAAGATCACTCTTTGCTTTTTCGGCAGCAAAATATCCCATCCAATAAACTAGAAAAGAAAAGGCAATCGCGGAGAAATTTGCAGAATTACCCACTTGTCGATATGAGCGTGTATCTCCTGCTGCTGCTAATGCAATGAGTGAAAAAACGATAGGATAGAGCCATTCTGTAAGTCTGCGGTGAAATTCAGCTTTATATTGGAGTGGTTTACGCTGATAGTAGGGATCCTTCGGGTTAGGGTTTTGCAAATAAGAAAGAGGCCTATCTTTTGGATAAAGAGTGGGTGTTTTATCGTTGGGGATGAATTCACCCAGGCTAAAAGTATACGAGCTGAATTGAACGATTGAAACGCTGTCATTTTGATGATTGATTCTTTCTATTTCACCGTTATTGAGGATTAAAAAATGGCCGCTTTTATTACTAACAACTGATGCTTTTGTTGCATAATAAAAAAGGTCAATTTTAGGATCACGCTGGTCGGCAATAAAAAGACGTCCGAGGGTCCCATTGGGATTCCGTTGGCCAATTTCTATGTAAAGGTTATTAGCGAGTTTTTGGAAGCTGCCTTCACTAATGAAAAGATTAATAAGATCATAATGAGTATTTGCTAGCATTTGTCGCATATTAAGACGTGCTTGAGGAACGACAAAATTGGCTATAAAAAAGGATGCAGAGGATGCAATAAGAGCTAGAAGAAGAATTGGTTTCCAAACAGTGCTTTTGGGAAAACCAGAGGCACTGATGATAGCAAGTTCTGAGTCTTGATTCATTGCTGAAAGGGTGCTTGTAATTGCAATCACTAAGGCAAATGGAATAACAAGAAAAATAACAGAAGGAACCAATGAGAGTGAAAATTGCAAGACTGTTAGAATCGTTTGTCTACTTGTTGTAAGAAAGTTTATTCGTGCAAGAATTTGCACTGTCCAACTGATACCAATTGCTGCAATCATGACAGCACTGAATAGGATAAGAATGCGTTTCAGGATGTATAACTCAATGATACGCATAGATTGGATAACATCCTTAAAATTGAATTAGAGAGTAGATACTCTATACGAACCAGGTTGAAAAAGATAACCAGAATTTGTAAAACGCCTCTTTAATCTTGCACATTTTTATCAACATAAAGTATAAAGTAGCTAGTTAATTTCAACACATTCTGCCATACATTATATTCCAGTTTCAATTCTATTCTACAGAGAAGCTAAAAAATGGACTAAAATAGAACTTTTATTAACTTAAAAAATGACGATTTATCTTTTTTCTTTTTCTATTTTTAATACACAGCAGAAAAAATCTTTATATACAAATGCAAAAAAGGAATCTTTTATCTCAAAAAATTTTCTTTTGTATGAGGGATAGAGGAGTTTCTTCAAAAAGATATTGGCTTTTTCATAAAGAATGATAAGGGCGAAGAAGGTGGATATTCTTTTCTATCATTTGACGCAGTCAACGTTGGAAGATATTTTGCCAACACTTGTGGAACGTGCATTAGAACGTTTTGGTAGGGTAACAATACAATGTGTGAATAAAGAACGACGTGATGCTATAGATACACGTTTATGGGTTTATGCTGATGAAGCATTTATTGGACATGGAACTGAGTGTGATCAATATCCAAATTTTCAGCCTGTATTTCTTACTACAGGGCAGGGGAATCCGAATGATTCAAAGATACGTTTTCTCATAGAAGGAGCAATTTGTTCGGATATTGACGCTTATCAAAGACTTGTAGTGCTATTTAATGGTCAAAGTGATGAGCAGTTGGATCTTGTTCGTGCACAGTGGAAAAAATATAAAATGGAAAATCATAATTTGACTTATTGGCAGCAGACTGAAAATTGCTGTTGGAAAAAACAGGTTTGATGCGTATAACATCTATTATTTTGATTTTTATAGGACTGATAGGAATAATCAAGCAGGCAATTTTTATTGCAGAAGGAGGAGAAGGACGTTGCGATTTTTATTGTGATTTTTCTTCTGGAAGCAATAAAAATGTGGTCTATGATTGCTAATCATTGTCTTTCTGACAAAGTATTCAAACGGGGTGATGATGATCATTGATCGGATTTTGCTTATTTTATGGGCTGTAATGTTAGCTTTTTTTTGCGTTTCATGCTTGGGAACAACACATATCTTATCACAGATAGTTTCTGTTGCTTATATTGACAATATAGTGGATATTTTGTTCTTTTTTTTAAGTGCACTGTTTGCGGGAACATTGTGGTGGAATGTTCCTCAACCAATGCCTTTAAAAATGAAACTGGCAGCATTTCTGCCGCCAGTATTCATTTTTTTTCTCTTCATTGTGTTCTAGTTTGATATTTCCTCCTCCGTAAACCCAACAAAGCAAAGTAGTGAAATAAAAGAGGCAAGAAGTAAATAATAGCCGATATAAGAGGTATCAAAATGCTGCACCAGATATTCCGCAATATAAGGTGCAAGAGATGCACCTACGATGCCGGCTAAGTTGAAGGTTATAGAAGAACCAGTATATCGAATTGCTGTTGGGTATGGTGAAGCTAAAACAGCACCAAGAGGACTATACACCATTCCCATGATTGACAAGCCAATGGTAGACATTGCAAGCACTCCTATGACTCCAGAGCTTAAGAAATAAGGAATTGCGAAAGAATAGATACCAGTGATTATTGTAATGCAAATCATTAAAGTTCTGCGTTTAATACGATCAGCGAGTTTTCCAGTTAGGACAGTGAAAATTCCGCAGAAGATAGCACCAATGACTTCTACTTGGAGAGCCTGATAAAATGACAATTGCAAATGGTTTGTTGAATAACTTAACAGATACGCGGTGACCAAATAAAATAGAACGAATGTTGCCATACCAGCAAATGTCCCAAGAAATAAGATTCGTGGGCATTTTAAAAAGACATCTATTATAGGGACTTGAACACGCTCTTTGCGTTCAAGAGTTTTTTTGAATTCAACTGTTTCGTTGATTGAAAAACGAACCCATAATCCCACAAGCATTAGAAAAACTGAAGCAATAAAAGGAATGCGCCATCCCCATGCTAAAAGTTCGTCATGATCAAGGAAATGTAATAGACCTAAATAAACGACGATAGACAAGAACAAACCAATTGGAACGCCTAATTGAGGAAACATTGCATACCATCCACGCTTTTCTGGAGGAGAATTTTCTGTTGCAAGCAGAACGGCTCCACCCCATTCGCCTCCCAACCCCATTCCTTGTCCAATACGGCACAGGGTTAAGAAAAAGGGGGCAAACCATCCAGCTGTTTCATAAGTAGGAAGGAAACCAATAATGACTGTTGATAGTCCCATCGTCAGAAGAGCGGCAATAAGGGTTGCTTTTCGTCCGATTTTATCTCCAAAATGTCCAAAGACTATTGATCCAAGGGGGCGTGCAAAAAAGGCTGCTCCAAAGATTAGGAAAGATTGCAAAATGGCAATTTGATCATTTTGCGTTGGAAAAAACACATGAGGAAATATAAGAGCTGCGGCAGTTGCAAAGACATAAAAATCAAAGAATTCAATTGTTGGGCCAATGAGGCTTGCAAACAAAATGCGATAAGGAGAGTTTTGTTTGCTTATACCTTTTATTTCTGAGTTTATAGACATGAACAAAATGTCCCTTTCAGTATATGACAAATCAAATTATAAAACTAAAAGCTTATAATTATAAAAATTTAAAACTAGTGTCGAGTCGGTATTATTATGATTCCAGTTTATGAGAACAATGCAATAAGCATAGATGACTATACTGTATATGCGTCTGAATTGAAGATACAAAAACACCGTTTAAAAGAGAGGAATATCTTACTATAGACGATGCAATCTCTTTAGCCTTTCATTACTGTTTTCTTTAAAATACACTCCTATTTTTATCTGTTTAGGGATCAATCTTATTTTTGGTAAGCCAGTTTTTAGTATCTCAAGAGCATTTAAAAAAGTTTATATTGCTGCACTTTAAACAATTTTCGAGTGTATAATGCACATTTATTTTGGGGATTCAGAACTTAGTACACTGAATGCTGTCTGTAAGGTGGTTTGCCATCTTAAAAAAACAAGGGCGTGAGGAGACGCGTCATGACGTTTTTCTCTGTGCACTTTTTTCTCAATATGTAGTTATTTGAAATCATAGAGTCTGTAGAATGCAACGCAAATTGAATCTGAGTTTTTTGACGTTGTTGATGACCATTAGTTTTCTTATCAAAACTACAAATGCAGAGATAGTAGTTGCATCAGGAGACAGATCACAAAGGGCAGTAAGTATAAGCGAACAGCCAAGAGAAATGGATTAAGAATATCATCAATAGGAGCCTTATAATTTAAGGAGGATAAAGTTAGATTGTCAGAAATGGAGAAACTTCAAAGGGTACTCTTATCAATAAATATGGATTGCAGAGTGTTGAGTATGGAGGACAAATGAAGGATGTTAAAGTTCATGGTTGCAAACAGATTGTTTTAGGAGAGGGGAGCTATGCTTATAACTCTAAAATCCAAAGTAAAGGTAAAACATTAGGACAACAGAATGTGTATGATAATGGGGCAGCTTTTTTCGCAGATGTTATGAGCGGAGAAGAACAAAATTTTAGTGCATGGTTTGAAGATATTGGTTGATTGGCAGTGGCTACTAAGGTTTTTGTAGCAGGGGTGCAGAATGTTTTTGCTGGTGATAAAGCTAATACCGTACTTAGAAGGAGCTCTTCAAATGATGGACGCATGGAAACTCTGACGATTAATAGCGGGGCCAATTCATTGGTTTATTTTGGTGCAATATTGGAAGGAAAAGCAAAGGTTAATGGCTCTGGAAAACTCCATTTTGATGCTGGAGATAATGATCATCAGACTATGGTATAAAATATTGATTTAAATGGATAAAATGCCAGATTATACTTTATTTCTGATGAATTTGATGACAAAATCTTACATTCAGAAGTTAAGCGGTATAGGGAAAATTGTTTTTACTTCTGCGGGGGATGATTTGTATTACTCTTGGCTGTATATTGATGATTTTTCGAGTAGTATGCATTTCAATTTTAATGTCAGCTTTGCAGAAGAAAAAGGTGATTGTCTCTTTATTAAGTATGGCAGTGGTTCTCACACAGTAAGTGTTGTAGATTTTGGAATTGAAATTACAGATCATTCTTCAACAGATCTTGATTTAATTGTTGATCAAAGTGGGGTACGCGTTTCACTTTGTACAATTTGTCTGGTGCAAAAGTAAAATCTGTTGATTCTGGAACTTATTTGTATGGTTTAAAACAGAAAAATGGTGATGATAAAAATGAAAAAATTTAGTATTTATCTGTGGTATAGATAGTGTCCGGCATAGAGGCAGATTTTTCCGCTACTTAAATCAACCGATTTCTGTTCTTTCAACAAGTCTAGCTTCAGAAGAAAAGACAGCTGAAATTCCATGTCAAAGAGGAAGGTGCCAAAATTTACGTCAAAAACCTTTCGCTTCTGTTCATCCATTTACATCATCTCCGGAAAAGTACGCTGTTGGAGATTACATGAAAATAATATACACCAAAATTTAGATCAGATGCCATCGGGTTTTGATTCCTCGACCGTTTCAGTTTCTAAAAATCAGTTTTTTGAGATTTCACATCGGAATCATCCTCACCAGGATATAACTGAAGATTTGCAGATTTCTTCATCTACCTCATTTTTAGAAAGCCCAGTTTCTGATAGGTTACGCCCAACAGGCCATTATCATCCTTTTGATGAACAACAGCAGTCTGTAGTTTCTACGGATGATCAATCTTTAGCAGACCAGATGATTGTGCGTCCCAGTCAGCAGGATAGGCCTTCACTACAATCAAGTCAGAAGTTACCAGTTTTTAATTTTTTGACTACCCCTTCTACAGATGCAGTATTGTCTATGTCCGTAACTCCAGCACTGGTTTTTCACAGTGAGATGCAAACTGTACGTGCGGGAAGAAGAATTGTAGACAGAAGTAAACAACACGCGTCTTTTTGGACATATGCAATAAAGAGCAAAGAAAACATCGTTGTAGATCATAGAGACTTCAAGCTTGATCAGACGGGTATAGTTCTAGGTATCAGTGGTGTAAGTGAGCTGATGGATGGAGAGTTTTATATCGGTAGTTTTGGCAGTTATGATCAAGCACGTGTTGCACATGCACGAGGTGGTGTTAGCAATCTAAACATTTATAGTATTGGAGCGTATGCAACTTATTTTGATCATAATGGATGGTATCTAGATGGTGTTTTAAAATACAATCAGTATCAGAATAATCTGAAGGCTGTTTCAACGAATGGTATAGCCATTGAAGGAAATTATGGTCAATGGGGGGTGGGTACGTCATTTGAAGCGGGTTATCGTTATAAGACAACGAAGAGTGGTTGGATGCAACCATATGCACAATTCAGCTGGTTGCAGGTTAAAGGTAAAGAGATCAAGCTCTCGAATGAGATGATGGGTGATATAAATCGATTTACATCATTACGCAGTGAGTTTGGCTTATCTGCGGGATATGAATTCTGTTTAGGAGAAGATGTGTTCTCTATGGCTTACATTACGGCAGCATGGTTGCGTGAGAATAGAGATAACAATCATACGACGATTAATAAGTTGCATCAATTTGTTACAGATTTGTCTGGGAATTTTGGTAAATTGGGGATTGGTTTGAGCAGTTTAGTAAGTGAGAAATTCAAGCTTTATGCGGAAGCGCAGTATGTTAAAGGGGACAAAATGAAGCAGTCCTTTCAAGGTATTTTAGGGGTACGCTATAGTTTTTAAGGATGTAGGTTGGTTTCGTTTCCTGATCTGTTTTGAAAGTGTCATTTTTAAAAACGAAGTATTCAATGTATGGTTAAGGAACAGTTTTTGAGAGAATGTTGATACACTTTTTATAACAAACTGTGCGCTTCAAAGTATATTGTTTTTTGTATTTTTCTCTTTTTCTTTGATAAAAAAGCTTAGGGAAAAATGAGAAAAGAGCAATGAAGGAACTCCTTTATGCTTTCAGTCAAAAAAAAATCGAAAGAATACTAAGGGCATTTTTTTAGAGAAATAAAGAGGATGTTGAAGAGGATTATTATAATTTTAGATTGAAAATAGGTTTTGCAGAGCTAATTACGTTTCATATCTGTCCAGATATGAAGGGGAGGGTGTGATTATGCGATATAAGTGGAAACGGAGTTATTGGGTACTCATTGTGAGCAGCTGTTTTGTGCAAGCAGTTTTTGCGGGGGAGGGGGGGAGATGGCTTTTTTGTCTGCCTTCAAGCTATAGTGAAAATGAGAAAACATTCCATACTCGGTATAATGAGGATGTAAGAACAGTGAATTGCATACTTGAAGCATCTAACATGAACGTTCTTTTAGGAATGAACGAGGGGAAAGATACTTTGGAAAGGCTTAGTGGCTTCACCATGAAGAACAGCCCTGAAATATTGGTTAGAAAAATACGGGGACTTGAGAGCAAGAATGATGGTAATGCTGTACAGAATATACAAAAAACAAATATTACGCCACTTAAAAAGCTTGAACTCATTTTTGTTAAAGATGGGGCACGTCTGGAAAATTTTGTACTCGATCATAATGGGAAAGCCTACATTTCAAATGATGGTGAGATAGATAATCCAGGACAATCCATCAATAACACGGTGAGGAATGGTGCAGAGCTTTATGTTTATGCGGGAGGTTTCAGTAAGAATAGCAAAATTGAACATGGTGGGACTGAAAATGTTCAGGCTTTAAAAGGAAAACAAGGTTTTTCAAAAAATGCTATCGTTAAAGAAGACGGACAGCAAAGTGTTGGGAATGGAGGAAAAGTGGAAGGGACCAAAATTTATGGTGGAGAGCAGTTTGTTTTCGGAGAAGGGGATGTTGGAGGACAGATTAAAGGGAGTAGTGCTTCTAGTACTATTATTTATGGTCAAGGGGAAACATTAGGACAACAAAAGATATACGATGGAGGGATAACTTGGAATACAAAAGTTATGCGTGGAGGTGTGCAAGAGATTTCAAAAAAGACTCAAAGCGTAAAAAATGGTGGCTCTGCTTTTGATACACAAGTCTTTAGTGGTGGTAAACAGCGTATTTTAGAAGGGGGTAAAGCTATTGGAGTTACTTTAAATGAGACCTCTATTCAGGAAGTATATGCTGATGGATTTGTAAAAAATCTAACAATTAATGATAAAGCAAAATCATTGGTGTATGCTGGGAGTACATTGGAAGGAAAAACACTGGTAAGTCATTCTGGACAACTTCATCTTTATGCTGGAAAAGAGCAACATCGTACTACTGTAGAAGAGATTATTTTAAATGGAAAAGAGACAAAACTGTATTCTATCACCGATGAGTTTGATGGCAAAAGCTCTTTCATTCAGAAATTAAGTGGTGAGGGGAGTGTTATTTTTGCATTTACCGGCTCGGATCCCTATTATTCTCAGCTTCATGTTAATAATCTTTCAGGAAGTTTACATTTCGAGTTTAATACAACTCTTGCACAAAGTCGTGGTGATTATCTCTTCGTTGAGAAAGGCAAAGGTAATCACGCATTAAGTGTTGCTGATTCTGGGGTTGAAATCACTGATCCTTTTTCAAATAAGCGTGATTTAATTACAGATCGAAGTGGTGAAGCCTATTTTACTTTGATAGATCTCTCTGGTGAAAAAATTCATGCTATCGATGGTGGAACCTATATGTATGATTTGAAACAGAGAAAGGACGAAAATGGAAAAGTTTGGTTTTTATCTGCGGATCGCATCACTGGACCAGAATTTTCACTTACTGATCCGATAGATTCGTTAACTCCTGGTGGTCCGTCAACGACTCCTTCAGTCGATGCTGTACTCTCTACAGTGGTAGCTCCTGGACTTATTTTTATTAATGAGTTGGAAATTGTGCGTACTGGCAGAGGAGTTCTAGACAAAAATAAGAAAGATATAGACTTATGGGCTTATGCGATTAAGAGCAGAGAACGCGTTGCTACAGGCCATATGCATTTTAAGCTTGAGCAGACAGGTATAGTGGTTGGTGCTGATCAGTTGAGCGAATTAATGCATGGAGAGTTGTATGTTGGTGGTTTTGGCAGTTATGATCAAGGACGCGTTGCTCATGCACGAGGCGGTGACAGCAATCTCAACACTTATAGTATTGGAGCTTATGCGACTTATTTTGATCATCGCGGATGGTATCTAGATGGCGTTTTAAAATATAATTATTACCGTGATAATTTAAAAGCTCTTTCAACGAATGGTTTAGTCGTTCAAAGCAATTATAATCAGTGGGCAATAGGTGGAACATTTGAAATGGGTTATCGTTTTGAGCCAGCGCAGAACACTTGGATGCAGCCTTATGTCAAATTAACAGGTTTGCAAGTTGAAAGTAAAAAAATCACACTTTCCAATAAAATGGCGGCTGATATAAGTCCATTGACTTCATTGCATAGTGAAGTTGGATTAACTGCAGGGCATGAATTTATCGTAGAGGAAACTTCATTAACGGCCTACATTACAGCAGCGTGGTTGCGTGAGAATATAAATAATAATCATGCGACAATTAATAACCGGCATAAACTTGTCACCGACTTATCAGGAAATGCTGGTAAATTGGGAATAGGTTTGAATAGTTTCATTAACGATAAATTAACGCTTTATGCAGAAGCGAATTATCTTAAAGGACATAAGATTAAGCAAGCACTTCAAGGCATTTTGGGGTTACGCTATAGTTTTTAAGTTTATACGTTATTTTCTGATTAACTTTAGAAATCTAATTATTTTTTATAAAGGAAACAAGGCAATGTCTATAAATTTTTCAGAGATATAAACATTGCCGATGAGCTCATGTTCTATTTAAAGGTAATGTCATTTTTTTATTTATTATTGCAGTGTTACAAATTGCACCTTGAATATAAGAAACAATTTAAATTTTACAATAATTCTTTTTCATTAGACTATAATAGTCTTTTAATTCATATAGTTACTATTAATACTTAAAGTTTATGATGCCGCATTACAAAGTAATTGCAACATAAATAAAACACATTATGGTTTAATCTGAAGTAAACTACCTTTGTAGTCGCGGGATGTTTGTTTCATTATTGATAGTGGAGTGTTGATCATGCGGCATAAATACAAATTAAGTTTTTCAATATTAATATTCAGTAGTTATTTCACGCAAGTTACAAGTGCGGGTGAGAGTAAAAATGAGGCACTAACAAGAGTGGAAAGTGTAGGAAATGGAAAAGAGCTAGCAAAGGGTTCTGCGCTGATCACTAGGTCTCCAGTTTCCAGTAATAATATAAAAATCAGTGATGGCAGTGTAGAAATCGTTGAGAATGGTGGATATTCAATAGGTGCTACTATTCAAAAGGGTGGAAAACAAGTAATTACGCGCCAAGGAATTGCAATAGATACTAAGATCTTTGGTGGCAAACAATTTGTTTTTGAAGAGAGTTCTGCCAATCTTGAAGATTTGCAAAGGCAGAGTAGCGCTTATAATGTAACAGTTTCTGGTGAAGATGGAGGATTAGTAGGACAGCAGAATGTATATGATGGTGCGACAGCTTGGGAGACGAAAGTCATAAGGAATGGGGAACAAAATCTTTATAGGGGGCATAGAGAAGAGGGTGGTATTGCACAAGGTACTATAGTTTCTGGCAATGGTAGACAGCACGTTTTAGCAGAAGGGATAGCTACTAACACTACATTGAATCAGAGTGCTACTCAAGTAGTATATCCTGATGGGATTGTGGATGGACTAACGATTAATGACTCTGCTAGCTCGTGGCTGTATGTTGGTGCAGACTTAAATGGGGAAATAAAGATCAATGATGGAGGGCATCTTTATTTGTTTGTTGGTGATATCACAGACCATATTACAAAAGAAAAGCTTTCTGTTACAGAAAGGAATGGTGAAGTGCTATTTTCTGTTGGGACACGAAGTAATAAGGATAAACCTCAGATTTATATTGAGAATTTAAGCGGTAACGGTGGAACGGTTGGTTTTGCTTCCATCCCGTATGATCCACGCCACGTTTTGCTTAATGTTGAGTATCTTTCAGGGAGTTTAACTTTTCATTTAAATATTAGTCACGCGGAAATGCACAGCGATTACTTATTCATTGAAAATGGTACAGGAAATCATAAAATAAATATTTCCGACTCTGGTCGCGAAATTACAGGTTCCTTTTCACGAAACAACGATACTCTCGCCGAGCTTAATTTAATTTCTGATAGAAGTCAAGGTAAAGGAGCAAGTTTTACTCTGGTAAATCAATCAGGTGAAGAAATTGAAGCTATTGACGGTGGGACCTATATGTATCGTTTACATAGAAGAGAAAGGAATGCTGATTTTAACGGTGATTTTATAACTTGGTATTTGGGTAGAGAGACTGGTAGGCCAAGTTCTTCGGTAATTTCCTCTCCACGTGTGCATAAGAGAGCGAAGACACGTGTTCCTTTAGTTGCTTCATCTACTGATGTGGGTATGCAATCTCATCAGAAGCCCTCTTCTTCTCAGAGGCAAGGTTCAAATTCTCAAACTACTCGTAGAAAAAATAATGAACAAACATTTAAACAACGACCTCCTCGCCATTTAAGAGATGCACAGCATTTTCCTGTTCTTCCGACTGCCTCATTTTTAGAAAGCCCAGTTTCTGATAGGTTACGCCCAACAGGCCATTATCATCCTTTTGATGAACAACAGCAGTCTGTAGTTTCTACGGATGATCAATCTTTAGCAGACCAGATGATTGTGCGTCCCAGTCAGCAGGATAGGCCTTCACTACAATCAAGTCAGAAGTTACCAGTTTTTAATTTTTTGACTACCCCTTCTACAGATGCAGTATTGTCTATGTCCGTAACTCCAGCACTGGTTTTTCACAGTGAGATGCAAACTGTACGTGCGGGAAGAAGAATTGTAGACAGAAGTAAACAACACGCGTCTTTTTGGACATATGCAATAAAGAGCAAAGAAAACATCGTTGTAGATCATAGAGACTTCAAGCTTGATCAGACGGGTATAGTTCTAGGTATCAGTGGTGTAAGTGAGCTGATGGATGGAGAGTTTTATATCGGTAGTTTTGGCAGTTATGATCAAGCACGTGTTGCACATGCACGAGGTGGTGTTAGCAATCTAAACATTTATAGTATTGGAGCGTATGCAACTTATTTTGATCATAATGGATGGTATCTAGATGGTGTTTTAAAATACAATCAGTATCAGAATAATCTGAAGGCTGTTTCAACGAATGGTATAGCCATTGAAGGAAATTATGGTCAATGGGGGGTGGGTATGTCATTTGAAGCGGGTTATCGTTATAAGACAACGAAGAGTGGTTGGATGCAACCATATGCACAATTCAGCTGGTTGCAGGTTAAAGGTAAAGAGATCAAGCTCTCGAATGAGATGATGGGTGATATAAATCGATTTACATCATTACGCAGTGAGTTTGGCTTATCTGCGGGATATGAATTCTGTTTAGGAGAAGATGTGTTCTCTATGGCTTACATTACGGCAGCATGGTTGCGTGAGAATAGAGATAACAATCATACGACGATTAATAAGTTGCATCAATTTGTTACAGATTTGTCTGGGAATTTTGGTAAATTGGGGATTGGTTTGAGCAGTTTAGTAAGTGAGAAATTCAAGCTTTATGCGGAAGCGCAGTATGTTAAAGGGGACAAAATGAAGCAGTCCTTTCAAGGTATTTTAGGGGTACGCTATAGTTTTTAAGGATGTAGGTTGGTTTCGTTTCCTGATCTGTTTTGAAAGTGTCATTTTTAAAAACGAAGTATTCAATGTATGGTTAAGGAACAGTTTTTGAGAGAATGTTGATACACTTTTTATAAAATAGATAGGAGGTAGGTATGTTAGGTCATTATAGAAAGTATTTTCTCTGATCTCTCGTCCATTTTATGTATAATTTTTAGTGGAGGCATGAATTTTTTGTCTTGCTATTATCCCAGAGTTACCAATCGAGCAAATTTTAAGTGATAAGAGTTTATTTTTACATCAGTTGTGTTTCATATTGATCAGATAACATAAACCAAAGTGTTTCAGACTCTTCTAATTTTTTAACTATTTTCGCACGTTCTTTTATTTTTTCAGGTATTTTGTTATGGAAAGAAACAAAAGTGAGTTCTTCATCAAGTTGTGCAATTTGTTTATAAAGGTGCTCTATCAATGCTTCAGTTTCAACTATTTTTTTACGTAATGGAGCGCGATTAGCACGTTTTTGGGCGTTGCTTTTTCGTTGATCATTTTTAGAAAAGGAAAGTTGTTTTTTAAGAGATACATTTGTTTCTTTTTTGGGGGAAAGCCCAAGAATCTCTTCACGGTAAGTATGCATGTCACCTTCATAAGGGAGTACAGTTTTATTTTTCACAAGCCATAAGCGATCCATTGTTGCTTCAATAAGATGGCGGTCATGTGCAATAAGTATTACTGCTCCATTAAAATGATTGAGTGCATATATCAGTTCTTGACGGCTATCGATGTCAAGGTGATTGGTTGGTTCATCAAGAATAAGAAGATGGGGTCCTTCAAAAACAGTAAGTCCCATAAGCAAGCGAACTTTTTCACCTCCTGAAAGCTTTTTGGCTTTTGTCATCATTTTTTCCGTTGATATTCCCATACGAGCGACTGCAGCGCGTATTATAGATTCTGCTTTTCTTGGCATAAGATGGCGCATGTGATCTATTGCATTTTCTTCTGGTTGAAGATCATCAAGTTGATGTTGAGAAAAAAAAGCAATTTTCAGATTTGGAGCAAGGGTGATTGTTCCTTTTTCCGATTTCAGACGGCCGGCGAGCAATTTAGCAAGAGTTGATTTTCCGTTTCCGTTTGAGCCCAAGAGAGCGATACGGTCATCATTATCAATTCTTAAATTTAATTCTTGTAAAATTGGTTTTCCTGTTTCATAACCGACACTTACGTTTGATAATGCAATAATAGGAGAGGCTACAGGCTTTTCTGCTTTTGGAAAGATAAAAGGCTGAACATGTTGAATTTTCCACCTTGTGATGGGTTTAAGCTTTTCGAGTGTCTTGAGGCGTGATTGTGCTTGTCGCGCTTTACTTGCTTTAGCACGAAAACGGACAATAAAATCTTCCATATGTTTTTGTTGCGCTTCTTGTTTTTCAATTTGTTTCTGTTGTGCTTTAATAATTTCAACTTTTTGGTGTTCGAATTGATCATAATTACCATGCCAGAAGGTAAGTTGGTTATTTTCGAGATGCATGATAGAGTTAACTGTATTATTTAAAAAATCACGATCATGACTAATTATGATCACTGTATGGGGATATTGACGCACATACTCAGAGAGCCATAAAGTTCCTTCAATATCGAGATAATTTGTTGGTTCATCGAGGAGTAAAAGATCAGGCTCAGTAAACAGTACGGCTGCTAGCGCAATTCGCATGCGCCATCCGCCGGAAAAGGACGAGAGAGGTCGTTGTTGCGTATGAGAATCAAATCCTAAACCAGAGAGGATTTTTCCGGCACGCGCTTTTGCAGAATAAGCATCAATATCGGCTAAACGTGCATGAATGGCAGCAATACACATAGGATCAGTTGCGGTTTCTGCTTCATGAAGAAGATTAGCGCGTTCTGCGTTGGCGGCTAAGACAGTTTCGAGTAAAGAGCACTTAGTTGCAGGTGCTTCTTGAGCAACTTGACCAATCTTTGTATTTTGTGGCATGAGAATATCGCCATTTTCGGGTGATATTTCACCTGTAATGGCGCGAAAAAGAGTTGATTTTCCAGTGCCATTACAGCCAACAAATCCGGTTTTTGAACCAACAGGAAGAGCAATGTTAGCACGGCTAATTAAAAGGCGCCCAGCTATTCGTATGGTAATATTATTCAACACTAACATAATAAAAAGCCTCCTTTGCATATTTTAAAAATAAGTGCAAATGGATTTAATCTTTAAAGGTAAAATGTGTATGTTATTGTGCACCGCCATTTTTACGCTTGGTGCAAGTTGGCACAATTATTCTATTTTCCGGCTCAAAATGTTGCGAAAACTCTTATATTGAGACGGTTCATTAGGGGCATTTTTACTCCTTTCTTTAAGTGTTTTTATTCACACGCTATTCTCGTTTGTGATTTGCAAGCAAATGATTTTGATTAATTCACTATAAGAGAGTTTTAAATGAGAGAATCTTACAATATTCTGGGTTTTCATTCAAGTTGAAGAAAGGTAGATTATCTTTATAAATCAATCTATTGTATCTGTGATGGAGCAATAAATTAAAATGAGATTTTTTATTGAAATCAGCGAATAACTATACAATTCTAAAAATTGATGCGGATTTTCTCATAGTCACTTGGCAAGAGGTATCTTGCTCGTTATAAAACGGCCAGATAATTTATAATAAAATATAAGGTGGTCAAATGGCTGTAGAACGTACTTTTTCAATGATTAAACCAGACGCAACACGTCGTAATTTAACAGGTGCAATTACAAAGATGCTTGAGGATGCAGGGCTGAGTGTTATCGCATCTAAACGTGTGTGGATGAGTCAACGTGAAGCTGAAAAATTTTATGCTGTTCATAGAGGACGCCCATTTTTTAGTGAATTGGTTGAATTTATGTCTTCTGGTTCAACCATTGTTCAGGTTTTAGAAGGCGAAAATGCAATAGCTAAAAATCGTGAAGTGATGGGTGCTACAAATCCTGAAGATGCACGGGAAGGAACAATTCGTAAAATCCATGCTTTGTCGATAGGTGAAAATTCTGTTCATGGTTCAGATAGTGCTGAAACAGCAAAAACAGAGATCGCTTTTTGGTTTTCCGAAGTAGAAATTGTTGGTTAATAAAAAGCAAAAAATTCCGAAACATACTGTTTTGGAATTTTTCTTATGAAGTTATAGATTTCTTTAAAAGAGATGTAAGATTTATCATTTTTCATGTGATAACATGTTTTAAACCTGCACGAAAATAATCCCATCCTGTCCACAATGTAAGAAGGGCAGAAATCCACAGCATAGCGATGCCAAATTCCACTGTATAAGAGATAATTTTATTACCAGCTGGTCCCGCTAAAAGAAAGATAATAGCTATCATTTGTACAAAAGTTTTCCATTTTGCAAGACGAGAGACAGGGACACTAACTTTCAATTCAGCCAAATATTCACGTAATCCTGATACAAGAATTTCCCGACAAAGAATAATAATGGCTGCCCATAATGTCCAGCCCGCAATAGTACTGTCTGCTGCAAGCAAGAGTAAAGAAGCAGAGACGAGAAGTTTATCTGCAATTGGATCTAACATGCGCCCGATATTGGATGTTTGTTCCCAAATACGGGCAAGGTAGCCATCAAGAAAGTCAGTAATAGATGCAACCACAAAAATAGAAACAGCAGCCCAACGTGCAATATCGCTTGATTGTAATCGTCCTTCTAAAAAAAAGCATGCAACAACCATTGGCACAGCAACAATCCGTACATAAGTTAAAATATTTGGAAAAGAAAAAGTATGATTTTTCATAAAGCTATTTTCAATTTTTTGTGAAATTACAATATATTTTATAAACGTAACAAGACAAAGATTATGAAACAAGCTTATTTTTCATTAAAATGGTTATGAATTTTTTGTGCAATCGTGATAGAAATTCCTATAACTTTTGTTAAATCTTCTAGTGAAGCGTCAGAAACGGCTTTAGCACTTCCAAAGTGATGAAGCAACGCACGCTTTCTTGATGGACCAATATTTTCGATTTCATCAAGCGGATTTTTCAATGTTTCTTTTTTTCGTTTTGCTCTGTGAGTCCCAATAGCAAAACGATGTGCTTCGTCGCGTAAACGTTGCAAAAAATACAAGATAGGGTCGTGCGGGGAAAGTATAAAAGGTGTTTTTCCTTTTATAAAAAAACGTTCACGTCCCGCTCTACGATTGGCGCCTTTCGCTATTCCAACTACTGTAATGAAATTATCCAATCCTAATTCAGATAATATTGTATGCACACTGTTTATTTGTCCTTGACCTCCATCGATTAAGATAAGATCAGGCCAGATGGGAAAAGAAACATCGCCTTTACTTTGTATGTTTTTGCTTTCATGAGGCAGACCATGCTCTTTGATAAGGCGTGAAAATCTTCGTTTAATGACTTCTTTCATCATTCCAAAGTCATCGCCAGGCGTGATATCGGTTGAGCGAATGTTGAATTTGCGATATTGATTTTTAATAAATCCATTTTTACCTGCAACAATCATTGCACCTACTGCATTTGTCCCCATAATGTGGGAATTATCATAGATTTCTATACGGCATGGGGTATGAGGCAGTTGAAATATTTCTGCAATACCCTGAAACAATTTTGTATGTGTGGCTGTTTCAGCAAGCTTGTGTCCAAGTGTTTCATGGGCATTGATATAGGCGTGATTAACCAGGGTTTTGCGTTCACCTTGTTTTGGTAAAGAGAGGCATATTTTACGATTTGCTTTTAGACTGAATGCTTCTGCAAGAAGTGTCTTGTCTTCAATTGATTCAGATAAAAGGATGAGTTTTGGAAGTGGCTTATCATCGTAGAATTGGGCAAGAAAACTCGCTAAAATTTCACTACTGGAGAAAGATGGGTCTGCTTTAGGAAAATATGCTCGGTTTCCCCAATTTTGTCCCATACGGAAAAAGAACACTTGAATACAGGTTACTCCCCCTTTTTGCGCAATTGCAAATACATCTGCTTCTTCTATTGTTTGGGGATTAATGCCTTGATGACTGTGTATGTGAGAGAGAGCAGATAAACGGTCACGGTAGGACGCAGCTTGTTCAAAATCAAGATTTTCTGCAGCTTTATGCATAGCTTGCACCATATCATTTTTAACGGATTGGCTTTTTCCCGAAAGGAAAGATATTGCTCCTTTAACGAGTTCACTATAATCACGGTCACTAATTTCATGGGTACAGGGTGCAGAACATCGTTTGATTTGATAAAGCAAACAGGGACGTGTACGGTTTTCAAGAACTGAATCGGTACAGGTGCGTAATAAAAAAGCGCGTTGTAAAACGTTGATTGTTTGTGTAACTGCACCAGAAGAGGCAAAAGGACCAAAATAATGGGCTTTTCGTGTTCGAGCGCCGCGATGTTTGTATAGTGCGGGTATTCGATGATCATCAGTAATAATGATGTAAGGAAAGCTTTTATCATCACGCAGTAACACATTAAAACGTGGATGCGACCTTTTGATGAGATTAGCTTCTAAGAGGAGTGCTTCTGTTTCTGTGTGAGTAATGATAAATTCCATATGAGATGTTGCACGAATCATGCGGGTGATACGGTTCTTATGTCCCTGTTCACGCGTATAGTTTGAAACACGTTTTTTAAGATTACGTGCTTTACCAACATAAAGAACCTCACCATTTTCATCAAACATTCGATAAACTCCTGGCTTATGTGGAAGATGCTTGACAAACTCTTGTATAAGTTTGGTACCTTTGAATTGGCTTTTATTATTTCCTTGATTGGCATTATCCCATGTAAGGTTAGAGAGAAAAGGAAGATTTTCTAACTCATTTTCGGTACAAGCTGTTTTGTTTTTCAAGATCATTCTGTTTACCCAGGAATGTTTTGTGTTTTTTATATGAAATATTCTACTCCATTAAATCTTATCATTTATGTATTTATAGTTTTTGCCTGTAAATAATGCATTATGGTATGAGATTACATGATTTTTGAGTTATTACTTTTTATAAAAAAATGCGGAAACTCTCTCAGAGAACAGTTTTACAAGTCGGCCAACTTCATTTAATGAACTGATTGAAATGGTAAATTTGTTATAATAAGGATTATTTAAGATATTGTTTTTAAAAAATAAACACATACCATTCGCTGTTCTATGCATTTTGAGTCAATTGTAGAGCAAAAGACTTACCTCGTGTTCCAACCCTAAGTAGTTTAACCCTCTTTAATTACCCTAACAGGATCTTCTTTTAGAAATCATAGAAAAAAGTTTTTAACATAATAGCTGTTCTTTTTGAATCCATTTATGAGTTATGTGTGCATTTTTATCTTGCCCAAGACGAGTGATAAGAAAAGGGCTGAGCTTTTTCATTTCTTCTTCAATAAGATATGGGGGATTGATAAGAACCATGCCACTTCCATTCATTGTAAGGGGTATGGAGCTTTTTCGAATACGCATTTCGAGTTGTAGAATTTTTGGAATTCCTGTTTGATGAAGTGCATGAAGAAAGTTTTCAATTTCTTTGTCATATTTAACGGGGTACCATAAAGCATAAATTCCTCTAGGGAAACGGCGATATGCTTTCCTCAATCCCTCAATGAGACGAGAAAATTCACCAGGTTTTTCAAAGGGAGGATCAACAAGGATGAAACCACGTTTTTCTTTTGGTGGCAGATGGGCATTTAAGGAAAGCCATCCATCTAAATGTAAAACTTTTGTTTGATAATCACCAGCAAAATTTTTTGCTAAAATATGATAATCTTCATGGTGCAATTCAATTGCTGTTAACCGGTCTTGTTTACGCAGTAATTGACGAATAAGAACAGGAGAGCCAGGATAAAATAGGATTTCTTTTTCCCCCTTATTGAGTGCTTCGATGATATTACACCATGGATAAAGGAGTGCTTTTAAATCTTCTGGAATAGGTGCTGAAAGAAGTTGGTAAACACCTTCACGCCATTCACCTGTTTTATGTGCTTCTAGAGAGGAGAGATCATAAATGCCGATTCCAGCATGCGTATCTATAATACGAAAAGCTTTTTCTTTGCGTTTGAGATATTCTATGATGCGAGTGACAATAATATGTTTAAAAACATCAGCAAAATTGCCAGCATGATAAATATGCCGATAATTCATAAGTAAAATCTATCCTATCTAAGAATGCTCACCAAATCCCTTTCTAACATAAAAAGACAGTTTTCCTATTCACAAAAAACCTCTGAGAGAGATAAAATAATGTCTTGCTCAAAAAAACATATATGTTTGGCAGAATACCAATGTCATAGATTTACAGTGATTGGCTATACTATTTTATATCAATCTAATTTGTATAAATTAGATTAATCGCTAAGATTTCAAATCTTTTAATAAAACATGGCTAAAAAAAGAGAAAATACTTCGATTAAGGCATTTGGCAGATTATGAAAGAATTTTTTTATTACCACCGCCTCAAAAGGAAATGAATAAAAGGTACAAGTTAATTGATGTATCAGTAGAGGTTTCTAAAGATTGTAAGCGCAATTTGCACATTCATCAATAAATTTTCTAAGTTTTTGAAGATAAACTATTTTTAATATCTCACAAAGCAGTTAAACTGATCAGTTATAAATTCTATGAACAACAATAGTAAAAATGTTTGCACGCTGTATCGACAGATTTCTCACGGGAGCATTTAAGGAGTGTCTTTGTTTGGAACGCAAGTTTCACATTACATATGTGAAACGGTGAGGTTTTTATAGGATATCAAAAGACGAGTTTTAAAAAACTGACATAAGATGTACGAACTGTTTCAATCAAAGGAGAGATTATGAAGAAAATAAGCATAAAGATATCGAGATAATGTCAGAAATAAAAGCTATGATTACTAGTATTTCTAATTTTTTCTAAGAAAAAATGAAAAAACGTTCATTGCTGAGCATAAGCCTTGAACTTTTATTCTCTTTGCTTCCAATATTGGGTCGGCAGATGATGTCAAAGCACTGACTACATCTTTACATTGTGGTAAGTAGGCGTGATGATATTTTTCTTGATCAAGAAGGGGGAAAGGTACAATGTTTTCTTCCACCTTTGGTACTTCTTTATCCGGCAGCTGTAATTTTTGGGGAAATAAAAGGGATCAAGATAAGGGAATTCGTGCTGCGTGGATTATGTCTCGATTTCGTGCTATTGATTTAATAAAGTTTGGTATAAATGCCAATTGTCTTCCTGTTTTAGATATTTTGGTGGGTGGAACGCACGATGTTATTGGAACGCGTGCTTATGCTAAAGGTGTAGAAACAGTGATAGCTTTAGGGTGTGCAATTACTGAGGGACTTTTGGATGGGGGCTTTTACCGGTGATAAAACATATTCCAAGATATGGTAGAGCATTTTGAGAGACGCATTTTGAATTAGCATGTGACAATGTACCCCTTGATATTTTGGAAAAGTATGATTTTATGTTTTTAAAAAATTTGACTGATTTGCTTATCTGCGATAACTGCGCATATTGGCTATGAAGCAATTGACAAAAGAATTTCTGCAACGCTTTCTAAAAGAGTTATTGAGAATATTATTCGTAAAAAGATAGGTTTTTATGGGCTTTTAATGTCAGATAGTGTATCAATGAAAACTCTTTGGTAAAATGCATTTTCAGAAAATTTCTCTAATTTAACACGTGAAATTTTTTCTGCAAGCTGTGATATTATTCTACATTATAATGGTCATTTAGAAAAAATATTTGCGATCACGCATACGGTTTTGTTTTTAAAAGGTAAAACATTGGACGTGCGTATAGAGCTCGCAGACGGGATTTTCAACCAGACAGATCAGATGAAGTTGCTTTGAAAGAGGAATTTTCAAACCTTTTGACTTTTATTTGAAGAGGTTTGTCATTTTTGATTTATCTGCGCTTGTTGTAATATGCTAATTAAAAGTTGGAGAGGAGCTAAAAGCTATTTTACAATAAAAAATGTTCAATTGCCTTTAACTTGAGAAGAAAATATACAAGTAAGATATGATATATTTGGTATATTCCTTACAGAACTGTTATGAACAAGTGAAATCAAATTAAAAAGCAGTGAGAGAGAGTGATGGGTAATATTTTTTCACCAACACATTTAATTGTAATTTTATTGATTGTTATTGTGCTTTTCGGGCGCGGTAAGGTTTCTGAATTAATGGGTGATGTGGCGAAGGGAGTTAAAGCTTTTAAAAAGAATATAAAAGACGAAGAGGACATTCTCGAGGATAAGCTTGAGAGGGCTCACCATTCTGAAATAATTGATGTTGAACCTCAAAAATCTCAGTCTTTATCGGTGAAGCGTGCAGCTACGCATGTAAAAGGTTCTTCTTCCTCTAGAAAAAGCAAAACTTCTGTTGCTAAAAAATAGTGTGTAAAATAACAAAGACACAATCATAATTGTTCAAATAAGGAAGTCGAGTATAAACTGATGTTTGGGATTGATGGGCCTGAGTTTTTCGTGATCTTACTTGTTCTCATCGTCGTAGTTGGACCAAAAGATTTACCTAAAATGCTAAGGACAATGGCAAAGGCAATAGCTTATGTCCGTTCAACAGCGAATGAATTTCGTCACCAGTTTGATGATGCAATGAAACAAGCTGAGCTTGATAATCTGCAAAAGACACTATCGAATATAAGCGATTTTAATCCAGACAAGAAGTTGACAGGAATTTTAAATCCCATGCATGATATAAGAGGAGATATCTCCGATAATTTTGATGTAAATACAACGCACCATAAATTAGAAAAAGATCAAGAAAATTTTGAATGTGATCAGAACAAAACCAATGAAGATTTAGACGTACCTGTTGTTGTTCGTAGTTTTGGGAGTGTATCTGTAACTTCTAAAGATAAAGTAGATGCGTCATGAATGTTAAGAAAGATGAAGTTGATGCTAATATGGCACCCCTTTTAGAGCATTTGATTGAACTGCGTCAGCGAATTATTACTGCTCTGATCGCATTTTTTATCGCTTTTATTATATGTTTTCTTGTCAAAGATTATATCTTAAATTTTTTGATATGGCCTTATCAGTGGGCAATGAAAATATCAGGTAGTAATCCTGAGAGTATTCGTTTGCAATCAACGCAAGTATGGGAAACTTTTTTAACGAAGATGAAACTTGCTACTTTTGGGGCAGCTATTTTGTCTTTTCCTTATACGGCTTTTCAGTTTTATAGCTTTATTGCACCAGGACTTTATAAAAATGAGCGTATAGCTTTTTTACCATTTCTAATTAGTGGGCCGATTTTATTTTGTATTGGTGGGGCGTTTGTTTATGCTCTGGTGGCACCGATTATGCTTTGGTTTAGCCTTTCTCAGCAATTTCTTCCGGATGTTCATTTAAGAATAGAGTTTATAGTGCGTATCTCCGATTATTTAAGTTTTATGACATCGTTTATTCTAATTTTTGGTTTGATTTTTCAATTACCTCTTGTCACCAGTCTTTTAACGAAAGTTGGACTTTTAACTTCTCATAGTTTAGCGTCTAAACGAAAGTGGGCTATTCTCATCTCTTTTATAATTGCGGCGATAGTAACTCCATCGGATTTTTTTACTATGTTTGCGGTAGCATTACCAACGATAGCTCTTTACGAGATTTCAATTTTAATTGCCTACTGTATGGAAAAGAAATCCCCTTAAGAGAAATTTATAACTTGTGCCATAGGAAAATGAATTAGAAACGATGCAAATGAGGAATTTTGATGCTTGATATTAAGTGGATTCGTGAACACCCTGAGAAATTAGATGCAGCGTTGGCAAAGAGAGGTATTGAGCCACAAGCTGAAAGGTTAATAAAACTTGATTTTGAGCGTCGGTCATATGTCGCTAGATTACAATCCGCGCAGGAGCGTCGCAATGCAGCTTCAAAGGAAATAGGACAGGCTTTAGTTACCTGTGATCAGAAAACGGCTGAACACTTTAGAGCTGAGGTTGAAGAGATTAAGGCCTTTCTTTCTTCTGCTACAGTAGAAGAAAAACGATTGACAAAGAGTTTGGAGAATGCTCTTTCAGCTATCCCGAATATTCCATTAGATGATGTTCCAGAAGGTAAAGATGAAAGTGATAATGTTGTTATTCGACATTTTGGTACACCTACGGCGTTTGACTTTACACCAAAGGAACATTTTGATCTTGGTCAAAATCTCAAACAGATGGATTTTGAACGGGCAAGCCGTTTGTCGGGTACACGTTTTACAGTACTCTCAGGTATGTTAGCACGGCTTGAACGTGCATTGGGTCAATTTATGCTTGATGTACATGTTTATGAGCATGGTTATACAGAAGTTTCTGTACCTCTCCTTGTTCGTGATGAGATTGTTTATGGAGTAGCTCAGTTGCCGAAATTTGCTGATGATCTCTTTCGAACAACAGATGGTCGGTGGCTTATTTCAACAGCAGAAGTTCCGTTAACCAATTTGGTAAACAATGAAATTCTTGAGATATCGGATTTGCCATTGCGATTTTCTTCTTTGAGCCCTTGTTTCCGATCCGAAGCGGGATCTGCTGGTCGTGATACACGTGGTATGTTGCGTCAACACCAATTTTGGAAAGTAGAAATGGTATCAATTACCACTGCAGAACAGTCTTTAATTGAACTGGAACGTATGACAGAATGTGCAGAAGATGTATTAAAACGACTCAATTTGCCTTTTCGTACCGTGGTTCTTTCTACAGGTGATATGGGATTTTCCGCACGCAAAACCTATGATATTGAAGTTTGGCTTCCTGGTCAAGGATGTTATCGTGAAATTTCCAGTTGCTCATTTTGTGGAGATTTTCAAGGGCGACGTATGAATGCACGCTATCGTAAAGAAGGTGAGAAAACATTACATTTCGTCCATAGTCTTAATGGTTCCGGTACGGCTGTTGGTCGTTGTCTTATTGCCATTCTTGAGAATTATCAGCAGGCTGATGGGTCAATTATTGTACCCGATGTTTTACAACCTTATATGAAGGGCATACGTTGCATTACTGCTTAAATTTGAAAAGGAGAACGACTATACGTTTATTGTTGACAACTGAGAGCATAAAGACACAAGGGGATACCATTTAAAAAGAAATAAAATGTGAGTACAATGATATAACGACTCTGTTGGAGATCGAATGATATTATGGAGAAAAAGTGTATTTTACGATTTCATGAGGAGCTAGCTGGTCTTGTGTTAAGAATGCGCAGCAAAGGAATTGATGATGTTCACTTTTTTGCGGCATTGGAGAAAATTCCACGTCAACAGTTTGTCGGTTCTCCTTGGTTTAAGGGTGCTTATGATAATAAAGTTATTCCAATTGAGTGTGGTGAATATATTGAGCGTTTAGAAGAGCAACTCTTGATTCTTTATGCTTTGTCTTTGAAAAAAAAACATCGTGTTTTAGAGATTGGTACGGGTTCTGGTTTTTGTACTGCCCTTATGGCATGTCTTAGTGACCGTGTGATAACAGTTGATCGCTATAAAACGCTTGTTGATTTGGCGCGTCAAAAATTTCAAACTTTAGGCATTGAAAATATTGTTATACGGCAGATTGATGGAAGTCGTATTGTTGCAGGTTTGGGGTCGTTTGATCGTATTCTTATTTGGCCATCACGCTCTGATGAACCGAAAGAATTTTTAGAACTTTTAACTGAAAATGGAATTCTCATTCAAGCTATAGGACCTGATGAAGGGGTACAAACCATTACGCGTTATACAAAAATTGCGAGCCGGTTTGAGTGCTTAGAAATGTTTCAAGTGCGGTATCAACCATTTATTGAAGGTATTGCGGAAACACTTTGATTTTCAGACTATAGATACTCCATAAAATATTTCCTCTCTTAATTTTATGATAAATTCACTTTGATTTTATTGTAAAAATATTCCTGAATAAAATACCTTATTTTAACTCTTAGGTAATATTACAAAGCTTTAATAGATTGAGTTGAGTATTGGTGAATGAGCAAAACTATGTTTTTAAAAGTTTTGGGTAATGTTGTCCGATGTAATCAGAGTATAGCTCTTTTAGCGATGATAACAGTTCTTGTGGGATGTAGTTCTGGTATGGAGCGTTTCGCTAATACTTTCTCTTATTCTACAGTTTTTAATCAGCCAAATATGTCTACAACGATGTCGATGTCTACGGATTCTCCAACGTTGTCGTATGGCGCTGGTATGATACAAAGTACTGAATTGCCACCTGTAGAGCCAAGTAATGATTTATCAACCTATGATAATACTGTATATAATTCTCCTCCACAAGATGAGACCCCTTCTCCTGATAGTCGAGTTATGGGAACACCACCACGCAATCTTGGAACGCTTTCTCGTGCACAAATGAAGAAAGAACCTCTTTTTCGACGAAACTCTTATATTGTTCAAAGTGGGGATACGTTGTTAAGCATTGCTCGGCAAAGAGGAGTCAATGTTGAGGTATTAAAATTAGTAAACGGCATAAGTAGTAATTCCATTTATATAGGCCAGGTCCTTATAATCCCAAGTGGTCGTACAATAGAAACTTCGAATGCTCGCAATAATGATGGGAGGACAGAAAAACAATCTTTATCTCAGCCTCGAGCCACGTCTTCTATAAGACACAAGGAAGATTCATTTGCAGAGAAAGCTCCTATAACAACCAAGTCTTCTGCAAAGATAAGCAGGTCACATATTATACAGAATTTTTCCACACAGATGCCCTCATTAAATGATGAAACGGGTATTTTAGACACTGTGATGAATAAGGATAATGGTGTGACACCACAAGTCACAGGAATTTCTAAGATGCGTTGGCCGGTACGAGGGCGTTTATTAAACCAGTTTGGTCAAAAGAAAGGGACAGTAACGAGTCGGGGAATATATATTGCTGTGCCTGAAGGCTCATCGGTAAAGTCAGCGGAAAACGGTATCGTTATTTATGCAAGTGATGGGTTAAAAGAGCTTGGCAATGTTGTTATGATCCGACATGAGAATAATATTATCACTATTTATGGATGTAATAGCAAGCTTGTTGTTACTAAAGGGCAACAGGTACGGCGTGGTGATGAGATTGCTAAGTCTGGTGTTTCAGGTGATGTTAAAACTCCACGTGTTTATTTTGAAGTGCGTGAAAATTCTTTACCTGTTGATCCTATCAAGTATTTAGAAAACTAACGTATGGTGACTTTTAAAAAAAAATTTATAATTTATCTGGATTTCAGACAAAATAATCAATCTGCTTAAGTCAATGCTCTTTCAGCAAAAAAATCTTACACGCTTAAGGATAGCGATCAGTTTAACTGATTTAGAAGGGAAGAAGATTATTGTTCATTTATTTTTTCCGAAAAGAGAAACAAATCTGTTTTTTAAAAGTTTTTTCTCGTTGCCTTCTGCCTTTTAAGGTTTTATTGCCTTTCGATAAAGCTGTAATTACAGTTTGTAGTTATTGTTCTGCATGACGATCCTCTAGGAAAGCTTTTTTTAATCAAAAGCTTATTTAAAAAGAATAGGAAATACCTGAAGTTTAATCTATAGGAGATAAAAATGTTTATTACTAACGCTTATGCTCAAATTGCAAGCGGTGTTTCCAATGGGCCCTCACTTGTTACTTTCATCCCATTTATTCTGATTTTTGGGATTATGTATTTTTTTATTATTCGTCCACAGCGTGTACAAATGAAAAAGCGCCAAGAAATGCTTAATACTGTGCGTCGTGGTGATACAGTGATAACGGGCGGTGGTGTTATCGGCAAGGTTACGAAAGTTTACGATGGGAGCGGTGAATTAGAGGTTGAAATTTGTGATGGTATGCGCATTCGCGTTATACGTTCAACATTATTAGATGTTCGCGTTAAAGGAGAACCAATTTTGGAAGAAAAATCAAAATTGAATGCTAAAGCGAAAACATCATCGAAAGCTAGAGTTGTAAAAAAGGAAAATATGGGCGCTTCTAAAGAGAAAAAAGCTGTATCAAAGGAAGAACATTCTTAAAGTATGATGGCAGTTATCGTGTCCTTTTAAAACTGATTTTTATGAAAGTGGGTGGCTTTTATATATTTATGTAAAAGCCTTTTCATTGTATGGGTTGTTTTATAGTCGACAAATGAACCTTAATAATTTTTTGTTAAAAAAAATAGTTATTTTATTTGTTGAATATTGTGATAATTTTTAACTACTCTTCGAACAAGACCATTGTTCTAGAGGACGAAAATTGTTTGTTTTTGAATGAATAGGTTCAGATAAATTTATTTTCAATAAATATGTTGAAAACGGATATGGTATTTGACTACGTTTTATGGCAGACTTTTTCTATAGTATCTGTAATAGTTTTTATATATTGCTTTTTGCATTTTCAGGAGTGTATTCTTTATGAAAAATTTTGCATTAACCTTGCGATACAGGGTATCATGGTTTCTTTGCTGACTTTTAGGGGTAAAGGGGAAAAAACGCAATTAAGCTTTCAAAATAAAGGCAATGACTAGTGTTTCATGCAATTCAAATCCGCGAGGCGCATTTTCCAGGGCGTGCACCTATTGATGCTTATGGAAATGGTGGCTTTCGTTTTGCTGATATGTCACATAGAGGTTCTATTATTTGTGTACCATCAGGTATTTATGGTATTGATATGGCATGGCCTGTTCCTACTCAAGAGGATGTATCTCGTGTATTAGAAGAGTCAGACCAAATTGAGGTTTTATTAATAGGCACGGGAGTTGAATTATTGCGATTGCCTGAAGAGTTACGGGTACTGTTATGGGAAAAGCGTATTTCATCAGATACAATGAGTACAGGAGCAGCAGTGCGTACATTTAATGTTCTGTTAGCTGAAGATCGTGCAGTGGCTGCTTTATTGTTTGCTGTAGAATGATCAATTTTCTTCCTTATAGCCTTGATATTTTACGTTCTACAGATCGTGATCGTTATATATCAGTCTTATTTGCGCCTAAAAAGAAGCGTAGAGCATTGGCCGCTCTTTATGCCTTTAATGCAGAAATTGTTCGTATTCGTGAAAATGTGCATAATCCCCTTATCGGTGAGATACGATTACGCTGGTGGTATGATTCGATTGCTAAGAGTGAAATGGAGAAAAGTGAAAGCAATCCGATTTTGAGTGATTTGTTTACGGCAATGACTCTTTTTAATTTACCTAAGACAGCTTTTTTACGTTATTGTGATGCGCAGATTTTAGATCTTTATCACAATCCGATGGCAACTCTTTACGATCTCGAATTCTATTGTGGTGAGACAGCAAGTATAATTTTACAGCTTTCTTGTCAGATATTAGATTCAGATGCGGCACAAAATTTTACATATGCCTATCAACATGGGGGGATTGCACAAGGGTTAAGTGGTGTATTGCGCCTTTTATCATTCATGCAATCACGATATCAATATTATTTACCTGCTGATATGCTCAAAGCTTTAGGGGTGAAGAGGAAAGAGTTGGAGTCCAACCATATCAGTAAAGAACAAAAATGCCACATCATTGAAGCTATGGTAGCTTTATCACGAGATCGTTACACTAGATTTTACGAATATTTTAATATGATTCCTAAAACTCTTAAACCAGCGTTTCTTCCATTGGCAATTATACCAGCATCTCTTCAAAAGGCAGTACAATTGGGAGCAGCAGTTTTTCAAGAAAACACAGCTTTACCATTACTTCACCGCTATTGGTTTATAACCAAAGCAGCGATAAGTGGTAATCTTCCAAAGATATTGTAAAATAAAAAGAGCATTCACAAAGAGAGAATCAATAAAGATACGAGCAGATTTTTTACATTGAAGAGCCCAGTGCTATTGTGATTTCAATTCGTTTCTTTGTCATTTTAGAAACAGTGCTTACGCATGAAACGGGATGCTCTTAAAAGAGTTCAAATTGAGATTTACAATGTTGAAAATAATGCATATTGACTCATTGATTATGCATTTGTTAACTTCCTTGTATCGGTGGATGTAGAGAACATAAAACATGAGATCAAGTTCATACAATAGATCAGCTGGTTTTCTAGGGTTTATGCACCAGAGCAAAATTTAGGAGTAAAAGCGCGGTGGTGGTAATGTTTTCATTTGTAAAGAACAGGAATATTATCAGGAAAAAGCATTCCATCACCCAAGATTGGCAAAGGATTGAGAATTTATTAAGGATTAGATATAAGTGAGGACTGAAAATTTTATCCATCTTTTGTTGAAAGCATTTATTTTATTTTAAAATGGTGAAAATTTTTACCTTCAGGTGAGAGGCTTAACATCCCTAAACATTATGATATTTTGTATCAGAAAGAGATCTGAAATTTGATTTGAAAGAGCTTATCAAGGATTATGAGTTTATAATAATGATCTGTGAGAACCAATATCACCTTTGTTCGAGCGTATTCCTATGCTGTAAATTATAGATTTTTCTGGAGTTTATAGAGAAGCTTAGCATTAGAGGAAAGCATTGAGAAAAGAATTGTAAAAAAGAAAGCTAAGATTATTCCTGAAGAGTCATGCTATGGTGGAGATTTTGAACCGATCTTTACGTTTTTTTCTTAAATAAGGAGATTGAATGATATTGTTCCAGAATCTCAGTTTTTTGAAGGGAATAAAAATACATTCAGCTATTGCGAATAAAAGGCTATGTTTAGATGTATTAAGAAAAATGGAGGGGAAGTAAAACTGCATCTCTGTTTTTTTCCACTCAACTCAGAAAACATTATAGAATAATGATGAGCGTCTTTACAAATCGCTTTATCAAAATCTCCTTTAAGAAACTCAAAGATTTGAGATCTATCTCCTATTGATTCAATAAAAAAGCTTCTCCTTTGATAAAATTTCTAGTCAATTTTTCAATCACCCTCTTGTTTAGAGTGTTAAATACACAGAATCTAGGGATATTGGAATTTTAATACTCAGAGCTTTGAATGTATTGAGTGTTTTATTTTCTGATAAAACATGATTTCTTGTTTTAACGAGAAAAACTCTCTTTTCTTCTTACAAGAAAATTTTCAACTATGGATAGACTGTGAAAAATAAATAATCAATGTCTGTCACAACAACATTTAAATTTCAGTTAGAGCTGATAAAATCTTTAAATACACTAAAGAAACGCTTTTCTAAATTTCTTCGTCTGTTTCATAAAAATTTATCTCCGTTCGATAAAGATGGGATGCATTTATTTTTCTACAGTTTCAAGGGTTTAAAAGAAAGCTATTATAAAAATGTTATGTGTTCTAAAACCAGACGAAAAGAATTTTGTCTGGTTTTTAAATTACAGATAAAATGCTAAACACAATTTTATCAAAATAAATATTTAAAATCATTTGCAACACTTTTATTGGAGCGCTTTAAAGATTTGATTATAGTTAGTGCTATTAATTTTTAAAGGATGTTCTTTATTGGCAGCATGCAGCATCTCTAGCTTTAGATCTTCTCTTATCATCATATCTATGTTGGTACGAATATCAGATGAAAGGGTATGAGCAGAGATGTCTTTAGGCAGAGTGACTTCCTTTATTTGATAAAGGATACGGTTTGTTGTAACAGGACCTTTTACTATACCATAGTGACCTTTTGGACCAGAAAATAATGCTTTAACGCCTTCAAATCCAAGGATTTCAGATGAATCTTGACGCCGAAGGGGCTGTGTCGTTTGTTTTGTAATACCAAGTATATGGGCAAGAGAAACAAGACTTTTTCCTTCATTAAGCTGTTTGAGAGCATTCTTGGCTTTTTCATCAAGAAAGCGTTGGATTTCTTCCTTTTTCCATTGGGCAATAACCTCTTGTTTTGCTTCTTCAAGTGTTTTATCGTGCGAAGGAGTGATAGTATCGACCTTGTACCAGAGATACCCGCCTTTTGGAAGAGAGAGTGGATCAAGATCAGCTCCTTCGTTTGATTGATATATGGAGTTCAGCAAAAGATCTTTTTGGGGTAGATCTGTAAGTATTGTGTCTTCAATTGTTTTTCCTGTTTTATCAAGGGTAATTGTCCGCAAAGGCAATTTATATTGGTCAGCAAGCTCTTTGAGAGAAGTGCCTTCAAAACGTGCATTTTCAATTGCTGTATAATTGTTACGTATATCATCAGCAGCACGATTTTGAGCAAGTATTTGGCGAATATTGTTTTCCACTTTTTCGAAAGGAATGGGGCCTGCAGGTGTAATATGTGTAACACGAATGATAACAGGACCTTGTAAATCATTGATTACAGCACTGACTTGTCCTTGTTTAAGTTCAAAAATCTCGGAGGATAGGTAGCTAGGAAGTTCACTTTCTGCTAGAGGCCCTTTTTTTATGTCATTGAGAGTCTTGTTTTCAGCTTTAACTAAATCATCGAAACTTAATCCATTGGCTATTTTTTTCGCTGCATTATCAGCTGCCTCGCGTGTAGGAAATCGTAATTCTTCAATCGTACGTTTTTCAGGAGTTATAAAACGCGAGGCATTGTGGGTATAATAGGTTCTCACCTCATCTTCTGAGATATCTTCGGGTTTTACAAAATCAGCGAGTTTCATGGATAAGAAAGAAACGGTACGGTATTCTGGAACACGAAATTCGCTCTTATGTGTTTCAAACCATTTTTGCAATGTTTCTTGATCAGGTTCAGAAATTGTTTCCTTTTCTTTTAGATCAAGAACAAGATAGTCGGCAATGCGGGTTTCTACTTGATAAAAAGCGAGTGCTTTATAAAAAAGATCTGGTGCTTTCATCCCTGACAGTGACGCTGAAATAAGCTGATTACGCTTTTCTTTTTTTGTGTAATAATCAAGGAAATTACTTTCGTTGATATGTAATTGTTGAAGGTAGTTACGAAACAAATCATGATTAAAGACACCGTTTATTTGGAAAATATTATCCGCACTAATGCTATGAGCTATAGCATCTTTTGAAAGATTGATTTTCATTTGACGCGTTTGCTCATCAAAGAGCACATCTTGTTGTAATTGATTAAAAACAAAAGCGGGGATTTGGTATTGCTGCATTTCACCTGGTGTGAACATGCGTCCAAGACGAGAAGCGAGTGCTAAACGTGCACTTTGATCAGCTAGTGCGAGACGATAATCATCGACAGTTATTATGGACTCTCCAGAAGAGATAAGACCTCTTTCACTCTTTGTGTATAATTGTGGTATCCCCCATAAAAGGATGAAACATAAAAGCAAAATAGCAAGAAAAATTCTAGCAATCCAAGAATTTGTAGAGTTTCTTATGATGTCAAGCATCGTTCAATTCCATTTGTTGCATGAGTTATCATCAAAGTAATAACCGAATTTGCAATAAAGATGCGTAAGATGCAAGCTTAAAGACTTGCTTTCATTTTATAATTTGATACCTAAAGATAAACAATATGTTGTGATTGCTCTTAAGGTAAAAATATGTCTCAAAATATTCGACCTCTTATTGCTGGAAATTGGAAAATGAATGGAACTGGTGAATCTCTTGGAGAGTTGCGTGCCATTGCCGCTGGCATTAGCTCTGATTTAGGTCGTTTGTTTGAAGCGCTTATTTGTGTTCCAGCAACGCTTTTATCCCGTGCTTCTGATATTCTGGGTGGAGAAAATATTCTCTTAGGGGGGCAAAATTGTCATTTTGATGATTATGGTCCTTATACTGGAGATATTTCAGCTTTTATGCTTAAAGAAGCAGGAGCAAGTCATGTTATTGTTGGGCATTCAGAGCGTCGCACAGTTTATCAGGAAAGTGATGCAATTATTTGTGCTAAAGTGCGAGCGGCATGGCGAGCAGGTCTTGTTTCTCTTATTTGTATTGGAGAAACGTTGGAAGAGCGCAAAAGTAATAAAGTCTTTGGTGTGCTTACGCGGCAACTTGAAGGATCTTTACCGGAGGGCGCAACAGCAGAAAATGTCATTATCGCTTATGAACCTATATGGGCTATAGGGACAGGCAATACAGCGACTTCCGCAGATGTTGCAGAGGTACATGCGTTTATTCATCATAAGATGCGTTCTCGTTTTGGTGATGAGGGAGGCAAGATACGTTTGCTGTATGGTGGATCAGTAAAACCATCCAATGCATTCGAGCTTCTGAGTACTGCTCATGTGAATGGTGCTTTGATAGGTGGAGCAAGTTTAAAAGCAATTGATT
Organism: Bartonella koehlerae C-29; assembly: GCF_000706625.1. GTDB lineage: Bacteria > Pseudomonadota > Alphaproteobacteria > Rhizobiales > Rhizobiaceae > Bartonella > Bartonella koehlerae. The sequence continues at coordinate 917,463 of NZ_KL407334.1, forward strand.
TTTTAACTATTTGCGATGTTTATCGTAAATTATAATAGAAAAACTTGGTTTTCTCTTGGATTGTGTGCGATTTATGTGTAAATAACCATAAAGAGTTATTTGAAGAGCAGGATTTATGCAAACAGTACTTATTGTTATACATTTTTTGGTTGTTATTACTTTGGTTGGTATTATATTAATTCAACCTTCGGAAGGTGGTGGGCTTGGTGTTAGTAGTGGTTCTGGGTTAATAAAAACCCGTGGTAGCAAAAATGCGCTGTCTCGTTTGACGGCTATCCTGGCGTGTTGTTTTTTTGCAATATCTATTGGACTTATCGTAGTAGGCAGTATATCAAACTTCAGTTCTGATATTCTCAAACGTATTCCGGTCCACTCAGAACAAAATTCTACCAATAAAGGCACTTCAGAAGTTGCGCCATTATCAGATAGCAAATCCGAACCCTCTACTCTTGAGAAACTAGGTGGTGGTTCGATTCCACTTCAAGAACAAAATCAGCCTAGAGATCATCCTGCAGTTGAAAACCCAGTCCCGCCGATTCTTGAAAATCCGACCGATAATAATGGCGAAAAGTAGTTTTTTCAAGAGAGACAGATTGAAAAAGGTGATTTTTTCACCTTTTTTATTTTATAGGAAAAAATTGTTTTTCTTTACATTTTTTTCTGGAAAAATCATTATAAACTGCTTATCACTATAAGCCCATGGCACGTTATATTTTTATTACTGGTGGTGTGGTTTCTTCCCTTGGAAAAGGCATCGCAGCGGCAGCGTTAGCTGCGTTATTGCAGGCTCGTGGGTATCGCGTACGGCTTCGCAAACTCGATCCTTATTTGAATGTTGATCCAGGTACGATGTCGCCTTATCAACATGGTGAGGTGTTTGTAACAGATGATGGTGCAGAAACGGATCTTGATCTTGGTCATTATGAGCGTTTTACCGGGCGTTCTGCAAATAGCCAAGATAACATTACAACAGGGCGTATTTATCGCAATATCATTGAACGAGAGAGACGTGGTGATTATCTGGGTGCAACAGTCCAGGTGATTCCTCATGTCACTGATGAGATTAAGAGGTTCATTACTACGGGAAACGAAGAATTTGACTTTGTTTTATGTGAAATAGGTGGCACTGTTGGTGATATTGAAGCAATGCCTTTTCTTGAAGCGATTCGTCAGCTTCACAATGAATTGCCGAGGCAAAATGTTATTTATGTGCATCTTACATTAATGCCTTATATTTCTTCGGCTGGTGAATTAAAAACAAAGCCAACACAACATTCTGTCAAAGAATTACAATCAGTTGGTATTGCTCCCGATATTTTGTTGGTGCGTGCAGATAGACCTATTCCAGAAACAGAGCGGAGTAAATTATCACTTTTTTGTAATGTTCGCCCAACTGCAGTTATTCAGGCATTAGATATGCCAACGATTTATGATGTTCCCATAGCATATCATAAAGAGGGATTAGATTCAGAAGTTCTTTCTGCTTTTGGAATGAATCCAGTACATAAACCAAAAATGGATTGTTGGGAAGATATTACACGTCGAATTCACCATCCCGAAGGGGAAGTGACAATTGCTGTTGTTGGGAAATATACGGGATTGAAGGATGCGTATAAATCTCTCACTGAAGCGATTGCACATGGTGGTTTAGCCAATAAAGTAAAAGTTAATATTGAATGGATTGATGCGGAGCTTTTTGAAAGAGAAGATCCGACATCTACTTTACAAAAAGTTCATGGGATTTTGGTACCTGGTGCTTTTGGAGCGCGTGGTGCAGAAGGAAAAATGCGAGCAATTCAATTTGCGCGGGAATGTAAAGTTCCATTTTTCGGTATTTGTTTTGGGATGCAATTAGCTTGTATAGAAGCTGCGCGCAATATTGCACAGATTGAGAATGCTTCATCAAGTGAGTTTTGCGAAACAAAAAATCCGATTGTGGGTTTAATGACAGAATGGCTCAAAGGGGATATTCTTGAGACACGCACTCAATGTGGCAATCTTGGTGGTACCATGCGTCTTGGTTCTTTTGCCGCAGAGTTGAAAGAAAATAGCCATATTGCCAAAATTTATGGCATGACAAGGATTTGCGAGCGACATCGTCATCGCTATGAGGTCAATATTGATTATAAAGACAAGCTAGAACAGTATGGTTTGATTTTTTCTGGTATGTCTCCTGATGGTATTTTGCCGGAAACGATAGAATATGCAGATCATCCATGGTTTATTGGTGTTCAATATCATCCAGAACTAAAATCACGTCCGTTTGATCCACATCCACTTTTTTCTTCTTTTATTGCAGCCACTGTAGAACAAAGTCGATTGGTTTAGTTCATAAAATTGGGTTATTTGCTTTTTGAGGTATACAATGTCTGAACCAAATGCCGTTGTGAAAGTTGGAAATATTGTTTTTTCAAATGAAGCACCTTTTTCATTAATTGCAGGACCATGTCAGATAGAAAGTCGCGATCACGCTTTTGAAATGGCTGGCCTAATTAAGACAATTACGGATCAAGTTGGTATTGGGTTTGTGTATAAATCAAGTTACGATAAAGCCAACAGGACGTCTTTGAATGCGGTACGTGGTATTGGTCTTGAAAAAGCAATGGCTATTTTTTCTGATTTGAAGAAGGCATTTGGTTGTCCGATTTTGACTGATGTGCATACAGAAGAGCAATGTGCAGTTGTTGCTCCAACGGTAGATATTTTGCAAATACCCGCTTTTTTATGTCGTCAAACAGATCTTTTGGTAGCAGCAGCCAAAACGGGGCGTGTTATCAATATAAAAAAAGGTCAATTTTTAGCGCCGTGGGATATGAAAAATGTTTTAAGAAAGGTCACGCAAAACGGTAACCGGAATGTTATGCTTTGTGAACGCGGCACTTCATTTGGTTATAATCGACTTATTTCTGATATGCGTTCATTGCCTATTTTGCGTTCATTTGGTGTTCCTGTTATTTTTGATGCAACGCATTCTGTTCAGGAGCCGGGTGGTCAAGGTGATTCATCTGGTGGGCAGCGTCAATTTGTTGAAATTTTGGCGCGTGCGGCTGTTTCGGTTGGGGTGGCTGGTATTTTTTTAGAAACGCATCAAGATCCAGATAATGCCCCTTCTGATGGACCGAATATGATTAAAACTGATCATTTACAAAGACTGCTTGAGACTTTAATGGAATTTGATTATCTGTCAAAGAAGACAATTGGATAGAGAGGATATTTCTCATTATGATATTCAAAATGATCGAGACTTGTGTTGAATAAGGGAACGCACATGACTGCAATTATCGATATTATTGGACGTGAAGTGCTTGATAGCCGAGGTAATCCAACGATAGAAGTTGATGTTCATTTAGAAGATGGAGCTTTCGGTCGTGCTCTTGTTCCTTCCGGGATATCGACTGGTACCCATGAAGCTATAGAACTACGTGATGGTGGTATGCGCTATCAAGGAAAAGGCGTTGAGAAAGCGGTTGCTGCAATAAATGGCGAGATTTTTGAGGAACTTAGTGGGCGGGATGCCAGAAATCAAATCGGCATTGATCAAGCAATGATTGCCTTGGATGGAACACCAAACAAGGTGCGTCTTGGCGCTAATGCGCTTCTTGGTGTTTCATTGGCTGTAGCAAAAGCGGCAGCAGAGTCATTGTCTTTACCTCTATATCGTTATATTGGTGGTACACAAGCACATGTTCTTCCAACACCAATGATGAATATTATTAATGGTGGTGTCCATGCTGATAACCCAATTGATTTTCAAGAATTTATGATTATTCCTGTAGGAGCATCTACGTTAAAAGAAGCAATTCGCTATGGTGCTGAAATTTTTCATACGTTAAAAAAACGTTTAAAAGATGCAGGTTATAATACCAATGTTGGTGATGAGGGTGGCTTTGCACCTCAATTTAAAAGCACCGAGCAAGCAATTGATTTTATTATGGAATCTATAATAACCTGTGGGTATAAACCAGGTAAACAAATTGCTCTTGGTTTAGATTGTGCTGCAACAGAACTTTATAAAAATGGTTCATATTTTTATAAAGGTGAGGGAAAGTGTCGTGATGTGGGGGAACAGGTAGATTATTTAGCGCAACTTATTAAAACTTATCCTATTATTACAATTGAAGATGGTATGGCTGAAGACGATTGGGAAGGTTGGAAGTTACTCACTGACTCAATTGGAAAAAAATGTCAGCTTGTTGGTGATGATTTATTTGTAACAAATTCTGCGCGTTTGCGGGATGGTATTAAAATGGGAGTGGCCAATTCTATTCTTATCAAAGTTAATCAGATTGGCACGCTGAGTGAAACACTTGATGCTGTAGAAACAGCGCATAAAGCAGGTTATCGTGCTATTATATCTCATCGTTCAGGTGAAACGGAAGATTCTTTTATTGCAGATCTTGCCGTTGCGACCAATTGTGGGCAAATTAAAACGGGTTCGCTTGCACGTTCGGATAGATTAGCAAAATATAATCAGCTTATTCGTATTGAAGAAATGTTAGGATTGCAGGCATGTTATGCCGGTAATTAGTATTGTTGATTGTGATATCATTGAAATTGTAAGATTTAACTATGAGGCATGAGGGCAAAGATTTTATAGGTGTTAAAAGATGAGAGGTATAATTATTAGTCAGGATCAGGGAACTTATCTCGTTTCCGGTGATGATGGTAAGCGTTATCAATTTGTGACTTGGGATTGGTCAGGGAAGAAGCCACCGAAGATAGGTGATACTGTTGATTTTGTATGTGAAGGCGATGTTGTCAATTCTGTTTTTCCATTATTAAAAAAACAGTCAGAACATTTAAAAGTAATGCTTGCACTCGTTTGTTGGATTGCTGGTATATTTGGTGTTCATCGTTTTATGGTTGGTAAAGTTTGGACTGGTGCTTTAATGCTTATTCTATCTTTAACACTTGTCGGGTTGATGATTACAGGAATTTGGACAATTGTTGATTTTATAGTCATTATGGCTGGGAAATTTACTGACAAAAATGGTAATCAAATTACACATTAGTGGAAATTGTATATAATAACATAAAGTATTATTGTAAATGTAGAATATAAAAAATAAGAAATATTTTTTGGGTTTGAGCATTTAGTGTTTTTATAGTCATGTTAAAGCGAACTTTATAGACAAATGACTATAGAGTCATGAATTAGTAAATACCCCGTATATTGCAATGTAATAGAAGATAATATGGCAGAGCTTTGTTATGGCAGGGGTGCTCAGCGTATAATAACAAATTATTTGCATATATGGATTTGGTAATAAGGTATTAATCAAAATTGTTCATACTTGAATCAGGTATGAAAAGGGTTATGCTTTAAAGATTGTTCTATTTTATGTGGACAAAGCAAAAACGCAGATCAATCAAAATGCGCTTTGTACTCCCACTTATGACAGTGGGAGTTTTAAGCTATTTCAGTTATCATATTTATCATGGTGAATATGGCTTGTACTCACGCAATGAAGTTAATCAATATATTGCCGAATTAGAAAAGGAACTTCAGAAGTTAGAAGCTAAGCGGATGCTCATTGAAAAGCGTATTTCTCTTTTACGCAACGGGCATATTGAAAAGGATATGCTGGATGAGTACGTTAGGAAGAATTTAAACTTTTCGAAGCCAAATGAATTGACAATTTTAACTCCTTTAAATGATATTAAAAGTTAATTAGAAATCGCTTAATTTCAAAACATATTTTAAAACAATCCCCTATGATATTATTTAAACTGATTGATAATGCTTGTAACTTTTGTTCGTAAAGTTTATTCCTAAATAATCATAACAAGGAGTTTAATATGGCAGAACGATCTACAAAAAATTCTGCGTCGGTGGTACATAATGCATTATCAAACACCACAAAGAAAGGACAAATAGCCAGTTTTACAAAAGAAGAGGAAATTGATGCCTACCGTAAGATGCTTTTAATTCGCCGTTTTGAAGAAAAGGCAGGGCAACTTTATGGTATGGGGCTTATTGGTGGGTTTTGTCATCTCTATATTGGGCAAGAAGCTGTTGTTATTGGAACCTTAAAGGCAGCAAAAGAAGGTGATCAGGTTATTACATCTTACCGTGATCATGGACATATGTTGGCGGTTGGGATGAGCCCCCGTGGGGTCATGGCAGAGTTAACAGGGCGTCAAGGTGGTTTTTCCAAGGGGAAAGGGGGGTCGATGCATATGTTTTCTAAAGAAAAGAATTTTTATGGTGGGCATGGCATTGTTGGTGCACAGGTTCCAATTGGCTCTGGTTTGGCATTTTCGAATCAGTATCTTGGTAAAGATAACGTGACATTGGTGTATTTTGGTGATGGTGCTGCCAATCAGGGGCAAGTTTACGAGAGTTTTAATATGGCTTCGCTTTGGAAGCTTCCCGTTGTCTATATTATTGAAAATAACCAGTATGCTATGGGGACATCAGTTGCTCGTGCATCTGCAGAAACTGATTTTTCTCGTCGTGGTCTTTCCTTTGAAATTCCAGGTATTGTTGTTGACGGTATGGATGTTCGAGCAGTAAAAGGAGCTGCTGATGAAGCAATTACTTGGGCGCGTTCAGGTAAAGGGCCTATTATCCTTGATATGCAGACTTATCGCTATCGTGGTCACTCCATGTCTGATCCAGCAAAATATCGCTCAAAGGAAGAAGTGCAGAAAATAAAAGAGGAACAAGATCCGATTGATCAAGTAAAAAATCGAATTCTTCAACAGTGTTTTGTGAGCGAAGACGATTTAAAATCTATTGATAAAGAGGTACGTGCGATTATTGCTGATGCGGTAGATTTTGCGCAAAGTGATCAGGAGCCAGATGCTTCTGAGCTCTATACTGACATTTTAATTTGATGTGAGGGAAGCAAGTATGTCTATTGATATTTTGATGCCTGCACTTTCACCAACTATGGAAGAAGGTAAATTATCTAAATGGTTCAAGAAAGAAGGCGATAAAGTTAGTTCTGGTGATATAATTGCTGAAATTGAGACTGATAAAGCAGTGATGGAAGTAGAGGCTCTCGATGAAGGTATTCTTGGTAGAATTTGTGTGCTTGAAGGCACTGAAGGGGTGAGAGTTAACACCGTTATTGCAGTATTGTTAGAAGAAGGTGAAACTATTGAGAATATTTCGCAGACTACAAATTCTTTAAATATGCATCAAAAGAATGGGGGCACGTCTTCCTCTTTTTCTTCATCAGTGCCACGGCCTCCTATTCTGGTTACTCTTCCTGATTTTGATATTCCAGAGGGGACAAAAATGGTTACGATGACAGTGCGTGAAGCGCTTAATCAGGCTATTGCTGAGGAGATGCGGCGTGATGAAATGGTTTTCCTGTTGGGGGAAGAAGTAGCGCAATATCAAGGTGCTTATAAGGTTAGCCAAGGTTTATTGGAGGAATTTGGTACACGCCGGGTTATTGATACACCAATTACAGAACATGGTTTTGCAGGATTGGCTATTGGTGCTGCTTTTGGAGGACTGCGTCCCATTGTTGAGTTTATGACATTTAATTTTGCTATGCAGGCAATTGACCAAATTATCAATTCCGCAGCGAAGACCCGTTATATGTCTGGTGGGCAAATGACCGCTCCTATGGTTTTTCGAGGTCCCAATGGGGCTGCTGCACGTGTTGGCGCTCAGCATTCTCAGTGTTATGCTGCCTGGTATAGTCATGTTCCAGGTCTTAAAGTTGTTATGCCTTACAGTGCTGCCGATGCAAAAGGTTTGCTAAAAGCTGCTATTCGTGATGACAATCCCGTTATTTTTCTTGAAAATGAGATTTTGTATGGTTATCAATTTGATGTTCCACAAATAGATGATTTTGTTTTACCTATTGGGAAAGCGCGTATTCATAAATCTGGACAAGATGTGACGATTGTTGCGTGTGGGATTGGCATGCATTATGCAGTTCAAGCATTTCCAGAAATTGAAAAACTTGGTATTGACGTTGAATTGATTGATTTACGGACCATTCGTCCGATGGATCTTCCAACAATTGTTTCTTCAGTTAAAAGAACAGGTCGTTTGGTAACAATTGAAGAGGGATATCCGCAGTCATCTGTTGGGACTGAGATAGCAACGCGCGTTATGCAGCAGGCTTTTGATTATCTTGATGCTCCAGTTGTTACAATTGCTGGCAAAGACGTTCCAATGCCTTATGCTGCAAATCTTGAAAAATTGGCTTTGCCTAATACCGCTGAAATTGTTGAAGCCGTTAAGGCTGTAACGTATAAAGCATAACGGAGGAAAGCACTATGCCCATTAAGATTACAATGCCTGCACTTTCTCCAACAATGGAAGAAGGAAATTTGTCAAAATGGAATATTAAGGAGGGGGATAAGGTTTTCTCTGGTGATGTAATTGCTGAAATTGAGACAGATAAAGCGACAATGGAAGTAGAGGCGGTTGATGAGGGAATCGTTGCTAAGATTGTTGTTCCTGCAGGAACACAAGGTGTTAAAGTGAATAGTTTAATTGTTGTTTTAGCAGAAGAAGGGGAAGACTTAGCTGAGGCTGCAAAGGTTGCAGAAGAAACTCCTTCCTTTTTTGCAATAAAAGAATCAGAGGGAGCAAAACAGATAGATTCAAAGGTAGCACAGATTTCTCATATATCATCAGTCCAACAAGTTATGCAGCAAGATAAAAAGGGGATGCGTCTTTTTGCTTCTCCTTTGGCGCGGAGATTGGCAACTCAAGCTGGTCTCAATTTATCACTTGTTTCTGGAAGTGGTCCTCATGGGCGTATTATCAAACGTGATGTAGAAAAAGCCATGAGTGGTAGTGTTTTAACGGCTTCTTATTCTTCACAAATTGAACAATCGGTAGTGGCAAGTACTTCTGACAAACAGATACTGCAACTCTTTAAAGAGAATGAATATACATTCATACCCCATAGTAATATGCGTAAAACAATCGCCAAACGTTTGGTGGAATCAAAGCAAAGAATTCCACATTTCTATGTAACGCTCGATTGTGAACTCGATGCATTAGTGGAGTTGCGTGCGCAATTGAATGCTGCTGCACCAATAATTAAAATGCAAGAAGGCTCTAAGCCTGCTTATAAGCTTTCCGTTAACGATATGATTATTAAAGCTGCAGCACTTTCTTTGCTGGCAGTTCCCGATGCTAATGTTTCTTGGCTTGAAGGTGGAATACTTCATCACAAACATTGTGATGTTGGGGTAGCTGTTTCTGTTGAGAATGGGTTAATTACACCAATTGTTCGCCATGCAGAGAAAAAATCTTTATCGATTATTTCTAATGAGATGAAAGATCTTGCAAAGCGTGCACGTGAGCGCAAGCTGAAAATGGAAGAATATCAGGGGGGAACAACAGTTGTATCGAATATAGGGATGTATGGTGTGAAAAGTTTTTCTGCTATTCTTAATCCGCCGCATGCGACAATTTTTGCTATTGGTGCAGGTGAGCAACGTGCTGTTGTTAAAAATGGTGCATTAGCGGTTGCGACAATTATGTCGGTTACACTTTCTGCTGATCATCGTGCTGTTGACGGTGCGTTAGCAGCAGAGCTTGCGCGGACTTTTAAGAAGATGATTGAAAATCCATTAACAATGCTCATTTGAGCTGTTTAAAAAATGCTTCACGTAAAGTGTGTGTGAGTGTGGTATGCTAATATGAGAACAGTGGATTTAAGGAGTTTGAAGGGTGATATTGTTACCACTTCTGATTGAGTAAAGGCATTTATGTGAAGCTTAGAATAAAAGTCATCAGAAAATTCTGTTATATTTTTGGTCTTAAGCTCAAAGAGTGCATATCCATGGAGGAATTACTGTGGCGAATCTTTATGATGTAATTGTGATCGGATCGGGTCCTGGCGGATATGTAACCGCAATTCGTGCGGCGCAATGTGGCTTCAAAACTGCGATTGTTGAACGTGAACATCTAGGTGGGATTTGCTTAAATTGGGGTTGTATTCCAACAAAGGCGCTTTTACGTTCAGCGGAAATGAAGCGTTTTGCTGAAAATCTGAAAGATTATGGTTTAAAGCTCAACGGTTCAATTGAAGCCAATATCAAAGATGTTGTGGCACGTTCGCGTACAGTTTCAGCGCGTTTAAATGCTGGTGTTGGTTTTTTGATGAAAAAAAACAAAATCGATATTATTTGGGGTGAAGCAGAGCTTACCAAGAAGGTGAAAGGGAACCAGCTTGTGGAAATTATGGTTTCGTCGTCTTCCAAACCGATTATGCAACCACAAAATCCAGTACCGAAAGGAACGTTAGGAGAAGGGACTTATCAAGCAAAGCACGTAATTATTGCAACAGGTGCGCGTCCTCGTACCCTTCCTGGTATTGAGCCAGATGGGAATCTCATTTGGACTTATTTTGATGCTATGACTCCCCATGCAATGCCGAAATCGCTTTTGGTTATGGGGTCTGGTGCAATTGGTATTGAATTTGCCTCTTTTTACCATGATATGGGTGCTAAGGTAACCGTTGTTGAAGTGATGCCTCACATCATGCCTGCTGAAGATATTGAAATTTCAACATTTGCTCGTAAACAGTTAGAGAAAAAAGGCATTCGCATTCTTAGTCAAGCAAAAGTAACAAAGGTTGAAAAAGCTTCCAATTCTGTTACTGCATCTATTGATGTTAAGGGTAAGAAAGAAACAATTATAGTGGATCGGTTGATTTCAGCTGTTGGGGTTCAGGGTAATATTGAGAATCTTGGATTAGAAGCTTTGGGTATTAAAACCAATCGTGGGTGCGTTGTAACTGATGAGTGGAGTTGGACAGGTGTAGAGGGTATTTATGCTATTGGTGATGTAGCTGGTCCACCTATGTTGGCACATAAAGCAGAAGAAGAAGGTGTGATATGCATTGAACGTCTTGCGGGGTTGGAGAGTGTTCATCCTCTTGATAAAAGGAAAATTCCAGGCTGTACATATTGTACACCGCAGGTCGCTTCTGTAGGGCTTTCAGAAGCGGCGGCAAAAGAAGCAGGCTATGATATACGTGTTGGTCGTTATTCATTTTCAGCGAATGGCAAAGCTATTGCTTTGGGTGAAGATCAGGGATTAGTGAAAACTATTTTTGATAAAAAAACAGGACAGCTTCTTGGTGCACATATGGTAGGGGCAGAGGTAACAGAATTGATTCAAGGTTTTGTCATTGCTATAAATCTTGAAACAACCGAGGAAGAATTGATACGTACTGTCTTTCCACATCCGACATTATCGGAAATGATGAAAGAAAGTGTATTGGATGCTTATGGTCAAGTTTTAAATGCTTAATAACTGGATTGTATGAAAAGTTTTGTGTTTAATTTTTCATTGGCATTTTATATTGATGAGGCAAAGGCTTAGATGGTTACGGTTGTTGATAGAATTACGAATAGACGTTTGCGTCATCCTGAAAAGGCACATCGTCCGGATACAAGCGTTCAAAAAAAACCGGATTGGATTCGTGTAAAAGCACCAACATCACAAGTTTATAAAGAAACGCATGGTATTGTACGTGCTCATAAATTAGTAACCGTATGTGAAGAAGCAGGTTGTCCAAATATTGGTGAATGTTGGAGCCAACGTCATGCCAGCTTTATGATTTTGGGTGAAATATGTACGCGGGCATGTGCGTTTTGCAATGTTGCAACAGGTATTCCATGTGCTGTTGATGAGAACGAGCCAGAACGTGTGGCAGATGCTGTTGCACGGATGAAATTAAAACATATCGTCATTACATCAGTTGATCGTGATGACCTTTCTGATGGTGGTGCTGAGCATTTTGCGAAGGTTATTTATGCGATTCGTCAAAAAGCTCCAAAAACAACAATTGAAGTTCTCACACCTGATTTTCGCCATAAGGATGGTGCTTTAGAAATTGTTGTTACTGCTAAACCTGATGTTTTTAATCATAATTTAGAAACAGTTCCTTCTAAATATTTAAAGGTTCGCCCAGGAGCACGTTATTTTCATTCGATTCGGTTATTACAACGTGTTAAAGAACTTGATCCGACAATCTTTACAAAATCAGGCATTATGGTTGGTCTTGGAGAAGAAAGAAACGAAATTCTCCAATTGATGGATGATTTGCGCTCTGCTGATGTTGACTTTATGACAATTGGGCAATATTTGCAACCTACGCGAAAGCATCATCCAGTTATTCGTTTTGTGCCTCCTGAAGAATTTGAGTCTTTTGCTAAAATTGGTAAAGTGAAAGGTTTTTTACATATGGCTTCTAGTCCTCTGACACGTTCATCTCATCATGCAGGTGATGATTTTGCAATTTTGCAAAAAGCACGTGATAAAAAATTTGCTTTACAGAGATAGTTATGCCGACTTTTACAACACATCGGCAAATTTCCCATAGTGCCCGTGAAATGTTTGATCTTGTTGCAGATATTAAACGCTATCCTGAATTCTTACCGATGTGTGAGGCTTTAATAGTCCGTTCTTGCAAGGAATGTGAGGGGAAGACATTGCTTCTTGCTGACATGACAGTTGGCTATAAACTTGTCCGAGAAACTTTCACAACTCAAGTATTTCTTCAACCGAAGGAAAAACTCATAGAGGTTAAATACATTGATGGCCCATTCAAATATCTTGAAAATCGTTGGGCTTTTCATCATACTGAGAAGAGCAATGTTTGTAATATAGAATTTTTTATTGATTATGAATTTAAAAGTAAAATGCTAGGGTTGGTAATGGGCTCAATGTTTGATATTGCTTTTTATAAATTTACCGATGCTTTTGAAAGGCGTGCTCATAGGATTTATGGTGCTCCGGTAACATAATTTGTTCAGTTAAATTTATGATACCTGTCGTATGTCATGGGACGGTGTTTGTAGTGATGTGTCATCTTGAAATCAGATGGAGAGAATATCATTGCAGAGATTCCAAGATCATTTTCAAAGCATTTTCAACAGTTGCATGACGAATAGCCTTGCGATCAAGATTACCAAAGCGCATTTCTGTGTGCAGGGTTTTATGATTTTTATAAATAACTGCGAAATGCACAAGTCCTAAAGGTTTATCGAAACATGCTCCCCCTGGTCCTGCAATTCCTGTGACAGAGACTGCAATTTCAGCTTGTGAATATTTTAATCCACCTTCGGCCATTGCAAGAACAACTTCTTTTGAAACGGCACCATAGGTTTTTATAAGTTCAGCGCGTACGCCAACAAGGCGAGTTTTAGCTTCATTTGAATAAACAACGAATCCACAATCGAATACATCGGATGACCCTGCAATATTGGTTAGATTTGCAGCAATGAGCCCTCCTGTGCAGGATTCGACAGTTGTTAAAAGCAAACCTTTTTGGCGACAAGCTGTAAGGACTTTATGTGCTTGTTTTTCACAAAAACATGTCATTTAGGAATTTCTCCTGGATAAAGGACGTTTGCTGTTGCAAAAGCTGCAATGCCTTCACCACGACCAATAAATCCAAGCTTTTCATTTGTTGTGGCTTTTATGGAGATTCGATCGGATGAAATTGTGAGTATATTCATAAGATTTTCTATCATTGTATGACGATAAAGGCTGATTTTAGGTTCTTCAGCGATTAATGTAATATCAACATTGGCAATACGCCCACCTGCTTGTTTAACAATACTAAGAGCATGACGTAGAAAAAAATCTGAAGATGCATTTTGCCACTGAGGATTAGAGGGGGGAAAATGTGTGCCAATATCTCCTGCTCCTTGAGTAGCGAGAAGAGCATCTGTAAGTGCATGAAGAGCAACATCAGCATCAGAGTGTCCATTTAATTTTTTATGAAAAGGGATTTTTATGCCACATAATACAAGAGCAGTTCCTTCTTCAAAAGAATGAACATCATAACCATTGCCGGTACGGATATCAGGGAACATTTGCATTTTTTTCTGGAGATATAAATGTGCGGTATTAAAATCTTCGTGCCATGTAATTTTTATGTTGTTAGGGTCTCCAGGAATGGTACGCATAGAAATTCCAAACCATTCAGCAATTGCAGAATCGTCGGTGAATTCTTTTTTGCAAGCTTGTATTGCTTTTTCATGGGCTGCTAAGATACGTTCAAAAGGAAAACACTGTGGAGTTTGTGCACTATAAAGATGTGTGCGTGGAATTGTTTCTAAAACATGGTGTGTGCTATTGACACGTTTGAGAGTATCAGAGACGGCGAGAACGGGAAGAACGCCTTCTTGATGATTGATGGTAGTATGGATTTGCTCAAGGAGCTTGTTTTCGATAAAAGGGCGTGCACCATCATGAATATGCACATATTTAGGCTTAAATTTTTTAAGTGCTTGAAGTCCACGTAAGGTAGATTTTTGACGTGTATTTCCTCCTTCAATGATGATGAGCTGTTCTTTAAAGTCAGCAATAGCTTGTTCACAGATTTGACGGTCTTCTGGATGAATAACAAGGATAATCGTTGTTATCGCTGGGTTTTGACAAAAACAACGCACAGTATGGCAAATAACCGGCTCTTGTCCTAGAAGTCGGTATTGTTTTGGTTTTTTGGGAAGAGATCTTGCTCTTTTACCGCGTCCAGCGGCTAATATAATTGCTGCAATAGAAATGATTGATTTTCCTTATGTATTACTTAGTTGCTTTTCGCATGATTTGAGTTGGTTGTTCCACGATTATCAATCTTTAATTGATTTCGAAAGGAGGGGCGTTGCAGATCAGCAAGAGATATCACGGATAATACATCAAAAAAAGCATTTAATGCTTTTTGAAGTGCGGTATTTAAATTACAAAAATCGATCAATGGGCAATTAGATTTTGCAGTATCAAAACATTCTGCCATGGAAAAATTATCTTCTGTTACTTTCACAACATCGGCCACCGAAATCTCTGCTGCAGGTTTAGCCAATTTAACGCCACCATTGCGTCCTCGTACTGTTTTTATAAAACCTGCTTCAACAAGTGGTTGAAGAATTTTAAATAAAAAAAGCTCAGAAACGGCATATGCTTTGGCAATTTCTGGAATACGGCTTAGAGATTCCTGATTATCTGCACAATACATGAGAATTCGGAGGGCATAATTTGTCTGTTTTGTTAACCGCATCTCATCTCCTCTGTAAAATATTACCGAAAGCGCTTTATTTTAAACATATTTTGGAAAATGTAGAAGTTCTTTATTGGCTATATTTTAAATGTAGTATTGTCAATTTTTGTCACAAGAGGTTATATGGAGACAATGGGATAAGGTAGAGTATAAGTTAATTATGAATACAACATCTGTGGCGACTCTCCAAGACATAGAACAAAGTACTTATAACGATGAACTGTATCGCTTAAGTAAGGTATATATCTTTTTAGGTATCACAATTATTGTGTTGGCTTTATTAACAGCGTCTGTTTCATTTATTATTCTTATTGGGTTAACCCCTATTGTTCCCAGTAGAGCTGTAACTCTTATTCTTATAGGGATTAATAGTGTTTGGGTTTTGGGGCTGGTGATCATTGTTTTTTACGAGATGACACCTATCATTCGTACGTGGCGGTCAAGGCGTGCAGGATCTCGTCTTCACGTGCGTCTTATTTCATTGTTTGCACTTGTTGCAACAATGCCAGCTGTTGCAGTTGCTCTTGTATCAGGACCTGCTCTGAATTTAGGTCTTGATCGATGGTTTGATACGACAACGCGGCAAATTGTAGGTTCTTCTATTGATTTAGCGAATGCTTACGCCGATGAAATGCTGCAAAATTTGAAAAATTTATCTTACGCTATGGCTTTTGCACTCGATAACAAAAAGCTTTTGGAGCGTAATCCAGCTGAATATCGGATGCAATTGACACGTCATGCTATAGGACGTAATCTGCGTGGTGCATTTTTGTTAAGTTCTAGTGGAACTGTTTTTATATCGAGCGATCTTGGTGATGAGGATAAACTGCCTATCCCCCCTTCCAACCTTATCGAGCGAGCAAGTAGCACAAGACTTTTTTCCTTTCAACCGGGAGTTCATGATTATTTTGGCATTATTTTAAAATTTACCAATATTCCAAACACATTTTTGTATCTAGTGCGTGACGTTGATAAAGACGTTTTGTCTGCTTTGCGTTTGACAGAAGTTAATACAGACCGTTATCGTGATTTAAATGAAAATCGACTGCTAACGCAAATCGCATTTGGTATGCTTTATTTGTGTCTTTTTTTTAGTTTATTCTTGTCGGCTATTTGGGCTGGTATTGCTGTTGCTGATCGCTTGGTGCGTCCTATTCGCCTTCTTATTAGTGCTGCTGATGATGTAGCTTCTGGGAATATGGAGATCTTTGTGCCAGTCCGTGCGAGGGATGGGGATATTGGGCAGTTAGCAAAAACTTTTAATTACATGGTCAGTGAACTAAAAAGTCGACGCAATGAGCTAATTGCAGTTCGTGATCAAATTGATGAGAGACGACGTTTTTCTGAAGCTGTTTTGTCTGGTGTAACAGCGGGTGTAGCTGGAATCGATGATAATGGGAGTATTACAATTATCAATCGGTCTATTGAAACGATGTTTAATATTCGCTCTGAGCAAGTTATCGGACACAGTCTTTTATCGTTAAGTACTGAAATTGATCAAGTTTTTCAGTTTGCGCGTTCATTAGGTCGTAAAAATCATTGTGAGCAGGTAACTTTAAGTGTTTCCGGACAAGAACGCGTTTGTAATGTGCAAATTACGATGGAAGAAGATGACGGACAGGGTCAATCCTGGGTTTTAACGATTGATGATATTACAGATCTTGTTGAAGCACAACGTTCATCGGCATGGGCAGATATTGCACGCCGTATTGCACACGAAATTAAAAATCCACTTACACCTATTCAATTATCAGCTGAACGTATTCGTAAACGTTACAACAAAGTTATTACACAGGATCGAGAAGTTTTTGAGCGGTGTATCGATACGATTATTCGACAAGTTGGAGATATTGGGCGTATGGTTGACGAGTTTTCTTCTTTTGCGCGCATGCCCAAACCGCAAATGAATACTTTAGATATACGTGGATTACTGCGTGAAGCATGTTTCTTGATAGAAGTTACGCGACATGATATTCATTTTGAGAAAGACTTAGGAAGTGCACCACTTATGGGCGCATTTGACAACCGTCTTATTGTGCAAGCTTTTTGCAATGTTATCAAAAACGCGAGCGAATCTATAGACTCAGTCATGCGAGAGGAGAGTATTCACGGACATATTCTTGTACGTTCCTATCATCAAGAAGGATCTGTAGTTGTGGATGTTGTTGATAACGGTAAAGGGCTTCCTAAAGAGCAAAGGCAAAAATTATTAGAACCCTATATCACAACGCGGGAAAAGGGTACAGGGCTTGGGTTAGCCATTGTGCGCAAAGTTATTGAAGATCATGGTGGTTACATGGAATTGCATGATGCACCAAAAAGCTTTTATGAAGGTCGTGGAGCGATGATCCGTTTGATATTTCCGGCGGATGGGGCTAAGCAGAGTAATGTTGCACAAGCCATAAATCATAAGATAGGGGAATAAGATGGTATCAGATATTTTAATTGTCGATGATGAGGCGGATATTCGTGAACTTATTGCTGGTATTTTAGATGATGAAGGCTATGAAACACGTGTTGCGTGTAACTCTGATGAAGCATTGGCACAAATTAGTGAGCGTATTCCAAAGCTCATTTTTTTAGATATTTGGTTGCAAGGAAGTCGTCTCGATGGACTAGCACTGCTTGATGAAATTAAAACGCGATATCCCAATCTTCCAGTGGTTATGATCTCTGGTCATGGTACTATTGAGACAGCTGTTTCTGCGATAAAACGAGGAGCGTATGATTTCATTGAAAAACCTTTTAAAGCTGATCGGCTTGTCTTGGTTGCAGAACGAACTCTTGAAAATTCAAATTTAAAACGTGAGCTTTTAGAATTACGAAAGCGCTCAAATGAGACATTGGAACTGCTTGGAACATCGACTGCTATAAAACATTTGCGCCAAATCATAGAAAAAGTAGCGCCGACCAATAGTCGCATCATGATTACAGGTCCTTCGGGTGCTGGAAAAGAGATGGTAGCACGTGCTATTCACGCACTTTCAACGCGTTCGAATGGGCCATTTGTTACAATAAATGCTGCAACGATCACTCCGGAAAGAATGGAAATAGAATTGTTTGGCAGCGAAATGGAGGGGGGAGAACGTAAGATTGGTGCGTTAGAGGAAGCCCATGGTGGAATATTATATCTTGATGAAATTGCTGATATGCCACGTGAGACTCAAGGTAAGATTCTTCGGGTGTTAACGGGGCAGGCATTTGAAAGAATTGGTGGTACAAAACGTGTCAAAGTAGATGTTCGTATTATTTCTTCAACAGCACAAAATCTTGAAAATCTCATTTCTGATGGGCGCTTTAGAGAAGATCTTTTCCATCGTCTTTCAGTCGTTCCTATTGCTGTTCCACCGCTTTCAGCACGTCGTGAAGACATTCCAGAACTTGTCCGCCATTTTGTTAAAACAATATCGCAGCAAGTTGGTATTAAACCGCGTGAAATTAGTGAGGATGTAATGGCTATTTTGCAAACACATGCTTGGCCGGGTAATGTACGGCAGCTACGCAACAATATTGAGCGTCTTCTTATTCTTGTACGTGATGGTGATGATCCAATAACAACAGAGTTTCTTCCTAGTGAAGTGAGCGATTCTTTACCGCGCCTTCAAATGGATACAGATGAGAGTATAATAGATTTACCATTACGTGAAGCACGAGAATTGTTTGAAAAGAAGTATTTAGAGGCGCAGATTAGGCGTTTGGGTGGAAATATATCGCGTACAGCTGAATTTATAGGTATGGAACGTTCAGCTTTACATCGTAAGCTTAAGGCACTTGGAGTTTCATAGATTATGCGTGTTATTATTTGCGGGGCGGGACAGGTCGGATATGGGATAGCAGAGCGTCTTGCTGCTGAAAATCATGATGTCACTGTTATTGATATTGAAGCGAGATTGATTGAAAAAATTCGTGATACGTTGGATGTTAGAGGTTTTGTTGGTCATGGTTCTTGTCCTGAGGTCCTTTTGGCTGCTGATGCAGACAAAGCTGATATGTTGATTGCAGTAACTTTATTTGATGAAGTCAATATGGTGACTTGTCAGGTGGCACATTCATTGTTCAATGTTCCAACAAAAATTGCACGTATTCGTTCACAATCCTATTTAGAACCACGTTATAAGATGCTTTTTGCTCGAGAAAATATTCCCATTGATGTAGTTATTTCGCCAGAAATTGAAGTTGGAGAAATGGTTCTGCGTCGTATTGCTCTACCTGGTGCAATAGATGTTCTTTATTTTTGTAACGATGATATTGTTGCGTTAGCCTTGGAATGTATGGAAGATTGCCCAGTTATTAATACACCTTTGCGTCAGTTAACGGAGCTTTTTCCGGATCTTCGCACGACGGTTACTGCTATTAAGCGAGGCTCAGAATTATTGATAGCTCATTCAGAGACACAATTACAGTTTGGCGACATCACCTATCTTGTTGCTGCTCGTGATCAGATGCGTCGTGCAGTTGGGCTTTTTGGTCATAAAGAACAAGATGCACACCGCATGATTATTGCAGGAGGAGGTCACATAGGTCTTTATGTTGCTCAAGCTATTGAAAAGCGCCTCCATAAATTAAGGTTAAAAATTATAGAATCGAAAAGAGAGAGAGCGCTAACAATTGCTGATCAACTCGAAAAAACAACCGTTTTATATGGTAATGTATTAGATCCAGTTATTCTTCAAGATGCTGGAATTGATCAGGCCGATTTAATGATTACATTGACCAATCAAGATCAGGTCAATCTTTTGAGTGCTATTATTGCTAAGAGACTGGGATGCAAAGCCAATATGGTGTTGATCAATAATGTTGCTTATCAGGAATTTAGCCGTGCAGTTGGTGTGGATGCATATCTTAATCCACATAGTGTTACGATATCGAGAATTTTACAACAAATGCGTCGTGGGCGTATTCGTGCTGTTCATTCAGTTTTTAATGGTCAGGCAGAAATCATTGAGGCTGAAGTGATGCAAACTTCCTCATTGGTTGGTAAGTCATTGTCAGAGCTAGGGTTATCAGACGGTTTAAGGATTGGTGCGATTTATCGCAATAAGACAATAATCCAGCTTTCAGCAGATACGCGTATTTTGCCTGGAGATCGGATCGTGATTTTTGCTCTTGCTGAATGTGTTCGTGATGTTGAACAACTTTTTCGCGTAAGTTTGGAATATTTTTGATATATTGCTTATGGATATTTGCACTTTTTGATATAGGGAAAAATTGAGATTAATTGATAAATTTTGTTTGTCTTCAATGGTAAAAAACTGGGCAGCGTGTTAAGCTTTTTAGCTATGATAAAGTAGAAAATTTATCTTCTGGTATTGAATTGCATGAAACCGAATCGATTCTACCACGTTCGGCAATTTACCGCCTTGATCCCAATTTTTCTGGTAGTAGATTAGGGTGTACAATTGTTCAGTTTTTGGATTTTTTCGTGTTATGTTGATGAAATATCAACAGATTGTTTGGTTGGATACAGATGTTTACCTGGTTAAACAGTTTCATCCGGATGCGAATAAAGTTTTGTTTGCAAAAGAAAATACTTTAAAGGTAGGTATTTCTGCACTTTATTTTACACCCGATATCCTATTATAAAGGTGTTTAAAGATTATTGGACAGGTGCAGAAATTATTCCTAAGTGGTTTGGGTTTAAACGTCGTATTTGGAAGCCATTTGAGTTAAAGAGGAAAAAATGCCTATTTTACAGGCAAATCTTGGAGTTACAATCTTTGGAAATGATGGTATTTCGCGATTGGCTAAACGGTATAGTTTTTTTCATGAAGCAAAGAAAAAAGAAACTTTTTATTATTGGATGGGGCAAAAAAATGAATATATTTTTGATTCAGTTTTTTCTGTTGAGCCGCTTGCAGATCCATGTTTTATAGAATTTCATATCCACAGAAAGGCAAAGACCACTCAAAAACTTCAGGAAGGCAGCTTTTACCATTAGGCAGTATCTCGCATTCGTGGTGCTTATGATTTGTTCAGTTAGAGTTGTTATTGCTATTTTAACCATTGGGATTTTAATTTTGCCTGAGAGAACGTTGATTGCGGCTTGCGTAAGAGACTAGTGTTAGCCTATGGATAAAAGCGTTAAGCGTGTGAAGAGTGATTGTTATATAAACGGAAGTGTAAATATGAGTGATCCAATAAAAACAGCATTAAGTCTTGTTCCTATGGTTATTGAACAAACTAATCGGGGCGAACGAGCCTATGATATTTTTTCTCGTCTTTTAAAAGAACGGATTATTTTTATTAATGGTTCCGTTGAAGATGGTATGGCGATGCTTGTTTGTGCACAATTGCTTTTTTTGGAAGCGGAAAATCCTAAGAAAGAGATTAGTCTTTATATAAATTCGCCAGGTGGTGTAGTAACATCTGGTATGGCAATTTATGATACTATGCAGTTTATTCGCCCTCCTGTTTCTACGCTTTGCATGGGGCAAGCAGCATCTATGGGATCATTACTTTTAACGGCTGGAGCGAAAGGTCATCGTTTTACTTTACCCAATGCACGTATTATGGTGCATCAGCCATCTGGTGGTTTTCAAGGTCAGGCTTCAGATATTGAACGGCATGCGCAAGATATTATAAAGATGAAGCGGCGTTTAAATGAAATTTATGTTCAACATACAGGTCAGGATTATGAGGTTATTGAAAGAACGCTTGATCGTGATCATTTTATGACAGCAGAAGAAGCTAAGCAATTTGGTTTGGTTGATGACGTTATACAATGTCGTACAGAAACTGAAAAAGAAGAAAAAGATTAAGAGTTTTTATAGAAAAAGCCGCTAATTTAATAAAGAGTTTTGTAAAAAATATCGCGACAATAAGAAAAAAACATCTAAAGATATTGAGACATGCATGGTTTTTATATGTCTTTGTATTTTTTCATTATGAAAAACTTCCTTTTAAAAGGCGAAGTATTCATATATCGTGGTGAAAGGAAAGAGAAATGAGCAAACTTGGCAATAGCGGGAACGAATCAAAAAATACTCTCTATTGCTCGTTCTGCGGCAAAAGTCAGCATGAGGTGCGTAAGCTTATTGCAGGACCTACTGTATTCATCTGTGATGAATGTGTAGAGCTTTGCATGGATATTATTCGTGAAGAAAATAAATCTTCTGGGATTAAAGCGCGTGATGGTGTTCCTACTCCACAGGAAATTATAACAGTTCTCGATGATTACGTTATTGGTCAGCAGCATGCAAAGCGTGTTCTTTCTGTTGCTGTCCATAATCATTATAAACGGCTTGCACATCAGTCTAAAAGCAATGATATTGAGTTAGCAAAGTCGAACATTCTTCTTGTTGGTCCAACGGGGTGTGGTAAGACGTATCTAGCACAAACATTGGCCCGTATTATTGATGTTCCTTTTACGATGGCAGATGCGACCACTTTAACTGAAGCAGGCTATGTAGGTGAAGATGTTGAAAATATTATTCTAAAGCTTCTTCAAGCTGCTGACTATAATGTTGAACGTGCACAACGTGGTATCGTGTATATTGATGAGGTTGATAAGATTTCTCGTAAGGCTGATAATCCTTCTATTACAAGAGATGTTTCGGGAGAAGGTGTTCAGCAAGCGTTGTTAAAAATTATGGAAGGAACAATTGCTTCTGTTCCTCCTCAGGGTGGACGTAAGCACCCACAGCAAGAATTTCTTCAGGTAGATACGACAAATATTTTATTTATTTGTGGAGGGGCTTTTGCTGGTTTAGAGCGGATTATTTCGGGACGTGGTGAAAAAACTTCCATCGGTTTTTCTGCTACTGTTACAGCGCCTGATGAGCGTTGTGTTGGTGAGATTTTTCGTGACTTAGAGCCTGAAGATCTTATAAAATTCGGTTTGATACCAGAGTTTATTGGTCGGCTTCCCATTGTAGCAACGTTAGAGGATTTGGATATTAATGCGCTTGTTCAAATTTTGTCACAACCCAAAAATGCGTTGGTAAAGCAATATCAGCGTCTTTTTGAGATGGAAAATGTCGAATTAGCATTTCATGAAGATGCTTTGCGAGTTATTGCCAAGAAGGCGATTGAGCGTAAAACTGGTGCACGTGGTTTACGCTCTATTATGGAGAAGATACTTCTTGAGACGATGTTTGAACTTCCGACTCTTGAAGGCGTTCAAAAAGTGGTTATTTCGAGTGATGTAGTTGATGGGAAAGCGCGTCCTCTTTACATTTACTCAGAACGTACAGAAGATAAAGAAAATGTATCGGCATGATGTTGTGCCATATGAGAAGTAGGAATAAATATCATTTGAGGATGGATGTTTCTGGATATTATAGTCATAATGCTTGATTTATATGTTCACAGTCCCCACTTCATGTATTATGGAGAACTGGGTCTTTTCTAATGGTAGGCTTGTGTAGCGGATAGATCATAGGCTCCAGAAAGGAGAATTATGCAATATATTGATGAAAAGACAGATGGAGTAAGAGGAGAAATTTATGCTGTTTTACCTCTTCGTGATATCGTTGTCTTCCCACATATGATTGTTCCACTTTTTGTAGGCCGAGAAAAATCAATTCGAGCTCTCGAAGAAACAATGGCGGTTGATAAGCAAATATTATTAGTGACGCAAAAAAATGCTTCTGATGATAATCCAAAATCGGAAGATATTTATGATATTGGTACATTTGCTAATATTCTGCAACTTTTAAAGCTTCCTGATGGAACTGTAAAGGTTTTGGTTGAGGGGATTGCACGTGCAAGAATTAGCCAATTTATTACGAATGAAAATTACCATCAGGCTTTTGCAACTCTTACAGAAGAGTCTAGAGAGAATGATGTTGAGATTGAAGCTTTTTCACGGTCGGTGGTTGCTTATTTTGAAAATTATGTAAAGCTTAATAAAAAGATTTCTCCTGAAGTGGTCAGTGCTATTGGCCAGATTGATAATCCTTCTAAGCTTGCCGATACTATTGCTTCGCATTTGATGATTAAACTTTCAGAAAAGCAAGAAATATTAGCGCTATTACCTGTACGTGATCGCCTTGAACGTGTTCTTTCTTTCATGGAAGGAGAGATTTCTGTTTTGCAGATTGAGAAGCGTATTCGTTCACATGTTAAACGGCAAATGGAAAAAAACCAACGGGAATATTATCTCAATGAGCAGATGAAGGCTATTCAGAAAGAGTTAGGATCAGGTGATGATAGCCGCGATGAGCTCTCTGAGTTAGAAGAACGCATTACGAAGACAAAATTTTCGAAGGAAGCGCGCGAAAAGGCTGGAGCAGAATTAAGAAAATTAAGGAATATGTCTCCTATGTCTGCAGAGGCAACAGTTGTGCGTAATTATCTTGATTGGTTATTAGCAATGCCTTGGGGCAAAAAGTCGAAAATTAAAAACAATTTAAACTTTGCTGAAAAGGTCATGAATAATGAACATTTTGGTCTTGAAAAAGTTAAGGAGCGAATTATTGAATATTTAGCAGTACAAAGTCGGGCATCAAAAATAAAAGGTCCTATTATTTGTTTGCTAGGTCCTCCTGGTGTAGGGAAAACATCACTTGCTCGCTCTATTGCAAAAGCGACGGGGCGTGAGTACGTTCGTATCTCCTTGGGAGGTGTGCGGGATGAAGCAGAAATTCGTGGACATCGCCGGACATATATTGGCTCTATGCCTGGAAAAATTATCCAGTCTATGAAAAAATCTAAAAAATCTAATCCGCTTTTCTTGCTTGATGAAATTGATAAAATGGGGCAAGATTTTCGTGGTGATCCTTCATCAGCTTTATTGGAAGTGCTTGATCCTGAACAAAATGGTACTTTTATTGATCATTATTTGGAAGTCGAGTATGATCTTTCAGATGTCATGTTTATTACAACTGCCAATACCCTGAATATTCCAGGACCATTAATGGATCGGATGGAAATTATTCGTATTGCAGGTTATACTGAATGTGAAAAAATGGAGATTGTTAAGCAGCATCTTTTACCAAAAGCATTGAAGGATCATTGTTTAACTAAAAAAGAGTTCAGCGTTTCTGATGGCGCTATAAGATCAATGATACAATTTTATACACGTGAGGCAGGTGTTCGTAACCTTGAACGTGAATTAATGAAGGTAGCACGTAAATCAGTTACCAAAATTCTTAAAACGCAGCGAAAATCTATAAAAGTTACGGAAAATAATATTAATGACTTCTTGGGTGTTAAACGTTATCGCTATAACCAGATTGAAGGTGAAAATCAAATTGGTATTGTGACTGGCCTTGCTTGGACCGAAGTTGGAGGAGAGTTATTGACCATTGAAGGTGTTATGATGTCCGGTAAAGGCAAGATGACTGTAACTGGAAATTTGCGTGATATCATGAAAGAATCAATTTCAGCGGCAGCATCTTATGTACGTTTTCGTGCCGTTGATTTTGGTATTGAACCCCCACTTTTTGATAAACGTGATATCCATGTTCATGTTCCAGAAGGCGCTACACCAAAAGATGGGCCATCAGCTGGAGTTGCAATGGTGACGGCAATTGTTTCGGTACTAACAGGGATAGCTGTGCATAAAGATATTGCGATGACTGGTGAAATTACTTTACGCGGGCGTGTTTTACCGATTGGCGGATTGAAAGAAAAGCTTCTTGCAGCTCTTCGAGGGGGTATAAAGAAAGTACTCATTCCTGAAGAAAATGCAAAAGATTTAATTGATATTCCCGATGATGTCAAAAATAATATGGAGATTATTCCAGTAAGCCATGTGAGTGAAGTTCTTAGACACGCTTTGGTTCGTTTCCCTGAACCTATTGGATGGACGGATCCTTCTACGGTATCTGTTCCTATCAGGACAGAAAACGAAACTGAAGGAATACAGATTGCACACTGATTCACTTTCCGTTTTTTACTGCATTTTAAAGGCAGCAGAAGGCATTTTCGTGGTTATTTTTCTGTTTATTTTGAAAAAAAATAAAAAAATCCGTGAATAACTGTGATTATTGCTAAAAAAACAATGTTTTGGATAAAAATAAGGCTTCTGTTTACTGTACTTTTCAATAAACTGGCCGATGACACGGTTAAGTTGTGTTATCTGGTAATATAGGGAAAGGAAATATTCTATGAATAAAAGTGAATTGGTTAGCTCCGTTGCTGAAAAAGCAGGTGTTTCGAAAGCGCAGGCTGGCTCTGTTGTTGATGCTTTTATCGCTTCTGTAACAGAAGCTTTGGCTTCAGGAGGAGATGTTCGTCTTCCAGGTTTTGGTTCTTTTGAAGTTTCTCATCGTGCTGCCACAAAGGGGCGTAATCCTTCAACTGGCGCTGAAATTAATATTCCAGCGCGTTCTGTGCCAAAATTTTCTGCAGGGAAAAGTCTTAAAGAAGCTGTTAACAAACAATAGGTCACATCGCACTAAAAAACCCGGTTTATTTATAAGCGGGGTTTTCTAGAAATGTTGTTGTATGCTTTTCATACGAAGTTTTGTAGCATGTCTTTGCTTCAACTGTTTCAATGTTTTTAAAAGATGTTTTTAGAGTTTACAGAAAGTATTCGATGTGGAAATGTATCTTTATTACAACATTTTCAAATAAAATATTTGACTGTGAGAGTTGATATCCACTGTAAATAAAGGAGAGAGCTTAGCTTTGTGTCACAAGATAACACCAAACTTTCTCTAAATAGCAGAAAATTATGGCATTAATTAAGATTCTTGCTAGTGTGTGGGCTTTTTAGTGTCTATTTGGCTGCATTTACTATTGCAACATATTTCCTATCATATTTCATGTTTATGCTTGAAGTGTCTTTGAAAACTGTTTTTAAAAATGGTTGTTTTTCATAAGAAAAGATTTGAAGCTTCCACACTATATAATAAATGATAACTTATATATTGAGTGTTTATTGGTTAAGAAAGTCGCAAAGTAAACAAGTTTTTTGTTGTTTTTGAGGGAGGATAATGGCGTTTCTCTAACAAATTAGGAAAAAAGAGTTATCTATATCATGAAAATTAAAGACAACAATTGGTTGCTGGTGTTTGATCTAGAGTCTTTTTTCTTTGTAATTTGTTAGCCACTGAATGCAAGTATCTAGAGCTCTGGCAGTTATCGCTTGTTTTTTTGCTATTTTTTTTTCTTTACTTAGTAAGCGTTTTTCTGAGTAAGAAGCAGAAGCAATAGGAGGGAAAAGTCCAAAATTGATGTTCATTGGTTGAAAAGATTTTTTTCTTGTTTCTTCATCTACGATATGTCCATTGGTAATATAGTTCAAAAGAGCTCCCAATGCTGTGGTTAATGGTGGTAGGCAAGGGCAATTATGGTGATATTCAGCAGCGGCAAAACGTCCAGCGAGAAGCCCTATTGCGGATGATTCTACATATCCTTCACATCCGGTAATTTGTCCAGCAAAGCGCAGTCCGGGTTTTTGTTTTAGACGAAGAGTTTGATCAAGAATGATTGGTGAGTTGAGATAGGTGTTACGGTGAAGTCCACCAAAACGGGCGAACTCTGCGTTCTCAAGACCAGGAATCATTCTAAAAATACGAACTTGTTCACTATATTTCAGTTTTGTTTGAAAGCCTACCATATTATAAAGGGTTCCAAGCTTGTTGTCTTGGCGTAATTGGACAATGGCGTAAGCTTTAACCGTGGGATTATGAGCATTGGTTAAACCGATAGGTTTCATGGGACCATGCCTGAGGGTTTCAAGTCCGCGTTCAGCCATAACTTCGATTGGTAAGCATCCATCAAAATAGGATGGTTTTTCAAAGTCGCGGAATTCTGTTTTTTCCGCATTTTTCAACGCTTGAACAAACGCTTCATATTGTTCTTTATTAAGAGGACAATTAAGATAATCCTTTCCTGTTCCCTCAGGACCGGTTTTATCATAGCGCGATTGATACCAACAAATATCCATATTAATAGTATCGGTATAGATAATAGGTGCGATAGCATCAAAAAAAGAGAGAGATTCTGTTCCGGTTATCGTTTGGATTGCTTTAGCGAGTTTTGGTGAGGTAAGGGGGCCCGTTGCAATAATAATGTGAGGCCAATTCTCAGGAATCTCTTGAATTTCTTCACGCTTTATCGTTATAAGAGGATGGTTTTCAAGTGTTGCAGTAACGGTTTTTGAAAATCCATCACGATCAACGGCAAGCGCGCTTCCTGCTGGTACCTTATTGGTATCTGCAGCCTTCATAATCAAAGATTTTGCTAATCGCATTTCAGTATGGAGGAGGCCTACAGCATTTGTTGAGGAATCATCAGAACGGAATGAGTTTGAACACACCAGTTCGGCAAGTTGATCGGTTTTATGGGCATCTGATTTTTTTTGAGGTCGCATTTCATGCAAAATAACTGGAATTCCTGATTGAGCGATTTGCCAGCTTGCTTCACACCCAGCAAGACCGCCACCTATAATATGAATTGAAGTACTGAACTTATTTAGCATAATTTACTTTTAGCGGAAGCTGTTTTATCTGAAAAGTATAGATTTTTGTTTTTGTAATTTTGTAAGGATATACGTATTTGGTTTTTTGAATATATTTGTTTGCTTTTTTTCTTTAATTAATGGTATAGAAACGCCGCTTGTATAAGGTTAGTAGTTTGTAAGTTTGAGCGGATGTGGCGAAATTGGTAGACGCACCAGATTTAGGTTCTGGCGGGAGACCGTGGGGGTTCGAGTCCCTCCATCCGCACCAAAGGAATTTTTAGGCACTATGAACATCTGTGTGTCTGAAATTCTGTTTCGTGGTGATTTAACACTCAAGTGTTAGAATGTAGTTATTATCAGAGTAGGGTTATCCCTTTCTTTAGGAAGAATGAAGGTTGTTGAATGCAGGTTACCGAGACGCTTAATGAAGGACTGAAGCGCGAAATTAAGATCGTGGTTCCGGCGAGAAATTTAGAAGAGAAATTGAATGAACGGTTGGATAATACCAAGGATAAAATCAAACTTAATGGTTTCCGTCCCGGTAAGGTACCAGCTGGATATCTACGAAAGATGTACGGTAAGTCTTTTATGGCGGAGATTCTCAATGAGATTGTCAGTGATGCGCCTCGTTCTATTTTAGCTGAGCGCAATGAACGCTCGGCCATGCAGCCACAAATTGATATAGAGGAAGATGAAAAGATTCTAGATGGCAAAAGCGATTTTATTTTTAGTTTAAAATATGAAGTTTTGCCAAAATTTAAAATTAAAGACTTTGAACATATTGAAATCATCCGTGAAATTGCGGCTGTTCCTGAACAAGAGATTGATGATCAAGTAAAGCGCGTACTTTCTTCTACGCGTAATTATTCTCTAAAAGATGGCCCTTCTGAGGAAGGTGATCGTGTTACGATAGATTATTTTGGTAAACTTGAGGGAGTTCCATTTGAAGGTGGAGCAGATAGTGATGCGCAATTGATTCTAGGATCGAAACAATTTATTCCGGGTTTTGAAGAACAATTAGTTGGTGTAAAAACAGGTGATACAAAAACAATTTTTGTTAAGTTTCCTAACAATTACAGTGCAGTTCATTTGGCTGGTAAGGATGCAGAATTTGATATTACCGTTAAAGCTGTCTGCAAATCAGACGAGCTACAAATTGATGATGAAGCGGCACAAAAAGTTGGTTTGGAATCTTTAGAACGCTTGCGTGAAGTTGTTCGTGGGCAGATTGAAAGCCAATATGGTTTAATGACACGTCAAAAAATTAAACGTCAAATTCTTGATGCTTTAGATGCTGATTATAATTTTGAGATTCCTGAAGGACTTTTAGAAATTGAATTTAACAATATATGGGCGCAGGTTAATGATGATTTAAAAAAGGCTGGGCGCAGTTTTGAAGATGAAGGCGTTACAGAGGGACAGGCATGGGAAGAATATCGTGTGCTTGCACAGCGCCGTGTTCGTCTTGGTTTGGTACTTTCTGAAATTGGAATGAATATTGGTGTTGAAGTAAGTGAAGATGAGTTAAAAGCAGCAGTTTTTGATAAAGTTCGCCAGTATCCTGGACAAGAGAAAGAAATTATGGACTTTTTCCGTAATACTCCGGAAGCTGTTGCAAATCTGCGTGCTCCAATTTTTGAGGAAAAAGTTATTGATCATTTGTTGGCACGGATAAAGATCACAGATAAAGAAGTGACAGTTGAAGAGCTTATGAAGGAATATGATGAAACAGATTTAGCGGAAAGAAAACCGGTAAAGAAAAAGTCTGCAGTGAAAGAAAAAGCTGCAGAGAAAGTTTCAACTAAGAAAAAGACACCTAAAAAAGGTTAATATTTACACCAATAAAACAAGCCCGACTTCATCGGGCTTGTTTTATAAGATTTATATTCTAGGCTTGCACTTATAGTGGTTTTAGATTAGCCATCAGATATGTTTGAAAAATATTGATAGTGGATTGGCAATGGGAATCGTTGATACGCGTACTCCTGATTCTAAGCGTTTTATTTCTGGGGTTACAGGTGATTGGGAAGTCATCATTGGCATGGAGGTCCATGCGCAAATTATATCAAATTCAAAACTTTTTTCAGGTGCATCAACAGAATTTGGTGCAGAGCCAAATAATCACGTGTCACTTGTGGATGCTGCGATGCCTGGCATGTTGCCTGTTCTTAATCAAGAATGTGTTCGTCAAGCAGTTCGAACTGGTTTGGGATTAAAGGCGCGTATTAATCTGAAATCTGTTTTTGATCGGAAGAATTATTTTTATCCAGATTTACCGCAAGGATATCAAATTTCTCAATTTCGTTATCCAATTGTAGGAGAGGGGAAGATTATCATATCTGTTGGTCCAGATTCGAATGGTCAGTTTGAAGATATTGAAGTTGGGATTGAGAGATTACACCTTGAGCAGGATGCTGGAAAATCCATGCATGATCAGCATCCAACAATGTCTTTTGTGGATCTTAATCGTTCTGGTGTTGCTCTTATGGAAATTGTTTCTAAACCAGATATGCGCTCAGCAGATGAAGCTAAAGCCTATATGACAAAATTGCGTACGATTGTCCGTTATTTGGGAACTTGCGATGGCAATATGGATGAGGGCTCCATGCGGGCGGATGTTAACGTATCAGTTCGTCGTCCTGGTGAGAGTTTTGGAACACGTTGCGAGATAAAAAATGTGAATTCTATTCGCTTTATTGGCCAAGCGATTGAGTATGAGACTCGCCGTCAAATCGCGATTTTAGAAGATGGTGGTGTTATAGATCAAGAAACTAGGCTTTTTGATGCGGCGAAAGGGGAAACGCGGTCTATGCGCTCAAAGGAAGAAGCGCATGACTATCGTTATTTTCCTGATCCTGATCTTTTGCCATTGGAATTCGATCAAGCATTTGTAGATGCTTTGGCGGCTGAGTTGCCTGAATTGCCTGATGATATAAAAATACGTTTTATTAATGAGATGGGATTAACAGCATATGATGCCTCCATTCTTGTAACAGAAAAAGCCATTGCTGGTTATTTTGAAAAAGTAGCATATGGGCGTGATGGAAAAACTGTTGCCAATTGGGTAATTAATGATCTTTTGGGTGCTTTAAATAAAGATAATCGTGCAATTGAAGAGACACCAGTATCACCGGATCAATTGGGAGGCATTATTGATCTTATTAAGGAAGGGACTATTTCTGGAAAAATTGCCAAAGACCTTTTTGAAATTATTTGGCATGAAGGCGGGGATCCGCGTCAGATTGTAGAGGAGCGCAATATGAAGCAGGTAACAGATACAGAGGCTATAGAAAGAGCTGTTGATGAAATTATGGCCAATAATTCTGATAAAGTTGCTCAAGCAAAACAAAAACCTGCTTTAGCTGGTTGGTTTGTTGGGCAGGTCATGAAAACAACAGGTGGTAAGGCAAATCCTCAAACTGTTAATGAATTGGTTAAACTGAAACTTGGCATAGGTTAGTATTATGGGGTGGAGAAAAATCCGTAAATATGATATTTTCTTGGAGTTGAGGAATACGAGTTTGAAATTTTGATATCAAATAAAATTCTGATTGAGTTTACAGGTGGTTTTTGTCTCTAAGTAATTTCAAGCGTCATAACAGGTCTATTCCAATGGTTGGTTTTGTAGGTGTGCTAAGAAATGGAATAAAAGATGGCTAGTGTTTTTAAACAAGTTTTTACGTGGTGGAATGGAAATACTATCAATACGCGCTTTTTTACGTGGTGTAAAGGCAAGCGTGTAGGGGAGGACCAGTTTGGGAATATTTATTATGAAGGTGGTTATCATAAAGATGGTTATCTGCGCCGTTGGGTTATTTATAAAGATTATTCTGAAGCGTCTACTATTCCACCAGGTTGGCATGGTTGGATTCATCATCGCTGCGATATTCCACCTACGCAGGAGAATTATCAGCCATATGAATGGGAAAAGCCCCATGTTGCTAACATGACAGGGACAGGTGCAGCTTATCGACCAAAGGGCTCGATCGTTCATAAAAATGAGCGTTCCTCTACACATGAAGACTATGATGCATGGTCACCTAAAAAATGAAGTTTTTTAGTGCGTGAGTGTATTTTTTCTTAGTTTTCGCTATTTTTAGTTAGAATTGTTTTTTATATGCGATTGATTTGAGATTATGATTTTTTTTTTACTGCCAAGGTTAAGGCACATTTTTTGTGCTTGTTTTATAGGAATTGGAGTGATTTTATCTTCAAAGGGTGGGGTGCAGGCTGAACGTATTAGCAATGGAATTGCTGTTTTTGCAGGTCTTGATAAAATCACTGCTCGAACTACGCGTTTTGAAGTTTCTCTTGGTGAAATTTATCAATACGGTGCTTTGCAGGTGACACCACGAGCATGCTATACGAGTTCTAAGGATGAGCCGACTCGTACAACTGGTTTTGTTGAAGTGAACGAGGTGACATTAGATAAAAAAATACGGCGTATTTTTACAGGATGGATGTTTGCAGATAGTCCTGGCTTAAATGCTGTAGAACATCCTATTTATGACGTGTGGTTAAAAGATTGTAAGCAGAATTCTCAAAATCTGCCTCTTCAATGATTTGTTATATAAAACTATTACTGGAATCAGCTTATTATTTTTTATAAATCTTTCATAAAATTATCTTTTAAAATTATAGCAGTAGCGGGTTAAATCAAAAATTTATTAATATTTTTACTTTCTCGTCTCTAGGCAGTTTCTCTACTTTACATTTATGATGATTCTTGTGAAGATACTAACTATAAAATTGCTAAATTATCAGGTGTCATTTTTATAAAGAAAAAAGATAAATGAGATAATGAGCTTTGTTCTAACAACGGTTTTGTTTTTTCATTTTGATTGATCTGTGCGCTAAAGAGTTTAATAATCAAGATGTAGTTTTAGCTAATTTAAACAATCTTAAGTTTAAGTTTTGCATGGTGCAGGAATTTTGTGGGTGATATTTTTCATATCCGTTTTTTTGAAAATTTTTTGGATAGGATATAAAAATCTTTGGCTTTATGAGTAAAAATCGGAAAATTGTAAATTAAAGGGTTTGGTTTTTCATTATTTAAATTGATATATTTATTGTGCAAAAAAACTATCAATTTTGTAAAGTGTACGAGATTTTATACAATGGAAGATGCTAACTACCAATTTAATAATGCTTCTTTGCTACCAAAACAGCCTAGGGAACCATTTTTGAATATTCCATTGACTATAATTATTGTGATAGTATTTTGTTTTTGTATTTATTGCGTTACCCAGTATTTTTTTTCTGATGAGCTCTATATTGAAAGTCTTGATTTTTTTTCATTTACACCAGTGTTATTCAAAGCTGCGCCTTTAGCATTTTCTCATACTATTATGAGTTATTCATTTATACATGGGAGTTTTGAACATACTGCTATTAATATGGTTTGGCTTTTAGTTTTTGGGTCTCCTTTGGTAAGACATTTTGGAAGTTTACGTTTTTTAGTTTTTTGGGTCTTAACAGCAGCTATTTCTGCGTTGACTTATTTTGCGTTTCATCAAAACAGTATAGCGTCGCTTGTTGGGGCTTCGGGTGCAGTTTCTGGAATGATGGGTGCTATTGCACGTTATGGTTTTTCCCCTGTTCATTTTTGTGTCAATACGCAAAATGGGAGATTTTTTGGGCCTTTGTGGTCGGTTAAAAAAACACTTTGTTCCAAGACTGTTCTTGTTTATGTTTGTGTATGGCTGATGATTAATTTCATTATAGGTATTTTTTCCTCTTTATTTGAAAGGGATGATATTTCAATTGCGTGGGAGGCCCATATTGGTGGGCTTATTTCGGGATTTTTGTTGGTTGGTTTTTTTGACGTTTCGCGCGGTAAAATAAAGATTACCCTCTAAGATATTTATGAGTCGCATAGAGCGCTATTGTTGCTGCGTTTGAAACGTTTAACGATTTAATATTTCCAGGCATATCAAGGCGTGTTAATGCACAAACGGTTTCACGTGTTTTTTTGCGTAAGCCTTTACCTTCTGCTCCTAGAACAAGAGCAATTTTTTCTCCTGTTAATGTTTTTTCGAGAGGGTGATCGCCTTCTGAATCAAGTCCAAAACTAATAAAGCCTGCTTTGTGGAGTTCTTGGAGCGTTTCTGCGAGGTTTCGTACGGTGATATAATGAATCATCTCCAAAGCTCCGGATGCGGCTTTAGCAAGAACGCCACTTTCTTGGGGAGAGTGGCGACAAGTTGTAATAAGTGCCTCAGCTTTAAATGCGACTGCAGAACGCATAATAGCACCGACATTATGTGGATCAGTAATTTTATCCATTAGAATGACAAGATTAGTGTTTGTTAGTTCGGACAATTGGCACGGCTTGAGGGGTTCAGTTTCCAAAACAATACCTTGATGAACTGCATCACTTCCAACGAGCGAATCAAGTTGTTTGGGTGAGCATAATGTGATCGAACATGGTAAATCTGCTTCGAGTACATTTAATCGTTTTAAGGCATTTGGTGTGATATAGAGACGTTCAAAAACTCTTTTAGGATTTTTTAAAGCTGCATGAACGGAATGAAAACCATAAAGATGGATTATTGCATGTCTCACGGGAACAACTTTCTGTTTCATGCGCGCTGCAGGTAGAAAAGGAAAGCTTTTTTTGTCGTGAGATCGACGCTGTAAGCGAGTATAGTGAAAACTTTTCGATATTTTTTCTCTCATATCCTCTTTATAGCGCGTTAATAACAAAAGTAGAGAGAAAAAAGCTGTGGTTTGAAATTATTAGCAAAAAATTTGTACGGAATCGTATTTATTCTGTTGACAGATACGATAGTAATCGGCATAACCACCAGGAGACTAATTTGAAATGGGTAATCAAAATTTCTGTTGTCGTGATGCTTTATCATGCAGCTTTTCCGGTGTAATGGAGGGGTGCCCGAGTGGTTAAAGGGGGCGGACTGTAAATCCGTTGCGTATGCTACGTTGGTTCGAATCCAACCCCCTCCACCATTCATCGAAAGAGAGGTGTTATGTGTTGCGGGTATAGCTCAATGGTAGAGCAGCAGCCTTCCAAGCTGAATATGCGGGTTCGATTCCCGCTACCCGCTCCAAATGATTGTTAATACAGTGTAATTGTTGATGATTAGGCAAGTGAGCATGATGGGAGAGTGTTTCCATCGTAAATTGGGTGGGGTCTTCCGTCTAAGAGTTGTGATGGCCGGATTGATCTATCAATCTGGTTTAATTTAGTTCTGCAGATCTGTTTCTAGGTGCTAAGAAAACAAGAGATTAACAGCAATGGCAAAGAGCAAATTTGAACGCACAAAACCGCATGTTAATATTGGTACGATTGGTCACGTTGACCATGGAAAGACCTCATTGACAGCAGCGATTACGAAATATTTTGGTGAATTTAAAGCTTATGACCAAATTGATGCGGCACCTGAGGAGCGTGCGCGTGGAATTACTATTTCTACAGCGCATGTTGAATATGAAACAGAGAAGCGGCATTATGCACATGTTGATTGTCCAGGTCATGCGGATTATGTGAAGAACATGATCACAGGCGCAGCGCAAATGGATGGTGCGATTTTGGTTGTTTCTGCTGCTGATGGTCCTATGCCTCAGACACGTGAGCATATTCTTCTTGCGCGTCAGGTTGGTGTTCCAGCGATTGTTGTTTTTCTCAATAAGGTTGATCAGGTTGATGATGATGAGCTTTTGGAGCTTGTTGAACTTGAAATTCGGGAGCTATTATCAAAATATGATTTTCCAGGAGACGATATTCCGATCGTTAAAGGTTCTGCTTTGGCAGCACTTGAAGATAAAGATAAAAGCATTGGTGAAGATGCGGTTCGTCTTTTGATGAGTGAAGTTGATAATTACATACCGACGCCTGAGCGTCCTGTTGATCAACCATTTTTGATGCCAATTGAAGATGTTTTTTCGATTTCGGGTCGTGGGACTGTTGTGACGGGTCGTGTTGAGCGCGGTATCATTAAAGTTGGTGAAGAAGTTGAGATTATCGGCATTCGTCCAACTTCTAAGACGACAGTTACAGGGGTTGAAATGTTCCGCAAGCTTTTGGATCAGGGGCAAGCGGGTGATAATATTGGAGCGCTACTTCGTGGTATTGATCGTGAAGGGATTGAGCGTGGACAAGTTTTGGCGAAGCCTGCTTCGGTTACACCTCATACAAGGTTTAAAGCGGAGGCTTACATTTTGACGAAAGATGAAGGTGGTCGTCATACTCCATTTTTCACGAATTATCGCCCTCAGTTTTACTTCCGTACCACAGATGTGACGGGGATTGTTACGCTTCCGGAGGGTACAGAAATGGTTATGCCTGGTGATAATGTTGCTATGGATGTCTCTCTGATTGTTCCGATTGCCATGGAAGAAAAACTTCGTTTTGCTATTCGTGAAGGGGGTCGTACTGTTGGTGCAGGTATCGTTTCTAAGATCATTGAGTAAATAATGGTTGTTACATTATTGAAGGTGTATTAAAGATATTTTAATTTTGAGAGTTAGGGGTATAGCTCAGTTGGTAGAGCGGCGGTCTCCAAAACCGCAGGTCGCGGGTTCAAGCCCTGCTGCCCCTGCCAGGACAGTTAGGTTTTTAATTGTTGAGGGGGTAGATTTTAGCCTTTTTTTCTTTATTTTTGTGTGGGGCTTGTTTTTTTGTACGTGAATCGGTATTGAGTAGAGAATGAGAAAACTGTATAAGGTTAAAGATTAGCCTTTTGCATTTTTATCGTTTTTATTTTGTTGTATAAATCACAATAAGGTTAGAAAGAGTATAGTGTGACTGATGCCATCTAAAACCAATCCCGTTACCTTTTTAAAGCAAGTTTATGCAGAAACAGTTAAGGTGAAATGGCCAACCCGTCGTGAAACAGTGATCTCTGTTTTCATGGTGTTATTGGTGACGTCATTAGCTTCAGCTTTCTTTTTTATTGTGGATCAGGTTATGCATTTTAGTGTTTGGCATGTTATTGATCTTCTGAAATACCTTTTTAGTTGATAGTGCAAGGAAGTGTGACTGTGGCTGCTCGTTGGTATATTGTTCAAGCGTATTCGAATTTTGAAAAGAAAGTAGCGGAAGCTATTGATAAGGAGGCGAAGCAAAAAGGACTTGATCATTTATTTGAGAAGATCTTTGTTCCGACGGAGCGTGTTATTGAAGTTCGTCGTGGTCGTAAGGTTGATGCTGAGCGAAAGTTTTTTCCTGGTTATGTTCTTGTTTGCGCTGAGTTGACGGATGAGGTTTATCATCTCATTAAGAATACGCCTAAAGTGACAGGTTTTTTGGGTTCGGATTCGCGTCCTGTTCCGATTTCTGATCGAGAAGCTGAGCAAATTCTTAGACAAGTTCAGGAAGGGGTTGAGTCTCCGAAGTCCTCCGTATTGTTTGAAGTTGGAGAACAGGTTCGTGTTGCTGATGGCCCTTTTGTTTCGTTTAATGGAGTTGTTCAAGAGGTTGAGGAAGAGCGCTCTCGTCTTAAGGTAGAGGTGTTGATTTTTGGGCGTCCTACGCCTGTTGATTTGGAGTTTAATCAGGTTGAAAAGCTCTGATTAAACGTGGGGTGGTTTTAATCACCTTAGGTAACTGGTGGGAGGTGAGTTATGGCTTTTGTCGGCTTAACAATCCGAACCACTTAAACTGCAGAGGGTAGCCGGCGAGATGATTTGTCGGCTTACCGATTGAGATTGAAGGCAGATTGTTATGGCAAAAAAAAGTATAGGCCAGCTGAAGTTGCAGGTTCCTGCGGGGGCGGCTACTCCGTCTCCACCAATTGGTCCTGCCCTTGGTCAGCGTGGTATTAATATTATGGAATTCTGTAAGGCGTTTAATGCGGCTACACAGGAAATGGAAAAGGGGGCACCAATTCCCGTAATTATTACTTATTACCAAGATAAGTCTTTCACATTTTCTCTAAAGACGCCTCCTGTATCGTTTTTCTTGAAGAAGGAAGCAAATTTGAAATCTGGTTCAAAAGAGCCTGGTAAAGTCTCTATAGGGAGTATTTCTCGCGATAAAATTCGTTCAATTGCACAAGCAAAGATGAAGGATCTTAACGCAAATAACATTGAAGCAGCGATGCGCATGGTAGAAGGTTCTGCTCGCTCTATGGGCTTGGAAGTGGTGGGCTAATGTTATGGGAAAAATAGCAAAAAGAATAAAAAATATCCGTAAAGATATTAATTTCAATAAGCTTTACACTTTAAAAGATGCTGTTTCGATGGTTAAAGAGCGCGCAGTTGCTAAGTTTGATGAAACAATAGAAATTTCAATGAACTTAGGGGTTGATCCTCGCCATGCAGATCAAATGGTGCGAGGTGTTGCTCATTTACCTAATGGAACTGGACGCAATGTTCGAGTTGCTGTTTTTGCCCGTGGGGATAAGGCCGAAGAAGCTAAGGCCGCTGGTGCAGATATTGTGGGTGCTGAAGATTTGTTTGAAAGCATTAATGGTGGAGCTATTGATTTTGATCGTTGTATTGCAACGCCGGATATGATGCCTCTTGTCGGGCGTCTTGGTAAGATTCTGGGGCCACGGAATTTGATGCCAAATCCAAAAGTTGGTACTGTAACACTTGATGTTTCTGGTGCTGTTAAAGATTCTAAAGGTGGTGTTGTTGAGTTTCGTGTTGAAAAAGCTGGTATTGTGCATGCTGGTATTGGTAAGGCTTCTTTTGGAGTTGAGAAGATAGTAGAGAATATTAAAGCTTTTGCTAGTGCGGTTATTAAAGCTAAGCCGCAAGGTGCAAAAGGTGAATATATTAAGCGTGTTGCGGTTTCTTCTACTATGGGGGTTGGAATTAAAGTTGATCCTACGACTGTTCGTTCAGAGTAGGTATGAGCAGATTTATCATTTTATTTTGGGGTATGTGAATAATCAAAAATACATTTAAAGTGTCGGTTTTTGTCGACATTTTGCTATCTAAGCTTTATTGAGCTTGGGTTATAACGGAAGAAATTCCGCAATATCCTGTCCGAGATTGTGGGTGATACTGTTTAAGTATCTTAATCAATAAAAAGCCTTCATGAGACTGGGGTAAGAACTGTAGAGTTTAAAGACTTAAAGGGTTTGAGCCAGGGTTACCTTTGATCGTTGTGCGTGAAAAAGGGGACAGGATCCTCATCGATAACATAAAGTATTTTATGTTATCATAAGGTAACCAACAGATTTTTTAAGCAAATCTGTTAAATGGAGAGAGACAGTGAATAGAGCGGAAAAACGCGAATTTGTTACATGGCTTAATGAGGCTTTTCAAAAGTCTGGTTCTGTTATCGTTGCACATTATTCCGGTCTGACGGTTTCACAGATGAACGACCTTCGTTCGAAAATGGGTGAAGCTGGCGGTGCCATTAAAGTCGCCAAAAATCGTCTTGCTAAAATTGCTCTTCAGGGCACGGAATCTGAATCGATAGTAGATTTGTTTAGTGGGCAGACACTTATCGCTTATTCAGAAGATCCAATTACGGCACCGAAAATTGCTGTTGATTTTGCGAAAGCCAATGACAAATTTATCATCCTTGGTGGTTCAATGGGTGCAACAAGTTTGAGTGTAGATGCTGTGAGGTCTTTAGCTTCATTGCCTTCATTAAATGAGTTACGGTCTAAACTCGTTGGTATGATTTCTACCCCTGCAACTCGTATCGCACAGGTTGTTAATGCTCCTGCTGGTAAGATTGTACGTGTTATTGGCGCATATGCTCAGGAGGGTAAGGCAGCTTAGAGCTGTTTTGTGCTCATGGTGATAGAAGAGTTATGATGCTTTTCTGTTTTTTAAATAAGTTCTAAACAATGGTTTAAATCTTTTAATTTAAAGGAATTTTAAAATGGCTGATCTAGCGAAGATCGTAGAAGACCTTTCTAACCTAACCGTTTTGGAGGCTGCTGAACTTTCTAAGTTACTTGAAGAAAAATGGGGAGTTTCGGCTGCCGCTCCTGTGGCTATTGCTGCTGTTGCTGGTACTGCTGCTCCTGTTGCTGAAGAAAAAACAGAATTTGATGTTATTCTTGTTGAAGGTGGTGCGCAGAAAATTAATGTCATTAAGGAAGTTCGTGCTCTTACAGGGCTTGGTCTTAAAGAAGCTAAAGATCTGGTGGAGGGGGCGCCCAAACCTATTAAAGAGGGTGCTTCTAAGGATGAGGCAGAAAAAATTAAATCTCAGCTTGAAGCTGCTGGTGCTAAAGTTGAACTTAAATAAATTTGATTTTATCGGCGGGCCTTTATGTTCGCCGATTTTCTTTCTCCTGAAAGAGGAAAGGTGATTAATACAGCCCTTTTTCCTAACAGTTCAATAGCTGTCGGGTATGGGGTTGCTCTTACTGCCCTTCGTAGATCCAAGTAAATGGATTTCTGTTATTAATGGGGCAAATTGGTGATACTCACTATCGGGTATCAAATGAACTGGTCTGCATGTGCAGGTTAATGATGTAAAGCTTTCAAGGTTTAGTCTACCTTGAAGAGTAAAAATCGAGGAGCGACGATGGCTCAGACCCTAGCAATGACGTCTCAATTCAATGGTCGTAAGCGCGTACGCAAGTTTTTTGGTAAGATTCCTGAAGTGGCAGAAATGCCAAATCTTATTGAGGTTCAAAAAGCATCATATGATCAGTTTCTCATGATTGAGGAACCGAAAGGCGGGCGTCCAGATGAAGGCTTGCAGGCTGTTTTTAAATCGGTATTTCCTATTTCGGATTTTTCCGGTACAGCTATGCTCGAGTTTGTTAGTTATGAATTTGATTCACCAAAATTTGATGTTGAAGAATGTCGTCAGCGTGATTTGACTTATGCTGCACCATTAAAGGTGATATTGCGTTTAATCGTTTTTGATGTTGATGAAGATACAGGTTCAAAAGATATCAAAGATATTAAAGAGCAAGGCGTTTATATGGGCGATATGCCTTTAATGACGATGAATGGTACCTTTATTGTTAATGGAACGGAGCGTGTTATCGTTTCACAAATGCATCGTTCTCCCGGTGTCTTTTTTGATCATGATAAAGGAAAATCGCATTCATCAGGAAAGTTTCTTTTTGCTGCTCGTGTTATTCCTTATCGTGGTTCTTGGCTTGATATTGAGTTTGATGCTAAAGACATCATTTATGCTCGTATTGATCGACGACGCAAAATTCCTGTTACAAGTCTTTTGATGGCATTAGGGATGGATGCATCAGATATTTTATCGACTTTTTATAATAAAGTTACCTATGAGCGAGATGGAGATGGATGGCGTATTCCTTATTCTGTTGAGCGCTTTAAAGGCATGAAGCTTGTTTCTGATCTTATAGATGCAGACAGTGGTGAAGTTGTTGCAGAAGCTGGTAAAAAACTGACGGTTCGTGCAGCGAAGGCTTTGGCAGAAAAAGGTCTCAAGGCAGTTAAAGTCAGTGAAGACGATTTATTAGGATCTTATCTCGCGGAAGATATAGTTAATTACCAGACAGGTGAAATTTATCTTGAAGCTGGTGATGAAATTGACGAAAAAACATTAAGGATTTTGTTTGATGTTAATGTAGATAAAATCGATATTCTTGATATTGATCACATGAATATTGGGGCATATATCCGCAATACTTTAAAAGTGGATAAAAATGAAAGTCGGCAAGATGCATTGTTTGATATCTATCGGGTAATGCGTCCAGGTGAGCCGCCAACAATGGATACAGCAGAAGCTATGTTCCATTCGTTATTTTTTGATCCGGAGCGTTATGATCTTTCCGCTGTGGGGCGTGTTAAGATGAATTTGCGTATGGATCTTGATTGTCCAGACACAATCCGAGTTTTGCGTCAAGAAGATGTTCTTGCTGTGGTTAAAATGTTAGTTGAATTGCGCGATGGTCGTGGTGAAATTGATGATATTGATAATCTTGGCAATCGTCGCGTTCGTTCTGTCGGGGAATTGATGGAGAATCAGTACCGCATTGGCTTACTTCGTATGGAGCGTGCGATAAAAGAACGTATGTCCTCGGTTGAAATTGATACCGTCATGCCACAGGATTTGATTAACGCAAAGCCAGCCGCTGCAGCTGTTCGCGAATTTTTTGGATCTTCGCAATTATCGCAGTTTATGGACCAAACCAACCCCTTGTCAGAAATTACCCATAAGCGCCGTCTTTCTGCTCTTGGTCCAGGTGGTTTAACCCGCGAACGAGCAGGTTTTGAAGTTCGTGATGTACATCCTACGCATTATGGTCGTATTTGCCCAATTGAAACTCCGGAGGGTCCTAATATTGGTCTGATTAATTCCTTAGCAACCTTTGCGCGTGTTAATAAATATGGTTTTATTGAAAGTCCATACCGCAAAATTATTGATGGAAAAGTGACAACAGAAGTTATTTATCTTTCTGCTATGGAAGAGTCAAAACATTATGTGGCTCAAGCTAATTCTTCCTTAGATGTTGAAGGACGTTTTTCAGAAGAGTTTGTTGTTTGCCGTCATGCAGGTGAAGTTTTGATGGCACCACGCGATCATGTCGATTTGATGGATGTTTCACCAAAACAGTTGGTTTCAGTAGCTGCTGCTCTTATTCCGTTTCTGGAAAATGACGATGCGAATCGTGCGTTAATGGGATCGAATATGCAGCGTCAGGCAGTACCACTTGTACGCGCTGAGGCACCATTTGTTGGTACGGGAATGGAATCAATAGTTGCACGCGATTCAGGAGCTGCTGTTGCTGCAAAACGTAGTGGTATTGTTGATCAAGTTGATGCAACGCGTATTGTTATTCGTGCGACAGAAGATTTAGATCCTTCAAAATCTGGTGTTGATATTTATCGTTTGCAGAAATTTCAGCGTTCCAATCAGTCTACTTGTATTAATCAACGTCCTCTTGTGCATGTTGGTGATCGGGTAGAAAAGGGCAATATCATTGCGGATGGTCCATCTACAGATCTTGGAGATCTCGCTCTTGGTCGGAATGTCCTTGTGGCATTTATGCCTTGGAATGGGTATAATTATGAAGATTCCATTTTGCTTTCTGAACGTATCGTCGCTGATGATGTTTTTACCTCGATTCATATTGAGGAATTTGAGGTTGCAGCACGTGATACAAAGCTTGGTCCTGAAGAAATTACGCGCGATATTCCTAACGTTGCAGAAGAAGCATTAAGGAATCTTGACGAAGCTGGAATTATCTATATTGGTGCTGAAGTTCAGCCTGGCGATATTTTGGTTGGTAAGATTACCCCAAAGGGTGAAAGTCCTATGACACCGGAAGAGAAGCTTCTGCGTGCAATTTTTGGGGAAAAGGCTTCAGATGTTCGTGATACTTCTATGAGAATGCCTCCTGGGGCTTTTGGGACTGTTGTTGAAGTTCGTGTTTTTAACCGCCATGGTGTAGAAAAAGATGAACGTGCGATGGCGATTGAACGCGAAGAAATTGAACGTTTAGCTAAAGATCGCGATGATGAACAATCAATTCTTGATCGCAATGTTTATGCACGTCTTGCCGA
Source organism: Bartonella koehlerae C-29 (assembly GCF_000706625.1). Taxonomy (GTDB): domain Bacteria; phylum Pseudomonadota; class Alphaproteobacteria; order Rhizobiales; family Rhizobiaceae; genus Bartonella; species Bartonella koehlerae. The sequence continues at coordinate 961,242 of NZ_KL407334.1, forward strand.
TATGTTGGTGGATAAAGTTGCTGTGGAGGGTCCAAAAGGCTTTTCAAAAAATAAGAAGCTCGACGCTACAATAATGGGGCATTATCCAAGGTCTCAGTGGTGGCAATTTGCGGTTGAGGATGAAAAGCTTCAGAATGAAATTGAGGCTTTGCGCAACCAGTATGATGAATCGAAAGAAGCCTTACAACGGCGCTTTATGGATAAAGTTGAAAAGGTTCAAAGAGGCGATGAAATGCCCCCTGGTGTAATGAAGATGGTAAAGGTTTTTGTGGCTGTGAAGCGTAAAATCCAACCAGGCGATAAGATGGCGGGACGTCATGGGAATAAGGGTGTTGTCTCACGTATTCTTCCAATAGAAGATATGCCATTTCTTGAAGATGGAACCCATGCTGATATTGTCTTGAATCCGCTCGGTGTGCCTAGTCGTATGAATGTTGGTCAAATTCTTGAGACGCATCTTGGTTGGGCATGTGCAGGTATGGGCAAGAAGATTGGCGATTTGGTAGATTTGTATCAAGAGACTGGTGATATACTTCCTTTGCGTCAACGTATTGAGAATCTTATGCCTGATAATGATCATAATGAACCAGTACGTCAGTATGATAATGAGAGCCTTTACAAATTGGCACTGCAGATGAGGAAAGGTGTTTCAATTGCAACTCCTGTTTTTGATGGAGCGCATGAAGCTGATATCAATATGATGCTGGAAGATGCCGGTTTGGATAGTTCAGGGCAGGTTACGCTTTATGATGGTCGTACTGGAGAGCCTTTTGATCGTCCTGTGACGGTGGGATATATTTACATGTTAAAGTTGCATCACCTTGTTGATGATAAGATTCATGCTCGTTCGATTGGGCCATATTCGCTTGTTACGCAGCAACCATTAGGTGGTAAGGCACAATTTGGTGGTCAGCGTTTTGGTGAAATGGAGGTTTGGGCACTTGAAGCTTACGGTGCAGCATATACTTTACAGGAGATGCTGACAGTGAAATCGGATGATGTGGCTGGGAGAACAAAAGTTTATGAGGCGATTGTGCGCGGTGACGATACATTCGAAGCAGGTATACCTGAAAGCTTTAATGTGTTGGTGAAAGAAATGCGTTCACTCGCTCTCAATGTAGAACTCGATGATGCGCGTGAGCTTATTACGCAACGCGCGTTATCTGATACAACGGAACGATAATTCAATGAGCACACTGGAAAGAGTGCACTCTAGTTATCTTGAAAAGGCTAAATAAAGGAATTTTTATTAAGTTAGTACAGGCAGTTTAAAAAGTAAAAACAGGTTTTAAATAAGGTCTGTAATTAAAATTAATGAGATATTACAACAGGTTCTAAGAATCTTTGAAGGAGAACGGCATGAACCACGAGGTCATGAATCTTTTCAATCCTCAGTCCCCAGCGCAGACATTTGACTCTATTCGTATTTCAATTGCGAGTCCTGAGAAGATTTTGTCTTGGTCGTATGGTGAGATTAAGAAGCCTGAGACTATTAATTATAGGACTTTTAAGCCAGAGCGTGATGGTCTTTTCTGTGCACGTATATTTGGTCCAATTAAAGACTACGAATGTCTATGCGGTAAATATAAACGCATGAAATATAAGGGCATTATCTGTGAGAAATGTGGTGTAGAGGTTACTCTTTCGCGTGTGCGTCGTGAGCGTATGGGCCATATTGAGCTTGCAGCACCTGTTGCTCATATCTGGTTCCTTAAATCCTTACCAGGTCGCATTTCTACACTTTTAGATTTGACTTTAAAAGATATTGAGCGGGTTCTCTATTTTGAGAATTATATTGTAACAGAGCCAGGACTGACATCCCTTAAGCTCCATCAGCTTCTTTCTGAAGAAGAATATATGCTGGCTATTGATGAGTTCGGGGAAGATCAGTTTACAGCCATGATTGGTGCAGAGGCTATTTATGAACTTCTAGCCAGTATGGAGTTAGAGAAAATTGCCAATGATTTGCGTGCCGAATTGTCCGAAACAACTTCAGAGTTAAAACAGAAAAAGCTTATTAAACGGCTTAAGATTGTTGAGAATTTCCTTGAGTCTGGCAATAGACCAGAATGGATGATTATGAAAACGATACCGGTTATTCCACCGGATTTACGTCCATTGGTTCCACTTGACGGTGGTCGTTTTGCTACGTCTGATTTGAATGATCTTTATCGGCGAGTTATAAATCGTAATAATCGATTGAAACGATTGATTGAATTGCGGGCTCCTGGGATTATTGTACGCAATGAAAAGCGTATGGTGCAGGAGGCTGTTGATGCATTGTTTGATAATGGTCGGCGTGGGCGTGTAATTACTGGAGCCAATAAGCGTCCGCTAAAATCTCTTTCAGATATGCTAAAGGGTAAGCAAGGGCGTTTTCGTCAAAATTTACTTGGAAAGCGTGTTGATTACTCTGGGCGTTCTGTTATTGTCACAGGTCCTGAATTAAAATTGCATCAATGTGGTCTTCCAAAGAAAATGGCTCTCGAATTGTTTAAGCCATTTATTTATGCACGACTTGATGCAAAGGGGTATTCATCAACTGTAAAACAGGCAAAGAAACTTGTTGAAAAAGAGCATCCAGAAGTTTGGGATATTTTAGATGAGGTTATTCGTGAACATCCTGTTTTACTTAATCGTGCACCAACATTGCACCGTCTGGGGATTCAAGCTTTTGAACCTGTTTTGATTGAGGGGAAAGCTATACAGCTTCATCCATTAGTGTGTACTGCTTTTAATGCTGATTTTGATGGAGATCAGATGGCGGTCCACGTTCCGCTTTCTCTTGAAGCACAGCTTGAAGCTCGTGTTTTGATGATGTCGACCAATAATATTCTTCATCCAGCCAATGGTGCCCCAATTATTGTTCCATCACAGGATATGGTTCTTGGTCTTTATTATCTTTCGATTGTTTCTGAAAAAGAACCGGGTGAGGGAATGGCTTTTTCCGATATAGGCGAACTTCATCACGCCTTGGAAAATAAGGTTGTAACTCTTCACACGAAGATCAAAGGCCGTGTTAAAAATATCGGTAAGGATGGAAAAGAAGTTGCTAAACTTTATGATACAACACCTGGTCGTTTGATTATTGGAGAACTTTTACCGAAAAATTCGAATATCTCCTTTGATATTGTTAATCAAGAAATGACTAAAAAGAACATTTCTAAAATGATTGATCAGGTTTATCGACACTGTGGGCAAAAAGAGACGGTTATTTTTTGTGACCGTATTATGCAGCTTGGCTTTTCTCATGCTTGTCGTGCGGGAATATCATTTGGTAAGGACGATATGGTTATTCCTGATAGCAAGTTGCGTTTGGTTGCGGAAACAGAAGCTTTGGCTAAAGAGTATGAACAACAATATAATGATGGTCTGATTACACAAGGTGAAAAATATAACAAAGTTGTAGATGCTTGGGGTAAATGCACGGATCGTGTTGCCGATGAAATGATGAAACGTATTCAAGCTGTCGAATTTGATCCTAAAACAGGTCGTCAGCGGCCAATGAATTCGATCTATATGATGTCACATTCTGGTGCGCGTGGTTCTGCTAACCAAATGAAACAATTGGCTGGTATGCGTGGGTTAATGGCAAAACCATCAGGTGAAATTATTGAAACACCGATCATTTCAAACTTTAAGGAAGGTCTTACTGTTAATGAGTACTTTAACTCAACTCATGGTGCACGTAAAGGGCTTGCTGATACTGCATTAAAAACCGCTAACTCTGGTTATCTTACACGGCGTCTTGTTGATGTTGCACAAGATGCTATTATTTCAGCGGTTGATTGTGGTACTGCAAAGGGGCTGACTATGCAGCCAATTGTTGATGCTGGACAAATCGTTGCGTCTCTTGGGCAAAGAATTCTTGGTCGTACAGCGCTTGTTGATATTCTGCATCCAGTTTCTGGGGAGGTTATTCTTGAAGGTGGTGCGATGATTGAAGAGGCTGATGTTGCTAAAATTGAAGAAGCTGGAATTCAGTCTGTTCAAATCCGCTCTGCTTTGACATGTGAAACACGCCTCGGTGTTTGTGCTAAATGCTATGGTCGTGATTTGGCGCGCGGGACACCGGTTAATCAGGGTGAGGCAGTTGGTGTTATTGCCGCTCAGTCGATTGGAGAACCTGGAACTCAGCTTACTATGCGTACTTTTCACTTAGGAGGAACAGCGCAAGTTGTTGATTCATCTCATTTAGAAGCATCTTATGAAGGTACGGTAGAGATTCGTAATCGCAATGTGGTTCGCAATTCTGAAGGCCATTTGATGGTTATGGGACGTAATATGGCCATCCTTATCAAGGATGGATCTGGAAAAGAGCGTGTTGTACATCGTGTTAGCTATGGTGCGCATATTTTTGTTGATGATGGTGATGTTGTTAAATGTGGCCAGCGTATTGCAGAATGGGATCCCTATACGCGTCCAATTCTCACTGAAGTTGAGGGGTATGTAGGTTTTGAAGATATGATTGATGGTTTATCAGTCACTGAAACGGCTGATGAATCTACGGGGATTACGAAGCGCTTGGTGATTGATTGGCGTGCTAATCCAAGGGGAACTGATCTAAAACCAGCCATTATCATCCATGCAGATAAAAAAGGCGAAGCTATTGCCAAATATAAGGGAGCTGAAGCCCGTTACATGATGTCAGTGGAGACTATTCTTTCTGTTGAGCCTGGTTCTCATGTTAAGGCGGGTGATGTTATTGCGCGCTTGCCAATGGAAAGTGCCAAGACAAAAGATATTACAGGTGGTCTTCCACGTGTGGCTGAGCTTTTTGAAGCGCGGCGTCCAAAAGATCATGCTATCATTGCTGAAATCAGTGGTACAATCCGATTTGGTCGTGGTTATAAGAATAAGCGTCGTATTATTATTGAACCAGACGATGAAACTCTTGAGCCAGTAGAATATTTGATTCCAAAAGGTAAATTGTTTCATTTCCAAGAAGGTGACCAAATTGAAAAAGGAGATTATATCCTTGATGGTAATCCAGCCCCTCATGATATCTTGGCAATTAAAGGTGTTGAAGCTTTGGCATCTTATCTTGTTAATGAAATTCAAGAAGTTTATCGTTTGCAAGGCGTTTTAATTAATGATAAGCACATTGAAGTGATTGTTCGTCAGATGTTGCAGAAAGTTGAAATTACTGAATCGGGAGATTCTGGTTATATTCCGGGTGATCACGTTGATCGTATTGAGTTAGATGAAATCAATGATAATTTGCTTGCAGAAGGAAAAAGGCCTGCATCTGGTAATCCTATACTGCTTGGGATTACAAAAGCATCTCTTCAAACGCCCTCCTTTATTTCAGCAGCATCATTTCAGGAAACAACTCGAGTGCTTACGGAGGCAGCAGTTTCTGGAAAGATTGATACTTTACAAGGTCTTAAGGAGAATGTTATTGTCGGTCGTCTTATTCCTGCGGGTACAGGGGGTACAATTGCTCAAATCCGTCGTATTGCTGCAGTTCGTGATGATTTGATCGTTGATGAACAGCGCAAGTCTAGTAATAACGAAGTAGCTAAGGCTATGTTAACAAATATGACAACAAGCGCAACTGCTGAGTAATTTGAATATGTACCAGCAGTGATAAAAAAACGCTTAAATCTCTATTTAAGCGTTTTTTTAGATCTTAAAATGCAAAAATAGTGTTTTTCCTGACAAAAGCGATTGTAAAAACGATAAAATGATAGTTGTTTCAAGCATTCTTGAAGCTTATTATACTTATAGCATTTTCTTATGAGGAGAGGAATCTTTTCTATAAAGCTCCTCATTTATAGCAATATGCTAGAAAGTTTTCTTTCAATAGATTCTAAAGTTAAAAAATGCATGGGCTAATATAATTAGCTGCTATGTGTTAAGGATAGATTGTTTTAAAACAAGGTGAATGTTGGTTTTGAATAGTTTTAGATTTTTTTTATGAATATCTTTTATAAAGATTGAAAAAGCATTAATGAACACTCAAAAATTTTTATTGTAGTTCGAAAAATAATTGATTTTCTACTGTACCATGTTTGTGTGGTTGGAAAACTTTATTTTTGCTCTATTTAAAAATACAAGGAATCTGAGGATAAAAAGCTAACTAAAATTTTATAAAAAACAGATATATTTCTGTGAATAGTGTGGTTTACGAAAACAGAATGATAGAATGTATGGATATTATTCAATTGGTGAGTTAACATGAAAATTTTCAATAACTGCTCGGACGTTACGTTATTATGAATGAGGGGGACTTTTTGTGCCCTTCCGGCGTGAAGGTGCAAGGTTTTATATGCAAACTAGATCGCTATAAATTAAAACAAATACTGCATGCTAAAAGAGTTAAATTTTTTATCTGAAATATCCGATATATTAAGCATAGTTAGAAAACCACAGAATGATGAGAAAAAACTTAAGGAATTAAATTGCAGGGATTAATAAAAATGCGCTGATTTACAGTAGATGCATCGCGATATTGATGATCTTCTACGTGATTTAGAACACATCGAGGAAACTTTTTTGAGAATTTAGCTGAATTGGGGGTTGATCGTTGGTTTTAAAATATATTTCATTTACTTATTTTTGAGGATTGCCTTTCTCTTAAAAGAGAGAGGCTTTATTGTTCTCTAATGATAGACATGAACAGAATATGGAATGTGTCAGTCATTTGGGAGGCGTAGCCTGAATAAAAGAGCTGCAAAGTTTTTTACAATACATTGATATTAAATGAGAAAACAATAATGTTCAAATTTATTTTTTAAAAAGAAAGTAAAAACAATGGCGGATTCTCCTATTGACATTTTTCAATCTATTCTGTCGCGAAAGTCAATACGGGCTTTTACTGATCAGCCTGTTACACAGGAAACGATTAGAGAAATTTTAAAACTTGCAGCACGTGCGCCATCTGGAACAAATCTCCAACCATGGCAAGTGATTGTTTTAACGGGAAAAATATTACAGAAAGTAGGACAAGAACTTTCACAACTTGTCCTTTCAGGAATAAAAGGAGAGCGTGAATATCATTATTATCCACGTCAATGGCGTGAACCTTATCTTTCAAGGCGTCGAAAAGTTGGTTTAGATCTTTATAAGAGTCTTGGAATTCAAAAAGGTGATCAAGAAAAAATGCTTCATCAGAAGGCAAAAAATTTTTTATTTTTTGGTGCACCTGTAGGATTTTTGTTCACAATAGATCATGACATGGAGATGGGGAGCTGGCTTGATTTAGGCATGTTTATGCAGACTATTATGTTAGCAGCACGTGGATTTGGATTAGATACGTGCGCCCAAGCGGCTTTTGCTGATTATCATAAACAAATTCGTACACTTTTGTCTGTGCCTTCTGATCGGCATATTATCTGTGGTATGGCACTCGGCTATCGCGATATGAACGCACCAGAAAACAATTTTGAGACTGAACGCGAGCCAATCGAGAATTTTGTACGTTTTATTGAATCATATCCATAGAATGTTTTTATGTAATTGAGCATAAAAAAATTAAGACATTGAAGTTCATATGAAAAATATTTTGGTGGGGAATTCTCATTCTTATTTCATTTTGATATTGCATCTTAACACTTATTTTACTACGCTTGGTGCATCAAGGGAATGATTGTTCGGGGTGTCGGGGGTCATTGTCAGTTTTTTGAAGGTTGGCTATGGAAAGCGCTATAGAAAGAAAGTGTTGGATAGTAGCAAGACGAGCAACATTCGTTTTTATTGCTGTTATTTTTTTAGCTTATCTCGCTATTTAATTTTAAATGGGACAAACGTGATAAAAAGATGTGCACCCAAAATTTATATTTGATTTTGAGGTGATTGGTGTTTTTATCTGTTTTTGAACTTTTTAAAATTGGTATTGGTCCATCCAGCTCCCATACGATGGGGCCGATGACTGCTGCTAATATGTTTTTGCGAGAGATTGTAAAACGCAGTTTTTTAAGGTCATCTCATACTGAGGTTTCTCATATACGTGTTTATCTTTATGGTTCACTAGCTTTTACTGGAATTGGTCATGCTACAGATAGAGCTATTATATTAGGACTTTTAGGAGAAGAAGCCGCAACTGTTAATCCTGATAATATGGATATGCTGTTAGAAAAGGTTATACGTGAAAAAAAAGTGCAACCAGACGGCCATCCTGCTTATTGGTTTGATTTCCAAAGGGATCTTATTTTTGAACGAAAGGAAGTTTTACCTGGACATACTAATGGACTTGCGTTTGAAGGGCTTGATTCTGATGGGAATGTTCTTTTGCGGCAGATTTATTATTCTGTCGGCGGCGGTTTTGTGGTGACTGAGGATGAATTAAGCTTTATGAATGGTACTACACAATCAACAACCTTCAAGGTACCATATCCTTTTGATTCTGCGTGTAAAATGTTATCAATGGCAGAAAAATCAGGGCTGTCAATTGCTGAAATGAAGCGCTTAAATGAAGAGACAAAAATGGAGCGTTCTGCGCTTGATACAGGGCTTGATAACATTTTTTCAGCGATAATGAGATGCATTGATAGAGGTCTTTCACAAGAAGGTGAATTGCCAGGTGGATTGGGTGTTTCAAGGCGTGCTAAAAAACTATATGAAACTCTTTTAGAAAACCAAAAGAAAAATTGCAATTATCCATTTTTGGCAAATGATTGGCTTTCAGTATATGCCATAGCAGTGAATGAGGAAAACGCCGCCGGTGGTCGTGTTGTTACGGCACCGACGAATGGTGCAGCTGGTGTTGTGCCTGCAGTTTTGCGTTACTATCTTCAGTTTAATGATGATTCGGATCGAGAAGGAATACATAATTTTTTGTTGACAGCAGCAGCTATTGGTGGTGTCATAAAGCATAATGCCTCGATTTCTGGTGCAGAAGTTGGTTGCCAAGGTGAAGTGGGGACGGCATCTTCAATGGCAGCTGCAGGATTGACAGCTGTGTTAGGTGGTACACCAGCTCAAATTGAAAACGCAGCAGAGATTGCACTTGAGCATCATTTGGGAATGACGTGTGATCCGGTTGCAGGTCTTGTACAGGTTCCTTGCGTTGAGCGCAATGCGATAGGAGCTGTTAAGGCAGTAACAGCTTCTTCTCTTGCGTTGTATGGTAATGGGAAGCATTTTGTTTCTCTTGATGCTTGTATAGAAACAATGCGCCAGACCGGACATGATATGAGTGAACGCTATAAAGAAACGAGTAAAGCTGGTCTCGCAGTTAATGCAATATCTTGTTAAAGTATGAAAACAATATTTAATCGGATAATTTTTTGCGATTTTTGGTTTGATAAAGAACACAAGTTTAAAAAAGTGCTTAGGCGGTTTTGTACACTGTCTATCTACATTGTTTTGAAATCTTTGTACGTCATTAAAAAGAAGTTCTTTATTTCATTGAATTATTCACGACAATACCTCGATAATAAGAGCTTATCTCCAATGGGGAAGTGCTTTTTTATAAAAAGGCATTCAGGCTAATTTTTGATATTAAATCTAAAATAATACAAGATTGAGTATTTTGACGTATTTGAGAGCGATTTTATTAAAAAACTAGAGATGCTTATTCAGAGAGTTTGACAGAAATTTGCAGCACAATTCTTATAAGTTTAAGGAAGAAATGATTTGTAAGGCTTTTTTAAAGATTGTAGACAATAATATGTAAAAACTCTTATTAACAAAATAATCCTTATAAAAATTATTTATAGAATTAAACATTTGTTGCACCAAGACGGATTTTAATAGGTACGCTATTTGTTTGGCTTGCAACGCGTAAATGAATTCGTACAGGAGGCATGATGAGACGACGATTCCGCGTTGTTTGGCAAATGAGAAGGTTGACAAGAGACTGTGTGTTTAGAGAAGCCGGATTATGCTTTAAGCCAGCAAGTTTTGTTGCAACATCCTGAAGAGAACGCAATGAGAAAAGAAATGATTGCTTCAACAAATTTTCTTTTTCAGCGGATGAAGCAAGAGCATTATGTGTCATAGTACTATCCTTAACGCAGAATTTAAAAACCTTCAATAAGCTACAGTATAGCAGTTAAAATTTGCTTTCTTTAATAAAGAACAAGCATTAAATGCAGCTTTTTTTGATTGAAATCCTACAAACCGCGCACGATAATAACGACGTTCGTTTTTTTCAAAAAGTTGCATGTGTGAAGATGTGTTCTTTAAAGCGAAATAGGCTGTATTTTTTGCTTTTAAAAGCAGATTTTCTGCTTGTTTTTTACTAGGAAGAGAACCAATTTGGATAGCCCATCCAGCGTTTGTGGACAAAGAGGCCGTAACAATCTCATCAATTTTAACAGATATAGCTTTTTGAGGGTTAGGGAGTGGTATAATTGCCTGGTTTACAGCCGCTATTGCTATATTAGAATTTCTAGGTTGTTCTGCAAATGCTGTCAACAGAGTAGAAATTTCATCATCAGAATCGGTTGAATCAGCTTTAATGAGCGGGATAGGAGTCTTAGTGCCAGTGGGCAAGTTATAGTGCGCAGAATTCATTAAACGTCCATCATTTTTTATGCGGCTTGCTTTGGGTAAATATTGGCTTAATAGGCTGGACATGTGCTTATCACGTGCGGTAGAGGATTTACCTCCCATAACGACAGCAACGATAGAGCGTCCTTCAATACGCATAGAAGTTGCTAAATTAGAACCTGACATTTGTGTATATCCTGTTTTAATTCCATCGACGCCGTTCATTGTTTTAACTAAGTTATTGTGAGTGTTTACGGTATGTCCATGGAAAATAAAACTTTTTGTTTTGAACAGTTTATACTGTTGTGGAAAATGTTTACGTAGGGCCAATGACAAAGTGGCCATATCTCGTGCTGTAGAATAGTTGCGCACATCCGGAAGTCCTGAAGCATTTACAAAATGAGTATTTATCATACCAAGTTTGCGAGCTTTAGCTGTCATCATTCGGGCGAATTTTTTTTCATTGCCACCAAGATATTCAGCAATTGCAGTAGCAACATCATTTGCTGATCGTGTAATGAGTGCTTTAGAGGCTTCTTGTGCGGAAATTGTTTGTCCTGTTTTAAGTCCAAGTTTTGTTGGTGGGCGTGCTGCTGCATTTCGTGAAACAGGGATTGGTGTATTGGGTGTTACGCGACGCATATGCATAGCCTCAAAAAGAAGATAAAGCGTCATCATTTTTGTCAAAGAAGCTGGATAACGTTTTAGCGTTGCATTGGCTTGAAATAGGGTTTTTCCTGTATTTTCATCTATAACGATAGCAGCATACTTATCAGTATAGGCTTCTTGAGGAGTAGCGAATGCCCAAGAATAAGAGAGAGCTAAAACAACAAATGCAATTACTATTTTCTTATAGCAACGCACAATTTTTTGGCAGTTAATATACACTTGCAGTATCCTATTTCTCCATTTACCCTAAAAAAACTGTAAAACTTTTTTGCGCAGCGGCTTGTCGATATAATTTATGCGAATGGTATTACTAATTTGTTTACAGAAAGTATTTTTGGAATTTTCATATTTGACCTAATCTCACCATAAAAGAAAGTTTTCTTTGTTCTTTACATAAACAGTTGTTGCAATAGTTATGAAAGAATTTAAGATTAATAAAAGGCCTGCTGCACAGGAAATAATGATGGTACAGAAGCTAATAAAAAATTCCTTACTCCGTATTATGCACAATGAAAAGGGCAAGAATGGGGATGAATACAGGCATGATGCTATTATAATGCCCAAAATGAGATCAAAACTTCAAAAGCCTAAGCTATATCGTGTGCTTTTACTGAATGATGATTATACACCTATGGATTTCGTTGTTTTTGTTTTAAAAAACTTTTTAAAAAAAGACTTCGAAGAAGCAATGCGTATTATGTAAATGTTCATCAAAATGGAGTAGGTGAATGTGGAATTTATAATTACGAAGTAGCTGAAATGAAAGTAATACAAGTTAGGGAGTGCGCACGTCAAAATGAACATCCGTTACAATGTGTAATGGAATGGAAGTGAGGATTTATGCCATCTTTTACGCCTAGTCTTGAAGAGGTTCTGCATCGCGCATTAACGATTGCTAATCAAGCGCGACATGAATATGCGACATTAGAGCATCTTCTCCTTGCTCTTCTAGATGATGCTGATGCAAGTTCAGTAATTCGAGCTTGTCAGGTAGATGTAGAAGAATTGCGAAAGCGCTTAACCAAATATTTACAATCAGAATTAGATGCACAAATGAGAGAGGGTGAGGATACAAAACCGACAACATTTTTCCAGCGTGTTATCCAGCGTGCAGTGATTCATGCTCAGTCAGCTGGGAAAAATGAAGTATCGGGAGCAAACGTTCTTGTTGCAATTTTTTCTGAACGTGAAAGTTATGCCGCATATTTCCTTCAAGAGATGGGCATGACACGCTATGATGTGGTGCGTTTTATTTCACATGGTATCACGCGTGATGATGGATTATCCATGTTACTTGAAGATCTAGAAGAGCAATTAGATCAGCAAATATCGGACAGTAGTGCAAAGGTAACAAGTGCACTGACTGCTTATTGTATTGATCTCAATTGTAAAGCACGCACTGGAAAAGTTGATTTATTAATTGGTCGTGAAGTGGAAATTTCACGCATGATTCAGGTTTTATGTCGAAGATCAAAAAACAACCCGCTTTTAGTTGGTGATCCTGGAGTTGGAAAAACAGCTATCATTGAGGGGTTGGCAAAACGCATTGTTGATGGGCAAGTGCCTGAAGTTTTATCAAATACAACGATATTTTCCCTTGATATGGGAGGGATTATTGCTGGTACACGCTATCGCGGTGATTTTGAAGAACGATTAAAACAACTTATTAAAGAATTTGAGCAATATTCAGATGCTGTTTTATTTATTGATGAAATTCATACATTGATTGGAGCAGGGGCTACATTAGGAGGGAACATGGATGCGGCAAATCTTTTAAAGCCTGCATTATCTTCCGGAACTATTCGATGTATCGGTTCGACGACTTATAAGGAATACCGCAAAATTTTTGAACAGGATCGAGCTTTAGAACGTCGTTTCCAGAAGATTGATGTTAATGAGCCTTCTATTGCCGACGCGATTAAGATTTTGCAAGGATTAAAGCCTTATTTTGAAGATTTTCATCAGATTAAATATACAGATGAAGCGATGAAGGCATCCGTAGAATTATCTTCACGTTATATGATTGATCGTAGATTACCTGATAAAGCAATTGATGTTGTTGATGAAAGCGGTGCAGCACAAAGGCTTTTGCCAAAAAAACAACGAAAGAAAAGTATAGGTGTCAAAGAAATTGAAGCAACTGTTGCTACTATGGCTAGAATTCCGCCAAAAACAGTTTCTGGTGATGATCAGAAGATACTTAGCAAGCTTGAAAGGGAACTCAAGCATGTTGTTTATGGACAAGATCAAGCAATTTCAGCATTAGTATCTTCCATTAAATTAGCTCGAGCAGGATTGCGCGATGCAAACAAACCAATAGGAAGTTATTTATTTTCAGGGCCAACAGGTGTAGGAAAAACTGAAGTTGCAAAACAGCTTGCATCGTCGTTAGGAATTGAACTGTTGCGTTTTGATATGTCAGAATATATGGAACGACATGCGGTGGCGCGCTTAATCGGAGCTCCTCCAGGTTACATAGGGTTTGATCAAGGAGGTCTCCTTACGGATGCAGTTGATCAGAAGCCTCATGCAGTTTTATTGCTGGATGAGATTGAGAAAGCCCATCCAGAGCTCTTTAATATTTTGTTACAGGTAATGGATTATGGGAAGTTAACAGACCATAATGGCAAAAAAGTTGATTTCCGCAATATCATTTTAATTATGACAACCAATGCTGGTGCTTCAGATATGGCGAAGTCGGCTATTGGATTTGGCAAGGTGCATCGCGACGGTGAGGATATAGAAGCGATCAATCGTTTATTTACACCAGAATTTCGTAATCGGCTAGATGCAATCATTCCATTTGCACCTTTATCTCAGTTAATCATCAATCAGATTGTGCAAAAGTTTATTTTTCTGCTTGAGGCACAACTGGCTGATCGGGGAATTTGTTTTGAATTAAGTCCTTCTGCAATGGTTTGGCTTGCCAATAAAGGGTACGATTTTCAGATGGGTGCGCGTCCATTGGGGCGTGTTATACAAGAATATATTAAGAAACCGCTAGCTGACGAAATTTTATTTGGACAGTTGCGCAATGGTGGCATGGTTCACGTATTAACATATAAACCAAATGGGGGAAAAGAGAAGCTACAGTTAAAAATTTCATCTTTCGATGGATCTGTTGGCTTAAAGAACAGAAAAACGGCACGTTTTAGCAAAAAAAATGTGGGAATAAAAAGGTCAGCAACTTAAGATTGCTTTAAAGGGCATCTCGAATTTTTTTTGCGTTCTCTTCAAGTATTTCTGTAGGCGTTATAACATTATTATGGGGGGTAAGTTCTATTCCTTCCATACGTGGTATAATATGGAAATGGAGATGATAAACGGTTTGTTGACTAGCAGCTTCATTAAATTGCATAACTGTTATCCCATCTGCTTGAAAGGCTTTTTTTACGGCATTAGCGATTTTTTGGACAGCTCTGATAACTGGAAATAATGTTTCAGTATCTGCGTCTAGGAGGTTTCTAGAGCCTTTTCTAGGAATAACCAGCGTATGTCCTGGCGCTTGTGGCATAATATCCATGAATGCAATAACATCATCATCTTCATAGACACGGATGGAAGGAATTTCATTACGAATCAATCTGGCAAAAATATTATTATTATCATAAACTTGTTTCATACAAATATTTCCTTTTATTCGTTTTGAGTTTAACTTTTAATTCAAGATGAAAAAAAATGCGAAAGTTGGTAGGGTGGACAAAAGAGAGGTTTTATATTCAAGTTTTTCTTTATATAGGTATTCTATCATTTGATGAAAGTTTAAACTTCTATGATGGCTTCAATTTCTACTGGAACGTTCATAGGAAGAGAGGCAACGCCAATAGCAGAACGGGCATGTTTTCCAGCGTTACCTAGGATATTGACGAGGAGATCAGAAGCTCCATTAGCGACAAGAGAAATATCGGTAAAATGAGGATCTACGGCAACGAAAACAGTGATTTTTACCACGCGTTTTATTTTATTTAAATCACCCAGAGCTGTTTTAACTTGTGCAAGAATGTTGAGCGCGCAGACTTCGGCTGATTTTTTTGCTTGTTCAGCGCTAACAGTTGCACCAACTTTACCGGTTTCTACTGGCTTGCCACCAAAAAGGGGGAGTTGTCCAGAAATAAAGAGTTGGTTGCCGCTTTGTGAAGTTGTTACATAATTGGCAATAGGTTGTGTTGCTTCTGGCAGAGTAATTTCAAAATTTTTGAGGTGCTTTTCAATTGCGTTGGTCATAATTTAAACTCCATAGCTATTCTATTATACATTTGTTGCATAAACTATTTTTCGATTTAAGGAAATGTGTGGTTAATTAAGATGCTGACCTTTTTTGTCTTCGTCTATGATGGTATGAAATGGCAATAAAATTGGAAGTTAGTGATGAGCAGATTATTATTTGTAACAGCTTTATATGTTGCTTTTTTGTGTGCGGCGAGAGCTGAGGAGTCTATTTTCGTTGCTCCACATCGAGCTGTTTACGATTTTCAGCTTGATAGTGCTTCTCACGACATGGCAATTTTGGGGATGACTGGACGAATGGTTTATGAACTTACGGGTTCAGTATGTCAGGGGTATACGACACGTTTTCGTTTTATCAGTCGTATTCATATTGAAGATATGCCAGTGCGTTTAACTGATCAACAAACGACGAGTTATGAAACAGGTGACAGTCGGACGTTTCATTTCAGTGTTAAAGATCAGGTTGGACAAGAGGTTGCGCGGAATTCTGAAGGTTTAGCTGAACGTACTCGAGATGGAATTATAATAAAACTGAAAAAGCCAAAAGATGAAGAATACAAGCTTGCAACGGCTGAGTTTCCAATTATGCAACTCAAGAGTATCATACGGCAAGCAAAAGCAGGTCGTCATTTTTATAACACTACCGTATTTGATGGAACAGATAAAGCGGACAAAGTCATAAAAGAAAGTATAATTATTGGGGAAAAGAAGACGCAGTTCTCTGATGATGAAAGGGAGAAGTTGGGAAAATTGGATGAGGAGGGATATTGGCCGGTTACGATTTCTTATTTTGATGATATAGAAAAAAAAGATGGCTTACCTCTTTATCGTACCAGCTTTCTTTTACATGAAAATGGTGTAATGCGTGATCTTCATATAGATTATGGAGCTTTTGCAGTGCGTGCAAAATTGAACAATCTTGAATTTCTTGATGGCGAGAAAAGCCTTGATCAATGCAAACATTAAATGTCAATGTAAGCGTTAAATGATTGTATAAAATAACTTGAAAAAGAATCAAATATTAGTATGGTTATCTCATTACACACGCGGAACTTTGGTGCTTGCAGAGAAAGTCTAGCAAGTGTCCGCCGGTAGTAGAGTTATCTACTTTTTCCGCGGAGGTTAAACCGGAAAGGATGAATTTAATGGCACTACCAGATTTTACTATGCAACAGCTTTTAGAAGCAGGTGTACACTTTGGTCACCAGACTCATCGCTGGAATCCGAAGATGACTCCTTATATTTATGGTCAGCGTAACAATATTCATATTATTGATCTTGCTCAGACTGTTCCACTTTTACACCAAGCGCTTAAACTTGTTTCAGATACGGTTGCACGTGGTGGTCGCATTCTTTTTGTTGGTACCAAGCGGCAGGCTTCTGATATTATTGCAGATGCGGCGAATCGTTCGGCACAATATTATGTTAATGCACGTTGGCTCGGAGGCATGCTGACAAACTGGAAGACAATTTCCAATTCGATACATCGTTTGCGTAAACTAGACAAAATTCTTGCTGCTGAAGCGCAAGGCTTTACTAAAAAAGAACGTTTAAATCTTGAACGTGATCGTGAAAAGCTTCACCGTGCACTTGGTGGCATTAAGGATATGGGGTGTGTTCCAGATCTTATATTTATTATTGATACCAACAAAGAAAATATTGCTATACAAGAAGCAAAACGTTTAGGTGTTCCTGTTATTGCTATTATTGATACCAACTGCGATCCTGATAACGTTGATCATCCGATACCCGGTAATGATGATGCTTCGCGGGCTATTTCTCTTTATTGTGATCTTTTTGCTCGTGCAGCTCTTGATGGTATTGCTCGTCAGCAAGGTGCGATGGGTGTCGATTTAGGAGCTCAAGCTGATGCTCCTGTGGAGCCTGTTTTGGAAAATGCTGTTTCGATTTCTGAGTAATATTAAAAAAGACGCTTATTAGGTACTTATTTTCTAAAAAAAGATCATAGGCGTGCATAGGAGTTTCTTTTTGCACGCCTTTTACAGTTACAGAATAAAGAGGCAAATATGAGCATTACTGCTGAACAAGTAAAAGAACTTCGAGAATTGTCAGGCGCTGGTATGATGGACTGCAAAGCAGCTTTGGAGGAAACCAATGGTGATATGGAGTCTGCTGTAGATTGGCTTCGTAAAAAAGGAATAGCTAAAGCAGATAAAAAAGCTGGCCGTACTGCTGCTGAAGGGTTGATTGGGATTGTATCACAAGATTTAAGCGCGGTTTTAGTTGAGATCAATTCTGAAACAGATTTTGTCGCGCGCAACGATGTATTCCAAGACATTGTACGCAATGTAGCAGCAGCTACTTTGAGAACAGATGGGAGTGTTGATGCTGTTTGTGCATCTTTTTATCCAGGTTCTGAGAAGACTGTAGAGGTTACAATTAGAGATGCAATTGGGATTATTGGGGAGAATATGACATTTCGTCGTTCTGCTAAATTATCGGTTGAGAATGGTGTTGTTGCTACTTATATGCACAATAGTGTGGCTGAGGGACTGGGTAAACTTGGTGTTTTGGTTGCTATCGAAACGACAGGAAATAAGAAGGCAGCAGCAGCTTTTGGTAGACAGGTTGCAATGCATATTGCTGCAACCAATCCGTTGGCGCTAACAGTAGAAGATGTTGATTCCAGTGCTATTGAGCGTGAAAAAGCAATTGTTTCAGAACAAGCACGCCAATCTGGAAAGCCTGAAAATATTATTGAAAAAATGGTTGAAGGGCGTATGCATAAGTTTTTCGAAGAAGTTGTTTTGCTTTCTCAGGCTTTTGTTATGAATCCTGATATTACTGTTGATGCTGCTTTGAAGGATGCTGAAAAATCGATTGGTGCGCCGGCAAAAATCACAGCTTTCATTCGTTTTGCTCTGGGCGAAGGTGTGGAAAAAGAGGAGTCTGATTTTTCTGCAGAGGTTGCAGCTGCTGCAAAAGGATAGCTATTTGTAAATGATTGATCAGAGATTTTAAATCTTACCATTGATTATAAAATCACTGATAATAAAGGGTATAATTATTAAAGAGGGCGTCACGTAGCAAAGTGGTGCCCTTAGTGGTGTCAAAAGCAAAAAGTAAATATGCTTTTGGGGAGATTCTCAATGACATTAGCACTTCAGTATAAACGTATTCTTTTAAAAGTTTCTGGTGAAGCTCTTATGGGGGGGCAGAGTTTTGGGATTGATGTTTCCGTTGCAGACCGTATCGCTGCTGATGTTGCTGAGGTGCGGGTGATGGGAATAGAAGTTGCTATTGTTATAGGTGGAGGCAATATTTTTCGTGGAGTTGCCGTTGCTTCGCATGGTGGAGATCGTGTGACAGGTGACCATATGGGAATGTTGGCGACAGCTATTAATTCCTTAGCATTGCGAACATCATTAACAAAACTAGGGATTGAAACGGTAGTATTATCTGCGATTGCTATGCCACAAATTTGTGAGAGTTTTTCACAGCGTAAAGCAATAGGTTATATGAATCAAGGAAAGGTTGTTATTTTTGCAGGTGGTACTGGTAATCCGTTTTTTACTACTGATTCTGCTGCTACTTTGCGTGCAGCAGAAATTGGTGCAGATGTTCTCCTGAAAGGAACACAAGTAGATGGTATTTATTCTGCAGATCCAAAGATAGATCCTACGGCTAAACGTTTTGATCAGTTAACACATGTTGAGATTTTACAATTGGGGTTATCCGTCATGGATACAACGGCGGTTACTTTAGCGCGCGAGAACAATGTACCAATTATTGTGTACTCTATTCATGAAAAAGGTGGTTTAGCTAAGGTGTTGAATGGAACAGGACGGTTTACAATAGTATCGGAATGAAGATAATTTTCAAGGCGTAATTAAAGGAGACAGAAATATGAGTGTTACATCAATTATGGATGATCTGAAACGTCGCATGCACGGTGCTATTTCGGCTTTTAAACATGAATTAGGGGGATTGCGGACTGGGCGAGCATCAGCCAGTTTACTAGAGCCATTAACAGTTGAGGCTTATGGTTCTGTTGTACATATAAATCAGGTTGCGAATATTTCTGTTCCAGAACCGCGGATGCTTTCAGTTTCTGTTTGGGATAAAACGATGGTAGGGGCTGTGGAGCGTGCTATTCGTGATTCTGGTCTTGGTTTAAATCCTATCACTGATGGTGTGAATTTGCGTATTCCTTTACCTGAATTGAATGAAGAACGTCGTAAAGAATTAGTAAAAATTGCTCATCACTATGCAGAGCAGGCCCGTGTTGCTACTCGTCATGTTCGCAGAGATGGCATGGATAATTTGAAGAAGTTAGAAAAAGAAGGTGAAATCGGTCAAGATGAAGCACATAGTTTATCCGAAAAAGTTCAAAAACTTACGGATGAAACCATTGCCGATATTGATAAGATTTTGGCTGTCAAAGAATCTGAAATTATGCACGTTTAAGACGGTTTTTTCACTAGAAAAAGAATATTACATCCCTATCTTATTCCTATTGGTGCTAAGGACAAGTTATGTGTGCTGTTGATAGCAAGGCATGGAATGCGAAGAAATGTATTTTACTATATTTATATATTGTATAAGAAAGATTAATTTGGAGTAGCAGATGTTTTTTGAAACTTTTTTTACCTTTGAGTAAGGCCTGGAGCGCATTATTTAATTAGGTAATGAAAGTTTTTTTCTCAATCTAATTTTGTTGAGTTCCGTGACAAAAATGTTTTCATGTTAATGATCTTTCAAATATTTCACGGCAACTTTTGGAAAAAGAATGTGAGTCAAAAAATCAATCTTAATCTTGATATTACTTTTCATTACGAATGAAACGGTAGGATAGATAAAGGAGCGTTGTTCTGTGCAATTTTTTATGTTTTTTTACTTTGAACAGATACTTAATAGTTTTCTAGAAAAATTTTTTAATGTCAAATAAATAGTAAAATTCATAATTCGCATGGTGAGTGAAGAGTATTTTCTTATTTTTAAAATCAGGGGTATATTGAGAAAAATATTTTAGGTTTGGTCTTTGATGTGTAAGCTTTTGAAGTCGTTATCACTGATTACTTGGTCTTATGAACACTATCTTGGTAGAGTAGATCATTTATGGTCAATTATTGGTAAAGTGTGCAAAATGTAAATATAAAAATTCTCCATAGCAAAGCCAGAGTTTTTTGTTTGCAGAGGCTTTTGAGTTTGCCTTTTTAATTTGATGTTTGGAAGTTGTTTTGTCTAATCTGGTTTCTCGTATTCTTACTGCTTTAACTTTTGGTTTCATTGCTTTGTGTTTAACGTGGGTTGGGGGCACTTTATTTTTTTTATTTGTTTGGGTTATTGGTGGTTTTATTCTTTATGAATGGATGAGTATTACTAAAGAAAAGTGGCATGTTTCACAAAAAATATTAGCGAGTATTTTTTATTTGGTTTTTTGCGCCTTATTGGTATCGAATGCATCTGCTTCATTAATCTTTTGTATTTTGATAGCTTTGGCAGCACTGTTAGCTATCGGGCCTGTGAGAAAGAGTATTTGGGTTTTTTTTGGTTTTTTATATGTATGTTTTCCGGTTGTGGCTTTATCCTTTTTACGGGGGCATGAGTCATTAGGATTCTGGGTTGTTATCTTTTTATTTACAATAGTGTGGGGAACAGATATTGCTGGATATTTTAGCGGACGTGCGTTTGGTGGTCCTAAATTAGCACCACAATTTTCCCCTAATAAAACATGGGTGGGGGCAATTTGTGGTACATTTGTTGGAGTTTTTGGCGGTGTATTGATTGCTTTTTGGTTTTTTGACTTAAATTCAGCAGTTTTTTTTGTACCATTGCTTACGCTCATTTTATCAATTGTTTCGCAAATGAGTGATTTAGGGCAATCATGGCTAAAAAGGCAATTTTCTGTTAAAGATTCTAGTTCTTTATTGCCTGGGCATGGTGGGTTTATGGATCGTATGGATGGATTAATAGGGGCTGCTTTTCTTCTTTATTTAATTGGTTCTTTTATGTCTGATATGGATACACCTTTTAATCTCTTTTGTATGGTTTAAATGGGAGAAGATATCTTGGATTTTTTGAATCATATAATTGCTTTAGGCGACGTACTTTTAAGAAGTTTGAGTGTTCTTTTCGTTGTTATGATTATCATTTTTGTTCACGAAGCTGGACATTATCTCATTGGGCGGTGGTGTGGTATTAAGGCATCGGTTTTTTCGCTTGGATTTGGACCACAAATAGTGGGTTACACAGATAGGCGTGGTACACAGTGGCGTTTAGCACTTATTCCTTTAGGAGGATACGTAAAGTTTATAGGGGATGAAGAAGGAGTGCATGAAACATCTTCTCGATCACTTCCGATTGTTGACGGTTCATTTGCTAGTGCGCATGCTTGGAAAAAAGCAGCAACTGTTTTTGCTGGTCCCTTGTTCAATGCCCTTTTTACCGTTGTTATTTTAACGTTTTTTTTCTTTATATATGGTCGTGTAGCCATTGAACCAGTTGTTGGTTCTTTCGTAAAAGATTTTCCTGCTGTTCAAGCTGGTTTG
The DNA here is from genome assembly GCF_000706625.1 of Bartonella koehlerae C-29. GTDB lineage: Bacteria > Pseudomonadota > Alphaproteobacteria > Rhizobiales > Rhizobiaceae > Bartonella > Bartonella koehlerae. The sequence continues at coordinate 983,087 of NZ_KL407334.1, forward strand.
CAATTAGGCGACCGTTTTATTGAAATAGATGGTCGACAGGTTGAAAGTTTTGAAGATTTGATGAACTATGTGACGTTTCATGGTGAAAATCCTATAGAATTTAAAATGGAACGCGGTGGGCAGGTCTTTACGACGGTGATTACGCCAAAAGTGGTGGAGCGAGATGATGGATTTGGTAATCGGGTTCGAAGTGGACTGATAGGTGTAGGGGTTCCTGTTGATCCAGATAATCCTGCGCGTTTAGATCCAGCCTATGTGAAACATATTCGCTATGGTTTTGGCAGAGCTTTAAGAGAAGCATCAAAACGTGTTACGTTTATTGTTACCCAAACAATTTTTTTTATGGGGCGTTTACTAGGTGGAAAAGAAGATCATTGTCGGCTAAGCGGTCCTTCTAAGACAATTAAAATTGCTTGGCAAGTAAGTGAAACAGGTTTTATCTCTTTATTGAATTTTATGGCTTTTTTTTCAATAGGTGTTGGGCTTATTAATCTTTTTCCAATTCCTCCACTTGATGGTGGGCATTTGTTATTTCATGTTGTTGAAATCATTATTGGGAGACCAATATCAGTTAAAATTCGAGAGATTATTTTTCGCTTAGGTCTCTGCTTTGTTCTCCTATTTATGTTGTTTGCGCTCTTTAATGATTATTTTTGTTGGTTTAGCTAATTAAATTATGGAAAACATTTTATAAATTAGGTAATAGTAGAAGAATACAAATGAAAAGTCGTTTACCATATCCACAAAATATTGTGGCATCATGTGCTATAATGAGTAATTAAGGGGTGGAAAGTCTTGCTGTGAATAAAAGAGTTGTTATGGCAGTTAGCTTTTTGAGGCGTTGTGTTCAGGGAATAAGATAAGGTAAAAAAGCCAATGACTATGAATTCAAGGTTTTTAAATGCAGCATCTGTGTTGGTGTTAGGTATGAGGATTATTATCCCAACAACAGCCTTTGTATCAACTGCGATGGTTGGAGAAGTACAAGCATCTGTGGTTCGTTCCATTGAGGTTCGTGGGAATAAATTTGTAAGTGCTCAGGTGGTTCGAGATAATATAGATATTAAAGTTGGAAAGAGCTTTTCCAGTGGTGATGTCGATTCTGCGGTAAAGCGTCTTTTTGGATTAGGGTTATTTTATGATGTTAAAATAAACCAGGTAGGCGATAGGTTGGTTGTGTTAGTCAAAGAGTATGAAGTTGTCAATCAGGTGTTGTTTCAAGGAAATAAATCTCTTAAAGATCCTGATCTTAAACGGTTTATTTCTTTAAAACCGAATGAGCCTTTCAATTCTGCCAAGCTTTCGGCCGATACTAATATGATTCGTGAAGCTTATAAAACTGTTGGTCGTAATGATATCGTTGTTACGGTTCAAACTATTAACCTTGGAAAAGGGCGTGTAAATGTGGTTTTTAATATTGTTGAAGGTCGCAAGACAAAGATTAGCAATATCACTTTTAAGGGGAATCACGCTTTTGAGAGTCGCCGTTTACGTGATGTGATTTCAACAAAGCCTTCAGGATTACTCTCGTTATTGTTGAGAGGTGATGTTTATAGTGAGGAACGTTTGGCTGCTGATGAAGAGGCGCTCCGTCGCTTTTACTATAACCGTGGTTATGCTGATTTTCGCGTTATTTCCTCTAAAGCGGTTTTTGATGAAGCGCGTAATGCTTATAAAATTGATTTCGTTCTCGATGAGGGTGTGCGCTATAAAATTGGTGATGTTCAGATTGAAAGTGATATCGATGGGATTGATGTTCAATCTATGAAAGGGATACTTAAAACCCGTTCGGGTGATGTTTATAGTGCAGAAAATATTGAACAATCTGTTGCAATTATCAACAATAAAGTTGCTGATTCAGGATATGCTTTTGCTAAAGTTGAGACACGAGGAAATCGTGATTTAGCAAATCATACAATTTCTATTTTGTATAACATTGAACAAGGTCCTCGGGCTTATGTTCAGCGTATTGAAGTACGTGGTAATGAAAAGACACGTGACTATGTCATTCGCCGTGAGATTGATTTAAATGAAGGTGATGCTTACAATCAGACCTTAGTGCAGCGAGCAAAACGTCGTCTAGAAAATTTAGGCTTTTTTAAAGCCGTTAATATTTCAATGGTTCCCACCGATCAACCTGATCAGATTATCTTGGTTGTAGATGTGATTGAAGCACCAACAGGAGATCTTTCTTTTTCTGGAGGGTATACAACGGGAGGTACAAGCCCTGGTGTGTCACTTGAGGTATCTGTTACCGAGCGTAATCTTGGGGGACGTGGTCAGTATGTTCGTTTAAGCTTAGGTGCTGGACAAGAGAAATCCCGTAATTACAATTTATCGTTTGTTGATCCTTATTTCTTAGGTTATCGTTTATCCGCTGGGGTTGATATTTTTCGCAGTACTTATCGCGCTGATAAAGCATATGATGTAAGACAGACAGGTGGATCACTTCGGTTTGCGGTACCTATTAATGACCAGTTATCTGCTAATTTAGCTTATTCTTATGTGCAGGAAGAATATGATTTCGGTAAAGAATATGACTTAAGCAAAGATACTGATATAAGAGACTTATATGGGAAATATTCTGGTGCAATTGTTCAAGCAGCGCAGCATAGTCCTTGGAAACGTTCATCAATTAGTTATGGTCTAACCTATAATACTATTGATGATATGAAAAATCCGCATGATGGATGGTATCTACGTGTTCTTCAGGAATATGCAGGACTTGGCGGCAGCGCAAAGTTCTTGAAGACAACTGGTAAAGCGATGATGTATAAAACACTTTCCGATCGGATGGATCTTGTCGGTTTACTTTCTTTTGGTGGTGGTTATATCCATGAAATAGGCCGAGAGGGGGCTCGTATCTTCGATATGTTTAAAATAAATACTGATATGATCCGTGGGTTCAAATATAACGGGATAGGTCCGCGTCAAGTTTCCAATAAAGGTGAGGTTTATTTCTTAGGGGGAACGACATATATGAATGCGACTGCTGAAGTACAGTTTCCCATACCTGTTGTGCCTGAAGGGTTAGGATTTCGCGGTGCATTATTTGCGGATATTGCAACGCTTTATGGCAGTAATTATAAACCTGTTTTTCAGGGTGAAATGCCTGTTACAAATATCAAAAGTGCATGGCGTTCATCCGCAGGTGTTAGTTTGATGTGGGATTCGCCGTTTGGTCCGCTGCGTTTTGATTATGCTTGGCCACTAAAAAAGCAAGAAGGGGATCGTTTGCAGCAATTGAACTTTGGTATTTCTACGAAGTTCTGATTTAAATTTTTTTTAGAAGAAAAAATTTAAAGAAAATGGGGTAAGCTGGGAGAGAAAGTATTTTGATGGCGGATACATTTTTTTTTACGCCGTCCCGGCGGTTGACGGTTGCTAATGTTGCTGAGTTGACAGGTGCAAAACTTCTTAATCCAGAGTTTTCTAACAAAGTTATAAATACTCTTTCTTCGCTTGAAAATGCCGAAAAAGGTTCTCTTGTGTTTGTGGAGAATCGGAAGTTTTCTGATGCTTTAGTAGGAAGTTCTGCTGTTGCTGTTTTTTGTACGAATGAAATCGTTTTTAAAGTTCCTGAATCTATGGCAATTTTGGTGACATCCACACCACAGCGTGATTTTGCCCAGATTGGTCGTATCCTGTTTCCCGATTCTGTTAAGCCCATGCCTTGGTTTGGACAGAGGGAGATCTCTCCGCACGCGCATATTCATCCAAGTGCTAAGCTTGCAGATGATGTATGTATTGAAGCGGGAGCTGTTATCGGGAGAGATGTTGAGATTGGTTCAGGATCTCTTATTGCATCTACTGCTGTTATCGGTGAGAACTGTCGTATTGGGTGTGACTGTTATATTGCTCCCAAGGTAACAGTTCAGTATTCTTTGATAGGTGACAAAGTTCATCTTCACCCTGGTGCCAGCATTGGGCAAGACGGTTTTGGCTATATTGATGGTTCTTCTGGAATTGAAAAAGTTCCACAACTTGGTCGTGTTATTATTGAGGATGGTGTGGAAATTGGTGCCAATACGACAATTGATCGTGGAACATTTGAGGATACCATTATTGGTAAAGGAAGCAAAATTGATAATTTAGTACAGATTGCCCACAATGTGAAGATTGGTCGCTATTGTCTTATTGCCGCTCAATGTGGAATTGCTGGAAGTACATCCATAGGTGATATGTCTCAACTTGGTGGGAGTGTTGGGGTAGCAGATCATATCATCGTAGGTAAATATGTTCAGATTGCTGCTGGCAGTGGTGTTATGAATGACATTCCGGATGGTGAAAAATGGGGAGGTAGTCCCGCTCGACCATTTAAACAATGGTTCCGTGAAGTAGCGGCTTTGCGTAATATTGGCAAAGTTAAAAAGGAGAAACGCTAATATGATCACCACCGAAGAAACTAGAAGTTTAGAGGCTTTAGATATTGAAAAATTACTCTCAATATTACCTCATCGTTATCCGTTTTTATTGATCGATCGGATTGTTGAAATTGATGGTGAGCAAGAAGCTATTGGTATTAAAAATATAACCATTAACGAGCCACATTTTGTAGGGCATTTTCCTGAAAAACCTGTCATGCCTGGTGTGTTGATTTTAGAAGCTATGGCACAAACAGCGGGAGCAATTTCACTTTTAAGATTAGGGAATAAGCAAACAAAATTGGTTTATCTTATGACTGTTGATAATGCGAAGTTTCGTAAGCCAGTTATACCTGGTGATCAGCTAAAGATCCATGTTCAGCTTTTAAAAAAGCGATCTGGCGTGAGGCGTTTTTCGTGTATTGCAGAAGTAAAGAGCGTCCGTGTTGCCGAAGCGGAAATTGCTGCGATGATTCTCGAAAAAGAGTAAACGATATTGATGGGAATTTAAAAATGTCCGGTACGAAAATCCATCCAACTGCTCTTGTGGAGAAGGGAGCGCAGCTTGGTGAGAATGTATTCGTTGGGCCGTTTTGTCATATTAGTTCAGAGGCTGTTATTGGTGATGGATGCAGTTTGATAAGTCATGTTGTGATAATGGGGAAAACAACTTTAGGAGCCGATAGTAAAGTATTTTCACATGCAATTTTAGGAGCAGAACCGCAAGATAATAAACATAAGGGAGGTTATACAACTCTTTCTATTGGTAAAAATTGTACAATTCGTGAAGGCGTAACAATGCATAGAGGCTCTGATTCGAGTGTGGGAATGACAATTGTGGGTGATAATTGCCAATTTTTTTGTTATGCTCATATCGCCCACGATTGCCGTGTAGGGAATAATGTAACATTTGCGAATAATGCGATGATTGCTGGTCATGTTACTGTTGGCGATTATGTTATTATTGGTGGTGGTGCTGCTGTTCACCAATTTGTTCGTGTTGGACATCATGCGTTTATTGGTGGTGTATCGGCGCTAGTTGGTGATTTAATTCCCTATGGAACAGCTGTTGGTGTGCAAGCAAAACTTGCAGGGTTAAATATTATTGGTATGAAGCGTGCAGGTCTTGAGCGTAAAGATATTCATGCACTACGCCATGCGGTTGCTATGCTTTTTGATCACAGCAAACCGTTTAAAGAGCGTGTCAGCGATGTTGCTTCTTTCTATCCCGCTTCTCAATCTGTTGTTGATGTAGTTAATTTTATTAAAGAAAAAGGAAAGCGTTTTTATTGTACACCCAAATTTGAAGGTGATAGAATAAAAGAAAATAAGGATTAAAAATGTCTGTCTCTGGTGCGAGAAATTTTCTTTCCGGCCGTACTGCTATTATAGCAGGAAATGGTGTTCTACCTATCACTGTTGCTCAAGAACTTGAAAAGGATGGACAGAATCCTTTTCTTGTACTTCTGCGTGATGAAGCAGATGCTTTGCTTTATCGCTATGAACATTGTGAGTTATCAATTGTAGAGTTAGCGCGTCTCGTTAAAATTTTAAAGGCAGCTGAAGTTTGTAATATTGTTTTGGCCGGTGGTGTGAAAAGGCGGCCACTTCTTACGCAATTACAATTCGATTGGACAACATTTTTAGCTCTTCCTAAGTTAATTGGGGCTTTGAAGGGAGGGGATGATGTATTATTGAAAGCCTTTGTACGGGTTATTGAAGCGCATGGTTTTTATATTATTGGTGCTCATGAGATAGTCCAGAATCTTTTAGCTCCGAGAGAATTTGATTTAACATTACGGCGAGCCACGCGAAAAGAGAAAAAAGATATTGTCCTAGCAGCAGAAGCAGCAAAACTTTTAGGTCGTTTAGATATAGGGCAAGCAGCAGTTGCTAGCAATGGAAGGGTGATTGCGGTTGAGGGAGCAGAAGGAACTGATAATATGCTATGGCGAGTTTGTGAAATGCGAGAAAGAGGACAAATTCCGCCTAAAGGTGGTGTTCTTGTTAAATGTGCGAAACCACAACAGGATCATCGCTTTGATTTGCCATCAATTGGTCCTACGACAATAATGAATATTGCAAAGAGTGGACTGTCTGGTATTGCGGTGGAGGCAAATAGAAGTCTGATATTATCAGTGAAAACAACGATAGAAAAAGCCAACAAATATTCCTTGTTTATAGAAACATTTGAAAAATTTGATCATGAATAAGTGTTTCTTAAAAATTGCTATTGTTGCAGGCGAAGAGTCTGGTGATTTGCTTGGGGCAGATTTGATTTCTTGTTTAGCACAACAGATAGGATGCAAAATTGAGTTGATTGGTGTTGGAGGAAGTCATTTAAAGGCATTAGGTTTAAAAAGCCTTTTTGATTCTCAAGATATTGCTTTAATCGGTTTAGGCGCAGTATTTAAAAAATTGCCATCATTATTGATACATATTCGCAATTTATCTAAATTTATTGCAGAAGAACAACCCGATTGTTTAATTATTATTGATAGCCCTGATTTTACCCATCGTGTTGCAAAAAAAGTGCGTGTTTTAGCGCCTTCTATTCCTATCATTAAATATATTGCACCAACAGTTTGGGCATGGCGTCCTGAGCGCGCTAAAGCTATGCGTAAATTTGTTGATCATGTTTTGGCGGTTTTTCCTTTTGAAAAAAAGATTATGCAAGATTTGGGAGGTCCACCCACTACTTATGTCGGACATCGTCTTTTGACTTATCCTCCACTGTTGACTATCCAATCAGAAAAAAGGCATCAATCAGAAAAAAAACGTGTGTTTGCTAAACAAACGTCATCGCCTACATTAGTTATTTTGCCAGGATCACGTAATTTAGAGATTCGCTACTTAATGCCTATTTTTCGAGAAACAGTAGAAATTCTTATACAACGCGTTCCTCATTTACATATTATTTTACCAACTTTACCACATTTTGTGGATGAAATTCGTACTTTTGTACAAAGCTGGAAAATCAAAGTAAAAATTCTTGTTGATGAAGATGAAAAATGGCATGCTTTTTCGAAAGCTGATGTTGCGCTTGCGGCATTTGGAACGGTTTCACTTGAATTAGCATTAGCGAAAATTCCCATGGTTCTTTGCTATAAACTTGATCGTTTTTCTCAATTATTCATTTTTCCCAAAATAATGTTATGGAGTGCTGCTCTTCCAAATATTATTTCTGATAAGCCTATTGTGCCAGAATATTTTAATGAATTTCTACGTCCTGGCATGTTAGCAAGGCAGATAGAACAACTTTTGTATAATCCTTTATTACGACAAGCACAGCTCGATGCTTTTGAGATGGTAGAACAGAAAATGAAGACTGAAGTTCCATCCAGGGTCATTGCTGCTCAAACAATTGTCACCCTTCTCAAAGAGAGATCGGGACCTTTAAAATTCTCATAGATAAAACAATGTTAATGATTAATGTTTAATTTTAGTAAGAAAATCACGAGCACGTTGACTTTTAGGGTTAGTAAAAAATTCATCAGATGCTGTATCTTCAATAATTTTTCCATTTTCTAGAAAAAGTATTCTTTCTGAAACTTCTCGAGCAAAACCCATTTCATGGGTAACACACAGCATTGTTATGCCTGTATCTGCTAATTGAACCATAACTTCTAAAACTTCTCCGACACTTTCTGGATCAAGAGCTGATGTTGGTTCGTCAAAAAGCATCACTTCAGGTTTCATACAAAGTGCACGTGCAATTGCAACACGCTGTTGTTGTCCACCAGAGAGTTGTAAAGGATATTTCTCACAGTATTTTTCAATTCCAACCTGTGTCAGATAATGCGTTGCCAGTTCCTTTGCTTGTTGTTTGGAAAGTCCTTGAACTGTCATAGGTGCTAAAATGCAATTTTGCATAACAGTCATGTGGGGAAATAAATTAAAATGCTGAAAAACCATTCCTATTTTGCGCAGAACAGTTTTTTGTTGCTTTAGAGGAGCCGTATGGATATCAATATTATGGATACAAATTGAACCTTTGTGTGTTTGTTCTAATTGATTAATACAACGAATCAAAGTTGATTTTCCTGATCCAGAAGGTCCACAAATAACGATGCGTTGGCCAGTTTCAACATCTAGGTTAATATCATGGAGCACCTGAAAGTTTCCGTACCATTTATTTAAATTTCGAATAGAGATCACTGGGCTTTTAGTGGTATAGACAAGTTTATTATTTTTCAAATTCATCTTTTATATTCTTTCATTGATGAATAAATTGATTAATTTAAATATTTTAAGTTTAGTAAAAATTTTCCTGATCAGTTTTGTTTATCGTAAATATCGGGTGAGGTAGCGTTCAATCGCGATGATAAAACGGTGAATAAGGGCAACGACAAAAAGATAAATAAGAGCAGCCCAAACATAAACTTGAAAATCAAATGTACGTGAATAAGTGAGTTTCGCAATCCCCATTAAATCATAAATAGTAATAAGTGAGGCAATAGCACTGGATTTAATCATTAAAATAAATTCATTTCCTAGGGGACGTAACGCTACAACCATTGATTGTGGAAGAATAATTTTAAAAAACGTTGTAGAGCTACTTAGCCCTAGAGCTTTTGATGCTTCAATTTGTCCAGTTTTTACGGATAAAAAACTTCCTTTAAAGATTTCAGACTGATAAGCAGCGGAATTAAGCGCAAAAATGAAAATACAGCAATACCATGCATTTTGAAAAAACCACCATAAACCAACTTGTTGCCAAAAGCTATTCATTGAACCAAGTCCATAATAAAAAAGGAAAAGTTGGGCTAATAAGGGGGATCCACGGAAAAAATAAACATAAACATGTGCAAAATACCGCAAAAGCTTATTATTTGATAAACGCACAAATGTAATAAGCATACCGAGAAAAAAACCAAGAGAGCAAGAAATAAAAACCAGCTCAAAAGTTACAAGAAATCCATCAATAAATTTTAGTCCATAACGGTTCAAGAGAGTAGGATTGAAAAGAAAATGGAGCCACTCAGGAATCATCAGACTAATACCTTCTGATATCCTGATAGAGTGCGTATTTCAAGATAATATAGAATTGCGGAAAAAAAAGCTGAAAATAATAAATAGAGTAAACATGCCACAAGATAAAACAGCATAGGCTTATTGGTGGCAGCAACTGCTAAATTCGTTTGTTGCATAAGGTCAACAAGTGAAATAGTTGAGACGAGTGATGTATCTTTAAGTAAAGTAAGCCAATTATTGGAAAGCCCTGGCAAGGCATTTCGAATAAGTTGAGGAAAGACAACACGAAAAAATGTAGTTGAACGTGAAAGTCCTAGAGCTTTAGCCGCTTCATATTGACCGTTTTCAAAAATACTGAATGCTCCGAGCCAAACTTCACAAGAAAAAGCAGCAAGAACCATACTAAGTGCAAGAACACTAGCAATAAAAGCATTGATACTAAATATTATTTCAATGTTAAAATAATCAAGAACAGTTTGAATAATGCTTTGTAAACCATAATAGACTAAAAATAAAGTTAAAAGCTCTGGGAGACCACGAAATACTGATGAAAAAATGGTAGCTATAGCTTTAGCTGTCCTGATATTGGATCGTATCATCAGTGCATTTAGAAGTCCTAGAGGAAGCCCTAAGAGTCCACAGCATAAAGCCAATGATAATGTTATCCCTGCACTTGAAAGTATAACTACACCCCACCCCCCATTGCTAAATGATAGCAATGCTAAATTTTCAGCCATTTTTGTGCTCCTCACAAAAATTTAGATAAATTTTCTTACAATAAATAATTTTTTCAAATTTAGTTTGTATTGATATTTTTAATAAATATCGAATGTAAAATATTTTTTCATAATTTTATCATAAGTTCCGTCCTCACGGATTTCTTTTATTGCTTCATTGAACTTATTTTTAAGATCGTTATTATTTTTGCGTATAGCAATTGCAATGGGCAATTTTGTTTTTTCCAGACTACCAAGAAGTTGGCAGCAATCTTTTTCTTCATTTCCGAGCCATGTTACTGCTGCCAGTTTATCAGAGATAACGACATCAACCTTATGACTTAAAAGATCACGCTTAACTTCTATTGCAGTAGGATAAAGTTTGATATTGGCACCCTCAGATGCATAATGATCTTCTGCGTACGCAGCTTGTGTTGTATTTGATTGCACACCAAGATTTTTATTTTTAAAAGCCTCTGCCGAAATTTCTTTAATTCCTGAATCTTTGTGAACGATTACAACCAATTCTGTACTGTAATATGCGTCTGTGAAATCAATTTTTTGTAAGCGCTCTTCTGTAGGAGCGAGAGAAGAAATGATAGCATCGTATTTTTTTGCAAGAAGTCCAGGGATCATTCCTTCAAAGTCTTGGGTGACGATAGTACACTCGACATTCATTTTTTTACACAGTGCATAAGATATATCAATATCAAAACCCTGAAGTTCGTTATTTGAGTTGACGTAACTAAATGGGGGGTAGGAAGCATCACTCGCAATTTTCAGTGTTTTAGCATTGGCCAATTGGGCGAACAGTGTTGCACTTGTTATGAGGGCTACAGCTAATAATTTCATTATGTTCTCCTATCGGATAAGCGAGAGAATATTAGATCATCATGTATTTTATAATCTGTAAGCTCTTCTAAGAGCAATGCAAAAAATTTATTTGGCTTCATTTTATTATCATTGCAAGAATATCATTATTAAAAAGAATTATCTATTCTTATTCAAGGTTAATAGAGGAAAGAAATATTTTATTGACAAAAATTGAGAATTTAGCTTTTAAAAAAAGACACTTCTTAAGTAGAATAATTTTTTCTGAGATATCTACATATCGAAGAGCATAAAAAATCAATTATTTTGGGTCAATGCGGATATTTTACTCGTAAAAGAAGTATATTGCTAACAGATAATTTCAAAAAGATTCTTTGCATAGTGTTATATAGGCATATAACAGTACTTTTTATGTCGGTTTTTCATAGAAAAATTTTAATAATAGGCTTAGATTTTGAACTTTTTCCTAATCTGTAGAGAAAGTGCAAAAGGTATTTTTAGTTGAAAAAAGCACTTAGGTAATTTTTTGCGATGCTGTTTTAGGTGAGAGAGTGAAATTCTTACCATCACTGAGTTTTCATATGGAGATAATGTTTTTTATTTGTAGATAGATGGAGCTGTGGGTAATAAGTGTCTAAGTGAGTAGAATTATCAATCGAAGTTTTTTTATTTTACAAAATATATCGCTGATCTGAAAGAAGAGTCACCTTAATTCTATTGATTCACCAAATAGAGTTCATCAGAAAATTTCCATCACGATTTTTGTGTTATGATAATGTTATAGCCATGAAGAGAGCTTTAAAATCGAAGATTGTAAAAACATTTGATTTTCAGACCATTGAACATTCTTACTCAAGCTTCAATAAATTGAAGCTTGAGTGAATGGTTACTTTAATTTACACGCTTGTCTATAGGGACATATTCACGTGTGGTATAGCCTGTGTAAAGCTGGCGTGGTCTACTAATTTTTTGTGCAGAATCCTCAATCATTTCTTTCCATTGTGCAACCCAGCCAACACTGCGTGCTAGTGCGAAAAGAACAGTAAACATTTCAGTTGGAAAACCTAAAGCTTTTAATGTAATACCAGAATAGAAATCGACATTAGGGTAAAGTTTTTTTCCAACAAAATATTCATCATTCAGGGCAATATTTTCAAGTGCGATAGCAATATCAAGAAGTGGATCATCTTGAATGTTTAGTTCTTTTAAAACCTCATGACAAGTTTGTTGCATAATTTTTGCACGTGGATCATAATTTTTATAGACTCGGTGACCAAAACCCATAAGGCGGAAAGAATCATTTTTATCTTTTGCACGTGCAATGAATTGAGGGATTCTTTCAACAGAACCTATTTCTTGTAACATTTTTAGGCATGCTTCATTGGCTCCACCATGAGCTGGTCCCCAAAGGCATGCAACACCTGCTGCAATACATGCAAATGGATTAGCACCTGATGAACCTGCAAGACGTACAGTGGATGTAGAAGCATTTTGTTCATGATCTGCATGAAGGGTAAAGATTCGATCCATAGCTCGAGTTAGCACTGGATTAATTTTATATTCTTCACAAGGGATAGAAAAACACATATGGAGGAAATTTGCAGCGTAACTAAGATCATTACGTGGATAAACAAATGCTTGTCCGATGCTATATTTATAGGCCATAGCGGCAAGAGTTGGAACCTTTGAAATGAGACGAATAGAAGCAATCATTCTCTGTTGAGGATCTGTAATATCAATAGAGTCGTGATAGAATGCAGACATAGCTCCAAGACATGCAATCATGACAGCCATAGGGTGAGAGTCGCGACGAAAACCGTGGAAAAATCTTGCAAACTGTTCATGAACCACCGTATGCTGCATAATACAGCGGTCAAAATCAATTTTTTCTTGTTTTGTTGGAAGTTCACCATAAAGTAAAAGATAGCAACTTTCAAGAAAGTCTCCTTTTTCAGCCAATTGATCAATAGGATAACCGCGATAAAGCAAAATTCCTTCATTACCATCAATATAAGTGATTTTCGATTCACACGAAGCGGTAGAGGTAAAACCAGGATCATAGGTAAAAGTATCTATTTCTTTGTAGAGAGAAGCAATTTCAATAACGTCAGGGCCAAGTGTACCTTTACGCACGGAGAGTTCTATTTTTTTATCATTCACAGTAATGTGTGCTTTATTCTCAGACATGAGACATTCCTTTCAGATCCTTCTCCCTTGAAAATCAAGATGCCGCTTCATCAAAGAGGGAAGGGTATAAATGAAGCTTTTTCTACTATGTGAGGGTAGATTTACTCTAAAAGTTGGTACATGCAATATAAAAATATTTTTATTTGCAATTTTGCCAAACATGTATTTCAATTATTTGAGAGAGAAGGTAACTTTCAGTTTGTGTTGAGTCATCTATCCTTGATACCCATAGTGATGAAACAGATTCTCATTAGGCTAAATACATTGATCTATATCCAATGAGCGTGCGGATGTGACAAGTTGGTCATTGATACGGTTAAGAGACTCATCACGTCCTAATAAAGCAAGGACATCAAAAATTCCCGGAGATGTTGGGCGTCCTGTGAGAGCTGCGCGAAGTGGTTGAGCAATAGATCCAAATTTGAGATCTTGTGTTTGTGCATAAGATCGAAGAGTTTCATCCAAGCTTTTTACATCCCAAGAAGAGCAAGCTTTCAAAGTAAAATAAATAGCTTTTAAAATGGCTAGGCCATTTTTATCTAGGAGCCTTTGTGCTTTTTCATCAAGCTGTAATGGACGTTTTATAAAAATGAAGGAGGCATTGTCAATGAGTTCGCAAAGTGTTTTTGAACGTTCTTTTAAATTTGGTATAGCTTTTAGAAATTGAGCACAACGTTGTTCATCAAGCCTTTCCATGATTTGTAATCCACCTTCAATTTCTTCTAAAATATTAAGAGCAGCATCAAAAAGGTTTTGATCATTGCTCATACGTATATAATGTCCATTGATGGCGTCGAGCTTTTTGAGATCAAAACGCGCTGCACTTTTATTAATATCATCAATATCAAACCAGGAAATCATATCTTCGATTGACATGAGTTCGTCATCACCATGACTCCAACCCAGACGGACAAGATAATTGCGCAAAGCAGCAGGAAGGTACCCCATTTTTCGATAAGCATTGACACCTAGTGCGCCATGCCGTTTTGATAATTTTGCGCCATTTTCACCATGGATAAGTGGAATATGTGCCATAACAGGAATATCCCATCCCATTGCATTAAAAATGATTGTTTGGCGGGCTGCATTTGTGAGATGGTCATCACCACGTATGATATGTGTTACACCCATATCATGATCGTCAACGACGACGGCATGCATATAAGTGGGCAAACCATCGGAACGTAAAATAATAAAGTCATCCAGATCTTTATTAGGAAAGCGAACATCACCTTGAACGCGATCGCGCACAATTGTTTCTCCGTCTTGTGGTGCTTTGATACGAATAACAGGTTTTATATCTTTAGGAGCTCTCGATATATCACGTTCTCTCCAACGTCCATCATAACGCGGTGGGCGACCTTCTGCTCGGGCATTTTCACGCATTTCAGCTAATTCTTCAGGGGAAGCATAGCAATAATAAGCTTTTCCATCTTTGACCAGTTGTTCAGCGACTTGGCGGTGACGTTCTGCTCGTTCGAATTGTGAAATAGGGAGACCATCATAACTAAGTCCCATCCAATGGAGACCATCTATAATAGCTTTTACAGCTGCTTCTGTTGAGCGCTCTCGATCTGTATCTTCAATGCGTAGGAGCATTTTTCCACCAGTATGTTTTGCATAAAGCCAATTAAAGAGGGCAGTACGGGCACCTCCGATATGAAGGAATCCTGTTGGTGAAGGTGCAAAGCGGGTAATAACGGGCACGGATATCTTCCTTTAAAATTAAGATGTTATTTATAGAATTTTATGGAAAAGTTATGTTAGCATAGGTAATAGGGTGTGCAATAGCCGCATTGCAAGTAAAGTGGGGATTGGGGATTTGCGGATGTTTCATCGAGATAAAGTTAAGGATGGTGTGTACATAAGGAATGTATCAGAAAGAAAAAAATCACGACTGATATGGCACGCTGCTTTGTCTACCTTTTATGGTGCAAAGAACGATAGTTGTAACAAACAAGAGATTTTCTTATTTACACCCTTAAAAAAAATAATAATTTTTTTCTGGAAGTGGTTGATAGATTGCATATACAAAGAAATCTCTTTGGGGCTTCTTTTTTCGTTAATTTTAATCTTTTTTTCCATAGGCATCATTTTTTATTTTAGGTTAGAGCAAGAGCCAAGTTGGGGGCAATTGGGGGTATTGATTAGTCTCTTTCTTGGAATACTATATATTTTACGCTCTTATCAAAGAATATGGATCACTACGGGATTTCTGTTTTGTATTGTCTTAGGCGTTTTGGCTGCAAAAATAGAAACGTGGCGTATATCTACACCAATGTTAAGTGGCGACATCATTACTACATTAACAGGAAGAATTGTTTCTATTGATGCAAGGCAAAGAGGGCAATTTCGTTTAGTTCTAGATGTTTTAAGTACAGAAAAGCCAGTATTACATCATGCTCCTCATCGTGTTCGTTTATCAGCAAGGCATTTACCACATGGATTGGCAATTGGTGATGGGTTATATGGGAAAGTCAAGATTCGTGCATTATCTGGGCCAGTATATCCAGGAGGCTACGATTTTAGTTTCCATAATTATTTTAAAGGAATTGGTGCACAAGGGGTTTATTTTGGAAAACCAATCAAAATATCAGTTTCGAAGCCCGATAGCATATTAGCTATAGTCCTACAGAAAATTGAGAATTTACGGATAAACATGACACAAAGAATCCGTATGGCAATTAATGGGGAAAAGGGTAGCGTTTCGGCTGCACTCATAACGGGACAGCGGGGTGGTATTTCAAATAACATAAATGAAGCATTGCGGATAGCTGGATTAGCGCACATTTTATCAATATCAGGTTTGCATATGGCTTTGTTAAGTGGCATAATTTTTATAATCATCCGTAATTTTTTAGCACTTTTTCCAGTTTTTTCATCCTATTATTCCGCTAAAAAATTCGCTGCCATTATTGCATTAATGATAACAGCTTTTTATTTGCTACTGTCTGGTGTAGCTGTATCAGCACAGAGAAGTTTTATGATGATTGCAGTTATGTTGATTGCCGTACTGTTTAATCGTTCTGCTGTAACAATGCGTAATTTTTCTATTGCAGGTTTGGTAACTCTGGCTATTATGCCGCATGAAATATTAGGCCCCAGCTTTCAAATGTCTTTTTCGGCAACCGCAGCTTTGATTGCATTTTTTGATTGGTGGAGTGGGAGATCATTTTTTCGTAAGAGAAACACAAGATCCTCTTATGTTGGAGCTGGAGTGATTTACTTTGCGTTCTTATCGATACTTTCAATATGTGCATCTTCATTTGTAGCGGGGATTGCTAGCGGAATTTACGCTGTTTATCATTTTTCCAATATTGCATTTTTTACCATCATCAGCAATTCTTTAGCTTTGCCAATAGTTTCAATTCTCATCATACCTTTTGGATTAATTGCAGTCCTTGCAATGTTTTTGGGGCTTGAATGGTTACCACTTCAAATTATGGGTTTTGGTGTTGGTCTTGTGATAAAAATTGCTCATGCTGTCACATCCATTTCTCCTGATTTGAATCCTGGATCTATGCCGTTATCTGCGTTGGTTCTATTCAGTATAGGTTTGGTTGGATTGACTTTTTGCAAAACATCTCTCAGGTTTTTTTTTAGTTTTTTTATTCTGGCTGGTATTTATGCTTGCTTGGTGCATTCACCTGTACAACTCATTATAGCAGAGAATATGAGGGTCGTGGGTGTTATCAGTGAAAAGAAATTATATATTGATCATTACCATATTTCTAAATTTACGACATCTATATGGGAAAAATCATTTCGTGTGAATGAAATAATTAAGCCAACGAAATATGGCCCTTCATTTAATGAACAGTTCATGTGTGATAATCATGCGTGTGTATCTTTATTAGAAAATGGATTAAAAGTGATTGTTTTACGTGGAAAAACAGATCAATGTGTAGAAGCAGACATCATGATTAAGACATTTGCAATGAGTAGTCAAACATGCAACAAGAAAACAAAAATAGTATTCACTCCCCAACAATTGTTAACACGAGGGAGTGTTATGATGACTAAAAGTGGAGAGATCATTTGGTCCTTGGTAGGGTTTTACAGACCATGGAATAGGTACAGGCAGTATTCACAAAAATCGTACAACCTGTTGCATTCTCCATCCTTTTTCACGTCTAGGAAAAATATAGAATAGGAAATGATAGGCATATTTTTTTATGAAACTTTGTTATTTTTTATGGGCATTGTATTAGAGATGCCCAATTGTTCACAGTTTTTCAAAAAACAAACATTTTTTTTGAGATCTGAACAATTTATAATTTTGTAAAAGCATTTTATGTGTGTATTTTATCAATAGTGAGAAATCAGCTCAAAATGCTTATTGAATATGGAAAATGTCAATAAATTTTATCAAGAGATAAAATTGTTAATTATTCTATTTTATTATTATAATAATTTTTATAACAATTAACATTTCCTCAACAAAAAGGTGACGAATACATTACATGGCAAGAGTGAGGCAATAGGTTACTTTTTGTTATCGAATTGTAGTAAATGTTACTGCTTTGATAAAAGGTAAAATAATTCATGAATGTTCAGCAGTTAAAAAAAATGGCAGCTTTAAAAGCGCTTGAATTTGTTGAAGATGATATGCGGCTTGGTATCGGATCTGGTTCGACAGTAAATGAGTTTATTTCTCTTCTAGGTGAGCGTATCGCGAATGGTCTGCGCGTAACTTGTGTTGCAACCTCGCAGTATTCTGAACAACTCTGTCATAAATTCGGCGTGCCTATCAGCACTTTAGAAAAAATACCTGAACTAGACCTTGATATTGATGGGGCGGATGAAATTGGTCCAGAGATGACTCTTATTAAAGGAGGGGGTGGAGCATTATTGCATGAAAAAATTGTAGCATCGGCTTCTCATGCAATGCTTGTCATCGCTGATGAAACAAAAATGGTAAAAACGCTTGGTGCTTTTGCGTTGCCAATTGAAATTAATCCGTTTGGTATGCACGCTACACGCATCGCCATTGAAAAAGCAGTTGGTGATTTAGGGCTTTCTGGGAAAATTACATTACGAATGAATGGAGACAACCCATTTAAAACAGATGGTGGTCATTTCATTTTTGATGCATTTTGGGGGAGCATTTTACAGCCAAAATTATTATCGGAGGTACTTCTTGCAATTCCTGGTGTTGTTGAGCATGGTCTTTTTTTGGGATTGGCTTCACGTGCAATTGTAGCGATGGCGGATAGTCAAATAAAAGTTTTAGAACCGTTTGATTTTTAGGTAAGACAGTTTACATCTCTCTAGGTCAGCGTAATAAAGAGAGGTTGAAGGTTTTTGGTAAAATAATAAATTTGAATTACAATTAATTATCGGGGTAATCATTACATGGAAAAAATATTTTCTTTTCAGCGTTTTATAGGGTATTTTGGTGCAGTTGCTGTTGTGTTTGTGAATGTTGGAATAGTTCATGCACAGGGTGTAAGCGTTCAGCATTTAATTTCAGCGAGAAAGACTATCAATGCTATTCATGCCACTGATCAATTTGATAGCTTTTTACCAACTGCAGCACGTGATCTCAAAAATGAATTGATAGGCGATGATCCGAATTTGGCAACGGCTATTTCTGAGATTGTTGATAAGCAGGCACTTGCTTTGGTGAAACGGCGTTCTGATTTAGAAAAAGAAATTGCTCAGGTATATGCAAAGTATTTTACTCAAGAAGAGCTTGATGCAATCACGGCATTCTATAATTCCGATACCGGTAAAAAGTTTTTAACAGAAGTTCCAAGTATTGCACGTGATGCTTATTCTACATTTGATTCATGGCGTTCTAGTATTATGCAGGATCTTGTAAAAAATGTAAAAAAAGAAATGTCTGAAACACTTCATTTAGAAAATTCCATTACACCTACGAAATCTAGCTCTTCAGAAAATCCCGAATAGCTTAAGTGGTATCATTTATAATAATGAATGCTTCTTTGTTTATTTTTTTTTGAATGGCGGTTTTTCCGCCGTTTTTAATAAAAGTAAGTCTTTTTAGGATGTTACTTTATAGAAAAAATGAGACTGGAGAATAAAAAAGGACTTTCATTTAATATAAATGACGAGAGCCTCTTGTTTGAAGACATATAAGAAGGAATAGTTTATGGGATCCTTTGACTTTGATTTGTTTGTTATTGGAAGCGGTTCTGGTGGGGTGCGTGCTGCGCGTCTTGCTGGAGCACTCGGCAAACGTGTCGCGATAGCAGAAGAGTATCGTATAGGAGGAACTTGCGTTATTCGCGGTTGCGTTCCCAAAAAACTCTATGTTTATGCATCACAATATGCACAAGAGTTTAGTAAGAGCGTTGATTTTGGATGGAAATACGCTGATCCAATTTTTAACTGGGAAAAATTGGTTGCGGCTAAAAATAAAGAAATATCAAGATTAGAAGGACTTTATCGCAAGGGACTACAAAATAACAATGTTCATATTTATGAAAGTCGTGCTGTTTTTGTAGATGAACATACATTAGAACTCTCTATGACAGGTGAATGGGTAAGCGCAGAAAAAATTTTGATTGCCACAGGGGCAAAAATTTCATCAAACTCTACTATAAAAGGTAGTGATTTATGTCTTACTTCCAATGAAATTTTTGATCTTGAAAAACTACCAAAATCAATAGTCATTGTTGGTGGAGGGTATATTGGCGTGGAATTTGCTAACATTTTTCATGGATTAGGTGTAAAAACAACGCTTCTCCATCGTGGTGATTTAATTCTTCGTAATTTTGATTATGATTTGCGCCAGTTGCTTAATAATGCAATGGTTGCAAAAGGGATTTCTATTGTTTATGGAGCAACTGTTTCTCAAGTTCAGTCTAGAGGGAATTGCTATGATGTTATTTTAACAAGTGGACAAACGATTCGTGCCGATCGGATTATGTTGGCTACGGGGCGTGTGCCAAATACGACGGGTTTGGGACTCGAACGGGCAGGCGTTAAAGTGAATGAATTGGGTGCAGTTGTTGTTGATGAAAAAATGATGACAAATGTATCTCATATTTGGGCTGTTGGTGATGTAACAGGTCATATTCAATTGACACCTGTTGCTATTCATGATGCAATGTGTTTTGTTAAGAACGCATTTGAGAATACATCCACAACACCTGATTATGATCTAATCACAACAGCGGTTTTTTCACAGCCAGAGATCGGAACGGTTGGTCTTTCAGAAGAAGAAGCACTTCATCGTTATAAGCGTGTCGAGATTTATCGTACAGTTTTTTGTCCTATGCGCAGTGTTCTTTCCGGAAATTCGGAAAAAGTATTTATGAAGCTTATTGTTGATGGTGAAAGCCGTATTGTTATAGGGGCCCATATTTTAGGGGAAAATGCTGGTGAGATGGCACAGCTTATTGGCATATCTCTCAAGGGGAAAGTAACGAAGGATATTTTTGATAAAACTATGGCAGTGCATCCGACGATCGCAGAAGAATTGGTAACGATGTATAAACCGAGTTATGTATATGAAAACGGGGAAAAACTCGACAATTGAACAGCAGTGTATATTGCGGTAGAGCGTAAAGCGTTTGGCGTGACGATTTGTAAGCTTAAGTTTCTGGAGAGAATATAATGATAAAAAAATGGGCGCCAGATTCCTGGAGAACAAGGCCAATTGAACAAGTTCCGACTTATCCTGATAAATTTGTTTTAGCAGATGTTGAACGAAAGCTAAGGAGCTATCCTCCTTTGGTTTTTGCGGGTGAGGCACGTGATTTGAAAAATGAATTAGCAACTGTTGCGAAAGGTCAGGCTTTTTTATTGCAAGGAGGAGATTGTGCAGAAAGCTTTGCAGAGCACGAAGCTGATAATATCCGTGATTTTTTTCGTGTATTTTTGCAAATGGCGATTGTTTTAACTTTTGGCAGTTCTAAGCCGGTTGTTAAAATCGGTCGTATTGCTGGTCAGTTTGCAAAGCCACGCTCTTCAGACATGGAAAGTAAAGAAGGTGTTGAGCTTCCTTCTTATCGAGGAGATATTATTAATGACATTGAGTTTGAGGTGAATTCTCGTATTCCTGATCCTCAAAGAATGTCTATGGCTTATCGCCAGTCTGCTGCAACGCTTAATTTGTTGCGTGCTTTTTCACAAGGGGGCTATGCTAATTTAGAAAATGTTCACGCATGGATGTTGAGTTTCGTTTCTAATAGCCCACAGGGCGAACGTTATGAAATGCTAGCAGAGCGTATTTCTGAAGCGATTGATTTTATGCGTTCTATAGGAATTAACTCCAAAACAAATTCTTCATTACGTGAAACATCTTTTTATACCAGTCACGAAGCACTTTTGCTTGGATACGAAGAGGCTTTAACACGAATTGATTCGACTTCTGGAGATTGGTATGCAACGTCTGGCCATATGTTATGGATTGGCGATCGTACACGTCAGATTGATCATGCCCACGTTGAATATTGCCGCGGTGTTAAAAATCCACTTGGATTGAAATGTGGCCCTTCCATTGAATCTGATGAACTTTTGAGATTGATTGATATTCTAAATCCTGAAAATGAACCGGGGCGGTTAACACTCATCACACGTTTTGGTTATGATAAAGTTAAGAATTATCTGCCTAAATTGATCCGGGCAGTTGAACGCGAAAAGCGTAAGGTGATATGGTCATGCGATCCAATGCATGGTAATACAGTTACTATTAATGGCTACAAAACGCGCCCCTTTGATTATGTTTTGAAGGAAGTAGAGAATTTTTTTTCAGTGCATTATGGAGAAGGAACTTATCCAGGGGGCATTCATATTGAAATGACTGGTCGTGATGTAACAGAATGTACAGGTGGTGCACGTGCTATTTCTGTAGAAGATTTGTCTGATCGCTATCATACGCAGTGTGATCCACGATTAAATGCAGATCAAGCGTTGGAATTAGCCTTTCTTGTGGCTGAACTCCTGAAGAAAAATCGTGATACGGAACCATTAGTATTTGCTGCGAACAGTTAGACAGAAAATAATACATAACATTTTTTATTTAAATTTTTATAAGAGCAGAGGTTTTTTGAAAAAGAAATGTTTTCGATAAGTAAAGCAGAGTTATGGCTGCCAAACGGATAAAATGGTACAAAAGCTTGTGAAAAATGATTTTCGGGTAGCAGTTGCCCAATTAAATCCTATCGTTGGTGATACGGAGGGAAACTCTTCTCTTGCTATAATGGCGCATCAAAAGGCTAAAGAAGAAGATGCTGATCTTGTATTATTCACGGAGCTTTTTATAAGTGCTTATCCACCGGAAGATCTTGTTCTGAAACCTGTTTTTACTAAAGCATGTAAAGATGCTGTTAAAAAATTAGCAAAGCTAACAAAAGGAGGGCCAGGAATAGTCATTGGTCTTCCTCTAAGGCATAATAATAACATTTACAATGGTGTTGCGCTTCTTGATGAAGGACGGATAGTTGCTGAAAGCTTGAAACTTGATCTACCTAATTATGCTGAATTTGACGAAAAGCGTGTATTTTCTTCTGGTCCACGCCTTGAGCCTATCGTCTATCGTGGACTAAAACTAGGGATAGTGATTTGTGAAGATATTTGGAATGATTTCTCTCTATGTGCAGAACTTGCTAATAAAGGAGCTGAGATTGTTCTCGTCCTTAATGGATCTCCCTATCATCGTAATAAAACACTAAAGCGAATAGAAGTTGTACGTGCGCAAGCTCTTCAATCCGGTTTGTCAATTGTTTATGCTAATCAAGTTGGTGGTCAAGATGAGCTGGTTTTTGATGGAGGATCTTTTGCATTGAATGGAGAAGGCAAAATGGTGTTTCAAATGAAACATTTTGAAAGTCATATTGCTTTAAGTCATTGGCGACGAAAAACGGCTGGATGGCAATGTGTTTCTGGTCCAAATGAAACTCTTCTTAATGGGTTAGCTGCTGATTATCAAGCTTGTGTTTTGGGTTTGAGAGATTACGTCAATAAAAACCGCTTTCAGAATGTTATTCTTGGTCTTTCAGGAGGAATTGATTCAGCTCTATGTACGACAATGGCGGTTGATGCTCTTGGTGCTGAGAAGGTTCGCACTGTAATGATGCCTTATCATTATACTTCACAGGAATCATTAAAAGATGCTAAAAAGTGCGCGCATCTTTTAGGATGTCGTTATGAAATAATACCAATTGTTCAACTTGTTGAAGTTTTTTTGAAGACAATGGCACCTGTTTTTTTAGGATTGCCATCTGGTGTAACAGAAGAGAACCTTCAAAGTCGTATACGCGGTGTTATCTTGATGGCACTTTCGAATAAATTTGGCTCAATGGTGGTAACAACAGGTAATAAATCGGAAATGGCTGTGGGATATGCAACACTTTATGGTGATATGAATGGAGGGTTTAATCCTCTTAAAGATGTTTATAAAACACAGGTATATGCATTAGCTCAGTGGCGCAATAAAAATCACTTGCAAAATTTGAAGGGACCAGAGGGAGTTGTAATTCCCCCTAATATTATAGTAAAAGCACCTTCCGCAGAGCTTCGGGAAAATCAAAAAGATGAAGATTCTCTTCCACCTTATCCTATTCTGGATGATATTTTACAATCCCTTATAGAAAATGACATGAGTGTTTGTGATATTATTAAACGTGGGTATTTACGGGAAACAGTTGAGAAAATTGAACACCTTCTTTATGGTGCCGAATATAAAAGGCGGCAATCTGCCCCTGGCGTAAAAATCAGTTACAAGAACTTTGGACGTGATCGCCGTTATCCCATTGTTAATCGTTTTCGCGATAATAAAAATTGAGCATTGTTTTATGATAAAAGTTCGTTTTGCACCTTCTCCAACAGGCTATATTCACATTGGTAATATACGTATTGCCTTGTTCAACTGGCTTTATGCGCAAGCACATAATGGAACATTTATTTTGCGCTATGATGATACAGATGTTGAACGTTCTAAGCAGGAATATATTGATGCTATTGCTATTGATCTTGAATGGCTTGGTATTCAACCAGATGAAATTTATTATCAATCTAAGCGATTTAATCGATATGATGAAGTTGCAGAAATTCTCAAACAACGTGGTCTTCTTTATCCCTGTTATGAGACAGCAGAAGAATTAGATCGGCGTCGTAAAATCCAACTTTCACGAAAATTGCCTCCTGTTTATGACCGCGTTGCATTGAAATTGACACCAGAAGATAAAAGAGAATTTGAAACACAAGGTCGTAAACCTCATTGGCGTTTTCTTCTCCCTAATTTTAAAGATAATCCTTTACAAAAAAAGCGAACAGAAGTTTGTTGGAACGATGCAGTAAAGGGAAAGCAGATAATAGATTTAGCTTCTCTTTCAGATCCTATTTTAATTCGTGAAGACGGAAGCTATCTTTATACGTTACCCTCTGTAGTTGATGATATAGATATGGCTATTACGCATATTATTCGTGGGGATGATCATATTACAAATACAGGTGCACAGATTGCTCTTTTTGAAGCCCTCAATGCTAAATTGCCAATTTTTGGTCATATTAATTTGTTGACCACGGTTTTAGGAAAAGGGCTCTCAAAACGGAACAATGATCTTTCTATCCGTTCTCTACGGGCAGAAGGATTTGAATCTATAGCTGTTCAGTGTCTTGCTGTTTTGATTGGAACGTCACAAAATGTGTATCCTTATCCTAATCAAGCAGCTCTTTTAAAGCATTTCAATCTGCAAGATACCTCAAGATCGGTTGCAAAATTTGATACTGCTGATCTTCTTACTTTAAATAGTTATCTTGTCCACGAGTTAACCTATGAGGAAGTTAAAAAACGGCTTGAAAATCTTTCTATTAATGGAGAAAAGGTGGAGTATTTTTGGAACACAATAAGAAGCAATATTGATAAAGTGAATGATGCTGTTTTGTGGTGGAGAATGCTTCATGATGAACAGAACTTTGATACAGTGACGCTTGAGGATCGCGCATTCGTTCGTCAGTCACTCAATTTATTGCCCGAAGGTGCATTGAATGATGAAAGTTGGAAAGTCTGGACGACGGCATTAAAGGAAAAAACAGGTCGTAGAGGAAAAGCTTTGTTTCTGCCCTTGCGTCAGGCACTTACTGGAATGGATCATGGACCTGAAATGGGAAAACTTTTACAGCTTTTAGGACGTGAGAAAGTAATAAAAAGACTGACTATACAAGGGAAATAAAAACGAATGCCTCTGGGGTATTATATTCGTTTAATTGTTTTTTTGATGATTTGCCCTATCCAAGAAGCGAATTTCTATTTTAAGTGCGGATTTTTATGAGCATAAATGCTGGTATATCATCGCCAAATCCAGGGGGAGTATGATTGTTATTTTTTCGATGATTATGTTTTTGAAGTAAATTGACTTTATTATTTGTAGCTTTCGTATAACCAACTTTATCATTTTTAAAGGACTTTTGGGTGTGCACAGAACACTCTTTTTGAGCAGTTTTCTTTGATGGTGTTGGAGATTTTCTCTTTAAAATGATATCATCTGTTTGATCAGTGGTTGTTAAAGTAGAGAGATCTCCATTGAGCCATTCAATTTTTTCATTGCTTATTTCTTCAATGGCACTGATATATTTTTGATCAGCTTTTGTGACAATCGTGAAAGCTTTTCCGCTACGATTTGCACGTCCTGTACGACCAATTCTATGAATGTAGTCTTCAGCGTGTGTAGGAACATCATAATTGAAGACATGACTTACGGCTGGAATATCAAGTCCACGCGCGACTACATCAGAAGCGACAAGAAGTGTGATTTTGTTGTCTTTAAAATCGGCCAATGTGCTCATACGAGAATATTGGTCCATATCACCATGGAGTGCGCCTACACTAAAATTATGTCTGATGAGCGACCTCAAAAGTTCAGAGATATCTCTCTTTCGGTTACAAAAAATAATAGCATTTTTAAGTTCGTCACCTTCATTGTGAATAAGTTCTCGCAAAACAGCTCTTTTATCCCATGACTTATTTCCAGATTTGACGAGCCGCTGTGTAATTGTGCTAGCTGTAGAGGATGCTTTTGTAACTTCAACAGTCACAGGAGAATGTAAAAATTGTTTTGTTAGTTTTATGATTTCTGGCGCCATTGTTGCGGAGAAGAACAAAGTTTGACGCGTAAAGGGGGTTAGTTTACAGATGCGTTCAATATCAGGAATAAAACCCATATCCAACATACGATCAGCTTCATCAATAACAAGGATTTCAACACCCATTAAGAGCAATTTACCGCGTTCGAAGTGGTCAAGAAGGCGTCCTGGTGTTGCTATAAGAACATCAACTCCTCTTTCAAGTTTACGATCTTGCTTTTCAAAAGATACGCCACCGATGAGAAGAGCAACATTTAAACGATGATTTATTCCGTATTTATCAAAATTTTCTTCAACTTGGGCTGCAAGTTCCCGTGTTGGTTCTAGTATGAGAGTACGGGGCATGCGCGCTCTTGCACGCCCTTTTTCGAGGAGAGTCAGCATAGGTAAAACGAAAGAGGCTGTTTTTCCAGTTCCTGTTTGGGCTATTCCTAAAACGTCTTTTCTTTGCAGTACATGGGGAATTGTACCACTCTGAATAGGCGTTGGAACAGTGTATCCAACTAACTTTACTGCCTTGATAACCTTTGCAGAAAGACCTAAATCATCAAAACTGTTTAAAGGTTGTGTCATTTTTTTTTTATCAACTGTTCTGCGATTTTAACTTCGCTCTCCAAGTTCTTAGTAAAATTAAATATCCTATATTATTAGAGAGAGGTAAGATGCCTTCATAAAAAAGTCAACTATAACTGACATACTCGCATAGAGAGCATAATACAATAATTAATAGAGAAATTGTTCTGATAAAATGCGTTCATCCCATGAATGATTAGAATCAAAAAGGATTGAGACTATTACTTCTGTTGCCGTTGAAATAGTAACTGAATAAACAGATTTGACTTCAACATTATCGGCTGCGGCATTCACGGGGCGTTTATTAGATTCGAGCATATCAAAGTGTACTATCGCCGTATTAGGAAGCAGTGCTCCATGCCAGCGACGAGGACGAAAAGGGCTAACAGGAGTAAGCGCCATAAGGGGAGCCATGAGAGGCAAAATAGGTCCTTGTGCTGATAAATTATACGCGGTAGATCCTGCTGGTGTGGCAACGAGGATACCATCGCAACTTAATTGTTCCATACGCACGTTGTTATCAATGCTGATACGAATTTTTGCTGCCTGATAAGATTGACGGAAGAGAGATACTTCATTGATGGCGAGTGCTTCAATAGTTCCTTGACACTCAGCTTTTGCAATCATACGCAGGGGATGAATCTCCTTTTTATGTGCGACGGCAATACGGTTTGGCAATTTTTGTTCATGAAATTCATTCATAAGAAACCCTACAGACCCTTGATTCATGCCATAAATAGGTTTTCCGGTGTTCATAACATTGCGTACTGTTTGTAACATTGTTCCGTCGCCACCAATTGCAACAACGACGTCAGTTTCTTCCAAAGAATAGTGACCGTAAACGGAAATTAATTTATTGGTCGCTTTAATGGCATCTTCAGTTTCCGCAGAAATAAAATGAAAGCGGCTTGGTAATCGAGTCATTAAAAAATTATCCTGATATTTGCAATTTATTTGTAACTTACTTTTTGAGAGTTTTGAAGTTGTAATAAAAGCTATTTTTATAACAAGAAGAGAATTTTGTGCAAAAAAGAAGCTGTTTATAGAGAAAAGCTCATTGCTGGAGAGGGAAAGAAGATTATGTAGTTTGCATAAAACATAAACAAATATTTTTATCAGAATGATAATTCATCATTGAAGCCGAGAGTATGATCAGTTAAGAGGCTAAAGATGATTTTAATAACCAGCTATAAGCACCCGTAGCTCAGCTGGATAGAGCGCTGCCCTCCGAAGGCAGAGGTCACAGATTCGAATTCTGTCGGGTGCACCAAAATTTTCCATTTTATT
Source organism: Bartonella koehlerae C-29 (assembly GCF_000706625.1). Lineage (GTDB taxonomy): Bacteria > Pseudomonadota > Alphaproteobacteria > Rhizobiales > Rhizobiaceae > Bartonella > Bartonella koehlerae. Next base: position 1,011,075 of record NZ_KL407334.1, read on the forward strand.
TTTTATCATTTTTGTAACTGGTCTTGATTTTTGACAATAAGATTATTCTTATTTTTAAAAGATAACTTTATGAAAATGCGTTATTAAGTTATATTGAATGGGAAAAAAATTTTAAAAGGATAGAGCTTATTGTTTTTTTATAGTCATTGTGGTTAATTGTTTTTAATATTAAAATCAAGAGAGTGGGGGGCTTAATAGGAAAAATTGCTGTAATTTTTGCTATTTTTATAGAGACATTACATTCTGTATAAATGAAAAATCTAATTTATAAGACAGAACTGTTATTTTAGGAAGCAGAGTGGAATTCAGGAATTTTATTTTCGAAATCTTTGTTTCTTGATTATAAGTATGATGATGGTACTCTATAATATATTGCGTTATTGCATTGAAAATTTCATAAAAATTATTCGTAAAGTGATATGCATATATTGTCTTAATATTTTTATTTTTCGTGAAATTGTCGAAAGAAAATGTACGAGTATCGTTATTGAGCAGATTTAAATAATGGGCAAAATTGGTTTATCTAAGCAATTTAAAGCGTCGCATAAGTATTAAATAGCAAAAGTACTTTTTTGTTTGATAAATAAGCAGCAATATTAAGTATTTATAAATAAGCGAGAAAGAAAATTATGACTATTGTACTAGATCCGGGCAAAGTAATGCTTAGCCAACTTGAATCTGTTTATTGGAATGGTGAAGTAAGCAAACTTCATCATGATACGCATTTTGCTATCAAGAAGGGAGCAGAACGCATTGCAAAAATTGCCGCTGGAAGTGAACCAGTTTACGGTATCAATACCGGTTTTGGTAAATTAGCGTCGATTAAAATCAGTGCGGACAATGTAGTTATTTTACAAAGAAATCTTATTTTGTCACATTGTTGTGGTGTGGGGGTGCCTTTAGCAGAAAATATTGTGCGTTTGATGATGACCTTAAAACTTATTTCATTAGGGCGAGGGGCTTCAGGTGTTCGTCTAGAGTTGGTGCAATTGCTAGAAAATATGCTTGCAAATGGAGTTATTCCTGTTATCCCTGAAAAGGGGTCTGTTGGTGCATCAGGTGATCTTGCCCCACTTGCTCACATGGCTGCTGTTATGATGGGAGAGGGAGAAGCATTTTTTCAGAGTACTCGTATGAGTGGGGCTGCTGCTTTAGAAAAGGCAGGGTTGTGTCCTATTACTTTAGAGGCAAAGGAAGGTTTGGCTCTTATTAACGGCACCCAAACATCAACAGCACTTGCTCTTGCAGGTCTTTTTCGAGGTTATCGGGCATTGTGTGGTGCACTTCTTGCAGGAGCATTGACGACAGACGCTATCATGGGATCAACGGCACCATTTCATCCTGATATCCATATTTTACGAGGCCATTATGGACAGATTGTTGTATCAGAAACATTAGAAAAACTTGTAAAGGATTCAGGAATTCGGGAAGCACATTTGTGTGATGATGACCGTGTACAGGATCCTTACTGTATACGTTGTCAACCGCAGGTTATGGGCGCATGTTTTGATCTTCTTATGGCAGCAGCAAAAACACTGATTATTGAAGCAAATGCAGTCACAGATAATCCATTGATTTTAAGCGACGGTGCAGTGATATCGGGTGGAAATTTTCATGCTGAACCTGTAGCATTTTCTGCTGATCAGATCGCTCTTGCATTATGTGAAATAGGATCAATTTCTCAAAGGCGCATTGCTCTTATGGTTGATCCAGCGCTTTCTTATGGGCTTCCAGCTTTTTTAGCCCAAAATGCGGGTCTTAATTCGGGTTTTATGATTGCTGAAGTAACAGCAGCAGCTTTAATGTCTGAAAATAAACAAATGGCACATCCTGCTTCGGTTGATTCAACGCCAACTTCAGCAAATCAGGAAGATCATGTTTCAATGGCTTGCCATGGTGCTCGTCGATTGTTGGCAATGAGTGAAAATCTTTTTACTATTATTGGTATTGAAACGCTTGTTGCAGCACAAGGAATTGAATATCGGGCTTCTTTAAAAACAAGCTGTTTATTGCAGTCTGTTATAGAATATCTCCGCAAAAATATTGATACTTTGAAGGTAGATCGTTATCTGGCTCCAGATCTCCATAAAGCGCATATCTTTGTGAGTGAAGGGCATTTATTATCCGTTGTATCAGAAACAATTTTTCCACAATTAAAGCCAGAGTAATATTTATTTTGAGAGCAAGAAGGAAGAAGAAATAGTGAATTATGGCAAACAAAAGCAAAAAAAAATACAAATAGTGTGCTCTTAAGATAAGAACCATAAATTGACTTATAACTATCTTCTTCATATTCAAAGAGTAGCTAATCAAGGAAGTTTTTCTGATTGCAACTTCTCTGATTCAAAACCATAAACATTGGCTTATACGTTACAAGAAGGAGCAATATGGGGGAAAATCGCTTAAGAAAGGAGTCAATATACCTTTTATGAATCATTTAAATGCTAGAGCAAGAGTCATGTAATATTAGGAGCTTAAAAATATAATAATAATTTCTGATCTTGTTCTTCATGAGCGTAAAGAGGGAAATGTTGAGTAGAGCTTATATTATATCGCTCATGGTTGAATCAAGCAGACACTACCATTCTATTTGTTAGCTCCAATGTTGCATAACCCTTGCATTAAGACGGTTGATTAAGAGGCATGTTTATTCCTTATCTTGAATAGTTGTTATCCACATGATAAATCCACTTGTGACGTGCAAATGAATAAAAGTGATTGATTCACTATAAAAGGGGGTGAATGAGAGAATCTTATGATATTCTAGTCTCTCATTCAAGTTGCAAAAAAGATAAATTATCCTTATAAGTCAATATCTTATTCAAGTAAGCAACATTACCAGTAAGAAGAGTTTTCATATTGCCATCTCAATTGATTCTGAACAAATAGAATAAGAATTTAGATTAAATTTCTTAATATGAAGTGTTTGAATGTCCGTAGATACTGTTTTTCAAAACAGAATATAAGCATATAGATTTCATAAATCAAAGAAACAGTACCGTATAATAATTTGTATCATCGATTTCTTCATTCTTTTGATAATTCAAGACCATTATAATAGCACTTAAAACAGCAAACTCTTTGGTTCTTAAACAGACCGAGTATCTTGTTATAAAATAAACCAATCATCTACATGTAAAATTCACGAACCGCTATCACTTTTACATTTATGAAATAATAAAGCCAACATCATCGCTCTCTTGAATATACACTACTTTCATTTCAAGAGAGTGCATGAATTGCATATTAGATCCATTCTAAAATTGTTTTTCAATGGGTTAAACCAGTTCTAAGTTATTATTGAACAGTTTTGACTAGTTTAAAATAAGAGCATTGAAAAGTAAAAAAATACAATATCAAAAATCTGTTTTAATGTGCATTTAATTCTTCTCTAGAGTACAGTAATGACAGTTTTACTGTTGTGCATAATATGTTTTTCATTATGTTGGATTTATCTCTCGATAACAGCTTGCTCCTCTAAAGTTTTTTTGCTAAACGCGACAAGAATTAAACTTTAAATATGCTGTAAGGATACTGAAAGAGTGTCATCAAATCAGGTTTTTTTGTTATCAGTAACTCTTTAAATTGAGAAGGCAAGAGGGTGCGATTTTTTTATTGTAACCGCAGTTTGCTGCATTATCACTTAAAATGAAGTTATGCATCTTAGCCGTTATGATGCTGTACTCTTTTGTGAAAATGAAGCAACAGAAATTGCAAGTCCTCCAGATCCGTTAGAGTTTTTTCACATTTCAACCGGCTTCGATGCTTATAAATCTACGAATTTTATCTTTATTAGGGGATGGTAGCATTTTGAAGAAGGAAAGAAATGGCAACAAATGAACTTAAACGAGGTATGAGCAAGCGCCAGGTTATCTTTTTAGCTCTTGGTTCTGCTATTGGAACGGGTCTTTTTTACGGATCTGCACAAGCCATCAAGTTTGCTGGTCCTAGTGTTTTGATTGCTTATTGTATTGCTGGTTTAGCTATTTTTATGGTTATGCGGGCTTTAGGTGAGATGATCATTCATAATCCATTACCTGGCTCTTTTGCTCGTTATGCTGCAAATTATATATCACCATTGGCTGGTTTTTTAACAGGATGGACATATGTTTTTGAGATGATTCTTGTTGGTTTGGCTGATATCACAGCTTTTGCCACCTATATGGGATTTTGGTATCCTGATATTGCACCTTGGATATGGGCCCTTAGCATTACATTAATCATTACCGGTATTAATTTGGCAGCAGTAGAAGTATATGGTGAGCTAGAGTTTTGGCTGTCTTTCATCAAAATCATTGCTATCATTGCTATCATTGTTTTAGGAGTAACAATTATCTTTTGTGGTTTGGGTACAAGTACAATTTCTTCTGCAGTTAGTATCGGTAATCTATGGAAAAATGATGGTGTTTTTCCCAATGGTTGGTTTGGTTTTTTTGCTTGCTTTAGCGTTGTTATCTTTGCTTTTGGTGGCATAGAAATCATCGGGATGGCGGTGATGGAAGTACAAGATCCTCATCAAACAATTTCAAAGGCTATTAATTCTACTCCGATTCGAATTTTATTCTTTTATATCATGACGTTAACCATTTTGATGGTACTTTATCCTTGGAATGAAATTGGCTTTACGGAAAGTCCTTTCGTTTCAATTTTTGAAAGTCTTGGAATTTCATCAGCAGCTAATATTCTGAACGTTGTTGTTGTTACGGCCGCTATTTCAGCAATGAATAGTGGAATGTATGGTGCTGGTCGCATGATATATGGGTTATCGCAAGAAGGTTATGCTTTGAAGAAGTTTCAATATTTATCAAAAAACGGTATACCAATTTTTGTTATTTTACTGATTTTTATCATCTTTCTTCTTGGTGTTGTACTGAATTATTTTTACCATGATAAGCTTTTTTTTCTCATTGCAGCAATGGCAACATTTGCAACAGTTTTTGTTTGGATCATGATACTACTTTCGCAAATTTTTATGCGATTTAAGATGTCTAAAGAGGTGCAATGTAGTTTAAAGTTTCCAATTCCATTTTGGCCGATAGGATCAATTTTTTCTGTCTTATTTATGGTTTTTATTTTTATTCTGCTATGGTTCTTTGATGATACGCGACCCATTTTAATCGTAGGTGTTAGTTGGATTTCTTGGCTTATTATTTGCTTTTATGCACTTAAATTTTTTAATTTTAAGAAAAATAAAGGACACCAGAGTACGAATAAGGATTAAGCCAAGAACAAAAGGCGGCTAATTTGTTCTAGAAGGACACCTGATAATGCTCATCCAAGATTAGAAAAAATCTGCTAGTTCTCATTTTATTTTGAAGATATACTTATGTCCTTGGCTGATGATGATTGTTCAATCATATAAAGCAGTGATAGTTATAAAGTTGATAATCAGCCAGGTTATAAATTTATCTTCCTAATTTTCATTATACCATTGCAGGTTAAGAGCTTTTATCAGATTTCAGAGTGTCGTAAAAAATAGTTAAGCTCCCTCAAATCTATATTGGTGAAAATATTATTTCATAAGAGAAGTGCACTGAAATAATTATTATCATTTTAAAAATTTACATATCAATATTATTTTCATTTCGAAATATATTTACAAATCTTAAAGAGGATTATTATAAACATATTGAAATTATTAAATTGTTTTTATTTCTTTTATACTATGAAAGTTAAATTTCAAAAATAGTTTTTTATATGTTGATATTTTTAAATTTAGATAATAAAATAGAAATTATACTTTATATTAGGTTATAAAATTATTCTTTTTACATTTTAAAGATTATTTTTATATATTAAAAATATTAGAAAGTAATTAATATTTTATTCATTATGTATATTATTTATGTATGAATTTTACTACATAACAAATTATATTGATGGCAACAAGAAGAAAGGTTTTTGATAAAAGAATTTTATGATGAGTTTGATTATTGTAAGTTTTCTAACTTTTAATAAAAGGAAGGAAAAGAGTGAAACAATGCAAAACTTTATAAAAACAGTAAATCCAAAATACTGATAAACGTATAATAGTTTTTTCTATAGCTATAACATTTATGATGTCAGAGAAGATAGAGAGTAAAAGTTTCTTTTTTGGTACTTATTGTTGCCTGAATGTTTCTTTTCTGGAGGGTTCTGTAACAGCATTTAGGGGAGAAGATATGGCAAACAAGTTTTACCATAGTTATTAGAGAATCAAGGTATTGGGCGTCTTCATATTTCATAATTGGGATGCGAAGGTAAACGTGCTTTTAAAAGTGTCGAATATAGAAGTGATCATTTTTATTTTTTAAGAGGTTTCTATCAGGATGTAATTTTTTTAAACGATTTTTCAGGAATGCTTAATGAATAATAAAATGTAGGGGAATTTTGTGATGTTTTTTCTTTCGTTAAGCCACAAGTTGGCCTTCAGAATTTCTTTTTCCATTTTTGTATTATCCGGCTTTTTTGATAGCGTCACAGTTTATGGGCGTTCTTCTTCTATTTTATTCTCACAGTCCCCCACAGATAATTTTGTTCGGCAACAGTCTGAACAGCAAAGATTAGAGAGAATTAAGAATTTAAGGGCTTTTGCGCCTGAAAAAGTTTCTTCTTTTGTCGAAGGAAAACAGGAAGCGCTTGTTGGCGGTGGATCCTGTTTTGCGGTTCATCGTATTGTTGTGGACGGGGTCCATCATATCAAAAAGCGCACCATATCAGCAGTTACGACCCCTTATGTTGGGAGATGTATAGGTCTGTCTGATATTCAGATATTAATCAAGCAGTTAACCAAGCTTTATTTGGAAAGAGGCTATGTAGCGGCGCGTTTTTATATACCAGATCAAGATATCAAAAACAGCAAGGTGCTAAAGTTTGTTGTTGTTGAGGGAAAGTTATCAGAGATTTACTATAATGGTTTACCGGCTTTTCCTGATAACAATATTGTTTGGAGTGCTTTTCCAGGACTTAAAGGCCAAATTGTCAATATACGCGATATTGAACAAGGGCTTGATCAGATAAACAGGCTTGTTTCAGCCCATGCTAAAAGCGAACTTCTTCCAGGCAAGGAAGAGGGGAGCACAATTTTAAATATTAACAATCAGCCTGAGAGAGCTTTGAGGGTTACTGTTTCCCATGACAATATGGGACAATCCTTGACGGGCTACGCGCGTTATAAAGCGGGTTTAACGTTAGAAAACATTTTAGAAATCAATGATGCGTGGGATTTTGGTTATCAACGCAGTGAACGGGATTATTGGGGTGGGAGCAAACAAGAGGGGCATAGCAATAATCTTTCTGCGCGTGTGAGTATTCCTTATGGTTATTGGACATTTTACCTGAGCGGTTATGTCTATAATTACCAAAGTATTATCCATGGAAATTTTACCGATATTGAGACTACGGGGGATTCCAGTGAATTACATGCCGGTACAAGCAGGGTTCTTCATCGTGATAGTCTCTCACTTACAACCTTCAATTTGGGTCTTTTTTATAAAAAAAACCACAATTATCTTCTTGGCAATAAGATTGAGGTTGGTAGTCGCCAATATAGCGTTGCCAATTTTGGGATTTCGCACTCTCGCCAGATGTTAGGAGGAACATGGACATTTGATACCAGTTATTTGCAAGGAGTCAGCTGGTTTCATGCTGTTAAAAAACATGATCCAGGAGCGGGGGATGCGGAGCCTCAGTTTACGAAATTTACCGGCACGCTCAGTGCAATGACGCCTTTTAAGTTAGGAGCATGGAATTTCCTATTAAGCAATCTTTTGAGTGGGCAATATTCACCGCATAATTTATTGGGCGCGGAGCAGATTTCGTTAGGCGGTGTTTCAAATGTTCGTGGGACGCGCGACAGTTTGCTTTTTGGCAACAACGGTTTTTTTACTCGTAATGACTTGTTGCTGCGAACCATTCCATGGAGCAACAACGCCAAGCTCAAAAGGATTTTTGGTGAACTTCGTCCTTATATTGGATTGGACTATGGTCGTGTTTTTTCAAACTCTTTGTATGGTTTTACAGGTGGACGACTTGCTAGTTGGACAGCTGGCGTAAAGCTTGTAGGGGGTACCATATCGCTTGATGCATGCTATTCAAACGTTTTATGGAGCACGCTCAAGCATAAAAAGTCTGGAACAGCTTTTATGACAGTCACAATAAATCTTTAAGCATAGCGATGGGGAATTAAAGTATGTCATATGATTATAAAAAGAAGAGAGCAACTTGCTTAGGTATTTTAGTCTCCAGTACGATGCTTAAGAAGGTTTTGCTAGGCGGGCTTGGTTTTTCTTTTCTGTTCCAGCCTTCAATACTTCAAGCGCAAATTGCTGTTGATCCTCATGTTAGTGCCGCCAATCGTCCTGATCTTGGTGCAGCGCCTAATGGAGTCCCCTCAATTGATATTGTCACACCAAACAGCAGTGGTTTATCGCACAATAAATATTACGATTTCAATATTAGTCATTCTGGTGTTATTTGGAACAATCATGCTCAGGAATTAGGACAATCGCAATTGGGGGGTATTATGCCAGGCAATCCGCATTTACGTGTTTCTGGTTCGGCAAAAGTTATTTTAAATGAAGTGACAAACGGAAAACGTAGTGCGCTGAATGGCTCAGGGGAAGTTTTTGGGAAACAAGCCGATGTGATTATAGCCAATCCCAATGGCATAACCTGTGATGGCTGTGGGTTTATCAATACGTCCCATGCTATATTAACCACAGGTATTCCAGAAATTGATGTTTCTGGCTTTTTGAAAGGTTTTGTGGTGAGAGGTGGAGATATCACTTTTGGTGTAAGAGGTGCGAATTTTTTTTCAGGCAAGAGGGCGGTTGATGTTGTCGATATTGTTTCTCGGACGGTGCATTTTGGAGGTGCTGTTGCCGGCAAGGAAATTGGAGTTGCGGCTGGTACGGGAAATTTTGATTATGCTTCTCGCCAAATGAAGGCACTTACCGATATTACTGGCAAACCGGAATATGCGATAGATGGTTCTGCTTTTGGTGCCCTACAGGCGGATCGTATTAAAATTGTAGCAACAGAAAAAGGTGTTGGGGTTCGTATGCGTCATGATATGGCGGCCAATGCGGGGCAATTGCACATTTCTGCGGATGGAAAAATCTCGTTGCAGAATGTTTTTGGTCATGGAGGTGTTGTTCTTCAATCAAAGAAACAGAGTGTGTTGGCAAAACAGATCACATCGAAAAAGTACATTGAGATTGCGGCGCACAAGGATGTCACATTAGAGACGGTTGGTACTGATGGTCATTTATCCTTAGATGCGCAGAGTGGAGTTTTATCGATGGCAGAAAAAGCAACCTCTATAGGCAATATGAAGCTGTCTTCGGGCCGTGCTATCAAAGTCTCGCAGCTTGGTGCTGGTGCTGACATGGTGTATGAGACAGCTGGTGATTTGACCATTGGTGGTTATGTTTTAGCTGGGGGGATTCTCAAAGCGCGTGTGGGTGGTGATATCAGGGCGCACTTTTTAGCTGGTGGGGTTGATATGGCAGCTACAAAAGCTGCTGCTAGCCTTGTTTTTGGCAAAAAAGGAGGTGTTGATCTCCAAAGTGCAGAAGGTACTATTAATGCAGAAAACATTTATGGAGCTGGTGATGTTACATTGGTTGCTAATGGTGGGCTTTCTATTTCTCAAACACTGATATCGCATCACGATATCGCAATCCATGCAAAATCCAATGTTGCTGTTCATTTTGGTCAACTTATTGCCTATGGTAACGCAGACATTCGTGGTGGGGCGATTGATTTTTCTTCTCTGATGACGGGTGGTGATGCTGTTTTGAAGGTAGGCAGCCTTGAGGCTAGAACACTCCTTATAGGGGGAGACTTTTCCCAATCGAGTGTTTCTGGCAAACTTATTTTGCATGAGAAGGGCTCGCTTTCGATTACGGCAGAAAAAGGAGTCGAGGTTGGTCAGATTGTCAGTGGTGAAAATATTGCACTTTTTGCCGGCAATGACATTTATTATGATCAAATTATCGGCTATGGCACAGCAACGCTGACATCGGGGTCTGGAAGGATCAGTATTAAGAATATGCTGTTTGTCATGGGGGATGTGAGATTGACAGCAAAAACACTTGATTTAAGCAAGAATCGTTCTCGTATTCACACGCCTCAAACGCTATTTTTAAAAGGGGATTATATTGATGTCTCGGGGAGCGAATTGATTTATGGCGGTTTAGATTTTAACAGTACAGAGGCTCTTAAGATTCATCATGCACGACTGCAAGCAGTAACAGATGAGGCCGGGAGTGGAGATATTGTTTTTATAGCTCCAGACGTTATGGTTGATGAGGCAACGTCGGTTTTAGCAGCACGAGATTTTACTATAAAAACAGGGAAGTTTAAGAATAACGGTCAATTGGCCGCGGGACGAGATTTATCTTTTAGCGTAACAGGTGATGTGACCAATAGCAGAACGGGCTTAATCTATGTGAGGGGCAATGGCGCTCTCAAAGTTGATGGGATTTTGTTGAATGATTTTGGTGCTATTGTGGCAGAGCGTGATTTATCTTTCACCAATGTTGATGGCACAGGAAAGAGCCTTTCTCTTATCAACAAAGCAGGTTTGATTCAGGTAGGTGGAAACTTAAGCATCCAAACAAAAACTCTAAAAAACCAAGCTGATAGAACGCCGGTAATAACGGATAAAACTGAAGAAGTCGCCATCGCATTCAAAAAACCGGACAATTACGATTCACTCAACAATAATGGTTTATTAAACAAAATAACATCCGATCGCTGGAGCAAAGGGTACATTGATACCCCTTTTCTTGAGCACAGAGAATTTATTTTGGAAAAAGAGTTTTGGGATAGCAAAGAAAAAACCTATGGCAAGGTAACCTTGAATAGTGGAATAGTCTACAAAGCATTTACGTGGCAAATCGCAGCTGAAAATGGCAAAGATCGCACACAAACGTATATATGGAATGATCGGTCTTATATGACAGAGAAAACTGTCACGCAGGCGTTTTCGTATAAACCTGTGGTTCAGGGAATGATTCAGTCTACGGATGATCTTATCATTCACGCTGATAACATTGAGAATCATTATAGCATTATAGAAGCTGGGAGAAATGCTGATATTCATGCTGATGTACTGACCAATTTGGGTAAAACAGTTTATAAAAACATCTATCTAGGCTGTAAGGCAGGTACGGATAATTGTTATGCTTATAACGTTGATGGCAGCCGCAATATTGCTTTAGATCTCACAAATGATACCTTTCGCCATATCAGTTCACAAGTTCTTGATACAGTTTCTGGTTTTATTCAAGCGGACGGCACTTTGAATCTTATGGTTGAGACACTCGATAATACGGCAGCAGAAGGTTCCATTACAGGGGGAGCCCATTTTGGAGCAAAAGCGGTTGGAGGTAATCCACTGGATATACTGAATGGTTTGACCGGGGTGGAGGCTTTGTTTAGCCAGAAATTTGATATCAATGGTGCAGGAGGATTTGCTGAGGGGAGCGCTTTGCCTTTGCCAAAACCTCAATTGGATAATGTTGGTGGCACTTTGCCAAAACAAAATTTCCTTTATAAAACTCGGGCGAAATTCCTTGATGTCGACAAATTTTATGGCTCAGCCTATTTCTTGAATAGAATTGGTTACAATCCAGACAAGGAGATTTTTTTCTTAGGCGATGCTTATTTCGAAAAGCAATTGGTTGAAAACCAATTGCGTGATCTTGTGGGTCAAGGTTTAGGCAAAGGGATGTTGATTCCTGGCAAGGATGTCATTGAACAAATGAAAACTCTGCTTGACAGAGGAGCAGAATATGTAAAAGCCAACAATCTCTCCTTTGGAGAGGCTTTGAGCGAACAAAAATTGGTTGGTTTAGAAACTCCCATGGTGATTTATGTACGCCAAAGCGTAAAAGGCATGGATGTTTATGCTCCCGTGCTTTACATCCCCGAAAAAGACAGAGCCTCCTTTATTTCTGCTGGTGCTTGGATCATGGGAGAGGATGTCAATATCACCAGTAAAAATATCACCAATTCAGGGCAGATAAAGGCTGCACATCACTTGCAAATGAAGAGCAGTAAAATTCTAGGTCAAGGGGGGCATTTCGTTGCTGCTGGTGATGCTGTTTTGCTTGCGGATAGCAATATTTGTTTTGAATCAGGACGGACGAGTGTTGAAGGTGTAGAGACAGTGTTAAACACCGATGCGCTTTCTGTTGGAGGCAATGTTGTTGCCATTGCAAAACAAGATGTAACAGTGTCAGGGGTGCGGATTACAACAAGAAGAGCATTGGTACTGTCAGCACTAGAGGGAATTTTGTCTATAGTATCTGCTGCTAACACAAACCATATAGGACAAAATATTTTTGTCATACAGCATCAATCGGAAGTACACTCTGGTGGTTCTGTAACGTTTTTAGCGGCTAAAGATTTGAGTGTTGCAGGCTCTCGTGTCCAAGCTCATGATACTCTTTATTTAAAAACAGAGAAAAATGTTTCGATAGATGCCACGCACAATAGCATTAATCATTATACTCATGATCAAACATCACGATTCGTATTGCATAAATGCTCTCATTTAAGTGCTGGAAAAGACATCGTTGTCACAGCAGGTCAAGATATTGGCGTTTCTTCTTCCAATTTAGAAGCGAAGGGCAATGTGTCTTTTGGTGGACAAGGGGCAATAAATATAATAGCAAAAGCTGATAAAGTGGAATACCATTTGCAGAGTAAAGGCACTCAAATCGATAGGCATGTATCAGCTTTTGTTGGGGCATCTATTAAGGGCAAAGGGGATTTCATTGCTGTTGCAGGACAGGAGGGAAAACCGCATGACCTTAGCATATTTGGTAGCTCTGTTACTGCTGATGGCAAGGTGTGGATGCAAGCCAGCAACGATATCTTAATCACCAATACCGAAAATAGTTTACGGCTTAAGATATCAGATCACACAAAGGGTGGATTTTTTGGTAGTGATAAATCAGTTCATAACAATGTTGAAGTTAGCGAAGTTATGGGTTCAAACATATTCGGAGGTGAAGGGGTTACCATTGAATCTGGAAAAGATACACAAATTGTTCAATCAATCCTCATTGCCAATATGGCAGATGAAACACAAGATCAAGTAAAAGCAAATATTTTCCTTAAATCTGGTGACAATATTATCATAAAAGGAGCCGAAGAGAAGTTTAATCAACAAAAAGAGTGGATAAAAAAAGCATTTTTAAATAAAAAACGCTCACATAAATCTGAGGTGCATAAAACACCTGTCTCGTCCACCTTTGAGGCAGAGGGTAATATTGTAATTGAGTCAAAAGGTAATACAGTGATTTCAGGCTCTCAACTATTTACTGGAAAAGGTATGAGTGTGACGGGAGAGAGTGTTTCTATTGATGGTATGAACGAACATCATAACAGTCATTCACAAGAGCATGAGTCTGGTTTTGGTGTAGGTTCAACTACTAATTTCATATTTATCGGAGGAAAAGAATCCAAAACAAAAAACGATGAAATAGTTGAGTATAAAGGATCTTCTCTGAATGCTGGTGGTAATATAAAAATCGCTGCCGAAAAATCCAATGTGCGTGTAGTAGGCTCTGACCTTACAGCACGTGAAGAACTACGTCTTTCAGCTGCCCATAATGTCAATGTTAAGGATGGCCTTAATAATCATTCGTCGAATTCTCAAGAAAAACGTTTCGGTTTTGCCATTCAATTAACTAAAAAACACAATGACTCTGCTTTGGGTATTGTTTATGCAAAAGACAATGAGAAACAAGGAGAAAATTCCACGGTTCAGTCCTATCTCATGGGAAGAAGGGATGTGCAGGTTGGTGCTAATCATGATGTGTGTGTGCAAGCAGCAGATATTTTAGCAGAGCGTGATGTGAACATTCATGCTGGTCATGATGTAAAACTCTTAAAAAGTCATGATGGCTCCAATGCGAATGAAGTGCATGAAAAATCTTTTACAAATATTAAAACTTCTGTCAGTGTTGGCACGGTAAAGGATGTGAGTGATGCAACAAAATGCTTCACAAATGAGGATGAAAAACATGAAATTAACAGCAGCATTGCTGGAAAGAAAGCTTATGATCTCTATAACAAAGGCAAAGATCCTTACAATGGGATAAAGGGCGAAGTAACAAAAGATGCCCTTCTTCAGGGTGCCGATGTTTCCACTAGCATTACAGTCGGCTTTAAGTCTGAGAAAACAGCGGCATCTTCTCACATATCCACCGCAGTAACAGATACAATAGAGGCAGGGCGTGCTGTGAACATACAAGCGCAGAAAGGAAGCATCTATGGTATTGGAGCCGATATCATCGCTGGCAGTAATCCAGTTTATCAGGTTGATAATAATGAACAGAGACAGAATATCACCTTAAAAGCGGGTCAAAATATCAAGCTTGAAAGTGCGCAAAATACAAAAGCAACACAAAACAATTCGCAAAATAGTTTGGTGAATATTAATTACAACTTTAGTTCCAATGATTCAGGATGGATAGGAAATGCTTCTGTTGGGAAAGGAAAAGACTCCAGTGAGGAGGTACAGCAGAAGAACAGCCATGTTGTAAGTACGGACACTGTTCAGATCAGCAGTGGGGCAAACACCGCACTAGAAGGTGCCGTGGTGTCTAGCAAACATGCCAAAATGGATGTAGGCAGTGATTTCACCATCATGAGCCGCAGTGATAGGGGACAAACTTCTAGCAAGCAGCAATCCCTTTCTATCGGTTATAACGGTAAAAAAAAGACTGATGCAGCTACAACTAATATGTCCTTGAACAAGGATAAATTCTCTAGTGAGTATCACAGTGTTGTGGAACAATCAGGCATCAAAGCCGGTAAGAAAGGCTTTGAAATCATTGTTAAAGACAAAACAACGCTGACCGATAGCATCATTGAAAGTAGTGCTTTGGCAGAGAAAAACAGCCTGATAACAGGAACCATCACCATGAGTGATATTGCTAACAGTGCTAAAGCTCAAGCCAGCAGCAAAGGTTTAAGCCTTGCTACGGGTGGCCCGATGTATCAAGGTAAATACGGTATTGCGAAAAACATTGCCAAAAATGCTTTGGATCATGCAAAAGAGCATGATTCAGTGGAAGGGCAAACAAAGTCCGCTATCAGCGATGGCACGATCATCCTGACAGATGAGATTGGGCAAAAGGCATTGACAAGACAAGAAGCAGAACAAGCAATCGTCTCCCTTAACCGTGATATTGCCACAGCCCATCATGCTGTATCACAAATAGATGTAAAAAAATTGGAACGTATCGTCCATGAAAACCGTGAAATGGTAACACAATTGCTGGAAGAAGGGTTTAAGTATAGTGATGAAGCTTATAAAACTATGTTTATCAAAGAACACCCCATCGCTGTAGTGGAACGTGATAAAGATGGCAATATTATCTATCTCAAAGATAAAAATGGAAATCCTATAAAAAACAGTCATGGACAAAAAATTCCTAAATCTCATTATTTAACGGCTGAGGAGAAGGAGCACTTACAAGCAGGTTCTGATGGCAAGGTACATGTTTTTTTCAATGGCATCTTTAACTCACCAGAGGCAGCGGCTGGTTATGCAGTACAACATGCTGATAATAAAAATGAACCACTTTATTTTGTCGTCTTCCCACAAGCCAACTCTACCATTTCAGAACTTATGATTGCTGGGTATCAGAAATTTCTAGAAAATAACTTTTGGGGTTTGACTAATTCAACAAAAGAAGCACAAGATTTGTTGAAGAGCAATGGTAATACAGGGTTGCAACTTTACGGACATAGTCGTGGTGGTATGACATTGGGCAATGCGCTGAGCGCACTAGAAAAACAAGGCGTTCACGGGTTAGCAGGCAATACAAGTATCAATCTTTATGCACCAGCCTTTAATGCGCAATCTATAGCAAATATGTTAGATAAACTGAGTGATGGTAAGCAAACTAGTGTTGGCTTTGAAAATCATCAATATGACTTTGTGGGTACAGTGATTGGAAAAAATCCTTATACCTATGAGAAGATACCTGCTGGCAGTAATGAATCGATAGAGACACTCAAAATAATAAATGGTTATCCTAGTGTCCATGCTTGTCTTGGGAGTGGGAGTCCACAATGCCATGATATGTACGGACCATCTTATCGCGTACAAATTCCTTCAGGGCAAACAAGATGAAACAAATTTTAAAATTGTTAATTAGCTTACCTTTTGTTAGGTGTGTCTGGATGTAACTTAGGTAAATCTGTTCCAGGAGTAATGAGTATGTGGAAGAAATCAGGTGCAGATTTTACTGAGATAGGAAAAGCGTTATTAGAATGTAGCATGCTAACTCCTTATGATGCCGATCAAAAAAATCAAAAGCTTAAGCATCAATGCTAGAATATTCATTCATGCTTGCATGGTTTAATCTGGATTTCACTATAAATATGATGTGGGGAGATGGTGTGGAAATCATAAAGAAGAAAACCTCCACATTTTTCGTACATTTTACCTTTTTTGAGTAGTTTTATATAAAAGCAATTTATATATTTTCCTTTGAATATTTTCCTAATTTTATTTTCTTTTTGCATTTATTGAAAACGCGGTTAATTTTAATATTTAATTCTCTTCAAAATTTCTATTAATAGCATTTTCTTTTAATAAATAAAAGATTATTAGGCTGTTTTTAGTGTTTTTCGTTATGATTTCAACGGTGTTTTAGAACACAGTGCTATAAGTGATTGTAGATGTAAATTGTGGTTTTTATTTTTCAATTTCGCTTTACATAAAATATAAAACGAATTATACGCACTTCAGTTAGTTAGATAAGTAGTAAATGATTATCATTTGTTTTATACTTATTGTACTTTTAATTCATATTTTGTTTTTGCTGAGAAAAAGAAAGTTTGAAGAAGAATGATGGTCAGATTTTCTAAAAATCGCTTATATTCGTGCGTTTTCACAGCAGCTATTTTTTCTTTTTTGTCAGGTATAGATGTTGAGGCACGTTCTCATTCATTCGTATCACTTTCGTGTGGCGAAGGAAAATTACCTTATAGATGCAGTGATGGTGCAAGTCATACGATTAGTGATAAAGTATATCAGTTCGTTAAATCGACTGAAGAAAAGAATGGAAGTGAGGCTTCTCTTATATCGTCTACTATTATAGTAGCACAGCAGCCAAATACAGTTATCCAGGCAAATCGTGTACAAATTAATGGTGTTGATGGTGCGGGGGCTACCGATAATACTTATGGTGTAGTTGCTTCGCAAGGGGGAAAAGTTGTTTTGAGCGATTCAACTTTGAAGGATATCTCAACAGGTCTTAGAGCTGAAAGTGGAACGATTGAGGTAAATCGTGGATTGGTCAAAGCTACTCAGGTAGGTGTTTATGCAGACAAGCAAGGAACATCTGTTCTTTTAACGAATACAAAAATTAAGGTGAAGAGTCGTGACTTTAACCAAGGGGTAGCTCTTTTCAATGGTGCTGATGCAGTTATTAAAATGAAGGGTGGATCAATTGATGTTACGGATGCAGCAGCTCTTTATGTAAGGGTAAGGGGGAGTACAACTTTAAACGATGTTACCATTACTTCAAAAAGCCAGCAAGCGATAGATAAAGGAAATGCAAATAAAGAAGATGACGTTTCTTATGCAGTTTTAAATGTAAACCAGCATAGTTCTCTTTCTTTAAATAACACCAATATTGTTGCTACCGGTGTTCATGCTTTGTGGATTGGATTAGAAGCTAATGCACAATCAAGTGTGGGGCAGGAAGCGAGTATTTTAATTTCGCGGGTGAATATTGAAGATTCAAAAATTACAGTATCAGGTACTAAGCATGGTATGCACTTTGATATGGACAAAGAAGACAATGAATACCAACAAGGGTTTATCTTTTTGAAAAGAACAACTTTTGATGTTCCGGATGGTGCGGTTATTCATAGTTATAGGGGTAGTAGTTATATTGGCGTAACAGAAGGAACCAAAATCTCAGGTGATTTATTATTAACAGCTGAGAAGGAGTCTTCTGTGGCAATTTTGGCAAATTCTTCTTCCCTTACAGGGGGCACACGTGTTGCTGATGATTCTGTTGCTGAGCTGTATTTGACAGGAGGATCAAAGTGGGTTTTGACAAAAAGCAAAGAAATGAATCAGCAAGTCTCGAACTTAGTTTCATCCATTTCATTTGTAAAACTTTCTGATAGTATGATTGCTTTTTCTCCACCAGCATTCCAGGAATATCAGACACTTTATATTGGAAAAGGAGAAGAAGAAGTTTATAGTGCGCAGGGTAATGCACATCTTTATCTTAATACGTTTCTCAAAGGAGATGGTTCGCTTGATAATCAAAAGACTGACCGTCTTTTGATTCATGGTGATGTAGTTGGAAAAACTACAGTTCATGTGCAATTTATTGCAGGAAATCAGGCTGAGGCAGTGGGTAATGGAAATGCTGAAAGCATTTCACTTATTCAAGTTTCTGGAAAAGCAGCAGAAGATTCTTTTCAGCTGAGTAGTTCTTATATCGCGTTGGAAGGTTTGCCTTATCAATATTATCTCTATGCGTATGGCCCAAGTTCCTCTCTTGGAAAAGCAAAGACTTCTCAAAGGTTAGTTAAAGGGAATGGAAATTTTTGGGATTTTCGCCTTGAAAGTAAATACGTTCAGCTAACTCCCAATGTGTCTACAGTACCTGATTCTGAACTAATGGTGAGGGATGTTGTTCCACAAGTTCCAACTTATCTTTTTTTACCAAATGCTTTATTTCACGCTGGATTGATGGATATCGAAAATAAAAACAAGCAGTTAAAAATTATGCGATCTGTTTCCAGTAAACTTTTAAAATTCGAAAGAATTCCTACTTTATCTGTTTATGATTATGGCGGAAATTATCATTATGTCTCAGATCTTTCTCTACTTGAATATGGTTATGGAGGTCATCTTCATTATAATGCTCTAGAGGCAGATATTTTGCTCAAAACAATTGAGAGAGCACACATTACAACATCTTTTGGGATTCTGACAACCTATGGAAAACTTTCTTTGCGACCTCAGGGTGTTGAACACAGTCAAAAAAACATATTTCATAAATGGTCAGTGACAGCATATGGTAACTTGGAAAGTAGCGTTGGTTTTTATGTAGATAGTCTTTTAACCTATGGTTTGTTTAAAGGCGATGTTCTTACCTTTGCACGGAATAAAACAGCAACATTAAAAGGAAATCCTCTGAACGTTTCTTTGTCTGTTGGTAAAGCCTTTACAACAGGGGGTAAAGCCTTTGTTTTTGATCCACAGATTCAGCTTATTTATCAACACCTTCAGTTTCATAAAGCACACGATATTGACGGATTTGATGTTGAGATGGGAAAATTGGATCAATGGGGAATGCGTATTGGTGGGCGTCTGACTAAGACGCTTGCAGCATCTGAAAAAGATCGTATCGTTTCTTTTTATGGCAAGATTCATCTTTCTCATAGCTTTAGAGGAAAACGATCTGTGTATTTTAAAGATGCCTTTCAGTTAAGTGCCTTTGGCTCTTCCCTAGAAGCTGGAGTGGGTGTTCATTCGCAGTTGTCTCCAAAGTTTACACTGCACGGTGATCTGATGTATCAGCATAAGCTTACCAAAGCTGGTTTTAGCGGAATTCATTTTTCTGGTGGATTGCGCTATCGTTTTTAAAATGAGCTCGGGAAAAAGTTAAATCTAAGCAAATCTATTATGAGGAAGATGTGCGGAGAGAGTTCTTAAATGATTTATACTCACTTGGTTTACAAAAGCTATTCGGAAGGGTTTTGTGTTCTATAGAAACACCAGAAAGTAATTTTTTGTATCCCTCCGTCTTCATTGCATCGTATAGCATCACAATAATGCTGATCAGGAAATACATGACATGATGTTGCATGTCGCGTACAATACGAGCAGCATGGCCATAGGGTGCGGTGCGTAATCAATGAATCACATATATTTTCCAGTCTGCTAATTGGCATTGGAGAAAAATTTTCCTTTCTCAAGCATAACTCAAGCATAAATTGATGATTTTTTGAATTTAAAAAAGTCCAGGTATTAAAGACACAAAATTCTCCATGCTCATTTTTATAAAGCTTGTATTTCCCAGTTTGTAAGGACAGACCTAAGTTTTGTCCAATATTCCAGATTCTCCAGCGACGGTGGAAGGGGTATCAAGCATTAAAACGACCATAGTTCTCAAAGCCATTATTGGGTTTATGAGTGATGGTAATAGGTTTTCATTCATACAGATTATCTTTCTTTTAGTTATAGGTTCAAAAAAATAAAAAATTCAAAGCCATTTTATTTTTAATGATAGCTGTAACGGTCATGCCAGAGATAAATTTTTTAAGCTCTTTGTGATTAAAATTGATATGATCTTAGTCAATTTTAATTAAAAATAACATAAGCACCATTAATTTTTTGGTCGTGGCGGGCTGTTATACTTACATTAACTAATTGTGCCGTAGAGAACGCTATAACGTTTAGGTGGAAAGGCAGAAAATTTTATGTAAACACGTTGGCCTTTTTCTAAAAAGCCAATATCTCGGTTATCAAAAAACGCTTCCACGATGAGGCTATCTGTGCCAGGAACAAACACGCTTTAAAGTTTTACCCGTCTCTACAAAGCCGCCTAAAGTGTGAATATTTAAATCATCTATCAATGGGTGCACAAAATGATAAGTGTTCAAGACGATATTGGCTATAGTATGGTTTTATAAAGCCTTAAAAAGAGAGTTCTGTTTCAAGAGAAAGTTGCCGATAATGGGTGATCTCATCGGAAATGAGGGTTTTGTGTCATTGTTGACGGAGGCCTTTTATTTCAGCGATATTTTTTTCCAAGTGCTTTTGATTGGTTAAAGTTTCGTGTTCCACATTTTTAAAGTCATGTAAACGTTTTAAATCAAGAGAATTGCTGATGATTTTTGTTTCCATCAGACTTTTGGAAACTTTGAGCTTTTTCTTGGCTTAATTGTTAGTCATCTTGTAATTTATCCAATTTCGCATATTGGACAGCACTGCTGTATGTGACTCGATCAGTCTGAGTTTTTCAGTGTTTTTACTTTATCTTGTAGCGATTTTCAGTGTTTTTACTTTATCTTGTAGCGATTGAAGAATAGCACTGATGAGTTTTTTCCCTTCCATCCCTGCCCTACTGCTTGCTGCTGGAGGTAGAAATTTGCAAGATAAGCAAGTCATTTTGTTACAAAATACTTATCCAAGAGATCACTTTCACTCAACGCTGCTAAAATGGCTGCGGAAATTTGCGCTTAAAGAGTTTTCTGGGCAATATCTGTTTGAACTCGTGCACGTTCATTTAAGACTTTACGTAGATCTGATTGAATAAGGAGATCGCCTTGATGAACGGAATTGTTCTTCTTTTACAAGAATTTTCTCAATAGGGCCTGTATTTTGCGCTTGAAGCAGCTGGACATAAGGTGGTGGGTATAACTGCTTCTTGCCTCCGTGCAACAATCTCTGTTTTTTGAGAAAGCTATCAATTACAATAAAAAAGGAATAAAGCAATCAAAACAGAAACTACTATATAAAAGGTTGGCGATAAAGAGCGCAAATGAGATACCTTATATACCTTTTTTCCTTCAAATCAGTAAAATTTAATATGGTTGCATGCTGAGAAAAAAGATCACGTTTGTGGATAATGACGAGAACGATACGATTTTGCAAAATTATATAAATGTTCAACAATTTTTGTATTGATCGTATCATCCAATGCGGAAGTGGGGTTCATTTAGAATAAAAAGCTGCGGTTCTATCAGAAAAAAACAAGCCAATGCTAAATGCTAAGCGTTGACGTTACCCACCTGAAAAAGTCACTTTACTCGCCCACTTGGGTATTAAGCCATTGAGGCAATTGAGCAATAAGATCATGACAAGCGCTAGCACGAATTGCAGCGTTGATTTCATCCTCAGTCGTATCTGTTTTGGCAAGATACAAATTTTCAAGAATGGTTCCGGAAATAAAGACGAGGACTTTGAGAAAAATCGATAATTGTTTTGTGCACGCCACGGATATCAAAATTCTGTAAAGATTGATGGTTAATCAATATCTGCTCATTTGATGGGGGGGAGAGAGCACAGAGAAGTTTGGCTAAAGTTGATTTTCCACAGCTTGAAGGACTAAGAAACGTAATAGGCTTACCAAGTTGTAAATAAATATCAAGATGGTTAAATAATAGGTATTTCTCCATAAAAAAACAAATATCTTTTGCTTCATGATAGGGCGCTGTAGTAAGCTGAATGGACGCCTTTTCCTTTTTCCATTCTGAAGGGGGGTAAGAATATCACTCAAACGAAGACGAGAAATTTTTAGGTGTTGACTTCCATAAAGACGCAAGGCTTAAGATAGTAGAAGATTGCTCGCGAGAAGATGAAAGGCAATAAGTTGCCGTAGCTTAATCTGGTTTTGCAGCACTGCTTTAGCTTCAAAAAAGATAATAAAAATGGTCGAAAAGGTTACAAAAAATATGGCTTAAAGCTTCATTTGAAAGATGAAATTTACTGGCTCTGTGAGGCTTTGATCAAGACTGTGGGCTATAAATATAAAGTTTTTTGCATGCGTATTGTATGAGTTGGTTCTTTTATGTGTGCTTTGATAGCTTCAAGGTTGGTGAAACTTTCTATAAGGCACGATTAATGGGTGGCTTGCAGAGTGAAAGCACGGCATAATTGTTGGCGTAAAACAGGGTAAACCAATGCTAAAGATCCTATTTGCAAGGGTAAAATAATAAGGATAATGAAGGTAAGTTTCGGTCTAGTGGAAAAGAGCACTGCGAGATAAATAATGGCGAACAGAACATTCAGTACGGTTTTTGCAATGGTTCCTGTTAAAAGACCGCCAATCGTATCAACTTCTCCAATACAAGTAAATAGTTCCCTCATTTTCCAATGGCATAAAATAGGCAAGGAGAGGCTTAACCCACGGGTGCAATTGCTAATAGTTTGACGGTTGCCGAAAGCTTGATAAGAAATACTGCTGCAGGATTTGCACAGAAGGTTTGCATGTATTGGTGATAATTTATTTAAAATAGTATAAAGATATCTTTGAATTATTAATTTGTAATAAAAGTACCAAATTATATATTTAAAATATGTATTAACTGGACTTTTTA
>NZ_KL407334.1:1035294-1199711 GCF_000706625.1 Bartonella koehlerae C-29
TTATTTAATTATGTGTATTTAATTTTAATTATATTAAATATTTATTTTTGCAGTTTTAATTGAAGAAAAAAAGAACAAAATGAATCTAGGCAGCCTCTCTTTCAATAAGCAAAAATAATGCTTTAATTTGATGTTGTAAAATAAGTCGATAGCTATACAGATGTTATTGATTATCATTGATAAAAATAATACGATTGATTACATAAAAATTACAAAAGACTGAGAAAATTTTTGTATGTAATTTATATCTTCTTACCAAAACCTTTTGAAAAATGATATAAGAAAGAAAATAAGTAGTGAGGAGATAGTGAGCATTTATAATGAGATTTTCACGTTTCAATGTTGCTATCACTTTTGCATTTAATAATGCAATAATTACATGTGTGATTCATGATAAAATTTAGTTTGAAATCAATAGTTAATCTTTATTTAATTTGTTATTGAATAGCTATATTGATATATATAAAAAGTCTTTGAGACAACAAATCTCACAAAAGTAAACGCTCTGATCTGATATATAAACCACTGATTATTTACAGAGAAAACAATCTATGCATCTCAAAGTTGCTTAATCATTTTTTTCTCTTTAAAATGCACATTTGAGCTAAGTTTCGCAATTATATCTTTTCTACGATAAAAAGGCGTATGAGTTAATTGGAATATCCATAAATTGTGCATACTGATTTAAAAAATATACAGGAACACAATTTTACGCGATTATTGTGGATTTCATTCTTATGAACTGAAGAAGCATAGTAATTAGCGTTACAATTATTTGCGAAAAAGTGCTTTCATCAGGAGTGACTTAATTTTTTTTGTAGTTTACAATTTTTTTTATCATTTTATTTTAGCTAAAAGGGAGTGTGTATTAATTTATTTTTATCTATTTTTTTTTCAAAAGGTTGGAGTTATATTAATGTCAAAAAAAGTCATGATCGTTGAAGATAACGAACTTAATATGAAGTTATTCCGTGATCTTGTAGAGGCGAGTGGCTATGAAACCGTTGAAACACGCAATGGTCTTATGGCATTAGATTTAGCTCGTTCATCAATGCCATCTCTTATCCTTGTAGATATACAGTTGCCAGAGGTATCAGGGATAGAGGTTATTAAACAATTAAAAGAAGATGGGGAATTGAGAGCTATCCCTGTTGTTGCTGTAACAGCCTTTGCTATGAAAGGGGATGAAGAGCGAATTCGTGCCAGTGGATGTGAGGAATATATGTCAAAGCCTATCTCCGTTCCTCATTTTATTACAATGGTAAAGAATTTTTTGGACTGAAACTTTGTTAAATGATGATGGAAAAGACACTGAGAATCTTGTGAGATAACTGAAGTTATACTGCAAATGTTTTTGTGAAAGAGTATGTAGATATATCTGAGTTACCAGAGTGCAAATTCTAAAATTGAAATCGAGGTTTTAGGATTTTTTTTGGTCGATTTATTCTTACTTTTTATCTAAGAAGAAATTAGTCGTTTAACATTCTTATTTTTCTCCTGATAGATACAAACTGATCAGTATATTTCCGAAAAAACTGTTTTAACAGATAAAAAAAGCCCCGTTGAAATGAGGCTTTATGAATTACAAAAAAATAAAATTAGCGCTTTGAGAATTGGAAAGAACGACGCGCTTTTGCTTTACCATATTTTTTACGTTCAACAACACGGCTATCACGGGTAAGAAAGCCCCCCTTTTTCAAGATTGTGCGAAGTTCTGGTTCGTAATAGGTTAAAGCTTTGGAAATGCCATGGCGCACTGCACCAGCTTGTCCAGAAAGACCACCACCTGCAACGGTTGCAATAATATCAAATTGAGTATCTCTGTTTGTTGCAACAATTGGCTGACGAAGAATCATTCTAAGAACAGGACGCGCAAAATATTTGTCAAATTCTTTATTGTTAATGGTGATTTTTCCAGAACCAGGTTTGATCCATACGCGAGCAACAGCGTCTTTACGTTTTCCTGTTGCATAGGCACGTCCTTGTGAATCAAGCTTTTGCACATGAGTAGAAGTGAAATTTTCATGAGTTTTTGCAGTATTTGTTACGACACTAAGCTCAGCAAGAGAATTAATTCCAGCCATAATCAAGAAATCCTTTTGTTTTTGCGGTTTAAAGCACCAACATCAAGAGCTTCGGGCTGTTGTGCCGCATGCGGGTGTTGGCTTCCAGCGTAAACACGGAGATTTTTCAATTGTCGACGACCAAGAGGCCCACGAGGAATCATGCGTTCCACAGCTTTTTCAACAACGCGTTCAGGAAAACGTCCTTCAAGAATTTGCCGTGCTGTACGCTCCTTAATTCCACCAATATAACCGGTATGCCAATAATATTTTTTATCTGTATATTTCTTTCCGGTGAGAGATATTTTATTTGCATTGATCACAATAACATTATCACCATCATCAACATGTGGAGTAAATGTAGCTTTATGTTTACCACGTAAGCGGTTAGCAACAAATGTGGCAAGACGACCTAAAACGAGGTTCTCTGCGTCAATAACAACCCATTTTTTCACCACTTCAGTTGGCTTTTGTGAAAAAGTTGCCATAGAAGTATCCTTTACTGAGCTCTTTAAACGAGGGTATTTTTGTTTTTTTGCGTTGAAAATTGTTATCATAACAAAATATTAACACATATTACCTGCCCTGATATAATGTCTTTTGATTTACGTCAAGAGAAAATAAAAACTTATAAAACAGAACTTTATAAAAGAGGTATTTTAATACCATTCATTAGGAGAGGCTTATGTACATTTTAAATTAGAATGAGTATTACAAAAGACGATTTTATCCTGAACGCGTGATTGTATTTTATTTACCTTCATTATAAAATGAACACCAATGCGTCGATCTCGTTATTTTCTCAATGTTCAATCTTCTGCTAGCGGTCAGGCTTGGTTAGATGCCCTTGATATTCAAGGGATAAATAATGCGCGTGCTATTTCTCAAAAATTTGGTTTTCCAGATCAATTAGCCCGTGTTCTCTCGGCAAGAGATGTGGATGTATCTGATGCTGTTGCTTTTATCAATCCAACATTACGTACGCTCATGCCTGATCCAAAAAGTTTTACGGATATGCAATGCGCAGCAGAGCGCATCGTGACAGCTATTCTAAAGCAAGAGAAAGTTGCAGTTTTTGGTGATTATGATGTTGATGGTGCTTGTTCATCTGCACTCATAGCGCGCTTTATGCGTTATTTTGGTGTCGAAGTAAAAATTTATATTCCTGATCGTATTGTTGAAGGATATGGCCCGAATGAGCAAGCAATGAGGATGTTGATACAACAAGGTGCTCATTTGATTATCACAGTTGATTGTGGTGCGAACAGTCCAGATGCAGTAAAATCAGCAAGGCTTGCAGGTGCTGATGTTGTCGTTTTAGATCATCATCAAATGTCAGAGATTCATCAAGAAGCTGTTGCTCTTGTTAATCCTAATCGTCCAGATGATTTTTCTGGACAGGGGCATTTATGTGCTGCTGGCGTTGTCTTTGTTACGTTAGCATGGGTTCATCATTTATTGCGAAAGAAGAAATTTGCAGGAAAATTTCTTGACCTTCTCAGTATGCTTGATCTTGTTGCATTGGCAACCATATGTGATGTCGTTCCATTACAAGGTGTTAATCGTGCTTTTGTGGTAAAAGGGCTCCAAGTTGCGCGTTCTATGCATAATCCTGGAATAGCGGCTTTAACAAAGGTTGCACGTATAGGTGAGCCACTTAATAGTTTTCATTTAGGTTTTTTGTTAGGCCCTAGAATTAATGCGGGAGGACGTATTGGCGATCAGGCTTTGGGAGCACGTTTGCTTAGCTGTGAGGATAAAAATGAAGCGGACAGAATAGCAGAACAATTGAATCAATTTAATCAAGAACGTCAAGAAATGGAGGGCATTCAATTAGCGCAAGCAGAATCTTATATTGATTCTCTTTATCAAGATCGAGAAACACCACTATCGCTTGTAATTGCTCATCAAGAATGGCACCCGGGAATCATTGGTATTCTTGCATCCCGTTTAAAAGAGCGTTTTTTTTGTCCTGTTTTTGCCATTGCTTTGAAAGAAGATGGAAGCGGCGTAGGATCAGGACGCTCAATTAGTGGCATAGATTTAGGAGCACTTGTTCGTGAAGCTGTTACGTTAAATTTATTGGAAAAAGGGGGGGGGCATAGTATGGCAGCAGGGATCACAATCCAATCGACAAAAATTGAACTTTTTCGAAAATGGCTGGAAGAGAGAGTCTCTTTAAGTGTTGCACAGTTGCGTGCTGAAAAGTCTCTTAGTATAGATGGTTGCCTTTCTGCTTCTGGGGCCAGTAAAGCGCTTTTTGATATGATTGAAAAAGCAGGACCATTTGGTTCGGGGAATACGACACCTGTTTTTGTTCTTCCCTCTCATCGGTTAATAAATCTGTGTGAGGTTAGTAAAGGGCATCTCCGCCTTATTATGTCTAATATGGAAGGAAAAAAGCTGCAAGGAATAGCTTTCCGTGCTGTAGGGACATCGCTTGGTTATTTTCTTTCTGGAAATGTTGGTGAAATGATCCATGTGGCCGGCAATATTAGCTTAAATTATTGGAACGGAAATATCAGTCCACAACTTCGCGTTATTGATGCAGCTGCAGTGATCTGAGAGGAATATTTTCTGAAATTATCAGATATCTAGATTTGAAGCAAAAGTAGAGTTTTCCTGTATGAATCGAAATCGTGCTTCTGGTTTTGTTCCCATTAAGCTTTCTACAGTGTTTTTGGTTTCTTGCACTTCTTCTGCATTAATAGAAACGCGTAGCAGTGTACGTTTTTGAGGATGCATGGTGGTTTCTTTAAGCTGTTCAGCACGCATTTCACCAAGTCCTTTGAAACGTCCAATTTCAATTTTAGCTTTTCCAGTGAATTCAGTTTTTAATAATTCATCTTTATGGGTGTCATCACGTGCGTAAGCAACTTTCCCTCCTTGCGATATTCTGTAAAGGGGAGGCACAGCAAGGTATAAATGTCCCTGACGAATAAGATCGGGCATCTCTTGAAAAAAGAAGGTAATGAGCAGTGAGGCAATATGAGCGCCATCAACATCCGCATCTGTCATAATGATAATACGTTCATATCTAAGATCTTTTTCGCGATATTTGGAGCGCGTTCCACATCCAAGAGCAAGTATAAGATCACCAATTGTTTGGCTTGAGTTCATTTTTTCGTGTGCAGCACTGGCTACATTTAAGATTTTTCCACGAAGAGGTAAAATTGCTTGGTTTGCTCTGTTACGCGCTTGTTTAGCTGAACCGCCAGCAGAGTCACCTTCAACAATGAATAGTTCAGCACCAGCAGCACAGTTTTGGCTACAATCTGCTAGTTTACCGGGGAGACGTAATTTACGTACAGCTGTTTTTCGATTTATTTCTCTGTCTTGGCGCCGTTTAACGCGTTCTTCAGCACGTTCAACAACCCAATCAAGAAGTTTTGTTGATTCTTGTGGAGAATTTGTCAGCCAATGATCGAAAGGATCGCGTATTGCATTCTCAACGATACGCTGAGCTTCGATTGTCGCTAATCGGTCTTTGGTTTGTCCCACAAATTCAGGATCTTTAATAAACACTGAAAGTATTGCAGAAGTTGAAATCATAACGTCATCAGACGTAATGATAGAAGCGCGCTTGTTTCCTATTAATTCAGCGTAAGATTTTAATCCGCGCAAAAGAGCTTGACGCAGTCCCATTTCATGTGTTCCACCCTCTCCGGTGGGAATAGTATTGCAGTAAGACTGTACATGGGAATCGCCACCATGCCAGGCGATAGCCCATTCAACAGAGCCATGACCATTAGAGTGTTTTGTTTTGCCAGAAAAAATTTCTGATGTTACCCGGTATTCATCTTTCAATGATGAGAGTAAATAATCTTTAAGTCCATCTGGGAAATGAAAAGTAGCTTTTTCGGGAATATTTTTTGTGTTGTCAAGTAAGGCAAGATCGCAATTCCAACGAATTTTTACACCACCAAAAAGATAGGCCTTGGAGCGTGCCATCTTATAAATTTTTTCTGGATCGAAAGCTGCTTTTTCACCAAAAATTTTACTATCAGGGTGAAAACGAACGCGTGTGCCACGACGATTATAAACATCACCCAAATCTTCCAAGCCAGATTGAGGAATACCGCGAGAGAAGCGTTGTCTGTAAAGTTTGCGTTCTCGTGCTACTTCAACTTCCATATAGTCAGAAAGAGCATTGACAACAGAAATTCCTACACCATGAAGTCCACCAGCTGTTTGATAAGCTTTGCCATCAAATTTACCACCTGAATGGAGTTGGGTCATAATGACTTCAAGAGTTGATTTTCCAGGCATTTGAGGATGATTTTCGACAGGAATGCCACGTCCATTATCTATAACTGTTAAATAGCCGTTTTTCTCTAAGGACACATCAATGAAGTTCGCATAACCAGCAACTGCTTCATCCATTGCATTATCAATAATTTCGGCAAATAAATGATGAAGTGCTTTGCTGTCTGTTCCACCAATATACATTCCAGGACGTAAGCGTACGGGCTCTAGCCCCTCAAGCACACGAATAGACAGCGCGTTATAGTCATTTTCTTGCGTATCTTTTTTCGAATTCACTGCTTCTGAACTCAGCGGGGGAGAAAGATTTTTTTCTTTTATATTTACGCAAAACTGAGCATTATTTAAAATACTAAAAAGATCTTTGTTTTTATCGCTCATGACGTTCGATTATCTACCTCATTAAAATAAAATCTTCATAAAAGTGAATTTTATGCCTGTTTTTTATTTAAAAATCAATGCAGTTAAGAAACATCAATTGTTGGTCCGAAAATTTGTTCAAAGACTTGTTTAAGAGCAATATCAATATCGTGCATTGTTACAGGTAAACCTAGATCAAGAAAGCTTGTTACACCGTGATTTGTGATACCACAGGGAACAATTCCTGAATAATGGGCTAAATTAGGATCAACATTGATAGAAACGCCATGAAAACTCACCCATTTGCGCACGCGAATACCCACAGCCGCAATTTTATCTTCTGAAGAAAGGCTATTTTGTGTTGATTGGCAACTGTGCCTTTGAACCCAGACCCCAACGCGATCTTTACGGCGTTCACCTTTAATATTAAATTTTGCAAGCATTTGTATAATCCATTCTTCCAAGGCACTAATAAAAGCACGGATGTCTTGCTTTCGGCGTTTAAGATCAAGCATAATATAAGCAATGCGTTGTCCTGGACCATGATAAGTAAATTCACCACCACGTCCTGCCTCATAAACAGGAAACAAATGAGGTGCTAAAAGGTCTTTTTTATTCGCACTTGTACCAGCTGTATAAAGAGAAGGATGTTCAAGAAGCCAAACCTGTTCAGATGCGTTTTTTTCAAGAATGTTTTCTACACGCTCTTGCATATAACTTAGTGCTTCAGGATATTCGACTAAGTTATGACTTACTTTCCATTCAACTGGTGGATTTCCAGAGATTGTTTTAAACTGATCTGGTAAATAACTACGGTCAGTATATTTCAATTCAAATGTCATAAGTAAATTTATATTGGTACTCAAGTTTGTGTTTGTAATCAGTAAAAGAATTATAGATTAAGATATGAAATTCTTCATTAAAATTGGATAATACGGGTAACAAATTTTATTAAGAAAATTCGCTATCTTGTAAAATCTATACCCATTTTACCACCTTCCTGTGGCACCACCACCACCTGATGATCCTCCACTACCTCTAAATCTTCCTCCTCTTGAATGACTACCATAGATTCTACCAGAATATCTGTTGTCGGTATTTAAATTTAAAAACCAAGGTGTGAAAATGATCCTCATCCAGAGATATTTTTTAGAGCCTATTTTTTTTCCAAAAATCATTGCAAGAATGGGCAGGACAAACATGATAAAAAAGATTAAAAATACGATTGTATTAGCTATTATTTCTTCTTTTTCAACTTTTTTACGTTGTTCTTCAGTAATTTTAGCTTTTTCCTTGATTCGAAAAGAAAAATCAGAATCACTTTCTGTAATGACGTTGATAATTGCGTGAACTGCTTCAACAATTCCTTTTTGATAATTCCCTTCACGAAAATTAGGAAGAGCAAAGCTATTAATGATAACTGTGGAAAGAGTGTCTGTTAGTACTCCTTCCAAACCATAGCCCACTTCAATACGCATTTCACGTTCATTCGGTGCAATGACAAGTAATATACCGTTATTGACCTGTTTTTGACCTAATCCCCATTTACGAAAAAGAGAATTGCTATATGTTTCTATATCGCTTCCTGAAAGGGTAGGGAGAGTTACAATAACAATTTGATCTCCAGTTTTCTCTTCGAGTTCAGCCAACTTTTCTATTAAATTCTGCTTTGTTGCATTATCGAGCAAATGAGCTACATCGTTAACATAGCCAGTTAAGGGAGGAAACTTGATTTGTGAATAAGCACTTCCTCCCAATGCAGTAACCAAGTACAGAAAGGCAATAAAAACCAATAAATATGGAAAAACACTGCGTTGCATAAAATAGTGAAAGAATTTCATTAATTAAAATTAACCTTCGGTTTTTGTTGGCTATCTGTATCAATCGTAAATGTTGGCATAGGTTTAGCATCACGAAACCATAATTTTGCCCAAAGCATTGTTGGCATTGTTTTTAGTGCGGTGTTGTAGACACGTACTGTTTCAATATAATCACGGCGTGCAACAGAAATTCGGTTTTCAGTGCCTTCTAATTGTGATTGAAGAGCAAGGAAATTCTGATTTGCTTTAAGATTAGGATAATTTTCAACAACAGCCATAAGACGTGAAAGTGCGCTTGATAAATTTGCTTGATTGTTGAGATATTGCTGCATCATTTCTGGATTATTCAACATATCAGCATTAATGTTTATTTGTGTTGCTTTTGCACGTGCTTCAACAACATTGGTAAAAACAGCTTGTTCATGGGTAGCATAGGTTTTGACAGTTTCTACGAGATTAGGAATGAGATCTGCACGGCGTTGATATTGGTTAAGCACGTCACTCCATGCTGCATGTGCTTTTTCTTCATTTATTGGGATCGTATTAAATCCACAGCCACTTAAAAATGGTATTAAAAACGCTAAGAAAATAGCGATTGAGAATCGTCTTAACATTTTAAACATAGGATAAGTAAGTATAATTGAAGCATTTCGTGCATTTAACATAAAGACATCTCCACAACTATTTCATATATTATATAGTATATATCTTTTTTATAAAAAGTATTTTGAATTTTGTAAAATACATTTCATAAATAAATTCATACATTTATAATTTTTTATCGTTCCTAAATGATTGGTGAAATTAAAATAACAATGCCTTTGTAAATAACCGCTTATAAAATACTAATTTATACTGTGTAATATGAATATTGATTATTATTGCAACAGATTAGGATTTTTCTGCCTTTTGATTTGAAAATCCCTTGTTTTTTGGAGATAACAATGGAGAGAGAAAGTTTTAGATGAGCTTGGAGATAAGCATTTGAAAATTTTATTCTAACATTTTTAAAATATAAATAAGAACAGCATTCTAAAAGAAAGATGCTAAATGCTTTTTTTGAGAAAACAATATATTAGCTTAAGTATTTTTCATCATATAAAAACAAAGTTCCGCTGATAAGTGTGTGCAATGAGAGGAAAACTGTTTTGTATTCTCTTTATTTCAATCTATTCTTATGGCTGAAGGGTATATTTAGGTTCACTAAATTCAGTTGTGTTTTGGAAGGGTGCATTTGGTTTGACTGTGATTTAAATTCAAACAGCAATTTACAGCTGGGAAAATTGCGGGTGGAATTTTATGCAGAAGAAATGCTCCCCCTTATAAGATTTGCGTTTTAACAGCCAGCGCAATAGCACTTACTTTAATCGGTTAGCCGAAGATATCCAAAACAAAATGACCTGCACCTTTGGCGATACGCTTGAGAATTATCGCAAGATTGGCAAGGAGTAAAGCATGACCTTAAGAATTGTTCGCGGTTTTACACTGATTGTTGATGATGATGTTAATCTTTACTTAGTTCAAACTTCTTACATTGGAAGAAGTCACTGAAACCTATCAACTAGGTGGTTCTTATATGCAAATTGGTGTGAGTGGTCTTGGTGCAAAAGCCATTAGCTTACAGATGAAAATCTGCAGCCACACACCAGAAATCATCGGTATCTTTAGAGCTACCCCTGATATTCGTCATAAATTAACCTTCATAAACCTCATATGTGATACACACACTTTTTTTACATTGTTTATTAATTTTGCATTACATCTAAAAATAAAAAATTATGTTTTTTCTTGAGTACCTTTAAAAATTATCGAATAAGTGATAAGCACAATCAATAATGATTTTAAATACAAATTATGACACTTTTTGATGTAAAATTAGAGGATGTGGTATAAAATAAATAATCATATCTTTGATTATTCACTTCATTGTTTTTTAAACGTATCCAGTTACGTTGATGAATATCATGTAAACTAAAAACATTTGGCAAAAAATCACAACGATCTACAATCAATTTTGCGCTTTCTTCTGTCAATGTACCACCCGCCGCATAAAGCTGTTTTACACGACTTAGTAGATATTGTAACCAGTGCAATGCCAGAGAGAGTAAACTAACTTCAAAACAATTGCTCTTGATCAGTTCAAATATTGAGGCAAGGGTTGCTGTGGTTTTGGATATTTTTAAAAGACGTAAAAGACAAAGGTGATCAAAGAGAAAATTCCATGGTTCAGTCCCATCTCATGGGAGGAAAGGATGTACAGATCAGTGCTAATCACGATGTGAACATGCAAGAAGCAAATGTTTTAGCAGGTTGTAATGTGAATATTGATTCTGGCAATAGTATCACGCTGTTGGAAAGCTATGATATTTCTAACGGCAAAGAAAAGCATGAAAAATCCTTTGAAGCGTTACAGGTTTTGTCAATGTTGGCATTCTTGATACGGTACAAGACATGCAGAATGCAGCCAAACGTTTTGGTCATGGGGACGGGGAATACAAAATTGACAATGGTATAATTGCTAGTCTAAAAAGTTATGATCTCTATAACAAATGAACCGCTTTATTTTGTCGTTTTTCCACAGGCTGCTCTACCATATCAGGACTTATGATTGCGGGATATCAGAAATTTCTAGAAAATAACTTTTTGGGGGTAACTAATTCAACAAAAGAAGCACAAGATCTGCTGAAGAGTAATGGCAATACAGAGTTAGAATTTTATGCCCATAGTCGCGGTGGCATGACAGTGGGGAATACGCTAAAAGCATTAGACAAACAAGGTGTGTACGGTATAGCTGGCAACACAAATATTCAATCTTATGGACCAGCCTTTGATGCTCAATCTATGGCAATATTAGATAAACTGAGTGATGGAAAACAAACCTATGTTGTTTTGGATGGACATACAGATGATTTTGTAAGCAGATGAATCGGTGGCAATAGTTTTATCTACAAAACAGTTCCAGTTAGCAGTAACACTTGGAAAGAAGCATGGAGAATGTTTTTAGATCCTTATAACGTCCATACTTGTCTTAGAGATGGTGACAACATGTGCAGAAGGCTTTATGACCCTTTCCATTGTGTACAAATTAGTTCAAAGAGGAAAAAATGAAGCAAGTTTTAAGATTATAGCGGGTTCATTCTGTTAGGGTATAGCTAGATTATAACTTAAGTAAGTTTTCCACATCATCTTTAGGATGTGGAATGCGGACTCTTAGTGATGTTTTTCCAGAAAATCAAAATCTAAGTATCAAAACAGAAGTGATAATTCATGCTTGCATGGTTCAAGCTGGTTTTCAGTATAAAATGAAAGGGGTGAGTTGGTGTTATACTTTTAAAGAGGAAAACCTTTCTAATTGTCGTCTTGACGCTGTCATTTCATAGCGCAGTGTCAAGAAGCGCTTAAATAGCCTTTTTTGTAAAAAGCATTCAGAACAATATGAATGTTATCCTTAAGTGCTGTTGTTGGAGATGATCAACAATCTTCATATTCCTGCTTTCGCTTGCCTATGCCGGATTGTGTCCTCAACCAACCATTCCTATCTGATTATTTAGCAGCTGCTGCTTGTAAAATTAAAGGGGAAATTTCTTTTCTCATTCAATGATGTATCAGAGATACGAGAAATTTTTAGGCAAATTACTCTAAGAAGAGGTGAGAACCACTTATTCTTCTAACTCGTCAAATAAAGCGATTCCAGCAAAGAAACTGGTCATTACCAATTGGCGACCTTTAAGAAAAGACAAAAAGATTCATGAAAGAGTCCTTATATAACCTTTAAAAGGTCTTTGAAAACCCCTTAAAAATCTTTTGAAAAAAATAAATTGGTACAAAACCTAGTGTCGAAATATACAAAATCTGCTGGCAAGCTACATTGGAAAGAAGAAAATGGTCGGAGCGGCGGGATTCGAACCCACGACCCCTTGACCCCCAGTCAAGTGCGCTACCAGGCTGCGCTACGCTCCGAACCATGAAAGACGACTAAACGACTGTTTCTTTAAAGGCAAGAGAAAAATAAGAGGAGAAAAATCTAAAGTACTTTTACCATTTTTAAAAGAGCTTATTTTAATAAAAGTAAAATTTTGAACTTTGAGGTTCCTTTGCTTTTTTAGGAGAAATAATTGAATTCTCAAACTCTTGATTGTTGTTGATTATAAGTACATGTTTATTAACTATTTTATACGGATTGCAAAGAAGTGAGATAAGATTTTGTGTTTTTAAACGTATGTATTTTGGGAGGATAAACCTAATAAATGCGAGAGAAAAATAACATTTGTTTCATATTTTTGTTTATTCATCGAGAATCTGTCAAAAAAGTGAACGCTTTTACAAGTATCATAAATGATGCAGGGTATTGAAAGGCTTTTTCTCTTTTTTTTTTTGGAGAAGGGATATTTCATACGGATAACAAAGACAGCAAAAATAAAAACCCCAGATTGCACAATCAAAAATAGGAAATTGTTGGGAAATTTTTATCGCGATCAGAAAAGATCAAAACATTTCAATTTATATCTTGTTATTCTCTTTTGTATATACCAGATAAGTAAAATATTAAAGTCTTTATTTAACAAAAAAGAGAAAATGGTGAGTTGTTTTTCGGTAGTAAATTTGACAGAAGCCGCAGTAGATCGTGTTAAAGCAATTATGAATGCAAAAGATGCACGGGGTATTCTTATTAGTATCAAGAAAGGCGGCTGCGCAGGAATGGAATATACCATTACTCTTGTCAAAGAAGAAATTTTGGATGCAGATGTTGTTGAACTTAATGGTGCCCGTGTTTTTATAGCACATGATGCAGTCTTATTTTTATTAGGAACGCAGGTGGATTATGAAGTGACAACACTTCGTTCCGGTTTTGTATTTAAAAATCCTAATCAAGTTTCAGCATGTGGGTGCGGTGAATCGGTAGAACTTCGTCCTGCTTCGCAAAATCACCTAAAGGAAAACGTATAACACTAATTGAACTTAATCAGTGGGGAGCTTGTTTTTTTAGATTGATAAAATCTAATATTTTCCTTACCTTTCGTCCTTAGCCTTATTCCAAAGAGATACCATTTCTTTCAGGGATGTATCAGCTAGTGTTTTAGATTGTGTGTATAGGCTTTCTTCAATATAGGTAAAACGGTTTCGGAATTTTGTATTTGTTTTTTTTAATGCTTTTTGTGAATCAATATTCAAATGGAGCGCGAGATTCAGCAGAGAAAAATAAAGATCACCGAATTCTATTTCTATATCTGATATTTTTTCGCTTTTTATTGCATCTTTGAGTTCATTAATTTCTTCTTCGATTTTTGCAAAAAAATTATGGATTTCACGCCAATTAAATCCCACTTTAGTAGCTGCTTTTTGTAAAGCAAGAGATTCTTGGTCTGCTGGTTGGTGCTTTTTTACTTTTGCAAGAATACTTGTTGTGGAATTGGTTGGTAAGTTTACTGCCTCGTAGCATTTATTTTGTTTAGCCCGTTCTATTTTTTTGATACGCTCCCATTCATCCTCTATAAAACCACGTTTTTTCTGTTTTGCGTTGCCAAAAACGTGAGGGTGGCGACGAATCATTTTTGAGGTAATTGCGTAAACAACATCTTCAAAAGCAAAGCTACCTTCTTCTTGAGCAATTGTAGCATGATAGACGACTTGTAAAAGAAGATCACCGAGTTCATCACAAAGATCTGTTCGGTTTTCTCGTTCAATGGCATCGATAATCTCGTAAACTTCTTCAAGCATATAAGGTATGAGAGATTCAAATGTTTGTTTTATGTTCCAGATACAACCGCTCTCACGATTTCGTAATGCTGCAACAATTGCGATAAGATCATTGATATCTTTTGATGCAAACACTTATATTTTTCCTATAAACTTATGAATATAGTCAACTATCCCAACGTCTGTGTAACCAAGTCCATTGTCCTGGATATTCACGTACCCAACTTTCAACAATATCATTTAATTTCTGCATTGAAGCAGCTATATCAATTTCATTTTTTTCATCAAGTGGAAGTTTTACACGTTCATACAACTCTAAACGATGGCGCTTTCCAGCTAAACGAATACAGCGTGCTGGATAGATATCACAATTATATTGGCGAGCAAGTTTTATAATTAAGGGGTTTGTTTTAAGTTGTCTGTTGAAAAATGTTCCCCAAACACCTCGGCAAAATTTTTGATCAACAAGCATGCCGATATTCTCTCCCTCTGCTAATTTGGCTGCTAATGCCCAAGCTGCACCAGCCTTGGAAGGAACGAGGTGTCCCATGGAAGTTTCTCTGGCTTTAAGGACTCGTTTTGCAATATAAGGATTATTGGGTGGTCTAAATAATACTGTAACATTCAGACCAAAACTTTGTGCGCATATAGGAAGAAGTTCGAAATTTCCGGTATGTGCTGTGAAAAAAATATGCGGTTTTTTTTCATTTTTTAATCGCTCAAATATTTCAGCACCTTTAACTTCGATAAGTCCTGGCTGCTTCGCATGAGGATCAAAATCAAAAATTTTATCAAGAAAAATATATTCAGCTAAAAACTGTCCTATATTCTCCCACATTTCCACTGCAATTGCACGGAGTTCTTCTTCTGTTTTTTCTGGATACGCTGCTCTAAGATTTGCAAGAGCGATTTGGTGACGGTGTACAAGAGGACCAAATGTTTTTGCTAGCCAGGAAAAAAAAGCAAATCCAATGTTAGCAGGAAAATATTTTAAAATAAATAAAGAACCAATGAGCAGATACCCCCAAAAAAAGTAAAATGATTTTTTTGCTGTAATTTTAATATAATAAACAAAATTTTTAATATAAAATTTCATCATGACTTAATTAATTTTAAGGATAATTTTACCAAAAACATCACGGCTTTCCATTCGCTTTAAAGCTGTATCAATTTCATTGAATTGAACAATTGTATCAATGACAGGGTGTATAAGGCTTTGTGCCATTTTCTGCATGGCGTTTTGCATATTTTCTATACGGCAGCCAAATGAACCGAATATTTTAAGTTGTTGCTGGAACAATTGCATGAGATTGAGTGATGTTGAAATACCAGAGGTAGAACCACAAGTTACCAAGCGTGCTCCTCGTTTCATACACAAAAGAGAACCGCTCCATGTCTCTGCACCTACGTGTTCAAAAACAACATCGACCCCTTTTTTTTGGGTTAATTTGCGCACAACACCTTCAAAACGATCTTTACGGTAATTAATAACGTGATCCGCACCAAGAGCTTGTGCTTTTGCAATTTTTTCATCTGAACCGACAGTTGTGATAACTGTACACCCTGTTTGTTTTGCGAGTTGAATAGCTGCTGAGCCGATACCAGAACCACCTGCTTGTATCAGGATTGTTTCGCCTGCTTGTAGGTTTGCATTATCGAAAAGCATATGTTCTACAGTACCAAAAGTAATTGGAGCAACGGCTGCTTGCAATTCATCACATTTTGCAGGAGTGGGAACCAATAGATGTGTTGGCAAATTAACAAGTTCGCGGGCAAAACCGTCAAGATGAAAACCGTAGACGCCCTTTACATCATTGCAAAGATTATTACGTCCTTCACGGCAAGCTTGGCATATCCCGCAGGTTTGCGCACCATAAATTGAGACAATTTGTCCAAGTTGTAAATTTTTAACGTTATTTCCCAGCTGAGTAACTTCACCGGAAGCTTCTGCACCAATGACAAGGGGCATTTTTCTTTTAGCAAAGGCCATACCACGCCAACCCCATACATCAAGATGATTAAGAGCGACAGCTTTTATACGCACTGTCACTTCATTGGGGGTAGGTGGTGGTGGCGGGGCAATAGTGGTGATTTCAAGTTGGCGTTCATTGAGTAGTTGCAGTGCACGCATTATCATTCCCCCTTAAAATATGTGGCTTTTAGATTAATTATGACAAATTTTTGTCAATATTAAAAGGATTATCGTTTATATGCTGTGATAACGAGACTCATATTTTGACCGCCGAATC
The DNA here is from genome assembly GCF_000706625.1 of Bartonella koehlerae C-29. Taxonomy (GTDB): domain Bacteria; phylum Pseudomonadota; class Alphaproteobacteria; order Rhizobiales; family Rhizobiaceae; genus Bartonella; species Bartonella koehlerae. Next base: position 1,051,747 of record NZ_KL407334.1, read on the forward strand.
CAAATGAGTTTGACAAAATCGCATTGACACAGGCCTTACGGCTACGGTTAGGAACAACGTCTAAAGGGATAGCAGGATCAGGATCATCATAATTGATTGTAGGAGGAAGTATTCCCGATTGAATTGTTAAGAGCGAAAAAACAGCCTCTATAGCGCCAGCAGCAGTTAATGTGTGACCAATCATTGACTTATTAGAAGAAACAGGAATATGTTTTAGGCTATCACCGAAGACTGTTGATAATGCGAGATACTCCATCTTTTCATTTTCAGGTGTTGAGGTGCCATGTGCGTTAATATAGTTAATTTCATTAATAGTTACATTTGCATCCTCTAAGGCTTTGCGAATGGCTTCAATTGCTGGAGATGCATCAGGTTTTGAACGCGTACGATGAAAATCATCTGCTGTTTCTCCACAGCCAGCTAAAATTCCTAAAATTGTCGCATTACGATCTAATGCGCTTTTAAGAGATTCAAGAACAAGAGCACCTGACCCTTCTGCCATAACAAAACCATCTCGGTCACGGCTAAAGGGTTTTGCTGCTTTTTCTGCAGGATCATTTTGGGTTGAAAGGGCAGATAATAATGAAAAGCGGATAAGGGATTCTGCTGAAACTGAACCATCTGTAGCAACTGTGAGCACGCGATTTGTTTCTTCACGTCGAATAGCTTCAACACCTAATTGAATTGCTGTTGCACCGGATGCACAAGCAGTGGAAAGTGTAATAGGAAGTCCTTTTGTGCCAAATTTTTTCTGAAGATTTTCTGCAATTGCACCAAATTGTGTGGTTTCAAACAGCGTCTCGTGGAGTTTATGGTTGCAGATTTCAAGAAGATGCGCATAGGAAGGCGCACCATTTAACTTTCCTTCTTGATCAAGAGTAAGACGTGCTTTCCATTCAAGTTCAACAGGAGGAGCTGCTAAAAAGAGTGGTCCATTAAAATTTATTTTATCAAAATCCGCTTGCTCTAAAGCTTCCTCTGCTGCAAGATTAGCAAGTTTTTCAGAAAGAGCAGAAGCGCCACACGTGCTTTCTTTAAGAAAATCAACTGTTCCAGCGATACGTGTCTTTAATTCCTCAACAGGAAAACGTGTTATTTTGTGGATGCCGCTAACACCACTTGTTAATTTTTGCCAATTTTCGTACTTGCCTTTCCCCAGTGATGTTACAATTCCTGCTCCAGTTATTGCCACAAGTGGTCGTCCAAAATGATCGTGATATTGCATTGTAGAAATCCCTCTATACAGCAGTTAGCTGTGCTATACCTTCAGCTCTTTTGATACCAATGGTTGTAACAAATGCTTCACGTATTTCTTTAGGAAAAGGTTTTTCATGAACACTGAATGCTGGAAAACTGCGTTTTTTTTCAATAGCAAGTGCAGCAAGTGCGAGAGCTAAAGGAAATTGTGCTTCCCGCATATAACCAAATAATGTTGTAATACCACGGTAAAACATATCAGTAGCTTCAAGAGCATTTTGTTCTGCTTTAGTTACTTCATGAAATCCTGAAGCCGCTGAAATGGCAAAGGAATTTTTAGCTCCTACTGTTTTCAACATTGTTGCAATTGATTTTTCAAGCGAAATTTTTGTTCTATCTGTCTGATCCGTGATGATTTTGCTAATTTTAGCATAAGGGCGTGCATTACGTTTTTTTGCATGTTTCCCATTTTCAAGGACTAGAAAGATACCGCCAGAACCCGTTATAATACCACCGCCAAGGCAATTTTTACGATCCCATACTGGCGACCATCCACTGCGTGATAAGAGACCTCCAAGTTCATGCGCCAACAGCATATCATAGCTTTGTGTATTATAAGAGCTTCCTACCAATACATGTGTACTTTGTCCTGATCGAATACGAGCTATAGCAATTTGAATAGCAGAAAGTCCACACCCTTCTTCTCCCATGAAGGTACGAGAAGATCCCGTTACTTTATGAACAATTGAAATATTCCCAGCTAAAAGATTAGAAAGTTGTGCTAAAAACAAAGTTGGACGAAGTTCAGTTGAAAGGATTGAATTTAACATAGAAGCATGATTAGCTCCTGTACGTGCTTTGGAAAGAACTTGTGTGTCAACGTCAATGTCACGTTCTCCTCCACCTGCTGCAACAATCATATCCATTGTTGATGTTAATTTCTCATTATTCTTTATACCTGCATCATCAAGAGCAAGGCCTGCTGCATAAGTACCAAGACGTTGCCACGCTCCCATTTGCCGTTGGTCACTCCGTTTTGGAATTTGCAAATTCCAATCGATTTCAGGTAATTTATGGATAGTATAGGGAGAAAAAGTTGTACAATCAAGATTTGGTGTAATTGTTGTTTTATTCAAGATATCCCAATGACAATTACCCCCTTCACCCAAAGAGGTTATCAGTCCTATACCAGTTATGAATACTGTTTGATCATGCATGATAAAAGAAATTAACTCGCTTGTTTTAAAGAAACGAGTTCATCAATTTTTGCACAAAGATTTTTAAGAACAAAGTATTCTTCAGTTGCAACTGCACCTTCATTAACTTCTTGTGTCCATTGTTCTAGCGGAATTTTAATTCCAAAAGCCTTGTCAATGGCAAAAACAATGTCAAGAAAGTCAAGACTATCAATCCCTAAATCATTGATCGTATGACTTTCATATGTAATCATATTACGATCAACTTCACTGATTTCTGCGATAATATCAGCAACTTTATCAAATGTAGAGGACAATGTATAATTCCTTATTATGTGTGATGGTTTCAGAAGATACTTTTAAGTATTATGTAGTATAGATCCTCTTAGTTTTTTTAAAAAAGACTTAACTCAAGATAAATTTATCTTTTCAATATAGCAAATAATTTTATAAGATATGAAGTATCACACATCAAGTTTTTAAAAGAAATTGATGTTTTATTATGAATTCATTCATTTTCATTATGCAATTTTTTTCTATTTGCAGCAAGCACCGCAAGAGCTGTCATATTAACCACTCCTCTTGAAGTTACTGAAGGTGTTAGGATGTGTGCAGGACGTGAGGCTCCGATCAAAATAGGGCCTACATGAAGTGCATTGGTAAGATTTTTTACGAGATTGAGTGTTATGTTAGCGGCATCGAGTGTTGGGAAAACAAGCAAATTTGCTTCACCTTTAAGGCGTGAATCAGGAAAAACACGATCACGAAAAACTTTAGAAAGTGCAGCATCTCCGTGCATTTCTCCATCGGCTTCTAAATTTGGGTATAATTGGGCAAGAATTTCAGTTGCACGGCGCATTTTACGCGCACTTTCTGTATTTTTGGAGCCAAAGTTTGAATGTGATAATAATGCTGCTTTGGGTGTTATACCAAATGCTTCAATTTCTTTTGCAGCCAATACTGTCATTTCTGCTACTTCTTCTGCAGAAGGATCTTCATTGACATAAGTGTCTGTTAAAAAAAGGGTGCGGCGTGGAGAAATAAGCAAACTCACAGCAGAAAAATGACGAGTATTTGAATCAAGCCCAACAATTTGTTCAATTAATTCAAGATGACGTTCAAAACGTCCTTCTAAACCGCAAATCATTGCATCAGCTTCTTCACGCATGACTGCCAGGGCAGCAATCGCTGTTGTTGAGGTTCTCACGATTGTTTTTGCAACTTCTGGTGAAACACCACGTCTTCCTGTATAACGGAGAAATAAGCTAACATAATCACGAAAACGTGGATCATCTTCTGGATTTGTAAGTTCAAAATCTATGCCAGGGCGAATTCTTAAACCAAAGCGTTTTAGTCTCGTTTCCACTACATGGGGACGGCCGATGAGAATTGGAATTGCTGTTTGTTCTTCAAGCACAATTTGCGCTGCTCGGAGGACGCGTTCATCTTCACCATTGGCATAAATGACGCGTTTACGTTTTGCTGTTTTTGCTGCTGCAAAAACGGGCTTCATTGTTAATCCAGAACGAAATACGAATCGATTAAGGGTATCATGATAAGCTTCCATATCTTCAATCAGCCGAATCGCTACCTTTGTGTCCATTGCTGCTTTAGCCACGGCAGGAGCAATGCGTAGTATTAAGCGTGGATCGAAAGGGGAAGGAATAAGATAGTCAGGACCAAAACTGGGTGGTTTCTTTGAATATGCACGTGCTGCAATATCTGAAGTTTCTTCGCGGGCGAGAGCAGCAATCGCATAAACTGCAGCCATTTTCATTTCTTCATTGATTGCGGTTGCACCAACATCTAATGCACCACGGAAAATATAAGGAAAACAAAGGACATTGTTTACCTGATTGGGATAATCAGAGCGTCCTGTACAGATCATTGCATCTGGTCGCACAGAACGTGCTTCTTCTGGCATAATTTCTGGTGTTGGATTAGCAAGGGCCAAAATTAAGGGATTTGGAGCCATTTTTTTCAGATATTCAGGTTTTAAAACACCACCTGCTGAAACACCTAAAAAGATATCCGCATTATCAATAATCTCAGATAAGGTGCGTGCATCAGTTTTTTGTGCATAATTGATTTTCCAACGATCCATAAGTGTCTTGCGACCTTCATAAACAACTCCCTCTAAATCGCTAAGCCAAATATTTTCAACTTTTGCTCCAAGACGGACCAAAAGGTTGATACAAGCGAGAGCTGCTGCTCCTGCGCCTGAGGAAACTATTTTTGCATTTTCAATTTTTTTTCCTGCAAGACTTAATGCATTTAATACTGCTGCAGAAACAATAATAGCAGTTCCATGTTGGTCATCATGGAAAACTGGAATATTCATCTTAGTGCGAAGTTTTTCTTCGATTTCGAAACATTCAGGAGCTTTAATATCTTCAAGATTTATACCACCAAATGTAGGTTCTAAGGCAGATACGGCTTGTACCATTTGTTCAATATCAGATGCATCAATTTCAATATCAAAAACATCAATATTCGCAAATTTTTTGAATAAAACAGCTTTTCCTTCCATAACCGGTTTTGAGGCGAGGGGACCAATATTTCCTAACCCAAGAACAGCAGTTCCATTTGATATAACGGCAACTAAATTAGAACGAGAAGTATATTGTGCAGCAAGATTTGGATCTTTATGAATTGCAAGACATGGTGCAGCAACACCTGGAGAATAAGCAAGAGCTAAATCACGTTGATTATCAAGAGGTGTTGTAGCTTGGATTTCTAATTTTCCAGGCTTTGGATGTTGGTGATAAAAAAGTGCGGCACTGTCAAGTTCAGTTTTTTGTGAACTGAAATCACTATTTCGTTCTGTAGACATTTTTACGATATCCAGGTTAGTATATGTTTATATGTGGAGATCCATCTACCATAAGGCCTTGTACACTGATAGATTCTAATTTCTCTAAATACAAAAATGTACAGGTATGAGCAAATTCTTCTAGACTATTAAATTAGTTTGATGATTCTTTTCGTTTGAGCTCGTTAACAATTTTATTGATATCATAAAAACCAACCTTCTCCCCTTAAAAAACAAGTAAAGTATCACTGATAGTTTACATTACCAAGCGGTTATTTTTTTTTTGCAATGCTCGCAAAAAGGAAAAACAGAAAAGCTTTCTATTAACTTAACCTGTTTTCTACAAATATATGCTTTATTTACACCTTTATAAGTGATTTTAAGAATTATAAACCAACATTTGCAATGTCTTAAACTGTTTGTATCTTTTCTAAAGAGACTTTGCAAACTGAAGAGTGGAAATTTTATTTTTTATTATTGAATAGAGGTAAAAGGAATTTCTTTAGGGTTGGAGTTTGTATTCAATATTTAAAAATATGCTGATAAAACGAAATTTAATACGGGTGAAATGAGTTGTAGTGCAGGTATGTCAGCAAATATGCGTGTGTTTTGATGAAAAAAAATTTATCGGAACAACCCAGGGATGAACATTTTATACATAAAGTTAATTTTTACAGAGTTTGTATACGAGATGTGAAATAGAGAAGGGAATTAGCACGAGAATATAGAAAGAGTAGTATTCACCATATGAAATGCTATGCTGTTTAGCAATTGATCATACTATTTTAAGAGGATTATTACTTTGAGTGTTACAAAAACTGAATTCAATCCTCTATTCAACCTTTGAAGTAAATATATGTAATCAGTGAATTCTATGATGATGAGCAATGAATACAAAAGCGAAAGAAAAAAGTAGAAAAAATCCTTTGCCACTTTTTTATTGTCTATTGGATGCGACCACTTGCATGAGCAAGCATAGTATAGACTTTCCCAGTATCTGATATCAGATATTTTCGAACTGAATTGGAATAACCAGAACTGCGGGATACATCACGTAAGAGTTTTTCAAAATCCGCAATATACTGATTAACGGAATTTTTAAAATTCACATCGTTTATATATTTTTTCTTAATCGTTTCAAATATCACTTTCCCATTCAAGGTATAAAGGCGGTCTATCACAATATTTTCTTGTCCATGTCGATAATGATCCCACAGCTCAACCATAGCATTGTGTTTAATGGCTTGTACTATACCAGCTGCTAATGAGTTAAGAGAGGTGCTTACAGGATGCGATTTTGTTTGTACTGATGCAAAAACAGCATTATTAGGTGTTTCATTGTACAAGGCCTCTTCACGCGAAGCTCTTTCTAAAAGATTCGATACCCATTTATTTTGCCTTTTTTTGCTTTGGTCTTGTTGCAAAATAGGTTTAGGTGGTACTATCTTCTTGATAACTTCAGGAGAAGCAGTATCACGTTTATGAAGCGTCGATGATGATGAAATTGCCGGTATTAACTGTTCCTTTACATTCTTTTGATCACTTTTTTGTATAATGCTTACCAAATCCTTTAATGCTGTAATTTGTTCATTCAAAGCGTGGCGGATTATTTGGGTTGTTTCTTTTGTCTTTTCTGGCAATTTTTGAACACTCTCATTAAGATCATTATTAATTTTTGAAAATTCGGAACGAATTTCATCAGCCGAACGACGTATATCCTCTGTTGCTCCTGAAAAACGCGTTGAAGCTTCATCAATAAGCTGATTAAGTGATTGCTGGAGTGAATGTGTAGAATTACGAGTATTTTCGTCAGCGCGTTTAAATGCCAAACTAAGAATACTTTCATAATGTTCAATCAGTTGATTGATTTCATTAGATTTTGAAATAAGAGCATTGCTTAACGCAGAAAGCGTATTGTGTTTTTCCTCAAGTGTTGCATTGAATGAATTTTCAGATTGTTCGAGAACATGAATTGTCTCAGAAAGAGTTTTAGCATGTTCACCAAAACTGCTTGTTATATGACTAATTTTTTCAAATGCATTTTGTGAAAGTCCTTGTAAAACTTCCACGTTGCTATCAAGTGCTTGATTAGAGGCTGATAAATGTTCTACTGCTTGATGAGTTTTGCGGAAAAAATTATTTGCAGTTTCACTAAACTTGTCATCAATATTTTGAACTGCCGAAAGTAAAATACTATTATTTTCAGAAAAATTATAAATTGATTGATTTAATTGTGCAACGATGGAGGAGATATTCTTGAGAAGATCTTCCTTCATAGCAGTTACAGTTTGAAGAGTTTCTGAGTTAGTTTGTGTTAAGCTATTCACTAAAGATTCATTTTGCGCATACATTCTTTGTTCAGTATCTTGTGTTGAAAGAGAGAGTTGCTCCCTAATATGCTGTGTTAAATGATTAATTGAATCAGTTGTATTCTGAGCAGCTTGGTTTAAATGATTTGTCAACTCTGTAAGTTTTTCAACATGACCTGAAATTTGAGTAGCTGTTTGATTGCTTGCTTCTTCCAAACGATTATTTACATCAGAAAGTTGATCTCCTAGATTAGCTTTAAGGTTTTGCATAGAGTGATAAAGAATATTGCAGCGTTCATGGAGGATTTCTTCAATCGCTGTTGTAGAAGTATGGATTGTTTCATTCAATAATGTTTGTGCATTATAACTCGCCGTTGTGAAGGCTTCCATAGTATGGGATGCTTGCTCAGACAGAACAGAAAGAACTTTTTCACTGGTATCATAAACTGTTTGTTTAACGTTTGATACAATACGATTGCCAGACTCCGAGAGAATATTTTCTGCTTGTACAGCAACGTTGGCAACAGACGAAAAGATCTGTTCACCCGTAGAAGAAAGGACATCAGAAGCTTTTATAATTTTATCGTGTAGGTTATCTGTAACTGTATTAACAGAATCCTCTAATGTGATGCGTATATTATCGACGCTTGTTTCCAATGCTTGTTGAATTGCTTGGCTTTGTTCATTATTCAGGATGATGGATGTTTGTAATGTATCAGAACGTTCTGCAAAAGCAGAGGTTTGTGTTTTGATAGTTTCACATACCTGTCCAATTTTTTCGGATAATTTTTCCTCTAACGTGGCTGCACATTCAAAAATCTTGCGTGTACGAACTTCTAAATTTGCGTCGAGCGAACCCATTTGTGTTTCAAGTGTCTCAAAAAATTTACCGTTGGATTGAGAGAGAGTATTCTTTAAAATTTCGGTATGATCTTCAAGATTTTTGATATGATCTTGAACAGTTTCAGTAATACTCCTGTTATTGGCAATAATTGCGTCCTCAACTAAATCTATCTGTTTCTTTAACGCAACATCAACGTGTATATCACTTTTTTCGATGAGATTATAGATTGTTTCCATCCGTTGTTCGAGTGTGCGCGCCTGATCTGCAAGAACTTCATTAAGAGAAAAACTGTTAATAGCCAAAGAGTCACGCAGAGCATCAGCGCGTATATCAATATTTCTAGCTTGTGCTTCTAAAGCGTCTTTCGTTGTATTACAACTTTGCACAATGACTTCTTGTAATTTCTCTGTACATTGAACCATATTGGCAACATGATTTTCAGCATATTGATCAACGATTTGAATATTATCAATCAAAACCTTTTCAATGTTTAAAGCATTTTTGGCTAAGATATCAGTCTGACTTTTTAAGGTATCAGCGATTTTATTTTTTTCGCTATCAAGCATATCTGCCATCAAAGCTCTTTGATCAGAAAGTTGCAATTTAAAATCCTGCGAACGTTCTTGTATGATATCAACAATTGCACTATCGATATGTTGAATTTCTTCTCTCAGCCTTTCTTTGCTTTTGTCGATTGCTGAAAGAATACTTTCATGTCCATTTGTAAATGCGCTGGTAATATCAGCTGTTCTTTCTTGGAGATTTTCATTAATTTTTAAAACATGCGCTTCTAAGAATTCACCAAGCTTTTCGGCATTGTCTTCTAAAGTTTGACTGCGAGAAATAAATGATTCAATAATAGAATCACTATATTCTTTCAAAGACAGATCAACAGTTGCTAAACGGTTTTCAAAAACTTCAATTGCTTCTGAAGCTACGTTATCAAATTTAGAAGAGAGTTTGTCTGCTTGTTCATCGAATTGCATGATTTTTTCATCAAAACTCTGGAGAGATTGCTTATTGCGATCAATAATGGTTTCATCTAGTGTTCTAAATTTTTCGTTAATACTGTATAGAGTCTGATCTGTTGCTGCTTGTATATGTGTTGTGATTTTAGCAATATGCATTTCAGCTTTAGCAGCTGCTTCATTAAAGGTTTTTTCTATTTGTTTTTCATTATTATCGAAACGTTTTGAGAAATCATCAAAGTTTTCCCCTAACTCGTGGAAAAATTCTGTGTTTTTTTGCTGAATCTGTCTTGTTGTTTCACTAAATTTTTCAGAAAGCTGATTTGTTACACCATCGCCTGCATGGGAAAGTTTTGCAACAAGATCTTCACCTTGTTTTTGTAAAGTCTGCGAAAGGGTTTGTGCAAGTTTTTCAACATTCTTGACAATGTTGGAGGTAGCTAAGCCAAATTCATCACTGAGTTGTTCTTGTGTTCCTTTAATTGTTGACTGTACGCGGTCCGCATGATTCAAAATGGCTATGCGTTCATTACTCAATTCTTTAATTAATGTATGAATACGCGATTCGTTTTCAGCATAGGCTTGCTCTAGATGATGAACTTCACCTTGGATAATAGCTTCAAGCTCAACAGCACGTTCAAGGGTACGTTCAATTCCCTGATTCATTGCTGCTACTTCTTCACGAATGGTTTGTCCTATAGCAACAGCTTGTTTTTCAGATATATGTTGTGGTTCACTGAGCCGCTGTGCAGCATTTGTCATAAGAACGGCAATATTGTGCAATTCATTTGAGCGTTTTGTTAATTGAGCAAATCCCCAAGACATAAGAATAGGAATTGTTGTTCCTGCTGCTACAGCTAATCCAGTTGGCGATGTAAAAAAAGTCGTAATATTTGATAAGGAATTCAGTTCAATAGGAGCTAGCCTATGAGCAATAAAAGCACCTCCTGCTGCCCATAGAGCGCTGAGCGCCGTTGTACACCAATAGATTCGAGAAATAGAACTCTGCTTTAATAATTCAAAATTTAAAGGGGTTGTTATATCATCATTAGCAGGAAGAAGTTTTGTAGACAATACTGTATTATGAACAGTTCCACCTGAAAGTTCACGCGTCGGTTTTGCGGCAAAAAGCTGCTCAACAACGGATTCATCAACAACAGAATTATCATGAATATTCGAGGTAAAAATCGAAGTGCCATTTTCAGCAAGAATTTCTTCTTCTGCCATTGCAATCTTTTGAATCAAATCATCTACATTAACGACATTTTCAGAATTATTGGAGGATGTCATTTCAATTTTAGTGTCATCAAAGTTAAAGTTCATAGCTTTTGTGAGAGCTTCTTCAACTTCAACTTCAAATGTTTGTAATTTTGTTCTGCGTGCCATACTCGCCTCGTACTCTTACAGATGAAAAAGGGATACGTCCTCCTCATAATATTCTAGCATACTAGCTGTTAATCATTTAGAAAGGAATATGTTCAGGGCAAAATTTTGAAAACTTATCAAGATAAAGTTAACGTAGCTTTTTTATCGTATTTGAAAATGATAAAAAATTTAATAAAAACAAATCATTATTTAATTACAAACAGAATAAAAATACTTGTTTACAACTTTAGTTTATAATGTATACAATGCTGGATTATAAGCAAAATTATAAGATTGTTCTCTTGCAATTTAAGAGTAATTTAATAATAGTTACGCACGGTATGTTAAAGATATCTGTGGTCTGAGTTTAAGTTTGTATCTATGCAGCTTGCTAGAGTGCTCTTAATCGATGACAAATTGATGAATTATGCCTTTGCACCAATTATTTTTTATATGCAATGTCCTTTATGTAAACTAAAAGGCTATTTTAAAAAAGATTTTAAAAGTAATTCATAAAAAGTAAACGTTATTTGGTGATAGGTTCTTATGGTTTATGATGCTCGTTGTCTTTAGAATAATATTTTTTTGCTTTTCATTAATGGTATTAAAGGTTCAAATTATCTTTTTCTAAATTTTAAAGCTTCTACGTTGACAATTTAGTATTTTTCAGTCGATATGCGTGCACAAATATTTTATGCAATTTGAGACGAAGGTGTAAGAATAATGGCAGAAAGATCACAACACCTGCAAGATGTATTTTTAAATACAGTGCGCAAGCAAAAAATTTCTCTTACAATTTTTCTTGTAAATGGCGTTAAACTAACAGGTATTGTAACCTCATTTGATAATTTTTGTGTCCTTTTACGTCGTGATGGACATGCGCAATTGGTTTATAAGCATGCTATTTCTACAATTATGCCGGGACAACCTGTACAAATGTTTGAAGGTGAAAGTTCTGAATAAAAAACTACTTCACTTAATTTATAGACCTCTTATCCTGTTTTAAAATGCTTTAATTGCTATGAACAATGAAAATAAGAGATTTAGGAGTTTTTTTTCACGGGTTGTAGAGCAGGTGCGTACATTTGTTTTAGTGCCAATTTGCCAAGAAAATAAAAGTAAAAATGCTTCATATATATTTTCAGTCTCTTCTCGGGTCCAGGAAGTGTTGGGGTTAGTTCGTGCTATAAGGTTAGAAGTCATTGATTATGAAACGGTCAATATCATTATACCACGTCCTGCGACTTTATTTGGGACGGGCAAAGTAAAAACACTTGCTCATTATGCAAGTGAATATAATATTGAGCTCATAATTGTAGATCATTTTTTGACACCAGTACAACAGCGTAATTTAGAAAAATTATGGAATTGCAAAGTTATCGATAGAACAGCTTTGATTCTTGAAATTTTTGGAGATCGCGCGCGAACAAAAGAAGGGGTTTTACAAGTCGAATTGGCGCATTTATCTTATCAAAAAAGTAGGCTTGTGCGTAGTTGGACACATTTGGAAAGACAACGTGGTGGTCGTGGTTTTTTAGGTGGACCTGGTGAAACCCAGATTGAAGCGGATAGGCGGCTTTTGCAAGAGAAGATTATACGTATCCGCCGTGAATTAGAAAAATTCATTAAAACACGGGCTCTTCATAGAGCCAAGAGAAAAAAAACATCCCATCCTATTGTTGCTTTGGTAGGATATACTAATACGGGAAAGTCAACTCTTTTTAACCGTTTAAGTAGTGCAGATGTATTAGCAAAGGATATGTTGTTTGCTACACTTGATCCAATTTTGCGCAAGGTTGTTCTTCCCCATGGAAAAACTATCCTTTTATCTGATACTGTCGGTTTTATTTCTCATTTACCAACGCATTTGATTGCGGCCTTTAGAGCAACCCTTGAAGAAGTGATTGAAGCTGATTTGATTCTTCATGTGAGAGATATGTCAGATCTTAATCATCGCGCGCATAAGCAAGATGTTTTAGAAGTTCTTGCAGATCTTGGTATCGATATTGATGACACAGAGCATATCATAGAAGTTTGGAATAAGATCGATATATTGGATGAGCATACATTGAATGTTTTGCGAACAAACGCCAAAACACAGTTAAATCCCGCAGTAATGGTATCAGCATTCATGAGCGATGGACTAGATCAATTATTAGCAGCAATTGAAAAGCGAATTTTTGGAGAAATGCACAACATTGAATGTCTTTTAAGGCCTCATGAAATGTCACTTATTGATTGGTTTTATGAAAATTCTGGTGAAATAATGCAGGAAGGGCATAATGATGGTTCTGTTACCATTCGAGCTATGCTTACTTCTGAAGCAAAAAAACGACTAGATCATATCAAACAAACTATGAATTAAAGTTTTAAAAAGCTATTTTAAAATATTTTTTCTTAAATTTTAGTTTTTTCTTATCTAGAAATAATATGAATACAAGTTAAGAGGATAGTTACTACTTTCTCTTAATAAAAAAATATGAAGTATTTTGCCGGTTTAAATCAAGATGAATCTTAAATGCAATAAAAAACTGTTGATATGCACAGTAATGCGAAATGTTTTGCTTGTTTTTCTGTTAGCAGTGCTCTGTACATTTTTTATTTGGTTATATTATTTTTTTCAGCCGCGTGGCTATCAGGCGACTTTAACATTTTCGTTATCTGATTCTGTAGGGAAACCTTTCCCACTCGATAAACAAAAGAATGCTATCGCTTTTTTATTTTCACAGACTGTCTTTTTAAATGATTCAAGTTTGCAAAATTTCTCTTCTACCCCTTTTCTCAAGAAAGAGTTTCGTGAAAATATTCATTTATCCCGTGATGGTGATCTCATCAAACTTACTTTTGAAGCTGGAACACTTGAAGCTGCTCAACAAGGACTGGAAATCTGGTTTTCGGTATTTTCAGAAGCAATTGTAAAACAAAAACAATTATTAATAGAGCAACAATATGATGCTCATGCGTTACTGGATATAGTGCAGCGATTCCGTTCGTCTATTGATTCTTTTCTTCACCACAATGCAAAACAAACAGAGCTTAATGATCTTTCTGTTCAATTAACGCAAGCAACTTTAAAGCGTATTCATTTAATGAGTTTAAATTCAACCATTAAGATGATGCGTGAAAATGGACAGTCTTTACTATCTTTCTCATTTATTGCCAGCAATCCAGCAGTTGCTGCATTAGAATCCAAGCGTAATCTTTTGGAAACCCAAAGAGCGCATATGGTTATACAATTAGGTTGGACACATCCTCAAATTAAGGCAATGACCGCAGAATTAGAGGCACTTTCTCATCAATTAGAAAATAAAATTTTGCAGATTGCTCATCAAATTCATTCAGATGAGGTTATTGCAAGGGACTTTGAAGAACAGATCAAAAAAAAGATTGGTTTTTTTGTAACGGATCAATCCCAATCTTTGAATCAAATGTTTAACGAGCTAGAAAATAAAATAAGAATAGTGGTGGACACGCAAAACAAAGAGATAATCAAGGATACTGTTCTCTTGCAAAATGCAAAAATTCATGTGGTTGTACCAACAACCTTAGCGCCCATTTCTTTTATGACTCTTTACGGAAAAGATCTTATTGTGAGTGTGTTTGCAAGCTTAGTCACTCTTTTAGGAGGAATTTTGTTGTTTTATAACTGCTTTAGAAGCAAAAAAAGCCGACCGGAAGAAGAGAGTTTTAAAAAGGACGAGAACTTTTTAGCATCTAAGGAAATAAAAAATCTTGAGGCTTGTATTACAATAGAGGGATTATCGGATTTTTTAAAAGGCCGCACTTCAACAGTTGTTTCAATTATTGGTCCAGAGGCTGCACGGATAGCGGCAAAACTCTCTCTTCATCTTATAAAAGAGCGCGAAACAGTTCTGTTAGTGGATATTTCTGGTCAACAAATAGAGAAAATCATTGGTCCACATCGGGGTTTGAGCGATATTTTAATAGGGAATGCTCAGTTACGTGATGTTATTTATCGTGATTATGACACGAGTGTTGATATTCTTCCACAGGGGTTAACAAGTGCTGTTTGTGCACAAGATTTTTCAAATAATATTCCTCATTTGTTACAAGAATTAAAAAAAGAATATAATTTTATTATTTTAGAAATGGCAAGTGAACCTAAATATGGATTTGAACAATTTGCTGGACTAACAGACTATTACATTTGTAGTATTGCGCTTAACAAACAGGATTGGATGAAGAAAATGGTGAGCAGGTTTCCCAGGACTGTTTACCGGGTGGTTGAATCATAAATGTCATAAAATAAGAATGCTTATTGCATGTTATAGCGGTATGTTTGTCTTTGTTTTGTGCTAAAGTTGCAGTACATATTATAAAGAGCTAAAATTTAATGTTTAAATTTTAAAAATGAGTTGTGGTTTGAGAGAGAGCAGGGCAATCAAAGATATGGTAGTAAATAGTTTGAATAATAACGTTTTAACACCATTACAAAAGAAAAATCGAAAACACATTCAACTGTGGCTTTATTCTATTTTATTGCTTTGTTTGGCGATTGTTTTAGTAGGGGGGGCTACCCGCTTGACGGGATCAGGTTTATCGATAACCGAATGGAAGCCAATTCATGGTGTTATTCCACCGATTGGTGTGGAACAATGGCAAGAGGAATTTTTAAAATATCAACAGATAGCACAATATAAGATGCTTAATCGTGATATGACTTTAAGTGCATTTAAGGTTATTTTCTGGTGGGAATGGGTGCATCGTTTTCTCGGACGTCTTGTTGGCCTTGTGGCTTTATTGGGTTTAATTTGGTTTTGGGCAACAAAACATTTTGAAAAAAATATTTTGCTCCAACTTATTATTGTACCCATTCTTATCGCATTTCAAGGGATTATTGGTTGGTGGATGGTGGCTTCAGGTATTGGCCAAAGCAACTTGACAAGCGTGAGCCAATATCGTTTGGCATTTCATCTTATAACAGCATGTTTTGTTATTATTTTTGTTACTTATTTATCTCAAGGGCTTACAGAATATTCTGAAAAACCAGCAAATCAAAGGGTTCAATATTTTGCGGGTTGGCTTGTTATTTTGATTTTGATTGAGATTTATTTTGGTGCTTTGGTTGCAGGGCTGCATGCTGGGAAAGTTTATAATACGTGGCCACTTATGGATGGTCAATTCATACCAGATGGATTGCTGCAGCATAATCCTGTTTGGCTCAACTTATTTGAAAATCCTTTGACGGTTCAATTTGTTCACCGTTTTTTTGCTTATTTCTTGTTTTTTGTAGCGGTTATTCACGCTTTCTATGTGCAAAAGAATATTCCATATTCATCCCATTCCCGTCGTGCATTTTTTATATGTGTTATGATAATTGTCCAAGCACTTTTAGGTATTCTTACACTGTTACATGAAGTCCCAATAAGTTTTGGGCTCATTCATCAAAGTGCTGCATTAGCAGTGTTGTATTTTTCGGTTACACACTGGCGAGCAACAAAAGGAGCGCATCATACTGTTAAATAAAAAATTGTTACCAGGGAAAATTCTAGCTCCCTGAAAGCATTAAGTCAAGATTTTGAACAGCAGCTGCGGCTGCACCTTTCCCTAAATTGTCTAATATGGCACAGAGATTGAAAATTCCTTCGCTATCATTGCCAAAAACAAACAGTTTTATACCATCTTTATGTGCTAAGCATTCTGGATTGAGTTTGCTAAGCGAATCAGTTTCTTCTTGTGATGCAACTGAAATAATGTTTTGTCCATCGTAATGGTTTACAAGAATTTCACGTAGATCAGCATAGTTTGCTGATTTCGTAAATAAGTGGCGATGCAGAGGAATATTCACAATCATTCCTTGAGGAAAACGACCAACACTTGGTACAAAGATGGGTGTATGACTGATTTGTCCATGGATTTTAATCTCTGGCACATGCTTGTGTTTAAGATTAAGAGCATAGATGAAATAATTTTCTCGAACGCCATCTTGTCGAGATTGATTTTCCATTTGTGCAATTAATTTTCTACCGCCACCAGTATAACCAGATATTGCGTTAATTGATATTGGATAATAAGAATCTAGCAGGCATGCTTCACGTAGAGGGCGAATCAAGCTAATTGCACCGGTAGGGTAACATCCGGGATTGGTTACGTAGTGTGCTGCTTGGATGCGTTCTTTTTGGCCTGCTGTCATTTCAGGAAAACCATAGATCCAGTTTAGTGCAACACGGTGAGCTGTTGAGCTATCAATAATTCTAATTTTTTTATTTTTTTTAAGCCAGTGAACTGTTTCGCGTGCAGTTTCGTCTGGAAGACACAAAATAGCAATGTCAGTTTGATTAAGATAGTCTTTTCGAATATTAATATTATACCGATCGCTATGAGGAAGAGAGAGTAATTCTAAATCCGAACGCTTTGCTAGTCGCTTTTGTATCTGTAAACCAGTTGTTCCATGTTCACCATCAATAAAAACTTTCGTTGCCATTCTCTTTGCCTTGAATTAATTTTTCTGCCATATGCAACTTGCTGCATAAATCAGCATAGACGATTGGATTTCTTAAGGAGGCGGTTTCTTTCTTGTAAAAAATTCTGTAATAAGAATATGTTAAGATAAATGTAGAATCTATTTTGCATTATTTATTTTTGCAAGACTAGAATTTCATTTTTAAACGGCAAAAAACAAGCAAATTGCAAAAAATAAGGCTAATATTTGCTCTATTTTTAAATAAAAAATTTAAAATATTGGTCTGCATGGCTTGCTATGTTATCGTTCGTAACTTTCTTTTTTTAATTTTAGGAACGTGTTTTTATGACCAAGCAAGCAAATGATACACAAAAGCGTTTTTTTAATGATAATTTACAAACGGTTGATGTTGCAATCTTTGATGCGATCAGAGGAGAGTTTGAGCGGCAACAACATGAAATTGAGTTGATTGCGTCAGAGAATATTGTTTCAAGGGCAGTTCTTGAAGCTCAAGGATCAGTTTTAACCAATAAATATGCAGAAGGTTATCCAGGAAAGCGCTATTATGGAGGTTGTCAATTTGTTGATGTGGTTGAAGATTTAGCAATTGAACGAGCTAAACAGCTTTTTGGTGCTGATTTTGCAAATGTTCAGGCTAATTCTGGTAGCCAAATGAATCAAGCTGTGTTTTTAGCTTTATTAAAGCCTGGTGATACATTTATGGGCTTGGATTTAAATTCCGGTGGTCATCTTACGCATGGTTCATCCGTTAATATGTCAGGAAAATGGTTTGAGGTTGTTTCCTATGGTGTGCGTAAAGAAGATCAGCGTCTTGATATGGAGGCTGTTGAACGCCTTGCAAAGGAACATAAACCCAAACTTATTATAGCAGGGGGATCAGCTTATTCTCGCTTATGGGATTGGAAAAAATTCCGTGAAATTGCAGATGAGATTGATGCTTATTTCCTCGTTGATATGTCTCATATCGCTGGTTTAGTCGCTGGTGGTGTTCATCCTTCACCTGTTCCACATGCGCACATTGTGACAACGACGACGCATAAATCACTGAGAGGTCCTCGTGGTGGTTTGATTTTGACAAATGATGAAACTTTAGCCAAAAAAATTAACTCAGCGATTTTTCCTGGTCTTCAGGGGGGCCCTTTAATGCACGTGATTGCAGCTAAAGCTGTTGCATTTGAGGAAGCTTTGCAACCTGCTTTCAAGGATTATAGTGCCAATGTTATTGCTAATGCGAAAACCTTAGCAAAAACACTACAGAGTAACGGTTTTGATATTGTTTCTGGCGGTACAGACAATCATTTATTGTTGGTTGATTTGCGTTCCAAAAAAGTGTCAGGAAAACGTGCAGAATTGGCTTTAGGGCGTGCTCATATTACCTGCAATAAAAATAGTATTCCTTTTGATCTTGAAACACCATTTGTAACATCCGGAATTCGTCTTGGTTCACCTGCTGCGACGACACGTGGTTTTGCAAAAAATGAGTTTATTCAAATTGCTCATATGATTTCAGAGATTCTTGATGGTCTCGGTATGGCAACAAGTGATGAGGACAATAGTGCTGTTGAAATGGTTGTTAAGAAAAAGGTAGAAGATATGACAAATAAATTTCCTCTTTACTCTTATCTTAGCACTTGTTAAGGATGTAAAAAGATGCGCTGTCCTTATTGCCAATACGAAGATACACAGGTTAAGGATTCGCGTCCTTCAGAAGAAGGGACGGTCATTCGTCGTCGGCGTATATGTTCCGTGTGCGGTGGCCGTTTTACCACTTTTGAACGTGTTCAACTGCGTGAGCTTTTGGTTTTTAAAAAAAGTGGTCGATACGAACCATTTGACCGGGATAAGTTGATGCGATCAGTTGAGATAGCTGTGCGTAAACGCAATATTGACCCAGACTATATTGAACGCGTTATTTCTGGCATTGTACGTCAACTCGAGAGTTTAGGAGAACCAGAGATTACTTCGGAAAAAATTGGACATCTTGTGATGAAAGCGTTGAAAAGCATTGATGATATTGCTTACATTCGTTTTGCTTCCGTCTATCGAGATTTTCGTAACGCAAGCGATTTTCACGATGTTATAGACGAATTGTCGAAGGGTATAACGGACACAGAATCTTGTTTTGATGAATAAAAAAGCGCAAGATGAGCGGTTGATGGCTGCAGCTATCCGTTTGGCAGAACGTCATGTCGGACTTACTGGTGAAAACCCGTCTGTCGGTACAATAATCGCACGAAACGATGAAAATATTGGAGCATACATTGTTGGCTATGGTGTAACAGCCATCCACGGGAGGCCTCATGCCGAGGTACAAGCCCTACAAATGGCTGGCCCTTTGGCGTACGGCGCTACTGTTTATGTTACTTTAGAGCCTTGTTCGCATTATGGCAAAACTTCGCCGTGTGCAAATGCTCTCATCAAATCCGGTATTTCGCGGGTTGTTATTGCTCTTACTGATTTAGACAAGAGGGTTGATGGTCGTGGTATTGCTCTTTTGCGTGCGGCTGGCATTGAGGTTATTGAAGGGGTCTTGGCTAAAGAAGCTTTCGAGTCTTTGTGCAGCTATTGGTGTATAAGGAAGCAGAAACGTTCTGCAGTCACTTTTAAAATGGCAATTTCTGCTGATAATGGTGTTGGAAAAAAGGGGCAAGGTGGAATAAAAATTAGTGGAACGACTTCTCATATCTATACTCATATTCTTCGTGCTCAAAACAATGCTATTCTTGTTGGTATTGGTACTATATTGGCGGATAATCCACAATTAAATTGCCGTTTGCCAGGAATGGAAGTGCGTTCGCCTATACGTATTATTTTGGATACAGATTTATGCATTCCACTCAACGCAAAAGTTGTTCAAACAGCAAAAACAATTCCTACATGGGTTATTTGTGATGTGAACTTTTCAAAGAAAAGCAAAAAAATCGCACTGGAACAGTGTGGAGTATCTGTTTATTCGGTAAAAATGAGCAATGGTTACATGCCACCCTTTACTATTTTACAGCTGCTTTATCAACATGGAATCAATAGCGTTTTACTTGAGGGAGGCGTAAAGACGGGAAAAATTTTTTTAAATGCTGGTTGTGTAGATCATTTGATATGCTTTTATGCACCCGTTATTTTAGGAAAAAATCGTATTGAAGCCCCTTATTTGGGGAATTATCTCTCGCAATTTCATGAAGTAGAGACAAGAATGTTTGGAAATGACCGTTTTTATAAATGGAGGCGTAAGACATTATGTTCACAGGAATTGTAACGGATATAGGTTGTGTTGAAGATGTCCAATCCTTAAAGCAGGGGATGCGGTTCATTATTTCAACACGTTATGGTATCGAAGACTTAGAAATTGGTGCATCAATCGCGTGTTCAGGGATTTGCCTAACAATCGTTGAGCGAGGATTAAAACAGCAAACGAAAACCAATTGGTTTGCTGTAGAAGCGTGGGAAGAAGCGTTGCGTTTGACTAATCTTGCACAATGGACAAAAGGAACATTTGTTAATTTAGAACGTTCATTACGATTGGGTGATGAAATGGGCGGGCATTTGGTTTCTGGTCATATTGACGGTTTGGCTGAGATTATTGATCAGAAAATGGAAGGTGATGCAGTTCGTTTTTTTCTACAGGTATCAAAACATTTTATGCCTTTTATTGCAAATAAAGGCTCTATCGCACTTAATGGAACATCTTTGACCGTTAATTGTGTTGAAGATCATATTTTTGATGTTCTTATTATTCGTCACACACTTGAAATGACAACCTGGGGACAAGCTGAAATTGGAGATCTGGTCAATTTAGAAATTGATCAATTTGCCCGTTATGCTGCAAGACTTTCTGACTTTAGATATAAAGACTAATAAATTAAAATTCTATATTCTATAATTCTAAGTTCTTTATGGGATTCCCATTATGACAATAGAAATACGTAAAAAATTGCATATATTGATTGTTGAAGCGCGTTTTTATGATGGGATTTCCGATGCGCTTCTTACAGGTGCAGTAAGCACTTTGCAAAAAGCCGAAGCAAGCTATGATATTGTGACAGTTCCAGGAGCATTAGAAATACCCGGTGCAATAGCTTTTGCCGAAAAAAATAGTAGGATATCTTATGATGGTTATGTAGCACTTGGTTGTGTTATTCGGGGTGAAACATACCATTTCGAAATTGTTGCAAATGATTCTTGTCGTGCATTGATGGATTTAACAGTCCATAAGCACTTGGCTATTGGAAATGGTATTTTGACTGTTGAGGATGAAAAACAAGCATGGGCGCGTGCAAAACAGGATGAAAAAAATAAAGGTGGTTTTGCTGCTGAAGCTGCTTTATGTATGATCGCTCTAAAAAAGAGATTTGGAGAAATCATTAAATATGGTTGATGTAAAAGGCAAATATTTTCCCCGTTTAGCCAATAAACGTGGAACAGCAAGACTCGCTGCAGTTCAAGCGCTTTATCAAATGGATATGGTTGGTTCTGGTGTGATGGAAACGGCAGCTGAATATAAGGCTTATCGTTTAGGAAAAAATATTGATGGAAATCAGTATCTTGATGCTGATTTTCAGTGGTTTTTGGCTATTATAACTGGTGTTGTAAAAGATCAAAAACAGCTTGATCCTATGTTGCACCAACAACTTTCTGCAGAGTGGTCACTTTCACGTCTTGATTCCACACTGCGCGCAATTTTACGTGCAGGTTTATGGGAATTAATAAACCGTCAAGATGTACCTATTGCTGTCGTGATGAGTGAGTATGTTGATATAGCAAAGGCATTTTTTGAAGGTGATGAGCCAAAACTCGTCAACGCAGTTCTCGATAGTGTGGCAAAAAAAATCCGTTTCTAAAAATAGCATTAAAATCCTCGAAACTCTCAGGACCAACATTAGCAGACCTGACAATATCACAACTTCATGTAGGCTGTTACAAACTTAGTCATGGGCTGGCAAATTCGCAGGACCCTTAATAATCTGAATCAAGAAAGGTTGCTCCCTGGTCGCAGTTGGAGTTGTTTTCGCGATAAAATCAAACACTTGGCCATCTTGTAACCCATAATTAGCTATTTTAGTAACCTGATCGTTTTTATTAAAGTAAATGGCTAAAACTCTACGATCAATAATTTTTGTTTTCATAAATTGCATCCCACGGTACCGAGTTTGTGAGATATAATAAAAAACCTCATTATCATATTTTGTTTTTAGAGAAGGGGTTCCTAAAGCTAAAATAACTTGCTCCTGACTGGACCCAATAGAAATAGAATCGAGGGCATTTTTATCAAGAATATAACCTTCTTTATATATTTGGCTTGAACCTGAGGAATCAAGAAGACTACAACCGGCACTTGCTACCATGCTTACTATTAACAGACCAATCAATAACTTATGTTTGATTACGGCCACTCTCTGGGGCACTTGCAACAATGATACCTCCCTTTTATACTTAGGTGTAAGTTTATAATTAGACATACGACAAAAGGGAAACCTCAAGTTTTTTTCTCATTTTAGCTTAATCTGCCATAGCTTACATTGAGTTTCCCTGTTATAAAGCAAATTATGCCATATAGAATTTCTTTAGAAAAGAAAAAAATGAATGAAATGTATTTTGGCTAAATGAAAGCACAATATTTATATCTCTTCATATTCGGGAATTTCCAATGAATGTTCAAAATAATTCTCAAATGACATTTGCTTTGGCTTATCCAATTTCAGTGCGGTCATTACCTGCTAAAGGTATAAGAGTTCATATCTGTGCAGATCAGCAAGAGTGCACACATTTAGCTAAGAATCATGATTTAGTTGAAGTGAAGTTTTGTGAGGGAGAATTCTATATTTTACCGTGGAAAAAGCGTGGGGTGCGCGTAAAAGGTTTATTGCAGGCACGTATAATACAATTATGCGTTATTACATTAGAGCCACTAGAAAATATTCTCTATGAAAATATTGAGATTGTTTTTATTTCTGAAGATTCAAATTTGATTAAACAAAAAATATCAGAGGATACAGGTGAATTATTTTTAGATGTAGAGGGATTAGATACACCAGAAGTATTTTATGGCGATAAAATTGATATTGGCGCAGTTATGGAAGAATTTTTTGAGTTGTCCATTAATCATTATCCGCGCAAAGAAGGAACACACATGAGTATGATTGAAAATTTAGAAGAATATGAGAAAAAATTATCGCCATTTTCTGTTTTGAAAAGTTGGAAGTAATTGTAAAAACATAAAAAAAATGTCTATTGTATACTATTATAAAAACGGTATTTTCTGCGAAGCTATTTTGCCCAATATGCTTCGGGGGGGGTAGTAGCAAAAAATCGCAATATAAGTTTAAAAGCGTAAATGAAAAATGTGGGATAGGCAGGCGTGATTAGAATTTCTATAGATGTTATGGGTGGTGATTATGGTCCGGAAGCAACTATTGCAGGCGCAGCAAGGATAACAGAATATTTACCAAATGTTTATTTTCTGTTTTATGGATTAGAGGAGGCTGTTAAGCCAGTTTTAAAAAAATACCCTTGTTTGGCTTCTGTGTCGTGCTTTTGTCCCACAGAAAGTTATACACGTATGGATGAAAAACCAAGCCAAGCACTTCGCAATGGGCGTGGTAAATCATCAATGTGGTATGCAATTGAAGCGATAAAAAATGGTAAAGCTGATGTTTGCATTTCTGCTGGTAATACTGGTGCACTCATGGCAATGTCTTATTTTTGTTTAAAAATGATGGCAGAAGCTGAACGTCCTGGGATTGCGGGTATTTGGCCAACACTTCGTAGTGAGAGTATCGTTTTAGACATTGGTGCAACGATCGGTGCATCTGCTAGCCATTTGGTTGATTTGGCCGTTATGGGAGCAGGGATGTTTCGCGCCTTATATCATACTGAAAAACCAAGTGTTGGGCTTTTAAATGTAGGTGTTGAAGAGGTTAAAGGGCTCTATGCAATCAAAAAAGCTGGAACGATATTACGTGAAGTGCAATTAGAAGGGCTAGAGTATAAAGGATTTGTTGAAGGTAATGATATTGGAAAGGGAATAGTAGATGTTGTTGTAACGGAAGGATTTTCTGGTAATATTGCGTTAAAAACGGCAGAAGGGACTGCACGGCAGATAGGAGAGATCTTAAACAGCGCTATGCGTAGCTCTTTTTTCTCATCCCTTGGTTATTTTTTGTCACGAAGTGCTTTTCGTACATTGAAGCACAAAATGGATCCCGATAGGGTGAATGGTGGAGTGCTTTTAGGTTTAAATGGTATTGTTATAAAAAGTCATGGGAGCGCTAATGCTGGTGGTTTTGCTTCTGCTATCCGCATTGGTTATACAATGGTTCATAATGGACTTTTAAAAAAAATAACCGCTGATTTGCGCCGGTTTCATGAGAATAAGCAAACACTTTTTGATAAAGAAGATGAAACTAAGGAGAATGAAAAGATCATATGATAAAAATTGCTAGAATAAATAAAAAATCTCAGGAAAAGGTTAGCAGCGAATGATTCGATCTGTCGTGCGTGGTATAGGAGGTGCTTTACCCAAAAAAAGCTTATCGAATGATGAGATTGCGAAGTTTGTTGAAACATCGGATTCGTGGATTATTCAGCGTACAGGAATACGTCAACGCTACATTGCCAATGAAAAGGAAACAACAGTTTCTTTGGGAGTAGAAGCTGCACAAGCTGCACTTATAAATGCTAGTTTAACAATTAAAGATATTGATTGTATTATTTTAGCAACCTCAACACCAAACCGTACTTTTCCTGCTTCTGCTGTCGAAATTCAACATGCTTTGGGAATGAGCCATGGATTTGCTTTTGATATTCAAGCTGTTTGTTCTGGTTTTATTTTTGCTTTAACAACAGGAGATGCTTATTTATGCTGTGGAACAGCCAAAAGGATTTTGGTTATCGGATCTGACACATTTTCTCGAATTTTAGATTGGCAAGATCGTACGACATGTGTTTTGTTCGGTGATGGTGCGGGTGCTGCTGTTTTGGAAGCACAAGAAATTGAGAGAGGTGTTGCTTTTGATCGTGGCATTTTATCTGCGAAATTGCGCTCTAATGGTGCGTATATGGATAAACTTTATGTTGATGGTGGTCCTTCAACAACGCAAACAACCGGCTATTTACGTATGGAAGGGCGAGAAGTTTTTAAATATGCAGTTGGTATGATAACCGATGTGGTTGATGAGTGTTTTGCAGCTGCTGGTGTGGATTCTTCACAATTAGATTGGTTTGTACCTCATCAGGCCAATAAACGTATTATTGAAGCGTCAGCTAAAAAACTAGGAATTTCTATAGATAAAGTGGTAATCACCGTTGATCAACATGGTAATACGTCTGCAGCATCTGTGCCATTAGCTTTAACAACGGCTATTTGTGATGGAAAAATTAAAAAAGGAGATCTCGTCATGCTAGAAGCTATGGGAGGAGGGTTTACATGGGGTGCAATTCTTATTCGTTGGTAGATTATAGTCGCTTGACCATATTTGAATAAAACGTATAAATCATTTTGTAATTTTTAATATTTGAATAGGTGGTTAGAATGACAAGTAAAACAGTAACGCGTGCAGATTTAGCAAGCGTAGTTTGTAGAAAAGTGGGCTTGTCACATACGGAATCGGCAGCTTTGGTTGAATTGGTTTTAGATGAAATTTGTAATTCACTTATAAGAGGTGAATCTGTTAAGTTATCTTCTTTTGCAACTTTTCAAGTTCGCAAAAAAAATGAACGGGTTGGACGTAATCCAAAAACCGGTGTTGAAGCACCTATCCTACCGAGACGTGTAGTGACATTTAAGGCTGCAAATATACTTAAACAAAGAATTATGGATTCGTATCGTGCAAAACAAAAAATAGTGTCACATGAATAAACGTTGTTACAATCTTTGATATTTGTTTAAAAAGATTTTATAAAACAAAATTTTCCATTCTGTTTTAAGAAAAAGATTTTTTAGTCTAAATATAATCAAATATGGTCCTATTTTTGACCAGTCTAGTTGAAAAATTAAAACTTATTGAGTCGTTATAGAATCATTTGTAGAGTTTGAGATAAGGTGTTGAAAATGGATAAAAGCTCCGATGCTTTTCGCACAATTAGCGAAGTAGCCGAGTTATTGGAGCTTCCACAGCATGTCTTAAGATTCTGGGAAACACGTTTTAAGCAAATTAAACCCATGAAGCGTGGTGGTGGAAGGCGCTATTACCGGCCGATTGATATTGATTTGCTTAATGGTATTAAGAAATTACTGTATGATCAGGGCTATACGATAAAAGGTGTGCAACGTCTTTTGAAAGAGAACGGTGTTGCTTTTGTTACTGCCTTTGGTAATGGTGATCTCGATGCCATAAATGTTGTAATAGAAAAAAAACATGGGGAACAAACTTCTGAATTCACCAGCAGTAAGCTTAAAAAGTCTTCTTTTGGGCTTTTGAGCTTCATGAAAAATGAGGCGGAAACATCTATCGGTTCTGTTAATGTTTATAAAGATAAAACCGATAAAGCATTATTGCAAGAAATACTACTTGAGTTAATTGAATGCAAGCGCGTGCTTGACAGAGCACGATAACGACGTCTCTCTTCTCTTTATCGTTTTTTTCATTTTTTAGAACATTTAGGTATTTATTATACGACGCAAGTCCGGTGGGGTTGCTTCATTCTTAAGTCGCTCAATCACTTCTTCTACAGACAAGAAGATTTGTTCTGTACTTCCTAAACGGCGCATACTCACGCTGTTTGTTTCAGATTCACGTTTACCGCATACCAAAATTACGGGAACTTTTTGTAAAGAGTGCTCACGTATTTTATAGTTAATTTTTTCATTGCGCAGATCTAATGTTGTAGACAGTCCAACAGCTTTAAGCTTTGCCGTTAATTTTTTTGCATATTCATTTGCTTCGGATGTAATTGTTGCCACAATAACCTGTTCAGGTGCAAACCAAAGTGGCATATGTCCAGCAAAATTTTCGATTAATATACCAAGAAAACGCTCCATTGATCCAAAAATGGCGCGGTGAATCATGACTGGCTGACGCTTTTCTGAATCTTTATCAATATAAAATGCATTGAATCGTTCAGGAAGGTTAAAATCTAATTGTATTGTTCCACATTGCCATTCACGACCGATAGCATCCTTCAATGTATATTCGAACTTTGGTCCATAAAATGCACCTTCACCTGGAAGAATACTCGTTTTGATTTGCCCTGCGGATTTTGTCTCAATAGTTTTAAGAACAGATTCCATAATATTTTCTGCATGATCCCATAATGCGTCAGATCCGACACGCTTTTCTGGGCGTGTTGAAAGCTTAAGACTGATTTCTTTAAAACCAAAATCAGCGTAAGTTGATAAGATCAGATCATTAATATTGAGGCATTCATCAGCTAATTGTTTATCGGTACAAAAAATATGTGCATCATCTTGTGTAAAGCACCGTACACGCATAAGACCATGAAGAGAACCCGAGGGTTCATAACGATGAACAACACCAAATTCAGCGATTCTCGTTGGCAAATCGCGGTAAGACTTTAAACCATGTTTAAAAATCTGCACATGACCAGGACAATTCATTGGTTTAAGAGCATAAACATTTTCATTATCCCAATCTTCAGCTGCGGGAATTGCTTTGAACATATTCTCCTTGTACCATCCCCAATGACCAGATATTTCCCATAGTGATCTGTCGAGAACTTGCGGTGCATTAACTTCGTCATATTGATGATCATTAAGGCGTCTGCGCATATAGTTGATCAAATTTTGAAACATTTTCCAGCCTTTTTTGTGCCAAAAAATCATACCTGGTCCTTCTTCTTGCAAATGAAATAAATCCATTTCACGTCCCAAGCGACGATGATCACGTTTTTCAGCTTCTTCTAGCATGTGTAGATAGGCTTTTAAGTCATTTTCGTTTGCAAATGCTGTGCCATAAATTCTTGTTAGCATTGGATTATTAGCATTACCACGCCAATAAGCTCCTGCAACTTTCATCAGTTTGAAGGCATTTCCAATTTGTCCAGTAGATTGCATATGTGGACCGCGGCAAAGATCAAACCAATCACCTTGATAATAGACTTTCAAATCTTGATTATCGGGGATGCTATCGATAAGCTCAACCTTATAAAGTTCACCTTTTTCAGAAAAAATTTCTCTGGCTTTTTTACGAGACCAAACTTCTTTTCTAAAAGGTTTATTGCGTTGGATAATTTCATGCATTTTCTTTTCAATGATAGTAAGGTCATCCAATGTGAAAGGTTGTTGACGCGCAAAATCATAATAAAAACCATTTTCAATAACAGGGCCAATTGTTACTTGTGTTCCAGGAAAGAGATCCTGTACTGCTTCGGCTAGGACATGCGCACAATCATGGCGTATGAGCTCAAGAGCACGTGTGTCTTCGCGAGTAATGATTTCTATCTGACCAGACTGTTCTAATGGATCAGATAGATCGCGGATGACTCCGTTAAGGCTATAGGCAAGTGCTTTTTTTGCAAGTGATTTAGAAAGAGATTTGGCCAATTCTAAACCAGTCATTGTAGAGTGATAATCACGCTTCGAACCATCGGGAAAAGAAAGAGAAACAGAGCAAGACATAAGGCACCCCTTTAATCCAATTCCACGAACGATTGCGGATGATTTCGTGAAAACTTAGTAATAAGCAGTTAAGGCCAATTAAGCTCATTTTTTAGCAATACGCATGAAAAAAGGAAAGAATTATTTATTATGTTTTGTAGAAATTTTCCAGTAGCACCAAGGTTTGTAAAAACAGCAAGAGTTTCCAAGAGAGGTGGGTACTGGATCAAATCCATGTGTTCCGAATGGACCACAACGTATGATACGAAAAAATCCCATCCATGCTCCAGCCCATAGTCCATGGCGTGCGATTGCTTCATAAGTATATTCTGAACAGGTTGGTAGGTGGCGACACTGATTTCCTATAAAATTGGAAAATGTTATTTGATAAAAATGTATCAATAGAAGACCGAGTAAACGTCCGGGTGTTTTTCGCCAAGGGCCCGTATAATTGCGAGTTTGTCTCTTTTTATTCTGAGGATGTGGATTAAACATTTATTTTTCTTCAATTTGTTGAATACAATCTATAACAGCATCAAAAATAAGCATCGTTGATGTGTGGCGTGCTTTATAGTCTTTAATGGGCTGCAAGCAGGAAAATTCTTCAAATGGAGCTGGAGGAGGAGGGCCATCTTCTGTCAACATATGATAGATAACTTTACATAACATTTTAAGATTTTGTGTTGTTTCGCCAATGATATGATATGCTAAAAGTGAAGCAGCAGCCTGTCCTAGTACACATGCATGCACTTCATGAGAAAAATCTGTAACAATATTATTTTCTACTTTTAGATCTACAGTGATTGTTGAGCCGCAAAGGCGTGCATGCTTTTTTGACGTTGCATCCGGTTTATTAAGACGTCCAATTTTGCTTATATTGGCAGCATATTCAAGTATTTTATCATTGTAGATATTATCAATCATGACCTATGGCCTCAAATTTCGAAAGCCGTGATTGTTTAAGCTTTTAATTCGATTATATAGAGATTATACAGGATGAAATGGATATGGAGCAAACGCTTTGTATATGGTAGCCTTGGAGTTTTTAAATGCACAATATTAAAGTAGGTACTAAAAACCTTTTTTTATCTGGTAGGAAGCGCCCTCCTTTTGAAGAAGTGGAAGCGGCGATTCGTACATTTCTGTTATGGATAGGGGAAAATCCAAATCGAGAAGGGCTTTTGGAGACTCCAGAGCGGGTTGCTAAGACATATCGTGATCTTTTTACCGGGTATGACGAATCGGTTGAAGAAATCTTGGGCACGATTTTCGAAGAGGTTTCAGGCTACAATCAACCGGTAATCGTAAAAGATATCTCTTTTTATTCACATTGTGAACATCATATGATTCCAATTGTTGGTAAAGCTCATATCGCTTATCTTCCTGATACAAAGGTTGTTGGTCTTTCAAAAATTGCACGGGTGGTAAATGTTTTTTCGCGTCGGTTACAGACACAAGAAGCTATGACAGCTCAAATAGCTAATGCTTTGGAAACACATCTAAGACCTCGTGGTGTTGCAGTGTTGATTGAGGCTGAACACATGTGTATGGCTATGAGAGGAGTACAAAAGCAAGGAGCTAAAACGATAACGACAAGTTTTCATGGCTCTTATGAAAAGGATCAAGTTGCACAGGCTCATTTTATGATGATGGTGCGTAGATCATCTTAAAACCTGTTGTTCTCGTAATTTAGATTTGCTTATAATTAGTTCGGATAAAAATCATCAAAAAGTAAAAATGGACTTGTACCTTTCTGTGTGATTTGTTAAATCCCAAAAGATAGATATTTTGGCTTCACCATGTGCGGTCGTGGCGGAAGTGGTAGACGCGCAGCGTTGAGGTCGCTGTGGGGCAGCCCGTGGAAGTTCGAGTCTTCTCGACCGCACCATTTTTTTTCTTTCCTTAGGATTTTCTGTGATATCATCTGATAGTATTGTGAATGGTTTGCATTATTTCTTTATTTTATACGTTTCATAAGATTAGAGACGCCCTTATGATATGCATTTTTAGTCTCATAAATTATAACCTTTTACAAAATGCCTTTGTTATTTCATTTTACACTTCATAGTTTAAATAACATTAGGCAACTGTTTTCATAACCAAGGCTTTCAATTTGTATTTTGCTGTTTCTATGCATTCTCTGTAGTTCTTGCATCATTTTTTATAAAATATGATGTGTGATACACATTCTTAAAAAAAACTTAATGGGATTTTGTCAATTCTCCTAACAGACAATTTTTATCGTTTTAGTGTGTGATTAAAACTGTGTCTTTATGAGGGATATATCAAATTTAAAACTTTTCAAAAGACAGTTTGTAATATGAGAAATGCCATCAATAAGTATTATGGCTATGAGTTTTGAGGGTACCATAATGTAAAGAAATTTAGTTCTTTCTTAAAGGATCTTTTGAAAAGCTATCATTTTAGGTTACGATATAATCTATAATCTTAAAGGCAATCGAAAAAAACCAATTTTATTAAATATGGGATGTCTTTAAAATCTTAAAGAACTTCATAAGAGTTTTCAAAATTTCAAATCCTCTCTTATTAGAGTATCGCATGATAAACTGTTCCTTTTAAGATTCTATGTTTCAACTTAACAAGATGAGGAGCTTATAGATTGTCGTTTAAACTAATACACAAAAAAGCTTTGAAACAATTTTCATGGATCAGCAAGGTTGCCAACCGTCTCGACAACTTAGCAATTGGTATCATTAACAAGTCTCCTCTTTTTATAGGCCTTAGCACATTGATTCTTCATCACCCATTCAAGAGTGGTGCTAACGTTTACAATATAGTTATAACTTTAAAGAAGGATATCTGCCATGATGATATTGTGTTTGTAGATAACTTTAGACCTATCCTTTGTTTTACTGGTTTTAGAAAGTTTGATTTTTATCATGCGATAGAGTAAATTTATTATATTTTGTGGATTAAGTGAGTATTTTAAGGATTATATTCTTTTCTTTATGATAAAAGTAATTTTCCACATTACGCCTTAAATAAATGGCATGCAGTGCGTAAAATTGCAGTTTGGCGGAGCGCTTTAAAATCTTCAATGGCGGGGGAGGGAAGATATGGTTTGTGCAACTGTTAAAGTGGGTAAGTGTGAGGCAGTTTATGCTCTTTACTTACTTAAAAGAATTTATTTCACCAGAATAATAAAAAATTGTTACACGATTGACAGTTTTTCCCACAGTGAGAGGAAAGCTGTTCATTAAGGTGGTTTTCTTGACAAGAATTTGATTGCCAATTTGCCAATTTGCGTACGGCGCTTTCTGGAACCCTTGGTAAGATGTTAACTGAAGAAATCGATTCCGCTAAGGCAGAAGGGAAAATTGACATCGTCACTCTGATTGTTGCCCATGTGGGTTTTGGTTGTCTGGTGGGTGCCACTGTCACCAGTAATTGTAAAGCCCGTGCTGTCGGGGAAGCGACAGAAATGCTGCAAAATGCTGCAATATAAACTGTGAGTAAAAGGCATTGTGCAAGAGGAGATGGGAGCCCTGGATTGGCACACACCAACTTCGGAAGAGCAAGCGTGGATCACCGCAAAAATTGATGCGCAGTTTGTTGATTTTAAAGAGCACACCATTGATATGGCGCGCATTGCGGGAGGGAGGCAGCTCTTGCTGGTGATGATGTCAATATCGGCGCTGATGTTGCAGGCAGTGCTGCGGAGAATAACTACTTCGGAAGTGTCCAACAAATTCAGATGAAAAAATAGTTAGAGGAGTGTTCTGACTATTTGTATTAAACAAAAGTTTTTGCGAAATGGTTTGCGATTAATAGCTGGCAAAAGCCAATTCTGAACGAGCAGAATAAAGTGTGAGAGAAATTATGTAAGAAATATCTGCGGCTTCGCAAGTAGTAAGAGAAGCAGAGCAGATAGCAACAGAGACGAAGCAAGTAGCAGCAACAGTGGTAGTGATCTCTCATGAAGCGAGAAGAATACACCAATGACAGCAGCGAACACGGCAAGAGATGCCAAGGAGATGGCAGAGGCAGCAAGAAGTGTTTTGGAACAGGCAAAATCAGTTACAGAGGAAGTAAAGGGGACTACCGAATCCGCTAAAGGATTAGCGGAAAGAACGACAACAGCGGTTAGTAAAACTTCTAAATCAGTGGATGAATCCAAGGTTGTGAAAACCACTGCAGAAATAGCAAAATTATCCTTAGAAGCAAAGAGCTTTGTGGCACAGTTGAAGAGTGTTTCTGAAGATGCCAAGACAATAGAGACGAAAGGGAGTCAGTCATCCGCAACAGCCCTCACAACTTTCACACAAGCGAATACATTAGCTTCCAGAACGATGACTCAATGAACAGATAAGTAGCGGACAAGACGAAGGAAAACAGAGCTAAGTCTATCAGAAGAGACAAAGAAAAGCAAGCGTGTTTGTGATGAAAACAAACAAGCGCAAAAAAGATAGCAGAAAGTGCGCGACAAGAAGCGAGTGTGGCAAAGGAAGGAGTTCAGAGTATAAAAGATACCACTACTTCACGAGACTACTAACAGAAAATTCTAAAGGAAATATTATGAGTGTAAAAAGTGAGTTTGTAGCAGATAAAGTAAATATAAATCTAAAGTATTCATGTTGAAAATAATAAGATATCTAATGAGGTAACGCGTGAATCTTTTTACAAAGCGGACAGAAATGAAGACATTTTTTATGCTAAAAATATTGCTGATTTATTTAAGCAACTGGACATCTAAATATGTGTTCAGTGAGCTATTCAGGAAAGTTTAAAAAGGATGTAAGACGAGCAAAAAAGCGTGGAAAAAATATACAAAAGCTTACAGAAGCTATGCAATTTTTGATTAATAAAAAAATTGCCTGCTGTATTAAATGATCATGCATTATAAGAAAACTGGAAGCCTCGTAGAGATCTTTATATAGAACCAGAGATTGGTTATTAGTTTATATAGTTAACAAAGAGCGAGTATCCATTTTGATAGGACAGGTGCAAGCTCGAACTTATTTAGATAAGAAAAAACATTATAGCGCGATTCGTAATCATTGCAGAGAAGAAACTGGAAAATTCTGATAGAATCAGAACGAATATCTGTTCTCGGTTAAGAGGTTCTATACAGATGCTTACACCATTTGGTAAAATTGTGTGTAAACTTCGTATTGATCATTCTGAATGCTTAGTTAGATATGGCTGAGAAATTAGACGTGTCTGCGGCATTTTTGTCTTCTGTAGAGATTGGTAAAAATCTGTATCTGTTGGCATGGAAGAAGAGAGGAGCTGTACACTTTAGATCAAGAAGCGGCATGCTTTTTAAGAAAAGAAGCAGATGCTTGCCGCAAGAGTTTTACAGTAAAATCTTCTGATTCTTTTAGTTGTGAAATTGTTGGTATGTTTGTTGGACTTTGCATAGTTGCCCACAACAGGATTTACTAGACTTAAAAAAGTTGATAGAAAGAGTTAGCGGTTAAGGAATTCGTCAAAATGCATTTCGATTGCACCATTTTGTGTTTTCAGTTGCTGCTGCAGACGAATAAGGGGGAAGTATAGTACGTATTAGAGAAGGACTTTTATGGCGTATTATTTATTGTATTTCTGGTAATAGTTTCATTTCAAGTCCGTGAAGGTATTGTCTGTTTAGCTGTAAATTTGAAATGTTGATTCTTTATAAGAAGAACAGGTTGGAGTTGCGGTGAGAATTAAAATATTTTTAAAGTATTTAAAACTTTTTATTTGCGTTTCTTTATTAACAGCATGTAGTACATCGCGGGCAGTGCTTTGGCATGGGATCCATGCAACACCATCTATGATTGCAGTACAAAGGGAGGTTGAAAGTAGATCAGTACCCCCAAAAGCTATTGTTCCAGTGTATGTTGCAACAAGTCGTATGATGCAGAACAACTATTCTCAGCCTTATGGGGCAGAACGATCAAATAAAGTACACTATAATCGTGTGGATATAGGAATCCCTCAACAACACGTGAAAGGGATTGTCGAAACAAACGCGTATAAGCCTACTCATGATAAGTATTTTGCAGCAGTAGCGTTGCAAAAATATGATAATAAAGAACAGTTTAAACGGCAATTAAATGTGGCTTTAGAAAAAAAACCAAGAGGAAAAAGAGAAATTTTCCTTTTTATTCATGGTTATAATAATAATTTTGCAGATGGCACATTTCGTACAGCTCAGTTTACATACGATTATTCCTTAAATGTGGTTACTGTGCACTATTCGTGGCCCTCTGCAGGATCAGTTCCTCTTTATATTTATGACCGTGATAGCGCTAATTTTGCACGTGATGGACTGATAGAGCTCTTAACACTTATCAGCGAAACTAAAGCTGATCAGATTTCAGTTATTGCACATTCTATGGGCAATTTTGTTATAATGGAAGCATTTAGAACTCTAGCATTGCAAAGAAAATATAAACCTATCCAACGTATTACAAGTTTTTTAATGGCAGCGCCAGACATTGATATTGATGTGTTTGAACGTCAACTTAATGATATTAAGAAATTACCTCAGCCAACAGCTATTTTGGTATCTCGTGCAGATAAAGCTCTCGCTGTTTCTGGACGTCTTACGGGTGGACATCATCGTGTGGGGGATGGTTCGGATATTGAAATGTTGCGTAAAAATGGAATAGCTGTTCTTGATTTTTCTAATGTTGATGGAGGAGCACATAATGTATTTGCTTCTTCTCCAACGTTGATGGCTCTTGCTCGAGAAGGGTCTTTGGCTTCAACAATTATGCAGGGTACAGAATTATCGCCCAGTCAAGCGCTTCTTGCTGATAGTAGTAGTGTGTTAGAAAAAACAACGCACCTTATCCTTTATACACCTTTACGTCTTTTATCCCCACTAGCTCGACGGTAAGTGCAAAAAGAATGAGGACTTCCCCTAAAATATAAATAACATTGGGAACAATATTTTTTAGCACTTTCTTTAGAATGGTTTTGTAGAGTTAAAACTGAATAGTGGGATGATATAAAAAACCATTGATTAGGTAAGTTCAAATGGTTGCACAAAAATGCTATGCCAGTACGCCTACATTAGTTGATTACTTATCTCATTCCGCAGTTAATTTGTTAGGTATTCATGCAATACTTTTAAAGATGAGAGAAAAGGCTATGGGGGGAGAATCAAATTTATTACGCCAAATTGATTCTACAAAAAAACAGTTAAATGAGCTAAGTTGTGCTCTTATTTTAGAATACCGCAAACGCCAAGAAAATGAGCGTTTTCTAAAGCAAATTT
Organism: Bartonella koehlerae C-29; assembly: GCF_000706625.1. Lineage (GTDB taxonomy): Bacteria > Pseudomonadota > Alphaproteobacteria > Rhizobiales > Rhizobiaceae > Bartonella > Bartonella koehlerae. Next base: position 1,087,659 of record NZ_KL407334.1, read on the forward strand.
TGCTATCAATTTCTGATCAACTTTTCTCACTTAATAATGATTTCAAAGAAACTGGACGCCTTTTCTTTCAGGAGATTAGAATGCTTCAATCTCAGATGCAGTGTTTTTACGAGGGTAAGGAAAGGCAGTATTTATTAAGTGAACAAGAGTCTTCTTATTCTCCATCAAAAATTGATGAAGTTATTAAGCAGTTACAAAAAGCAAGAGAAAAACTTATTATTGAAAGTCCGCATCTCTTTGAAAAAGATTGTTAAAGCGAAAAACAAAAAATTTTCTGAATCAAGCACGTTGATAAAAATATTTTTAGCTTAGTAGAAAATAGTGCAGCTAGATTGCAGTTGTTTTTCTCTTTTTTACAGTTCTTTACAATATCAGCTGATAGAGTATTTCAGGTGCGATTCCAACGGTAGAAAATATATTTAAACATGCTGTTCAATTTACTGAAGAATATCTGACGGTTTTAAAGAAAATGAGAGGCAGCAGAGTTACGCATTAGTTTACAAGATTTGGCTCTCCTTAATACAGGTTCTAAAAAATTAAAAATGATAAAACTGGACATCTTGTCATAATAAAAACTACAATCGTAATGCTTGTTTCGTATGTATAGACCGTCTCATCAATATAACATATAGCTTTGATACAGAAGAAAAAGTGGCTGTAGTTATCTTCAAATCTTCGCTCTCGGCACTTTTTTCACTGCTCATCGTGATATTTTTCTTTGATTACCCCAATATATAGCTCTCAAAGAAGTAGAAGAGATTTATACAGTCTTTGGTGCTGAAGTCGATGGAAAAACTGAAATAGATTTGTGCAGATATTCTTGAGTGGACTTATAGCCAAAATGTAAATCAAATCATCTATGATTATGCTGCTTTGCTTACAAACAAACTTGATTTTGTGGTGAGTTATCTTATTGCTCTTATTCTAATTAGGTCGTTGAAAAGCTCAAATTTTATAGGAAGAGTTTTAGGGAAAAAACTTCTTAGGCTTTATGGAAGGCATCATGAAATACAAAACTGACAATGTTCTTACTTTCGTTTGGTGTTATTGAACAGGTTTACTCACAAAACGTTCTGACTTTGTCCGTTGATCCCCAAGCACTATCCATTCCTAAAACTGCACTTGTTGATGTACATAGGGAGGGGGCGGATGAAAAACAGATGATAATAATGATAAATTGACTATGGAGAATGCAACAGCACTTTTGAAAAGACTAGGCTGGTTGGTTAACAAGATCGATGGAGATAATCATATGGCAAGCTATCAATTGGTTGACCGTGAAGTATAAATTCTTTATAATAGTGGAATTACTCACAATTTCTTGCAATGTGATAACGATTTTTAAATTAGTATTGATATTTTTACAGCTGCTTGTGAAATAACTTATCCTACGCTGAATATTTATCCGATTAAAAGCTTAATTTTGAGGTAAAAGGTTTAGAAATATTTGAAGAAGAAGTGGAAGAAGATCGTTTAAAACAAGCGCGTGATGAGGCTTTATAATAGGCAGTCGAAAAGATTAATCTTGTGCAAGAACTATACTTTACTTCATATTAGTGTACTGGCTTTATTGGGTGATGTTGAGACCTTTCAATTTTGTTACAACGGTTTTGCAAGTGGGGGGTATCGACACAACGTCCAACAGATTCTTTTTTAAAGCGCACTGGCTTTAGACAAAGAAGTGACAAAATCTAGCTAACTCAGCTATGCATTGAGAAAGGGGCAAAGAGTCTTCCAACCAATTAGAGCGCTGCAGTGAAAAGTTTCTGCACTCTTTAAAAAAACTTAAGTTTATTCAAAAAAAATCCGTGATTATTTTGTTTAAACTAAGGGGATTATAGATCATGAAATGGATGAAGAAAAGAAAGCACGACTCGATTGGGCTTTTTGAATTTAAATGTAAAAGGGTTTATCAGGAAGATAAGCTTTTGGAGCCCAAAACAATTTCTTCTTGAAAGGAAAAAGGACAACTTAGTGCAAGTACAAATGTTGAGAGAATAACGTCAGAAAAATCCTCTACTGGTATTAATTGCAGGTCTATAATGTTGTATCTTTTATAACACAAGAACAAAATTGTCCTTTAGCAGAGATTTTCCACTCATTCTATCAAGAAAAGAGCTCTTTTTATTCCTATTAATCCAAATCTAATTCCATTGGATATCACTAAATAAGTATTTGATAAGTAGAAATGTTAATAAACAAAGACCTTCTGTAATTTGTGGAGAATAATTTGTAGACAATTTCACGTTATCTGATGTTACAACAATTTGTTGATGTACATAGTCATGTTATCAATTTTTGTACTGCGGATAATACGGTTGATGATATAAGGATTAAAAAAGTTGAGGAAATTCTTGGTCTGCAATTCATATCGCTCTACAAGAGTTTTTTGAAAGATTATGGAGTAGAAGAAATTGACTTTAAGAAATATCCAGCATTTACGAGATCTGCGTGGGTATTCCTTTTGGTTATATTGTTTACCGAAACTTACTCGATTTATAAAGCCAAATCAACTTTTTCTCTGTACAATTGATTTTGGTGATATATTTTACTTTGATTATTCTCAATTTCAAGATGGCAAATGCTCATTCTATCTTAAGTGTTCCTCTGGAGGTTTCCAGTATTATGCAAGTAATTTTTATGAATTCCTTTATAAAATGAGAGAATAATCTTTTTATAGCAGTTTTGCTTTTAAAGTGTAATGCTAAACTGCCATTCTTTCCTCAATAGTGGGTAAATAAGATTGCTCTCTTAATAGAAAGACAGACCAAGTCTATTATTACAAAAACGCTAAACTCAGAAAAACCAGAACGTCAGGTTTGTGAAAATGCAAAATAGCAACAAAATTACTGGAAAACAATCTTTAAATACAGGTGAAACCTCTGAAACCATATTTATCAAAAAAATTCTGTCTTTATGGTTGACTGAGATAAAAATAACAAAGTTGTCTCTTTAACAGATTAATACGCTATGAAAGTAGAAATAGAGAAAACAACGGCACATTGATAAACAGAAAACCGGTATGCTTTTAGTATTAACCAACAGATTCAATCATGCAACAAAAAGGAGATGGACTGGTAAATTAAAAAATTACCAAAATATCTAATTTATTGATGATAGTTTATTTTTTTAAAAGATAAAATGGTGCCCCCAGAGAGACTCGAACTCCCGACCCCCTGATTACAAATCAGGTGCTCTACCAACTGAGCTATAAGGGCATAAACGTATAGGAGTTAACACAAACTCTTAAAAAGGAAAATAGAAAATTATTAGTTTTTGTACATATTTTTTTAAAAAAAACTTATATCATAAATTATAAAATAATCAGCTTCTCTATTTTCTTACTATTGTTTACAGCAATGTTGTATATTATTTCCATGTTGACGTTTTATAGAAGCGCTGATGAAAGTACACCATTTTGTTATTGAATTATGAAGCTAATTGGCTAGAAAGATATTTTTCTAGCCAATGGATATTATAATTACCATCTGCAATATCTTGATTGTTAATAAGATCGCGAAAAAGAGGTAATGTGGTTTTTATTCCATCAACTACAAATTCATCTAAAGCACGCTGTAAACGCATCATGCATTCTAAACGGGTACGTCCATGAACAATAAGCTTTCCAATCATGCTATCGTAATAAGGAGGGACACAGTAACCTGAATAAGCACCTGAATCGACCCGTATTCCTAAGCCTCCAGGTGTATGAAAATGTGTAATGGTTCCTGGTGATGGGGTAAAGTTAATAGGATCTTCCGCATTAATACGACATTCAATAGCATGACCAGAGAAACAAATATCCTCTTGTACAACCGAAAGTCTACAGCCTGATGCAATATGAATTTGTTCATGGACTAAATCTATGCCTGTAATTGCTTCAGTTACAGGATGTTCAACTTGTAAACGCGTATTCATTTCAATAAAGTAAAATTCACCATTTTCATAAAGAAACTCAATAGTACCCGCTCCACGATATCCTAGTTGTGCACAAGCGTTTGCGACAATATCACCAATTTTTTTTCGTTCAATTTCATTAAGTGCAGGTGAAGTTGCTTCTTCCCATATTTTTTGATGACGTCGTTGAAGTGAACAATCGCGTTCCCCTAAATGGATAGCATTCCCAGCTCCATCACCTATAACTTGAATTTCAATATGGCGTGGCTTTTCCAGATATTTTTCGATATAAACTGCATCATCACCAAAAGCCGCTGCTGCTTCTGAACGGGTTGTTTCAAGAGCTATAGCGAACTCTTGTTCAGAGTGGACCACTTTCATACCGCGTCCGCCACCGCCGGCAGAAGCTTTAATAATAACTGGATAACCAATTTTATGAGCCGTACGCAGAGCTTCTGCTTCTTCAGTGATCGCTCCATCTGAACCAGGGACTACAGGAATTCCAAGTTTTTTAACGGTTTTTTTTGCTTCAATTTTATCTCCCATGATGCGAATATGCGCAGCCGTTGGGCCGATGAATGTAATCTTATGGGCTTCTAGAACATCTGCAAATTTTGCATTCTCAGAAAGAAAGCCATAGCCCGGATGAACTGCATCAGCACCTGTGATCTCACAGGCAGCAATAATTTGTTGAATACTTAAATAAGAATCGCGAACTGAGGGAGGGCCAATACAGACACTTTCGTCAGCAAGACGAACATGCATTGCATTAGCGTCAGCAGTTGAGTGAACGGCTACGGTTTTTATTCCAAGTTCTTTGCAGGCTCTCAGAACACGAAGAGCAATTTCTCCCCGATTAGCAATGAGGATTTTTCGAATCATAGCTACTTCTCACCTTATTCAACAACAATAAGCGGTTCACCAAACTCAACGGGTTGGCCATCTTTAACAAAAATAGTGGTTACTTTGCCTGAACGTGGTGAGGGAATTTGATTCATTGTTTTCATCGCTTCAATAATAAGTAGAGTTTGTCCTTCAGAAACATTTTGCCCTATCTCTACAAAAGATTGTGCACCTGGTGAAGGTGCAAGATAGGCTGTACCAACCATTGGAGATGTGATTGCATTTTTTGATTTGTCTTCTGGTGTAGGAGTTCCAATTGTTGGTATTGGGGGAGAAGCCACAGAAACAGTAGGAGTAGAAACAGGAGCATAGATTGTTTGTTCGGGAACAGCTGTGATATTTTGACGTGATACACAAATACGCAGTCCGCCCTGTTCAAGCTCAATATTGGTTAAATTGGTATCATTCAAAATTTCAGCAAGGTCGCGGATAATTTTCGTATCAATTGCGGTCTGTTTTACAGCGTCCATTTTTTTTGTTGCCATTTTATTTCTAACTCCTTGATCAATGAAGATCGTCATTATTTAATTATTATGACTGAATACTTAGACTACAGATGACCTTTTTTGAGGATTCTATATAATTTAAAACCAGTGTTTGCTATGCGAAATTGCACTTATAAGCTTGTTGTTAAAAAAGAGAAAGCATAAAATCACCTAATTTAGAGTATTTTAAAAGATAACGAAGTAAAGAAAGAACGTTCATTGCATATTTTCTATGGCTTCTTTGAGAATTTCTTCACTCATAGCTCCGATGAGTAATTTATCACCGATGATGTAAGAAGGTGTTCCCGTAATATTCAGTGTAGAAGCAATTTGAATATTTTTTTTAAAGGCGTTTTGCAGGTTAGGATCTTTTATTGCATTGCGCAGTTTTTTTTCATCTGCTCCTAATGAAACCGCTATTTTTATAGCTCTGATTTCGTTTGCACGACTCCGATGTGCTAAAAGCTCTTTGTAAAACTGAGGATATTTCTCTGGAAATTGTTTTCGAAAAGCATAAGCAACAATATGTGCTGCCATAGAATCAGATCCCAAAATTGGTAAATCTTTCATAATAACCCGTAGATCTGGATATTCTTTCATTAAGTTTTCTATGTATGAGTAAGAAATTTTACAATATCCACAATTGTAATCAAAAAAATCAACCAGCACTCTTTTACCATTTGGATTTCCCAAAACAGCATCATGAGGAGATTGAAAAATCTGCTTTTTCAATGAGTTGATAACGGAAGCCTGTTTTTTGGCATTTTGTGCACTTTGCTCTTCTAGCTTTTCCTGAAGAATAAGCTGCATTTCAATCATAATTTCTGGATTAGTGAGTAAATAATCTCTTACAACCTTTTGAATACCGTGATCATCAATACGTGATATAATTTTTTCTCTAAGTTTAGATAAAAAGTTAGAATCTTCAAGAAGTTGTATTTTAAGATTTTCTAGTGTTTTTTCGCTTAATTTTGCGTTTGAAAAAGAAGGTGAACAGAGCAAAATACTCAATATAATTGTTATTGAAAATTTTGCAATGAGCTCCGTTTTTAGGTGTTGAGGTTGAGAGATCATCTATATGGCTTCACATTTCTTTTGTGACATTTTCAGACTATATGAAAAATATTGCCTATGTGCAACAAAGCATTTAACTACAGTGGAGATTTAATCGGTTATAAAAAAGACAGTAATTTTTTTCTGTAAGAAGATGTTGTGTAATGCATGTTTTGCAATGATTATGTTTTTGAAGAGCTGAAGCTTTTTCTTTTTTATCAGATGTTGTTTTCATCTTTAGATGATATCAAGGATATTTTTTGCATATTGATTGTGAAAAGAAGTACGTTAACAATTTGATTGAGAGTATTTGTATTGACTTTTTTTTGTTGTTTTATTGAGTACAGTGGAACAAACTAAATTGAATGATGAAAAAAAATTATGGAAACCGTAGCGCATTATGACCTTTTTATTATTGGTGGAGGGATAAACGGATGTGGCTTAGCAAGGGACGCAGCGGGACGCGGATTTAAAGTGGGATTGGCTGAAATGAATGATCTTGCATCCGGCACATCAAGTGCATCGACAAAGCTCATTCATGGTGGTCTTCGTTATCTTGAACATTATGAATTCCGGCTTGTTCGTGAAGCACTGAAAGAACGCGAGATCATTTGGCGTATGGCTCCGCATATTGTACGTCCTTTGCGTTTTCTTCTCCCTTATCATAAAAAATTACGCCCTGCTTGGATATTGCGTTTTGGACTTTTTATTTATGATTATCTCGGTAACTGGAATCAGAAATTGTGGCCTAGTAAAACGGTTAACTTTTCAAAGAATTTTTGCTCTACACTTAAGCAAGAATATCATAAAGGTTTTGAATATTCTGATGCAAGAGTAGATGATGCTCGTTTAGTGATTGCAAATGCTCGTGATGCAGAAAAGTGGGGAGCTGTAATAAAAGTGCGAACGGAAGTTCTGTCTTTAAAAAGTGAAGAAAAAAAATGGGTTGTGATTCTTCGAAATAAATTAAGCGGTAAAGAGTTTTGCATTACGGCTTCTTATGTTGCAAATATGACAGGTCCTTGGATTAATCATATTTTGACAAATGTATTAGACTGTAAAGAAAATCCACCAGTACGGCTTGTCAGAGGTTCTCATATTCTAGTTCCAAAGCTTTATGCTCATGATCGTGCTTATATTTTTCAAAACGGGGATGGGCGTATTCTGTTTTCCATTCCGTATCAGGAAGAGTTTACATTGCTTGGAACCACAGATTGTGAATATCAGGGTGATCCTGCTGATGTTCATATTACCGATACAGAGATTGACTATATCTGTACAGCAGCGAGTGAATATTTTTTACAACCGGTATTGCGTGAGAGCATTGTCTGGACTTACTCTGGTGTCCGTCCTCTCTATGACGATGGTACTTCAAAAGCACAAGAAATCACGCGTGATTATGTTTTAAAAGAAATGGGTACAGAAAGTACACCACGGATTCTTAATCTTTATGGTGGTAAGATTACAACTTATCGCAAATTAGCTGAAGATGCGATGAAATTTGTTGAAAAAGCGCTTGGCAAAAAGGGAAAACCGTGGACGGCCAACTCAACGCTTCCTGGAGGCGATTTTCCACATAACAAGCTAGATACAATCGAAAATAAAATTGCTCTTTTAGTACCAGGTTTAGATGCTTTTACATATCGCAGACTTGCAAGGTCTTATGGTTGCGAGGCGTTGAGGATATTTGCAAATGGTAAAGCAGATAAGGGAAAGAATTTTGGACATGGACTTTATGAAATAGAAGTAAAGTGGCTCATAGAAAAGGAATGGGCTAAGACGTGTGAAGATGTGTTATGGCGCCGCTCAAAACTTGGACTTCTGTTTAACAAAAAAGAGATTGATGCTCTGACTGCTTATATGCAAAGAACAAAAGACAATGAACAAAATTTATGATCACGTAGCTTTTAGAGAGTTTATTGAGCTTTATTTTTGCATTTGTTTACACATTAAATTAAAAAGCGCTGAAGGAGAATAAATTATTATGATGTTAATCGTGGGGCGCTTTAGTCTATTTTTATCAAATTAAAAATATCTTAGAATAATGAGCTAAATAATAAAAAGATAGGATGAGAGTGGAGATAAATACCATTCAGAGAGGTTTTTTGTCGTTTTTAAGAAGATTTTAGATCAATTAAAAAGGATAATTGGGGAGAGCATTTTTTCACCTTCAATTGATAGCAAAAAAATAATAAAATTTTCTGCAAGATAAAAAAAATCAGATATTAATTATAAATGGGAACTCTTAAGAAAGAGAGGAGGGATGCTCCTATGATATTTTACAGTTCTCCCTCACCAATAAAATTTGCAATAGCACCAATGTTGGGATGGACAGATCGGCATTGCAGATTTTTTTACCGCCTTTTAACTAAAAAGGCACTTCTTTATACAGAAATGATTGTAGCTGATGCTGTAATCCATGGTATTCGTGAACAACTTTTGACTTTGAATCATAAAGAACATCCAATTGCATTGCAATTAGGGGGCTCAGATCCACAAAAATTAGCAGAGGCTGCGCGAATTGCAGAAGATTTTGGTTATGATGAGATAAATCTCAATGTTGGTTGTCCATCAAATCGCGTTCAATCTGGCGCATTTGGTGCTTGTTTGATGTTATATCCTGGCATTGTGGCAAGTGCTGTGGAAGCAATAAAACAAGTGGTTACACTCTCTGTAACTGTCAAATGTCGAGTTGGGGTGAACGATCAGGATGAAGAGTTAGCTTTAGATCTTTTAGCTAATAAAGTTTGGAATTCTGGATGTGATGCACTCTGGGTACATGCACGTAAAGCATGGTTAAAAGGATTGAGTCCAAAGGAAAATCGCGATATTCCTCCACTTAATTATGAAAGAGTTTATAAATTAAAACGAAAATATTATAATAAATTTATTGGAATAAATGGTGGAATTAAATCAATTGATGAAATAAAAAAGCATTTGAGTATATGTGATGCTGCTATGGTTGGCCGACAAGTCTATCATAATCCAGCTTTATTAAAGTATATTGATTCTGAAATATATGGTGAACAGCAAAATGATCTTAGCGATGGTGATCTCATTGAGGCCATGTGTGAATATGCTGCTCAACATATTGCATCAGGGGGGCAGCTTTCTCATGTAACACGTCATATGATTGGTTTATTTCATGGTCAGAATGGTGCACGTCGATGGAGGCAAATATTATCAAATAATGCAAGAGGAAAAGATTCAAGCGTCTACGTTTTGAAAGAAGCTTTTTCTGCTATCATGTAACACAACATTTTTATCAGATAAACAGATATCAAAGCTTAAATTTTAAAGTTTTTCTTCCAGACTTGTGAATTTCAGAAAGCCAATCCCTTTGTTGTGGAGAGAACTCTAATGCCAGTCTCAACTGAAAGAGAAAGCTGCTTACCCTTCACTTTTTTTGTTTCGATTCGTGCAAATATACACAGCCAAGAATAGTTTAAGTGCTTTTCAAAAATTGCGTAAAGATTTCATTAAGTGATTGAATTTTATCGAATAAGTGGAGATATTGACTATTTATTGCGTATTGTTGTTCCTAACATTGAAACTTAGGACCCTTTTTTATAATAAATATATGCTGATCAATGTTAACTTAATATAGAAATAGGCTGAAGCCCTCATATAAAAATAAGTTTATACATTAAATATTGTTCATCTGTAGATCAATAAAAACAGTTATTTAGTACAAAAAAAAATCGTTAATAATTATCTAACATGCTTAAAAGACTTTAAAAAAACAAATTATTCATATCCTGTTTATATGACAAGATTTTAAATTACATATTATAAATTTGAAAAGATATCTTTCTTCATGACTGTTAGTCCATTTGATGATTTTCATGCTTTTCTCACAAATTTATCAAGTGCTGATAAATTTTTTATGATTTTAGCAAAAAAACGGCAAAAAAATTAACAAAGGAGCAATGAGTATTAAAAAAATTAGGAGAAATAGCGGTTTGATATACCGGATAGAGAGGTGCAGAGAAATCTATCGTAACACAGCCTTTAAAGGCTATTGTTTTTGGGAATCATAGCTTTATCGAGGAGAATGTTACATCATTTTTGCAATTTATAACACAAAAGATGGTACAAAATTTCGCGGTTGGTGGCGTTACTATTAGTCAAATTTGTATAGCTTATGATTTTGGATTGAAGATATTTGATCTAGCAATGGAATATATCCAACAATGAATATTACCAAAGATGCAGCAATGGATGAGCGCAGTGCTTTTACTACAATGACATTTGGAATGGAAGCCATCGCTAGTGAAACAGATCTTTTGTGTATTGGTGAAATGGGAGTTGGCAATACGAAAATAGCTTCAGTTTTTATGTTTAGCATTGTTTGACGGAGAAGTGGAGGAATGGACAGCGAGCAGCATAGGAATTAAGGAGAAATTTTATTAGCGAAAAATAGCTGCAGTGGGAACCGCTGTTTCTTTACATAAGCATCGTTTTAATGACCTTATTTGAAATAATGCGTTGTCTAGGAGGACATGAAATTGCCGCGATCGTAGGTGTCATTTTGTTACTAGAATGGAAAAGATACCGGTTATTTTGGATGGTTTTGTAGCAATTGGAGTAGCACTTTATGAAATGAATCCAAAAGCTCTTGATCATACCCTTGTTGGGCACGTTTCTTCTAAGTCAGCACATTACAGGTTTTTAGAAAAAATTGACAAAGAATCGCTCTTAGATCTATAGATGTGTGTCTTGGCGAAGGAACAGGTGCGGCTATGGCAGTTGCTATCGTCAAGGCTATTGTTTTAACCCACGCTCAAATGGCAGTGTGCGAACAAGAACATTTGACCGTTTAAGAATGATAGCGATTTTATCAGCATCAAAAAATCTTTAAAAATTTTTTTCACTTGTTTTGTCGTGCAATTTTATATAATTGAGTGGTAGTTCCGTGGTGTATTTAATTTGTTCTATCGCGAAAAAAGATGAAACATCACGGATATCGATTTTAGCAATTAATTTTTTGTAAAAAAGATCGTAAGCTTCAATGTTAGGAACGACGATACGCAATAAATAGTCAATATTTCCACTCATTCGATAAAATTCAATCACTTCACGAAATTCTTGCACAATTTTTGAAAAGCGCTTAAACCATTCATGACTGTGTGTGTTCGTACGAATAGAAACAAAAACAGTGATGTGTGCATTTACTTTTTCTGGAGAAAGGACAGCAACACGACGTTGAATAACACCATCTTCTTCAAGTTTTTGAATTCTACGCCAACAAGAAGTGGTAGAAAGTCCTACTTTTTTAGCGATATCAGCGACAGAGAGTGTCGCATTTTCTTGCAAAAGATGTAAAATTTTTCGATCAAGACGATCCATATTTTTCTCAATATTCAGTTTGTAAAAATTTACGCACTAAACTGCGTAGGGACATAATAAGCTCATCATTAAACCATGGATTTTTTTGTAACCAAGAAGTATTTCGCCATGATGGATGGGGTAAAGGCATCACATTATAGCCTCGAGGTTGACGTATGGAAAGAATGTTTTTCCAATCATTAACGGTTGCTGAGACAGTTTTATGTTTTAGCTTTGTAATATGCCACTTTTGTGCATAACTTCCAATAGCAAGAACAAGTTTTATTTGTGGCATAGCTTGAAATACCTTTTCATGCCATATTTCTTGACATTCACGTCTTGGTGGTAAATCAGATTTTTTTTGATCATAGCCTGGAAAACAAAATCCCATAGGAACAATAGCAAAGAGAGATCTATTATAAAATTCATTCCTTGTTACATTGAGCCAATTACGTAATCTTTCGCCAGAACGATCATTAAAAGGAATAGAATTTTCATGGACACGTAGCCCTGGTGCTTGTCCTGCAATTGCAATCAAAGCCGTATTGGATAAATAAACTACGGGTTTTGGTTCATGCGGAAGAGGAGGAAGATAACGGGGATATTTGGTACAAACACGACAGGAATAAATTTTTTTTTCAAGTTTGATAATTTGATTATATGGTTGTTTTTTCATTGGTAAATAAGAAATTAAAGAATATTATATGGGGAAATATATTCTTTATTCTACTCGAGGATGCGCTTTTCGCCATTTTCTCGGGTATTGAAAATCTGATTGCCATATTCCTTTTCTTTTCTTTCTGGCTTCTTGTTCTTCTTGAGGGTAGTCATAATAACTTACAGCCCAACCATCCTGTACCATCGTTGCGTTGATGTTACTGACTTGCTTTGTTTTACATGTCGCAAGAATGCGGCCATATTTATCCTTTTTATACCAATGACATATAACAGGCTGATTTGCTATGAGTTGCTCTAAGTGTTTTTTTGCTTCAAGTCCGCATGCATAGGGTACTTTTTCGGTACCACAAAATTGTTTTATCTCAGGAGCGTCAATTCCTGCAAGTCGGATCATAACAGAGGAAATCATAAATGAATCGCCATCAATGATTAACGCATTTCCTTCGATAGATTCTTTGGAAACTAAAGAGGTCTTCTGAGGGTATGTTTTAGTATACTCAATGTAAACTATCACAATGATGAAAATACTAACAGCAATAAAAATGCTGGAACTCATAATCTTTAGGTTGAAACCACTTAGGCCAAAATAAGAACTTTTTTTTCTCATGAGACAAAAAACTATGGTTATAAAACGTTTAATTTATAAAGGATTGACTTATAACGTCTTCAATAAAATTCGATTATTTTGATAAATAAACATATTACTCAAATTATAATGAAAAAATTCTACTATATTAAACATACTTCACTCTTAAATTACATAGCAAACCAAATTCAACACAACACCACAATGATACTGCTCAAAATACAGAAGAGCAATTAAAAAAATAAACCAACCTTATTTAAATTATATAAAGCTCTAAAATAAAAACAAATAAATACAATTCAAATCTCTATTTTTCCCCTTGATAAGCAGCATTTAAAACTGCAGTGCTTTCGATTGCAACAGTCACGAGAAAAATAATGTAAGTCAATTATTTAATTTTTGTTTCTTTAAATTCAACGTGCTTTTTTACAACTGGATCATATTTACGCTTGCTCATTTTATCTGTCATTGTACGACTGTTTTTCTTCGTTACATAGAAAAAACCAGTATTTGCAGTTGATAAAAGCTTGATCTTAATGGTTGCTGCTTTGGCCATAATTAAGAGTCCTATTTATACTGAAAACTATATAATTTTCCATTAAAGTCTATTTCTGATGCAAACAGATCTCCGATAACACTACGGATCTCGTCAAAAAAGTCAAGAGCTGATTAATTTTTTCATGTGTTGAATAAGCATCAAAATGATATATAAACTAAAAAAACAAGCCATTGTAGTTAAAAAAATTGGTTTCGAGATATTTCATGCTTTGAATAGTATTTGTCCTAATAAACATATTGATCTAATAGTAAAAAAATAAAAGCAGAAATGGTAAGAAAAAATTCTTCCTCGTTAAGGCATATTGCTCACGCTGTAAGCTCGATTCTACAAAGGTAAATAAAAATGTGAGTGAGGAGAAAAAGAGGAAAAATCAGAATCCATTGCTGTTTAAATATCATAGTATTAAAAGTTTTAAATTTCTTTTTTCTGGATTCTTGTAAAGTTAAAATACACATCTCATACAGAAATAGTACTGATCCTTTGTGTAATCGTTCATTACTGTTATGTATTAAGAGTAAATATTATCAAACAAAAATGTTGCTACAAAAATAAGATTACTTCATTTTTATTATATTCAATGGATTAAAGAGAGTTATTAACAGTGAATGCTCCCATTGACAACACTACAAAAATACTGCAATCGTTGAGATAGGAAAGAAAACGTAAGAATAAATAACACATATTAGCTATCTTTAAATTTGAGGATTAATTTTCAAAATACGAAAATTGTTATGATAGCAAACATAATAAAGATATATAGTAGAAAAGAGCTTTAAATTCTTGATTCCCACTTTTGCCAGCAGTATTGTACCTATCGCAAAGTATAATCGCTTCTATAAGAGTGTAAACACAAAGTAACAGACTGCATTTTTAAGTGATGCGCAATTGTTGAGTTAAAACTTTGATAAGATAAACAGGATTGTCATGGTAAAATGCAATATAAATTTTACAATAAAGCAAATTCATATTTCTTGAAAACTAGATACTAGAAAACTTAAAGAGCTAATAATGCAATAATTTCCGCAAAGAATTTTTTGAAACTCTAAAGTTTTTATTATAAGAATAGTTTAATTTTGTTTTTCTCATGAAGCTTATGAATAGCTAATTTAAAAGCTAAAAGAAAGTAAATTCCTCCATTGCAGATTTTCTAATTCCCTTAATATTCGAAATTATTTCAGATTTTTATAGGGTTGCTATTGATTAAAAATAAATATACGATCCCTTATGCTGAAGAGAGTTACTTGCATACTAAAAATAATATAATGAAATAAATTATATAGAACAGTTCAGTTTTTAAATTATAGTTATTTTATTATTTTATAATAATATTTTATTTAAAGTAATGGAACTAAAGATGTAATTATCTCCTATAATATTTTTTTATTATATTTTTATAGTATAATAAAAATTGTCACGATGATTTTCATTTTTACATATTTCCTTCATTTTTATCTGATATTATTTCTTTCATAAAAGTTACGCTTTCGTTTTTTTGCTATAAATTTGTTTTTATGATAATATGCAGATGAAAAAGCTATTGGACGAGGGTCTGTTAAAAGTTCAAAGCATAAAGCACCAGCAAAAGGCTGTACTTTTATAAGCTTCACTTCTACTATATCATTGAGTTGGTAGCCTTTATGACTACGCTTTCCTACCAGAGTATGTTGTACTTCATCGAAATAATAATAATCATTTTCAAGTGTAGAAATATGCACAAAACCATCTATATTGAGTGTATCAAGTGAGATAAAAAGACCTGTTTTTGTAACTCCAGAAATACGACCTGTAAAAGTACAACCGACTTTGTTGATTAAATAATGTGCGATAAGTCTATCAATAGTTTCTCTTTCAGCCACTATTGCTCGGCGTTCATAGAGAGAAATTTGTGTGGCGATTTCTGCAAGATTTTTTTCTTGTGTCTCTGTTAATTGATCATTCCCTAGCTTTAGAGCTTTAATGAGTGCTCGATGAATAATCAGATCAGCATAACGACGAATTGGTGATGTAAAATGTGTATACTTATGTAAGTTCAAACCAAAATGGCCGATATTTTGGGGGTTATATTCTGCTTGAGATTGTGTGCGCAAAATAACTTGATTGATCAATTCTTGTTGTTGGGTATTCACAACTTTTTTTAAAATTTTATTAAGGCGTGCTGATGTTAGTTCTGCACCCCGAGAGAGTGATAAACCCAAACTTTGAAGAAAACTCCGTAATATTTCTTGTTTTGCGAGAGAGGGCCTATCATGAATTCGATAGATGAAGGGCTGACGATATTCTTTTAATGTTTCAGATGCGGCAATGTTAGCTTGTATCATGAATTCTTCAATCAAACGGTGTGATTCTAGATGCGTTTGTATCTCAATATTTTTGATGCATCCATTTTGATCAAGAATAATTTTTTTTTCTGCTATTTCTAATTCTAGTGGTTGTCGACGATTCCGTGCGATTTTAAGGCATTCATAAGCTTGCCACAATGGTTGTAAGACGTTTTCGAAAAGAGGAGCCATTTTTTCATTTATATTTCCCTCAATTGCTGATTGTACTTCTTGATAAGAGAGGTTAGCTCTTATACACACCATAACGCGGTGAAAATTATGTTTTCGTTTGTTCCCGTTTGCATCAAAAATCATACGAACTGCTAAAGCGGGTCTTTCTTTTTCTTCACGTAGAGAACATAAATTATTAGAAATACGTTCTGGAAGCATTGGCACAACGGTATCGGGAAAATAAACGGAATTTCCTCGCTTTAATGCTTCTTTGTCTACAGCACTTCCTGTTTTGACATAGTAAGAAACATCCGCGATTGCGACAACAATAATCCAACCGCCACTATTTGCAGGATCTTTGTCCTTTGTTGCATAAACTGCATCATCATGATCTTTTGCGTCTGGTGGATCAATCGTAATGAGTGGCAATTGTCGCCAATCTTCACGATTTTCTATGTTGGCAGGTTTTACATTTTTCACTTGCTTAAGAACATCTTCAGGAAAAATATAAGGAATTCCCTTTGACAGAAGCGCAATCATTGAAAGTGTTTTTTCACTCTCAATGTGTCCTAAAACATTTTTTATTTGTGCACTCTTCAGCCCATACCGAGTATTTTTTTTAATTTCGACTTCAACGAGATCGCCAGTTTCTACATGAATTTCTGAAGATGTATCAATAATCAATTCACTCATTTTACGCTCGACAGGATCAAGACGCCATTGGCCATTTTCTAATTTTCGTGCAACGCCAAATGTGCTCTTTGGTGATAGATCAATTTTACGAACAATTTTTCCCGTATAAGGGGAGCTTTGAGGTGCTTTATTTCGAAAAATTTTTACAAGAATATGGTCTCCAATATCAACGTTTATTCCTTTTATATGGTGAAAAGGGAGTATTTTAATCTTTGGTTTTGGGCCATTTCCCCACTCAAGAGGTTGCGCAATAAAACTACCGTCTTCATCAGGTGCAGTAATTTTTAAAATAGCAACAGCTGGCAATAGTCCTTTATTTCTTGCCTTTTTACGCTCCTTTTGTTCTAAGCTCTGATGTTCCAGATCCCGCAATATATCTCGTAACCAGATACGAGAATCATTTTGTAAATTGAAAGCTTTTGCTATTTCACGTTTACTTGATCGACCAGGATTCTCATTAATAAAGGAGAGAATTTCTGCCTTATTAGGCAGCCTTTCCAAATTCAGCGGTTGGAAATATTTTGTTTGTTTTTCACCTTTAGCCAAAATTTATGTCTCTTTTGTTTTTATAGAAACTCTTTTTGAGTTTATTTTTTTACCAGATTCTTTAGCCGATATAAGTTCTAATGCTTCTGAAAGTGTCACATTAATCGGATCTTTATCTTTTGGCAATGTTGCGTTAATTTTGCCCCAATTAACATAGGGACCATAACGGCCATTGCGGACGGTGACAGTTCCCCCATCTGGGTGGGCTCCTAATATTGCCAGCGCTGCAGTTGTTGTTCTACTTCGCTTTGTTTTATTTTCTTGTTTTTCGGCAAGTACTGTAACAGCGCGATTTAGGCCAATATCAAAAACTTCATCTGCATTGAGAAGAGGAGAATATTTCCCATCATGCGTAAGGTAGGGGCCATACCGGCCAATTGTTGCGGTGATTATTTTTCCTGTTTCAGGATGAATACCAATTTCACGGGGTAATGATATTAAAGCCAAAGCTTTATCAAGAGTGATCTTTTCTGCTTGCCATTCTTTTGGTAACCCTGCACGCTTAGCTTCTTTTCTTTCACCAAGTTGAATATAGGGCCCAAAACGACCATTGCGAAGAGAGATATCTTTTCCTGTTTTAGGGTCGACTCCAAGCATAACGGGTTCATCATTCCGTATGGATTTGTTCTCTTCTCCTGGATCTGTGCCAAGTTGGCGTGTGTATTTGCATTCGGGATAATTAGAACAGCCAACAAATGCACCATAACGACCGAGTTTTAATGATAACTGGCCGTTTGTACATAGAGGACAGGAACGGACATCACTTCCATCTTCACGTACAGGAAAAGCAAGAGGTGCTAATGTTATATTTAAAACATCGAGAACATTTGTTATACGCAATTCTTGGATATTGGTAATAGAGGCATTAAATTCATCCCAAAAGTCTCGCAATACATCTTTCCAAGAAAGCTTTCCATCCGATATAAGATCTAGTTTTTCCTCAAGATCTGCCGTGAAACCGTATTCTACATAGCGATTAAAGAAATTTTCAAGAAAGGCTGTAACAATACGTCCTTTAACATTGGGAATAAGCTTTCGTTTATCAATTATGATATATCCACGATCAGACAATGTAGCCAATGTGGATGCATAAGTTGAAGGACGACCTATTCCTAACTCTTCAAGCTTTTTAATTAAGGAAGCTTCAGAATAACGGGAAGGGGGGGCAGTGGTATGTTGTATGGCGTCAACCTTGTCTTTTGTAAGTTCTTCATCAGTATTGATTTGCGGCAGATGTGTTGTTTCATTTTCTTCACTGTTTTCTTCATCTCGTTGATCTGTGTAAACAGAAATAAAGCCATCAAAACGAATAACAGAACCTGTTGCGCGTAGATTTGCGTGATTTTCCCCTTGTTGTGCTTCAATTTCAACAGTTGTACGTTCAATTTCAGCAGAACGCATCTGGCTTGCAATAGCGCGTTTCCATATCAGTTCATAGAGTTTTGCCTGATCGTTGTCGAGAAAATTCCGTACTTGATTAGGAGTACGTTGAAAATCGGTTGGACGGATGGCTTCATGTGCTTCCTGTGCATTTTTTGCTTTTGTTGAATAAAAACGTGGTTTTTCAGGAATATAATCACTGCCAAAAGATTCATGAATTACTTTTCGTGCTAAATCTATGGCTTCTTGTGCTATTTGTACACCATCAGTACGCATATAAGTAATCAGCCCAGCCATTTCACCATTAATTTCAACACCTTCATAGAGCTTTTGAGCAATTTGCATGGTACGAGAAGCTGAAAAACCCAGTTTTGAAGAAGCTGCTTGTTGTAAAGTAGATGTTGTAAACGGAGGAAAAGGATTTCTCTTTGTAGGCTTTGCTTCAACACTTAGTGTATAATATTTTGCCTTCTCCAACATAAGGCAAATTTGATCTGCTTGTTCTTGAGATTGAATGTCAAGTTTGCCAATCTTTTTTTGATTAAACATTGTTAATCTTGCTTGAAAACCGTCATTGCGGATGGTTTTCAAGTCTGTTGTAATAGACCAGTAATCCTCTTTGATAAAATGTTCTATTTCTGATTCACGATCACAAATAATACGCAGGGCAACCGATTGAACGCGACCAGCCGAACGTGCTCCGGGGAGTTTACGCCATAAAACAGGTGAAAGTGTAAAACCAACAAGATAATCGAGAGCACGACGTGCAAGATAAGCATCTACAAGTGATGTATCAATATCACGTGGATTATTCATCGCATCAAGCACAGATTTTTTTGTGATGGCATTGAAGACAACCCGTTTAACAGGTTTATCTTTTAAAACTTTTTTCTGACGAAGAACATCTAGAATATGCCATGAAATAGCTTCCCCTTCACGATCAGGGTCTGTCGCTAAGATAAGACTATCGGCTTCTTTAACTGCTTTTGCTATTTCATTTAAACGTTTAGCGGCAGCAGAATCTACATCCCATTTCATAGAAAAATCTTGATCGGGTATAACAGAGCCATCTTTTGCGGGTAAATCACGAACATGTCCAAATGATGCTACTACTTTATATTGAGACCCAAGATATTTATTAATTGTTTTTGCTTTTGCTGGAGATTCAACGATAACGATATTCATAATTTTACCCGAATGTTGAAATAAAAAACTTTTTTATAAACTTCTTTTCCAGGAATAGCTAATGGCAATTGGTTAAGAGCACATAAAAAAACATTAATATTATACAGCTTGTGATTGTTATTGTTAAAATACACCCTATATGGAATTACACGATTTATTTTCCACGGTTAATACAAAAACATAAGACGCAATACTTAAGATAACGTCTATTGAGAGGTGAGGAGAATACTCAAGGATAGAAGATTATGTTTATAAATCATTTAAAAATTATCCAATATATTACAGATATGTCAAAACAGATGAACCAGATGGCACGTCAGGCGCGAAGTCCTCTTTTAGCATTGCTTTTGGATATGGCTGCTAAAGAAGGACAAAGTATTATTAATAGTGCGGAGGCTCTTGGAGAAGATCAAAATTCGACAATGACACATAACCACCAGAGTGTCGAATAAGCTTTCCAGCAAGTTCGAGTTCAATCAATAGAAGGTAGAGATTTGAGAGGGGAACACCTGAATGGGTACTCAGTGTGTCTAAATCAATGGGTGTTGTTGAGAGGGCAGAGAGAACAGCACGCCGTTCTTCTTTGCCTACAACGCAAGAAGGGGTGCTGTTTTTTTCATCAGGTGAATTAAAACAGCCTTTTTCAAGTTGCAAAGAGGGTGTTTCTTCAAAGAAGTTAAGTTGGAGATTTGTGGGCGTTGGGATTAATGGTGTAAGTGTTTCTATAATATCAGAGGGGTGTGTGGTTAGCAAGGCACCATCCTTGAGGAGGTTGTTTGTACCAACGGATCTTGGATCAAGTGGAGAACCGGGAATGGCAAAAGTCAATCGTCCCATTTCGGCAGCTTGACGCGCAGTAATAAGGGATCCTGACCGCAGTGCTGCCTCTACAACCAGCAATCCAAGTGAGAGACCTGCAATAATACGATTTCTTCTTGGAAAATCGATAGCCCGTGGTTTCCATCCAATGGGCATTTCACTGATAATTGCTCCACCGTTTGTGATAATATCTTCGTGCAGTTTTTTGTTTTCAGGAGGATAGATGTGATCAATTCCACTGGCCATTACTGCAACTGTGCCCGTTTGTAGACTTGCTTGATGTGCAATGCTATCAATTCCACGCGCTAATCCAGAAATAATTGCAAAACCGGCGTTTCCAAGAAAATGAGCAAATTGAGCAGCCAGTTTCTTGCCAGATGCAGAAGCATTTCGAGATCCCACAATTCCAACAGAAGGTTTCTCAAAAACTGATACATTGCCTTTTATAGCAATAAGCGGCGGTGATGCTTCTGTAACCTTAAGAAATCTTGGATAATCAGGTTCTCCTATACCAACAAACCGAATACCTAATCTTTCGGCTTCTTGCATTTCTTTTTCCGCCTCTTCTAATGTTGCTATTCGGATAGATGTAGAAAGACCCCCCTTTCTACTAAGCTCAGGAAGTGCCGCTAAAGCGTTTTCTGCTGTTTTATAATGATCAATGAGGTTGCGAAAACTCACTGCTCCAATATTTGCGCTCCGCAACAATCGTAACCAGTTTAGACGTTGACGATCAGTGAGTAGAATTCCTTTATTTGCCCCCGTTTTGCGTCCCAATTTTGCTTTCTTTCCCAACTAACAATCTGCTGATATTTGCATAATGTTTTATCATCACTAATAGGCTCATAGTCACTAATATACAATGAACATAGAGATAAGGGTAGGAAAAATAAACAAATATTGGAGTAATAATAACAGCAATGATTGCGGATAATGAAGAATAACGCGTAATGAAAAAAAACACTATCCACGCAGTGATGAAAGCAATTGCTGCTGGCCAATAGAATCCTAAGCATACACCTAAATAAGTAGCAACACCCTTACCACCTTTAAATTTAAGCCATACGGGAAAAAGATGTCCTAAAAACGCAGAAAAACCCGCTAAAGAAATAATGATATTATTTTCTATCGGATTAGTTAAAAATTTTATAACAAGAATAACAAGACTGCCTTTTAATATGTCACAAAGAAGTGTAAGGGCAGCAATTTTTTTATTTCCTGTTCGTAAAACGTTTGTAGCTCCAATATTTCCGGAACCAATTGTTCTTATATCACCAAGTTTGGCTAATTTTGTAAAAAGCAAACCAAAAGGGATAGATCCAATGAGATAAGATATCAGAAAGATAAACCATGTAATAAATTGAAAAAGTGTTTCACCTTCATTCATTAAAAACTCCCATGAAGTTTATTGATCAAGTTTAAAAATTGATTGTCCTTTAACAAAGGTTTGGAGGACACGTCCTTGGAAGTGCGCCTTCTCAAAAGGTGTATTTTTTGAACGTGAATACAACTTCTCTGTAGAAACTACCCATGGTTCATCAAGATCAACCAAAATAAGGTCTGCATGAGCACCTTTTCTAAGTGTTCCTGCATTGAGATCAAAGAGTTTTGCAGGTGTTGTTGACAAAAGTTCAGTTAATCGGAGAAGAGAGATGGTTCCGTTATGATAAAGGCGTAAAGCTGCACTCAATAAAGTTTCCATGCCGATGGCACCTACGGCTGCCTTACTAAATGGTAGATATTTTCTATCAAGACTTTGAGGATCATGAGAAGAAACGATAATATCCACTGTTCCATCTTTTATTGCTTCAATCATTGCTATACGATCTTCTTCTGTACGCAATGGAGGTATCAGGCGAAAAGAGGTGCGATATTCACCAATGTCATTTTCATTAAAAGATAAGTGATTAATGGATACACCGGCTGAAATCTTTTCACTTCGTTGCTTGCTTAAACGAAGTGCGTCAGCAGACAGTGCTGTTGATATTTGTGCTGCATGATAACGTGTTTGGGTTAATACTGCTAAGCGCAAATCTCTTTCGAGTGGGATAACTTCTGCTTCGCGGGGTATTCCAGAAAGTCCAAGCCAACTGGCTAGAAGACCTTCGTTCATAACGCCTTGTCCTGTAAGATCTTTGTCTTGTGTTTCGTGCATCAATGGAACATTGAAGTCGCGTGCATAAGTCATTGCACGCCGCATAACAGACGAATTTTGAAGTGTTTTTTTTCCTTCACTAAAGGCAACTGCTCCTGCATCTTTTAGCAAGCCAAATTCGGTTATTTCCTGTCCGTTGAAACCTTGAGTAATGGCAGCAACGGGATAAATATTAATTGATGAAACTTCCTGTGTTGTACGCATAATAAATTTAATAAGCGCTACATTATCAATGACTGGATGTGTATTTGGCATCATAAGAAAGGAAGTAATGCCTCCTGCTGCTGCAGATTGGCTTGCTGAATCAAAAGTTTCCCGATTTTCATTTCCTGGTTCTCCAACAAAAACGCGTGCATCAACAAGTCCAGGGAGAATTGCTTTATTTTGTGCATTAATAATTTCTGCCTCTTCGGGAATTCCCTGATTAAGGGCTTCTTTTCCAGCGGCTGTAATCAGTCCATTTTCAACAATAACGGAACCAATTTCATCGATTGTACGAGAAGGATCGATAATACGAGCGTTTTGAAAAACAATTGGCTTTGTCATTTTTTTTCTCCACTTGCCTTAAGGCGTGAATCTAATAAAGCTTCCATGACAGCCATACGTACAGCAATACCCATTTCGACTTGTGTATGAATCATGCTTCGTGGTCCATCTGCTATATCAGATGCGATTTCTACACCACGGTTTATTGGGCCAGGATGTAGAATAATACAATCGCTTTTAGCGTAAGTTAAATTCTCTTTATGTAAGCCGAAATAATAAAAATATTCACGAATGGAAGGAATAAAGGAACCTGTCATACGTTCTTGTTGTAAACGCAGCATCATGATAACATCAGCACCTTTAAGACCTTCTTTCATGGTGTTATAAACTTCAACACTCATATCTGCGATACTTGCTGGCAAAAGTGTTGAAGGAGCAACAACACGAACACATGCTCCCAAGGCGTTGAGACTGAGGATATTGGAACGTGCGACACGTGAATGCAAGATATCACCACAAATTGCAACAGTTAACCCTTCAATACGACCTTTTGTTCTCTTAATGGTTAGAGCATCTAATAAAGCCTGTGTTGGATGTTCATGTGCACCGTCACCTGCATTAATGACACAACAGTCAACTTTTTTCGCTAACAAAGCAGCTGTTCCGGCACAACTATGGCGAATAACCAATATATCTGGCTTCATCGCATTGAGGGTTGTAGCTGTATCAATCAATGTTTCTCCTTTTTTTACAGATGAATTGCCAATAGCCATACTCATCACGTCTGCCCCTAACCGTTTGCCAGCCAATTCAAACGAAGATTGTGTTCGTGTGGAAGCCTCAAAGAAAAGATTAATTTGCGTACGCCCATGCAATGTAGATTGTTTTTTATCACTTTTTTTTAAGAAGGGAACATTTGCATTTGCTCGATCAAGCAATATGGTAAGGTCTTGTACACTTAGATCTTTAATAGCTAACAGATGTTGGTGGGGGAAAAGGGGAAAAAAAATATTTTGAGTCATAGCATTCTTTTCTATCTCTCTTTAAAAAGATTAAACAAGCATTTGTTTGAATATGATAAATATTTTTTAACTGCAAAAAGACAAATAGTCTATGATATGAATGATTTGAATAATAGGAATATGCCTATGAGTGCTGTATTTGCGCAAAACTCCCGCCGAAAAAATGCATTTCTCAGTGATACGCTGATGTTTCGCATCGCGTCCACTTTGCCTACATTTTTGTTAGCAAGTTTTGAAGAAATAGGAGATTTTGTAGCTAGTCGTAAAGCATGGGAGCTTGCCTCTTTGGCGAATCGTTATCGGCCAATGTTGCGCTATAACGACGAATGGGGAAAGCCAACAGAAAAATTAGAGATACACTCTTCTTACAAAGCTCTTCAACAATATTCCAGACAAGCTGGTTTGGTCACTTCACTTTGGGAAAACACCAGTTCAGAAAATGGAATACGCTATCAAGCGCGTGCTATCCGCTTAGCTTTATCTGCCAGTCTAGAAACGGGGCATTTAAATGAAGTTATTATTACAAGCGCTGCTATTGCAGTTTTAATTAGTGATGTTGAACTCTTTAAAAAATGGCAAAATGTACTTTTATCACGTCAATATGATTTGTCATTCAAGCCTGTTAATAGTAAAAAAGCAGCTTCATTGACTTGTGCTTTTGATGATTTTGAAAAACACGAAAAATACTCTTTCAATTTTCCAAGTGTTAAAAAAAATTCTTTTGATGAAAAAATGGGGCGTGATCTCTATCGTTTAAATGTTGTAAAAACCAATGTTATTAATCCTATAGTTGATGGATATCTTGTTAGTGCAGAGTTAGATGGTCATTTGAGCTGCTTTTTAGTTCCACGCATGCAGGAAAATGGTGCATTAAATGGGTCTATATCGATTCGTCATTTAGTGAAGCGTTCCGGAGAAACTTCAACACCAGAAGGTATTGTTGATTTTCAAGGCAGTTGCGGTTGGCTTTTGGGGAATGCTGGAGAGGGCATTAAGGTCATGAAGGATATTGAAACGATGATGCGTTTTGATCAATCTGTCATATCGGCAGGTGTTCTGCGGGCTGCTCTTCAATTTGCTATAGATTTCTTTCGGCAAAAGATGCCAAACCAGCCTTTGTCTCCATTAACAGAACGTATTTTTGCAGATATTGCACTTGATATTGCTGCCGCACAAGCATTAGTTTTGCGTTTAGCGCGAGCATTTGACAATGCTGCAAATGACCGTTCTGAAGCAGCTTTTGCACGAATTATGACTCCTATTATTGCTTATCATGTGAGCCAATTAGTTGTTCCTATTATTGGTGAAATTATTGCCCAGCTTGGCATTGAAAGTTTTATAGAGGATAATCCACTATCACAAATGTTGTGTAATGGGCCTGCGCGGATTGTGAGAAATACTTCTGCTAATCAATTGGTAAAAGATGCAATTCTCATAGCTGAAAAAGCACCGGGATTATTTCAGAAATTATTAGAAAAAATTGCTCTTGATATCGGCCCAGCAGGGCCAAGAACAATTGAGATTATTAAATCTGCTGGAGAAATGGCATCGGCAAATGAAGGAGCAGGGAGATTTTTTGTTGAACAAGTGGCATATGCAGCTGCCGCTGCAGCGTTACAATCTACAGATATAGAGCATGTTGCAAGTGCTTATATGGAAAGCCGTCTTGGGGGACAATGGAGAGCTTCCTATGGTATGTTGATTGCACGATATAATGCAGGACTTTTGTTAAGTGTTCTTTATCCTTCCATATGATGAAAGTTGTGGATTCTATTAAGAGCACCTTGCAATATGAATGCAGCAGCAGCAGAATCAATCCGAGTTGTTCTTTTAGTGCGTGACATATCCATTTCGAGAAGAGAGCGTTCTGCAGCAATCGTCGATAAGCGTTCGTCCCAAAAAACAAAAGGAATTTCTGTATATACTTCCATATTTTTGACAAAAGTCCTCGTTGCTTGAGCACGAGGTCCGCTGCTTCCATTCATATTAAGAGGTAACCCAATAATAACAACGCCTACATTTTCACGGTCAAAGATTTGTATAAGGGTTTGAGCATCTACCGTAAATTTTTTTCGTTGGAGTACAGAACGCGGATTTGAAAAAATCAGCCTTCTATCAGAAACCGCAATTCCAATAGTTTTCGTGCCCAAATCCAACCCTGCTACTATTTGACCGGGCAAAAGATGTATCATAACTTCATTTATATTAATAACGGCCATATGCTTTACAATTTAAGTTCTTTATTGTTTTAGATTTATACTTATATTCGTTTATTTGGGTTATCAAATATTCTTGCGCTTGCAAACGCAGCCTTGTATAGCCAGAATATGAATAAATGAATATCAAAATAAAAAAGCAGAAAGGCGTAGTATGTCTGTTGATCAGGAAACAGTCAAGCGGGTATCACATTTAGCACGCATTGCTCTTCATGACGATGAAGTAGAACCTATGACAAAAGAACTCAATATCATTTTAGATTTTGTGGAACAATTGAATAAAGTTGATGTCAGTGGAGTTAAACCATTAACATCAGTGATACCAATGACCTTACGAATGCGTGAAGATCGTGTTACAGATGGTGATAAAGCAGCAGATATTGTAGCAAATGCACCTGTTACAGAAGAAAATTTTTTTCTTGTCTCAAAAGTCGTCGAATAACTTTTTATATTTTAAAAATTTGAGAACCAATATGACTGATTTAACAACCCTCACAATTGCACAAGCCCGTGATGCTTTAACAAAAAGAGAGCTTAAAGCAACTGAATTAACAGAAGCTTATTTAAAGGCAATTGAATTAGCCAATCCAATCTTGAATGCTTATGTGGCAATAACAGCAGAACAAGCAATGAAAATGGCTGCTAAATCAGACAGCTGTTTGGCTAAAGGACAGGGAGGAATTTTAGAAGGAATTCCATTGGGAATTAAGGATCTTTTTGCGACACAAGATGTTCATACACAAGCCTGTTCCTATATTCTTAATGGTTTTAAACCGCACTATGAATCAACAGTGACTGCTAATTTATGGAGAGATGGAGCCATTATGTTAGGGAAGCTTAATATGGATGAGTTTGCTATGGGATCTTCTAATGAAACGTCATATTATGGTCCAGTTATTAGTCCATGGCGAAAAAAAGACTCTAATGAAAAACTAGTACCAGGTGGTTCTTCAGGTGGTTCTGCGGCCGCTGTTGCAGCAGGGCTCTGTATGGGTGCAACCGCGACAGATACAGGTGGCTCAATACGTCAGCCAGCAGCATTTACTGGTACTGTAGGGATAAAACCAACTTATGGACGTTGTTCACGGTGGGGAACCATCGCTTTTGCCTCATCACTTGATCAAGCGGGACCTATAGGGCGAAATGTTCGAGATTGTGCTATTTTACTTAAATCAATGGCTTCTTTTGATGAAAAAGATTCTACTTCGGTTAATTTACCAGTGCCTGATTATGAAAGTTATATTGGTCAATCCATAAAAGGAATAAAAATTGGTATTCCGAAAGAATATTACCTTGAGGGAATGTCACCTGAAATTGTTGAACTTTGGCAAAAAGGAATAAATTGGCTAAAAGAAGCAGGGGCTGAAATCAAAAATATTTCATTACCCCATACAAAATACGCTTTGCCTGCTTATTACATTGTGGCTCCTGCAGAGGCGTCTTCTAATCTGGCGCGTTATGATGGTGTTCGTTTTGGTCTTCGTATACCGGGAAAAGACGTTATTGAAATGTATGAAAATACCCGCTCAGTTGGTTTTGGTAAGGAAGTAAAACGACGTATTTTGATCGGCACTTATGTTCTTTCATCAGGCTATTATGATTCCTATTATCTTAAAGCTCAGAAAATAAGAACATTAGTAAAGCGTGATTTTGATCAATGTTTTTCTTCTGAGGTTGATGCTATTCTCACACCAGCAACACCAACACCAGCTTTTGGTATTGCTGATGAAAAAATAAAAAATGATACTGTGGCAATGTATCTTAATGATATTTTTACTGTGCCGGTTAATATGGCTGGTTTACCAGGAATTTCTGTTCCTTCTGGTCTCTCATCAAATGGTTTACCGTTAGGATTGCAATTGATTGGTAAGCCTTTTGCTGAAGAAGTCATTTTTCAGATAGCTCACATTATAGAACAAGCAGCCGGAATGTTTAGCGCTGAAAAGTGGTGGACATAATAATAAAAAAGCTCAGTTTTTTTATGAAAAAAGTTTTCGTTTAAATTACTTGAACTTGAAATTAGTAACTCATACTGTTCCTGAAATTGAATTAGAATGCATTAGAAAAGCTATTATTGAGCAAGAAAACCAATTCTCAGTTAGTTTTAGAAGAACGAGCAATCACAAAAGATTATGAAATACGCTATAAATGCTTGTTTTGCTACACATACATTAGAAGAATATAAGGGTTTCCTTTTATAAATAAAAAAGTGATGAAGAACTTTTGTTCACTAAAGAGTATTATGATATTTTGCAATCATGTTCCGTTCTTCGACAGATTTAAAAGTTATTAAAAAAAATAAAATAAAATCCATTTCAGACTTTAGAAAGGGTGCATGAAAATTGAAAACCACAAGATATCTTTCTTAATATAGAAAAACGTTTATGCAAGAGGATAAGCTCTCGATTCTTAACCATTGTACGTAATTTTCATCCGCCAAGATACGCTTCTTTAACACGGGGATCAGAAAGCATAGCTTTTCCTTCACCATGAAACAAAATATGCCCAACTTCCAGAATATAAGCATAGTCCGCAATGGAAAGCGCAGCAAATGCATTTTGTTCAATAAGAAGAACAGTTTTTCCCATATCATTAATTTTTCGGATAATCGAAAAAATTTCCCGAATAAGAAGCGGTGCTAACCCCAGTGAGGGTTCATCTAATATTACCATGTCAGGATTACTCATGAGTGCACGGCCTACAGCAAGCATTTGTTGTTCACCACCTGACATTGTTCCTCCTAATTGCTTTGCTCTTTCACGCAGGCGCGGGAAGAGATCAAATATCCATTCGATATCACGAGAAATTCCTGACTTATCATGGCGAATATAAGCGCCTAGATGGAGATTTTCTAAAACGGTGAGATGAGGCATAATGCGCCGTCCTTCAGGACTGAGAGCAATACCTAATCGCAAAATTTTTTCTGGTGACTTTTTAATAATTGATTCGCCTTTATAGGTAATTTTTCCATAAACAGATCTATTAAGTCCTGTAATAGAACGTACAATGCTGCTTTTTCCTGCTCCATTGGCACCTATTAAAGTGACTATACTTCCTTTTTTTATAGACATAGAAAGATTTTGGATAGCTTTAATGGCGCCATAATGAACGTGAAGATTTTTGATTTTAAGAATATCCATAAACATCTCCGCCAAGATAAGCTTCAATAACTTTAGGGTTGTTACGAATTTCATCTGGTGTGCCATTGGCAATGCAACAACCATGCTCCATTACCAAAATATATTGGCAAAGCCCCATGACAACTTTCATATCGTGTTCGATAAGTAGAATTGTAAGATCAAAGTCTTTTTGCACTTTTGCTATGAATTTTCTAAGATCTTCACTTTCTTGTGGATTCATACCGGCAACAGGTTCATCAAGAAGAAGTAATTTTGGCTTTGTTGCTAGAGCACGTGCAATTTCTAAACGTCGTTGTACACCATAGGGCAGAGTCGTTGCAGATTGATTGGCAAGGTGATCAAGTTGCAGCTGTTCAAGAAGTTCCATCGCATTTTTATAAACTTCTCTTTTCTCTTTCATTGCTTTTGGAAAAAACAAAGCTGAAGAAAACCATGGATGCTTTTGCCGAACATGAGCCCCCACCATAACATTTTGCAAGACTGTTAACTCTGAAAAAAGGCGAATATTTTGGAATGTTCGTGCAATATGGTATCTACAGATAATATAAGGAGGAGCTCCAGAAACTTTTTTCTCATCAAAAAGAATGATTCCACTTGTGGGGGCATAAAATCCGGAAATCATATTAAAAATGGTTGTTTTTCCAGCACCATTGGGACCAATTAATCCAGTAATTGTTCCTCGCTTGATTGCCATATTAACATTATTGACAGCAACCAATCCGCCAAAACGCATTACGATATCATTGAGAGAAAGAATAGTGTCATTCATAGCTTTCCCTCAGTATTAGAGAGCTTTTTACGTGTCAAAAAGCTATAAATCCCATTCCATGAGAATTCACTTTGTCCCAATAAACCTTTTCTCCAAAATAAGATAATGACAAGCAATAAAAGAGAAAAAATAACCATCCGGAGTCCTGGTGTCTCTGGAATATGTATAAAACCTAAGTCAAATGGACTTTCAATAATGCGAAGCCACTCAAGCATGACCGTAATAATAATGCTGCCAATAACGCTGCCTGTAATTGAACCAAGACCACCAGCAACAACAATCATTAAAATATTAAAAGTTAGAAGGAAGTTGAACATTTTGGGATCAATTGTTGAAATAAGAGCGGCCATTAATGCTCCTCCGACACCTGCAAAGAATGCACCTACAGTAAAGGAAAAGCTACGGTAGAAAAAAGCGTTAATCCCCATTGTTTTCGCAGCGATTTCATCATCACGAATAGCGCGTAGTACATTACCAGTATTGCTTCGCAATAAGAGAATAATGAAGGTAACCGTAAATGCTAACCAACTATAATTCCACCATAATGTCGCATTTTGAGGTATTCCTTTGATTCCTAAAGAACCATTTGTTACGAAGGTCGCGTTTGTAATAACAATGCGAATAATTTCTGCAAAACCTAACGTTGCAATTCCAAGATAATCTCCACCAAGACGCAAGATAGGAAGAGCAATCAATAAACCTACAACTGCAGCACACAGACCACTTACAACAACAGTTACAAAAAAAGGTAACTGCAGATCATGCAATGGCTCAGCTATAGGTTCGAGAATCCACATCATTTCTTTTTGTTCAGGAGAAAGAAGTAAAATTGCGCATACATAAGCGCCAATAGCCATGAATCCAGCATGTCCAAGAGAAAACATTCCTGTAAAACCGTAAATCAAATTAAGCGAAATTGCCAATATCGCATTAATAGCAATAAGATTGATGACACGAAGTGTGTAATCATTAAAATGATTATCAGCGTAAAATAAAGAACCGATAAGAACAAGAATACTGATACACGATAAAAAAGTTGAAGCTGATTTTGCCATTAGATTTTCTCCTGACTTTTTTTGCCCATTAAACCAGTGGGCATTACTAATAAAATCAGAATTAATAAAATAAAGGCAAAAGCATCTCTATACCCGGATAGAGCAGGAAAGAATGCAACAATCATAATTTCAATAAATCCTAGTAACAACCCACCCAACATTGCTCCTGGAATTGATCCAATACCTCCAATAACGGCTGCTATAAATGCTTTGAGTCCGGGAAGAATTCCCATATAAGGTTGAACTTGAGGATAGCGTAAAGCCCACATGATGCCGGCAATAGCAGCAAGCGCTGAGCCTACCCCGAAGGTGAGTGCAATGACTTTATTGACAGAAACACCCATCAAACGAGTTGTTTCAATATCGTGAGAAATTGCACGCATAGCAAGACCAGGTTTTGTTTTATGGATAATCCATAGCAATAACACAATAAGAATAAATGAAACAATGGGAACGATTAGAGACATGGGAGCAATTCTAATAATTCCATTTTTCCCTGATTCTAAATGCCATAAGAATGGTGTTACAAGAAAATCTGGCTGTTTTACACCCTTTGGTACACCACTAAAGATTACGGTAGCAAGATTTTCAATAAAAAAGGAAACTCCTATTGCGCCAATGAGTGCTGAAATACGTGGGGCATGACGCAGAGGTTTATAGGCAAACTGATCAATAGTAATACCCACTGCACTTGTGATGAAAATTGAAAAACAGAGAGCTAAGATCCAAATCGGTGTAAAATCTTGTGGGGCAATTTTAAAATAATAAATGAACGTTAAAATTAAAGCAAAAAAAGCAGCAACCCAATAGAATTTAGGGCGTTTTTTAAACCCTATAAATACTGAATAATAAATGAAAAGAGCCAATAATATAAGAACAACAGCAGCCCAAGCAGGCATAAAGCTGATTGTGGAAAAGAAAACGAAATATGCCCCCAGCATAAAGATATCACCATGAGCAAAGTTAATGAGTCTTAGAATACCATAGACCATGGTGTAACCAATAGCTATAAGCCCATAAAGGGCCCCCAATGCAAGGGCATTAAAAAAATACTGGATGAACATTTCAGTGCTCATCTCTTATCCTTCCGCATTTGTTAATTCATATATAATGAAAGAAGCAACCAAAAAACGATTTGATTGAACAACAATCATCAACCGATTTTCGTATTTTGATTTAGTAAGATTTTCTGATTTTTTTAAAAAGCAGGTTTGACTTCATTTAAATAGACACGTTTTCCATCCTTTATTTCAATAACACCGATAGGAATTGTAGGATTATGGTTTTCATCCATAGACATATCACCAAAGGGTGTTTGAAAGTCTTTTAATTTGCTAAGTTCTATAGTGATTTTTTCACGATCAGCACTGCCAGCATTTTCAATAGCTTTCATAAACATCATATAACTTGTGTACCCCAAAACGGAATTGATATTTGGTTGTTTGTCAGGATAAGCTGCTTTCCATTCTTTTGTGAATTCTTTTGCAGCTTCTGACATATTTGGCATATTCTCGCTATAAGGGAGTGTTGTATGTAAAAAGCCTTCTGCAGCCTTTCCCGCAATTGTAATAGTTTCTGGATTATCCATAGCATCTCCACCCATAATTCGGAACTTCGCACCTAATTCACGCGCTTGTTTCATGATGATGGCACCCTCAGAGAAATAGGACGGAATAAATAAGATATCGGGATTTTGTGCTATAATCTGTGTAAGAACAGCTGAAAAATCCTGATCTCCAGAATTATAGTTTAAATTTGAGATAATCTCACCACCTAGTTTTTTAAAAGAATGCGTAAAATAACTGGCAAGACCAATGGCGTAATCACTTGATATATCTTTGAGTATAGCAGCTTTTTTTGCATGTAAAGTTTGAATTGCGTAAGTTGCAACTCCTATGCCTTGGTAGGAATCAACGAAGCAAGCGCGAAAGTAATACTTCTTGCCTTGTGTAACCAGCGGACTTGTTGAAGAGGTTGCAATAGCTGGAGTTTTCTCTTTTTCGGATATTTCTCCACCAGCCAATGAGAGTGAAGAGCCATAACTCCCGATGATTCCGTTTACTTTATCACTCGCGATTAGGCGCATAACAGCATTCGCAGCTTCTACTTTATCAGATTTATTATCAACAACAATAAGTTCTACCTTACGTCCCAATATTTCTGGGATTTTTTTGTGTGCCAATTCTATACCTCTAATTTCAAGCTGACCTCCAAATGCATTTTGACCACTTAACGGAAGGTAAACACCAATTTTAATGGTTTCATTCGCATAAACATTTACTGTAAGTGTCATGACAGCCGTGACTATAGCAAGAATTTTCCTCAATTGCATTGGGCAACTTCCTTTAGTTGTAGTTTTTACACTTTATCGTGAACTTCTGCATCATGCAAGTTACACATTAATGAAAATATCATTGTTCGAAAAACCTTTTGTATGATCTCTCTTTAGTGAAAGATGTCTCTTAAGATACGTTAAGCATATGATCAAACATTTTTTGGATTTATGGGTTAATGTTAACATAGAAAATACGACAATATGGGGAAATCTTAATCTTGGGGCTTGCGTGTTGATACAATCGCAATGTTTACTTACACATGAAGAATCAATGTCGTGTAATTTACCTACAGGATCACGTTTTATTATGGCGAGTAAGGATGCATTAAAGGGTTGTTCCCTGTCTGAAGACAGTATAGGTGCTTGTGGTGAGATTATTGAAATCAGTGGTGTCATTAAGTGGTTTGATGGGAGTAAAGGGTATGGATTTATTGTGCCTGATTTACCTAATTATCCCGATATATTACTGCACGTTACGGTGATGCGCAGAGATGGCTTTCAAACAGCTTTGGAGGGTGCTAAAGTTGTTTGTGCTGTAGAAAAAACTGAAAGAGGATTAAAGTGCGTTCAGGTGAAATCTATAGATTGTTCATCAGCGATTCATCCAGCAGAAGTTCCAGCCCGAACGCATGTCGTTGTTACTCCAGAAAGTGGTTTAGAGCGCGCAATTGTTAAGTGGTTTAATCGCGATAAAGGATTCGGTTTTCTTAGCCGTGGACAGGGAACAGAAGATATTTTTGTTCACATGGAAACGTTGCGCCGTTTTGGTTTAGCAGAGCTTCGTTCTGGTCAAGTCGTTCTTGTACGTTTTGGTAAAGGGGAAAAAGGTTTGATGACAGCGGAAATTTATCCGGATGTAGGGATTCCGTTTGCTACGCATTGAGTTTCACTATTGAATCCACATTATATATATATTTTTTTTGAGAGAGGGTTATGTATGTAAGCGTAAATAGCGCTAAAGCGAGTATGTGTGAGAGGGGGCATATTCATGAAACTATCAATCAAAAGAGTCCGGTTGTTCATAGTCTATTGAGAGCGATAAAAAGATAAATGTCTTATTTTTTAGATTTTGATGCTTTTTATTTTATATGAAAAAGCTAAAGATTTGTTGAGTGAGAAGATAAAAATGTTAAATTTTTTAAAAAGATGGCTTACCATTCTATTGCCAGTGTCTTTTCTATTAGCAGTAAGTTTAGCTATAGCAAAAAAGCCTTTAGAACTTCCTGTTAATTCGATTCCTTTAGAGATACAAACAAAGCAGGGGACAATTTCTTACAAGGTAGAGATTGCTTTTACACCGTCCCAAGCGGCAGCTGGGTTAATGTACCGCACGGATTTTCCACGTGATCGTGCAATGCTCTTTAGACAACAAGGAAGTAGGGAGTTAAAGGATAAGCAGCAGTTGTTTATGTGGATGGCAAATACATCTTTACCTTTAGATATGATTTTCTTAAACGATGAGGGGATTATCGTATCAATTGTCGAAAAAACTTCTCCATTTTTAACAGATATTATTTCATCGGGAGCGCCTGCAACTTTTGCACTTGAAGTTAATGCTGGTGAAGTTTCTGAAAAACAAATAGAGAAGGGACAACGTGTTATTCATCCTGCTATTTGTGGCAAATGTGACAGTGAGAAAAAATGACAGGAGAGAATATTCGTTTTTTTGAATATGATGGTTTACGATTTGCTTATAGAGAAGAAGGGCAGGGTACACCTATTTTGTTGATTCATGGTTTTGGGTCTTCTGCACGTGTGAATTGGTATGCAACGGGTTGGTTTCGTACTCTTACTGAAGCAGGATATCGTGTTATTGCCCTTGATAACCGTGGACATGGAGATTCTGTTAAAAGTTACGATTCTTCTTTTTATACACCTCAAGCTATGGCTGGCGATGCGATGCGATTGTTGCAGCATTTAGAATTATCTAAAGCGCATGTCATGGGATATTCTATGGGAGCTCGAATTAGCGCATTTATGGCTCTCTTGTATCCAACATATGTACACAGCGTTATTTTTGGTGGCTTAGGCATTGGTATGGTAACAGGAGCAGGGAATTGGGAACCTGTTGTGGAGGCTCTTTTAGCAGAAGATATTTCTACTATTACTAATCCACGTGGTTTGATTTTTCGTAAATTTGCAGACCGAACCAAAAGCGATAGACGAGCTCTTGCTGCGTGTATTATCACATCAAAGCAAGAGTTAACAGCAGCTGAGGTTTATAAAATTAAGCAACCTGCACTTGTAGCTGTTGGTTCATTAGATGAAATTGCTGGTAAAGCAGAGCCATTAGCAGCCTTGTTGCCACTTGGAGAAACACTGCCCATTCCTGGACGAGATCATATGCTGGCTGTGGGAGATAAGATCTATAAAAGAGGCGTTATCGACTTTCTTTCTCGCTATCCTATCGTATGAGAATCATTGACAGTTTAGAGCCCGAAATATCATTTACTCCCATGATCTTATATAAGGTAACAATAGGGGTCAAAGTATCTATCTTATTGTGAGGAGAGGGATTTTTATGCAACGGTAAAGGAAATAGCAATAAAAATTCTGGAAAATTCATTTGTTATAAGAATGATTTCTTTATTTTATATATTAAATTTAGTACCTTACTGAAAATAGTTAAAGAAAATTATTTTTTAATTATACAACAAGATCTTATGGTAAACAAAATAGTTGTAAAAAAGAGAGTGCTTTTGTTTAATGAAGCTCTGTTTTGTGTAAAAAGGAAAAAAAATACACTAGGTGATCGATGTTTTGCCTCAATATGCTTGTAAACGCAGATACTGAAATTGAGGATAAAGTAAAAATTATTAAAAATTTACGTTTTTCTCTACCCGTTTTTTTTACTTTTGTAATCTGTAGGAGTATATTTAACAACGATAAACTCTTTTAAAAGGATATTAAACAAAAATTGAAAATAATTGTGTTTTGAGTATAAGCCAAACCGAAGATTAAGACTAGGATTTTTTACTATCTTTACAGAATCTTAGGAATATCTTATTTGCTTATAAAGAATTAAATTAATATCTAAGAAAGACAGGAGAACAGAGTGAATGCTGATGAAATAAAAAAACTTGATAGTTATTTAAAAAACACATTCCAAAATTCAGCATTACAGGTGAGAGCTCGGCCTAAAAAGGATGATTCTTGTGAGGTTTATATCGGGGATGAATTTTTAGGTGTTATCTATCGAGATGAAGATGAGAATGAGTTGTCCTATAATTTCTCGATGGCCATATTAGATATTGATTTAGAAAATTAATTTATTATGAATAATTTTATGAATTTTTTCTTTATCTAAAGATATTCATATGAACTTTAATTCTTTAAAGCTCGTGTAGTTATTGCGTGCTATAATAAGGTGGTCATGAACAGTAATTCCTAATGCATTTGCCGCATCTTTTAATCTATACGTCATTGTTATATCCGCTTTAGAAGGTGTTGCATCGCCGGAGGGGTGATTATGAACTAAAATAAGTCCTGATGCAGACAATTGCAAAGCTCGAGAAATTACTTCACGAGGATAGACAGGGGTGTGGTCGATAGTTCCAGTTTGTTGCACTTCATCAGCGAGCAAACCATTTTTCTTATCAAGAAACAATACACGAAATTGTTCTCGTGTTTCATGCGCCATGACAGCTTTACAATAAGCTAATACTTTGTCCCATGATGAAAAAATATCACGTTTTAATAATTGCGCACGGGCAAGACGTCCTGCAACATCTGAAATAATTTTTAAGTCGAGTGCAGTTGCAGGACCACATCCTTGAACTTCTTGAAGCCTATGAATATCAGCGCCCAACACATCGGCTAATGAGCCAAAATGTGCTATTAAGCTTTTAGCTATTGGTTTCGTATTTGCTCGGGGTATCGTGCGAAAAAGCAATAATTCAAGGTATTCATAATCTTCAATTGCATTTCCTTTTGATTTTAAATAACGTCTCCGGAGACGTTCACGATGCCCCTGGTAATCTTTATAAATCTGTGAATTTTTCTGAATTTTTTCACTTTTTTTTTCTGGTATTGGATCAAGTGGGAAACTTTTGGTTAATGCAAAATGATTACTTTGACTATTTCCCTTTTTACTTAACTTTTTAGCCATAACATTTCTACATTTATTTAGACATATGAATTTGGAATATAAAAAATATTTTTAGGAGATTGTGTAAATATTTCACACCCTTCATTTGTTACACCAATTGTATGTTCGTACTGTGCAGTAAGAGATCTATCACGTGTAACGGCAGTCCAGCCATCAGATAAAATCTTCACTTGTGGTTTACCAAGATTAATCATCGGTTCAATTGTAAACATCATACCTTGTTTGAGTTCTATTCCTTCTCCAGGGTTTCCATAATGCAGAATATTCGGAGCATCATGAAAAAGTTGACCGATTCCATGTCCACAAAAGTCTCTCACAATTGAACAGCGTTCGGACTCTGCATAGCGCTGAATTGTTGCACCAATATCACCTGTGGTTGCTCCGGGTTTGACTACAGCAATTCCTCTCATAAGACTTTCATAGGTTATCTTTAGCAAGCGTTCTGCAGCACGTCTGATTTTTCCAACAGGATACATGCGGCTTGAATCGCCATGCCAACCATCTAGAATAAAGGTTACATCAACATTTACAATATCGCCTTCTTGCAAGGGTCTTTTATTGGGGATACCATGACACACAACATGGTTGATAGATGTACAGCATGAGTGCCCATATCCATGATAATTTAGATCAGCAGGGAATGCTCTTCGCTCAGCACCAAAAGTAAAAACAAAATCATCAATTTCTTGCGTAGTGATACCAGGCTTAATAATATCTGCAAGTGCATCGAGACATTCCGCAGCAATACAACCGACTTTCCGCATTTTATCAAAAGCGTAGTCATCAAAAATGCGGATTTGTCCGTTAAATTTTAAGGGTATTTTGTGATATTCAATATAATCAATCATTTTCTGTTTTCTATTTTTACTTGCTGAATTGGAAAAATACCTTCTACACTTACGTGACATTTTATAGCATAAAATTCCACCCCTGATTCTAATGCTAAATCAAATTTACGTCCATAGGTTGGATCAAGATCACGGCAGATTGTAAAAGTTGAGCAATCTTCCCGTTGAATCACATAAAGCATAATAGCTCATTTTCCTTGTTGCACGATTTTTATAAGCTCTTCAAGATGACGTGTACCACGTTTTGCCTCAGTATCAGGAAATTTTACTAGTCCTTTTTGCCGAATAAAATGAACGTTTTTAACTTCTAGATAACAGTCAGGTAGGATGTCATCACGCAGAAGAAAGTCAATTCGTGATTGTGTGCCATAACGTTGTTCTTTCAAGATTGTTTTGTATTCGTTTAATTCTGGTAGTAAACTATTTTGAATTGCTTCTAATGCAAGTTTGTTTGATAAAGTTGTATTGATTCCAACTAAGGTATTATTTATTTCTATAATTTCTAATTGATATGCGTATTTTCGTTTGGGATTATTGTTATATGAAAGCCAAATATTAGAATTTGGAGTTGTTAATCCAAGCATTGATCCTGTATTGGGAACCGATATGTTGAAAGTATGTTGATCTTCTCGTTTAACATCAGAAAGAAAACGTTTATAACTACGGATAAGTTTTGCAGGAAAAAGTTCAGGAATAAATAGCATATCTTAGGATGCATAATTTCATAATTCAACTCAAATAGTGATTGTAACAATTATAACATGTTAAACAAGGAGATATTGGTGCAAAAAATGTTATAAGAGCACTTATCTCAACTTTCTATAAGCAGCAAAATTCATTTTTTGCTTTTACAAATTATTATTAATCTCTTTAAACTCACAATTTTTGAGTGAAAAAATAATATTGACTATAACTTGTTCTTTAAAAGATTATTTCATGGAATATGTTATTTTAGGAAGGTTGCGTTAAAAAAATCAGCGATAGGATCATAATTATAATGGCTGGAACCAATAAGAATCGTAAGAATTTAACAAATGGGCCAATTATTATTTTAGTCGAGCCGCAGTTGTCTGAAAATATTGGTATGGTAGCAAGGGCAATGGCAAATTTTGGGCTCTCTAAGCTTCGGTTAGTCAAACCTCGAGAAGAGTTTCCAAATGAAAAAGCCAAAGCTGCAGCAAGTAAAGCAGATCATGTCATTAACGATACAATAATTTTTGATACATTACGTGATTCGATTGCAGATTTGCACTACGTTTTTGCCACAACTGCACGTAAAAGATGTGGTTTTAAAACGGTAAAAAGTGCTGTTGAAGCGGCGACTATATTACGTCAGCGTGAGAATATTAGGCAGAAGACAGGTATTGTCTTTGGAAGAGAAAGGTGGGGATTAGAAAATGATGAGATCAGTCTTGTTGATGAAATTATCACTTTTCCAGTGAATCCTGCTTTCGCTTCACTTAATATTGCACAAGCGGTTTTGCTTATGTCTTATGAATGGATGAAATCAGGTTTAGAAGATGCAAGTGATACAGCTTTTCGTGCAGCAAAAATGGAGCCAGCGAATAAAGCAACGTTTCATGGTTTTTTATCTCAGTTAGAGGATTCTTTAGATATCCGTGGATATTTTAGACCCCGAGAACGCAAAGAGGTGATGCTTGCGAATCTGCGCTCTGTTTTTACGCGCGCTAATTTTAGCGAATCTGAAGTGCGCTTGCTATGGGGGATTATATCTTCATTGGATCATTTTTCGCCTAAATTTCCGCGAGGAAGCGGTTCACCCGCAGATCGTGATCATAAAAAATTAAAAACAAGTGTGAAAACTGATGGATGAACGACCTGTTCTTTTTTTTGATAGTGGCATTGGTGGTTTAACAGTGTTGAGGGAAGTGCGCGCTCTTATCCCTGAAAAGCAATTTATTTACGTTGCTGATGATGTTGGATTTCCTTATGGGAATTGGGAAGAAAATGTTCTAAAAAACCGTATTTTAAAAGTTTTTACAAATCTTGTAACGCTTTATAATCCTGCTTTATGTGTAATCGCTTGTAATACTGTTTCTACACTTATGATGGCAGATTTACGAAAAAATTTTCCCCATATTCTTTTTGTAGGAACGGTTCCTGCAATTAAATTAGCAGCTCAACAAACGAAATCTGGTTTTATTTCAGTGTTAGCTACTCCTGGAACTGTTAAACGTACATATACACATGAATTAATCAATTGTTTTGCAGATCAGTGCCATGTTCAACTTGTTGGAAGTGAAAAACTTGCTGGATTTACTGAAAATTATTTACGTGGAAAATCTGTCGATTTGGAAGAATTGCGTAATGAAATCCTTCCGTGCTTTGTTGAGAAAAATGGCAAATACACTGATATTATTGTGTTAGCGTGTACACATTATCCTTTTTTGATTCACTTTTTTCGTGAACAAGCCTTATGGCCCGTTCAATGGATTGATCCTTCAAAGGCTATAGCCAAACACACAAGATCGTTATTACCGCAAAGAACGCATCACAAAACTATAAAGAAGCATAAAGATTTTGCATTGTTTACATCACAAAATACAACTTCTTCAACAAAGCGCTTGTTAAAAGGATTTAGCTTAAATATCATGAAAGGAGTTGACTTTGAGGTGTGAGATTAATAAAGTCATTCCAGCTTTTTCTTTCAAGAAAATGGCATGAATTGACGTGTCCCGCGGATAACTTTGCATATTATGTGTTAAGATATTCTGTCAGTCTTTATTTTTGAAGGCAGAGGAGGGTGCGTTTCCTTGGAATCTTGTTCTTTATTTTAAAGGAAATGCGATGAGTAAACGCGAAACAACAAAATATAAAATTGATCGCCGTATGGGAGAAAATATTTGGGGTCGTCCAAAATCTCCTGTTAATCGCCGTGACTATGGTCCAGGTCAGCATGGACAACGCCGTAAAGGTAAACTTTCTGATTATGGTGTGCAATTGCGTGCTAAGCAGAAATTAAAAGGATTTTACGGTGATATTTCAGAAAAACAATTCCGTAAAACTTATGAAGAAGCTGCTCGTCGACGTGGTGATACGGGTGAAAATCTTATCGGGCTTTTGGAAGCTCGTTTAGATTCGGTCATCTACCGTGCAAAATTTGTACCGACGATTTTTGCTTCTCGCCAATTTATCAATCATGGTCATATTAATGTGAATGGTCGACGCACAAATATTCAATCATATCGCTGTAAGCCAGGTGATGTTATTGAGGTTCGTGAGAAATCAAAACAGCTTGTTTTAGTTTTGGAATCTGTGCAATTGGCTGAACGGGATGTGCCTGAATATATTGAAGCGGATCACAATCAGATGAAAGCAACATTTATCCGTGTTCCTGCTTTTGCAGACGTTCCTTATGCTGTGCAAATGGAACCCAATTTGGTTGTTGAGTTTTATTCTCGATAAATGCTCACAGTCTGGCATTGCTCTTTCTATTTTTTACATGTTCAAAAATATTATGTTGCTTATAAGCTTTTGAACAAGTGATTTTTGTGAGTAGAACTATATCGAGTTTATTGTTATTTTTATAACAACAAACTCGATATAGTTTCGCTTTTTTGCACTTATCATTTTAAGCTCAAATAAACAGCGGTTTAAACTGCGTTGCGTTTATGTTTTGTGTTACTTGCAGAGCAAGCTGTTTATTGTGCAGAATATAATATTAATAAATAATGTTTCAATTGAATATCAGACAATGGAAAAGAATAGAGAGAGAGTTGATCCTTTGGCAATAAAGACTGATGATTGCCATCCAATATTTCGGATTGCTCCTTCAACTGTGGAGTTTAATAAATTACGCAAACGGCTTTTGCGTCATATACGGCAAGCGTTTGATGACTTTTCTATGCTTTCATCAGGAAAAAAATGGCTCGTTGCTTTATCAGGCGGAAAGGACTCTTACGGTTTATTAGCACTTCTTCTAGATTTAAAGTGGCGTGGTCTTTTACCTGTTGAAATTTTGGCCTGTAATCTTGATCAGGGACAACCAGGATTTCCAAAACATATTCTTCCAGACTTTTTGAGTTCTTATCAAATTCCACATCGCATTGAATATCAGAATACTTATTCAGTTGTTACAGATAAATTGGTGCATACGCAAACATACTGTTCTCTTTGTTCTCGATTACGACGTGGCAATTTATACCGTATTGCACGTGAAGAGGGGTGTTCAGCATTAGTTCTGGGACATCACCGTGACGATGTTTTGGAAACGTTTTTTATGAATTTGTTTCATGGTGGTCGATTAGCAGCTATGCCAGGAAAGCTTATAAACGATGAAGGAGACCTTTTTGTTTTGCGCCCTCTTGTTTATGCTGCCGAGGAAGATATGGAAAAATTTTCTCAAGCAATGCAATTTCCTCTCATTCCTTGCAATTTTTGCGGTAGCCAGGATGGTTTACAACGCAATGCAATGAAGAAAATGCTAAAAGATATTGAAAGAAAAATGCCAGGGCGTAAAGACACCATGATCCGTGCCTTAACAAATGTACGCCCAAGCCATTTGCTTGATAAAAAATTTTTTGATTTTAAAAATCTATTTTAAAGATTAAATGTTCATGTAAATGATAGTTGTGACAATATATACGCAATAACATCTATTTTCATCATATTGACTGTGATCTTCATAAAAATAAATTTAAGCCTTTTTTATAATTTCAAACTGCGATACCATAAAGATCATAAGCATCTGATCGTTCTATTTTAACAATGACAAATTCACCAACACGTAAGGGGAGTCGTGACGATATATATACAACGCCGTCTATTTCTGGAGCATCATATTGGCTAAGACCTTTAGCTATTTTTCCTTGACTTTCATCGATAAGAATTTGAAGTCTTTTTCCAACTTTTTTCTTTAAAAGATGAGTAGAAATTTTTTGTTGTTTTGCCATAAAGCGATGTCAGCGGTTTTCCTTCACTTCTTCAGGAATGCTTTTAAATCCCAAATCATTTGCAACAGTACCTTTTACTTCTTCATATTTAACGCAGCCGGCACATTCAATTTTGACTTCGTCTAACCATTCAAGAAGTATATTAAAATCTTCATGAGTTTCACCTGGAAAGCCAACAATAAATGTGGATCGCAAAGTGAGATCTGGACAAATTATGCGCCATTTTTCAATTCTACGATTTATTTTTTCACAAGAGCAGGGCGTTTCATGTTGCGCAAAACAGTTGGTGATGCGTGTTGAAAAGGAATATCCAGATAAGGAAGAATTTTTTTTCCGCCATAAATTCAATAACGTTATCAACATGAGGATAAGGATAAACATAATGCATGTGTATCCAAATGCCCATATTACCTAATTCGCGACAAAGATCGAAAAATTTTGTTTTTACTGTGCGATCTTTCCAAGGAGTTTCTAGATATTTAAGATCAATGCCGTAAGCACTTGTATCTTGTGAAATAACCAAAAGTTCTTTTACACCTGCTTGTACAAGTTTTTCAGCTTCACGAAGAACATCACTGATAAAGCGTGACATAAAATTACTGCGCAAAGTATGTATAATACAAAAGCTAGACCGATTAGAGAATCCTTCAGAAATTTTTAAATAAGCATAATGACGGGGTGTTAAACGAATCCCTTGAGGGGGCACTGAATCTATAAAAGGATCATGAACTGGAGGAATTGCTGTATGAACTGCTTGTATAACGCTTTCATAGACTTGTGGTCCTGTAATGGCCAATACATTAGGGTATGCTTGACGAATAACATCGGGATCAGCACCAAGATACCCAGTTACAATAACTTTTCCATTTTTTTAA
Organism: Bartonella koehlerae C-29; assembly: GCF_000706625.1. Lineage (GTDB taxonomy): Bacteria > Pseudomonadota > Alphaproteobacteria > Rhizobiales > Rhizobiaceae > Bartonella > Bartonella koehlerae. Next base: position 1,132,182 of record NZ_KL407334.1, read on the forward strand.
AAGGGCTTCATCAATATTGGCGAGTGATTCATTTCGGGCAGAATCAAGAAAACCACAGGTATTCACAATAACGAGATCAGCACCTTGATGTTTGCATGAAATTTCATAACCTTCGGATCGAAGACTTGTAATAATTCATTCAGAATCTACAAGTGCTTTAGGGCATCCAAGAGAAACAAAACTAATACGAGGCACTGCCATAATAATTCCTACAACTTTATGACATTTATGACAGTCGAATTTTATTTGTCTCTTTTACTTTATTAAGAATAAAAATGCTCTTGATTTTTTCTACAAAATTTTATGAGTCTGCGTAGCATATAACATGCTAAAAAAATACTTAAACAATCTGTCATTGAATAGAGGAGTTTACTCAGTAACTTTTTTGTTTTTTAATATTTGCGAATAAGTCCGATAAGCTTACCTTGTATCTGCACACGCTCAGGTCTGTATATGCGCGTTTCATAGTGCGGATTTGCAGCTTCCAGTGTAATAGAGTTTCCTTTGCGTCGATAACGTTTAAAGGTTACTTCTTCTTTATCGATGAGTGCAACAATAATTTCGCCTGGTGTTGCCGTATTTTGACGTCTAACAATTATAGTATCTTTATCAAGAATTCCAGCCTCAATCATAGAATCATCTTTGACTTCTAGGGCATAATATTCACCTAGGCTAATCATATCTTGTGGCAAACAAAGCGTATTTATTTGTTGCTGTATAGCGGAAATAGGTACAGCAGCAGCAATGCGACCCATAATGGGAATGATGATGTTTTTTTTATCTTTCAAATTAAAATTATCAGAGTTTTTTGATACTCTTCTTTTATTATTCTTTATTATACTAGGGGAAATTTTACGTGCTGAAGAAAGGTTAAATGTTATTTTCTCGGGAAGTCGGACAACTTCCATTGCACGGGCACGATTTGGCAAACGGCGTATAAAACCTCGCTCTTCTAAGGCTGTAATAAGTCTATGAATGCTAGATTTTGAAGTAAGCTCCAATGCAATCTTCATTTCATCAAAGGAGGGGGGAACGCCCGTTTCTTTCATATGATTGTGAATGAACAAAAGTAATTCATATTGTTTACAAGTCAGCATTGAATATTCCAATAAACAGAATCAAAAAAGAAAGAATAAAAAATATATTTTAAGTAATTATTATACAATTTTTATTTTGATAAAACAATAATATCTATTTTTTAATTTTATTAAGTGAATTTAATAAAGTAATATTTAATATTTTATGTTTATTTATTAATTTTTTTTATTTTTTAAAATATATTTTATTTTTTTAAATAAAAAATTATCTTAAGCTAAATTCTATAAGCGGTTTCGTATACAACGATGAGGAAAGAAGAAATAGCAGAAAAATATTGATAACTAAAACAAAGAATATTTTTTTTTCAAAAGGTGTTGACCAAATCAAAAGTCAACCGTATGTTTCATTCACTTTCGATAGGCAAGAGAGCTTGTTTGGGAGCGCGTAGCTCAGCTGGTAGAGCAACTGACTTTTAATCAGTAGGTCCAGGGTTCGAATCCCTGCGCGCTCACCAGCTTTATAATATTAATAAAGATTCGAGGATTTTAATTCATTTTTTTTTCCCTTTTCCCTCACTAACAACTGTTAGCTATTAAAGATCTAATTTGTATAAAGTGATGACATTGCTATCTTCAATACAGCCAAAAAGCGTTGTAGGTTGCGATATCATAATTTTTGCATTGGTTGCAGATATTCCTGTTCACGTTCTCAAGTTATTACTGATTTATTAATTTACAGTTTTTTCTGTATTTACAGTTATTTTCTAGTGGTTAACTGACCTTTATACAGAGAACCCCTATTTATTCACAGTTTATATTATGAGACTATGTTTTTTATTTAATATATTGATTTTTATTATTTTTATTCATTTTAATGTCTTTAAAAGTGCTTTTATTTTTTGTGACGAATAACAAAAAATAATTTAACAATATATTAATTTCTTGATTAAAGCTGAATTTTAAGTCTATCGTATATCGGTGCGCGGGGAATCATCCTATACTATGAATTTTCCCATCGCATACAAGAAGATATGGTGTATTTTTTCGATGGGTAATAGAAAAATAAGCGGGTTTTCAGATGCTTTTAGACAAAGAATCTTCTTCCGTTGTTAAATCAACACTTCAATTTGTTTCTCTAGTAGCTGCTTCTCAGTTATTGGTATCTTGCTGTACAAGCAAAACAACGCATTTTACATTAAAAAGTTTCTGTAATAATAAGGCAGTTGATGCAAAGACTGTTAGTCTACCTAAAAAAGTTTCAAGTAGACAAAATCAATCAAAAGAAAAAAGAAGTGGGCGGGCAGTCGTCGGCAAGCCTTATAAAATAAAAGGAAAATGGTACTATCCTCAACATGATCCGGCTTATAAACGTATTGGACAAGCATCATGGTATGGCTCAGATTTTCACGGGCGTTTAACAGCGAATGGTGAAATCTATGATATGAATCTCTTGACTGCTGCTCACCCCACGATGCCTTTACCCAGTTATGCTCGTGTTACGAATCTAGAAAATGGCTCTTCACTTATTGTGAGAGTGAATGATCGTGGTCCTTTTATGAAGGATAGAATCATTGATTTGTCAAAACAAGCCGCAGCAATACTTGGTTATGAAAATTCCGGTGTAACAAATGTTAAAGTGGAGTATATTGCTGAAGCACCTGTTGGCCACTATGATGGTGCTTATTTAATGGCCTCTTATACACCTGGAAATATCGGTTCATATTCTTTAGCATTAGCAGATACTCTTCAAAAAAGAGAAAGCATTATGTTAGAGAAGGGCAATATAGGCAGCAAAAAACAATCAACCAAAGCTGTTGTTGAACAGAAGAAACTAAGTAAAATTGTTTCAATAAAATTGCCAGAGATTGGTCCTGTGCTGGTTGACAAGCCGTTGTTGTTCCATCAGATAGCTTCTATAAAATAGTCTTTCTCAATAAATCAGAAATGAGCCGAGAAAAAGAGCAGAGATGGAGTGCTTGCAGCTTATTTTAAGATGAAGCGTGTGTTAATTTTTAATCGTACGAAGCTTCCAAACGACGAATGATTAAAAAAGTTGAATGCGGTAGGATTTTCACTAAAAATGAGGTTGTGTGTTGTTCATAAAAAGGCAAATGCTAATAATCTAGTTTTTACAATCCTACGATTTTCTTTAACAGTTAATGCGTGATGCAAATGCCTTTTCTTACCTATTTGTACCTTAAAGTGGTGGATTCTTCTCATGGATAAAGATAAATATTATTCTGTGAAGGGGCGTCTTGTGTTTTACAAGCCTTTAAAACGTTAAATTTAAATCCTTACGCGAGAAATGTATTATATTGCTTTTATTTTGGTAAAACTAAACGAACAGTGAAATATAATCTTCTTTAGCAAGTAATTCTTGATTTATAGAAAAGAAAAAATCTTTTCTTGTATAAGAGTATTCTCTATACTGATTCTTGAGATACGGGAGGATCGGTTATGCATATGGTATTAAGGATTTTACTTACCTTATTTTGGATGCTGACATTAAATGGGTGGGGAAAAGCGCAAAATTTTCAAACTTCTGCACCGCAATTACTATTACTAGATCATGAAACAGATACAATACTTTTTGAAAAACAAAGTGATATTCCTTTTTTTCCTGCGTCATTAGCAAAATTGATGACAGCAGAAGTTATATTTTATCAATTAAAGGAAGGATTGTTAAGCAGTACACAAACATTCAAGGTGAGTGAGAATGCTTGGCGCAAGGGTGGAGCGCCTTCCGGTACAACCACTATGTTTGCAAAAGTGAAGACAGAAATCAGTGTTTCTGATCTTTTGCGTGGTTTAATTATTGTTAATGGAAATGACGCTGCCATTATCCTTGCTGAGGGAGTATCGGAAAGTGAAGCTAATTTCGCAAAATTGATGAATCAGCGAGCCAAAGCGCTTGGATTAAGACATAGCAATTTTGTTAATCCAACAGGGCTTCCTGAAGAGGGACAGTTTGTGACATTACGCGATATGATAACATTAACGCGTCATATTGTTCGTACCTATCCCGATTATTATACACTTTACCGTGAACCTCACTTTACTTGGAATAATATTTTTCAACGTAACAAAAATCCTCTTATTTCTAAAGAAATTGGTGTAGAAGGCTTTGGTTTTGGCTACAGTGAAGAAAAAGGCTTTTCAATGGTTGTTGCTGCTTATAAAAATCATCGACATCTTTTTTTAGCAATAAATGGTTTGCAAAATGGTAGAGAATACACAAAAGAAATAGAACGCATTCTTCAATGGGGAATGATAGCTTTTAGTCTTAAAACAATTTTTACAAAAGGAGAAACAGTTGCTCATGCTTCTGTTTATGGTGGGGAGCAAAGCTTTGTGCCACTGATTGTTAAAGAGCCGATAGATTTCATGCTTTCCAATGAAAAAAAAATGGATGTTAAAGCAAAAATTAAATATCGTGGTCCCTTGAAAGCTCCAATTATTCTAGGAAAACCAATTGGTATCATTCAAATTTTACAAGATAAAAAGGTTCTTCTCGAAAAACCAGTTTTTGCTGGAAACAATGTTCAGGAAGGAAGCTTTTTTGCAAAAGTAAAAAATGCATTCTATGAAATAACAATTGGATGGTTACGCAAATATTTATATTACATACTAAATTAAGAATTAAGGTTCATCAGTGTCTGGTTATTTTATCACATTCGAGGGTGGGGAAGGCGTAGGAAAAACAACGCAAATTTTTTTGCTTGCTCAGCATCTTTGTAGCAAAGGCTATGATGTCTTTACAACACGAGAACCAGGAGGAACCGCAGGTGCAGAAGTAATACGCCATATTTTATTGTCAGGTCAGGTACAACAACAATATGGACCTTTGATTGAAGCGATTTTGCTTACAGCAGCGCGCATCGATCATGTTAGTGAAGTCATTATGCCTTCTTTGCAAAAAGGCAAAGTTGTTTTATGTGATCGCTTTATTGATTCTACACGTGTTTACCAAGGACTTAATGATAGAGTAAATTCCTCTACTCTTGCTGTTTTAGAATATCTTGCACTTAATGAAATAAAGCCTCAGCTGACATTCTTGTTAGATATACCAGCAAGATGTGGTATGAAGCGTGTAAATTTGCGAAGGAAAAAAGCAGAAACGATAGATTATTTTGAAAAAGATGAACTAAAGATTCAAGAACAAAGGCGCCAAGCTTTTCTTCAATTAGCAAAACAGGAGCCATGTCGGTTTCGTGTGATTGATGGAACGGATACAGTGGAAATTATTGCAGATCAAATAAGAGATATTTGTGATCAAGTGATGTTGTTGGATCAGTTTCCATGAGTGATGTGAATTTTTTACGCCAATATGATGATATCGGTAAAGTTTTACCACCGTCACAGAATAATATTATCTTTGGTCATGAAGTTGCTCGTCATTTTTTAGCACAAATGCTTAAGGAAAAACGTTTACCTCATGCCTTATTATTTGAAGGAGATTACGGGATTGGAAAAGCTACGTTGGCGTTTCACCTTGCTTGGAATATTTTAAGCTCTCAAAAGGATGACTTCGTGCAACCAAAGCATAATTCCGTTACATGGCGTCAAATTACACAGGGAAGTCATCCTGGTCTTTTGCATATTTCACGTCGCTTTGATGTAAAAACGCAAAAGTTTAAAACAGGTATACTTATTGATGATATTCGCGAGATTATACATTTTTTAAACCAAACGTCACAAGACAATAGGTGGCGTATTGTTATTATTGATCCTGCTGATGATATGAATAAAAGTGCAGCGAATGCAATTCTCAAAACACTCGAAGAGCCTCCTGCAAAGACATTATTCATTATTATCACACACTCTTCAGGAAAATTACTCCCAACAATTCGCTCACGGTGTCAACAGATTTCTTTGCGTCCATTGCATAACAATGAGATGAAAAAAGTCATTACACATATGTTTTCCAATCAAAATGTGATTGATGAAGAAACTGTTCGGAATCTTGTTAAAAAATCCAATGGAAGACCTCGAAAAGCAGCCCTACTTATTTATGGAGGGCTTGAAATTGTTAAAACCATTGATGCTTTATTAGAGCAATCTGTTTACAATCCAGCTATCGTACATACTCTTGCACAAACACTTTCTTCTTTTTCTTCAGCTATCCAATTTCAACAATTTTGTGATGAAATTCTTGATAAAATTCAAGAAAAAGCTATCATGCTTGTTGAAAGAGGAAATTTGCCTCTTTCAAAAAAATGTGCACAAATCTGGCAGGAAATTCATCAAGAAGTAGGAGAAATGCAGTCATTTAATCTTGATAAAAAGCAATTCATTATCAATTTGCTTTTTAGAGTTCATAAGATCATTTGTGAGAGTGAGCTTTTTTCGTGACAATCTGATTAACAGGCGTTATGTCATTAAAATTCAATGTATCTTTTATTGTGTTTTACAACGAGTATGACATGCCTGACACGTATTATATAACAACTCCGATTTTTTATCCTAATGGTACTCCACATATTGGACATGCCTATAGTGCAATTGCAAGCGACGTTTTGGCCCGTTTTCAACGATTAGATGGTAAGAATGTATTTTTTCTATCTGGTACGGATGAGCACGGTTTGAAGATGCAACAAACAGCAGCCACGTTGGGCATAACACCTAAGCAACTCGCAGACCGTAACAGTACTGTATTTCAAAAAATGCTTTCAGCATTAAATTGTTCTAACAATGATTTTATTCGTACAACAGAAGAGCGCCACTATCAAGCTTGTCAAGAAATTTGGAAAAAAATGGAAGCGAATGGCGATATTTACCTTAGCCGATATATAGGTTGGTATTCAGTCCGTCAAGAAGCTTATTATGAAGAGAAGGATACTGAAATTGGAGAAGATAATATCCGTCGCGAAAAGGAATTAGGCTCTCCAGTTGAATGGAACGAAGAAAAAAGTTATTTTTTTAAGCTTTCTCGTTATGAAAAAGCTCTTCTTGAATATTATGAAAAATATCCTGATTTTATTGCTCCACCTGAACGACGTAATGAAGTTATAAGTTTTATCAAGTCGGGTTTAAAAGATATTTCTATTTCACGTGCAGGTTTTAATTGGGGAATTTGTGTTCCAAATGATCCAAAACATGTAATGTATGTCTGGGTTGATGCACTCACAAACTATCTTTCAGCCATTGGCTTTTTTGATCAAAATTCAAAAAAACGTGATTTTTGGCCTGTAAATGTTCATATCATTGGTAAAGATATTATTCGTTTTCACGCAGTTTATTGGCCAGCATTTTTAATGTCTGCTGGCATTGCATTGCCTAAACGTATTTTTGCACATGGTTTTTTACTCAATCGTGGTGTAAAAATGTCAAAGTCCATTGGAAATGTTGTTGATCCTTTTGAAATGGTGGATCACTATGGTCTTGATCAAGTACGTTATTTTCTTCTCCGTGAAGTGCCATTTGGACAAGATGGTAGTTATAGCCATGATAGTTTTGTGAATCGTATTAATGCAGATCTTGCTAATGATCTTGGTAATTTAGCGCAACGCTCTTTGTCTATGATTGCTAAGAACTGTGATGCAAAAGTTCCTATACCAGCTACATTTTTAGTTCAGGATAAACAGCTTTTGGAGAAATCTCTTCAAGCCCTTGATACTATGCGCCAAGCCATGTCTTCTCAGGGAATACATTTAGCACTTTCAGCTGTTTTTTCAGTGGTTTCAGATGCCAACCGCTATTTTGCTAACGAACAACCTTGGAATTTAAGGAAAAATAATCCAGAAAGATTTTCCACGGTTCTTTACATAACTTTAGAGATCTTGCGGCGAATAGGAATTATGCTGTTGCCTTTTATACCACAATCAGCAACAAAACTTCTTGATAGCCTTACAATTTCTCAAGAAGATCGATTATTGCAGCATATAAGCAATTCAAAAATTCAAGAAGGTCTTGATCTTCCGCCACCAGAACCAATCTTTCCCCGTTATATTCTTAAAAAAGACGATATTCATCATGTTGATTGATACGCATTGTCATCTTGATTTTGAGGATTTTGCTCAAGATTTGGATGATATTATCCAAAGAGCGCTAGATGCAAATGTTAAACGTATGATAACAATTTCAACGCATGTTGGTAAGTTGGATAAACTTTTAACAATTACAAAAAACTATCCTCAAGTTTTTTGTACTGTTGGCACGCATCCCAATCATGCCCATGAAGAACAAAATATTACAGCTAAAGAACTCATTGATCTCTCAAAACATCCTAAAATTGTTGCATTTGGGGAGGTTGGTCTTGATTATCATTATGATTATTCCTCACCAGAAGAGCAAAAGAAAGTTTTTCAAGAATATATTGTCGCTTCTCGAGAAACACAGCTCCCTCTTGTTATACATTCCCGCAATGCTGATGTAGATATGGAAAAAATATTACGCGAACAGATAAAAGAAGATGCTTTTCCATTTGTACTGCATTGTTATTCGTCTGGGATGCAACTCGCTCGTGCTGGCATTGAGCTTGGTGGATATATCTCTTTTTCAGGTATTCTCACTTTTAAAAATGCGCTTGAAATCCGTGAGATAGCAAAAATTGTGCCTCATAAGTATTTATTGGTGGAAACGGATTCACCATTTCTAGCACCTGTTCCTCATCGGGGAAAAACGAATGAGCCGTCTTTTGTGCAATATACAGCGGCTATTTTGGCTGAAACAATTGGCTTAACTATTGAAGAAATAGCGCGGATAACAACGCAAAATGCTTTTCGTTTATTTAGCAAAATGAAGTAAGGGAAAAGGTATGTCGGATCGGTACCGCTTTACAATATTAGGCTGTGGTTCTTCTCCTGGAGTTCCACGTCCCAATGGTGATTGGGGAGCGTGTGATCCCAATAACTTTAAAAATAAACGCTACAGAAGTTCTTTATTAGTCGAACGCATTCATAAATCAGGGAAAAAAACAACTATTGTTATTGATACTGGTCCAGATTTTCGATCACAAATGATCGATGCAGGTGTAAAGCATCTTGATGCTGCACTTTATACACATTCTCACGCAGATCATATTCACGGTATTGATGATTTACGTAGTTACGCACTTGCACAAAAATGTCTGATAGATATTTATGCCGATTCTTTTACACTAAGACATTTGAAAAATGCTTTCGGATATTGTTTTCAAACACCAAAAGGTTCATCTTATTCACCCATTTTAAAAGCGCATCTTATCAATGAAGATAGCCAATTTATAATCCAAGGGCAGGGTGGCTCAATACATGTCAATACGCACTTACAATTGCATGGCAGTATCTATTCTTTAGGTTTTCGTATTGGTAATGTTGCTTATTGTACAGATGTTAGTCAATTTCCTAAAAGAACATTAGCAAAGTTAATGAATTTGGATGTTTTAATTATTGAAGCTCTTCAGTTTAAATCTCACCCAAGTCATCTTTCTGTTGATCAAGCATTACAATGGATAAAATATTTAAAGTCCCAAAAAGCTATACTCACACATATGGATAGATCACTTGACTACAATGAAGTTATAAATTATCTCCCATCGCACATTAAACCTGCATATCAAGGGCTTGTTTTTGAAACAGAAGCACAAGTCTAAGAATCCGATAATTCTTGTATTCTTTCTTCTATAACATTAATCGCATAATATATATTATGGAACTTATTTTCCAAGTATCTGCCTTATAATCTGCCTTATAATTTGCAGTGTAATGAGAGTTAAGAATAATATTCCATGAAACACTGGTAAAATTAGCTGATAGTCAGAATAACAAATCATCGCTAACGTTTCGCTAAAAGCTGCAATGCACCATAAAATAATTCCCCAAGGTGAAGACATCCAAAGCCCAATTAATGCAATAGGATAAACAATAGCCAATGTGGCCGATAAACATTGCCATGACCATGGCATAAGATCAAAACGCCATAAAGCTCCTGGAAATACACCAACAAGACGTATCCAATAAAAAACACCTAAACCCAAGCAGATAAGCGCTAAAAACCGTAAATAACAGTTATAAATTAAATTAATTTTTGAAATCTTTTTTGGGGAGGTATTTATCAAAATAATAATTCTTTTTCAACAGTTTGGAAGTAAATATCTATCATTTCATCTGTTATACTCGACAGTTTATCTGGATGCCACCTTGGTGTTTTGTCTTTATCAATTAACATTGCACGTACACCTTCACGAAAATCATGTGAATTAATCATATGATGAGCAATGCGGTTTTCAATTTTCATACACTCTTCTAAAGTTTGAGATGAATTTTGTTTCATTTGTTTCCAAATAATTTTTAAGCTTGTTGGAGAGCGTGATTGCAAAATATCATAACATTCTTTAGCAAACAAAAGTCCTTCTTTACTTTTTTTATAAAGAAGTTCCATACATTCTTCTAACGTATGTGCACCAAAACAAACATTTATAACACCGCGTATTTCATGACTTGTTTCATAGTCTTTTGTAATCGCGCATTCTTCTAAAGCTAATTGAGGATTTCCTTGCTCAATAATAGCTGTTCTAATGCATTCTAATTCAATTTCAGGAACAGCATGTGTTGCTAACCCTAAGTTTAAGCAATCTCCCCATTTTATGCGTGCACCGGTCAATGCAAGATAAATGCCAAAGTGATTGGGAAGAGATGGTAAAAAAAAGCTTGCACCAACATCTGGAAAAAATCCAATAGCACCTTCTGGCATAGCAAAAAGTGTATTTTCTGTCACAATTCTGTGTGAACCATATATAGAAATACCTACACCTCCTCCCATCCAAATACCATTTAAAAAAGAAATGTAAGGTTTTGGGAAACGTCTAATATAAGCATTTAAGCGATATTCATCACTAAAATATTGATAAGAAGAGGGCTTTTCCCCCATATGGTAGATTTCCACAACATCCCCACCAGCACAAAAAGCACGTCCCTCCCCTTCAATTAAAACGCAAGAAATATCATCATCTGTTTCCCATGCATTCAGAGCTTTTTTAAAAGCGGAAACCATTCGCTCATTAAGAGCGTTTAACGCTGAAGAGCGTGTGAGCTTTATAATACCAACATGCCCTTTTTTTATAAAAGAGATTTCATCACCTGCTCCAAAGTCAATTTGCATCTCACACTCTTTCTAAAATTATCTATTTAATTGTTTTTTATTCCTAATTGAGGAAATATTTGCATAATAGCACCAATAGAATACATATAAACACCTGTTACTGAAATTCCTATCTTAACCCAAAATGGAGCATTCAGTTGGTAAAAAAATGCTGCAACACCAAAGGAACACCATAAAAGAAAAATTGGAAAATTAAGCCTACGCAAACGGATGACCCTTAGTGGATGGATGAAATAAATAGGTAAAAAAGATATGATTGCTGATAAGACAATAATGCTAAAGGTGATCCACTCCCCTGGTCTTACGACAAAAAGCGTGAAAACCATCATATTCCAAACGACAGGAAATCCTTTAAAAAAGTTTTCTTTGGTTTTCATTCCAGTATCTGCATAATAAATCGCCGATGAAATGACAATGATTGCACTTAATAAAAATGATAATCCTGATCCCATAAAACCACTTTGATAAAGCGCAAAAGCTGGAATTAAGACATAAGTCACATAATCAATGATATTATCCAGGAGTTCTCCAGACCATGTTGGAAGTACATACTTAACATCAAGTTTGCGCGCAATTGGCCCATCGATACCGTCAACAAGAAGTGCAAGTCCGAGCCAACAAAACATAGCAGTCCATTCTTTTTGAGAGGCTGATATAAGAGAAAGAAATGCTAAAAACGAACCCGAAGCTGTTAGTAAATGAACAGAAAAAGCCTTTGCTTGTGGCATTGTTACTTTTTTATGGCGCAAGAGATCTGCATTCGTTTTGATTTTTTTTGTTAGCTTTCGTTTCAAGGTTTTCTTATCCTCGTTTCTAAAATTTCCATTCATTTACCAACACGATATCTTTTCCATAGTATGATTCATCCTAAAAAAAACATAAAAAGGTTACTTTTTTATACTGCATTCTTTATTACATATAATAAGGAAATTTTATAAATAAAAAGAGATTATTCATTTAGAAACATTAAAATGTTTTGTAGATGAAGAAAGGCTCAAGTAATTGTGACATTTGAAAAAAATGAACATAAAGATATTGCTGTCATTGGCGCAGGCCCTGTTGGCATGTTAGCAGCATTGAATCTTGCGCATAAGGGCTATTCTGTTTGTCTTATTGGTCCATCTGTTGATACAAATGAATTACGCACGACCGCCCTTATGATGCCAGCAATTCGTACACTTCAAAAACTCAATATTTGGAATATTGTCAAAAGTCATGCAGTAGCTTTATCTTTCATTAGAATCATAGATATAACCTCTCGGATTGTGCGTGCTCCTACTGTAAATTTTTCTTCCGCTGAAATTGGTGAAGAGGCTTTTGGTTATAATATCCCTAATGTAGAGTTAAACAATGCTTTAGTCGCTTCTGTTGCGCGTACGCCTAATATCAAACGATTTTTGTCTTCAGCACACTTTTTCCATCACCAACCAAATCATATACATGTTACCCTTGCAGATGGTGGAGTTATTCAAGCATCGCTTGTTGTTGCAGCTGATGGACGCCACTCTCGAACACGAGAAGCAGCAGATATAAGTGTTAAAAAATGGAATTATCCGCAAACAGCACTCGTCCTTAATTTTTCTCATGATTTATCCCATCAAAATACATCGACTGAATTTCATACAGAAAGTGGTCCCTTTACACAGGTTCCACTCCCAGGACACAGATCCAGTCTTGTATGGGTTGTTAATCCTTCTCACGCTGAAGAATTATTGCATCTAGAATCAAAAAAAATTGTAAAAGTGATAGAAAAGCAAATGCAATCAATGCTCGGAAAGCTGACATTAGAAACACCAATTCAAGCATGGCCGCTTTCAGGACTTATTTCCCAACGTTTTGCTGCAAATAGGACAATCTTAGTAGGTGAAGCAGCCCATGTTTTGCCTCCTATTGGAGCGCAAGGATTGAATTTAGCTTTTCGTGATATTCAAACTTTGATTGATATTTTACCCAACAAAATATCTGATTCTAACTCTAAAATGATCGTTGCACATTATAACAAATGTCGGAAACCTGATATATTGATCCGAAGTGGATTTGTTCATATGCTCAATTCTGCTTTACTTTCTAGTATGTTACCTGTTCATATCATGCGAAGCGTTGGACTTGGATTATTACGTAATTGCTTACCGTTACGTAATTTATTTACGAGAGAAGGAATGTATCCCGGTTACGGATTTAAAGAAATTATGCAAACATTTCCAACCAAATCACCTAAACAAATAAAGCTTTGAAAAACTAAGAAAAGTCAAATTTATCGACGATAAAAAAATAACAAACTTTATTTTATATCTTTATTCTATTCTATTTGTATCAAAAAAAATGAACGTAAATCTATAGTCATTTAAAGATACGAATTTTGTAGAAATGCCAATTTAAAATGGCTGTTTTAGTTAATCAACATAAATTTTCAAAATTTTACGTCATTAAATATAGAATTGAAAATAAGCTATTCTCTGGAACCTGTCATCAATAAAAAGGTTATTTAAAGTATTGTTTTAACAGATGGTGATAAGATGGGATTAAATGAAAATTTGAAATTAAGTATTTTTTTTATGTTGATTATATGTATCTCACCTATAATTGCATTTTCAATAAGTAAAGTTTTCCATGCCCCTTATTGTCAAACCTTTGCCTATGCCCAAAAAGATATCACTAAACCAGGCCAAAATTCGTTTACTAACACGCAAATTAAAAATTGTCTTATGCAAAATGGCTTTGGGGTTATTAAACGATTGCGTTTAGATGACAAAGGTATTTGGCGCGCTTTAGTAGAATTTAAAAAGTGCCATTTTTTTGTATCTGTCGATTATTCTGGAATAGTTAGCGTCCGAAATGAAAGAAAAAAATGTGACTGATTTTAAAACTTATAGCAACGTTGATTCTTATAACAGTGATAAAAGAAATTTTTTAAAAAAGATTTGTCATTTTATTAAAGAGCTAGTTTTCATTGGAGGTTTAAATGGCAGCGTATCGGGAGCAATCGCAGCAATCCTAGCAGCCTATGGTTATATTGCTCTTCCAGGATTTGGTCCGATTATCGCAATGAGTACAGGTATAGCACTTTTCGTCGGAACGATAATTGGTGCAATGATAGGATCAATAATGGGTGTTTTTATCAGTATATTTTGTATTTTATGGGAAACTTATATACATCACAATAATTATTTTTCTTACAAACTTCGTAATGAGTAGAAAATTTTCGTCGTTTATTTTGCTCATGAACAAGTTATATTTATATATTCAAATTTTTTATAAAATCCGCATCATAAGATGGATAAAACACTAATTAAAACTAAGTTGTAAAAATTTCTTCTCTGATCTGATTTTTCACTGCGCTTTAAAAAAAACTGTTTTTTTAAAAGCATCTCTTGAAGAAATCTGCATTGTTTGATAGATAAAAAAAATCGTTCTAGATATGCTAGAAAATATTTAAGATATAAAATTTAATGAACTAACATATTGATTTTACATTTTTTAAGTGAAGAATTAATATTTGAAAACCAGTCTTTATTATAAAATATAAAATTCATTAATAATGAAAAAAGGTGCTGTATGAATAAACTTATATTTTTATTTTTAGCTCAAATTGCATTTTTAAACTGTATATCTAATGTATTAGCGAATTCTATACAAGTAAAGATTTATGAATTAAAAGAAAACAACATAAAAAATCCTATTGGTACAATTGAAATTGAAGAAAATATATACGGTTTGATTTTTACGCCAAATTTATCTAGTTTGCCAGAAGGTTTGCACGGTTTTCATATACATGAAAATCCTTCATGTGATACAAAAGATGGTGTAATTGGTGGTGCTGCAGGCGGTCATTATGATCCACAGCATACCAACAAACATCTTGGACCTTATAATATCAACGGTCATCTTGGTGACTTACCAACACTGTATGTTGATAAGCAAGGACAAGCGACGATGAGTGTTATCGCTCCACGTCTCAAAAAGCTTTCTGAAGTTAAAGGCCATTCAATGATAATTCATATAGGAGGGGATAATCAATCAGATAAGCCATTACCGCTTGGTGGAGGTGGTGCACGTTTAGCATGTGGTATTATTGAAGAATAAGTCTATCGGAATCTTTTAAAGTTATTGATATTTTTGTAAAAGATGAAAGAGTTTGTTTCTATTTCTGATATGTGAACAATCAAAAGTTTTTAATAATTCTCTAATGTAACACGTTCGGTAGTATAAAAACTCTTCCCTTCTGATGTTAGTTTTTTATTTTTTACGCTAATAGTGTATAATTAAGAGTGATAAGAGATAAATTAGAAAATTTGAGGATGGTAGAAACCTAGAAAACAAGTTCTTATGGGAAATGATTTCAATCAAACTGGTGAGATTCGCCAGTTTGATAAAATTGGTGAATGAGTTTAATATAAACAAAAAAATTTTTGTTCTTCTTTAATAATCTATTAACGATGTCCCAATTAGTATCATTACGCTCTTTTGCAGAAATCATAATTTGACTCTCAGAAAAATTTTCCCTATCAAATCTTATAAATCCATTTCCATGTAAACTTAAAAGCATTTAGAGTTCTTTTAGAAGATATCTAATTAACTTCCCATATTCTGAGCCTGAAAATCTCGCTAGCGACTAGATAACTAAAATTAGCCCACGAAAAATTGCTGACCGTTTGAAAAAATACTTGTCGTACATTTAAAAGCGATAGATAAGAATTTTTACTTCAAAAGACCAAAGTTTTATTTTTTATCCAAATATTGCAAGATGCCATTCTCTACTTAAATCTCGCATTCCTACAAGATCTGGATAAAGCCATTTATTTGCCACCAGCACCACTCTTAACAAATAACCACAGTAACGGATAAGATCTAACCTCTTCACTGATAACACGGAGCTGCTTATGTGTCATGGCGTTGGTTATTACATAAATATAATCTGCTTTGCTTGAATATCTTTGCATTCAATAATAATTTTCATCAGGTATATAGGTAAACTCCATATGTTTACACATAGTTTCTGAAAGCATACATTATATTTGCAACTAATAACCCATTGTTTCCATCGATCTTTTTGCAAAAGAGAGGCGCAAATCTGTAATAGCAAAATCTACCTCCACCTTGCCAATTTACACTTTTAAAAATACCATCTTGGTGCCATCGATCATCTGTTTTAAACGAGGAATAATGTGAGTATAGCAATGTTCACTAAGTTCAATTATACCGCTTACACTCCATTTTATGCATAACAAGCACCGGTAGCTCTCGAACCAGTAAAGAAATCTAATATAAAATCACTGGGATTGGTAGCAAGTTGAATAATGCATTCTTATGAGCCGTTCGGTTTTAGGATTACAAAAACATTATCAGAATTAAAGATTTGAGCTTCTTTTTTTTTGCATCTCGATTGTGTCCAACTTCCGTTTTTTATATTGGTTCTATGACAAGTTTGTTTATGACAAGAAGGTGGATAATCGCACAAATACCTTTAAGAACGACCCTCTGCACGGATAACTCTTCAGATTTCCAAGAATTATGCAGGTCATTATCAGGGTTTTTATAGCGTGCACCTACATCGGTTAAACGAAGAATAAAATTAGATCGCCAAACAGTTTTATCTTTAGCATAAACTATCACAAAATCATGATTATTTGGAAGCCATTTTACATCATTTTATGGAGCATATTTCCTTCTACTAAATAACACTATTTACAAAAATTGATAAAATTGTGTTAACCAAAAACCTTGTTCATAATTACTTTCAGATAAGCTTGCTCATCATAATCAATAGATATCCATATGTCTTCCATCATACACAAATAAATAAATGATGTAACAGCTCTAATTTATCCTGCATAAGGCTTAGCCATATGGAATGCTCTAAACATCTTCATAATGTTCAAATGCAATTTAGATCGATATAGATACATTTCACTTTATCTATTATTTTTTGTTCAAGCCCTTAGAGAATTATACCAAAAGTGAGTTTATTATCAAATAATATCGTGATCGGGCACTACTTAATGCGAAGCATGATAAAATTTTTCAAGATCTTCCAATAAAATACGGGGCCTAAGTTTGGACGTTTTTCTTTTCGAATTTAAGTGAATTTTAACTTTTATTTATTTAATTTCCTAGATTTAAATGTTTACAAGAATGAATAAGAGCATTCATAAATGGCTCAATTAAACTAATTTAATAGTATTTAATACCATCCGACAGCAACTTGCGCTTCTTCTGACATACAATCAGGTGTCCATGGTGGATCGAATGTCATAATCACTTCAACATGCAAGACACCCTCAACTGCACTTACAGCATTTTCTACCCAACCCGGCATTTCACCTGCAACAGGACACCCAGGTGCTGTAAGCGTCATTTCAATTTTTACCGAACGATCATCTTCAATATCAATACGATAAATCAATCCTAACTCATAAATATCAGCAGGAATCTCCGGATCATAAACTGTTTTGAGAGCAGCGATAATATTATTCGTCATACGATCAATTTCGTCTGCCGGAATTGCTGATATGTAAGATTTTTTATTCTCTCTTACAGTTTCAACAGGTTTTGTAGAATGACGCTCTTCAATTGATTCAGCCATTAAAAAATGTCCTTGTTTCTTTCAATGCTTCTACTAACTGATCAATATCTTCATAATTATTATACATAGCTAATGATGCACGACAAATAGATGTTAAACCAAAGTGTTGTAATAAAGGTTGTGCACAATGGGTTCCTGCCCGTATAGCAACCCCTTTTCTATCCAAAAACATCGCAACATCATGTGCATGAATACCTTCAATTACAAATGATATAATCGCTCCTTTATGAGGAGAATGACCATAGATACGTAATGAATCAACCGTTTTTAATTTTTCATGCGCATAAGTTAAAAGTGCCATTTCATGTGCTTGAATTGCTTTTCGATTCTCCTTTTGCATATAATCAATAGCAGTGGCCAATCCAATAGCTTCAACTATAGGAGGAGTTCCTGCTTCAAAGCGGTAAGGAGGAGCATTATAAGAAACTTTATTGATTGTCACATCTTCAATCATTTCCCCTCCCCCTTGAAAAGGATGCATTTCCTCCAGCCTATGTTCCTTACCATAAAGGACACCAATACCTGTAGGACCATAAAGCTTATGACCAGTAAACACATACCAATCACAATCAAGATCTTGCACATCAACTGTTAAATGTATAGCTCCTTGGGAACCATCAACAAGAACAGGAATAGTATTTTGATGCGCTCTTTTAATAATCTCTTTAACAGGAGGTATAGTTCCCAATATATTTGACATATGAGTAAGAGTGACAAGCCGCGTTCTTTCGCTTAAAGCCTTTTCAAAATCTTCAATATGAAGAACACCATTTTCATCAACAGGAACGAAAACGAGCTTAATACCTTTTTGTTCACGAAGAAAATGCCAAGGAATAATATTTGAATGATGTTCCATGATAGTAAGAACAATTTCATCACCTTCCCTTAATTTGGACATAGCCCAGCCATAAGCAACAGTATTAATAGCTTCTGTTGCGTTTTTTGTAAAAACAATTTCTTTAGCTGTTTGAGCATTTAAAAAAGTACGAACTGTTTCACGGGCATTTTCATAAGATTGTGTTACTGCATTCGCTAAAAAATATATTCCTCTATGAACATTAGCGTAACTATGTTGATAGCAATTATTCATTGCATCGAGCACTGATTGTGGTTTTTGAGCAGAAGCACCACTGTCAAGATAAGCTAATCGCTTTCCATAAACATCACGGTGCAAAAGGGGAAAATCACGTCGAATTTCTTCTACATTATAATTTAATGTTTGTACGTTATTTTCCATTTTCTCTACTTTAAATATTTTTTTCTAACCATTTACCAATGATATTTTCCAAAATGGCTTGGATATTTTCCTGCTTGACGTCATCAATGAGTTCGGAGACAAATCCTTTAATTAAAAGAGAACGAGCAGTTTTAAAAGGGATACCACGCGCCATAAGATAGAAAAGATGATCATAATTAATATTAGCAACCGTCGCACCATGGCCACATGCAACATCATCAGCGAAAATTTCTAGTTCAGGCTTTGCATTAAATTCTGCATCATCTGAAAGAAGAAGACTATTACAAGTCATGCGAGCATCTGTTTTTTGAGCTTTTTGAGCAACACGTATTATGCCCTGAAACACACCAACCGCCTTATCAGTAACCACATTACGTACAATTTCGGTTGAGGTTGATTTTTCTTCAACGTGACGAACAGTCATCGTAAGATCGCTGTGTGTTTGTCCAGAGAGCAAATTTATGACCCGTAATTGAAAATCAGACTCTTCTCCTTGTAATTCAACATCAATTTCCTGACGATTAAGTTGACTGCCTATATTAATCACATACAGCGATAATTTAGCACTTTGGCCAAGGATAGCACGAAATTTACCAAACTGTGTAGAATCAAAACCACGATTGCGAATAAGAATCCATGTAACATCACCATAAGCTGCAACATCTAATGAATATATCGAACTGATGAAGGTCTCTTTATCATCGCCAATCTGATGTTCAACAAATACAGCTTGACTGTTTTTATCCATTTTTATATCTGAAAAAGTATGAGATTGCCCACCCATTTGAATATTTTGTAATTCAATCGGAATATTTAATTTTGTATTTTCAGGAATATGAAAAAGCCAGCCATCCGTAACAAAAGCGGTATTTAATTGTCCAATAAAATCTTCATCAGCAGTGATACAGTTTATCTTTGCAATTTTTTTTTCCAGTGCCTCTGCAAAACGTTTTATTGTAACACCTGATATGTCTGAGTGTGTAAGTGTTTTGCCGTTTTCAATGGAAAATAGGTGACTTTCTGAAAGTAATCTGCCAACCAATTGCCCGTTATTTTCTGGTAAAAAATTGCTCACAGATTTTAGTAATGTGCGCAAATTAGTATAGTGCCAGCTTTCGATTTTACGTGAAGGGAGTCTTGTGGTTTGAAACAATTCAATAGATTTTTTACGGACTTCTTGCACTGTCTTATCACCAGGTAAATTGTTCACACGCTGATTAAAATTCTTCACTATATCTTCTTCAACCGTTAACAATTCTTGCTGCGAATTCACATTCATATTTGATGACCTCAAGCTGCTTCTCTGATAAGATCAGTATACCCATTCTGTTCTAAATAAAGCGCTAATGATTTATCTCCGCTTTTAATAATACGTCCTTTATAAAGAACATGTACCGTATCAGGAATAATATAATTAAGCAGTCTTTGATAATGGGTAATAACCAAAAATGAACGCTTTGGATCGTGGAGCTTATTGACACCATCTGCAACAATTTTTAGTGCATCAATATCTAAACCAGAGTCTGTTTCATCTAAAATGCAAAGTTTAGGTTCAAGAAGCGCCATTTGTAAAATTTCAGCACGTTTTTTTTCTCCACCTGAAAAACCTACATTTAAAGGACGTTTGAGCATATCCATATCTATTTCAAGTTTGGAAGAAATTTCTTTAACGCATTTAATAAATTCAGGAATTTTGAGCTCTTGATCACCACGCGCTTTGCGTTGAGAATTCATCGCAACTTTTAAAAATTCCATCGTTGCTACCCCAGGTATTTCCATTGGATATTGAAATGCAAGAAAAACACCATATGTAGCACGCTCTGCTGGATCCATTTCTAAAAGTGATTGTCCATTATAAAGAATATCACCATCTATCACCTCATAATCATCACGACCAGCAAGTAAATAAGACAAGGTAGACTTTCCAGCCCCATTCTGTCCCATGATAGCAGCAACTTCACCGTCTTCAACAGTCAAGTTTAAACCACGAATAACTTCTGTATCGGTTCCAATAATACGGGCGCGTAAATTTTTTATCTCTAACATCATTTAATTCCTGTTCTGGTTGTTCTATGTTAAGTGTGCTCTTTACTTTAAATAATTATCCCACACTACCTTCAAGACTTATACCAATAAGCTTCTGTGCTTCGACAGCAAATTCCATTGGAAGTTTCTGAATAACTTCTTTTACAAAACCATTCACAATTAATGCGATTGCTTCTTCTTCAGAAATTCCTCGCTGCATAACATAAAAAAGCTGATCATCAGAAATTTTTGATGTTGTTGCTTCATGTTCAAATTGCGCTGTCGCATTTTTTACTTCAATATAAGGTACCGTATGAGCACCGCAATCATTGCCAATTAACAAACTATCACATTGCGTAAAATTACGCGCATTGTATGCTTTTCGCTGCGCTGTAACTTGTCCCCGATAAGTATTATTTGAAAAACCGGCAGAAATGCCTTTGGAAACAATACGACTGGATGTATTTTTTCCCAAGTGAATCATTTTCGTACCGGAATCAATTTGTTGATGACCATTTGCTACAGCAATAGAATAAAATTCTCCACGTGAATTGTCACCACGAAGTAAGCAAGAGGGATATTTCCAAGTGATTGCAGAACCTGTTTCGATCTGTGTCCATGAGATTTTTGAACTATCGCCCCGACAATCTCCGCGCTTTGTCACAAAATTATAAATACCACCGTTACCCTCTTTATCGCCAGGATACCAATTTTGTACTGTAGAATATTTAATTTCTGCATTTTTGAGCGCAACAAGTTCAACAACAGCAGCATGTAGTTGATTTTCATCACGTTGGGGTGCCGTACACCCCTCAAGATAAGAAACGTAAGAATCTTCATCTGCAATAATCAATGTTCTTTCAAATTGGCCTGTATTGCGTTCATTAATCCTAAAATAGGTTGAAAGCTCCATAGGACAACGAATCCCTTTGGGAATATAAACAAATGAACCATCTGTAAAAACAGCTGCATTTAAGGCAGCATAATAATTGTCTCCCACAGGTACAACTGTTCCTAAATATTCCTTAATAAGAGCAGAATGCTCGATAATTGCTTCTGAAATAGAGCAAAAAATAACACCAGCACGTGCTAACTCTTTTTTAAATGTCGTCACAACAGAAACGGAATCAAAGACTGCATCAACAGCTACCTGCCCTGATGCATAAATACTCTCATCAAAACTAGAAGGATCAGATTGTTTTCTTACTCCTGCCAAAATTTCTTGCTCTTTAAGTGGAATGCCAAGTTTTTCATAGGTTGCCAACAATTCAGGATCCACTTCATCGAGAGATTTTGGTCCTGTGTGATTTTCAGGAGCGGCATAATAATGAAGTTCCTGAAATTCGATTTTGGGGTATTCAATACGTGCCCAATCAGGTTCTTGCATTGTCAACCAATGGTGAAAAGCTTGTAAACGCCATTTTAGCATCCATTCAGGTTCGCGTTTTTTAGCAGAAATAAATCTGATAATATTTTCGTTTAAACCTTTTGGAGCTTTGTCTGTTTTAATTTTTGTTTCAAAGCCGTATTTATATTGATCAACATCTATTTCACGTACCTGACGTATTGTTTCTTGTACTGCCGGCATAAATTTTCTCCATTTTGAGGCATCAAGAATCGGTGATTAAAGGTCTTGTTTTTTATAAGAGTGAAGCAAGCAATTCATTTTCTAGGCTATATGCAAAGTGAAAAAAATTCAATCAAGCTTATTTTATTTTTTTAAATAATTCTAATTTTCATAAACTTCACCTTTTTTTCTTATTCACAATTTGAGAAAAAAACAATAAAAAATCACCAATATCTTTAGAAGTTGTACACCGTCCTGTTGAAATGCGAATTGCACCATTTGGAATATGATATCCCATTGCCTCTAAGACGCGGCTTTGTTTTACTTTTCCTGAAGAGCAAGCAGAACCTGATGATACAGAAAATCCTGCCAAATCAAAACTAATTTGCAGAGTTTCAGCTTTTATATCGGGTACAGTGAAATAAGTTGTATTTGGTAAACGTTGAGCTCCTTTACCAAAAATTTCAATATCACAACACATTTTCTGTATTCCATCTTCTAATTTATTACGTAAATAGAGTAGTTGCTTTATCTCTTCTTGGCTGTAACAATCAGCTATTGCTGCCCCAAAAGCAGCAATAAGCGGCACTGCTTCTGTTCCTCCACGTAAACCTTTTTCTTGCCCTCCTCCCACAATAAGAGGATGTGGCATCAAAAGGTTCCCGCATGAAACAATAGCACCAATTCCTTTAGGTCCGCCGATTTTATGTCCAGACAGTATAAAAAAATCTCCTCCCATCTGATGAATATCAACAAAACTTTTATCTACATATTGTGTCAAGTCAACAATAAGAACGCCTTCATAATCCCTCACAATGGCAGCTATTTCTTTTATTCGTTGAATAACACCCGTTTCACCATTTGCGGCTTGAATAGCAACAAGAGGAAGCCCCTTTATTTTATCATGAAGGCGTAAAAGAGAGACTAATTCATCTTGTTGAATAAGCCCATCTTGATTAACAGCAACTATACTGATGAATTCTTTAGGGAAACGTCCGCCTTCTGCAATTGATGGATGTTCAGTAGCTCCAATGTAAAGATGAGAAAATTGAATTTTAGAGCTTCCCATGTTATAAAAGGGTGTTAATAAAGTCATGGCTGCTTCACTTGCGCCAGATGTAAATACAACATGATCTGGATTTGTGTTGAGACTTTTAGCAATTTGTCGACGTGCTTTTTGTAATAAAGCTTTAGCAGCACGTCCTTCCGTGTGAACAGATGAGGGATTACCAAATATCTCTAAAGATTTCAATAATGCCAACTGTGCCGTCTTCTTAAGCGGTGTTGTCGCGTTATGATCAAAATATCGACGTTTTACAACCATTTTACATCGCAATCATTAATCTTTAAGAATTGATTTTTAAAAAGTAGTGCAATTTTCTTGAAAAATACACCAAAAACAGAATATCTAACGGTTCATGAAAACGAAATGAATATATTAAAGTAGATATAAAGTAGACGAAGAATAATAAACCAAGGTTAATGAAAGCCTTTATAGCATTTAAGGAGCATTTGATGCCAGAAATTATTTTTAATGGTCCCGCAGGTCGGCTTGAAGGACGTTATCAACCGTCACAACAAAAAAATGCACCAATTGCCATTATTTTGCATCCTCATCCTCAATTTGGTGGAACGATGAATAATAAGATTGTTTATGACCTCTTCTATATGTTTCAACAACGCGGTTTTACCACATTACGTTTTAATTTTCGTGGTATTGGTCGCAGTCAAGGCGAGTTTGATTATGGAATAGGAGAGCTTTCAGATGCCGCTGCTGCACTCGATTGGGTACAAACACAACATCCTGATTCTAAAAATTGCTGGGTCGCTGGATATTCATTTGGTGCTTGGATTGGTATGCAACTTTTAATGCGCAGGCCAGAAATTGAGAGCTTTATATCTGTTGCTCCTCAACCTAATATTTATGACTTTTCATTTCTTGCTCCTTGTCCCTCCTCTGGGCTTATTATTCACGGTGACATCGATAGGGTCGCACCATCAAAAGATGTTCAAACGCTTGTCGATAAATTAAAAACGCAAAAAGGCATTACCATTACACAAGAAATACTAGAAGGTGCTAACCACTTTTTTAGCGGGTGTAATCAGGAACTTATTGAACGATGTGCACAATATTTGGATAATCATATTGCAAGTGAGCTCCTCACTTCTCCACCTGAAATACTTTCACTTACTTAAAAATGTTAGAAATTAAAAAATATTCTTATAACAGATATGCTGCTTATTCTTTGCGTTTTTTCAAAGTTTTCCTCCTATTTATCTCTAAAGGTAAAAAATAATCTCTGTGTTATAAGCAATATTTTCCATTCTCTTGTGATATATACATTATCTATGCTAGAGAAAATGCATAAATGATCTATTCTATAAAAAATGCAATATTCATCAGGAAATAAAATCTGTGCTTGCTTTTAAATCTGATTTTTTAAATACTATGAGCGAACGTGGTTTTATCCACCAAATTTCCGATGAAAAGGGTTTAGATGCTCTTTTTTCAAAAGAAGTTGTTAGTGCCTATATTGGATTTGATCCTACAGCTTCAAGTCTCCATGCTGGCAATCTTCTTCAAATTATGATGCTTTATTGGTTACAAAAAACCGGTCATCGACCTATTGCTTTGATGGGGGGAGGAACAGGATTAATCGGTGATCCTTCCTTTAAGGATAAAGCGCGACGTCTTCTGACACAAGATGATATCGCTGAAAACATTGCTGGTATTAAAAAGGTATTTTCTCGCTATTTAACATTCGGTGAGAGAGAAACCGATGCATGCATTGTTAATAATGCTGAATGGCTGAGCACTTTAAATTACTTAGAATTTTTGCGTGATGTAGGAAAGCATTTTTCCGTTAACCGTATGTTGTCATTTGATTCTGTCAGACTGAGACTTGAACGCGAACATTCTTTATCATTTTTAGAGTTTAATTATATGATCTTGCAAGCTTATGATTTTGTTGAACTTTATAAGCGTTATGGGCTCCGTATGCAAATGGGTGGCTCTGATCAATGGGGTAATATTATCAACGGGATTGAACTAGGACATCGCTTAGGAACACCACAGTTATATGCTCTTACTTCACCATTACTGACAACTTCTTCCGGTGCAAAAATGGGTAAGTCATTGAATGGAGCTATATGGCTTAATGCTGATATGCTTTCACCTTATCAATTTTGGCAATATTGGCGAAACATAGAAGATGCTGATGTCACACGATTTTTAAAGCTTTATACACCATTGCCAATGGACGAAATTCTTAAACTTTCTGCATTACAAGAGACTGAAATTAATGAAGCAAAGAAAATTCTTGCAACAGAAATTACAGCAATGTTACACGGACGCGATTTTGCAAATGCAGCAGCAAAAACTGCGCGGAAAACTTTTGAAGAAAGAACACTTGGAGAAAATCTTCCAACTGTTGAAATTAACGCCACAGACTTAAAAACGGGTACTGGATTGCTGATTCTTTTAGTACAAGCAGGACTCGCTAAATCGAACAGTGAAGCACGCCGACATATTCAAGGTGGAGGAGTTCGTGTCAATGATCACATTATTGAGGATGAAACGCATCTTATTCGTGAAGAAGATATCAATGCACAAGGAATTATTAAACTTTCCTTCGGTAAGAAAAAACATGTTTTGATAAAACCGCTCTAATCTCTTTGTTATTTTCTGCACTCATTTTATAACTTTTTACGTTGCTTTGATGTGCAAGGCTTGTGCTTCTGATAGCTAACTTCATTCATTATACTATAATGCGCCCTTTACGATAAATGATAATTCTCCAAAATAGTTATATTCTAGAGAGTTGAAGAATAATTTTTATGATTTTATTCTCTTATTTCATGATTCTATGTATTCTCATATGCAATGCTTACGCAAAAAAGAAAGGCTCAACAATGACAAGACAAATGAAAGGCACTCCAGCACCTGATTTCAATTTGCCACGCGATGGAGGAGGTAAATTATGCCTTTCTGATTTTCAAGGAAAAATGGTTGTTTTATATTTTTATCCGAAAGATGACACCAGTGGCTGCACAAGTGAAGCCATTGATTTTACGCGACTAAAGACAAAATTTGATGAAATCGGGGTTGTTATTATTGGGATGTCCCCGGACAATGTTAAAAAACATGATAAATTTAAAACAAAACACGCGCTTGATATTATCCTTGTTTCTGATGAAGAAAAAACAACGCTTGAGAATTATGGCGTTTGGATTGAAAAAAGCATGTATGGGCGAAAATATATGGGCGTTGAACGAAGCACTTTTTTAATTGATCCAACTGGAATAATATCTGAAGAATGGCGCAAAGTTAGCGTATCTGGACACGCCGAAAGTGTTTTAGCTGCTGCTACAGTTTTACATCGTAATAGCTTGTCAATTTAGTAACGCGATGCCTCCATAAAAAAGAAAACTCTCCTCCAATTGGTTTTCAATTGGTAAACTGGACTAACAGGATGAAGAACCGACTAAGCAAACAACCTATAAAAGTTAAGAAAGATTATGTCTGATTAATCAATATCCTCAATTTCTCGACCTTTCCCGTAGATTCGTCGAGCAAGTGCAGCTTCTATAAAGGAATCTAAATTGCCATTAAGTACGGATTGGGGATCAGTATTTTCAACACCTGTGCGCAAATCTTTGACAAGTTGATAAGGCTGAAGAACATACGATCTAATTTGATGCCCCCACCCGATTTCTGTCTTAGAAGCTTCAACAGCATTTGTTTTTTCTTCTTTCTTTTTGAGCTCTTCTTCATAAAGTCTTGCACGCAACATAGACCACGCAGTTGCTCGATTTTTGTGCTGAGAACGCTCTGTTTGACATTGAACAACAATACCTGTTTTCATATGTGTGATGCGAACTGCAGAATCTGTTGTATTGACATGTTGTCCTCCAGCTCCTGATGCACGATATGTATCAATACGAACATCTGCCTCTGAAACATCAATTTCAATATTATCATCAATAACTGGGTAGATCCAAATGCTTGCGAAAGAAGTATGACGTTTCGCATTTGAATCAAACGGCGAAATGCGTACCAAACGATGTACACCTGATTCCGTCTTCAACATACCATACGCATTATGCCCTTTTACGAGAAGAGTCGCTGATTTTATTCCTGCTTCTTCCCCATCATGAATTTCTAAGATTTCAACCTTCATTTTATGCTGTTCAGCCCAGCGCATATACATGCGTAACAGCATAGAAGCCCAGTCTTGGCTTTCCGTACCTCCCGCACCAGCATGCACTTCTAGATAAGTATCATTCTGATCGGCTTCTCCTGAAAGAAGCACATCAATTTGTCTTTTATCTATTTCACTCTTAAGATTACGTATTGAATTTTCTGCATCCGTGATGATTTCGATATCACTTTCTTCTTCGCCCATTGCGATTAACTCAATGCACTCTTCAAGTGTTTTTGTAAATGATCGAATTACATTAATTGAATTATCAAGATGCTGACGCTCACGCATCATATCTTGCGCTTGTTGTGCATTATACCAAAGTGTTGGATCTTCTGCTTTTTGATTGAGATATTCGAGACGTTTTAGTGATTGATCCCAGTCAAAGATGCCCCCTTAGTAACTTAATTGCTTGTTGGATTTCATCGACTAATGTTTCTATTTCTGCTCGCATAATTTAAATACCATAGTTTTTATTTTAAGATTATTTTGAGTTATATAAATCTTAGCATTTTTACAAATTCAATAATGGTCATAACAAGACACCCGCATAGCTTCATTAATTTCTTTACTGTAGCTATACTGCAAAAAAACAGATAAAAATTATTTCTCTCTACAAGTTATCTCAAAAAAGATACTCACTGATTAATACAACCCACCCATACCACTTTCAAGAGCCTTGTTGACCTGTGGAGAAGTCGTTATTGAAGGAACACCATCTTGAAAAGAGTTTGTACTCCCGATAACTTGATATATATCAGCAGGTCCAGTTCCTGGTTTAAAGGCTTCTATAATGACATCGCGATCTCCTACTTCAGCAAGCATACCTGTCTTACGATTAATCGGCATTAAAATCATACCTTCTGGCATTTTAAATGGTACATCTGGCTTTCCTTTCAAAGCCCCTGCAATAAACTCACCGAAAATAGGTGCTGCCAGTGAACTTCCTGTTCTATTGTATCCTAGCGGTGCTGGTTGATCGTAACCGACAAAAATACCAACAACAAGATCAGGAGTAAATCCCATAAACCATACATCTTTAGAATCATTGGTTGTCCCTGTTTTAGCTGCAATATGTCGATTGAGGAAGCGTAAACGCCCAGCTGTACCGCGCTGAATAACTCCCTCCATCATTGATGTAATCTGATAAGCTGTCATAGGATCAAGAACTTGATCTCGCTCATCAGTTAATGTGGGTTCACTTTGATTATCCCATAATTGAGCATTACAATTTTCACAAAGACGATCATCATGACGGTAAATTGTTTTTCCATAACGATCTTGAATTCTGTCTATTAAAGAAGGATTAATAGAACGTCCCCCATTGGCTATCACTGAATAAGCTGTAACCATCCGTAGAACTGTTGTTTCAGCAGCCCCTAAAGCCATGGGAAGATAAGGTTGTAATTTATCTACGATACCAAAACGCTCTGCATATTCAGCGACAAGAGGCATTCCCATATCATTGGCAAGCCGTATCGTCATAAGATTACGAGAGTATTCAATGCCATAACGCAACGTCGAAGGTCCCGCAAAGGTGCCACCATAATTTTTAGGTTGCCAAACCTCACCATTATATTGACGAATTTCGATAGGACCATCTAAAACAACGGATGCTGGTGTATATCCATTATCAAGTGCGGCTGCATATACGAAAGGCTTGAAAGCAGAACCAGGTTGACGATAGGCTTGTGTTGCTCGATTAAATTCAGATGCTGCAAAAGAAAATCCTCCCACCATCGCGAGAACACGCCCTGTATGAGGTTCCATAGCCACAATTGCACCTTCAACCTTTGGGATTTGTTGTAAACGATAAGCATTATCCGTATTTGATACTTTCTCAACAAAAACTACATCTCCAACTTGCAGGACATGAGATAAATTTTGAACAGTTTTTCGATAGCCATTTTCTTTAACAATATGTAATGCCCATTTTGAATCGGCTTCAGACAAAACAGCAATTTCCCGCTTTGTTGATAATAAACCTGACGCTTCATGCTGTGGCTGTAAACCAATCTCCACTTTATTAGCGTTAGCAGAAAGAACAACAGCTAAACGCCATTCAGGGATATCACTTAATCCAGCTATATTTGCGAGTTCTATACCCCAATCATCTTTCTTATTAATATGCCCGTAAACTCCGCGCCATCCTTGTGAATGATCAAATTTAATTAATCCATTGTGCAAAGCACGCCTCGCAATAAGTTGCAAATGCGGATCAAGCGTTGTACGAATTGAAAGTCCACCTTCATAAAGCGTTTTAGTTCCATAACGGTGCATTAAACGGCGCCGCACTTCTTCAGTAAAATAGTCAGCAGCAAAAACGTAGTTCTCGCTTCTCCGTACTGTAACTCCTAACGGTTTTGCTTTAGCTTCTTCACCTTGTTCACGTGTTACATATCCATTTGCAACCATCCGATCTATAACCCAATTGCGTCGATTAATAGCCCGCTGTGTATTCTTAAATGGATCATAATTTGCTGGACCTTTTGGAAGAGCAGCCAAATAAGCGCACTGCTCTAAGGTAAGATCATTAACGGATTTATTGAAATAGGTCAAAGATGCTGCTGCGATACCATAAGTACTACGACCAAGATAAATTTCATTGAGATAAAGTTCGAGAATATGATCTTTCGAGTAAGTCTTTTCAATACGCATCGCCAGGATAGCTTCCTTTAATTTACGCTCTAACGTTGCATCTGAGCTTAAAAGAAAGTTTTTAGCGACTTGTTGTGTAATGGTTGATGCTCCTTCCGGACGTTTTCCAGAACCAATATTGCGGATATTATTAAGCAAAGCTCTAGAAAGCCCTTCAGGATCCAAACCAAAATGATGATAAAAATTTTTATCTTCAGCTGAAATAAAAGCGGCTTTAAGAAGCTTTGGTATTGACTGAATTGGTAAATAGAGGCGACGTTTTGTAGCAAATTCTGCCATAAAGCTCCCATCAGAAGCATGGACGCGAGTCATCACAGGTGGCTCATAGAGCGAAAGAACTTCATAATCAGGAAGCACATTTGCCTGATTCTTTGCTATCGCTCCTTGCGTCATTACTCTCCAAAATCCAATTACAACAATAAAACTCAAAAGATATCTAAAAAAAATTATCATCAAAACGCTGTCGCTTTCTTTAAGAATGAATAAAAAAACACATCACCTCACCGACAACAAGGTGATATGACACGTACTTGAGAAAAAAAACTGTTTTCCATCTTCTAATATTATACTATAAAATTACATTTAATACTCTATTTCCTTCCCCATTTAAAGAGGCTGCATCATTTTCTGTTTATACTCAGCGAATTGACGAATAGAATAAGCAATAGAGGTAGCTATTTGTTTTCTCCATTGGGGGTTGTTTAATAATTTTTCATCCTCTTTATTTGATAAATAACCTATCTCTATCAAGACAGAGGGAACATCTGGAGCTTTTAAAACTTGAAAATCAGCGCATCGATGAGGATTATTTATCAAATTGATATGACTCTTTGATAAATTTGAGATAACACTATTAGCAAAATTAATCGAAAATGCGTGCGTTTCACGTCGAGTCAAATCGAGCAAAATATCTGTCACTTCAAGCGATTCTTCTGCAGGTAAACCGTCAAGTAGATCGACCTTATTTTCACTTTCAGCTAAGGATTTCGCAATTGCATCAGATGCTTTGTCCGATATAGTATATACTGTAGCACCACGAAGAGAATGCACATCAATTGTATCTGCATGAATAGAGATAAAAAGATCAGCAGTAAATTCCTGTGCTTTTTTAACTCTTTCGCTTAATCTTAGAAAGACATCAGAATCCCGTGTTAATGCAACAATGGTGTGGGGATCTTTTTTTAATTCATCTCGCAATGCGCGTGCAAATGCTAATGTTACATTTTTTTCTAAAATTCCAGTAACTCCCCGCGCACCACCGTCAATACCACCATGTCCAGGATCAAGGACAACACGAAAATTACGGGGGAGATCTCTCTGTATTTTTGTATTGGAATCAGCTTTTTGTTGTTTTTTCAATACCTCATCAAACTTTTTTTGTGCGCTTTGAATAATATCAATCAAAAGTTGCCATGAACCATTCTCTAATTTCTGGATTATATTTTTTTCAACAACAAAAGCCGTTTTGCTTGTCAAAATAATGCGTGAAGTTTTTATATCAGAAAAACTATAACGCACATCTGAGAGCATATTTGATAATTTATTTTGGTTCTTTAAAGATGTGTTTTGCACTGAAAAATCAACGGTAGGTAAATTGATAACCAAACGTGCAGGACGATCAAAAATCTGCAAAAAAACATTTGGTTCAGCATTAAAAACTGCAATAATACGTGTGCGCTTACTATCACCAATAGTTCGCAAATTGATAAGTTTCAAAGCATCTGCAGCTTGGATATTTGTTTGGAATATAAAAAAACATAGTACACAGTATGTGAGGTGTAAAATAACACGCCAATAGGCTGATTTCGGCTTTTTTATAAAAAACCCTCTTATCATAAGCAAAATACTCTACATTAACAAAAAACTCGTCTTAGTCTTATCAACAGTGATGCCAACAGATTTAAATTTAAACACTAAAAAACTAAATTAAGGCAATAGAGACATTATAATAGCATATCTTGATATTGTTACTTGCCAAAAGCATGATATCAACATAAAAGAGCATTTGCGCTTTCTGGCCGAATAATAGCCATTTAAATTATCTGTAGTCCATATTAAGTTGTCTTTAGAAAATCTGTTGCATATTACAAATTTAGGCTTTTTATAGATGAGAAGTCTTTATGTTAGCTAGGATTGCGTTATAAGATTAGTTGGTTCGGGTATCCGAACTTTTTTTAAAATTGTTTTGCCGGAGACTTACAAAAATATGAGTCATACAAAACAGATGGAAATGATGATGAAAAATACTTTCAGTGCAATTGTGTATCTGCACTTGATCCCCCATCCTGTTTTGCTGGCACCTCCTTTTTATGGCAGACAGCCCGTTATGTTTACGAACAGTCATACTGTTCGTTTTAATCAAATTATGCATGTCGCCTTCAGGATTTTAACTTATGTCAAACAAAATGCTTATAGATGCCTCCCACCCGGAGGAAACACGTGTTGTTGTTGTTCATGGCAACAAAATTGAAGAACTTGATTTTGAATCGGAACATAAAAAGCAGCTCAAGGGGAATATTTATCTAGCACGTATTACCCGTGTAGAACCGTCTCTTCAGGCAGCTTTTGTAGAATATGGTGGTAACCGTCATGGTTTTTTGACATTTTCTGAAATTCATCCTGATTATTATCAAATTCCTCTCGCTGATCGCCTCGCTCTTCTTGAAGAAGAAGAAACAGCTGCAGTAGGAGAAAATCATATAGATGTTCTTGTTGAAGAAAGAAACAAAAAACGCTCCAGAAAAGCAAAAAAAGATAAGAAAAATAGCACTATGGAAGCAAATGTTGTAAACAACATTATATTCGATTCAATCATAATTGATGATGCAGAAGAAGCATTTGATACAGATGATTCACATGACGATATTGAAATGGTTGGTGCAGAAGATGTCCGTGAAGAACTCCCTACTTATCAGCGTAAACAAGGACGTCAGTATAAAATTCAAGAAGTGATTAAACGACGTCAAATTTTGTTGGTGCAAGTTATCAAGGAAGAGCGCGGTAATAAAGGTGCCGCACTCACAACATATTTATCTCTAGCAGGTCGTTATTCTGTTTTAATGCCCAACACAGCGCGTGGTGGTGGTATTTCACGAAAAATTACTAATGCGCAAGATCGCAAGCGTCTTAAAGAAATTGTAAAAGAATTAGCAGTTCCAAAAGGCATGGGAGTTATCTTGCGAACTGCTGGAGCCAATAGAACAAAAGCTGAAATTAAACGTGATTATGAATATCTTACACGGTTATGGGATACTGTTCGCACTTTAACACTCAAGTCAACTGCTCCATGTCTTGTCCATGAAGAAAGCAACCTTATAAAGCGTTCTATACGTGATCTTTACAATAAAAATATCAATGAAATTCTTGTTTCTGGTGATCAAGGATATCGTGAAGCAAAAGACTTCATGCGTATGCTGATGCCAAGTCATGCAAAAGTTGTGCAACCTTATCGCGATCCTACCCCTATTTTCGCACGCAATAATATCGAAATTCAACTTGATAAAATGTTGCACCCGCAAGTTTCTTTAAAATCTGGTGGCTATCTTGTTATTAATCAAACAGAAGCACTTGTTGCTATTGACGTAAATTCCGGCCGTTCCACTAAAGAACTTTCTGTTGAAAAAACAGCTTTACAAACTAATCTTGAAGCTGCAGAAGAAATAGCACGTCAATTACGCTTGCGTGATCTCGCCGGTCTGATTGTGATTGATTTTATCGATATGCTTGAAGATCGTAATATTAGAATGGTCGAAAAAAAATTAAAAGATTGCTTAAAAAATGACCGTGCCCGTATTCAAGTTGGCCATATTTCACACTTTGGCCTTCTAGAAATGAGTCGTCAACGTATTCGCATATCGGTTTTAGAAAGCACAACACACCCCTGCCCTCATTGCTCTGGAACAGGAAATGTACGTTCTGAATCATCAATTGCTTTACATGTTATGCGTTCAATTGAAGAATATCTTCTTCATAATCCGAAACATAACATTACTGTGCGCACTCCTGTAGCAACAGCGCTTTATGTCTTAAACCACAAACGCAATATTCTTGTTAATTTAGAAGCACGCTTTAAGCTTAATATTAGTATTGAAGCAGATGATAACATTGGAACACAACATCTCATTATTTCTAAGGGGACGATAGCAGAGACAATTTCTCAGCCCTCATTAATTTTTGAAGATGATCGTAAAGAAGTCATTGAAAATACTCTTTTAAAAGAAAGCAGAGAGAGCGAATTTATCGAAGATAACTCACCCATTGAAAAAAACCAAAAACGTCGATGTAAAAATCGTCAAGATGAGAGTTATGATAGTCCTCTGTTTACCGTTCATAAAAAAAATGATATAGTAAGTGAGGATTCCCGTCGTCGAGGACGTCGTCGAGGACGTCGGGGTGGTCGCCGTAATCAGGAAAATAATCTTTATCAGATTCATATTCCTTATGCAGAACCAGTTGGAGACTTTGCCAAACAGAGCTTAGAAGAAATTAAAGCAGATCATCTTCAAACTCATGTTCAAGCTGCTAAGTCTGTGGAATTTGAAGAAGTCAAAAACGACACACAACACTTGACTGTACAACAAGGTGAATCTGTAAAAGTCGATACGGTTGCTAAACCTCAAAAACGCAAAGCACGCCCTTCGAAAACAAAAAAAAATCAAAGTGTGAAAACACCAGAACCTCTAGAAGAAAAATCTACAGACGGCTCACTAGATAAAGTTAAGACAAAAAAAGTAGATAAAGATTCTCATGAGATAGCAGAAAAAACTCCTGCAATTGGTAAAAAATCAACTCCTAAAAACACACCGAAAATACAAATAGAGGAAACATCAAAACAAGAAACCATAGTAGAGGAAGTTGTTAAACCAACTTCTTCTAAAATTGAAGAGATAGCTAACCAACCCATTGTTATATCATCAATACCTGACAGTCCTTCTAAAACTAAGCGTATTGGTTGGTGGAAACGCAAAACACTTTCCAAGAATTAAGTATAAAAAAACCGCCACAAGTATTTGTGGCGGTTTAAAAAAACACACAAATAAAAAGAAAATAATTTTTTATTATTCTATGTTATGTGTATTAATTTTGTTTAGCTTTTTCTTGCTCAGACCGCATACGATCTTCAATCTCTTTTTGCTTCGATTGAATAGCCTGTTGTAGTTTTATTTGTTCTTGTTGAAAATCTTTTTCTTCCATACCAGGCCCTGTATATGCGGCTGTAAATCCGTTAAGAGAAAATTCAATAGGATTAGCTGAACCACGGAAATTAATCGTGGTTACAACCATTTTAGAACCACTTTTCATAGCAGCAATGAGTTTATCATCCAAGCCATCATTGGCAATACAGCTTGGTCCATTACAAATAATGTAAGGAACTTTTTTAGAGAAGTTATCTCCAATTTGAATATGAACACCCTCTGGCAAAAAACGACCTGTAGGCACTTGAATACCTATACGTCTTTCATTTTGTTTCCCTTTTATTTCAACGAGATTAAAAGCCGTCAAAGGTTGTCCAGTATTTGATACAACAGTGTTCATTGTATTACAAATATCAACATCATGCTGCTTGCTGCAAACTTTATACCAACCTTGAGATAAAGTTTGTGCACTTGCAGGAGCATGAATTGTAATAAAAAGAGCAACAGCTCCAGCTAATATTGAAACAACAAAATAGATATTTTTATGCGACATGATTAAGTTAATCCTTTCAACGCGCTTTCACAATAACCCCAACATTAGGAATATTACAATAATTTCAATCACGTGTATTAAATTAAATTAATAAAATAACACCTCTTCTTATGCCTCTTACTTCAATACAAAGATAAAAGTCAAATTTGGAGAAATAAAGCTATAAATAGCTAGTTAAATAATTTATGCACTCATGCAGCATACCCATCTTTATTGCATTGCTCTTTATAAAATTTGTTCATAAAATATCTTAGTGCAATGAAATAAGATAAGATTGCATAAACGAATCAATATTGCAATACGGTTAAAGTAAACTTCTATGTTATTCTATAATTTTTATTATCTTAGACTTTTCTTTACATTTGTAATTCTTCTTTTAAGTTATAGAGCGTTCGCAACTGGTATTGCAATGCATGGGACTCCAAAATTGTCAGATCAATTTGATTATTTTCCTTATGTATCTCCCAATGCAAATCGAAAAGGGAAAGTGACTTATGGTGTTGTTGGAACATTTGATGGATTAAATCCATTTGTAATCCGCAGTTTCCGAACAACTGCAAGAGGACTTTTCGCTGATGAACAATTTTCTAGTCTTGTTTATGAAACAATGATGGTACGCTCTCGTGATGAAGCATTTACACTTTATAGCCTTCTAGCAGAAAAAGTTGAATTAAACAATGAGCGCACTGAAATTACCTTTTTTCTTAATCCAAAGGCACGTTTTTCAGATGGACATCCTCTAACAATTGAAGATGTTTTATTCACAATAAAACTCCTTAAAAATAAAGGAAGACCCCCATTTGATCGCTATATAAAACGGATAGAATCTGTCGAAAAAGTTGGAGATCACGGTATTA
This sequence comes from Bartonella koehlerae C-29, assembly GCF_000706625.1. Classification (GTDB taxonomy): domain Bacteria; phylum Pseudomonadota; class Alphaproteobacteria; order Rhizobiales; family Rhizobiaceae; genus Bartonella; species Bartonella koehlerae. Next base: position 1,169,115 of record NZ_KL407334.1, read on the forward strand.
AAATACGCTTTCCACACTCAAAAGATCGAGAATTTCCGCTGCTCTTAGCAAGTGCCATGCCAATATTGCCAAAACACGCTATTAATGTTGATGATTTTGAAAAAAATGGGTTAAATAAAATCCCAGGCAGTGGTCCCTATATCATTGAACATGTAGATCTGGGTGAACGGATTATCTATAAACGCAATCCTTATTATTGGGGTCAGAATCTCCCCGTTAATAAAGGATTAAATAATTTTGATATTATCCAAATCGAATATTTTCGCAATGATACAGCGCGTTTTGAAGCATTCAAAAAGGGCATTATTGATGTTTTTATTGAAACAAATTCAAATCGTTGGCAGCATTCTTATAATTTTCCAGCTGTTCGTGAAGGACAAATTATCAAAGAAATTTTTTCGAAAGGGACACCTGCTGATATAATGGGATTTGTTTTTAATACACGACGCATACTTTTTAAAGATAAAAGAGTAAGACAAGCGTTATCGATACTTTTCGATTTTGAATGGATCAATCATCACCTTTTCAATAATATATACACAAGAACAGAAGGTTATTGGGATGGATCTATCCTTTCCTCTGTTGGAAAACCAGCAAGCGAAAAAGAAAAAGAACTTTTAGCACCTTATCCTGATGCGGTTCTTCCTGAAGTTATGGATGGCAGTTGGCGTATTTCCAAAACAGATGGATCGGGTATGGACCGATTAAACGCTCAAAAAGCTTGGAAACTTTTACAAGAAGCAGGCTTTACAAAAAAAAATAACAGGCTTATTGCCCCAAATGGTTTATCTTTTCAATTTGAAATCATGACTCAATCACTTGAAGAAGAAAAGGTTGCACTTGCATTTCAGAGTACTTTGTCACGTCTTGGTATTCATGCCGAAATAAGAACTGTTGATGATAGCCAATATCAAAATCGCTTAGGAATGTTTGATTATGATATGATTATAGGAAAATTAAAAAATTCTCTGTCACCAGGAAACGAACAAATAAATCGTTGGAGTTCGGCTTCTCGAAATTTGAAAGGAAGTTTTAATTTTGCTGGAACTGCTGATCCTGCTATAGATGCGATGATAACAGCGATACTTGATGCACATTCAGATGTTGATTTCATTGCAGCAGTTCGTGCTTTAGATAGAATTCTTATTTCTGGAAGTTACTATATACCTTTGTATCATTTACCTGAACAGTGGGTAGCACGTTGGTCATATATTAAACACCCCGTTTATACACCTTTATACGGATATCGCCTTCAAGCTTGGTGGCGTGAATAAAACTAATTTAACAAAAATTATTTTAAGTTTTTCCTATCTATGAGTAATTTTATCTAAAATAATAAAGCTTCATAAGCTTTTTAAAAAAATAAAAAATCATACTATTATCCGCATAGTGACTAGTTATTTATTATATTTCTTTAATTGGATGTATTCACCATAGAGAACTATTTTATATTACCATACTCTTATCAAATATATTTGTTATAAAAATTTAAAAGTATTTCTACTTTGAATAAAGTGTAATAAAAATGAAACAACTACCTTTAATTAAAACAATCTTTAATACAAGAAAAATGTACGATTTATAATATTCTTTCTCTTATTTGGAAGAAGTATATTATGTACTTCTCTCATGGTTTTACAAATATAGGTGAATCTTTTTTCAAAAACATACCATCCTATATAATGGGATGACTTTATACTGTAAGGTATTTATTTTTATAGATATTATAAAAGCTATTCGTTAACAATTCTTCAATATCTATGATTAAACTGAGGTATATAAAGTTGTTTGTATTTATTGACAAAATAAAATATTTACGCAAAATAATACTTATCATTAAATAATTATTTTTTACTTTAATTAAATAATATTTACTTTATTACATATTATTTTACTATTTTGTATTTATAAGTAAACTATTTTTATCTAAATCATATAATTATTTTATAATATTATTCCTTTAGATATTTATATTATTACAAAATTTTATTCTGTTCCTTTAAAAGCGTATAGCGTTTTGTGCTAATATAATTATATTTTAAAAAATACTTATATTAGCAAATTTTTCTTCAATAAAATTTATCATATTATTAATATTCTTTCTTTTTTCTTTAAAATATTGATATTTTTGTTAGAAATTAAATTGGTTAAGCCGAACTTAGCATAAGATTTTTTAAAGCAATATATTAAAGTGAGTATAACAAGGCTATCATCAGCAATCGTTATAATGAAAAAAATACTATTACCCTGTTTTTTGCTCTTTAGAGGATTTGTAGAAAAGCATTACATGCAAGTGTTATTTAATACGATTACGCTGTCTAATCTACTTTTTTATTATATCAATATGTATTATAATGCAGAAACTTGAAGTTTATTTTTATAAAGACTCAATAAATGTATATTTTTATAGCTTAAGTTTATAAAAATGGTTGAAGTTTAAAAATAGTGAACTTTTCTAAACAGGGTGTTGTTCTGCCATTTCTACAAGTTGTGTCATAATAGTTGTTACTCCAACAAGTCTTTCATCCACTCTAGCCCAATCACGAATAAGAGCGATAGTTTGATCTGGTCGAATTTTAGCCATCGAACCTTGTTTTCCAACCCACTGAACAAGAGAAACACTATTTGCAAAATAATTATTACGAAACTGTATCACAACACCCTTAGGTCCCATATCCAATTTTTCCACATGTGCTTTTCGGCACAATATTTTTATATAAAAGACTTTAAGAAGATGTTGAATTTCAAGTGGCAAAGATCCAAAACGATCAATTAATTCCGCTGCAAATTCATTAATTTGCTCTAAATTGTCAAGTTCTGTCAAACGACGATAAAGCCCCATACGTAAGGATAAATCAGGTACAAAACTCTCTGGTATCATCACTGTTATACCAAGTGAAATTTGAGGCGACCATTGTTCATCATCACTCTGCTTGCCATCTTTTAATTCAGCAACAGCTTCTTCAAGCATTTTTTGATAGAGCTCAAATCCAACTTCTTTGATATGCCCCGATTGCTCTTCACCCAAAAAATTTCCTGAACCACGAATGTCCATATCATGACTTGCCAATTGAAAACCAGCCCCTAAGCTATCAAGAGATTGTAAAACTTTAAGACGACGATCTGCAGCAGGAGTTAAAATTTTACCAGAAGGAAATGTAAAGAGTGCATAAGCACGTTGTTTTGAACGCCCTACCCTACCACGCAGTTGGTAGAGAGCAGAAAGACCAAACATCTCAGCACGATGCACGATTAAGGTGTTGGCTGTTGGAATATCAAGACCTGATTCAATGATGGTTGTTGACAGAAGAACATCATATTGTCCATCATAGAATGCATTCATAATATCATCAAGTTGTCCAGCCGGCATTTGCCCATGAGCTACAACGAATTTGAGTTCAGGAACATGTGTTTTGAGATATTCTTCTACAGAAACAAGATCAGAAACACGAGGACACACATACAAACTTTGTCCACCACGGTAATATTCTCGAAGCAATGTTTCGCGTATAACAAGTGAATCAAACGGTACAATAAAAGTACGTACCGCCATTCTATCAATGGGAGGAGTTGTTATTAATGAAAGCTCACGAACCCCTGATAAAGCAAGTCCTAAAGTGCGTGGTATTGGTGTTGCTGAAAGTGTAAGAACATGGATATCACTTTTCAGCTCTTTTAACCGTTCTTTGTGTTTTACGCCAAAATGTTGCTCCTCATCAATAATAAGAAGCCCCAAGCGTAAAAAATTCACTGCACTGCTTAAGAGTGCATGTGTTCCAATGACAATGTCAATCGTACCATCTGAAAGTCCTTTTTTGACTTGGGAAAGTTCTTTAGTGTTGACAAGCCTCGAAGCATGACCAATTTTAACGGGTAATCCTTGAAAACGTGAAATAAAAGTTTTGTAATGTTGCCGTGAAAGCAAAGTTGTCGGCACAACAACAGCAACCTGATATCCATTTAATGCTGCAACAAAAGCGCTTCGAATGGCAACTTCTGTTTTTCCAAAGCCAACATCACCACATATTAAGCGATCCATCGGTTTTCCTGATGCTAAATCGTCTAAAACTGCTTCAATGGCATCCATTTGATCTTCCGTTTCTTCATAAGGAAAGCGTGCAACAAACTCATCAAATGGTCCAATTGGTGGAACCAAAGCAGGTGCATAACGCGTAGCACGCTCTGCAGCAATACGAATTAACTGGCCAGCCATTTGCAATAAATGTTTTTTAAGTCGTGCTTTACGTGCTTGCCAAGCAACACCACCTAACTTATCTAACGCTACATCTATTCCCTCCGATCCATAACGTGAAAGAAGCTCAATATTTTCAACAGGTAAAAAGAGCCGATCACCTCCTGCATATTTAATTTCAAGACAATCTCGTAAAATTCCAGCTGTAGTGATGGTTTTAAGACCAACAAATTGTCCAATACCATGATCGATATGCACCACGATATCACCAGAATTTAAAGCTGCAATTTCAGAAATAAAATTTTTATTGTGTTTCCGCCGTTTTGGTAATCTTATTAATCGATCACCAAGGATATCTTGCTCTGTTATGATAACAAAATCTTCCACTTCAAAACCATGCTCTATCCTTATAACAGCTGCTGTTATATGATCACGTGGTGTTGCTCTGACAGTGTGTAATGATTTTACAACATCTATTTTTTTCAAACCATGCTCATCAAGAACCTGCAGCAAACGATTGAGAGACCCTTCACTCCAACCAGCTAAAAGCACTTTTTTTCCAGCAGCATGCAATGAAGCAATATGATGAACGACACTTGAAAAAACATTTTTTTCTTGCGCATTACGCTCTTTTACAAAATCATATCCCAATTTAACATTCGCATGAATAAGAGTTTGTCCAAAAGTTTGCGGAACAATAAAAGGTGTGAAATCAATACGTTGTCTGAATTGTTGTGCAATTTCTAAAACATGCTCTGGTGTTAAATAGAGAAGGCTAGGTTCTATTGGATGATAAGAAGTAGGATTTTCTTTATCATTTTCATGCTCTTTCTCTTTGCGCGCATTATAATAATCTTCAATAAGACGATAACGCTCGGTGAGCACTTCTTCTATGAGATGTTCAAAAACAAATGGTAAATTGCCACAATGGTCAAAAAAAGTGTCAAGTTTCTCATAAAAAAATGGGAGCCAATGTTCCATACCAGCAAAGCGTCGCCCTTGAGAAAGAGCTTCATAAAGCATGTTATTTTTTTGTGACACACCAAATGTACGGATATAATTGCTTTTAAATCTGCTAATAAGTTCAGGTGTAAGAACAACTTCACTCATTGAGTGTAAGAAAAATTCAGTTCTTTTATTTGTGGTTCTTTGTGTTTCTGAATCAAATACACGAATAGTTTCCAGGGTATCTCCAAAAAAATCAAGACGTAAAGGTTCAGAATCAACAGGAGAAAAGATATCAAGAATCCCTCCTCTCACAGCAAATTCACCAACATCACGGACCACCGTAACACGCTCAAAACCATTGGATTCTAAAAATTGAATTAAATGCTCCATGCTCGTAGGCTGACCAACACGGGCATGAATCATCTGTGTCTCAATCATTTCATGAGGGGGCAATTTTTGCATAATTGCATTTGCTGTTGTTAATATAATTGCAGCGCGTGGATTTTGACGCAAATTTGCTATATTTGCCAAAGCCGAAAGGCGACGTGCCATAACAGCAATTCCAGGGGATACACGATCATAGGGTAAACAATCCCATGCGGGGAATTGAAGTACAGGTAAATTAGGCTCAATAAAATTTAAAATTTGCTGTAAATGCGCAATTTTTGTGCCATCACGGATAACATAAACAAGTGGTTTATCTTGTGCAATTTTTGAACTCAATTGAGCAAGAGCAAAAGCTTCAAATCCATCAGTAATTCCATCAAAGATCATGTGAGCAGAAATATTCTGGGGAATAACAATTTTTTTAAATATAGGCATGGGATCAATTTAAGTTTATACAAACATGATAATTGACTGATAATTGACAATGTCACGAAAAAGCGGACTATCAACTTCAGGTGGTGGTGAAACTTCTCCGGTAATCCACGTCAGTAAATCACGATCATTAAAAGACATAATATACTCGAGTTCAGAAATCTTTTTATCACTCATTCCAGCAATATGAGCATCCACATACCGCCCAAAAATGAGATCCATTTCACGAATACCTCGATGCCATGCACGAAAAATCAATCGGCGATGACGCACGTCTAGTTGATTTTCGTCAACGACAACAATTGTCATAAAAGTCTCCTTGATTTAAGTGAAAAATGGTATGAATAAAATACTTAATTTGTAGAATAAATTTTTTATCTTACCTCTAGGGAAGTTCAACAATCTTTTTTTCCTTAAGTGTAATACGACGATGCATTTGTTTAGCTAAAGCGTAATTATGTGTTGCAATAAGAGCAGAAAGACCAGCTTGACGAACAAGCGCAAATAAAGCTTGAAATACATAAGCGGAAGTTACAGGATCAAGATTCCCTGTAGGCTCATCAGCCAAAAGAACCGAAGGACCATTTGCTACTGCACGCGCAATAGCAACACGTTGTTGTTCACCACCGGATAATTCAGATGGACGATGATTAGCGCGATGATAAACACGCAGATATGTTAATAATTTAAGTGCACGATCTTCTGCTATGGATTTTTTAAATCCTGCTATCATTTGCGGTATCATGACATTTTCTAAAGCTGTAAATTCTGGAAGCAAATGGTGAAATTGATAGACAAAACCAATGTCATTTCGTCTTATAGCCGTTCGCTCATTATCAGAACGTTTTGCACAAGAAACACCACGTAACATCACATCACCAGCAGTTGGTTTTTCTAATAATCCAGCAATATGAAGAAGTGTTGATTTTCCAGCACCAGAGGGTGCAACAAGTGCTACAAGTTCCCCACGGTTAAGGATAAAATTTGCTTTATCCAAAATAATAAGAGGTTTATTTCCCCCTAAAAAATGTCGTTCAATCTCTACAAGCTCTAAAATAGCTGTCATTATTCATACCTCAAAGCTTGTACAGGATCTAGCTTAGCAGCGCGCCATGCCGGAATGAGAGCGGCAAGGAATGACAAAAATAAAGCCATTACAACAACCATGACTGTCTGTCCCCATTCAATTTGGGCAGGCAATTTTGTTAAAAAATAAAGTTGAGGATTAAAAACATCGACATTAAATAACCAAGATATAAAGTCTTGAATATGATTGATATTCGCGGTCGCTATGATACCAGAAATTAAACCCAATAGTGTTCCAATCAATCCAATCATCATACCAGTGACAATAAATATGCGCAAAATCGCACTTTGTTGTGCCCCCATCGTGCGCAAAATTGCAATATCATGACTTTTATCTTTTACAAGCATAATCAGGCCTGAAATAATATTCAAAGCAGCAACAAGAACAATAAGAGAAAGAATGAAAAACATAACATTCCGTTCAATCTGTAAGGCCGAAAAAAAAGCTTGATTGCGCATACGCCAATCAATTAGATAGACCTGTTGATCAATGGCTTTCTCTACGATTGGTTTTATTCGATCAACAGCATCAGGATCATTCAGAAATAACTCTAAAGATTGGATTTTATTTCCCAAATTAAAAAACATCTGTGCTTCATGAAGAGGCATAAAAATAAATATTGAATCATATTCAGACATACCAACTTCAAAAATAGCAACCACTTTATAGGCTTTAATACGTGGTGTAACTCCAAAAGGAGTCTCATCACCATCTGGAGTAATGATACGAAGATCACTCCCAATTGTAAGATCTAATTTTTCTGCCAAACCACTTCCAATTGCAACACCTTCCTCTTGATCAAATTGAGCAAGCGATCCTAATTTAATATTTTCCGATACTGTTTTAAGCTTCTCTAAATCTTGTTTGCGCATACCACGAACTAAAGCACCAGATCCTCCTTGAAGTTCACCCTGCACAAGCGCTTGCCCCTCAATAACAGGCAAAGCAAATTTAATACCATTCATGGATTCTACAGAAGAAATAAGAGTATTATAATCGGAAAAACCAGAATTAATTGTTTGAACAATAAGGTGCCCATTCATACCAAGAATACGATTGAGAAGCTCTGTACGAAAACCATTCATTACTGCCATAACAACAACAAGAGCAAAAACCCCTAACATAATTCCCACAAGAGAAATAATTGAAATAACAGAGGCAACTACGTGTTTTTTATTAGGAATCATATAACGAAAAGCGATCATCCATTCATAAGATAAAAACCATTTACTCCTCAACCACTTCATAACACTGCCTATCAAATTACAGAAAACTGGTTGAGTACATTTTCAACCGTTAGAATTTTTTTAACACCCGTTTTTCGATCTTTAATTTCAACTTCATTTTTTGCAACACTTTTAGGCCCAACAATTATTTGTATTGGCAGACCAATCAAATCCATTGCTACGAATTTTGATCCAGGACGTTCATCTCTGTCATCTAATAATGGATCAAAACCAGCATGCATTAAGCCCTGATAGAGAGTTTCACACGCATGCGTACATTTTTCATCATCTGGTTTCATATTGATGATACCAAAATCAAACGGTGCTATCGACTTTGGCCAAATAATACCATTTTCATCATGAGAAGCTTCAATAACTGCGGCAACAAGACGTGAAGGCCCAATACCATAGGATCCCATAAAAACCACATGTTCTTTTCCATCTTGTCCCATAACTTTTGCTCCCATTGGAGCAGAATATTTTGTACCAAAATGGAAAATATGCCCTACTTCAATACCACGAGCTGATAAGCGATTATTACCAGAAACCTTAGCCCACTCTTCTTTATCGTGCATTTCCTCTGTTGCTGCATAGAAAGAGGTCCACTGTTTAACAATATTGGCTAGGGCAGCTTTATCACTAAAATCTATCGAACTATCTGGAACAGTAAGTTCAAGAAAGTGTCTATCACAGAATATAGCACTCTCCCCCGTTTCAGCTAAAATAATAAACTCATGACTGAGTTCACCACCAATTGGACCTGTATCAGCACGCATAGGGATTGCTTTTAAACCAAGACAAGAAAAAGTGCGTAAATAAGCAATAAACATACGATTATAAGACATTTTAGAGCCTTCATAATCAAGATCAAAAGAATAAGCATCTTTCATTAAAAATTCCCGTGAGCGCATCACACCAAAACGCGGACGGATCTCATCACGAAACTTCCATTGAATATGGTACAAACTAAGCGGAAGGTCTTTATAAGAACGAATATAGGAACGGAAAATGTCTGTTACCATCTCTTCGTTGGTCGGACCATAAAGTAAATCGCGTTTTTGGCGATCTTTAATGCGTAACATTTCCAAACCATAATCATCATAACGACCACTTTCACGCCAAAGATCTACAGATTGAATTGTAGGCATTAATATTTCTATAGCACCAACTCGTTCTTGCTCCTCACGAATAATTTTACAAACTTTATCAAGCACTTTTTTACCCAAAGGAAGCCAAGAATAAATTCCTGATGTTTGCTGACGAATCATACCTGCACGCAACATGAGTCGATGAGAAACAATTTCTGCTTCCTTAGGATTCTCTTTTAAAAGTGGAAGGAAATATTGAGAAAGACGCATTAATAATTAACTCCTAATTAAACCTATCATACCGGAATAATTTAAATATACCCTACACTTATCTATAGCTACACATAACTACATTCTGAATTCTTGCAAACATAACGATTTTGTTGTTAAAAAATTTATGTGCTGTATTTTTTTATTTGATTTATTTTGAGCGACGAAATGATCTAACAATTTTCTTCTCTCTTTTTTTCATTAAAAAGAAATAAGATAATATTAAAATACTTTATTTTGACCGATGTAAAAAAACTGTACAGACAGGCTTTTTTTGCCAAGCCTCATTAACAGCTGCTCTCACTGCATACCGTATTGCTTCCTGAATAAGTTCATTATTTTTTCGTTTAATGCGTGGAATGTTATAGATAGTATTTTCTACGACATCTAAAAGAATATCTTTTAAACTTTCCCCCTTTCCATTACTTTCAGGTAAACCGAATGTTGTCAAACTAACATCGCCCTGTAAATCATGTTTGCTATTCATTTGAAGAGACACACCAACATAACCTGCATAACTTAATTTGCGACGCTCACGAATCCCTAACTCATCTTCATCACCAATAAGGCAACCATCTTTATAAATCTGACCAACAGGAACTTGATCAATAACCTCTACAGGTTCCGGCGCAAGACGCAACATACTACCATTTCTAATATCGGCAATCATTTTAATACCTGCTTGACGTGCTAGATCTGCTTGAGCAACAAGGTGCATTGCCTCACCATGTACAGGAACAAGTATCTGTGGTTTTACCCAATCATACATCTGTAAAAGTTCTAAACGACGAGGATGACCTGAAACGTGAACAAGAGCATTTTCATTCGTAATTATTTTAATTCCCATGTCAATGAAACGATTTTGTATCTCAATAATAGATTTTTCATTTCCTGGGATATTCCGTGAAGAATAAATAACGGTATCACCAGCAGAAAGTTGAAGATTTTTCATTTCATTTCGCGAAAGTTTAGCTAAGGCAGCACGAGACTCACCTTGACTACCGGTTACAATTAAAACAATTTCTTTTCGCGGTATGTAACCATAATCATCTTCCGAAACAAATGGCGCTAAACCGTTCATATAACCAAGCTCTTGCGCAACCATAATACTCCGCTTAAGAGAGCGCCCAACGACAAGAACCTGACGTCCAACAGACTCAGCTGCAAGAGCAATTGAACGTATTCGACCAACATTAGATGCAAAAGTTACAAATGCAACGCGTCCTTCAGCTTTTGCAATAATTTCAGAGAGACTTATCTGAACTTGCTGCTCTGATGGTGATATACCATCTCGACAAGCATTCGTAGAATCGCAAAGCAATGCTAAAACACCTTTTTTACCTAAAGCACGAAAGCGTTCTTCATCCGTTACAGCCCCGAATGAAGGTGTATGATCAATTTTCCAATCACCAGTATGAATCACAGTGCCTAAGGATGTTGTAATTGCCAAAGATACAGATTCTGGAATTGAATGATTAACGGCAATAGCCTCTACTGCAAAGGAACCAACCTGAAAGCAATCGCCAACTTGAAAAATATTGTGTGAAATTTGATAAAAACCAAAATCTGATTGCCTTTTACTTTCCAATAATCCTGCCGTAAAAGGTGTACAGTAAAGTGGAACTTTAAGTTTTGGCCATAAATCAAAAACACCACCGTAATGGTCTTCATGGGCATGTGTCAAAACAAGACCACGCACATTGTGTTTTTCACTTTCCAGAAAACGAATATCAGGGAGGATAAGATCTACCCCTGGTAATTCAGGACCAGCAAAACTAACCCCCATATCAACAAGCAGCCATTCACGAAGATTTTGGGGACCAAATCCATAAGCAGCAAGATTCATACCTATTTCACCTACTCCTCCTAAAGGTAAAAAAACAAATTCATCTTCGTTGGTTGCGACCATAAACATCTCCTCTTAAAACAATCTGATAGTGAAAGAAAGTTTTATCAATTAATAACAATCTGCGTTTACAGAAGCAGCTGAACCAAAATGAACATCTCCAGCTGTTATAATTTCTTGTTGACCATTTTTTTGTTTTATGACGCAGTTAAAATTATTATCAAGACCATAAAAAATACCTTCAATGATTTTTTCATCATTGACTATTTTGACATACTGTCCAAGATGAGCGGAATATAAAAGCCACTTTTCACGGATTATATCACATCCCCCTGGTTGTTTCCAAAGAAGGTAATTTTTAGAAAAACACTCCGTCAAAATCGTAAATAACTGTTTTGTTTCAACATCCAAACCAATATTCTTTAAACTTGAAGTAGAATATGGCGCATCTTCATAGTGATATTTTGTATTGATTCCAATACCAATAACCAACGCATACTGCTGTGATGGCAATTTAAAAATCTCGAGCAAAACTCCAGAGCTTTTAAACCCTCTTAGCAAAATATCATTTGGCCATTTTAAGCTAACAATACCGTTCGTTTTCTTTTCATCTTTTATAAATTGTTTTATTGTCTCTACCACACTTACCCCAGTAACAAAGCCAAGTTGAGCAGCTGTTTGATGAAAAATATCCTCAACTAACAAAAGACTAGAATAAAGATTCCCTTTTGGACTAAACCATGTCCTCCCTCTTCTTGCTTTTCCTTGTGATTGTTCTTTTGCAACAACCCAAAGATAACCATGATGACCATCTTGAGCTTTTTGCTGTGCAATACAATTTGTTGAATCAACAGTTTCGTACGATTCAACAGTGTATCCTTGTTTTTGTGCAAAATCTGATAAGATATAATCCATTTTCATTAAAACAATGCAGTAGCTGCTCGTTCTGCCAAGTCAGCAAACCAAATTCCGAAAAGCATATAAGATAAAATAAAGAATGCGGAAAGGGCAAGACAAAACAAGAGCTCATTCGATAAAACAATAAAATGCGCTTTTGCATCATCAAACCACATAACTTTAATGAGACGCAAATAGTAAAAAGCCCCAACAACAGACGCTATCATACCAACGATAGCAAGTGGAGTAAGACCAACATGAACAGCGGCAGAAAATGTATACCACTTTCCAAAAAAACCGGCCATAGGTGGTATACTTGCTAAAGAAAAAAGCTGTATTGTCATCGTAATAGCCATAAATGGATTTGTCTTTACCAATCCTGAAAGATCATAAATATTTTCAACATTTCCATCACTAGAGCGCATCCCAAGAATAAAAGCAAATGAACCAATTGTCATACTAAGATAAATAGTCATATAAAGAATAACACTTTTTATCCCCAGCATATCTCCAGAAGCTAACCCAACAAGCGCATATCCCATATGACTAATCGATGAATAAGCCACTAAACGCTTAATGTTGTTCTGGCCAATTGCAGCAAATGCACCAAGTATCATTGAGGCAATCGCCATAAACACTAAAATTTGTTGCCATGCAGGCATAGAACCATCAGTATTCTCCAGTGGAATAAAGGTCATAACAATAATACGAATTATTAAGGCCATTGCTGCAATTTTGGGAGCACCAGCAAAAAATGCTGTAATTGGTGTTGGTGCTCCTTCGTAAACATCAGGTGTCCACATATGAAATGGAACAGCAGAAATTTTAAAAGCCAAACCAGCTAAGATAAAGACAATTCCAAAAATAACGCCCAATTGTAAATTTTCACCTTTTAAAGCAACAGCAATTTCGCGAAAACCAATTTGACCAGTAAAACCATAAAGTAAGGAAATTCCATAAAGCAGCAGCCCCGAGGATAATGTTCCTAAAACAAAATACTTTATACCCGCTTCAGAAGATTTTACATTATTGCGATTAATAGCAGCAAGAACATATAAAGCCAAAGATTGTAGTTCTAACCCCATATAAAGTGATAGCATATTACCTGCTGAAATCATCAGCATCATGCCAAGGGTTGCTAAAAGAATAAGTACCGGAAATTCAAATATATCAAACTTATGCGTACTGCTAAAACCTACAGACATAACAAGAGCAAAGAGTGCACCAATAAGTGTTAAAACTTTCATGTAGCGTCCAAAAGAGTCGATAATAAGCGCATTGGTCTGAAATAAACCATTTTTCGGAAAAATAATGATAATAACGATGGTTGCTACAAAGAGAGCAATAGCCAAACCAGTCACGGTTAAAGAAGAACGTGCTTTTGAATAAACACCAAACAAAAGCAACACCATCCCCCCTAAGGCTATTAAAATCTCTGGAAAAATTAACACTAATTGAGTGATTATTTTAGTTTGCATGAGCATTCTTCTTTTATCTAGTGTAATTTATTGATGAGAGTTTTTACAGAAAACGCCATTGCTTTAAGAATAGGCATTGGATAAATACCAAAAAATATTGTAAGAATAACCATCGGATAAAGGATGAATTTCTCTCTTGAAGAGAGATCAATAAGAATTTTTAAATTTTCTTTATCCAAAGAACCAAAAACCACACGCCGATAAAGATAAAGTGCATAAGCAGCCGACAAAATAACGCCAGTTGTAGCGAAAATAACAATCAATTTGTTCACTTGAAAAACACCTATTAAAGTTAAAAACTCACCTAAAAATCCTGAACTTCCTGGCAAACCAACATTTGCCATAGTGAAGATCAAGAAAACAACGGCATATTTAGGCATGTTATTCACTAAACCACCAAAAGCTGAAATTTCCCGTGTATGCAAGCGATCGTAGATAACTCCAACACAAAGAAATAAAGCTGCTGAAACAATCCCATGCGATAGCATTTGATAAATAGCACCTTGGATAGCCTGTTCATTTGCAGCAAAAATACCCATCGTCACATACCCCATATGTGCTATTGAGGAATAAGCAATAAGTTTTTTTATGTCATTTTGAACAAGCGCCACCAACGATGTATAAATAATAGCGATAAGCGATAAAGTAAAAACCAAAGGCGCAAAATCAGCTGAAGCAAGAGGCAACATTGGTAAAGAAAAACGAAGGAAACCATATCCGCCTAATTTAAGTAAAACACCAGCTAAAATAACGGAACCAGCTGTTGGTGCTTCCACGTGAGCATCAGGGAGCCATGTATGGACTGGCCACATCGGCATTTTAACTGCAAAAGAAGCAAAAAATGCAAGCCATAACCACATTTGCATATGTGCTGGAAACTGGTAAGTTAACAAAGTTGGTATATTGAGAGTACCTGTTTCCCAATACATAACCATAATGGCAACCAGCATAAGCACTGACCCAAGTAAAGTGTAAAGAAAAAACTTCATACTCGCATAAACACGACGAGCCCCTCCCCAAACGCCTATAATAATAAACATTGGAATAAGGCTACCTTCGAAAAAAACATAAAACAATATTGCATCAAGAGCACAAAAAACACCAATAATTGCAACTTCAAGAAGAAGAAAAGCAATCATATAGGCTTTTAATCTATCTTTAATATTTTCCCAGCTTGCTAAAATACAGAAAGGCAAAAGAAAAGCTGAGAGAACAACAAAAAGAATAGAAATACCATCAACCCCCATATGATAGTTAATGCCCCCTCCCAACCAATTGAATTTCTCAACCATTTGAAAATGAGCATTTGTATGATCAAAACCAGCCCAAATAATTAAGGAAATAATAAAAACAAACACAGTCGTAAAAAACGCTACATTGCGTATATTATGTCGTGCTACCTCACTATCATCTTTGATAAATAGAATCAAAACAACACCAACAAGCGGCAAAAATGTAACCGTAGAAAGAATAGGCCAATCAGTCATCAGTTTACGCCCCCGATCATCATCCATGTGATCAGCGATGTAATACCAATAAGCATTACAAATGCATAATGATAAAGATAGCCTGTCTGCAACCGAACAACTCTATTTGTAATATTAACAACACGTGCGGCAATACCATTCGGACCCAAACCATCAATAATCTTACCATCCACCATTTTCCAAAGAAAAAAACCAATTTTAAAAGCGAAACGAACAAACAGAGCGTTATACAATTCATCAAAATACCATTTATGGCAAAGAAAACGGTACATTACAGGCATTAATTTAGCAATTTTCTTGGGAATGGAAGGAACAGAAACATAAAATAAATAGGCTAATATAAATCCAAGAACCATCGCTATAAATGGCAACCATTTTACCCAAGTGAATACATTGTGAGAATCATGAAGAATATGATTCTGGCTGTTTGTAAATAATGCTTCCTTCCAAAAAGCATCATATAGGTCACCAAAAAAGTAAGGTTGGAAAACAACACCAGCAAACATTGCTCCAATAGATAAAATAAAAAGTGGAATTAACATAACTGGAGAAGATTCATGAACATGATGCATAACATCAACCGTCGCTCGTGGTTTACCATGAAATGTCATAAATATAAGCCGCCATGAGTAAAAACTCGTTAATAAAGCTGAAAAAACAAGAAGCCAAAAAGCATATCCCGAAGCAATATTATGGGATGCAAAAGAAGCCTCTATAATTGCATCTTTTGAGAAAAAACCTGCTGTACCAAAAGCAGTCCCTGGAATTCCAACGCCAGTCAATGCGATAGTCCCTATAATCATCATCCAATAAGTTGCTTGTATATGTTTACGCAATCCCCCCATTTTTCGCATATCTTGCTCATCAGATACAGCATGTATCACAGAACCTGCACCAAGAAATAATAAAGCTTTAAAAAAAGCATGAGTAAAAAGATGAAAAACAGCCGCTCCATAAGCTCCAACGCCTAATGCAACAAACATATAACCAAGTTGCGAACATGTAGAATAAGCAATAACACGCTTAATGTCATTTTGCACCAACCCCACAGTTGCTGCGAAAAATGCAGTTGTTGCTCCAACAATAATAACCACTGTCAAAGCAGTTGAAGAAAGTTCGAAAATAGGTGACATACGTGCAACCATAAAAACGCCAGCCGTTACCATTGTTGCTGCATGAATAAGTGCTGATACAGGTGTTGGTCCCTCCATTGCATCAGGAAGCCATGTATGTAAAAGAAATTGTGCAGATTTTCCCATAGCACCAATAAATAACAAAAGACATGTAACAGTAAGCGCTATTTGTCCATTAAGATGCCAATTCCCAAATGTCATACTTTTTACAAAACTATCGTCAGCCGCTTTTGCAAAAATAGATGTAAAATCAACGGACTGGAATAAAACAAAAATACTAAAAATTCCTAAGAGAAAACCAAAATCTCCAACACGATTAACCACAAAAGCTTTCATTGCAGCTTTATTTGCAGAATCTCGTTGAAACCAAAAACCAATGAGCAAATAAGAAGCAAGCCCCACACCTTCCCATCCAAAAAACATTTGAATCAAATTATTAGATGTCACCAACATAAGCATCATAAATGTAAATAAAGAAAGATAGGAAAAAAAACGCGATCTTGAAGGATCATGATGCATATAACCAATTGAATAAATATGTACTAATGCCGAAACACTGTTGACAACAATAAGCATGACAGCTGTTAATGTATCAACATGCAAAGCCCAATCAAAAGTTAATCCATCTACACTAAGCCAATGTAATACGAAAACATCAACCGCTGGAGAATGACCAAGTGCGATACTTAAAAAGGCTATCCATGACAATAGGGCAACAATTACCATAAAGCTACATGTGACCAATTCACTCGCTCGAGCTCCTACAGTTTTTCCACCTATAGCAGCAATTAAAAAACCCAAAAATGGAAGAAAGACGATCGTATAATACATCATTGGTTAGCCTTTCATTACATTAACATCTTCAACCGCAATAGAACCACGATTACGGAAAAAAACCACAAGAATTGCTAAACCAATTGCAGATTCAGCAGCTGCTACTGTTAAGATAAATAAAGCGAATATCTGACCAACAAGATCATGAAGAAACGCTGAAAATGCAATAAAATTGAGATTAACCGAAAGCAAGATAAGCTCAATGGACATCAAGATAATAATTACATTCTTTCTGTTAAGAAAAATGCCTGCGATACCAATCGTAAACATAAGAGCCGAAACAATTAGATAATGCGTAATATCAATGTGCATACCCCCCCCTAAATACCCTTACCTGATTCAACTTGTTTAATTTCAATGGCATTTTCTACTGTTCTAGAAACTTGCGCTGCTATAGATTGTCGTTTTACACCCAATTTATGACGAAGTGTCAAAACAATAGCACCAATCATTGCAACTAATAAAATAATTCCAGCAATTTGAAAGTAGAAAACATAATCCGTATAAAGAACATCACCTAATGCCTGTGTATTTGTTTTCCGAACTAAGTCTGGCATTGGTTGCGTAACATGTGTTCTAAGAACTGGAGAAAAGCGGCTTCCCACAAAAACAATGATCAATTCTACAGCAACAATACTTCCAACAAGAGCTCCAATAGGAGCATACCGAAGTGCACCACTTTTAAACTCAGCAAAATCAACATCAAGC
Source organism: Bartonella koehlerae C-29 (assembly GCF_000706625.1). Lineage (GTDB taxonomy): Bacteria > Pseudomonadota > Alphaproteobacteria > Rhizobiales > Rhizobiaceae > Bartonella > Bartonella koehlerae. The sequence goes on from NZ_KL407334.1 coordinate 1,187,128, forward strand.
ATCATAACCACAAATAAAAACAAAACAGCGACAGCCCCAACATAAACAACCAGAAGAATAAGCCCCAAAAACTCCGCTCCTGCAAGCAAAAACAAAGCTGCCGCATTAAAAAACGTCAATATTAAAAACAAAACTGAATGCACAGGATTACGTGCTGTAATAACAATAACTGCACTCGCAAGCATAATAAAAGCAAATAAATAGAAAAATGCCGCCGCTAGATCCGTTAGCATAGGCTTCTCCTCAATTAACCAAACAATTGGTATAACATTTCATATCAAATTATAATTTACCGGAAAAACTATCCGACTACCCACTCAACGATACACTTAACGATAAGGTGCATCCATCAATATATTCCGAGCGATTTCTCGTTCCCAGCGATCTCCATTCATTAAAAGCTTTTCTTTATCATAATAAAGTTCCTCACGCGTTTCTGTTGCAAACTCAAAATTGGGACCTTCCACAATAGCTTCAACTGGACAAGCTTCTTGACAAAAACCGCAGTAAATACATTTAACCATATCTATATCATAACGAATAGTTCTACGTGTACCGTCATTGCGCCGTGGTCCTGCCTCAATTGTAATCGCTTGTGCAGGGCAAATTGCTTCACACAATTTACAAGCAATACACCGTTCTTCACCATTTGGATAACGACGAAGCGCATGTTCACCACGAAAACGCCCAGAAACAACCCCCTTCTCATAGGGATAATTAATCGTAGGCTTTGGTGAAAAAAACTGACGCATTGCCAAGAAAAAAGCACTCACAAATTCTAATAAAAGGAGTGATTTTGCTGTCTGAATAAGACCTGACACCGTGAAACCTCCTCTTAAGCGAAACCAATATATTTTAAAAAAGCAGCAGTTATTACAACCATTGCTAGTGAGAGAGGAAGAAAAACCTTCCAACCAAGCCGCATAAGTTGATCATAGCGATAACGCGGAACAAATGCTTTGACCATAGCAAACCAAAAAAATACAAAACAAACTTTTAAAACAAACCAAATGATACCAGGAACCCAATTCAGCCACCAAACATCCAAGGGAGGCAACCAACCACCTAAAAATAAAATAGTTGTTAATGCACACATTAAAACAATAGCAACATACTCACCAAGAAAAAAAAGCATGTAAGGTGTTGAAGAATACTCAACCATGTGACCAGCAACAAGTTCAGATTCTGCTTCAACCAAATCAAAGGGCGGACGATTTGTCTCTGCGAGTGCAGAAATAAAAAATATAATAAACATTGGAAAAAGGACGAGCCAATTCCAATCAAGAAAACTGTTAAAAGGAAGACCAAGAATCGTCCCCATTCCATGACTTTGCTTCTGAACAATTGTTGTGAGATCCAATGAACCACTTACTAAAATAACGGTTACAAGCACAAAACCAATGGAAACCTCATAAGAAACCATTTGGGCCGCCGAACGAAGAGCTCCTAAAAAAGGATATTTTGAATTCGACGCCCACCCCCCCATAATAACACCGTAAACTTCAAGAGATGAAATGGCTAAGATATATAGCAAACCAACATTAATATTTGCAACTGCCCAACCTTCATTAACAGGGATAACAGCCCACGTTGATAAAGCAAGCGTCGCAGAAACAAAGGGTGCCAAAAGAAAAACACCTTTATTAGCGCCAGCAGGGATAATAGGCTCCTTAACAACAAATTTAATTAAATCCGCGAAAGATTGTAACAACCCCCATGGACCAACAACGTTTGGACCACGCCGTAACTGTACTGCCGCCCAAATCTTTCTATCTGCGTAAAGAAGATAAGCAACAAGAACCAGGAGAACAACCAAAAGAAGAAGTGTTTTTCCAACTATAATAAGTAATGGAAATAGCCAGGTCATGAAGAAATCATATATCATTATTTCTTTTCCTCTACCCTTCCTCTATAGCTTGCACAGCGCAATTTTTTATGAAAGACGAACATTCAGCCATAACTGCAGAAGCACGTGCTATCGGATTTGTCAAATAAAAGTCTTTGACCATAGAAGTAAATGTTTGCGTTTCCAAAACAGTCTTTTGTGAAGCAAGAGCTTTAAGATCACCTATATCAGGAGGGACTATATTATCAATGGCACAAAGATGTGGATAATCATTAAACAAGCTCTCTCTTAATTGAAAAAGCGAATCAAAAGGAAGCTTTTGTCCTAAAATATCCGATAAAGCCCGTAAAATAGCCCAATCTTCTTTTGCTTCACCCGGTGCAAAACCAGCCCGATTGGTCATTTGAACACGTCCTTCTGTATTCACATAAAGTCCTGATTTTTCAGTGTAAGCCGATGCCGGTAAAATAACATCAGCAGCGTGTGCACCATTATCACCGTGGCTACCAATGTAAATTGTAAAAGCTTTTATATCAGCTAATTCTACTTCATCAGCACCAAGCAAAAATAAAATTTCACAGGTTTTAAGAATATTTGCGACTCCAAGCTTAGATGTAAAACCTATATCTAACCCCCCAACAGTTGATGCCGCATTGTGAAGAACCCCAAACCCATTCCATTCCTCACTAAGTGCTCCAATACTATCAGCTAATTTTGCGAGATTTTTTAAAACAGACAAGCCTTCTTTACCTGAAACAGCACCCTCCCCAATAAGAATAAGTGGCTTCTTCGCGTTTTTTAATGTATTAAAAAACGCATCCTCCCCACGAATAAGTGCATTCAATGCATCCGTACCAGCTCCAAGATAAGAATAAGGATAACGTAAATCTACCTTCTCTCCAATTAATGCTATGGGAAACTGTCCCATCCGTTGACGCTTTAAAATACGTGCATTTAAAACAGCGGCTTCATAGCGAGGATTAGATCCTACGATAAGCAATGCATTAGCCTGTTCAATACCTGCAATCGTTGGATTAAAAATATAACTCGAACGGCCTAATTCAGAAGACAAAACCATCCCTCTTTGACGACAATCAAAGAGCTTTGATCCCAATGAAATCAGTAATTTTTTAAGTGCATACATTTCTTCAATGGACACAAGATCTCCTGCAAGCGCCCCTATTTTTTCTGGCAAAGTTTTAGAAATCACCATTTTAATTTTTTCAAAAGCCTCTGTCCAACTTACAGGTTTAAGCTTACCATCTTTGCGTACATATGGCCTATCAAGCCGCTGTGTGCGTAGTCCGTCCCAAATAAAACGCGTCTTGTCAGAAATCCATTCCTCATTTATGTCTTCATTGGTACGCGGCATAATTCGCATAACCTCACGACCGCGGCTATCAATACGGATAGCACTACCAAGTGCATCCATGACATCAATCGATTCTGTTTTAAATAATTCCCATGGACGTGCATGAAATGCATAAGGTTTTGAAGTTAAAGCTCCCACTGGACAAAGATCAATAACATTTCCCTGTAATTCAGATGTCATTGCTTTTTCAAGATATGTTGTAATTTCAGCATCCTCGCCACGACCTATTAAACCAAGCTCCGAAATACCCGCCACTTCCGTTGTAAAACGAACACAACGTGTGCAATGAATACAACGAGTCATAACAGTTTTTATGAGTGGCCCAATATATTTATCTTCTACAGCACGCTTATTTTCCGTATAACGAGAACAGCCACGCCCATAAAGCATTGCTTGATCTTGAAGATCACACTCTCCCCCTTGATCACATACAGGACAATCTAAAGGGTGATTGATGAGGAGAAACTCCATTACACCTTCACGAGCTTTTTTAACCATTGCCGTATTAGTAAAAATTTCTGGAGATTCACCGTTAGGCCCTAAGCGTAAATCGCGAACCCCTATAGCACAGGAAGCCTGAGGCTTTGGAGGCCCCCCCTTGATCTCAACCAAACACATCCGGCAATTTCCAGCAATTGATAAAGATTCATGAAAACAAAAACGCGGCACCTCAGCACCCGCTGCCTCAGCAGCTTGAAGCAACGTATAGTAATCAGGGACTTCGATCTCTTTACCATCAACTTTGATATTTATCATCACTCATCCAGCCTGCGGATAACCCACCTAAAATTTTCATTCTGTTGCTCTTAAAACAAAAACCCTTTATCCTACCGTTTCCAAAGAAATATTTTTTCTTTGAACGACATTACGCGTATAGTCATCAATTCTACGTTCAATTTCTGGACGAAAATTACGTATCAACCCCTGTATAGGCCACGCGGCAGCATCACCAAGTGCACAAATGGTGTGCCCTTCAACTTGTTTAGAAACTTCAAACAAAAGATCAATTTCGCGTTTTTGTGCTCTTCCCTCAACCATACGTCCTAAAAGACGCATCATCCATCCCGTTCCTTCACGACATGGTGTACATTGACCACAACTCTCATGCTTGAAAAAAGCTGCTATACGCCAAATTGCCTTGATAATATCGGTCGATTTATCCATAACAATCATACCACCTGTACCAAAAGAAGACCCGACATCGCGCATCCCATCAAAATCCATAATCGCATCCACCATATCCTCACCACGAACGACCGGGCAAGAAGCCCCACCTGGAATAACTGCTAAAAGATTATTCCATCCACCACGAATACCACCGGTATGTTTTTCAATTAATTCACGGAAAGAAACTCCAAGAGCTTCTTCAAATGTACAAGGTGCATTCACATGTCCAGAAACCATAAACAATTTAGTTCCAACATTATTTGCACGCCCAATCGATGAAAACCATGAAGCACCACGACGCAAAATCGTTGGAACAACAGCAATGGACTCTACATTATTAACTGTCGTTGGACAGCCGTAAACCCCCATATTTGCAGGAAATGGCGGTTTAAGCCTAGGCTGTCCTTTTTTGCCTTCAAGACTTTCAATAAGAGCCGTTTCTTCCCCACAAATATAAGCACCAGCACCATGATGAATAATAATATCACAAGCATGCCCATATTTCGTTTTTTTGCCAAGCAAACCAGCATCATAACATTCATCAACGGCAGTTTGAAGCGCTTCACGTTCACGAACATATTCACCGCGAATATAAATAAAAGCAACATTTGCTCCTATCGCAAAAGTAGCAAGTGCACATCCTTCAATTAAAGTATGGGGATCATGTCGCAAAATATCGCGATCTTTACACGTTCCAGGTTCTGATTCATCTGCATTTACAACCAAATAATGAGGCCGGCCATCACTCTGTTTTGGCATAAAAGACCACTTCATTCCAGTAGGAAAACCTGCACCACCACGGCCACGCAAACCCGATGCTTTCATCTCATCAATAATCCAATCACGACCTTTATCAATAATTGCCCTGACACCATCCCAATGTCCACGTAACACCGCAGCTTTTAATGATTTATCTTTTAAACCATAAAGATTGGTGAAAATGCGATCTTTATCAACCAGCATATTCCACCTTTTTTTTTATTGTGCTTAGCATTCTTAGCTTTCCCTCAAATGCAATTTTAAAAAATCTTTTCAAAAATTCTGACTGTTAGTTAAATCTTAAGAGAATGGATAAAATAATAAAATATCTTTTCAAGAAAAAATATTTACTATGCTCCTATTTCTTTTTTATCCTTTTTCTTTAAAGACTTAAGCGAATTCTGTTCTTTTTCATCAATGAGAGAAGTTAAACCACTAATCGGTTCTGATGATTTGCGACTATTTTGCGGACCAACAGCTATCTCAGAACCTTTCCCCGCTTCAAATGCATCAATAATTTCTTCAAGACGCTCAGCTGTAAGATCTTCATAAGTATCTTTAAAAATCATAACCATAGGAGCATTGACACAAGCACCAAGACATTCCACCTCTTCCCATGATAAGGTTCCTTCTTGATTGGTCATAAAAGGTTCATGATGAATTCTTTTCTGACAAACTTTAATCAGCTCATCAGATCCACGTAACATACAAGGAGTCGTACCACAAACTTGAATATGCGCCTTTGTTCCAACTGGCTTAAGCTGAAACTGAGTATAAAAAGTTGCAACTTCTAGAACACGAATATAAGCCATGGAAAGAATTTTAGCTATATGCTCAATCGCAGCACGTGTTACCCAGCCATCTTGCTCTTGAGCACGCATTAATAATGGGATGACAGCAGATTGCTCACGCCCTACAGGATATTTTTCCATAGTACTTTTTACCCATATCTGATTTTCTTTTGTAAAAGAAAATTCTGCAGGTTGGTAGACATCATCTGCAAGTCGGCGTACAGACATTAGCGATCAACCTCCCCAAATACAATATCAATCGAACCCAAAATAGCTGTAGCATCAGCTAACATATGTCCCCGGGTCAAAAAATCCATGGCTTGAAGATGAGCAAAGCCAGGAGCACGCAATTTAACACGATAAGGCTTATTTGTTCCATCAGAAACAAGATAAACCCCAAATTCACCCTTCGGAGCTTCCACAGCGACGTATACCTCACCAGGAGGTGTATGGAAACCTTCCGTATAAAGTTTAAAATGATGAATAAGCGCTTCCATTGAGTTTTTCATTTCACACCGCTTTGGAGGCACAATTTTACGATCTAAACTCGAGACTGGTCCATTTTTCTCAGTACTAAGCAAGCGATCCACACATTGGCGCATAATTTTCGCTGATTGACGCATCTCTTCCATACGAATGAGATAACGATCATAACAATCACTGTTTTTCCCTATAGGAATATCAAATTCCAGTTCGTCATAACATTCATAAGGTTGGCTTTTACGCAAATCCCATGGCACACCAGCTCCACGAATCATAACTCCAGAAAAACCACGTGCCCAAGCCTCATCACTATTTACCACACCAATATCTACATTACGCTGCTTAAAAATCCGATTTGGTGTAACAAGCGCATCAAGTTTACCAAGAGCAATAAGAAACGGATCAATAAAATTACCAATATCCTCAATTAAAGATTCCGATAAGTCTTGATGCACGCCGCCAGGACGAAAATAATTTGCATGAAGACGCGCTCCACAAGCACGCTCATAAAAAATCATCAATCTTTCACGTTGTTCAAATCCCCAAAGCGGCGGCGTTAAAGCCCCAACATCCATTGCTTGTGTTGTTACATTAAGCAAATGATTAAGAATACGCCCAATTTCTGAAAATAAAACACGTATTAACTGCCCTCGTTTGGGAACCTCAACGCCTAATAATTTTTCAATAGCAAGTACAAAAGCATGCTCCTGATTCATAGGAGCCACATAATCCAAACGATCTAAATAAGGGGCAGCTTGAAGATACGTTTTTGTTTCCATTAATTTTTCGGTACCGCGATGTAAGAGTCCAATATGTGGATCTACACGCTCAACAACTTCACCGTCCAATTCCAGAACCATGCGCAAAACTCCATGCGCTGCCGGATGCTGCGGACCAAAATTGATATTAAAGTTTCGAACATTAACCTCGGCCACTATTAACCCCTTGTTTTTTTTAATAAACTTTATATCAAACTTTAATAAAAATATTCATTATATTGAAACATATAGTTATTTAAGAATCCTACTACTCTAATTCTATATTTTACCAGCTCCAATATTATTTTTCATCCTTTCTTTTTTCATCACATGGCAAAACATATTGCACTCCTTCCCAAGGAGAAAGGAAATCAAAATTCCGCATTTCTTGTCGCAAAACAACAGGCTCATAAATTACCCTCTTTGCTTCATTATCATAACGGCATTCCACAAATCCCGTCACAGGAAAATCTTTGCGTAGAGGATGCCCTTCAAATCCATAATCAGTTAAGATCCGCCTTAAATCTGGATGACCTGAAAATAAAATCCCATACATGTCGTACGTCTCACGTTCATACCATTCTGCTCCAGGATAAACCGAGCAAGCAGAAGCAACGGAAGTACTTTCATCAGTACGTACCTTAACACGCAACCGTAAATTATGACGAGGAGATAAAAGTTGATAAGAGACATCAAAACGTTTATCGCGAGCAGGATAATCAACACCACTAATGTCTGTAATATTAATAAACTGACAACGAGAATCATCACGAACAAATATTAAGACATCTGTAATTGCATCAAGGCGCGATATAATAGTCAACTCGCCAAATTCAAGAACAGTTTCTTCAAGCTTATCTCCTAACTTGTTTTTCAAATAGGTAGCAAGCTCTTCTAATGATTCACTCATCGACACAAAAGCTCCCTATCGCTCTATCGAGCCGGTACGACGGATTTTTTTCTGTAACAACAATATACCATATAGTAATGCCTCTGCTGTAGGAGGACATCCTGGAACGTAAATATCCACAGGCACAATACGGTCACACCCACGAACAACAGAATAAGAATAATGATAATACCCACCACCATTTGCACATGATCCCATAGAAATCACATAACGCGGTTCAGGCATTTGATCATAAACTTTCCTTAAAGCAGGTGCCATTTTATTGGTTAAAGTACCTGCCACTACCATAACATCTGACTGACGGGGTGAAGCGCGTGGTGCATATCCAAAACGCTCATTATCATAATGAGGCATTGAACACTGCATCATTTCGATAGCACAACAAGCCAAACCAAAACTCATCCACATGAGAGAACCGGTGCGCGCCCAAGTAATCAAAGCATCTGCTGAAGTAATTAAAAAGCCTTTCTCCGATAATTCAGCATTAACCTCACGGAAAAATTTATCGTCAGAACCTATCAACTCACCTGTATTAGGATCAATAATTCCTTTTGATTTTGGAGTAGTAATTTTTGAATTGCTAAATATTAGTCCCATTCAAGAGCTCCTTTTTTCCATTCATATATAAATCCGACAGTTAAAAGTGCTAAGAATATAATCATTGACCAAAAACCAAACATATCTATCGAACCAAATGAAACTGCCCAAGGAAAAAGAAAAGCAACTTCAAGATCAAAAATAATAAACAAAATCGATACCAAATAAAAACGAATATCAAACTTCATTCGCGCATTATTAAATGAATTAAACCCACATTCATAAGCAGATAACTTTTCGGGATCGGGGGAACGATAAGCCACCATATAAGGAATAACCAAAAGAACCCCTGCAATAACTGCTGAAACAATAATAAAGATTAAGACCGGCAAATAAGAGCTCAATAAATCAGTCATAATCATCTCTCACCTTCATGAAATATTTGTTAGCGCAATCACTCAAAATCCCTAATATCAAACAGACAAATTGTAATAACCGTTTTGTTAATTCCTGTCATACTACTTTAAGGACATGTCCGGAAATATTTTCCTTGTTGGCATAGGTAACGCAGAGCAAAGAAAGACGCAAGCCCTATTCTTATAAACCATGTAAAAAGGAAGGAAAGCTATATTCTAGAAAAAACTCTAAAGCCTGTACTCTAATGGTCTTTTGCTCTACAATTTTTGCCTTTAAAAGAAGAAATCCGTGAAAGAATTCAAAATGGCGCGAGTGACGGGGCTCGAACCCGCGACCTCCGGCGTGACAGGCCAGCACTCTAACCAACTGAGCTACACCCGCGCACTCTTTTGAACCAACTTATTCATTGGTATAAAGGCCCGTGTAAGGGGTTCATTCGTTTATGTCAAGCGGACTTATGCATTTTTTTAAAAAAATCGTTAAACAACATCTTTATTCTTGCGTTTAGAAAAATTTTTCCTTAAAGAGTGCACATTCAGTTGTTGATCATTACATTGGGCGATTAGCTCAGCTGGTAGAGCGCCTCGTTTACACCGAGGATGTCGGGAGTTCGAGTCTCTCATCGCCCACCGCCAACAATAAATTATTTGATTTTATCCACTTTTATCAAGGTGAGAGATGCGTGAATATCAAAGTAAGGGAATGAGATTTTCTAGCTTACCTCTACACAGCGCGTTCTTACAAATTATTCCTAAGAATTCTTTGAGTACTGCTAGATTCTTTTAGGGAAACCATTTAAAATTCTAATAAGCATGCCAACAATTTCATATTGTAACGGATTTAAAAGGTTTTGTTATAAAACTCTTGCAACAAATGTAAACTTCTTTTCTTAAAAGAGAAGCTATCTCTTGGTCTAAAGTGTACAGTTCAATAATCTTTTCTTCCATGCCAACAAATACAGATTTTCTACCTATTTCTGTAAAAGATAAAAACACTACAGATACTCTATCAGCTATATCTAATAAACGTCCTGAATGACCAATGTGAAATTTGCGTAAAGTTCTACCCAAAACTATTTTGGGTAAAAGAGTAAAGGCTACTCAAAAATTGTTACTGTTTTAATAAATAATGGAATGTGAGATTTTGTTATGGTTACTACCTTGCCCTTTTTAATGTCTTTTGACAAGTTGACTCACACCAAGATGAAATTACCAATTTAGAAGCATTCTTTTAAAAGCATATCTTAGAAATTATTTCGATCGGCACTCAAGAAATTTTATTAAAAACGTTTAGAAATCCATTTAAATGATTGACCTTTTGCAAGAATTTTGTAAAAAAATGTACTGAATTTGGAGGGGTGGCCGAGCGGTTTAAGGCACCGGTCTTGAAAACCGGCGTGCAGGAGACTGTACCGTGGGTTCGAATCCCACCCCCTCCGCCACAGCACTTTTATCACGCTATAACTTATTGATTTTATGTATGTTTTTTTAAGGTGCGGGATGTATAAATAAAGGTGCGGGAATAGGATTTTCCAACATGCCTGTATAGGGTGCCTCTTTTTTTACCAACTTTCTCCAACAATTTTTTAAATTCTGCCAAATCTTGTTGTGAAAAATTCTCTAAAGTTCTAACAAATATGCCAACGGGTACAGATTTCTTGCCAATTTTTACAGAAGATAAAAAGGCTACAGATACGCCTAGTTTATCAGCCATATCTAAGAGGCGCTCTGAGCAATCAATGCAAAAAAGTTTGCGTAAAATTTGACCAAATGATGTAAGCATCTAGAAAGTCCTGTTAAAAGAAGAAATATCTCTTGTGATTCTAGCAAATATTTTGAGATTTTCTCAATTATTACGAATCAGAACTTCTTTTGAGGTGTTTTTTGAGAGCTTTTGTGAAAGATTTTGAGGGAGCTAATTTTTTGAAAACCATTGTTTTAGATGTGCAATGACATTATCTATGGCATCCATGAGACGAGCAAAATCGAGGATAAGCAAAAAAAGAAAAAATGCACTCCACTTCATGAAACGCGACATCACTTTCACACTTTGATAGGTTAGGATTATTTCTTGAAGCATTGCTTTTTCCGCTTCTGTAAGCTCTATTTGTTTTTCAGTGTTTTTTCTGGCCATGTTTCCACCCACACAAGTATTCCCCTTGCTTATTATGCTTTAAGATCTCTCTTGCTAAGTTTGAACTGATCACGTTCAGATCTTGCTGATTTAAATAAATGGGCAACCAACCAACACAAGAAGAAGCATATTTATGGATCCCGCAACCAGTCAGAGAGAGCAGCCCGCACATCAGCATCAGTTTTTTTGTTAACTTCATTTTCTATTTCCAGCCGTGTTGTTGCTGCCTTTAAAGCTTTTTTGGTTTGCTTTTGCTGTTCAGTCTTCTTGCCAAAATGAAAAGCTCTCATTAAGGCTATAAAAAAAGCGGCTAGAGCCGCGCCTGTTAACAGCAGATTTCTTTTCATCCATAAGATCATAGGCAGTGCTCCTGAAAACGCTTAGCCACGAAGAAAATGCCAGCACAGGCAGCAAAAACCATAACGGCAGCGAAAGCCCATTGGATGGGACCATTGCCCGCTAAAAAACCACTAAGACCTGAGAAAGATCCAATGACTGGTGCAAGGGCTTCGGCTTTGAAAAGCCCTGTTGCATGCTTTTTTTCTACCGTCTGATAGTTGGAGGAAACAAACGCGCCTTTCGCCCACAACCCTGCTTCTGCTGCACGACGGTGGACTAAGCCTTTTAAACGCTTTCCTCCTGCTCTAGTCCATTTCTGCAATTCAATGGGTACAGATTCATAATCGCCTTTATTCAGCTTTTTAAGTAATGTAGAATTTTGGAAAGCTATGATCCCTATATTATAACAAAAGGAAACAAGAGCACCAAACTGCTCGTCACTTAAGTCAACATAAACCGCTTTTTCTACCGCCCGCTCATATTGACGCAAGTCTTCCAAAAGAAGAATTTCCGCTCTTTTTTCCGTAATGACCATGCCTTCAACAACTATCGGCTTACCCGCTTTTTCTGTATGACCATATCCTATCGTCCAAACACCAGAAGCATCTCTATAAGCATGGAGCCGTAGCCCTTCCCATTTCTTTAAATAATTGAGACAATTTTTATTGATTTTTCGTGCCATCGTTCAATTCCATTTTATAAATATACCTTGATTAATACGGCGCCATCGCCACCATCGCCACTGGAGGAAGACGTTGCATCCTTTCCAGGAAAATAACCGCCACCACCACCGCCATAAAGTACCTTACTCTCTTTAGGAACTAAAGCGCCTTTACCACCATGACCGCCCCACATGCTATGGCCACCATCACCAACTTTACCATTATAATAACTACCGCCACCACCACCGCCACCACCATAAACACTACTCCCACCTGTACCGCCTTTACCGCTAGTGCTACCACGACCTTCACCGCCAGTGCCGCCACCACCACCACCGCCATAAACACTACTCCCACCATCACCACCTTTACCCCCTAAACCATAAACACTACTCCCACCATCACCACCT
>NZ_KL407334.1:1199811-1244805 GCF_000706625.1 Bartonella koehlerae C-29
CCATAAACACTACTCCCACCATCACCACCTTTACCCCCTAAACCATAAACACTACTCCCACCATCACCACCTCTACCACCTTTACAGCCAGTGTTGCTCCAACCGCCCCAACCACCCCAACCACCATCGGATAAAAAATTATCACCACCACGACCACCACGACCACCTTCGCCGCCAGTGCCGCCAGCACCCTGGCCACCACCACCACCAAGAAAGCCATCTTTACCATTATAATCGCCATCTTTGCCTGTAGCATCCTCACCTTTAAACACGCCTTTTTGATAAGGTTTAATTGAGTTATTTCCACCAAAAGCTATAATAAATTGACCAACTACTGTGCGGTCGCCTCCAGGATTATTACGACTCTTTCCGCCTTTTCCAATCTTGACCGAATTCTTTCCAAGAAATTTTTTCCTTGTTCTTACGTACGTACAACAACCACCAAAACCACCTTCGCCGCCAGTGCCACCATAAAGACTATCCCTCCCAGCATCGCCGCCACCCCAAGCCCATATCTCAAGTTCTGTCTCATCAGTAACACCTTCTGGCCAAGGAATGTCTCCACTTTCTGTTATAAGGATTTCAACAGGTTTTCTATATCCACTATCATTGCTACCATTATCATTTAGGCTATTGGCTTTGATTGAAGCCATGAGGTTGGCTGGTGAGATAAGTGCGTCTATTGTTTTTGTTCCATCAATCCAGTCTTGTTTTGCAAGAGGTTGAATGAGATCAACTTTTTTCTCTACACTGTGCGCTACATCTTGCGCTTTATTAGCTGCTGTTTGTGCAGTGGTAGCAATAGCTTTTGCATCCGTAGCATTTTTTTGTGCAACACTCGCCGTATCTAATACACTCTCTGCTGCCTCTTTTGCTTTAGTTGCTGTATGTGTCCCTTGTTGTGCACTTTCCTGTGCATGTTGCACATCATTTTCAATTTTATCAATTTTTGCAATCTGTGCACGTTCTTGAGGGGTTAAAATAAGGTGCTCATTCCCCTCTTTCATATTCTCCATATCAAATGCATCTTTTGCTATTTTATCTGGATCATAGACTGATTTTAACATACCAAAAGACTTTGATATGGCAAAATAACTGATGGTATTTTTGAGATCTACCGGAGATATAGGATAATAAACACCTTCACTTCCTTTATACCATTTTTCTATTGTTGGCTGGGTAGAACTTAGCCACCGAAGCTTTGATCTTTCTTCTTCAGTCAAAATCTTTTTGGTAGGACCCTCATGCATATTTTCCATGGAAAACACATTTGATCTCACATTATCGGGATCATATGTAACCGCACTCATATCACCAATTCCTAAAGGTGATATTTGTATCCAACCATCCCCTGATAAAATCGTATTCTCATGGGCTTGCCCACTTGCTTTAATATCGTTAACAGTGATCTTATCTTTGTAGGCAAGTTTACCAATATCTCTCTTTGCAACCGCATCATCAGCTTTCTTTCCTTGAGCAGCGGTTGCGAAATATTCTACCTCATAAGCTGCTGCACTGCCCACTGAAATGGGTGCAAGAGCTTTACTATCTAAAACACCTTCTTTGACTTCTTCCTTTGTTGCTGGTTCAAGCTTAAATATATGCGTGTGATAGGGTAATGGCATTGCAGTTTATTCCTTAATCAGTTCATTTTTTGAGATTGTGTGTGGAGAGTGAGACCTGTAAGCGCAATGCATCAAGGTTTTTTTGCAGGGTCTCGATACGTTGCTCTGTTGCTTCTTGATACTGTGTCAAAGCGCTTAAAAGATCACGCTGTGTGTCGTTTTTGATAAGATCAAGGACCTTGTTTAAAGGCGCATGAACCATGCGATTGCTTGCATAAAAAAGGACGCGGATTTGTTCCGCGTCCGCAATATCATCAATAGCGGATAGGTGATTGATCATTGGAACACTCACGATTTTATGGCATAAACAACCGTTATATTAACAGGGCGCGTCTCTGTCTCACCTGTTGAAGAGAGGGTGACCTTGTGTGTGTGCATGCCAGCAGGTTGTGTTGTCGCTGTAAGAGTTTGATAGTGATAACTAGGGTTCCTTCTGCCGATATCATTGGCACTCCATCCAATTCCAGCATACTGAAAACTGTGCGTGTGCTCACCTGCTTCTTCAAGGGTGCAAGCATGTGTATGCGATTTTATGCAATCCTTCTGCATATCCGCAAATTGTCTACTTCTGTCTAAACCACGGCCATCATCAAAGCCGCGTAAAAACATTCCTCTAAAGTCTGGAACTTTAAAAGTTGTATCGCTATCTTTCCCCCATTTATCCCCTATTGCCTTGAATAACTGCGGATACTCTTTGCGTTGATAGGTTGCACCATCACATAAAAGCCACCCACTTGGCAATTCTTGCATAGCAAAGGTTGCAATAAACCCGCAAGGGAAGGTTTCGACCTTTGGTGGTGGAAGTGGTGTGGGATTTAAGAGATACCAACCATCATGTTCTTTTGTTGATGCATCGCTATTATAGACTATTGCATAAATACCACCCGTTTGTAATTCACCACCCTCTAATGGTACAATACCCATGTTCGTGGCTTTATAGAGTGGCGTTGCTCCTATATTATTCACATTTATTGTTGTAGATCCCACATTCACACCACGCGCCTTAAAGTGTAGAATGATATCATTTTTATATTTTGCTATAGGTGAAATCGTTGTTAACGTTATCGATGTTGTTTTCTCTTGTCTGTTCACCATAAAGTTTGCATCAAGGGAACCACCATTATCGGCAAGATATTCACGCACACGCTGCATCATGACACGTGCACTATCATTGACAGAACTAGGGGGTTGTCCCTCTGCCCAATTAATCATGCTATCTGAATGCGCATTTTCATCAGCTGTCAACGACCAATCATAAATATCAGACATGATAAGCCCCCGTTCTTCTTAATAACTCTTCTTGTAATTGTTGCTTTTTTTGCTGTCCATATGAGCGAACAGGATTTCTCCTTGAGGGATCAATTAAGAGCGTTAAATCTACTGGGTGTGCACTTGATTGTGAAAACCCCGTCATCATTGGTTGTTGCATCATTTGTTGATGTGCCATCTCTATTTGTTGATTTTGCGCATCTTTATTCCGTCTCATCAAATCAACCAAACTCATTACACTCTTTTTAAGAGCACCTGCATCAATGCCTTGCCCCTGGAATCGTGTATTTTCATGCAATGGTGTATCATATGCCATCAATGGTTTTCTCGCTTGAGCACCTTGAATTGCCTTTTGAAATCTCTCAACGCCGCGCAAGGGAACCACTTCATTTGCTGCACTCTGTCCATTGCCCCAGCTTTGTCGTGCCCTACCATTCGAAGCCTCTCCCGTTTTATTGTAAAGCCCATAAATATGATTCATAAAATCCCCTGCGGTTGCCTCCACATTTCCTCCGTTAAGGACAACTGCTTGACGCCCTAAAAGCTGGCTTGCTGGCACATTAGGATTTTTGATAAGTTTTACAGCCCCTGCTGGTCCTTGTTGGTGTGCAAGATAAAGTTCTGCTTGTGATGGCTCTCTGCCTAATGCTGTAGCTAAATAACGCGTGTTATCCTTCGTTAATCGTGCCATAGCATCCGTTGCTTGAAAGGGATCAAACTTATTATTCAGTTGATACTGTTTTGCTGTTGAATCGAGAAATTGATACAGCCCTCCTGCACTACTTTTGCTATTTCTTGCATTTGGATTACCCTTACTTTCTATCATAGCAACCCGTTCAAGAAAGCTTTCTGGCAAACCATATTTTTGTGCTGCCTGTGAGATAGCACGCTTCACATTGGGATGAAAATTGATCATTAGTTTATAACCACTCTATAAGCACTACTATTCAAAAGAATGCCAACAAAATTGAGGAATTTTGTGTGATCTTTTTTGCTTATTAAGCGTTTCTTTTCTGCTTCGTGAAACTTCTTAATTAATTCAACGGCTTTTTCTCTTGCTAACCCAAACTCCCCTTTTTCACGCGCTGTTATGAGAGCCGCAATATCCCTTTCAGTCTCTTTATGAACACTTAAGAGTTTGCGTCCCCATTCCCTTGCAAAAGTTTTCATGGCTGTCTTGATGAGACCAATCTTTCCTCCACTCACCGCTTGTTCTATTGTCTTTTCTTCCACTTCACCCATATGGTTTGGCAAGCGTGCAAAAAGCCTTGTTCTTTCTACTTCTGGTCGCAACACTTTCATAAGCTGCTTGGCTTTATCCTTACCAAAAATATGCTGTAATTTTTCTTGACCATTTTGCGTGTCAAACAAACTCAAAAGATTGTGGTCAAAATTCTGTGCATTGCCTGCGGCATGTTCTACTTGTGAGCGTACACCTTTTTGAAAGGCATTTTTTTCCATCAACCCCAAATCCGAAAGTTGACTTTTAATTGTATCGAGATTAACGCTTTTCTTCAGTGCTTTCTCTCCTTGCTCGAGGGCATCACCAATAGTACGCTCGTCATAATAAATTTTCCGTGCTTTAGCATAATCTGGAGATGACGTATCCAAAACGTCCAGAATGCGTTGTTTGAACAAAGTCAAATCTCGCGCATACCCTCGTTTTCCTTTGAGACGCGCAGAATTAATTTGATCATCCAAAACCTCTTTCATCTTATGTAAAATCCGCATATTCAGTTTTGGATATCCATTGCTTCCTATAACTGTTGCATCCGCTTCATTTGGCATTTGCGCAATTGCTTTTTTATAGGCTTTTTGGAAGGCAGGGGTTTCTTGCAAGAGCGATAAATCTTTACTGACGGCATTGGAAATAGGAGAAGCTTTCGCCCTCTCATAAAATGATTCAGCTCTTTTCTGTGCTTGTTTGATAATCTCTTGCTTTAAATTAAGCGTATCGACCTTTGGACCCATCACATCTGTCAACGCATCCTTTATCCGCAGTGCACTCGCATCTTGCCTTTCAGTCAAACGATTACTCACAAGTGAATAAGTATCAAGATCTTTTTTTGCCGCTCTAAAAGCTCTTGCTGCAAGCTCATCATGAAGATCAATAATCATTGAATCAGGACCACGCTGTTTTAATGCCTTCTCAAGCTTATCGACACCTTCATCCCCTAAGGCATGGCTTACATCTTTAAGCGCTCTATTGCTTATTTGAAACGCCTCTTTTTCTACACCTTGTGTTACTGATTCAGTTTTACCAAACAATTTTCCAACTGTGTTTTTGAGAGCCGCAGGCGTTTTTCTCATAACAGCAGGCGTTTTTTTAAGTGATCTTGTCGCAAAAGATGTTACTTTTGATACACCACTGGCAACAGCTGGAGTTACAAAACCTAACCCAGCACCAAGCCCAGCAGTCAGGAGAGTATCCTCTAACCCCTCCCCTTCACCACTGCCTGCTATTCCGCCATAAATGGCTCCAGTTTTTGCTGCACGCCCCAAGCTAAACTTTGCCGCCTCTTTACTTGCTGCAGCTTTCATTGCGGCTTCACCTGCCGCTTTTGCCGCTGTCCGTTCTGCACCTTCTGCCAAAGCAGATTGCACCGCCCTTTCTCCTGCTGCTAGAGCTTTACTGGTTATTTGTGCTCCTGTGGCACCTGCTCTGCTTCCCAAAAGCACATCGGCCCCAAGAGCGGAACGCGCAGCAGCAGGAGCGCCAACACCTGGTATTAGAAAAGGAATTGCTGCCCCCGCTAAATTCCCCAGAAAAGATAGATAAGAATGATCTCGGTTCGCCGCCCTTTGATAATCTCTCCATCGCTTTGTCACTTCATTATATTTTTTGATTACCTCTCCATCTCCTGTCAAAAGATCCCAGAAACCTGCTAATGCTCCTGCGGCTTCATCATCATACCCCATGGTTAACCCGTGAAGAGCTCCCCATCCAAACGCACCCGCAGCACTTGGATGTGGACCATCTTCTTCTGTTATACTTTTATTTTCTGTAAGAGAACCACTCAGCCTTTCCTTATTTTTTGAAAAAAGCTCTTGAAGCTGTTCTGGTGTATAGTCACTTACATGCCCAATGACTCTGGTATTTTTTCTATGAATGAGAGGAGGAATTACTTCAGCCATTGGTTTGTTTCTCCTTAATGCGTCCGTCACTATCAATAAACAGTATGCCTTCCGGCAAAGCCTCTATCTGTTTTTCTAGTGAAACATCTGACTGCGTATTATTTTTTTTATAAGCATCCTCCCCATAGGCAGCTCGGACAAGTTCGCGTGTTGCCTCTGCACCACCAAAAAGAATTGCCCGTGTTGCTGCATTGGATTTATTAAAAGTATCGATAATGGTTGTTAAAGATTTCTTCAGTTGCTCTGCCGTAAGATCTTGATACAGTGCCGCTACAGAGTTTTGCAATGCTTGCAATTCCATATTAGACAAATTCCCAAAGCCAGATGCACCATTTGGTGAAAATGCTTTTGCTTTTGTCAAGGCATCAAGCCCAATACTCGCCTTCAATGAATCAAGCATATGCCCAAAATCTTTTGCCTTAAAACCAGGAATGAACGACCCCCAATAACCAAGGAAACCAGCAACATGCGGGTGCTCATCAACAATTTTTAGCAATTCTTTAGATGTCGAGATTATACGATTTGATCTGTCCGCTGATTCCAAAATTTGCATTTTTGCTTGCTGTTCTTTACGCTCCTCCTCCTTCTGCTCTTGGATTAATTTATGTTCTGCACCACTGCCTGCAATTGGCATCGCACGTATGCCATGAGGGGCATTTTTATCCTTAACAAGCATATAACCCGATTCAGGCTTTGACAGCATGCTATCAGTATTTCCCCCTAATCCAGAAGCAGTGGAACGTTGTCCCCCTTGGACAGGTATAATTTTCCCTGTGCTTGTTGAAATTTGGAAAGCCATATCCTCAGGCAATCCCTGCTTTGCTTTTTCTTCCGCTGTGAGTGTTCTATAGTCTTCTTGGGGGCTCAACGTGCTGCCAATCACTTTCATGGCAAGATCTGGATATTGCATGATTGCTTGTGCGTCTTTATCATCGTATCCTTTAGAGCGTAAAAACGCAAAAATTGGTCTATTTTGAAGACGTGTATTATTGCCCTGCCGCATAACAAGCGCCGCATTTGAAAAGCTTTCTTGCGGTGTTTTTCCTGATGCTAACCCCGCAAAAAAATCCATGAGATGCTCGGAAAATTCTGATTTTCTAAAACGCTCCCATAAGTTGCTTGGATTTGCGTCTTTATGGATAAAGTTTCCAACGGCGTTTACATAATCCGTTGCTTGTTCTGGCATATCATTTGCTTTTAAATGTTCTTCTTCTGAAATAGGCGTATGAGAAAGTGTTTCTTCATTGACAGGGCTGCTTCCCCGCTGTTCTTCCGGCATAGATCTGTTGTTGAACTCTGTAATATAATCCATTACATCTTTTTGCTGTCGCCCAGCTTCATCTCCACTCACTTTATCAATGTTAGAAACAAATGGAGATTGAGGAATCATTGATGCAACACCTCCCTGCTCTGAGAAATCAGATTTTTCTTGTTTTGGTACCTCTTGTATCCTAATAGTATCCTTTAAAGCATCTGGTAATGAAGGCATTTGGCGCTTTAAATCATCCGTAGACATAATCAATTCTGCTGGCGTTTTTTTCCCAGCTTCTCTTCCTTCCCCATAAGAACCGCGAATAAGCTCTGTAGGACTTAATTTTTGTTGCGTATCAGAGCCAGTATTATCAAAAGGGTTTGTGCTAAAAGCAGCACGTTCTAAAAAACTGGGCTTGTATCGGCCTTCAAACGATGTGCTTGGAGGTGTAGAAGACTGTCCTAGAAAATACTTGGGAAGTTGCGTTACAGCTTGTGTTAGCAAAGGACGCAAAACTTTTGGATTAAGAAATAGTGATAAAGTATGAAAGCCGTTTTGTTCCATCACTGCACCCTTTCCATGTTAAAGCCAAGCTTGTCATAATCAACATGCAAAAGGCCTGTGGTATTATTGTAGAAAACAGCTTCAGGATTTGACCTCAAAACGTCTTGTGCCATCACCCCGCGATAGCGCTCTGGAGAACCCTTATAGTTGTATTCATAGAGTGTATAGCCCTTTTTCTGTCCAGCCTCCCTGATGTTTTCTTTTGCCCTCCTATCGCTAAGCCCAGCAAAAGTACCAAGTATCGTTCCAACATTTCCAATAGTTTGCCATGGATTAAGTTTTGTTTGCGGCGTAAACTGTGTCCTTTGTTCCGTTTGCATTCCGTAATTTCCAGCAGAAGCCGTACCAGCTGCAAGCAGCTTACTTAACTGATCCCAATCAAGATTATTCTGCTGTTCCCATTTCTGTCGCTCTTCGTCTAATTGTTGTTGATGATTGGCATCAAGCAAACCACCTCCAGACAACGCATTGAGATTTGCCTGACCTTGACCTTGAAAAAAGTTATTAGCGCTAGCCAACTGATTTTGATTGGCTTGATCAATCATTCCATTGGCTTGCATCATATTGTTGACGTCTTGGTTATATTGCTGTGAGAGAGCTTGGGTTGCTATGCTGCCTAATTCATCTGCCAAAACACCCGTATGTGCACCAGAACCATAACGCCCCGCGCCTGCCAATGAACTGTTAATCGTGTCTGAAGCTTTATTTAACGTGTTTTGCAGTGCTTCCTTAAAATAAGGATTATTGCCTATCTCATGACCAGAAGCCATGTTCTTTAAATTTTGGCTGGTTGAATTTTGCCCTGTGGCTAATCCATTTAAGTAATTATTATCATAGTTATGCGTATTATTGCTAAGCCCATTAATTGCATTTTTTGTTTGATCACTTAAACCTGCGACACGCTGCCCATCATAGACAGCTTTTCCGCTGCCTTGATTATAAAAACTCATAGCATCTTTAGCAGCACGTTCAAAGATTCCCTTTGCCCATTCAGGTGGTGCATTTGTTTGCGTGGTATTTTGCGTCGTCTGAATTGGTTTTGAACTTTTTCCCATGTTAAAGCTGCTTTCTATATTCTAAAAGATTAACGAAATAGCCATGCGATTTAAGGGATTTTTTCCACCCACGCCGACCGATAATGATAAGTTCTTTCGCCCCTTTTTCTTTATAATAGGCTTCAATTTGGGGAATAAGCTTCGTTAAGGGTGCTCCTCCTTTTCCCCCAAGCGTGACAATAACCGCCCTTAATGCTCCAGTGACAAGTTTCTGTAACTCTGTTGTGACATGCGCCATAAAGTTTTCCTGCTCATCCACAATAATCCAGAGAAGCTTATCCCCCTTCAAAATATCGTTTAAAATAGTCTGCGGAGTATAATCATCAGGGAACTTTTTATGAAAATAAGCTATTGATTTTATAACCTTATCCAAATAGGGGGCCATTTGTTCCGCACTCCATTTTTGCGTGTTATAAATTCTAAAACTCATCTTATACCTGCGGGTTTCAGTGTCACATCAAAGCCTGTTATATGAGTCCATGGTGTGCTTTCTGGTATTCTAAGCCGCAAAGCATGATAGCGTGCCCTAGAGCGGATATTGTACATCCCACTGCTATAGCCCGCGTAACGCTCTTTCGCCCAATTTAATTGACCTCTATTATCAATGATAAAAGCAGCTCCAACGCTTAAAAGACCATTTGTCGTATCTGCTTGAACAAAAGCCTCACTCATAAGATTAATCTGTCTGCCTGTATCTCCTACAGTTTGTGAAGCAATGACAGCTTCCATAGGAGGACCAGCAAAAAAACCAAATCTATTGTCCGGTGTAAATGCTCCCAATATTGGCGCGCCATTTTGCCACATTTTACTATCAAGAGAAGCACGTAAATCTCTCAAGCATCCTTGTACTTCGTCTAAGCCTTCTAAGGTATAACCTGCCGCAAAGAGGGGGAATAAGAGAAGTCTCTGCCCTTTAATGACGCTCCATATTTGCAAGAGCCAATCATAAACATAGATATTCATCCCCATCATATCGTCGTTTATAGAAAAATAAACGCGTGAATAGACCGGATCAATACAGGCTTTCATCTCATCAATGGCAAAATTACTGTAAAGCGTAAAGATAGTTTTATCGACCTTACCAAAACCAATAGGCAACATTTCCCCTGTACTATTGATTTGATAAAAACCATCATCAGAAACAAAGAAAGTATAGTCTCCACGGCTTGCAATCGCAGTGCTGCTTTTTGCCCCTATTTTGTCTTTTATTTTTACAAAACTAAATATTATTTTAGACCCTGGAACAAAGGTTGCATGATAAATGGCAGAACGCATAAAAATCAGTGGGTTGGTTGCTTGTGTTGCTCCTTGCACATATTCACCATCTGGAAAATCCTGATAATCGCAACTTTTCTCACCAACCTTCCAGTGTGTCGCATCATTGAGACCTGACCAGTGAACACGATTTGGCTTATCTGTTAATTTCATCAAACAGATAAAATCTCCCCAAATACGAACAAGTCCAGCCCGCGGGGGATTACCCCCCAAATCATCAAATCTCTCTGCTGTCTTCAAGGCAAATATTTGCGGCGCATCATTGTTATTAACAGCAATGATATAATCGCCAAAGACAGCAAAAGACCAAGGTGCCATTTCATTGGCATGATATTGTTCCCCAAGCTTGCTAACATCTTTCCACCTGCGCGTGCTGTTATCATATTCGTAAAGCTTTGTTGATGTCCCTACAATAATCCGCACACCACTCAATGACCTTACCGCATAGACCCCCAAAATAACATCCGGAAAAGGTTCTGAAACGGGTGCAACTTTGGGAACTGGAATATAGGAATTGGGTGCTGGCAAAACATTCACAATCTCACGAGAATAACCATTATTAATAAATGCAACATCTGGTCTAAACTCAGCAATAGGAATAAAGGTCATCAGAAATCCGTATGTTGAACTCTCAACAAATTCTTGCGCCGTGACGTTTCAATTTGTAGCGCATCAAGTTGCTCTTGAAACATAGCAAAGGCTGCTGCCGCCATCTGTGGTTCTTTAATAATATTCGTATAAATTTCATATTTTGCGCGGGTTTTGATCAGTTCATAGGCTTCTAAAAACCATATTGAGGCTTCTTGTATGCTCTCAATGTCTTTTATTCTCATAGGGTCAAGAATAAGCCTGATAGAATAAATACGATCTGGGATTGGATACAAAATAAGCTTTTGTTCAAAATAACTGTATCGCGTGGGCATGCCATGGTTACAATCATTCTCAAGGTTTTCAATGACGAGTGGATCTGTATGCAAAAGCTTTGATTTGCTGTGATTATCTTCATAAATGTAAGCATCAACAATGCGAACAGCAGCCGGAATAACTGGATTTTCCTCTGCTCCATAGCGGCTTTTCCCCTTTAAAGTGGTAAAAACAACTTCACGACTTTCATTAAAATAAAAGGGCAATCGTTCACAAAATCGAATGGCTGAAAATATTGCCTTTTGAACTTGATCAACATACTCATCTGTTTGATCGTCTATTTCATCCTGAATATCATTCACCATCTGAATGAAATTTTTATCATGAGGAACAATGGTCTGTTTGTCTCCAATCGGACCACCTGTCTGTACTATTATTGTCATATTACTCTCTTCCAAATGTCTTAGAATATTTTGAGAGAAGAGGGGACGCAAAAAAACAAACGCCCCCTTGCGCCTTTAACGATTTGTGTAAAACTCAACAATCACCTCAACATCCCCTTTGCTGCTTTTCTTGTCTCGTGTCATGTAAATCGTATTTTCAACCTCTAACGGAACATCGCGTTCCTCCATGGGTATGTACACATTGCTATCGGTAGATTGCGTAAGCCCTACATCTCCATAATCATTACCATGAGGCTCTTTTCCAAATGTCGCTGTTACATCTTCAAAATCCGTCATAGCATAAATTTTAATGCTTTTTATAAAAGCCCCTCGGGGTAGAACACCAATTTTCGTTATCAACCCTTGATCTGTACATTTAACACGCGCCCGTAAAAAACTAACCTGCTGCGTAGAGTTATTGCGTCCTTGCAAAACAGGTGGCAATCCCTCATCTGTCATGCCAACAGTTTCCTGTGTAATTAGCGATTTTTCTGCCATAATTGTCATCCTTTAATAATTAGCTTGCTTCAGCAAAAGAAGGGATAACAATCGTGCCAAAGTCTTGTCCCCCTTGATCAGAATGCGGCAATGTATAGCGTGACTTTTTCATGCCGATAATAGTTTTTGCAGCCAGACCAAATTCACGTTGATAATCAAACAATTCTTCAACAAGTTTATAACGCGTCTCACTATTTTCCTCATTGCTTCCTGTTGCACCATTACCAATACGCCCATAAGCCATGATGATACTTTGCGCACCAAGCAAAACAGCACGACGAACAGATGGCACAGGCTCTTGTGTCTTTGAATTAACACCATTAGGGACATGCTCTGCTTCACGCAAAATGACACCATTATACATCCCCAAAGAACCATTAAAAATTGGATTCTTCGCTCCAGAGCCATCATAAGCTGCCTTGGTAATGTCTAACCATTGACCACTCTTGGTATTGGTACGCAATTGAGTTACCTGTATTGGATGGAGATACATCACATAAGCCGATTTCCCATCAACACGAACAGGACGCAAACGTGGATTTGCCAATTTAGCACGTTCAACAGCTTGATCGATAAGATCTAATGTAAAAACATCCTCTTTTGTAAGCTCTTCATCAGTTTTTTTCTTAGCTGGGCGAATAACACGCAATTTGCTTGGCTCTGATGGCGCGTTAAAACCATAATGCACCGGTTTAAGCGTTATGGTGCGTCCTTCAAACTGCATCCATGGTGCGGTATAGCCTGCTGCCTGAATAAAGAACATCAAACTTAAGCGATCTGCATACCAATCAACAAGCCCATCCTTTGCTTCCTGACGCAAACTAAAGGGAATACGCTGTTGATCAATAGAGCCTTCATATTTAATGCGCACCGCATGAGTAAGCTCGTTGATGTGCACCTTTTCATTCATAAATTGGAGTGCTTCTTCATTGCCTTCCAGCGTTTGTCCCTCGCTAACGCCATCCCCCATCAGTTGGACTCTTAATCCACTCGTCACAGCGTCACCAGCGGATTTTTCTAGCATATCCAATACTTGAATAATGCTGTTTTTGCTTTTTCCCATCAGCGGTGCAATGGGCAACGCTTTTGAAGTTTCTGTGTTTAGCATCTTAGCCCAAACGCCAACGGCTAATGGGTCATTGAGCTTTACTTCTGTTACTGCCATTTCAATTAATGCCTTTCTTGGTTTTAAAACTCGCCTTGCGGCTACCCCAAACGATAACAATCACTTGGTTCTCTCTGTTGCGCCACCACGCACATCTCACGTTCTGCTCATAATTTGTTCAAATTTTTCGGGATTTTTCTCAACCCATACAGCAAATTCGGCATCTGGCATGGAAAAGAGCGTTCTCATATCCATACCGCCTGTTGGAACTTGTCCACCCCGCGCTGTAAGTGTCCGCGCTGCTTGAGAGCGCTCTTGAAGGGTTTCCACTTCATCCTTTATTGGTGCTCCACTATAGCCAAAAGCCTTTGCTTTTTGCACCAGCACCTCTATTGGGTTTATACCTGCTTTCTGACACTGCTGGCATATTTGGCGCAATTCAGCACCAATTTGCTGTTGCCGTGCTGCGGGATCTTTCCATTGTGGATAAAGATCTGCCTGCGCTTGTAGGACACTATCTGCTCTTTCATAGAGATAATCAGTGATACTGTCTAAATCCGGATATTTATCTTGTACCTGCGCTTTGGCTTCTTCAAAATAATCCCCTAACTTTTGGCGTTCATATTCCTCTTGATTCAAACGTTCTTGGCTCTCTCTTATGCGAGAAAACTCATCAAGCAATTTCTGTTGTTCCTGTACCTTATGACTAAGCCATGCAACATGTGCTTTTGGATCATCTTCTAGGGTAGGGATATTTTCATCGCGGCGTCTTACCGCCTCTTCTTGCATTTGTGCATATTTTTGTGCAAACTCAATGGCAAGTTCACGCGCTTCCATAGCCTTTTGCTCTGCCTTTTGGCGTGCTTGTCGTTCTTGCTCTATCACACCAGAATTTGGCTGCTCCTGAAGTGGTTCTACAGATGGCTGCTGAGAACTTTCTTCCGCATTAAAAGCTTCCCTAACTTGCTCAGGCTCAACTAACTCAACAGGACGATCACTGGCAAAATGTTCGTCATAGATTGCTTGTTCTTCAGGAGTAAACTTTTCTTCCATCTTCTGTTCCTTCAATGTGGTATTAATCTTTTTGTCAAAACGCGGTAGTGTTCCAACTGTGCTTGTAAGGATTTGCGCTCTAGATCACGCTGCGCTATCTCATTTTTTGCCCGTTGAAGTTCAAGCTGCATGCGTGCCTGTTCTTGCTTCAAAAAAAGCTCAATATTTTTCTGCTGCAACGCTAACTGCTTTTGTTGTGCATCAAGTTGATAAAGCGTGCCTTTTGCTTGCGCTTCTTGCTGGAGAGCAGCAATCTTTGCTTGTTGCTCTGGATTTAATTGTGTTCCTTGGTTTTGTTGCATCATTTGCTGCTGTTGTTGTTCTTGTTGCGCCTGCTGTGCTTTTGCCGTTAAATTTGCCACCAATGTTGCCGGTAATGGGGAAAGCTTTAAAAGATCTGGAATCATCTCCGGTGTTAAGAAACCACCAAGCAACGGCAACATTTGCGTAATCGCTGCAAAAGTTCTCTCTTTTTCATTGGGACTTGTTGGTGAATCATCAACAATAATGTCGTATTCAAGCTTTGTGACAGCTTCACGTGTTAAGGGCACATACTGCGCATTTTCTGGTCCAGAAATACGAACCAAACGCCCATCGGAAAGATAGTTTTGAATCAAATAAAGGATAATCTTTCCCTGTCGACATCGATAAAGCTTAAGATTATCAAATAAACCCGCAAGCAAATTAAGCGTTGATTGCCGGCGTGTATTTTCCAATACATTCGCTTGATTAACCTCTCTTGTGCCTATAAACTCTGCCGACAATCCCGTTACGTGCGTTATCGCTTCACGCGATTCATTAAACAACTGAAAAAAGCCATTAGGGAATTGTGCACTTGGCTTTGGTTGGATTTTTCCTCCTGTAAGCGCCCCGTTTTTAACCCACGTAATCGTATCGGTTCGTGTCCAATTTTCGAGTGCTTGGCGCTCATCATCAAAAGCTCCTCGTTCTGCCATCAAACCACCTTTGGCTTGACTGTTTAAAATATACATGACTTGGCTAAAATATTTATTCGACCATTTTTGTGGGTCTTTTGCGGGGCGAACAATCCCGTAAAACTGGTTTTTAAGCTTATCCAGCGTGCCTGTGATACATTCCCAGCCAAGCTGTCCATCTGGTGCTAAGGGTTTATCAGGCTTTGCTAAAAGACGCCGTCCCAGAAAAGCGCGCTTAACCACCTTTTTATTAAAACGCACCCCTTGAAGTTGTGGAGCCACCCTTTGAAGCTGTTCGAACTCTTGTTTGCTATAACTGCGCATCTGTCCTGTTTGAAGATCAGGTGCCTTGAAATAAACTTCATATTCAAACCAACGGCATTCAACTAGCGTAACATAGCGTTTTTCAGAAGCTGACTGTGATAAAGAATCTGCATTGGCATGATCATTATAAGCATCAAGTGAGACATGATACTCCTCACAAGCGGTTGTATTATCTGTTGCCCAATCAGCATGGAGATCTTCAACTGCTACATCAGGAAAAAGACTTTTAGCATCCTCAACGGGTTTACGATCAACATACCACATACGCTGTGCATCAATGAGATTGGGTCTTACAGCATTGGCATCCCAAACCATTTTCAGTGGATCTAAGCGTTGAATAGCAGGAATTCCTTCAGGATCTGTCTCATAATCAAGCCGTGTATCTGTCCAGCCCATGCCACAAATGACCATATCCTGAAAAGCATCGGAATCGGCATATTCCGCCTCTGCCTCATCACGAAACCATTCTGCTGCTCCAGTGAGCAATTCATTGGATATTGCGGCTCCTGCTTGCCTTGGTTGAAACTGCACTTCACGCTTATTATTACGCTCTGCCCCAACAATTGCGTTGACAAGGGGTGCAATACGGTTAAAGGTCATAACAGGGCGGCGTTGCGCCTTCAAAACCGCCAGATCTTCCTCAGCCCATTGACGACCATTATAAAAATCAAAATCTTCACGCGCCTGTTCACGCCATTCATTGACGTGTTCAACATCTTCCTTATACCAAGATTTTAAGCGCCTATAGAGTTCATATTCATCAAAATCTGCCGTTTTTTTAGAGTTATGACTTAGAATGCCATCCATGATGCCGCTTCTCTTTCTATAGCGCGATAACGTTCTTGTTGCGGTTTAATGCGTGGTGCTTCATAAACAATGCACATCAAACCAAAGGCATCCGCACCATGACTGGACCAATCATGTTCTGCCCCCAAGCCAATGCCGCGCTTCTCATCCCATTTCTCATGATACCAATTCAGCGCCTTACGACCCGCTACAGTTGTCTCTTCATGAAACCAAACAGAGGGTAAAATACGCCGCACCGCCTCGATCCGCATCTTGACAGCACCAGCCCCTTGATGAGGGATCACTTGCGTTTCAAAGCCCGCATCATTTAACGCACTCTCAAAACTCACATTATGTACACGGTCCCTTGTTGCGCCATCATGGGGAAGAACCATCAATGCCTTCTCATAGCCATTGCGACGTAACCAGCCTATATGCTCGGATAACGGCTGCCCTTGTGCTTCGTAATAATCCAAAACACGGATCTCTCTGCCAACAAATTGCGCTATCCATATCGCCGTCGCATCTGCCTTGGCACCCGTGCCCCCAATATCCCAAAAGGCACGCATCTGCATTAAAGGATCACGTGCAACACGCCCTATCCGTCCCTCCTGCTCGGCTGCTAACATTTCCTTTTGATAGTAAGCGCCTTGAACAGCGGTAAGATAAGCCCCCTCCCATATATGTTTATAGGTCTCTGGACGATTCTTCAGATCATCAAGCCGCGCTTCATTCAAGATCTTGGGAAATTTCGGATTGTCTGACCAGTTGATCTCTACACGCTTAATGGCTTCATTGTTTGAAAAGCGAAACCGCCTTTCAACCGGTGCATTATCTCGTAAGGGGTTCCACGTTACCCATAACTCTGCTCTCCACCCCTCACCTTCTTCACGTAAAGTCGGTATAAGCGTTTGCCAAGCTGTCTCTGTCACAGGCTCTGCCTCATCAACCCAACAGAGCAAAATGCGCCCCATGGATTTGATACTGGCTATATTACGATCTAGTCCCGAAAACTGAAAAGCAATACGACCATCAATCGACTTAATCGAAGATTCTCCAACCTTATAGTAGTCCTTTAAAAAGTCATGACCTTCAATGGCCCGTTTAATCTCCTCTAAAGAACTCTCTGCGAGAGAATTTTGAAACTGACGTGCGCAAAGGATAGTGCCTGATATTCCTCCCATGCCAAATTGATAGCCTTTTAAAGCCGCCATCAAAGCAAAGGATCTTGTCTTTCCAGACCCTCGTCCTCCCCAAGCAGCACGCACCGCCGCCTTACCTGTAAAAATCGCTATAAGCTTTGGTACAATCTTAATCTGTCGTGTTGTCATGACCCAAAGGCGCGATTTCCACGCGCCCTATCATCTTAATCGCCCCGCCATCCTCCCCTGTCACTTGCAATGGCAACACCTTACCAAGCAACGCTAAATAAGCGGCGGGGCATTTAAGTGCCTGTTTTTCCAGATAAGAGATTAATCCTTCTTTACCATATTTACTGCCTGCTCGTTTAGCAGCTTCAATGACTGACTCTTTCAAAAGGCTCGTTGTTTTATTGGGTACGCCTTTTACCCGCCCTTTTCCTGCATTGGGTGGCAATTTTTTTGGGTGCAAAGTCATCTCTGTATTTTCTGCTGTCATAAAATACTTTCTCCCAATAACAAAAAGCCCCGCAAAACACAGGGCTCTCAGTAATCATGTCAATTTAATAAAAGAAGTTGAGGGGGAATTATCTACTGTAATTTTAGACGCAATTCGACCACTACAGCAGCTCTATAAAACACCATTATTCACGCCATGTCAACAAAAAAATCACGATATTGTATATTTTTTATTTTCTTGCCTAAATATAGTGTCTTTAGCACCAAGCAACACCTCACAATTGTATCCTCTAAAAGAATCAATTATATGACTGATAATTAATAAATGGGGGGAAACAATGCGTGATATTGTCATAGTAATAGTGGGTATACTCATACTATGGAGTATAGTCTCTGACATGTGGGAAGAAGCAGAAAATGGTCGGAATACAGAATTTCAAGGTACTCTTTTATTAGTCATAGTACTCGGTGTGCTTTGGTATCTTGAATTTTCAAGAAACTTTTTATTAATAGTGGCAATTTTGCTGTTTGCTTGGAGAAATTACCTAGGAATAATAGCAAATTCTGAACATGATCGCTTAGTCGAATACTCTCAGATGGCATTTGATTATGAGAATGAAAAAATTAATAAAGCGATTATACAACGAAACGAAGCGGTTAAGGAAAATAGTAGGATGGTCGATAGACACTACAAAGCGATTAAGGAGCGAGACAAAACAATTGAAGAATTATCCGAAAAGCTTTGGCAACAACAAAAACAGATAATGATAATGGAGAAACAGAATGAATCTGGTTGAGAAAAAAATCAATTAAAGGTTCAATACTATGACTGATAATTAATAAAAAGGAGAAATTTTAGTGTTATTTTTCAAAATAAGCAGCTCTATTAGCCATAGTAATCAGTGGACTTTTTCTTTCTGATTATGCCAATAGTGAGCTCTCTATTCATTATCAGTCTGCTAATATTGATCAAAGTTTATATGAAAGAATTAAAGTTTTACAAAAGCAGTACAAAGCAGAACAGCATCCAAAAAAGATTTTATCAGATAGTGGAATTAATCAATATAACATTTCGTTTTCCACTGTCTCTGATTATGAAAAACCTCAACGACGTATAACATTCGATGATTTAATAATTGTAATAGAAGTACTCGTATTTATTAGTATAATGTCCATCATCATTAACTTACTTTGGCGCTTTAAATTGAAAATTCCTGCTTATTTCTTTTTATTAACAACCGCTCTAATTAGTTGCGCGGTATTACTCCTTTTAATCTTTGATTAAAGATCAAAATATTTTATAAAAGATTTACCTTAACCTTTATATATATTTTTTCTATGTCCAACAGCCAAAACTAATACGACAAGCTCCTTATCATAGAGTTCACAAAGTATCCTGTAATCTCCTACACGATATCTCCATAAACCTGAGAATTGTCCTTTTAAGGGCTTACCTATTACACGCACATCTTCAAGAGGAGCAACGTGTTGATCTAAAAAATCAACAATCCGCCGTGCTTCTTTTTTATCGCATTTTTTTAAAAAACTAAGAGCTTTTTTTTCATATCTAATCGTCCAAGCCAAGCTCTTTCCTCACCTCTTCAGAGCTATAAAAAGTACCCTCTCCCCTTCGAACGCGCTCTCTTACTTGTGAGGCTAAATAATAATCCTCTGCTTCCTCTATGCCACGTTCAATAATCTCGCGTAAATAAAAAGACTTTGTACGTCCTGTCTTAGCAGCTAAATTATTCAAACGTGTTTCGAGATCACTTGGCAACCGAATAGATATCGTCATGATGGAATCCTCATATTTGTATTCACTGTAATACAAATACAACGCATTGTACAGAAAAACGTTTCATCTCATGTTGCTTACTTTAACATCCTTCAAGTGCGAAGAAACTATGTGAGAAATGTTGATAGCTTAGCAAGAACTTCATTCATAATTATGGGGGGAACTGTTTCCATTTTCTTACCCTGACGCGCTGCTATATCCAGAGCACGTGGCTGGTCACAACGTATCACACCTGTTGTATGCAATCCTGTTCCTACCAATGAGACAGCGAAACCTGCGGTTCGAGAAAAATTTCCTCCACTTGTAATGGGTAAGACAATGGGTGTTTTCGTGACACGATTAAACGCCTCTGGTGATACAATCAATACAGGACGCGTTCCTTTTTGTTCATAGCCTGAAGTTGGGTCAAGAGATACAAGCCAAATTTCGCCCCGCTTCATCACAAGAGCTCTCTACCAACAGGTTTAGCATCAAACCACTCCATATCCTCATCAGAGAAATCATCTGAAAGATGACATTGAGCTAACAATTCATCAAGAGTGTAACTTGGAAATGTCTGTGGCTTCACAACCAATTGTCCATTATCAACAGCCAAACCAACTTGCGTGTTCTCAGTAAGATGAAGAACATCAAGCAATGCCGGCGGTATAGAGAGCATAACAGACCCTCCAACTTTACGTAATTTTGTTGTGTGCATTAAACGCCCTTTCCAATATTATATAAAAATATAATATTTTATCATCTATTCTTCAAGAGCTTTTCATAACAATAAAACATTTACCATTTACTTTTTGGGTCAAAATATTTCTGGAGAGTATTCAGAGCGATACGCAATGCATTCACAAGATGTGGCAATTCTTGATCTTCCATAACAAGGTACTGTAGCGCAGCATAAAGGTTATGCTGTCTATAAAGGCACTGTGCTTCTTTAAGGACCTTTTGCATATTACAAAACTGTTCTGTTGCACGTTCAACCCACTTCTCTCTTGCTTTGTCATCAGAAGATGATGGTATTTCATCATAAACAGCGCTTGGTAAACCTTTTGCACACGAATAGTCATTTCTCACTTCAAGATATTTTTGCGTAGCGTCATACTGGTCTTGAGTAAGCACGCCTTGCAAACAAAGCCGCCCAACATAAGACCCCGCAAGTGGATTTTTAGCCTCTTCTATGGTCAAACCAAAGCGTTTAGCACGCATTTCAACTGCCAATTGATTAACAGGGTCTTGACGTACTTTCACTTGTGAAATGTAGGTATCTTTCTTTCTCATACATCCCCCGTATCTGTGGAAATCCACATTCTTATTTTTGCTCTATTTTTTAATCAAAATGGCATGCTGTCATGAGCAGATATGCCATAATCATCAGCACCTGAAGCGATAGCATAACTTTGAGAAGTGACAGACGAAGAGGACGCAGATTGCTCTTTCTTTGCATCAAGTAAATGCAACTCGCCTTTATATTGTGGCAGGACAATTTCTGTTGTGTAACGGTCATGTCCATTTTTATCTTGCCATTTACGGGTTTGTAATTTGCCTTCTATGTAAACCTTTGAACCTTTGTGTAGATACTGAAGTGCTATTTTTGCAAAATGCGGATTAAAAACCACTACGGAATGCCATTCTGTTTTTTCTACTTTTTGGTGCGTATTTTTATTCATATAGCTTTCAAAGGTTGCCATACGAAAATTGACCACCTCAGCACCAGAAGTCATCGTTTTGCTCTCAGGATCATCTCCTAAATAGCCAATTAACATCACTTTATTGAGCATGTTTTCACTTACCTTATATTTGCGCTATCTATAATAGATATTTTATAATATTTATTTTTTATTTTCAATAAGATAATATTATTTATTAAAGTATATAATTAAGAATTTAAAATGGTAAGATATTCATAGCTTTTGTTTCTAACTACTACTATTGTACATGCACTAAAATGTGTTATATTATAATTACATTGTAACATATTAATGGTGTAAAATGGCTGAAACAACATTTACCTTTCGCGTTGATGATGCATTAAAAAGTGAATTTTCTCAGGCTGCAAAAGCATGTGATCGATCTGCTGCACAGCTCTTACGGGATTACATGCGTGATATTGTAAAAGAACAAAAAGAAAAGATAGCGCATGAATTATGGTTTCAGGAACAAGTCCAACTTGGATTAAATTCTGCCAACGCAGGTGATGTAATACCTTTTGAAGAAATTGAAACAGAAGCACAAGCATGGCGCTTTGAAATACAACGCAAGCTGAAGACATCAGATTCATGAAGCTCGTTTGGACACGGATAGCGCATTACGATCGTCAAAAGATACGGGAATATATCGCGCAAGAAAATCCTTCTGCTGCATTAGTATTCGACAAGCTTTTATCTAAAAAAGTAGAAAGACTCATTAGCTTTCCTAATCTTGGTCGTGTTGGCCGAATTAGGAATACGCGCGAGCTTATTGTGCGTAAGAATTATATTATGATTTATGATGTTTCTAATGGCACTATACGGGTTTTGCGCATACTTCACGCAAAACAAAAGTGGCCATAGCAAACTATATTTTTTGGTTTATCCGACATGCTGTTACGCTGTAAATTTCCTCTCCGTCTAAAAACAGGGCAGATGAGTCATGTTTTAAGTTAAGCTGCTTCCGATAGTTTTTGATCTTTTTGTTATTTTTGTATCTGCCTAACTGCTTATCAAGCGCTTCTTCTAGCTGTCTGTCTATCTCACCACCAGCTTGTGAACGCTGTTTGATATTTTCATTCATCTCGTCTATTAAAGCCTCATAACTCAAAACACTTTTAGGTACCGCACCCCCATAAATCCACGCTTTTACTTGCGCTTTGGTGCTAAAGTCCGCATTCTCAGGTATTTTGTAATACTGACCGCCATCAAATTTTTCACACTCTCTTGTACCGTCTTCATATTCGTAGAGATTATAAAAATACTCAGCGGCTCCATCTCCCCACGGCACATATCCAACAGCGGTTGCAACAAATTTTTTTTGCATGGGCTGTTTACGGTTTTTTAAGAGCAAATGTTTTAAAATGGGCATGTTTTCATCCTATATTTTACCAATAGCGTTATTTGTCTCAAATTTGACCGTATGGTGCGTTTTATGTTCCTAATGTGGTTTGTATCAAAAAAGTTCTAAATCGCGCTGTACGGTGCCTTTTTGTCGATTTAAATGCATGTCTAATCCAAAAAGATCAGCACTTCTCACTATTTTGCTGTTTTTAGGCTGCTTTTGAACTCAAGTTGCCATGAAGCTCTTCACAAGGCTTTCCTATTCTCATAAATGAGATGCGCTTGCCTCCTAAGGCTAGGTTACGACTATTTTCAACAGCTATAAACACTTTCTCAGCAGTTCCAGAAAGCCTGTTTTCTAAATCGCGACAATACTGCGCAAGATCAGCACAAGAGGGCACAAAGGTTGTTGACATGCCTTTGGCTTCTCCACGCACAAGATTTTTAACAGCCTGCAACAAAGCCCATAGCGAAATGCCGTTAAGAGCTGTGATATAAGCCTTTGCACGTGCCTCTGCATTCGAAACTTTTTGCATTGTCAAACCACCTTCAAGCACATCAAGAGCCTCTGCAATATCTTCAACAGACGCTTTCAAGGTAAGTAAGTTTTGGACTGTTTGATAAGTTGCAAAAGCTTGTTCCTCTAGAGCTGGTGTCAATTTCACGCCATCGATTAAGGTCAATGGATACTCCCTTGTGACGTATTGCGCCATCTGTTGTGCAATGTCTTGAAGTGGATTCACTAAATCCTGCTTTACGGATAAGATTACGGATTGTCTCTCCGGTACCACCACAAGTTCTTTGATCTTTTGAAAAGTTTCCATTGTTTCCACCATTGTTGTTCGTGTTTTTTGTTTTTTCTAAATCCTCGATAGCCTTTCGCACCCAGTTACGCCAGGTTGCTTGCCAATCGATTTTGGTAGCGTTTGCTCCAGATTTTGAACGCCAGTAATCTCGAAATTTTGCGATTTCAACTTTCACACGCTCTGAAGGCAAGCCCTCTGCAATGGCAAAATCGTAATCGGGTTCAAAATCCTCAGGCAATCGACAACCGCGATTAGCTTTCGCTCGTTTTGCTTTTTTCGGAATGCTTTCTTGCTCGTGACGGGGTGATTGATCTTGGGATGCGGTTTCGATTGGCTCTGATTGGCTCTCGAGATCATGAACCTCGATTGGCTCTTCAACCAAATCGTTCGTTTCTAAATTTTCAAAATCAGTTTCTTTTTTTGCTAATACGATAGTATTAGTTTTTTTATTATTACTGTTAATGTTAGTGTTATTGTTTATGTTATATATATAGGCATCATTAAGCATGTCGTAAGCATCATGCTTAGCATCCTTAAGCATACTGTTAGCATCATGCTTAACCGTTTTAGCATCATTAAGCATTGCTTTAGCATCGTTTTTATCATTGTTTTCAGTGAGTTGAGCATCATCACAAGCATCATTTGTATGTTTATCCCATCTTGCCTGCGCTGCTTTCTTTGCTCTCTCCGATAATTTCTTTGACCGAGATGCCTTCGATACCTTATCTAAGCTTTCATTAGAGTTATTGAGTTCTTCTTCAACTTTTAAACTCCATAAGCGACCATCTGCTAAACGTGTAATATGATCAGTACTCTGTAAAACATCTAATGCTTTCATAAACGTTTTTACTGAACAGCCCGTGTAATTAGCCCAGACCTTAAGATTATTCAAAAGGGGCTTTCCAGTGTAAAGCATTTGCAAACGTAACTTGATATAAACATTGCATTCAATGGGAGATAAACAAGCAAGATCAATAATCCATCTATCTGCAAACAGTCTCGTCCATGGTAATTTACTGGACATACACACCCCCTTCTTTCATTAGATATAAAATTGCCAAAGCATCTGCTTCGTTGTCATCTTTAGGTGCGTGCCCTTTTGCACACACCGCTTTAATCATCTCTTCTTTTGAGGCATTTCCTTTTCCTGTCGTTTCTTTCTTAATCGTCCCAACGGGAATGCCTTCATAAGGAATTTGGTGATGTTCACACCACGCCGTTAAGGTTGCTAACAAGCCGCCATAAACATGCGCTGCATCCGTCCCTACATGACGGCGCACTTCTTCAAAATACACCGCATCAATTCTCCTTGCTGTCATCTTCATTTCAGTAAGCCATTGTTTAAAACGTAAATAACGCATCCCACCGCCTTCAAAACGACGGGGCTGAAAATTCATGACGCCACTGAATATATGACCATCCGCACCACATATCGCCCAGCCCGTCTTGCTTCCTAGATCAAGACAGAGAATAGTTTGTGCATGAGTGATCATAATCCCCCCTTAAGGCTCTACGTATTTATATGTGTGCTATGACAGAGCGTGTAGTCATAAGTTTAAAAAAGTGGACTAACTTAATTCAGAAATACACCGCATACTTCAAACTTCACAAAACTAAGAGAAACAAATCTCACTTACTTTTTTTCTGATTTGTAGATCGCATGCATTTCTGCAAACTATCTACGAAATGTTTTTTGAAACCGTATGCATTGCTATATGCCTTTATAGACAGTGATGGTCCTAAAGCACTTTGAATTATCAAATTATCATTTTCATCAAGAGAAAAATTCCAATCAGAATTATTAAAGACAACTGTGCTGCCGTCTGGAAAATGCATTTCTTTTGTTGAATCTTCTAAAATATGAAAAGTATAATATGAACTTTGCAACACCTTTGTAGAGCTTTGTATTTTTTTATAAGAGACATAAAAACAAAGAAACATGATTATATTGGCAATAAAAAGCACAATAATCATTGCGAAATTGTCCATCTTTATTTTCTTTCTTCATATTGAGACTGCAACATTTCATTTTGTTCGCACGATTTCACCCGAAAAGTAGAACCGTTGACAAAAGAAGACGGTGGAGATAATTTTTCTTTACTCATCAAATTTTGCAAACGTTCAGAATAGAAAAAATCTTCGGGGCGCAAATCAATGTTGTGTTTACGAGCATAGTTTAAAAGCATCACTTGATATTTAGCCGGAATGATTCCGCCCTTACCTTCACGTTTTTCAAGAGAATAAGCCCATTTTCTAACCACAATAACATTACGATTAATGATATTTGCAACCTTATGATGTCCACCAAGATATGTAATTATAAGTTTCGCTGTTTCTGTATATGCTTTTATCATAGCCAATAAAATACGATATAAGGAATATTTAGTCAATACGATAAACGTATTTTTATGTTTTTTAATATTGTAAGGTTTTAAAAAATGATAAATAACTCAAGTATGGTTAAACAAAGAGAGCTAAAAATTTGGATAAAGCAAGAACTCGATAAAATGGGCCGTGGCAGTCAAGCAAAACTTGCGGCCCATCTTGGAGTACGCAGACCAGCTATATCTAATATTGTCAATCTTGATCCTAATAAGGAAATGAGAGATGTTAAAGCTGATGAGCTTGTGAAAATTATGGATTTTTTTAAAGATTCTTCACCTTTTTCCGGATTTTGTTCTGATGATTTCCTTTATTTGTATTCTCAAGCAAATGATTCTGAAAAAAAGATTGTCGAGGATCTTTTAAAATCTCTGCTCGCAGCACGAAATCTATAAAAGCTATTTTTTCACTTTCAGTTAATTTATTTAGCATTACAGTTAGTTGTTTGTTTCTTTCACGATCCAACATAAATTCCCCATTTAAATTTTAAGATAATAAATAATTATGTGGATTATAAATACACATAAATACGTTTATCGTAATTTTTTTCTTGACAATTAATTACGATAAACGTATTTTATTTTTATAAACCACAAACACACAATCGCCAAGAGGCGTTAGGGAGGGGAAATCATGGAAAAGCCAATTTTTATTCATTCCGATGAAATTTTATTAGTTGTGTATGATGATGATCAACACATTGGTCAGTCAGGACCACTTGATGCAAGCCAAGTTCAAGCAATTATTGATGAGGCAGAGGATGCAATCCAAATCCTTCGCGTAAATCCTTCTGAGAAGAGTTGTGAAGATATCTCTGAAGAGATCGCAGAAGCATATGTAGAAGAAAATATTGAACGTCTCAATGAGGATAGTGAAGTCCATTACTTTATACGTGAAAGTGATGCCTACAATAGACTTTTAGATGATTTAGCAAAAGAAAAATATAATGATGAGGTCTACGGTACTTACGAACAACAACACCGTTTGCGTCCTTGTGATGTACTTTAAAATTCTTAAGGGCGTTTGAAAAAGCGCCCCCTTTTCCCATCAATAATTGATTAGAGTAATCTTATGAACACACATGATAATGATAGTGAAGGATATCTCATACCTGAAAACGAGGCAGACAACAAAATCGGTTATGCCAAAATGGTCAAAGCCCATGTAATGCATAGGCACTTACATTTGAAACAAGATTTTTCCACTTGGTTTAACGATTGTGTTGAAAAGTTTGATCTAAAAGAAGGCGTGGATTTTGTTTTTACAAAACAAGAATGGAACAGACAGAAGATTTGTCCAAAATCTGAAATAGAAACAGATAAAACCGATAATCATTACTTCAAAATTCACGTAGCAAAGAAAATCGCTCAAGCAGAGCGCCATAGAAACTATGGCAGAATATTATACCAAGACTTGTGTTTTCATTAATTTAGGAAGTGATGATGCGAAACTTTATTACAACATCTGAAAACAATTTTCAAAACACAACAGTCCAAACTATGTCTAGCCGTGAAATTGCAGAGTTATGCGGTAAAAGACATGACCATGTTATGCGTGATATCAAGAAAATGCTTGAAGAACTTAACGCCCCCAAATTTGGGGTGGTTGATTTTAGTGGTTATTATCTTGATAGCAAAGGTGAAAGCCGCCCTTGTTATAACCTCCCCAAACGTGAATGTTTAATTCTCGTATCTGGTTACAGCACTGCTTTACGCGCAAAAATAATTGACCGCTGGCAAGAATTGGAAAAGCAAGCAATAACACCACAAATCGACTATTCAAGTCCAAAAGCTATGATTGGCTTTTTGAATTACCTACAAGGTCAAATAGATCAAAAAGACACCATCATTGAAGATTTAACACCAAAAGCCATGGCTCTTGAAAGCTTACAGCGCCATGATGGGCTCTTCGGTCTTACAGAAGCTGCTAAAATACTCGAGATGCAACCAAAACAATTCATTCAATTTTTACAGCAAAAAGGTTGGGTTTACAGACGTGCAGCAGGTGGAAATTTGCTTCCGTATCAAGACAAAATCCAAAAGCAACTGATGGATTGTCCAACCATCACGCTTCAAACCGCAAGTGGAATAGAAAAAGTCATTCCTTGCGCAAAAATCACCACAAAAGGCATTGGTGTGTTGTCTGAAGAAATCAAAAAACAAAGCATGCATTAAAAGGCAATAAGCATGGAAAAGAAATACGAACTGACTGATGAAACCACCGATATTGTAAGTTGCCATACATTGTACCGCATTCGTGCTTTAAGAGATTTTGATGATGTTAAGGCTGGCGACCTTGGGGGCTTTATAGAAAATGAAAGCAATCTCTCTCATGATGGCAATTGCTGGGTCTATGATAATGCTTGTGTTACTTGGGGTTCAAAAATTTATGACAATGCAAAAATTTATAATAACGCCCGAGTATATGGTGGTGGTCGCATTTTTGAAAACGCACAGATTTACGGAAATGCAATTGTTTATCCCAATGCAAGAATTTATGGCGACGCAAAAATTTACGGAGATTCAGAGATCTGCGGAGAAAGTCGTATCACAACAAACGAGAAAAAATAAATCATGTATAAATATGAAATTAAACCTACCTTATGTGCACAGTTAGTTGTGAGAAATACTCACAATCT
Organism: Bartonella koehlerae C-29; assembly: GCF_000706625.1. Lineage (GTDB taxonomy): Bacteria > Pseudomonadota > Alphaproteobacteria > Rhizobiales > Rhizobiaceae > Bartonella > Bartonella koehlerae. The sequence continues at coordinate 1,228,237 of NZ_KL407334.1, forward strand.
AGGTGAACTTTGTATCACTATCTCTGGGTATAAAGACGAGCCTTATGTAGATACCATAATTTCTGAAGACATAATGCATGATTTTTTAGGTGAGGATAATTTTAAAACAATGATGTCATCAAATGGCTTATTGGGATTTACATATTCATATGAATGCATAGCATTTATGTGTACTGGATTTAAAATGGTCCCCCCCTATGCTAACAAAATCCTTATTTCACTTATGTATCATAACTTACGCGCACATACAGCAATATTACAAACTGATGACATCATACAGCCTATAAAATCCAAACTCTAACAACCAAACCAACTTTTAACAGATGCGTGATTCACGCCACGGGGGAATTGCGCTTCAATGGAGGAAATCAAGATGAGTGAACTCAGTATCACGCAAACTGAATTAGTGGAAAAAACAAAAGATTGTGCAATCAAAGCAACGGCTATGGATCGCATTTTAACCAGAGCTTTAGAAAACGATGTCGATATGGACCGTCTCGAGCGTCTGATCGCATTGCGGGAAAAGGAAATAGAACGACAAAACTATCAAAGCTTTGTTGCTGACCTTTCCGCTATGCAAAGGGAATATCAAAAAATACAAAAAAACGCTACAAATACCCATACCAATAGCCAATATGCTACGCTTGATCAGTACATTGATGCCATCAAGGAGACCCTTTCAAAATACCACTTTGCTTTGTTTTCTCGTATCAAGGAACAGAGTTCAGACAGCATAAGCGTAGAAATGACTTTGACGCATCCGTCTGGAAATAAAATAGCAACAGAAGGAAAATTTCCTCATGATACGAAAGGATGTAAATCAAACATACAAGCGGTTGGCTCTGCTATCACCTATGCACGCAGATATCTGTTAGGCATGCTTCTTAATGTTGTGAGTGCAGATGATGATACGGATGGGAACGTGCCTCTCACAAGTGCATTTCCGCAGCAGATCAGTGAGATCAGAACACTCATGGCACAAACCCAAACAGAAGAAACCAAGATACTTGCTTATGCCAAAGTCAACAATCTTGCCGATATGTCTGATGGACAGGCTCAAACGGTATTGCATCTTTTGAAAGATAAACGAAACAAACAAATAGCAAAAGCAGAGCAATCTCTCTCACAACAAGAACAGCAAACGGCGGTGTAACATGGAGCAAAGAACAGCAGAGTGGTTTCAAGCAAGATTAGGCAAAGTCACTGCTTCAAACATTTACAATGTGCTCAGTAAAACAGCCAAAGGAACACCTACTAGCAAATATGAGGAGTACAAAATCAAACTCATGACAGAGCGATTAACAGAGGAAATAAGCCAATCTTATCTAACACCAGCTATGCAATGGGGCATTGAGCATGAAGAGGATGCACTAAAAGAATATGCCATCATTTATGACACAGAGGTCATAAAATGTGGTTTCATTCAACATCCCACCATAGAAATGGCTGGAGCAAGCCCTGATGGATTGATTGGGGAGGAGGGTTTAGTTGAAGTCAAATGCCCACACTCCACCAAGCATCTACGCTTTTATATGGATGGCACTATCAAGCCTGAATATAAGGCACAAATGCAATTCCAAATGGCATGTACAGGACGTCAATGGTGTGATTTTGTCAGCTATGATCCGCATTTTGTAGGCAGATCCCTTCGTTTGCGCATGAAAATTAAACGTATCCACCGTGATGAGAAACAAATTGAACAGATCAATCAAGCAGTTGAGATATTCTTAGAGGAAATAGAGCAAGAGATGAAACAGATCTTGACACAAGCTGCTTGACGTTATGGGGGTGCTCTCTCCTCCCAGCACCCCCACCTTTCCTAACAACTTTTAATAAATGCGTAATTCACGCCATAGGTGAATTGCATCCAAATATAAGGAGAATAGACATGGCACATCATCCACCTACCATAACCCAACCAACCATTGCACGTGCTTTAAGAGAAGCGAAAAAACAAGGATGTGAACTCATAGAAATTAAGCCCACAGGAGAATTATTTATTCATATCAATAAAAGCATAGCATCAACAACGATAGGGAATGTTTATAGCATTGAAGATTTTCCACCGCTTGAAGATGAGAAAGAAGAATATACTACTAACCACTCCTGCCCTTCTGTTGATGGCATAAAGTTTTAGCCATGCCAAAGCGCCGTCCCCCTCATCTTGTCAAAGAAACAACACGCCATGGTAAAGTTGTGTGGTATGTCCGGATTGGTCATGGACCACGGTATCGAATTGAAGGAACCTATGGAACACAAGAGTTTGTTGACAGTTACACACTTGCCATTAAACAAGCGCAAAATGGCACCCCAAAAAGAATGACACAAACACGACTTACAGAAGGCTCGTTTGATTGGTTATTGCATCAGTATTTACAAAGCATGCAATGGCATAATCAATCAGAATCTACTAAAAAAGTGAAGTATAGAATTTTAAATAATGTATCCAAACATATAGGTAATCACGCTTATAAAAGCATAGAAAAGCGCCATATTCTTGATGCTGTAGACAGAAGGCGCGCTACTCCCGCAGCAGCAAAACATTTTTTAACTTCTTTAAACGGTCTCTTTAATTGGGCAGTTGATAATGCTCTTTTAAATAGAAATCCTGCCCTTAATATAAAAGCACCAAAATCTCTTAACAGTGAGGGGTTACAACCATGGCTAGAAGAGGACATAGATAAATACTACCATCATTGGTCACATGGTAGCCATGAACGCGTCTGGATTGATGTTCTTCTTTACACGGGGTTGCGCCGTGGTGACGCAGTTCGTATCGGCTGGAAAGACGTTAAAGATAATATCATCCATCTTAAAACAGAAAAGAGCCAATTTAAAACGGATGTTTTTCTCCCTATTTTACCAGAACTTACAGAAACTCTTCAAATTGGTCCTATAGGAGATGAAACATTCATTTGTGGTAAAAGTGGAAATAAGCTCGTGAAAGAAAGTTTTGGCAACCTATTTCGTGAAGCCTGTAATGCTGCAGGTATAAAAAAGTCAGCACATGGCTTGCGAAAATTAGCAGCAACACGTGCCGCCAATGCTGGTGCTACAGTTTCACAAATGAAAGCGCTTTTTGGCTGGACAGAAGATAAAATGGCATCTCTTTATACCAAAACAGCCGATCGGAAACGCTTAGCTATCGAAGCAATTAAAAAACTACAAAAAGGTTAGAGCAATGTGCGGCGACTAAAAAACTAACCAAAGCACCAAAAAAATTATGAACGAAATCAAAGCGACGTTTGTGGTGAATCAGAAACCAGAGGAGAAATAGGTGGTTGTGCCTGTTGCATTGTTTTCCATAAATTGTAGTTTGTTTGCATATCCAACCAAAATTTCGCTTTACTAAAACCAGCCAATTCTAATTTAATAGCAAGCTCGGTACTCATAGAAGCATGTCCGTTAATCACTCTTGAGAGAGAAGCTCTTGTCATATGGAGATGATCAGCTAACTTTTGTATTGTGAGTCCCATTTCTTCCAAGAAAGCTACTTTTAGAACTTCGCCCGGATGTGCAGGATTATGCATCATTTGTTTTCGTTCCTTTCATCAATGGTAGTCTTGATAATCAACAAGCTCCACATCTGTTCCTATAAAGCGAAAAGTAACACGCCAATTTCCATTCACCCATATAGAATAGTATCCTGTAAGTTCACCTTTAAGAGGATGCATTTTAAAGGCAGGTGCTTTTAACATTTCAGGGCATGTAGCACTCGTTAAAGCTGTTAAGATAACGCGTAATTTTTTTACGTGATCTGGTCGAATAGCTTTTGTAGAACCCGTTGTATAAAATAATTTTAAGCCCTTATGTTTGAAACTCACAATTGCCATTCGCATCCCTTATCGTATACTATTACCATACGGTCAATAAAAATAAGTGTCAAGCGTCATACTGGAAAATCTGGTTATATATTTGGTAAAATGATTGAGAATAAGCTTTTAAAAAAGTTTGGCATAAACAGAAAATAAGTTAATAAAATCACCGGAATCAAAATTCCCTCACCTTTATATAATTTATTGGTTTTATATAAGTATAACGCCCCCACCCCCTCCGCCACACCACTTTTTTATCATGCTTGTAGCTTTATAGCTTGCCAGCAGGTTTTGTATATTTTGACACCAAGTTTGTGCCAATTTATTTTTTTCAAAGGGTTTTTAAGGGGTTCTCAAAGGGTCTTCAAAGGTCATTTAAAAATCCTTTAATGAATCTTTTGTCTTCTCTTAAAGGTCGCAATTGGTAATGATCAGTTCCTTAGCGGAAACTGCTTTATTGGAGGAATTAGAAGAATAAGTGGTTCTCACCTCTTTTAGGGTAAATTGGCTAAAAGTTTTCCCTATCTCTGGCTGGCTATATTGCGGTCTAGTCCAGAAAACTGAAAAGAAATACGACCATCAATGGACTTAATCGAATACTCCCCAATTTTGTAATAGTCCTTTTAAAAGTCATGGGCTTCAATGGCGCGCTTAATCTCTTCCAATGAACTTTCTGTTAGAGAATTTTGAAACTGAAATGCACAAAGGATGACCCCTGATATTCCCCCATACCAAATTGATAACCTTTTAAAGCCGCAATCAAGGCAAAAGATCTTGTCTTTCCAGACCCCGTCCACCCCATGCTACACGTGCAGCCGCCTTACCTGCAAAACAAAATTGGTATAAGCTTTGGTACAATCTTAATCTGTCGTGTTGTCATGAAGCAAAGGCGCGATTTCCACGCGCCCTACCATCTTAATCGCTCCCCCATCCTCCCCTGTCACTTGCAAAGGCAACACTTTACCAAGCAACGCTAAATAAGCCGCAAAACATTTAAGTGCTTGCTTTTCCAGATAAGAGATTAACCCCTCACTGCCATACTTACTCCCTGCCCGTTCAGCTGCTTTAAGCACTGACTCTTTGAGAATAAGTTTTTTTTTATTTGGTACACCTTTTGTCTACCTTTGACCTGCTGCCTTTGGTGGCATTTTTTTTGATCAAAACATTTCTGAAAAGCATTCAGAGCAATCCGCAATGAATTACAAGATATGGTAGCACTTGATCTTCTACAACAAGATATTGTAAAGCAGCATTAAAGATTATACTGTTTATAGAGGCACTGTGCCTCTCTTATTTGATATAACTCTCATTTAACAGCAAAAACGTACATAAAAACAACAAATTATAAGCTATTCCTGCCTAATCCTACCCTTTCCTATTTGGTACAAAACCTCGTGTCAAACTACAATAGCTATTTTTAAAAACCAAATAATTGTTCTACAATACATGCAAAACACTTTAAAAATTGAAACCACTCCCCTCAATGTAGAATCATATACGAAACATCACCATCTGAGTTTGGGACAAACAGCTTTTATTTAAACAGCCTGTTCTTTGAAAAGATTTAAAAACGCGAGACAAAAGTCTCGCGTCATCTTATTCTTTAAAAAAATTTTTAATTATTCAGTTGTCTCATTTTCTAAACTTACTTTACGCACACTATGATCGTCACTATTTTTTACAATAGATGGCGATGCCTGCACAACTATCTTTTTTGGCTTTAGTTCAGCTGGCATTTCTCTTTTAAGCTGAATATGAAGAAGGCCATCTCCAAGTTCTGCTCCAATAACCTTAACATGATCAGCCAAATGAAAACGCCGTTCAAAAGCACGCGAAGCAATACCTCGATAAAGAAATTCTCGTTCTTCATCGTCATTTTCAGGTTTTCTTTCACCCCTAACGATTAGCTGATTGCAATGTGTTTCGATATCAATCTCATCCTGAGAAAAACCAGCAACAGCCATAGAAATTCTATAAGAATCCTCAGTTAAACGCTCAATATTGTACGGTGGATAAGAAGAAACATCATCAGGTTGTGTTCTAGAATCAAACCAATTAAAGAGATGATCAAAACCTACTGTTGAACGATAAAATGGTGAAAAATCTACTTGACGCATAATATTGCCCTCCTTTAGAGCGACTATAATTGACTCACAAAGTTCCCAAATGGCAAACCTGCCCGTGAACCAGCGATCCCAGAGTGGCGACCGCACTATTTATCTGGTAATTATTCCGTTTTATTTCAACTCTTTTGTGTTCCAATTCGTAAAAATATACAAAAACAACATAACTGTTTCTTAACCCTTCATCATCATTATATTAATTAATATAGGAATATGAGTTCTCTTCTCATCTCATTTTGCAGTAAATTGCAAAAACACAAGACGAAGGATGTCAATTGGAAAAGCCTCTTTATCCTCCAAACTTGGGAATCCCTCCTGCTAATATTCATAATAGCCACCTTAAGATAGCCACTGATCGCAAAATTCGTTTTGCGATAACACATCCTGAAATAGAAAAATCCAAAGGAACAATTGTTATTCTTGAAAGCTATGCAAATACTTTAGAGGAGTATTTTTTACCAATGAATAAAATTTCCAAACGCGGTTTTTACACAGCAATATTTGACTGGTTTGGTCGAGAAGGATCGCAACCTGATAAACAAAAACAAAGACGACACAATTATTTTAATATTAACAATGATATTAATGACTTAAATAAATTTCTTAAAAATGTTGTTTATCATAATTGTCCACCACCTTACTACATGCTGGCCTATGGTATGGGGGGACTGATAGCTCTTAGTGGATTGGATTTCATTAACCATAAGTTTAATAGAATGCTTTGCATTTCTCCTCTTTTTGCTCCATTTGGTAATAAAACAAATGGCTTTCAACATAAATTAACACAATTTCTTTCTGATATAGGACTTGGATTTTTACCAGCGAAAGGCGGAAAAAAATTAAAACAAAAAAGTACGCAATTTTTGCGCATCAATGAAGAAGCTTTATCCCCTGACTTTCTTATAAAGCGTCCGACATCTCGATGGATGGCATCAGTACTCAATACAATTGATAGCATGAAAAAAAATATTCTTAATGGGCATTTACAAATTCCAACATTATTTATTCTTGCCAATCAAAACAATATTGCCAACAACATTGAAGTACGACAATTATGCCAACATACACATCTGACAGACAGTATTACAATTACAGGTGCCGAACTCGATACCATCATGCATGAAGAAAATTACCAAAAACAATTTTGGGTTGCTTTTGATGCATTTATTCGCGAATGAAATACACATAAGATCACAGTTTTAACAAGACCATAATTTAAGACCATAAGGAATAAATAGAAAAATACATGAAAAAGATCTTTAAATAATTAAGTGTTATAACTCTGTTAATTATAACAAGATGTTATTTAGAGATAACGCTCTCTGAAGACCTAAGCGAAAAAGTTAGGCGTAAAAATGTGATTGTGGTAGAAAAAGATCTCTTAGAATCTGAAATACCAATTCCTTATAATACTGCTCCAAAATCAAACATCTAAGCTTTACTAAATATTTTCCATTGAATCTGTAGAATTCATACGATTTTCCATGAGAAAAAGGACGAATTAGAGTGGTAAAGTCAAGAAATTTCTCTTTTATCAGCCTAGTACTGTTATTCCAAAACGAAGCACTAAGAATCGCTTAATAAACTTTTATAAGAAGAAAAGAACGTAATCTAAATGCTGAATTTAGGATTTTATGTTGATCATGAAACAACATCTTCATATTCTGTTCGCTTTTGCATAAGCGTGCGAGACTATATTACAATGTGAAATAAAGGACTTACCTAAATTCAAAATAAAAATACACATACAATCTTTTATTTGATAGCAGCTGTACAACTCTTATATCCATGGAAAATTTTTTCACAAAATGTCAATCACCTTGTTACAAACTCAAGAGGGGTACACTTTCTAAAAAATCAACCAATTACCTATTTCAGAACGCAAATGTAATAGTTCGATAAAGTTAATCTCCATTTGCAAAAATAATAATGATCGACAAAGAAATTTTAATATAACATAATATAGCTACCAAAATCAAAAGAGAAAAAATTCTATTCCTGAGTCTATTACAAAAAAAATTATTTTATCTCATAGGAAAATATATTTTAGCAGAAGAGTCTGTAAAATGAACTTATTATGTTTACAATGTAGATTGGTAAAAATATACAAAAAATGAGCAACTATAAAACTCCGTCCTGCCCATTCATTTCTCAAAAATAACGAATCAATACAACACTCGCCCCATTCCCTATAGAAAAAAGCTCTAAAATATTTCTAAAAGCTATTTCCTAAAATACCGATCAGAATGAAAGAAATCTAAAAGAAATAGAAGCAGAGATTAAAATGCTCATACATATAATTTCTTTCAATATTACATACATTTCGAATTTAACTAATGAACAACTAATACTGTATACTATCAGACAAATAGATAAGAATTAACCATTTTGCCATTCATTCCAATTATGAGCATTTTATCACTTTTTTTATAAATACTCTATATTGTATAATCAATGAAGCAAAAACTCTGACGAATGGAGTAATTGGAACATAATCATGAAAAGAATCCTGCTCGCAGAAGATGATGACGATATGCGCCGTTTTCTAGCAAAGGCTCTAGCACGTGCCGGTTACGAAGTCGCCGATTTCGATAATGGTGCTAGTGCCTATGCACGTTTACAAGAAGAACCATTTTCTCTTCTCCTTACTGATATTGTGATGCCAGAAATGGATGGGATCGAACTGGCACGACGTGCCACTGAAATTGATCCTGATTTACGAGTAATGTTCATTACAGGCTTTGCAGCAGTTGCACTCAATTCAAATAGCGATGCCCCTCCTGATGCAAAAGTGCTTTCTAAACCCTTTCATTTGCGTGATCTCGTGAATGAGGTTGAAAAAATACTTATAGCTGCTTAAAGGCGATATTTTTCTAAATTATTCACGGCTGATTAAAGAAAAAATTAAATTAGGCATTGACGTTTGTAATTCTATGTGGTGTATGCAACCTTATTGAAAGGGCGTGTAGCTCAGCGGGAGAGCACTACGTTGACATCGTAGGGGTCACAGGTTCGATCCCTGTCACGCCCACCAGGTGTTTTATACATAAGTGTAACATACTGATTTTATATATTTTTTAAGATGCGGGATGCATATATTAAAGCGCGTGTTTTTGGCGAATTTCTTCTAAAACCTTTTTGAACCCTGCTACTCTGTTGTAAAAATATTCAGAATTCTAACAACTATGCTAACTGTTTCACCACTAAATGGATCAAAAAATTTTATTATACAAAGCCTTCTTCAAGAGTCCTGTTGGCTCTACTTAAAATATGGCGATCCCGACAGGATTCGAACCTGTGACCCACGGCTTAGAAGGCCGTTGCTCTATCCAGCTGAGCTACGGGACCAACTTATCATTTTCACAATATAAAACAACACCATTAACTCAATGAGTCCAAGATTGCAGCCGATCACTGCGAAAATTATCAGAATAAGAAACAGCACGCCGAATCGGCTTATGTGTATTTTCTACACGATAAGGAATAGCATTCTTGCGCGCAAAAGCAACCGCTTCTTCTTTCCTATTAAAGCGGATTCTCACCTGATTATTTATGTCGGATGTAGCTGTATACCCCATAAGAGGCTCAAGCATTTTTGCTTTTATTGGCTCATATTGTAAAATCCAAAAACCCGTATTGCCTCTACCGGACTGCATAGCTGTCTTCGCAGGACTATAAATACGTGCGATCATGCTTCCTTTTCCTTAGATTAAACAACGCTTAAATGATAATTTTTCACCACACGCACCCAATTGGGCCATTCTCTTACATCACACCAGACATGGTCGGAGCGATAGGATTCGAACCTACGACCCCCTGATCCCAAATCAGGTGCGCTACCAGGCTGCGCTACGCTCCGCCATTTACGTTTACTTGATGCATATTCCCTAAAATTTTCACAACAGAAGTGCAAGAGAAAAACACATTTTTTTTTAATTTTGTTGCATTTCTTTACAAGAAAGAGATTCTAAAAATTTTTCTCTGCTAAAAAATAACTGACAGAAACAACAAAAACAATACCCACAAAAGGCAAAGCCCTATCTCCGTAAACAAAGCAACCAACTTCTATATAAAACTTGCAAATTTCCCCTATTGTTTTGAGAAAACTTTAATGCCATCAGCAACATCTAGCAGATATAATTATAGCAACGAAAATGGTCTGAGAATCATAAAAAATTCTTAAAGAGCATAAAACTGTAACATCCCCACGTTGCAGATATAAAATCTAGCACGCATCACAAACCATTAATCACAACCGACCCTCCGATGCTGACAATTATTATTACTTTTTGAAAATTCTGCACTTTCCTAACTCTCTCACTAGTGGATAAATTAAAAAACAAGCATTTTTGCATTCAAGTCATAAAAACCTCGTTACAGAAAAAAGAAAGAGTCCTCCTCAGTCGAATCGCTTTGGAAAAGTTAACAAGCCTGTATAAACTATGAGAAGAGAGCAACGTCATAAATTAAAAGCTTACAGTCATTCGAACAATGAGCACCTTTAAAAAGAGAAAAATGCTCTCACGTGGAAAAATAAGCAAACGAAATATCCTTTTTTACCTACCTTCAACAGATGTGGCAGAAATAAAAAACTTAAATTATGCTAAAAACAGTTTTCACTGAACTTGCATGTTAAGAACTTCACCAATAACGGCACGCGTTATTCTACTTTTTCTTTGTAACGCCAACCGATCAACAGAATCAATAACACGCTTCAACGAAAACAAAGAACGCTCACAACGATTTACAAGATAATAAACAGTATCCGGATGAACAGTAATCTGCCTATCAGAAAAAAGTTTAAAAGCAACAGCTGTTAGTAATGCTTCATCGGGCTGATTGATCGCAACTAACATAACCGAATTAAGGCGACTTTTGAGATCATTTAACTTTAAATTCCATGCTGAAGGTACTGTACGTGACGTCATCAACAAAGTAGCTTGACACGTATCAAGATTTGCTTGCTTAATGCTATTAATTAAGTGAAAAAGCCCTGTCTCACTGATTTCACCTGAATCAATATCCTCGATTAAAAATGATCTGCCTAAAGAAGCCACAGAAATAGCTTGATCGATCTCATTGCGATGAAGTTTTAAAGCATCCGCTTTCTCAGCCCATACGCTAGAAAAGTGAGTTTTCCCAGATCCTTCTTTTCCAACCAAAACTGCAATAGGTAAAATCCAATTCGGCCAATGATCAATAAGCTGAAAAGCCATACGATTGCTTTCTGTTACCACCAAGTCATCAAATTGAAAAATCGGATTATAAGAAAAATTCAAGGGTAATTGTGTTTCACGCTCATTCATTCTAGCGGCTCCGAATTTCCACTTCGCGAATACATCTGAGAATTAAGATAAGTATGAAGAGCAAAACGAACTAAAACACCAACAGCAGCCGCCGCAGGAACAGCAATAAGCATACCAGTGAAACCAAAGAGTGAAGAAAAAGCAAAAAGCGCAAACATTAACCACACCGGATGCAGCCCCACTGACGAACCCACAAGCTTTGGTTGAAGAATGTAACCTTCAATAAATTGACCAATTAAAAATATAACCATAACAACAATGATCCAACCCCAATTATTTGGATAGAATTGGACCCAGGCAACACCAACAGAGAGTACAAAACCACTCATTGTACCAATATAAGGAACAAAACTAATAAGGCCAATAAACATACCAATTAAAAGACCAAAATTAAGCCCCGTGATGGTTAAACCAATAGCATAATACCCCCCCAATATTAAACAAGCTGTTCCTTGACCACGAACAAAGCCAGCGATAGCCCTATCCATCTCATAAAAAATACTGCGAACAGTTTCAAGATGATCCCGTGGTATCAACGAATCAACTGCTGTAACCATACGTGGCCAATCCAATAACATATAAAACGCAACCACAGGTGCCACAACAAAGAGACTGACGATATTCACGAGAGATTTTCCTGATTTCAAAAGTGAATTCAAAAGAGATGTAATAAAATCAGAACTTTGTCCTAAAAGCCCTTTAATATTACTCTGTAATTCATTTGGATCACTTCCAAAATAGCGTCTGACCCAATCAAAATCATGTTCAACGAAAAAAGTTTGAATACGATTAATATAAACGGGCAATCCATCGTTCATAAATTGCTGTATTTGCCAACTGATAATAGGAATCAAAATAATTAAAGCAGCAACAAAAAACACAACAATAAACAAAGTAATCAGAATAGTACCAAAAACGCGACGAATACCAAACTTTTCAAGTAATTGAACAATCGGATTAAGAAAGTAAGCCAACACAATCCCTGCTACGAAAGGAAGCAAAATTGATCCAAAAACAAGCATAAAAAGAATGAAAAAAACCAAAGCACCAAGCCAGAAAAAAATTTGTTTTTTCATATTATTCGGTAATGGTACTTGAGTATAAGCTGGCACATAAGTTTGGTAAATATCGCGGGATCTATTTTCACGAACTTTCTTCTTCATAATTGGCAAAGCAGAATGATCGCTGTTATCTGATATCTTATTCATAAAATATCCTAAAAAATTCTTCAAAAAAATTATAAACTTCTTTTACATAGGCCACAAGCAAAGTCGTTTATTTTCTTATCAATATCTCTTGCAGAGATGACCCTATCATGGCATTGCATAATATCAAAACCTAATTTCCTATAAGGAAAGTTCCAATGAGCAATCAAGATCTCATAAATGATAAATCTAAGAATGGTCTTACCTACGCAGAAGCCGGTGTAAACATCGATATGGGTAATGCCATGGTAGAAAAAATTAAACCCTTCATACGCGCAACAAAACGAGCAGGAACAGATGCAGAAATCGGCGGCTTTGGCGGGCTTTTTGATTTAAAAGCAGCAGGATTCACTGATCCCATCCTCGTAGCGGCTAATGACGGCGTGGGGACAAAACTAAAAATTGCTATTGAAGTAGGTATTCATGATACCATTGGTATTGACCTGGTAGCCATGTGCGTCAATGATTTACTCGTACAAGGTGCTGAACCTCTTTTTTTTCTCGATTATTTTGCAACTGGAAAACTTGACCCCGAACAAGGTGCGGCTATCGTTTCTGGTATTGCAGCAGGATGCCAGCAAGCAGGTGCAGCTCTTATTGGCGGAGAAACTGCAGAAATGCCTGGTATGTATGCGAAGGGAGATTATGACTTGGCAGGCTTTGCTGTAGGAGCTACTGAACGTAGTACATTATTACCTTCAAAAGACCTTGCAGAAGGTGATATTATTTTAGGTCTTAGCTCATCTGGAATTCATTCGAACGGTTTTTCTATTGTCAGACGAATCGTTCAACAAAGTGATCTAAAATGGGATGATCATGCCCCTTTTAATCCCCAAATGAATCTTAGCACAGCACTTCTCACACCAACACGCATTTATGTAAAATCTCTCTTGCCTATTATAAAAAATTACAAAGGAATCAAAGCTCTTTCTCATATTACGGGGGGTGGCTTTCCTGAAAATATTCCCCGCGTACTTCCCTCATCCCTCTGCGCTGAAATTAATCTTTCTGCCATTCATGCTCCATCAATTTTTTCATGGATTGCCAAACAAGGAAAAATAGAGGAGTTAGAGATGCTAAGAACATTTAACTGTGGTATTGGCATGATCATGATCGTAGCACAACATGAGATTGAAAAAATTATTCAAGAACTTGAAATGCAAGGAGAAACAGTTACTTTACTCGGCAAATTAACAAAACGCCAAAACAAAGGAATTACTTTTAAAGGTGCACTTCATTTATGAAAAAAAAGATTGTTGTTTTTATTTCTGGCAACGGCTCTAATATGGTTGCTCTGGTTAAAGCAAGCAAACAAAAAAAATATCCGGCTGAAATCACCGCAGTTATTTGCGATAATCCTCACGCTAACGGCATTGAAAAAGCACGTGACAATCATTTGCCCATTCGTATTATTGATCGTAAGAATTATCCAACTAAAGAAGTATACGAAGAATCTATCTTTAAGGTTTTAGCTGAATATCAGCCGGATCTTATCTGCTTTGCTGGTTATATGCGCCTCATCTCAACCCGTTTCGTAAAACTCTATGAAGGAAAAATTTTAAACATTCACCCTTCTCTTTTGCCTTCATTTAAAGGTCTAAAAACACATGAACGAGTTTTACAAGCAGGTGTTAAAATTACTGGTTGCACTGTTCACCTTGTTACAGAAGATATGGATTCAGGTAAAATTCTTGCCCAAGCAGCTGTTCCAGTGTGCCCTAATGATACAGCTGATAGCTTAGCGCAAAGAGTTCTCAAGGTTGAACATAAACTCTACCCAGAAGCTTTAAAAGCATTCATTGAAGGAAACAAAAAAGTGACAGATGCTCAACAACAACTTTTATCTTTTTAAGCACATAAACGAATAGATTGCTGCATTATAAAAACTCAATTTATTCTTCAACTCCTACATTTTGAGATCTGTAAGAATTTTGTCATGATGAAATAACATTATTGATTTATAAAGATAATTCATAGTTTTACAACTTAAATATAAACCTCGAATATATAATAGTAAGATTCTTTCGTTTTAAATTCTCTTATAATGAATCAGGGAAAACATTCGATTACACATTATAGTGCGATTGGCATGTAAATAAAAACCGTTTTAGAAAAGAAAAAATATGCCACTTATGAAACTGTCTAAATGCAAAAGTATTCACAATATTAAAGGTGTAAAATATAATTATAGTAATAATTTTATTTTTATAATTATAAAATTAATAGTAGTTAATAGATTCTGCATTATAATTTTTATAAACACTGTTATAAAATAGAGTTAGAAGTAATAAGAGATATTTTAAAAAAAAGTCACATGAATAGCAAAACAATGGCGTTTTGTTTTACATGAAAGACGCTTACTTATCAAAAAAAGAAAGAAACAAAAGCGTGAGACAATGCGTAATTCCCATTACTTAAAACATATTTCTTTAGATACTTTTAAAAATCGCAAAATCAAATTAAAGGGTAATAGTAAAGATGAAAACTGGTTTGCGCTTTTACAACTCTACATTCTATCCCAATTAGACTGTCTCTCCATTTCAGATATTACCCAAACAGATATACGTAATATTCTCGTTTCAATTTAGAGTACAAAAGCTCGAACATCTTATAAAGCTCTTGATCTATCTTAATCTCTATTTCAAACGTACTGCTACCTTAAATTTAGTTGATTTACAAGCAATAGAAAAAACTTTATTAAGAATAAAAACGCCATAAAATGCAAAGCTTGCCAGCTATGAATTAGAAGAAAGTTCCCAATTTTTTTATAAAACACTAAATGAAATAACAAAATTTATACATTTTGCTTTATGTTTTCTTATGCTTACAGGCGTTCACACAAGTTTCTTATGTCATAAATAAAAATCAGACTGAAGAGGATATATGGACTTTTCTCACTAAAGATATGAAAGAAAAGCATGATTCTACAACAGAGTTTTGCATGCCTTTATCATCATAAGTACTAAAGATCATTCAGCAAATTCATCGTCTTCCCAAAAATGATTTTATTCTTTCCTCTTCCATTCGTGCTCCTTTCATATTCAGTCATGGAAAAGTGTATCAATGAAATTGAGCTTGAAGCATATCCGCATAGGTTTCAATCTAACTTACGGGAGTGGTTACTTACAGGAGTGTTTAATAGAAAAAATAATACCTCTATGAGATCTCTGAAACCACCCTAGAGCATTGTATTAGAGGGAATAAAGTAACCGGATTCATCGTCGCACAGACTTTTAAAAACAGTACTGTGTCTTTATGGATAAATAAGCATCTGATGTAACAAGAAAAGGTGAAGATAAAGGATAAATAATCCCATTGTCTGTGAACAACTTTCTCTCTCTTTTCTCTCATTCATTGTCTAAAAGAATTATAAATGTCCAAACTGATAATTATAGCATAAAACACTTTTTTTATCAATAAACCCACCTTTAATAATAATAAATATGATTGTTGACAATTTTTTGCATTAAAAGAATTTTCTTATGTCTAAAATCGTGAGAATGCAAATTGGCTTCATATGAACATTTCAATATTCCACCGTAGTGACCAATGAATTGATCACTATAAAAGCCACCAAAATTTGTTTTTATCACGTTGATCACAATCTTATGAATGTAATCAAAAAAGCTAAAACGCAATGTCAGAGTGACATGGTATAAAAAGCCTTGTCAATATATGGAATAGACAAGGCTCTCTAGTTTAACAACAATTTTAAAGTAGTAAAATCTCACTCCACAACGAAATATTCCAGGATAGAAATGCTATATTATGAATAACACACAAAGCATGATCAGTGCATTTTTAAGATACTTCAATAAAATTTTTCATTGTAAACTGAATGAATACGAATTTTTTATATCAACTCATACTTTCCCCCAAACAACATAGTCAGTCTTTATTTCTTTTTTCCTACTTTTCCCAATAAATCATTTTCAGCTGCTTTATATCCTAAAAACGTTAAAAATGACATCCATCCCCCCACTCCTAACATTATCATCAACCCTGTAAAAGTTATTACTAGTACCTTTTCAACTTTTTCTTCTGAGAAGAGATCTGTTTCCTTTCCAATACTTGCTTCAGGAGTCAACATGAAAGGAATATTAACTGCTTGAATAAAATG
>NZ_KL407334.1:1246315-1596315 GCF_000706625.1 Bartonella koehlerae C-29
TTTTAAAATATTTATATTTCTTCTATTATTAACTTTAATTAAGATATTTATTTCAAAACAATTTAATAAACAACATTTATATTGTTTTGATGTTATTTAATAAATTTATTATACGGAAATAAAGTTTATCTAAAATTATTTAATTTAACAAATATGATAATAAACTACTTACATTATGCTCTTCTATTGTGAAAAAGCAATTTCCAAAATAAACTTAGGATTATTTTTGAAAAGTTTGGTATTGCCGATTTGACTTAAGTTTCTCTTCATTATAAACAATGTAATAAAACTCATAACTATTACGATTGGATGTAGAAGCGTAAAGATTGGAATAAAAATAATGTAAAAATTGATCTGCTACCAAAATGTAGAATAAAGATAGATACATTGCCATTCAGCATAATTTTCACAAATTAAACCTCAAATTAACTCAAGATATATTCTATAGCTTTATCGCGACATCTAAGAAAAATATTTTTAAATATCACCTCTTGTTTGATAGAAGCGAAATGGAAGTAAGTGACAACGTTAACGTAATGATTAAAAGACAGAGCAATATCAGTTTATCGGATTGACCTTCATTATATGGAAAACATTTACAACAAAAAAGAAGTTGTTCCTAAAGCTACAAAAGAGCTTCATTCCTTTCAAGGCAAAGCAATCAAAGAAATTTTTGAGAGTTAACAACAGGTCGTAGCAAGCTTATTATGGCGTATAGAACGTAGAAAAAATCTTTATTAACCTTTAAATAGCGGAAACCCCTACGAAAAAAGGTAGAAGTATTTTATTTCTGCTACCTTCTCTTGCTTTGATATCGCAAACAATAAGAAAACACATAGTGGATACCCAATGCCCATTGCCCATTGCATTCTTTTGCCGTTTGTTTTGATCGGAAAACGGGACAGCGTTTTAAAAATCAAAACAATGTTATCGGAATGGAAACATCAGATTTTGTATTACGAGCAACAACGAATACTCGAAAACTTACGAAAAAAGCTGATGTAATAACTATGATATTTTCAACATATCATTTAATACAAATCATTTGTGATAAAACCTTTCGTACAACGGAAGAAACCTTGCTAAAAGATAAAAGTGAATCTAACTTTACCAAGGTTTATGACAATAGAATTATTCCGTACAAGAAACATCTGTACATGACAGCAACCACACACATTTTTAGTAACGCTCACCAAAAGCGAACTGATGAAATTAATGCCGTTTTGATTTCTATGGATGATAAAAAGTTCTACGGTAAACAACTTCATCATTATACATTTGTAGAAGCCGAAGATAATGAACTTTTAACGCCTTATAAGATTATTATTGTCTTGGGTATCGATGATGAGTTTATCACTCCAGGAATACGGAATATTATTGTAAATAAAAACTACAAACTTGATTTTGATGATTCTGCAAAAATATTGACTGCCATAGAGCACTTACCAAAACAGATAAAGCTTATGATTTCACAATACTAAAGATATGGGAGTAAAGAAATTTCTGTCTGTCTATCCCGGTGAGATCATAACAAAAGAAGATATCTTTTATTATGTTTACAGTCTCTTACATTCAGAAGATTACCATGCTTATTATGGTAATAATTCCTTTAAAAAATTGCCTCATATTCCTTGTGTAAGAAGCACTAAAAATTTTAGGATATTTGTTTACTGTTGGATGAGAACTCTACTATTTGCATGTGTACTATAAAAGTGTAGAACTTTATCCAGCCACGAGTAAAAAATTCCCTAAGCTTACCGATATCGCTAATCTTGAAAAACTTCACTACGTTACAAAAATGAAATTCGCTAGAAACAGTAAAGAAAAAGATAAGCCTCCTTATCTACAACAGCAATATCGTCACAACAGATACCCCTCCTGAAACCTATCAACTACATTGTTAAATAGTCAATCCACTCTCGCATGAGCTATGGAGTGTCAATATGTTAAGAGCAATAAAATAGAGTGGGCCTGTTAATGATGCTAATTGCTATGCTGTTAAGACCATTAACAATCTGGCCTATCTATTAGAATCGTTTCAACAAATTATTACAGTAAACTTAGAAACAATGAAAATAGCTAAAAACCTTTCTGAATTAGAAATTAAAGAAAGTTAACGAACTAATGAGGCACACTCACTACGATGCGTTCTAGCCTTATAAAAATCTCTTGATAGTACTCTAAAGCTATAGTCTACCCCTCCCAGTTAAATCGATTATATATATCTTTTCAAGAGACACGTATTTTTTATCTAAAAAATCTTAAAATATAAAACCCTCTATTTTATTGTATAAGTGTTTCTTTAACTTTTAAAGCTAACTGTTTGAGTGTAAATGGCTTAGATAAAAAACTAAAAACAGCATCTTGTGGAAGATTTTTAGAAAAAGCATCTTTTGCATACCCAGAAACAAAAATAAATTTGATGTCAGGATAGTTTTTACGCGATTCCTTAAGCAAAGTAGGTCCATCCATTTCTGGCATCACTACATCAGAAATAACAATATCCACAGCACCCTTATTTTCTTCAAGAACAGCAAGTGCTTCAACCCCAGTTGCAGCTTCCAAAACAGTATATCCTCTCATTTGAAGCGCTCTCATCCCACCCATTCTGACAGCATCTTCATCTTCAACAAGCAAAATAGTTGCAGACCCAGTTAAGTCGGTATTTTTGTCCTGCTCTTCACCTTTTTCAATCCGCTGAGAAACTCCACGGACAGTATTAGGAACATAACGAGGAAGAAAAATATGAAACGTTGTTCCTTCCCCTTCTTTACTATTACAGTAAACATAACCACCTGTCTGTTTAATAATTCCATAAACCATTGATAAACCAAGCCCGGTTCCTTTTCCAACTTCTTTTGTCGTAAAAAATGGTTCAAACATTTTTTCTTGTACAGCAGCTGATATACCAGTTCCTGTATCTGAAATAGTCAACTGTACATACTCACCAACTCCAAAACCAACATGATCAAACTCAGCACTTTGTTGCTTTGTAATATTGTTCGTTGCAATCGTAACAATACCACCATTAGGCATAGCATCACGCGCATTAATAACCAAATTCATAATAACACGCTGGAAAGATGCTTGATCAACTTCAACACTCCATAAATCTCTCCCATGAATAATTTTTAACTGAATATTATTGCCTAAAAGAGATAAAATAAGATTGCGAATATCTGACAAAAGTTCTGTAAAATCAACTTTTTCCGGTCGCAGCATTTGCTTTCTAGAAAAAGCTAATAATTGCTGTACAAGTGCAGCTGCACGGTTAGCATTATTTCTGATATTAATAAGATCAGCATATGCTGGATCAAAACTGCGATGTGTATTTAAAAGAAGATCACACGACATCAAAATTGCCGTTAAAACATTATTAAAATCATGTGCAATACCTCCAGCCAGCTGCCCAACAGCTTGCATTTTCTGACTTTGCATCATTTTATCTTCAAGCGTTTTTTGTTCTGTTGTTTCTATAACAGAGATAATGATCAAATCTTGTAATGCATCATCATGATATGGCGTAGGCATAATATGGAGACGCAAATGGCGTTCTTCACTATTTTCTAAAACTGTTTCTATTGAAATAGAATAATTTTTATTTGTCGTAATTTTCAAAAACGCACGCTCTAGCTGCATATGATCACGGCGAGATATGACATCATAAAGATTAATATTGCCCGTACATCCCATCAATGATGAAAAAGCATTATTCATGTGAAGCAATTGTCCTGCCTGCTTTACCACCGCTATTGCAAATGGACTCGCATCAAAATACTCTACTAAGGCACTGGGTAATTTTAATTGATCATCGTTTTCTTCTTTTTGTATTTTCTGTGGGATTACCACAATACGATAAATGGCCTCGTCCTCTAAGAGAGAAGAAGCACACATAAAACAATTCAAGATTTTCAAACCAGTTTCTGAACTTAAAGATAAGGAAAATCTATAAGGTAAAGAGTACCCTAAACTTTGATATTTGTTATTTTGTAAACAAATATCACTCCATGAGCTATTAGCTCCAACGTTATCAAATAATTGATCAAAACTATATTTCCCAACAATAAAATTCGCCAAATCAATTGAAAACCATTCGGCAAAAATCGCATTTGCATAAAGAATCGTTCCCTGTGTATTAACAGATAAAAAACCAACAGGTCCTTGATCTAAGTGATTGATAGCTTCTTGGAGATTTGAGAAAAAAACTTCACGACACTCCTGCAAATGTGAAATATCGGCAATACGCCAAAATAAAAGCTTTTTTCTTCGCTTTGCCATTGGTTGAACAGAGATATTATACCAAACGGAGTTTTTTTGTTGTGAATGTATAAAAATCGGCTGTTCCACCCTTAATTCTTCTTGTGCAGCAAGATCACTACATGCTGCAACTTTTAAGCGATACGCCAGCGCACCAGCTCCAGGAAGATCAGCAATGACCGCATAACAAGAAGAATCAGGCTTATAGGTAAGGATTTTTCGATAATTTTGATTAGAATAATAAACAAAACCGGACAAATCAGAGATAATAATTGCATCATCGGTATTATTAAAGATGCTGAAATCAAAGTCTTCATATAACGATACTGCATTATATCTCAAAATCCCCATTCCAATCAGAACAAGTGCAGCAACCCCTATAATTGCTAAAGCCAAAAAAGATATCACCGTAGCCTTTTGTAAAAAGCCCTGCGGATAAAAAAAACCTAAAAGACCTATAATGAAGAGAAAAGCTATTACAAAAACAACACGAAGAATGAGAGCTCCTCGATATACAAAAGAAGATGATGATCTCTCAATATTCTCAAAACCTGTATCCATCTCACTTTGCCTTGATTATGGGCGTTTCTTATGCCACAAATTACCTCTATAATCACCGTTATGAAGTATATACAAAAGAATATCCACTGAAGAAAAATCACTCAATATTTAAAAATCTTGTTTTATACTATAATTGGACCTTTTAAGTGTATCTTTACAAATTTATTTCAATAAAAAATAGTATTTCCATTACAGAATGGGAGAGAATTTATGTATGTATGGTTATCAAGCCAAATAGGCACATCCGCAGCTAACATAATCACAAGCCTTGCATTTTTTATCATAATAATTTCTGCAATAGCAGCAATTATTTTGCTTTTACGTCGTTCAAATACAAGAGGATTCAGTATCAACAGAAAAAAGCATCTACCGAGATTAACTCTGTGCGATACCATTTCTATTGATCGCACACGTCGTCTTATTTTAGTACGTTGCGATAACAGAGAGCATTTGCTTCTTATTGGTGGATTAACAGACGTTGTTGTAGAATCCAATATTATCAATACATCTATCATACAAAAAAGAAAGACTCAGCAAATATTAACAACAACAGAAGCCAATCAAAACCTAAACATTTCAGAAAAAAAACCTTCTTTCATAAGTGAAAAAGAGCATACGCAAGACTCTCTCTCCGCTCGTTTTATGAAAAAACAAGTAGAAGATTCAGCAATTACCGCTGAAATTGAAGGACGGCAAGAACCATCTTTATTTATCCCTCTTCCCAAAAAATAAAACAAATAATTCTAGCACCGTACATTTCATGTGTTCACCATCGAAATCGCTTTTAATCGTCGCGGTAAATTCTTTCGCGTCGTTCGTGGCGTTCTTGTGCTTCTAATGACAAAACTGCAATCGGTCGAGCTTCAAGACGCTTTATACTAATAGGTTCGCCAGTTTCCTCACAAAAACCGTAAGTGCCGTTATCGATGCGCTCTAAAGCAGCATCTATTTTTGAAATGAGCTTTCTCTGACGATCACGAGCACGTAATTCAATTGTACGATCAGTTTCACAAGATGCTCTATCCGTTAAATCGGGTTGACTAGCATTCTCTTCCTGCAAATTTTCTAAAGTTTCACGTGCTTCCCTTAATATATCATTTCTCCAAGAAACCAATTTAGCACGGAAATACGCCCTTTGCCGTTCATTCATAAAAGGTTCATCTTCACTAGGACGATATTGACCATCAATCTCTTCGCTCATGCCATAAAAACCTCCATATATGGTATGTGCGGTCTATATATTGTTCAACACCGATCAACACAAGTGTAAAATGTTTTTTTATAACAACCTAAAAATGTGTTTAAAGCCACTTTTTAAGTTTTTAGCCACTTTTTTGCATAAAATACATTCTTTTGAGGGAATGAAAGTTTAGGGATTCTCCTAATATATCCCGTTTCCAGACATACTCCAAAACCTATAAAATAGGAAAATGCAAACATTGGAAATCAAACGAATAATTTTACCCCTTATTGAGCTAATAATCCAAATGTAACAACAACAAATCATCCTAATACTTAAAAAATAAAAATCTTTATAACGGCAGAGTATGATATCTACGATTCAAATACGTCAAAGCATCTTTCTCTTGATTACGGTTAATTGCAACAACCTTACCAATCAAAACGTAATGAGTTGCATGCTCATGCCAACAAATTAACCGACAATCAAATGATGCTAAAGCATCTGAAAGACTAGGTGCACCAGTCTGTAAAGTCCCCCATTGCGCTTTATCAAAACATTCAATTCCTGTATAATTGTAACGCCCAGAAAAAATATCAGCTAGTGGACGGTGTCTTCCGGCCAAACTATTCACACAAAAGTTCCCATTTTCTATAAATGACTGATTCTTGAGGTTATGGCGCATGAGGCAAACAAGAAGTGTTGGAGGATCATCAGATAAAGAACAACATGCTGAAATTGTCACCCCACGCTTTCCCTTAATGCCATTTGTTGTCACAATGTGTACAGCTCCTGCAAAATGACTCATCGCATCTCGGTATTCTTGTGAAGAAACAGTAACAATATGTTGAATTTTAGGCATTAAATGTGCCGTATGATTAGACATCTCTTTCATTTACATAGCTTTAAAATTTCAAATAATATTTCCACAAAAAGATCTATTACAAATACTCCTTCTTTTATGTCATAACACAAATAATATTTTAGTCTACAAAACACCATGCTAAAAAGAGCCAATCAAGGAGACCTTAATGCCTCGTTCTCATCTCATTGCACCTTCACTCTTGGCTTCTAATTTTTCTAAACTTGGGCAAGAAGTATTAGATGTTGTTGATGCTGGAGCAAACTGGCTCCATCTCGATATTATGGACGGTCACTTTGTTCCGAATATCACTTTTGGTCCCAATACCGTCAAGGCACTGCGCCCGTTAACCAAAGCAATATTTGACGTCCATCTCATGATCGCACCGGCAGATCCTTATTTGGAAGCCTTTGCAAAAGCGGGTGCAGATATCATAACCATTCACGCTGAAGCTGGCCTTCATCTTCATCGTTCAATCCAAAAAATTAAAGAAATGGGAAAAAAAGCAGGAATTGCAATCAATCCAAGCACACCAGAACATGTGCTTGAGTATTTGCTCGATCAATTAGATCTAATCCTCATCATGACAGTTAATCCTGGTTTTGGCGGACAAAATTTTATTTCAGAAATAAAAGATAAAATCAAACGAGTCAAAAGCATGATTGCTCATCGACCTATTGATCTAGAAGTTGATGGCGGTATCACTGTTGATACAATCGGAATAACTGCAAAAGCTGGTGCAAATGTATTTGTTGCAGGTTCTGCAATTTATAAAGATGGAAACAAAGAGCTTTACAAAACACGCATTAACGCATTGCGCCAAGCCGCGATCCTCTCACAATAAGGAAAAAATTATGATAGCACGTTATTCCCGCCCTGAAATGGTAACAATTTGGTCACCCAAAACGAAATATCGCATTTGGTTTGAAATCGAAGCACATGCCTGTGACGCATTAGCTAAACTAGGTATTATTCCTAAAGAAACAGCAAAGGTGATTTGGGAAAAAGGAAAAGTAGCCGAATTTGATGTCAATCGCATTAATGAAATTGAAGCAATCACTAAGCATGATGTTATAGCATTTCTAACCCACTTAGCTGAATTTATTGGTCCAGAAGCACGTTTTGTCCACCAAGGCATGACATCGTCAGATGTTCTAGATACAACGCTTAATATTCAGCTAATGCGTGCCAGTGATATTCTGCTAAAAGACATAGATCAACTTCTGGAAGCATTAAAAAAACGTGCTTTTGAACATAAAGAGACAATCACCATTGGGCGGAGTCATGGCATTCATGCTGAACCAATAACATTTGGTATCAAGTTCGCTCTTGCATATGCTGAATTTTCAAGATGTCGTAAACGTCTTCTTGCTGCACGGGAAGAAATTTCTACTTGTGCTATTTCAGGAGCTGTAGGGACTTTTGCAAACATTGACCCACGCGTTGAAGAACATGTAGCAACAGCATTGGGATTACGTATTGAACCAGTTTCCACCCAAGTGATACCACGCGATCGCCACGCCATGTTTTTTGCAACGCTTGGTGTTATTGCTTCATCTATTGAAAGATTAGCCATAGAAATACGTCATCTACAACGAACAGAAGTTCTTGAAGCAGAAGAACATTTTTCACCAGGGCAAAAAGGTTCATCGGCTATGCCCCATAAACGTAATCCTGTTTTAACAGAAAATTTAACGGGATTAGCACGTATGGTGCGTGCATTTGTAATACCTGCCATGGAAAATGTAGCACTTTGGCATGAACGCGATATTTCTCACTCCTCTGTTGAGCGTTATATTGGCCCTGATGCGACCATCACACTTGATTTTGCTCTTGCTCGACTCACATCCGTTATTGAAAATTTAATTGTCTATCCAGAAAATATGCAAAAAAATCTCAATAAATTTCGAGGACTTGTTCATTCACAGCGTGTGCTTTTAGCACTCACACAAGCTGGAGTAAGTCGCGAAGATTCCTACCGGATTGTACAACGAAATGCGATGAAAGTTTGGGAACAAGGAAAAGATTTTCTAGAAGAATTACTTTACGATAAAGATGTTACAAAAGCTTTAAGTGAAGAAGAACTTCGCGAAAAATTTGATCTTTCTTACCACACCAAACATATCAACACAATTTTTAACCGCGTTTTTGGGGAATAAAAAAATTGTATAGCTTGCATATACAAGGAACAAGCATAATGTCTTCACCCTATGAGACAAAATCTGTTGTAATGAGAGAAACAATTCATGAAAGCAAATCAACTCGATATTCTTATTGTTCCTGGCTACGAAGGATCTGGTCCTGATCATTGGCAAACACGATGGGAAAAAAAATTGTCTACAGCTCGTCGTGTTCAACAAACTCATTGGTCAAAACCTGTGTGTGAGGAATGGGTTAATGAGGTTAAAATTGCCATTTCACAAGCTCAAAAACCCGTTGTAATTATTGCCCATTCATTAGGAGTTCCGACAGCTATTCATGCAACGCTACAAAACGCAGAAAAAGTTTGTGGCGCCTTTTTTGTTGCTCCTCCAGATGTAAGCGATGAAAAAATACGTCCAAAATATTTAATGACATTTTGTCCTTATCATTGCAAAAAATTAGCCTTTCCCTCTGTAGTCATAGCCAGCCGCAATGATGAATTGTGCCAATTCTCAGTCGCAAAAAAACTTGCTGCTGATTGGGGAGCATTTTTTGTTGACGCCGGACAATCTGGGCATATTAATGTAGAATCTGGGCACGGACCTTGGCCCGAAGGACTTATGCTTTTCTCCCATTTTCTTGCGAAAATTTAATCCCATAGAGATAATTTTCTTTACTATGTCTCTTTAATCTTATTCCTCTTTTAATAAGAGCTCAATAATAAAAAAATTATGAAATATTATAGCAATCATTGAGAATTTATGCCAATTAGGATAATATTATTTATCAATGTTATTCAAAACCTCTCAAATAATAGAGAATTATAATGAATCGTCGCCACCGTATTTATGAAGGCAAGGCCAAAATTCTATATGAAGGACCTGAACCTGGTACCTATATTCAATTTTTTAAAGATGACGCAACTGCTTTTAACGCAAAAAAGCATGAAATCATCGATGGAAAAGGGGTTTTAAATAACCGTATTTCAGAACATATTTTTAGCCATCTTGGTCGTTTAGGAATCCCAACACACTTTATTAAGCGTATAAATATGCGCGAACAACTCATTAAAGCTGTTGAAATTATTCCATTGGAGATTGTTGTTCGTAACGTTGCTGCTGGATCTCTTTCTAAGCGTTTTGGATTGGAAGAAGGGACCCCTCTTTCGCAATCAATCATTGAATTTTATTATAAAAATGATTCCCTTGATGATCCCATGGTAACCGAAGAACATATCACTGCTTTTGGCTGGGCTGTTCCACAAGAAATAGAAGACATTATGCAACTTTCAATTCGTATTAATGATTTTCTTTCTGGACTTTTTGCAGGGGTTAATATTCAACTTATTGATTTTAAAATGGAATTTGGCCGTTTGTGGGAAAATGAAGCGATGCGTATTATTCTTGCTGATGAAATATCTCCTGATTCTACCCGGTTATGGGATATGCAAACACAAGAAAAAATGGATAAAGATCGTTTTCGGCGTGATATGGGAGGGCTTATTAACGCCTATCAAGAAGTGGCAAAACGTCTTGGTATTATCAATGAAAATGAACCTCCACGACCAAGCGGTCCAGTTTTAGTGAAATAAAAAACAAGGTAACATTAATGTCACCTTCCTTTATTATGTAAGTACAACTCTTTAAAGAGCGGCGCTTCTAACAACAGGAAATAAAAAATGAAAGCACGCGTTACAGTTAGTCTCAAAAACAGTGTTCTTGATCCGCAAGGGGAAGCAATTGTCAGTGCTTTAAAAAGTTTATCTTTCACAGGTATTCACTCTATTCGCCAAGGAAAAGTTTTTGATATTGTGCTCAATGATCAACCTGCTGAAAATGCCAAGAAAAAACTTGAACAAATATGTGAAGAGTTGCTCGCAAATACTGTCATTGAAAATTATACCATAGAACTTCTTTAAGTGAAACTTCCATGAAAACTGCCATCATTCAACTACCGGGATTAAATCGCGATCGGGATATAGTTGCAGCACTCCATCACATAACAGGAACTGACCCACTAAAAATTTGGCAAACAGAATCAACAATTCCAGATGTAGATGTCATTGTTATTCCTGGTGGTTTTTCTTATGGCGACTACTTAAGATGTGGTGCTATTGGCGCGCGAACACCCGTTTTGCAAGCCGTTCGTGAGAAAGCACAAGAAGGTGTCACGGTAATTGGCATATGTAATGGATTTCAAATTTTGTTGGAAGCTGGTTTGTTACCCGGTACTTTAATGCGTAACACTTCGTTAAAATTTGTTTGTCGTGAAATAAAGCTTGAAGTAGTGAACACTAACACAAAATTTTCTCGCTATTATTCTAAAGGACAAATCATTCGTTGTCCTGTTGCACATCACGATGGAAATTATTTTGTTGATAGTGAAACATTAAAACAAATGGAAGAGAATGAGCAAATTGTTTTTCGCTATGCAGAAAATACAAACCCTAATGGTTCGATAAATGATATTGCCGGTATTATCAATAAAGCTGGTAACATTCTTGGTATGATGCCTCATCCTGAAAATTCCATTGAACCCGCACATGGTGGTACTGATGGCCGTTTACTTTTTCAAAGTGCTTTAGAATTGGCAAAGGGATGATAAAAAAGAAGATTTTAGACTACTTCACTGTTTTAAAAATTAAAAATCTGTATCATTTCCCGCGCTGTGAATTTACGAACTAAACGTTTGATAGACATAATGGAGTGTATTTTCTACACAAAAAAAGATTTATTCAAAAGTCATTTTTGCTCTTTGAATCCACAAAGAAAACAACCAGCATCTCCATTAATAGTTTATGAAGTGCTTTCTTATCAAACAATACAATCATTGATGATCTAAGCTGCTAGATTTAAAATAATAAAAATGCTAAATTTCGATTAATTTGACGGATAAAGTAATCATGAATCCTTGCAATAACATCGCCATTACACCAGAATTAATTGCACAACACGGTTTAAAAAATGAAGAATACCAACATATCCTAACTTTAATTGGAAGGGAGCCAACATTTACTGAGCTAGGGATTTTTTCTGCAATGTGGAACGAACATTGTTCCTATAAATCATCCAAAAAATGGCTAAAAACTCTTCCAACAGAAGGATACTGTGTCATTCAAGGTCCTGGTGAAAATGCTGGTATTGTTGATATTGGTGAAGGACAATGCGTAGTTTTCAAAATGGAAAGCCACAATCATCCTTCTTACATTGAACCCTATCAAGGTGCGGCAACAGGTGTTGGTGGTATTTTGCGCGATGTCTTTACCATGGGAGCCCGTCCTGTTGCAGCAATGAATGCATTGCGATTTGGATCTCCTGATCATCCTCGAACACGCCATCTTGTTTCTGGCGTCATTTCTGGAATCGGTGGTTATAGTAATGCTTTTGGCGTTCCAACCGTTGGTGGAGAAATAAATTTTGATGAGCGTTATAATGGTAATATCCTTGTAAACGCTTTTGTCGCTGGTATTGCAAAGACAGATTCTATTTTTTATTCTAAAGCGCAAGGAGTTGGACTTCCTGTTGTTTATCTTGGTGCCAAAACAGGACGTGATGGTGTTGGTGGAGCGACAATGGCTTCTTCCGAATTTGACGATTCAATCAGTGAAAAACGTCCAACTGTTCAAGTGGGGGATCCTTTTACCGAAAAATGCCTTCTTGAAGCTTGCTTAGAACTCATGGAGCTAGGAGCTGTAGTTGCTATTCAAGATATGGGTGCAGCAGGTTTAACATCTTCTGCAGTTGAAATGGGAGCAAAAGGAGATTTAGGTATAAAGCTTAATCTTGATAAAGTTCCCGTTCGTGAAGAAAACATGACAGCCTATGAAATGATGCTTTCTGAGAGCCAAGAACGTATGCTCATGGTGCTTAAACCAGAATTAGAAAAACAAGCAGCAGCAATTTTTCATAAATGGGGACTTCATTTTTCCATTATTGGAGAAACAACTGATGATTTACGTTTTCGTGTGTTGCATCAAGGGGAAGAAGTCGTCAATCTTCCTATCAAAGAACTTGGGAATGAATCCCCTGTTTATGATCGCCCTTGGAGTGAACCTACCCCACAACCTATTCTTAAAGTAGAAGAAGTTAAAAAAGTTGAAAATCTTGGTAATGTACTCCTGACATTATTAAACTCTGCACATCAAAGTTCACGGCGATGGGCTTATGAACAATATGATACAATTATCCAAGGAAATACCCTTGTTCGTCCAGGAGGTGATGCAGGAGTTATCCGTGTAAGCAGTAATGACAAACGTGCTCTTGCTTTTTCTTCTGATGTGACGCCTCGCTATTGTGAAGCAGATCCTTATGAAGGAGGAAAACAAGCTGTCGCAGAATGTTGGCGAAATATTAGCACGACAGGTGCAATACCACTAGCAGCCACAGATAATCTTAATTTTGGTAATCCTGAAAAACCCGAAATTATGGGGCAATTAGTCTTCGCCATTAAAGGTATAGGTGAAGCTTGTAGAGTTCTCAACTTTCCTATTGTTTCAGGCAATGTCTCTCTTTATAATGAAACCAATGGAGAAGCAATTCTTCCCACACCAACAATCGCCGGTGTAGGCCTTCTTGACGACTGGTCTAAAATAGTAACAATCAGTGGTATGCAAAATGGGGACAGTATTGTTTTGATTGGAGATTGCGGCTCTCATTTAGGACAATCAATTTACGCACGTGATGTTTTGAATATTGATACAGGTGCACCACCTCATGTAGATTTACAGCTTGAAAAAAAGCATGGCCAATTTGTTCGAGATGTCATTCATCGTGGTTTTATTCATGCCGCTCATGATATTTCTGACGGGGGACTAGCTGTTGCACTTGCAGAAATGGTCATTAAAGCAGAGAAAGGAATTCAAGCCAAATTAAGCAACAAATTACCACCTCATGCGGAGCTTTTTGGAGAAGATCAAGGACGTTACCTCTTAAGCGTCAAACCTCATGCCCTCAATCACCTTAAAGCACTTGCAAAGATTAACGCTGTTTCTTTAACAGAGATTGGTATAGTTGAAGGTAATTCTCTCGATATAGAGGGCATATTAACACTTTCAGCAAATAAACTCACACAAGCCTATGAAAGTTGGTTTCCACGATTTATGGGCGAGGAATAAAGAGTTATTCATCTTTCTTGATTGAGTTCTATTTTTGCAAGAAATAAACAAATAGAGGAGAATAATCATGGCAATGAGTATTCGTGAAATCGAAACACTTATTCGCGAAGGCATTCCCGATGCAACAGTAATAATTCGCGATCTCGCCGGTGATGGAGAACACTATGCTGCGGAAGTGATTTCCGAAAGTTTTCGTGGTAAAAACCGTGTTCAACAACATAAAATGGTCTATGATGCTCTTAAAGGCAATATGGGAAATGACCTTCATGCTTTAATGTTGCAAACAAATATTCCAAAATAATTTAAAATTTCTTCTTGCATTCATTTGTTCAATACGATTAGAAGAGAATGCAATTGTGAATGTATGCTTATAGCTTATAAAAAAATCTGCAATATCGAGGAATGAAGATGACTACTGTTCGTGATTTTATTGACAGCGAAATTAAAGAAAATGATGTCATTTTATTCATGAAAGGAACACCCGATGCTCCACAATGCGGATTTTCAGGACAAGTTGCTCAAATCCTTGATTATTTAGGGGTAAATTATAAAGGGATTAATATTTTAACCTCTGATGAATTACGTCAAGGAATCAAAGATTATTCAAATTGGCCTACAATTCCACAACTCTATGTCAAAGGTGAGTTCATTGGTGGTTGTGATATTATTAAAGAAATGTTTCAAAATAATGAATTGCAAGAACTGTTAAAGAAAAAAGATATTCCCTGCAATAAAACATAGGTATCTCTCATTTTATTCAGACTCTTAGAGAGCTGTGTGCAATCGAGATTTTTATTTCAGGGATACCATAATGTCAAATTCAATCAACGAAAAAACGCATAGTGATGTACTTCAAAAAAAGATTGGCTATAAAGAGTTTGTTATTCTCATCGGTGCACTCATGGCTATCAATTCTATAGCCGTTGACATTATGCTGCCAGCTATGCCTGATATTTTGAACAGCTTACATGTTATCAATGAAAATGATCAACATTATATCATTTCTAGTTATCTTATGAGTTATGGCATCGCGCAGATATTTTTTGGTCCAATAAGTGATCGTTATGGACGCCGTAAGCTTATTCTCATTGGTCTTGCATTTTATTCATTTGCAGCAATTGGTTGTGCCTTTATATTCAATTTTTCTTTATTGCTTATTTTACGGATCTTGCAAGGCATAGGAGGCGCCGCTATGCGCGTCCTCACAGTTTCTGTTGTACGTGATCTTTATAATGGTCGAAAAATGGCAGAAGTTATGTCTATCGTCATGATGATCTTTCTAATTGCACCAATAATTGGACCCTCAACAGGGCAGTTTATTTTATTATTTGGGAACTGGAAAATTATTTTTATATTCATGGCAATTATTGGTTTTGGACTGATGATTTGGATTCAACTGCGCTTACCTGAGACTCTTTATGCACAACGTTCTCTTTCCTTTTCTTCAATCAAACATAATTTACGGATTATTATAACCAATCGCATAACACTGTGCTATACACTAGCGGCCTCTAATATTTTAGCTTGTATTTTTACTGCCGTTAATACAGCACAACAAACATATGAAGGGATTTATAGCTTAGGTCTATGGTTTCCCATTGTGTTTGCTATCAGTGCAGCTTTTCAAGCTCTATCATCATTCTTTAATTCTCAATTTGTTGGACGCCTTGGAATGCGACGTATTGCACATACTATGCTGTTGCTCTTTTGTGTTACTTCATGCATTTTGTTTGTAGGGTCCATCTTAACAGATGGCGTTATTTCTTTTCCTTTATACATACTATTATTCTGTATACTCATGTTTGCCTGCGGCGGTATTATGGCCAATTTTAACACACTCGCTCTCGAATCAGTAGGAGAAATCGCTGGGACAGCATCTTCTGTATCTGGCTTTCTTCAGACATCCATCGGAACAGGACTTAGTTTTTTCATTGCACAACAATTTAATGAAACAATCACCCCCAATTCGGCAGGTTTTTTCTTCTTAAGCTTCATCGCTATATTTCTCGTTTTATGGGCAGAACGTGGGTATCTTTTTAGGCAATATAATACTCAATAAACACAACTATAAAAAAATCAAATATCGTTTTACGGTGCTGTAGAAAAAAACATGGAATCTGAATTTTATGTACTTAATTTTTTCTAAGCCAAGAAACAACTGAAGCGGCAACCAGAAACCCTATAAAAGAAAAAGTTGTTTATCAACTTACCAGAAGATAAATCTGAGATATTTAATTTTATTCAAAAATATTCGTTAAAATAGCGTTCTTCATAAAAATGGTCATCATCATTCTACAGTATTTTCCTAATCGAGCGAAAAGGAAAAACAGGAATGGAGTTTTACTGCCTCATCAGTTTTCTTTGTACCTCTAAACAATAACCCTCCATCAGTAATAACTTGTTTATTAGTTTTATCCTCTTCAATAAGCTAAAGTGTTTGAATCATATCATTGCTGTTCTCAGACATGAGAAGATAACGCCAAACTAAGCCGACCAAAGCATCAATTATAGCATGACTGTTTAGAGGGAAAATCTTCAAGCTTGCCTTTTTGACAATGCTTCATTCTCATGCTAGACTTTCTTTATCATCTACTGCCTAAATCTATATCCGCAATAGTGTGATAAACTTTAGAAAAGGTGGAATTATCCTCATAGATACACCATCATTGCCCAGAATCCTTGATATGTTCTTTCACACGGGATTGATAATGTTAAAAAATGCTTGATAATAAAGGCAAGCTACCATCTTTGAATACCCATTTTAAACTAAAATGAACATTCATAAAATAACGGAGGAAGTTTTTAATCCTCACGCGAATAGCAAAAACTCATCCCCCATAAACAAATAGTCAATTCTTTGCAGATTTCTGTAGTGCATGTTATATTTCCTCCTATAATAAATTCCAGCTCTTTACAAATGGAACGGTTACCACAGCTCTACCTTTTTTGTCATCTTGACTTAAGACACAGAACTTAAGAATTAGATATGGAACACAGTTTAATTGGTAAATTTTCCTGATTTTGAAAAGCCTTTCGGAACCACACGCCCTACTCCAGCACGGACTCCCATCCACTCAATGAGATCACTTGCTTGGCGATTAAAGCAACGTCCAGCTGTATCTTGCCAACTTAAACCTTCTGATAAATTAAAAGTTTTGACATCAACAACACCACCCTCTTTGTAACGTTGTAAACGAACACCTTTACCGCGACTCATTTCTGGTATTTGTTCAATGGCAAAAATGAGCATTTTACGGTTTTCACCAACCACTGCAACATGATCACCTTTTACTGGAACACAAAGTTTTACCTTATCAGGAAATTTTACATTCATAACTTGCTTGCCTTTTCGTGTATTAGCAATCACTTCAGTTGCAGGTATAATAAAACCATTTCCATAAGATGAAACTAAGAGAAGTTTTTCCTGTGTATGATGTACAAAAGCTGTCAGGACATCATGTTCGTCATCCATATCAACCAAAATACGAATAGGTTCCCCATGCCCCCGTCCTCCAGGCAAACTATTTGCAGCAATAGCAAAAAACTTTCCGCCAGTACTTATTACCACAATCTTATCTGTAGTAAACGCTGGAAATGCTAATTTCAAACAATCCCTTTCTTTGAAAGAAAGTGCATTGTAATCACTCAAATGCCCCTTCAAAGCACGCATCCAGCCCTTTTCAGAAATAACAATAGTAACTGGTTCTTTTTCGATCATTGCCTGATGAATATCATCAAGGTCATGTCTTGGTGCTTCTTCAAATGTTGTACGTCTTTTCCCTAAAAAAGTATCAGGACCAAAAGCTTTACGAACTTTTATGATTTCCTCTGAGATTATTTTCCATTGCTTTGTCCGAGAATCTAACAAATTTTTCAGTTTTTCTTTTTCAGCTCTCAAGGTTTCAAATTCCTTACGAATTTCAAATTCCTCAAGTTTATGTAAAGAACGCAAGCGCATATTAAGAATAGCTTCAGCTTGATTTTCTGCTAATTGAAAACGGTCGATGAGCTTTTTTTTCGGTTCATCCTCTTCCCGAATAATCTGGATCACTTCATCAAGATTCAAATATGCGATAAGATATCCATGGAGAATTTCTAACCGTCGTTCAATTTCATCAAGCCGATAACGAGAGCGGCGAATAAGCACCTCCTGACGATGTTCAAGCCATTGTTGCAAACTTTCCCGCAAAGAAAGAACATTCGGTACTTTTCCCAAAGACAAAACATTAAGATTGAGAGGAAATCTTATTTCAAAATCAGTCAATTTAAAAAGAGACTCCATAAGAATCTCAGGATCAACTGTACGATTTTTAGGAATAAGTACAATGCGAATATCTTCTGCTGACTCATCACGAATATCTTCAAGCATTGGTAAACGCCGTGCAAGCAGTAATTCTGCTGTTTTTTCAATAAGACGTGACTTTTGAACCTGGAAGGGAATTTCAGTCACAACAAGCACATAAGAACCACGGTTACCGGTTTCCTGATGCCAGCGCGAACGCAACCGAAAAAAACCACGCCCAACACGATAAGATTCCTCAATACTATTTTTAGGCTCGACTAAAATACCACCTGTTGGAAAATCAGGTCCAAGTACAAAGTGATTTAATTCCTTATCACAAACATTGGGATGCGCAATCAAATGGAGCGCTGCATCACAGAGTTCAGCAACATTATGAGGTGGAATAGATGTTGCCATACCAACAGCAATACCTGATGAACCATTTGCTAAAAGATTAGGAAAAGCCCCGGGTAAAACAACTGGTTCTTCATCTTCCTCATTATAGGTTAAACGAAAATCAATAGCATTTTCATTAATTCCCTCAAGCAGCAATGCAGCCACTTCAGTCATGCGTGCTTCCGTATAACGCATAGCAGCAGCATTATCACCATCAATATTCCCAAAATTTCCTTGTCCATCAACCAATGGATAACGAACAGAAAAATTCTGAGCCAAGCGCACTAATGCATCATAAATAGATGCATCACCATGTGGATGAAATTTTCCCATGACATCCCCAACAATCCGTGCGCATTTTGCATAAGACTGTCCTGGATTAAGTTTGAGTAAACGCATAGCGTGAACAATACGCCTATGTACAGGTTTCAAACCATCACGTACATCAGGCAACGCACGGTGCGTAATAGTAGAAAGCGCATAAGCCAAATAACGCTCTTGTAAAGCAGAACGTAATTCTATTGGCTCAATATGTTCTTTATCAAAAGGCAAATTCATTTTATCAGACATAGTATTAGGACAACAATTCCCAAAATAATGAGCAATTATTTTATAAGATTTTTTCAGTGCGATCTTTTGTAAATCAACTATTTTTATTAAAAACTGACTACACAAAATTAAGCATTGTGATTAAAACATGAACAGAAAATTATAGCAATTTGAAAAATTTATACACATGCTTTACACTTTATCTGAGCAACAGATAAAAATACCTAAAGTTAAAATAGATGATTTTTAAAACAAATATAAAAATATTCTTTTTAAAAAATTAATATAAGAAATTAAAAAATTTTATTTATATTGCTATATTTGATAAATATATAGCATAGTATTTTATATTATATTTAAAAAATTTAAATATAATTAAGATAAAAATTAAACATTCTATAATAATAAATTTATTTATATTTTTATTAAAAATGTATGCAAATTACAAATGTTAATACAAATAATAACGCATATAAATTATAAATATATACATTAATAATATAAAAATAAGATATAATATCTATTTTATAAATAGATACTCAAGAAAATAATATAAATTATTTTATTATAAATATAATACTAAAAATAAATTAATTTTAAATTATTAAAATTTACAAAACAAAGAAAAAAAATAAAAATACTTATGATAGCAACAGTTACACAAGCAACTTTAATAACCATTTTGGCTAACAGGAACCATTCGTATCCCTAAATCATGCAATTGTGCAGAAGAAACATCAGATGGAGCACTCATCAAAAGATCAAGTGCTTGCTGATTCATAGGAAATAAAGAAACCTCACGTAAATTTTTGACGCCTTGCAAAAGCATAATAATACGATCAATACCCGCAGCCATACCACCATGCGGTGGTGCTCCATAATGGAATGCGCGATAAAGACCACCAAAACGATCTTCTACTATCTCTTTAGAAAGACCAGCAAGATTAAAAAGCTTAAGCATCATTTCTGGAGAGTGATTACGGATCCCACCCGAAGCAATCTCATAGCCATTGCAAACAAGATCATATTGAAAAGCCTTAAGAGTAAGAGGATCTTGACATTCAAGAGCATCTTTTCCACCTTGAGGCATTGAAAAAGGATTATGTGCAAAATCAAGCTTTTTCTCATCTTCATTCCATTCAAAAAATGGAAAATCAACAATCCACGCTAAAGAGAAACAGTCTCGATCAACAAGACCTAATTCTTCTCCTACCCGAGTGCGTGCAGCTCCAGCAAAAGGTAAAAAATTCTTTGGATCTCCCGCAACAAAAAAGCAAGCATCATCACTTTCAAGTCCAAGCTGTATACGAAGTGCTTCAGTCCTCTGTTCACCGATATTTTTGGCGATAGGACCCGCTCCTTCAAACTTTCCCTGTTCTTCACGCCAGAAAATATAACCAAGTCCTGGTTGTCCTTCACTTTGTGCCCATCTATTCATACGATCACAAAAAGCACGACTTCCACCCGTTTTAGCTGGAATAGCCCACACCCGTGCATTCTCATCATTTGCTAAAATTTGATCAAAAATTTTAAAACCAGAATCACAAAAATGCTGAGAAACATCTTCCATGACAATAGGATTACGTAAATCAGGCTTATCCGAGCCATATTTTCGTATTGCCTCCTCATAGGAAATACGAGGAAAGCTTTGCGTTACAGACTTTCCATCTGCAAACTCTTCAAAAAGAGAACGCATAATGGGTTCCATTGTTACAAAAACATCTTCTTGTTCAACAAAACTCATTTCAACATCTAATTGATAAAATTCACCTGGAAGACGATCAGCCCGAGGATCTTCATCTCTAAAACAGGGAGCAATTTGAAAATAACGATCAAAACCTGACATCATCAACAACTGTTTGTATTGCTGAGGTGCTTGTGGCAATGCATAAAATTTTCCCTGATGAATACGACTTGGAACCAAAAAATCACGCGCCCCTTCTGGTGATGAGGCTGTCAAAAGCGGTGTCGTAAATTCTGTAAAACCATTCTCTTGCATAGAGCGTCTGATAGCAGCAATAATTTCAGTACGACGCATAATATTCCTATGCATGGTTTCGCGACGTAAATCAAGAAAACGATACTTCAATCGAATATCTTCTGGATAATCAGGCTCACCAAAAACCGGTAAAGGAAGCTCATCAGACTTTGAAAGAATTTCCACTTCTTTCGCAAAAATCTCAATTTCACCTGTTGGAAGAGACGTATTAACAACTTCATCAGAACGCGCGCGTACTTCCCCATCTACACGAATAACCCATTCAGAACGCACTTTTTCGATAATTTTAAAAGCTGGCGAAGCAGGATCAGCAATAATTTGTGTGATTCCAAAATGATCACGCAAATCTACAAAAAGGATTCCTCCATGATCACGAACACGATGAACCCATCCTGAAAGACGAGCTTTTATTCCTACATCACATTTACGAAGAGCAGCGCAATTATGACTGCGATAACGATGCATAGTTTTTGCCTTTGATTTATAATAACTCACACGCGCTACAAACGCTTTTTAACAACCATTTGTCAAGATATGAGGACAAAGACTCAAAAAAAAAGTCAATATAAAGACAAATTTAAATTTATCTGGTTATAATAGAATGATGAAACTTATTACACAAACAACAGATCTTGAAATTGCACTTACCACTTTACGGAACTCTGATTTTGTAACAGTAGACACAGAATTTATCCGGGAAACAACTTTTTGGCCTCAACTGTGTTTAATCCAACTTGCATCACCAGGTGCTACAGTTCTGATTGATCCAATATCACAAGATATTGATCTAAAACCTTTTTTCGATCTCATGGCAGATAAAAAAATTGTTAAAGTTTTTCACGCTGCACGCCAAGATATTGAAACGATTTATCATCTTGGAGGTGTCATTCCGTTTCCTCTTTTCGATACCCAAATAGCAGGATCAATCTGTGGGTTTGGTGATTCTATCTCTTATGATCAAATTGTACAACGCTGCACGGGTAATCAACTTGATAAATCATCCCGTTTTACAGACTGGAGCTGTCGTCCTCTTTCCGAAAAACAACTGCTCTATGCACTTGCTGATGTAACCTATCTAAGAGATGTTTATCTCTTATTGAAAAAACAGCTCGAAAAAAATAAACGCACCCATTGGATGGATGATGAAATAGCGATCCTTCTAACACCTAAAACCTATGATATACCAGAAGATGAAGCGTGGAAAAAAGTGAAAGGAAAAATTAAAAAACCTCGTGAACTTGCCGTATTACAAAAAATAGCAGCTTGGCGTGAACGTAAAGCACAACAATATAATATTCCACGTCGTCATCTCATAAAAGATGAATGTCTCATCGAAATCGCAACCCAACAACCAAAAGATGAAGCCGCCTTGAAACATTTGCGCAGTCTGAACAAAAATTGGGATAAATTCTCAATTGCACACACATTAATCAAAGCTGTCCATGAGGGCTTAGAAGTTGATCTTGCGACTTTACCTGCTCTTCCTAAATATAATCCACTTAATGAAACATCATCTGCCATTATCGATCTTCTTAAAGTGTTATTAAAACTTGTTGCGAACGAAAACGGCATTACACCGAAAATTATTGCAACTTCCAATGACTTAGAAAAAATCGCAAACGGGTGTATAAAAAAAAATATTCCCGCTATGAATGGTTGGCGCTATGAAATATTTGGTCAAAAAGCTGAACAAATGCTAAAGGGTAAGATAGGATTTTATCTGAGTAATGGAAAAATAAACACCAAACAACTTTAATTTATAAAGAAAAACGTAACTATTGACCTTTTGGAATTGATGCAATAAAATATTGTTAAAGAAGGAAATTTCTCTTTTTGACTATAAAATTGGTCACAACTTAAAAGATCAAAACTCTTTACCTTTATCTGCAAAATGAATCAATGGCTCTTTAAAAGATACAAAAGAGTTAAAAAAATTCGAGCTCTATCATTCTAAAAAAGATGCCATTTATTTTTCTACATTAATTGGGAGAGCACGCAACAAACTAACACAAAATCAAGTAAAGAAGATCAACCACAATTAAATATTTTACATTCGGTCAATACTTATCCAAAAATGACGAGTAAATCTTAGTTAAATTCAATCAGAGACCAATCTTAGTAGAGAAAAGAAATCTAGAAAAACAGAAAGCTTTCGCTTTAAAAAAGAAGGAGAAAAAATTTCTCTATAACAATAAATGACCCTATTATAAAAAAACACCGCTTAGCGTGAAGGCAAAGCACGAAGATATAATATTCCACATTGCTATATCTGAAAAATGAATGCCTCATCAAAATTGTCCTCAACAACCACAAAATGAATCTGAAAGCCGGGTATCATCATTAATTTACCAAATTCCGATGTTGCCTACAGCTATTGCGTTTAGGCGATTCATAAGAGGTAATTTTATTCCTTTCTATATAGTTTTTACCCACACACCAGCCCCACTTGTGACGTGCAAGCAAGTAATTTTGATTGATTCAGCATACATAGATTTGAAATGAGAGAATCTTACGATATTCGGAGTTCTTATTCAAGTTCAATAATGATAAATTATCATTATAAATCAATATGATATAGCAAAATAAAAATAAGGGTACAATAAAAGCACATCATAGTATGGTAGGCAAACAATCAGAAAGTTTCAAAAGCGAGAGGCAGCTTTATTATCTTTGACAATTTTTTCAACCGAGCAAAAGGGAGTTCTCCTAATAAATCAGCATAACGAGCTGGAATGTGTAAGACAACATGATCTATTTTTTTATGCCATGATAAGTGTGATAGAACTCCTGTGGTAGAAGCGCTAAAAAGGTGAGCAATACGCATAACCTCACCAAGAATACGTGCTTTCTCAATTATATCTCTGCTTGCTAGTTGGAAAATGGGAAGAGATTCTTCATCAATGAGCGAACCAGTATTACGAAAAAAAACAGCGAGCGCAGTATAAACACGCCCCTCGTGAGAAATTCCCGGATAAGATCCAAGTGCTATCTGATTGGCAGCCTCATTGCCTCGATAATCTGGATGAATGCGCCAACCAATATCTGCCAGAAGACAAGCCGCCTTACGATAACGACATTCATTTTCAGTTTCTAAAATTCCAAAAACTTCAAAAGCATTGCTCGTGAAATCGATGAGTTCTTCTGCCTGCTTTGGTGAACGTGCCCGTAGAATAGCCATTTCGGTACATGCTTCAATAAGAGGATCTGAAACACGAACCTCTTGTGGTAATCTTGAATAAAGAAAGCCTTCACGGACTCCAGCTCCAGAAAAGATTATTTTTTCAAAACCCATGTACCGAATAAGTTCAATAAGAATAATCGCTCCATAAGATAAAAGCTGACGACGATTTTTTGAAACAGCTGAAATTCCTTTCATATTATCAATACTGCCACTCATGATAAAACGCAAGAAATCTTCCATTTCAACTGCATCAACTTCATAGCCATGCATAACAGGTAGCCGATAATTTTTGGTTGCCATATGGAGTTTTGCCAAATTACGCCAAGTTCCTCCTACTGCATAAAAACAACGTGCCATGCTTCTACGAACAACACCAGATTTATCAAACTGCTCATGAGCAATTTTTGCAGCAACAGCAATATCATTATTCGACATATACTGTAAGCGTAAACCACCTAATGGCAGGGTTATCCCCTCACCTAAATCAGAATTATTAATATCAATAAGTTCAAGACTTCCGCCCCCAAGATCACCAGAAATACCCTTTGGTTGATAAAAAGTCGAAATAACACCATACGCCGAATAAACAGCCTCTTCACTTCCCGAAAGAAGGTGTATTTTATTTTGTAAGATATGTTCAGCATTTTGAATAAAAGCTAATCCGTTTTTTGCTTCTCGCGCTGCTGCTGTTGCTAGGATATAGACTTCATCTGCTCCAATCTGTAAACAAAGCACACGAAACCGCTTCAGTGTTCGCAGTGCCATATTCATCGATTTTTCTTCTAAAGATCCAGTCTTTGCAACACCTTGACCAAGACCACAGAGAATTTTTTCATTAAATAAAACTGTTGGTGAACGAACAAGCCCCTCATAAATAACAAGCCGAACAGAATTTGAACCAATATCGATAACAGCAATAGGTTTACACCCTTTTAGCCGACCCTGAGCATTCATATATGTCATTGAATTTCAGTCTTTATATAGTCCGACTTGCTGCCGATACAACTCAACCAAACGCGCAGTAGAAGAGTTAAAAGACCTTTCCATCCCTGAAAAACCCGCATTGGCCATAAAATACTCCTGCGCATTAAATGGGTTTTCACCTCTTTGAGGTATTACACGTTGTGACGTTCCATCGTTTAATATATCAAAGCTTTGTTGATTATCAATGATATTCGCTAGCATAATTTGTAAAAGAATCTGCTGACGAACCGTTTTATTAAAAACTGGAACCAATATTTCAATACGGTAATCAAGATTACGAGGCATCATATCAGCGGATCCGAAATAAACAAGCGCATTCTCACCTGGTAAATCTGCACCATTACCAAAACAAAAAATACGACTATGTTCAAGAAAACGCCCTACAATTGATTTGACACGAATATTATCGGAAATTCCTGGAATACCAGGACGCAGACAACATATGCCACGCACCACCAAATCAATCTGCACTCCCGCTTGACTAGCACGATATAAAGCATCAATTATTTCAGGATCAACCAATGCATTGACTTTCATCCAAATAGCAGCAAGATTCCCTTGCCGCGCATTGCTAATTTCTCCTTCAATATGCTCCAAAATACGACTGCGCAATGTTAAGGGTGAAAAAGCAATCTTCA
The DNA here is from genome assembly GCF_000706625.1 of Bartonella koehlerae C-29. Taxonomy (GTDB): domain Bacteria; phylum Pseudomonadota; class Alphaproteobacteria; order Rhizobiales; family Rhizobiaceae; genus Bartonella; species Bartonella koehlerae. The sequence continues at coordinate 1,272,460 of NZ_KL407334.1, forward strand.
TTGCTTCATTTGGGCGTACATATTCAGCAATATAATTGAATAATAATGCAACATCATGAGCAATATCATCATCAGTGGTAAAAAAGGAAAGATCGGTATAAACTTTAGCATTAATGGGATGATAATTTCCCGTTCCAAGATGAACGTAAGAGCAAAAGCGTTTTCCTTCACGTCTCACAACGAGTGACATCTTAGCGTGTGTTTTTAATGCAATAAAACCAAAAAAAACCTGAACACCCGCACGCTCAAGATCACGTGCCCAACGAATATTGGCTTCCTCATCAAAACGTGCTTTAAGTTCTACCAAAGCTGTTACCGACTTGCCCTGTTCAGCAGCCTCAATCAAAGCGCTTACAATTGGGCTATCATTTGATGTGCGATAAAGAGTTTGTTTGATTTCCATAACATCAGGATCACGAGAAGCCTGACGTAAAAACTCTACAACAACATCAAATGATTCATAAGGATGATGAATTACGATATCATTTTGACGAATAGCTGCAAAACAATCACCCTTATGCCGACAAATACATTCAGAAACACGAGGATTATAAGGAGAAAACTTTAAGTCATTGCGCGAAATAGAAACAATCTCTGAGGCCATATTAAGCGCTAAAAATCCATTAAGAACATTGATACAATTATCAGAAACAGCAAGACTATTGGCGATAAATTGGCGTAAATGCTTCGGCATTTTCGCCTCAAATTCAATCCGAATTACCTGCCCACGACGACGCCTTTTAAGCGCAGTCTCAAAAAAATGGACAAGATCTTCAGCCTCTTCTTCTACTTCAATATCACTATTACGAATCACCCTAAATGTACCAATTCCCTTAACTTCATGATCAGGAAATACATGACACATAAAAAGGCTTATAACATCTTCACATGCAATAAAACGAAAACGATTGTCCTCTTGAGGAAGTAGAATAAAACGTCTCAAGACCATTGGGAGTGGCAACAACACTATAAAAGAGTGTTGGTCAGCACAGCGAAATAATTGAAGAGCAACGGAAAGCCCTAAATTAGGAATAAATGGAAAAGGACGAGTAGGATCAACAGATAAAGGTGTCAAAAGAGGTAAGATTGTATCTAAAAAATATTTTTCAATCCATGATTTTTCAACTTCTGAAAGCTCAGCAGAACAAATAATTTCAATATCATTTTGTTTTAATTCATGACGTAAAATATTCAATTCTCGTAGTTGATTATCCTGCAAACACGAAATCTCAGCTAACACAAAATCAAGCTGCTCCTGCGGTGTACGACCATCTGCACTGCACGCTGTAACTCCAGCACGAATTTGATTAGCAAGTCCAGCAACACGAACCATAAAAAATTCATCAAGATTTGTTGCTGAAATTGAAAGAAACTGCAGCCGCTCTAATAAAGGGTTCTTTGAATTAGCAGCTTCCATTAATACACGATTATTAAATTGTAGCCATGAAAATTCTCGGTTAATAAACCGCGCTGGATTTTTCATTGTTACATCCGACATAAAAATCTGATCTACAACCGTTTTTTTCATATATTCTAGATATTTTTCCCTGTATACTCTCCAAAATCCTTATGAAGAAATATATCATGTAACGCTTTACGATATATTATCGTAATCACAACATATCAATACTCAATTTCCCTCATAACATTTACATTTCACATTTTAAAACTATCGTAATCATTCCTATAGACCAATTATCTTAAAAAGCATCTTGCATTATTATAAGCTTTATCACAAACTGTGCATATAAAATAGATGATCCAAATAATGCCTTATCAGGTAATCTATCCGGAGTTTGTACACCATGGATGACCATAACATTCCCCATTTCCAAAATGACCTTGGATATAAAATAATCGAAATTGGTGTAAAAGAGTTTATGTGTGTAGGTACCACACAACCATTTGACCATCCCCACATCTTCATTGACATGGGATCAGCTGATGAAAAAATTTGCCCTTATTGTTCAACGCTTTATCGTTATGACCCCTCGCTATCATACGATCAAACAAACCCAACGGGATGTTTATATAACCCTAAATAATGCCTTCTTTTTCAAGCTCAAGAAAATAACTCATGGATCAATCACCAATCATCGTTGGAGGTGGTATTGCTGGTTTAAGCTCTGCTTTGGCACTCGCTTATAAAGGAATTGCAAGCACCATTATCGAAAAACGCAAACAACTTGAAAGTGTAGGTTCTGGTATTCAGCTTACTTCAAATGCGACGTGCATTTTTGCGCGTTGGGGCATTCTTAGCAAACTCATAGAAATGGGTATAATTCCACAATTTCTTCAGTTAAGAGATGGAGTATCTTTAAAAACACATTTACACGCTAATCTTCTTAATTTATCAGAAAAAAATTGGAAGTCCCCCTATCTTATAATTCATCGAGCGGATTTACAAAAAGTTTTACACAACGCTGTTATTGAAAATCCCCTTATCAAATACAAAACAGGTGAGGCTGTTATATCATCTACCCACACTACAAACCGCAGTATTAACATAAAAACAATAAAAACAGATGCAGAAACGAAAACAGAACACTACCAGTTTTATTCAACGTCACTCCTGATCGGATGTGATGGAGTTTGGTCAACACTACGACAATTGGCACCTTTTCATGAAAAAGCAAATTTTAGTGGCTTTATTGCTTGGCGTGCAACAACAGAATCTGAAAATCTTCCCAAAAGCTTTCGTTCTGTACTACAAAATATAAAGACAATTACTGCCTGGATGGGACCAAAAAATCATCTTATTATCTATCCCATTCACTCATCAAAAAAACTTTTTAATTTTGTAGCCATTACGCACGGAAAAAATATAAAAAAAGACTGGACACATAAAGGAAAAAAAGAAGAGCTTAAATCTCTTTTTAAAGATTGGAATCAAAAAATTTTACAAATTTTTGACCATATCGATGAATGGAGCTATTGGCCGCTATTTCAAATGAAACACAATCGTTTTTTAGGTTTAGAACGACAAGTATTTGTTGGTGATTGTGCACACGCAGCACTCCCTTTTGCAGCACAAGGAGCAGCTATGGCAATAGAAGATGCCGCTACATTAGCAGAAGTACTTTCTCTTAAAGATTTATCATTAATAAAATCTCTTGCACTTTACAAAAAAATACGCACTCCTCGCATTACAGCAGTAAAAAAACGTGGAGATTTTAACAGAATAGTCTACCATGCAACCGGCCCCATAGCGGTTGCACGTAATTTTATCATGAAAATTCGCACACCAGAAAGCATCATGTCAAGTCTTGATTGGCTTTACACGTATGATGCTATGAACTTAACAAAAAATGAAAGAAATATATGGTTTAAAAAATTATAAAATTTAAAATCCTAAATTACTTTTGTCTCTCACGAACGATTGACTCAAGTTTTTTAAATGTACCCTTAATAACAGTCATAAACAAACGCCAACGTTCATCTAGTGTTGCCTTTACTCTCTCACTCAAACAGTTTATAATTTTCGTATTCACTCCCCCTATCGATTGAACTAAAATCGTGCAATTTTTTATGATAGATAAGAGTACGTGAGACAGAAAAACATTGTAAAATCAAACTGCTTGATATTGTACGGATGTTAATGATGAGAAATCAATATGTTAATAGGGAACAAATCGCTCCTCACTGGTCTCAAAAAAAGCAAGATCTTTTAGAATCTACAATTTGATTCGAAACTAAATTTTAAGTTGCCAAGAAAATAACAGCGCTCCTTTAAATAAGGAGTTACCTCAGAGCTCTTAATTTAAGTCAACTCCACATCGACAACACCCTGAATTGACTTCAGAGCATTTGCCACACGCAAATTTACCTTATACCGCTTTGGAAGCGTAATTTCGACTTCCCGTAATCCATCCTCTTGAATCAGAATAAGCGCTACTTCTCCATTTCCACTAGGACTTAAATTTTGTTGAATTTGTGGAAGCATATCAACCGTTTTGATAAAGAGACGCATCATTTTATGATGCTGTGTTGATTCCTTTTCCAAGGATTGAGCCGTCTCAAGTCGCAAACTAATCCCCTCAGAGCGATTTTCTGCACTCACCGTAATAATAAAAGATTTCCCGAGTTCTAATATCTCCTCATAATCCGAAAGTGCCTCGGAAAAAAGAACTGTTTCATATTGTCCACTCGTATCAGAAAAATGAACAATCCCCATTTTTTTACCAGATTTTGTTTTACGCACTTGTTTTGCCACAACAGTTCCAGCAAGCCGAGCAGCAGTTGCGCCAGCTTTGACGGCATTGGCAAAATTAATCCAACTCTGAATACGTTTTTTAACAAGAATAGCTCGATACTCATCCAGAGGATGAGCAGAAAAATAAAAACCTATTGCTTGAAACTCTCGATGAAGTTTTTCATCCAGTGACCAAGGAGAGGCTTGAGATAGAATCAAAGGCTCCTTTAACACACCCGTTATACCAAATATATCAATCTGTCCGCTAGAATTATTATCGAGAATACGAAGTGCACGGGCATGAAGAGTTTTAAGGCTTGCCAATAAAACTTCACGTGCAATATTAAAACAATCAAAAGCACCAGCACAAACCAAACTTTCCATTGCACGCTTATTAACAATACGAGGATCAATACGCTCACAAAAATCTTCTAGATCCTTAAAAACCTTATTTCCACGGCAAGCAACAATATGATCAACAACCGCTTCGCCCACACCTTTAATGGCGGCAAGAGAGTAATAAATACAGTTATCACCAACCTCAAAAACACGATGTGATGTTTGTACACAAGGTGCAATAACTTTAATACCCAATCTTAATGCTTCACGCCGAAAATCATTTAATTTCTCGGTATTCATCATATCATATGTCATCGAAGCAGCTAAAAACTCAACGGGATGATGTGCTTTCATATAAGCTGTTTGATAAGAAATAATTGCATAAGCAGCAGCGTGAGATTTATTAAAACCGTAATCTGCAAATTTTGCTAAAAGGTCAAAGATAATATCAGCCTGATCCTTATCAACACCCCCAGCAACAGCTCCATTCACAAAGCGCGTACGCTGTTTTTGCATTTCTGTATGGATCTTTTTTCCCATAGCACGACGCAATAAATCCGCTTCTCCAAGCGAATAACCAGCAAGCACCTGAGCAATCTGCATCACCTGTTCTTGATATACAATAACGCCTTGTGTTTCTTTAATCAAATGGTCTATTTTAGGATGAATAGAAGCAATTTCTTCTTCTCCATGCTTTCGTGCATTGTAGATTGGGATATTCTCCATCGGTCCAGGACGATAAAGCGCAACAAGTGCAATAATATCTTCAATACGATCTGGCTTCATGCCAATAAGCGCCTTACGCATACCAGAACTCTCAACTTGAAATACGCCAACTGTTTCACCACGTGCCATCATGGCGTAAGTAGTTTCATCATTTAGAGGAATATTCGATAAATCTATTTTGATACCCTTTCGTGCGACAAAATCTACTGCCATCTTCAAAACAGTCAGCGTTTTTAATCCAAGAAAATCAAATTTTACCAGCCCAGCTTGTTCAACATATTTCATATTAAATTGTGTAACAGGCATATCGGAACGAGGATCACGATACATTGGGATAAGCTCTGATAGCGGCCGATCACCGATAACAATCCCTGCAGCATGGGTCGATGCATGACGATAAAGTCCCTCCAGCTGAAGCGCTATATCTAATGTACGCCCAACGATGGGATCCTTTTTCTTTTCTTCTTCAAATTTCGGTTCATCCTTAATGGCATCAGCCAATACAATTTGACTTCCAGGCGCAGCAGGAACTAACTTTGTAAGATAATCCACCTGACGATAAGGCACTTCTAAAACACGACCAACATCACGCAATACCGCACGTGCTTGCAACTTACCAAATGTAATAATTTGAGCGACTTGATCACGACCATATTTTTTTTGAACATAATGAATAACTTCTTCGCGCCGCTCTTGACAAAAATCGATATCAAAATCCGGCATAGAAACACGATCTGGATTGAGAAATCTTTCAAAGAGAAGAGAAAAACGCAATGGATCAACATCGGTAATCATCAATGCGTAAGCCACAAGTGAACCAGCACCAGAGCCACGTCCTGGGCCAACAGGAATATCATGAATTTTCGCCCATTTTATAAAATCCGAAACAATAAGAAAGTAGCCAGAAAACTGCATGCGCGTAATAACTGAAATTTCATAATCAAGCCGCTGCTTATAATCTGTAATCGTGTATCCTGCAGCCAATCCAATTGTTTTAAGTCGCGTTTTTAAACCATCTTTAGCCTGATTTAACAATTCTCTATCTTCTGCTTCTAAAGTAAAACTCGAATCAACAGATTGCTCTATAAAACGAGGCAAAATTGGCTTTCGAATTGGCGTAGCAGTATGACAACGCAATGCAATTTCAACACTGTTTTCTAGAGCTTCTGGAAGATCAGAAAACAGTGCAACCATTTCATCTTGTGACTTCAAATAATGATCTGATGTCACACGTTTGCGATCTGGATTAGAAACAATTTGTCCTTCTGCAACTGCCATCAGCGCATCATGGGCCTCATACCCTTCTCTATTCAGAAAAAAAGCCTCATTCGTGGCAACAAGAGGAATTTCATGTGCATATGCCAACTCAATAAGTGCAGCTTCTACTTTTTGATCAAAAGAGCCATGCCGTTGTAATTCGACATAAAGACGATCATAAAAAATCTTTTTCAAATAAGTTAAGCGTTCAACAGCACGTTCTTTTCTATCTTCTGCCAAAGAAAAATTAATAGGCCCTCCTCTCCCACCAGTCAAAGCGATTATTCCTTCACTATGTGACAACAGCCAATCGGCTTTGATATGGGGAGGATCAGTATCACGCTTATCAAGATAAGCACGACTAACAAGACGAACTAAATGAGCATAGCCGACTTCATTGGCCGCTAACAAAACAACAGAGCAGAAATCAGAAGGATGACGCCATTTAACTAAACGCAGATTATCATTTTCATCGCCAAAATCAATTGTGAGCTGACAGCCTATAATGGGTTGAATCCCGTGTGAAAAACAATATTGCGAAAACTCCAAAGCACCAAATAAATTATTCGTATCCGTAATTGCAACCGCTGGTGTATGATCTGAAATTGCATGTTGAATAATTTGTGGAATTTTTAAAGCCCCTTCAAGCAATGAATAAGCTGAGTGTACCCTCAAATGAATAAAGCGAGGAAGAGATTGTTTTTCATCTCGTATTTTACTTTTATCTTCTAACACTCTGATAATTTCCCACTACAAAAAAATAGTAGCCCTCATCTGCCTTACAAGAGAAAGCATTTTATACTAAAATTATAACAAAGAAACACACAAAAATAAAAAGGAGGAGATCTTACAGAATAGTACGAATATTAGCTCTTTTTCCTTTTATACTGTTATCTTATCCATTTTAAAAAACTTCATTTTATGCTAAAATTCAAACTGTAAATAAAGCAACTTCCCCTGGGATATTCAGTGGGTTATCCCCAAAAAGCTCTTTTAAAACACTGGAAAAAACAAAAAGAGCAAGCTAAATTTCCTTATGCTTCCAGACCTTATTCGTCCTCTTTTTACCTCTGTGCGTACCCTGCCAAGAATGAGCCCCAAAACATATGGCTTACTGGCCAAAATCTTAAACATTAATGCTACGCAACGTGAACCAACCATTATTGACCTTCTTCAATTAATGCCTCATTCCGTTATAGACCGTAGAATGCGGCCCAGTATTGCTTTTGCACAAGAAGGAAACACCGCTACTCTTGAAATCGTTGTTGATCAACATCATTCGCCACCCATTGGCCGTAATCGATTGCCCTATCGCGTTAGCGCTCATGATCAAACAGGAAAAATAAATTTAGTGTTTTTTCATGCACAACCTCCTTGGTTAAAAAAACAACTGCCTGAAGGAAAAAAAGTCATTGTATCTGGTAAAGTTGAGCGGTTTAACGGACAACTTTCCATGATACATCCCGATCATATTGCCCCAAGTGAGCAATTAAACCAAATGCCTTTGATCGAACCCATCTACCCTTCTACTGCCGGATTATCAGCAAAGATTCTAAGGCGTACAATACAAAATGCTCTTGAATATATTCCTCTCTTACCAGAATGGATAGAAGAAAGCGTCAAAAAACAGCAAAACTTTTCCTCTTTTCCTGTTGCTTTAGGTCGCATACATACCCCTATTGATCCCAATGATTTAACCTTAGAAAGTACAGCACGCAAACGTCTTGCCTATGATGAATTGCTCGCTTGTCAATTGGCTCTTGGGCTGGTGCGTTTGAAAACAAAATCTCTTTCAGGAGCTTCTCGCCCACCAACAGGAAATTACACTGAAAAATTGCTAAAAATCTTACCCTTTCAACTTACAAATGGACAAAAAAAAGCAATACAAGATATTGCTAAAGATCTCGCTTCACCAGAACCCATGCTAAGGCTTCTTCAAGGTGATGTAGGAGCAGGAAAAACCGTAGTTGCACTCATGGCAATGGCACAAATTGCTGAAAATAGAGGACAATCAGCTTTAATGACCCCAACAGAAGTTCTTGCCAGGCAACATTTTGCAACAATTGCACCTCTTGCTGCAAAGATCGGATTACAAACAATTCTTTTAACCGGACGAGAAAAAGGAAAATTGCGCACAAATATCTTGAACGATATTTTATCAGGCCAAGCTTCTATTATTATCGGAACCCATGCTCTCATACAAAATAATGTCACTTATAATAATCTTGCTTTAACCATTATCGATGAACAACACCGTTTTGGGGTACATCAACGCCTTGCCCTTACAAAAAAAGGTCATAAACCTGACATGCTGGTAATGACTGCCACTCCAATTCCACGTACATTAGTCTTGACAGCTTTTGGTGATATGGATGTTTCTAAAATTACCGAAAAACCAATGGGACGACAACCAATTACAACAGCAATACTTTCTTTGAAACGTATTGATGAACTTATAGAACGAATTTCCATTGCATTAGAAAAAGGAGAAAAGCTCTATTGGATTTGTCCTTTAGTAGAAAAATCGACAATTCTTGAACTCACTTCCATTGAAAGCCGTTTTGCTATGCTCCAAGAGCGATTTGGAACATGTGTTGGTATGATACATGGAAAAATGTCGACGGATGAAAAAGAAGCAGTTATGGCATCTTTTAAATGCGGCAACATATGTATTTTAGTTGCAACCACAGTCATTGAAGTGGGAGTAGATATTCCAGATGCCTCAATCATCATCATCGAACATGCAGAATATTTCGGGCTTTCACAACTGCACCAATTACGTGGACGCGTCGGACGAGGAGACAAAAAATCCTCCTGTCTTTTGCTCTACAAAGATCCATTGACAAAAATGGCGGCAACACGCCTTAAAATTATACGCAATACAGAAGATGGTTTTAAAATTGCTGAAGAAGACTGGCGTTTACGAGGAGAAGGAGAGCTTTTAGGAACACGACAATCTGGTATGCCTGAATTCCACATAGCAAATCTTGCAGTACATGGTGATCTTTTGTTACTGGCGAGAAGAGATGCACGTTTATTTTTACAACGTGATCCTCACCTTTCTTCAGAACAAGGACGAGCTTTACGTTTACTCCTTTATATTTTCGGACGCGACGATGCTACACGCCTATTACGAGCAGGATAACAATAAAAACCATTCACATGAACGACCCAAGTGGGCTGGGTATATAGAAAAAACCATTTAAGATAGTTCATAATAGGCATATTGAGCCTTTCTAAAATCTTTCCTCTTTGTTCAAGAGATTGAGACAGAAAAGCAAAAGCTTGTTCATTGTTTTTATTCTTGAATGTTTTGTAGGCTTATTTTTTCTTTTCTCCTTTATCTAAATTCTCAAGCATCTCTTCAATGTCTGCCTGTTCTTCCTGCTTTATCCAATTTTGATATCATTCCTCTTGAAAGGTATACACAGATTTCAAAGCTGCTTGCATGACAGGTGATTTCAGTGTTGACGGCCTACCTATAATGGCACTCCAGAGATTAGAGACAACTTTCCAATCATCATGCTGTTTTGATAGCTATTCTAATACTATTACCAATAACAGCAATCAACCCACATAAAGCAGAGACAGCAATAAAATCGAGAAAGAATTGTTGACGGTTAAAAATATCATAAATATACTGATTTCACGGTAATGGAACTTGCGCAAGATGAAAGAGCTGAAGGTATTTTACCAAGCGATCAATTTTTGCAATGCTCTTTCGTAAGGAATGGCTTCTAAACAAGCAATCTCATTTAAAGAAATGTTATCGTTATCCTTTAAAGGGGAATTTCGATTGTGGTTTTTTTTACATTACTTTCTTTCATCATTCCTTCTTAAAAAAGTAATGAAAATTGAAATCGGTTCCATGAGGAGCACTTTTACTTTTGCTTTAAGTATTTTTCACCTTGGAAATGATGATTTATCCTTATAAATCAATGAATTATACCTCGCACATCTGCTCTCTTTTGTGACATACACAAGAAAACATTTCTGCTTCTAAAATAGAAAAGATAAATTTATAAATTAATTTTTTGTATTCCTAATTATTCTCCCCAAGTTTCAAGAATACACACTTTTCACTCAACAGTAACTGATTTTGCTAAATTACGGGGTTGATCAACATCCGTTCCTAATAAAACAGCTGTGTGATAAGCAATTAACTGAATAGGTAAAGCATAAATAATAGGCGCAATAAATTCTGGAATATTTGGCAAAACAATAGTTGACAAGGTATCAAGATGAACTACCTCTGCCCCTCTTTTATCAGTTATCAAAATAATACGACCATTGCGCGCTGCTACTTCTTGCATATTAGAAAAAGTCTTTTCAAACCACCGATCATAAGGTGCTACAACAATAACAGGTATTGCCTCATCCACCAATGCAATCGGCCCATGTTTTAACTCACCCGCCGCATAACCTTCTGCGTGAATATAAGAAAGCTCCTTCAGTTTAAGCGCGCCCTCTAAAGCAATTGGGTAAGAGGTACCACGGCCCAGATAAAGAACACCTTTTACGTTTACTAAATTGCGACAAATCTGCTCAATTTTGTCATCTAGCTTTAAAACCTCATTTAAAATCCTAGGAATTTCTGCCAATTGTTGAACAAACTGATACTCTGCCTCCTCTGAAAGGAATCCACGTTGCTTAGCAGCATCAAGTGCCATTGCAGAAAGCGTTGCCAATTGACAAGTAAAAGCTTTTGTTGAAGCTACACCGATTTCTGGACCGGCTCGTGTTGGCAAAACAAAATCAGCTTCCCTTGCCATTGTTGATTGTTCAACATTCACAATTGTTGCTGTTTTTACACAATGTTCACGACAATAACGCAAAGATGCCAATGTATCAGCTGTTTCACCAGATTGAGAAACAAACACTGACAACACATCAGAATTTATGGGTGGTTCACGATAACGAAATTCTGAAGCAACATCATTATCAACACTTAAAGCAGCAAAACTCTCAAACCAGTATCGCGCAACTAAGGTTGAATAATAAGCCGTTCCACAGCTTGCGAAGAGTATTCTATTAATTTTCTTCCAATCAATCAAATTTTTAAACGAGCGGACCGTATAATTTCCAAGATCAAAGTAATGTGCTAAGTTATGAGAAATAACTTCAGGCTGTTCAAACATTTCCTTGTGCATGAAATGGCGATGATTACCCTTAGAAACCAATAAAGCCCCTTCAAATAATGGTGTGGTAGGACGTTTTACCGGTTGATTGTCTGCATCGTAAATTGTTACACCTTCCCGTTTCAAAACAGCCCAATCTCCATTTTCCATATAGCTGATACAATCTACGAATGGAGCCAAAGCAATTGCATCCGATCCGACAAAAAACTCATCTTTTCCATAGCCAATTGCCAGCGGAGGACCAGAACGAGCAGCAATCATAAGATTCTCTTCACCCTCAAAAATAACAACAATAGCAAAAGCCCCTTGCAATCGTTTCCAACTTGTTCGTACCGCTTCTTGCGGAGAAAGACCACTTTTTAACGCGCACGTAATTAAATGAGCAATAACCTCTGTATCCGTCTCTGTTTCAAAAATACAACCATACTCAATGAGTTCTTTTTGCAATTCTACAAAATTTTCAATAATACCATTATGAACAATCGCAAGTCGTTCCGTTACATGAGGATGAGCATTCCGCTCCACAGCAACTCCATGCGTAGCCCAACGCGTGTGGCCAATCCCTAAATTTCCTTTTAAAGGTGTTTTCTTTAATTTTTCTTCTAAATGAATAAGCTTACCTTCAGCGCGTACACGATAAAGATTTCCATTATGAACAGTTGCAACACCAGATGAATCATACCCTCTGTACTCAAGACGCTTTAAACTATCAACTAAAGAGGATGTAACACATTTCTTTCCAAGAATTCCGATAATTCCACACATTAAAAAACTCCAACTCACATCTAAGATTTATATAATCTCATAAAACAATCAAATTATCTTCATTCAAAACTTTAAAGTAATCACATAAATCAAACATATAAGGCAATATCTAAAATAAGCCTCCTACAAAATTTTCAAATCACCATAAAACAAAGAAAATAAACTGAAAACGATCACTTTTTCTGTTGATTTGCTGATAAACGCGCACGCAATTTCGTTGCATAATCCTTTTTCGTCACTTGTCGTGCACGCCCCAAAGCTATACTGTTTACAGGAACGTCTTCAGTGATCACACTGCCTGAGGCAATATAAGAACTCTTCCCTATCACCAATGGAGAAACAAGTGCTGCATTAGATCCAATGAAAGCATGATCACCAATCACAATTTTATGTTTATGAAATCCATCATAATTGCAAGTAATAGTCCCAGCACCAATGTTGACCTGTGCTCCAATTTCAGCATCGCCGATATAACTCAAATGATTAATCTTGGAGTCCTCTCCTATTTTAGCTTGTTTGACTTCACAAAAGTTTCCAATTTTTACCGATCCTGCCAACTCTGTTCCAGGCCGCAAACGTGCATAGGGTCCAATCCGCGCATTTGTACCAACCACAGCACCCTCTAGATAACTAAATGCATGGATAACTGCACCAGATTGTACTTTGACACCTAGCCCAAAATAAACATTTGGCTCAATTACCACCCCTGGTTCAATCTCCGTATCATAAGAAAAATAAACCGTTTCTGGTTTAAGTATTGTGACACCAGTCAACATTAAATCGTGTGCTTTACGTTTTTGCCATAAAGAATCAACCTCAAAAAGCTCAAAACAGTTATTAATTCCTACAATGTTGTCAAAAGGCACTTCAACCACACGAACATCTAATCCTTCCTGCGATGCAATAGAAACAATATCTGTTAAGTAATATTCTCGCTTTGAATTATTGTTATCAATCTTCTCTAAAAGAGAAAGTGCATACTTTCCATTAAGAGCTAATATCCCACCATTACAAAAAGAGATTTTTTTTTCTTCATCGCTGGCATCTTTTTCTTCTACAATCGCGATAAGTTTACCATTTTTCTCAAGAAGACGCCCATAACCTGTCGGATCAAAAGCACGAAAACCGGCAACAACAACGTCTGCTCCACTAGCAAGCTGCGCACGAACCTGTTGCAATGAATCTTGCTCAATCAAAGGCGTATCACCCAAAATAATGAGAACATCATCGGTTCCTTTTTGCAAAGCTAAGCGAGCAGATAAAACAGCATGCGCTGTTCCTAAACGTTCTTTTTGTTCAAAAATCATTGCATTTTTTACAAATGATTCAACAACGTGCACAACATCTTTCGCACCAAAACCCACAACGACTGCTAATTGTGAAACACCGGTTAATTCTATTTGTTTTATGACGTGGCATACAACCGGCAATCCAGCAATTTTATGAAGCATTTTAGGAAGCGACGACTTCATACGCGTCCCCTCACCTGCTGCAAGAACAATAGAAAGACAACTTCTCATCATAAAACTCATTAAGTTAGCGGGAAAATCCTAAAAAATTCATAATATTATGCCAATGGATAGCTTCAATTTGACTCAACAAAGGGTAATGTTCTAAAAGCCAAAATGAAAAATCCTGCATAGAGCCTGTTAAAAATAAAATACCCGTAACAACTAAAAAAATACCAATAATTTTCTCAACTTTTCCTAAATGAATACGAAAAGCTCCTAAAAATCTCATAAAACTGCTCGAAAATAAAGCTGCCATCAGAAAAGGCACACCAAGCCCTAAGGCATAAACCCCTAAAAGAACAGCTCCCTCACTCACAGTTTCTTTTGTTCCAGCAAGTGTTATGATGGGTCCTAAAATTGGGCCAATACAAGGTGTCCAACCAAATGCAAAAGCTAAACCAATAACGTAAGCGCCTAAAGAACCAGAAGGGATTTTCTGTATTTGAAAACGTGCTTCACGAAATAAAAAAACAATTTTGAAAAGACCCAAAAAGTTCAAACCAAAAATAATAATGATAATTCCAGCAGCAAGTGCAAACCAATCACGATAATAAGCAATAAACTTTCCAATTGTGCTTGCACTGGCACCTAAAGCAACAAAAACGGTTGCAAAACCCAGCACAAAAGCAATAACAGAAGACAAAAGCGCCCAACGTATAAACACTCTTCCATTACGCTCTTCTGAACGAAAATCATCAACACCAATGCCCGCCATATAGCATAAATAAGGAGGAACCAACGGCAAAACACACGGTGATAAAAAAGATAATACACCAGCAAAAAAAACACTAACTGTTGAAATTTCTACAATCAAAACTCTCTATCCGCTTTTTATAACGGTTTATGCATATGCACAACCATCAATCGATTTCTTCATCAATTTTTTGCATATTTTGTGCTTTCGCCACCACATTTATATCTTCATCATGGCCAGAAACAACCGAAAAAACTTTTTGATAAATTTGATCTTTATTCTTAGTAATCGCAATATACTCTCCCTCAGCTAACACAAGCGAAACATAAGCACCAACAGTCTCATAAATAATATCACCAGAATCATTGGTGATAGACCAACTTGTATCGGCAAGAGCTTCCCCTCCTTCTTGCCGTACCAATTTTAAAACGATTTGAGCTGCCTGATGTTCAAGAGTTACTTCCGTAATTTTACCTGCATCCACTTGAATATCCGAATGAACAACAGCATTAATGGAACCATAATGGGAAGCAACATGATAGCGACCAGCTTTCAAACGTACAATGGAATGAGGTTTAATATTTGATAGAATCACACCAGTATCATCATTTTCTTTCTCATCCTCATAGAGAGTAAAACGTAATTCCTTTTCATTAACTGTACCATTTAATAATGTGGCATTTAAAATAACACCACCAGCATCAAGATTAAAATTTTGAATAAGGCTCTTTCCATTTTCTAAACTTACATGGCGCACCGCACTTGCATGACCAAAGGAAACATGGATAAGATAACTTCCTGGTTCTAAATCAAAACGTGCACTACCACCTTCATAAGTTGCAATCAGTGGTAACTTATTGTCAACTCCTAGGATAGGAGCATAAACTCGCCACACAAGCCCTTTTAGAATATTTTCACTGCCACTTGTTAATCGAGCATGCAATATAAGTTGGCTCTGAGGAACTAAATTTTCTTTTTCAGTGTTTTGAGATTTTGAAATAAAACTTCTTGATTGTTTTTGTTGACGCTCTTGCTCCTCTCCTTCTTGAGAAAAGACACAATGACTCCAAATCAATAAAGTAATAAGTGCCACGCCTAACCACAAACATTGGCGCAATATTTTTGTAAAGACATCCATTCTTGCATTGTTGACCAAAGCGATAATCTTTTCAAGAAGCAATACCACAACGTCACCATTCTAAATTGAAAAACTTATACCGCAACCGCACGATGAGATAGCATTAGGATTATGAATTTTGAAATACTGCCCCATAAGATCATCAACAAAATCAATTTCAGCCCCTTCCATAAAGGGAAGCGAAAGTGAATCAATTAAAATAGTCGCCCCATTTTTTTGAACAACAAGATCATCTTTATTAGCTTTAGAAACCAAATTATATTTATAAGAGAAACCTGAACACCCACCACCTTCAACGGAAATACGTAAACCTATTTTATCAGGTTCACTTGAAAGTATCTGTGCAATCCGCCTGGCAGCAACATCTGAAATATTCACACTCATTTTTTATATATCCTTGCATTAAACTGTCAAGAAAGAGTATCCTAAACAGGAAGTTTATTCATAATACAATAATCTCAATTTAAATTTAGGATGGGAATGGATAGCTTGCAATGAATATAAGCAAGATCAATTTCAATTACCAATTTCGAGCGGTATATAGTGCCAACCCGCAAAAAAGTCGTGGCAGATTATTCCATGAAACTATGAATATTCTACGATCACCTTTTCAACGAGATAGAGATCGTATTATTCATTCTAACGCATTCCGGCGTCTTAAACATAAAACCCAAGTGTTTATTGCTGATGAGAGTGATCATTATCGTACTCGGCTGACGCATTCAATAGAGGTTTCTCAAATTGCACGAACATTAGCTCGTACACTCTATCTTGATGAAGATCTTGCCGAAGCTATTGCCCTTGTACATGACTTTGGACATACACCTTTTGGCCACGCAGGAGAAGATGCCCTTAACGAAGCAATGGCACCTTATGGCGGCTTTGATCATAATGCACAAGCGTTACGCATTGTTACAAAACTAGAACAGCGCTATGCAAATTTTGATGGACTCAACCTGACTTGGGAAACACTCGAAGGACTTGTAAAACATAATGGCCCCCTTTTAGGTCCTTATGCTAACAACAAAGATGTTCCTATCGATATTCTACAATATAATGCAAAGCAGGATCTTCAGCTCAATTGCTTTGCTGGACTAGAAGCGCAATGTGCTGCGATTGCTGATGATATTGCTTATAATGCGCATGATATTGATGATGGGTTACGATCGCAATTTTTAACACTTGATCAGTTCGAACAAGTTTCACTCACAGCAACATTATTAAACGACATAAAAAAAGAGCATCCACAACTCGATCAAACTCGACGCGGTTATAAACTAGTGCGCAGACAGATAACAACCATGGTTGAAGATATTATCAAACAATCACAAGAAAACTTAGCACGAATCAAACCAACAAGTATAAGTGATGTTCACCAAGCAGAACAAACCATTGTTACTTTCTCTCCCAAAATGGCCGCTTACGAAAAGGAACTAAAAGACTTTCTGTTTAAAAACCTTTATTATCATGATCAAGTGCTCAATCGTCGCAATGCAGCAAAACGCATTGTACAGAAATTATTCGAATGTTATTATAAAAATCCACATGTAATGCCTGAAAATTGGCACAACAAAACAGCTCACTTAACAAATCAAGAGTTAGCGCGTCTCATTGCTGATTTTCTTTCAGGTATGACCGATCACTATGCTCTACGTGAATATCAGCGTTTATTTGACTGCACAAATAATTTTGTTTAATTGCTTTTGAATACATAATGGAAGTTGAATATGAATGTCTTTAAAAACTTCGAAAAAAAAATTAAAAAATCACTAGAGTCATCTGATATAAAAAATGGAGAAGATTTAGATTTATCAAAAATCACCGTTGATTCTCCACGTGACTCTTCGCATGGGCATTTATCAACCAACGCTGCCATGGTGCTTGCGAAAGCTACTGGGCTTAATCCGCGTGCACTTGCAGAAAAAATCATAGAACTGCTCAAAAATGATCCCTCTATCGAAAATATTAATGTTGCCGGACCTGGATTTATCAACATCAAGCTTAAAAAATCATTTTGGCAAAATGCAATAAAATCCATGCTTGAAAAAGGTATATCTTATGGACGTATTCCCATAGGACAGGGAAAGCGCATCAATGTTGAATATGTATCAGCAAATCCGACAGGGCCTATGCATGTAGGGCATTGCCGAGGTGCTGTTGTCGGAGATGTCCTCTCCAACTTACTGCAATTTGTCGGCTATAACATTACAAAAGAGTATTACATCAATGATGCGGGTAAACAAATTGAAGTCCTCGCCCATTCCGTATTGTTACGTTATCGTGAAGCTCTTGGACAAAAAATCAATGAAATCCCAGAAGGGCTGTATCCTGGTAAATACTTGATACCATTGGGTCAATCGCTTGCTCAAGAATTTGGCGACAAATTACTCATTATGGATAAAGAAGAAGCTCTCTCTATCGTGAAAGAGCGTGCGATTCATGCAATGATGTCAATGATTCGAAAAGATTTAGCTGCCCTTAATATTTATCATGATATCTTTTTCTCTGAGCGGATGCTTTATGCCAATAATGCGCGCGCTATTCGTAATACGATTAATGACCTTACTTTAAAGGGATATATCTACAAAGGTAAGCTCCCACCACCAAAAGGACAAAGTACAGAAGATTGGGAACCACGTGAACAAACTTTGTTCCGTTCAACAGATGTTGGAGATGACCAAGACCGCGTCTTAATTAAATCTGATGGTTCTTACACTTATTTTGCTGCCGATGTTGCTTATTTTCGTGATAAATTCAATCGCCATTTTGACGAAATGATCTATATTTTAGGAACAGATCACGCTGGTTATGTAAAGCGGTTGGAAGCAATGGCAAAAGCAATTTCCAGTGATAAGGCTAAATTGAGTGTCTTCTTATGTCAATTGGTAAAACTCTTTCGTAACGGTCATCCTGTACGCATGTCGAAAAGAGCAGGATCATTTGTCACTTTACGCGATGTTGTAGAAGAAGTCGGTAGTGATCCAGTACGTTTTATGATGCTATACCGTAAGTGTGAAGCACCTCTTGATTTTGATTTTGCAAAAGTTACAGAACAATCAAAAGATAATCCCATTTTTTACGTACAATACGCAAGTGCACGCTGTCATTCAGTCTTTCGTCAAGCGCAAAAAATCCTCCGTATTGAAAATATTTCAAATGATAAAATGATTGCGCATCTTAACAGATTAACAGACGATAATGAGATATTCTTAATACGCAAACTTTCTGAATATCCACGCATTATTGAACAAGCCGTAGTTCATAAAGAACCACATCGATTGGCATTTTATCTCTATGATCTTGCCTCCAGCTTTCATGCCCATTGGAATAAAGGGAGCGATAATCTCGATTTACGCTTTATTCAGCCTGATGATAGGAGTCTTTCATTTGCCAGATTGGGCTTGATACAAGCTATCATAAATATTTTATCATCAGGACTTGCAATTGTGGGAATCAAAGCAGCAACAGAAATGCGTTGAAAAAGTTCTACAAATACATAAAATGGGTACTTTATTGATAAATTTTTTCGTGTATCCTTTATAGGAGGATGAAAAGTTTGTATTTGAAAATATAAAAATCAAAATTACCTTTATTGCACGCAGATGCAGATCGTCATGTGAGAAAAGCTATGAGCGATAACAATCGCAAAAATCCCCACGAAATGAAACGGGATTATGAAAATCATAATCCTTTGAGAAAGCTTACGCGAATTTTCACTCCGAATAAGCAAAGCAAAAATCAAAAAGATCTGCCTCCTTTGCAGACTGATCAGTCAATATCTCAGCCCCATAAAACTTCATTTCATGGTGATGATTTTGATTTGTCCTTTCTAGAATCGGAATTTGAAAGTAATTTAACGAATGATTTGCCACTTGATGAGCAAAAGAGACAACATAACTTACACAAAACCAACAATAAAACAACTTCAGATATTACATCAGTTTCCTCGTTTAACCATCAAGAAAAGAATAGCTTTGTGTCTGAGGAAGAGCATTCTTTACCTCCGTCCCATGATGAAGAACAAATTTTAGACGCGCTTTCTCCATTGCCTATTCAAAAGAATCCATCATCTCAAAATAAAACAGCACAGAATCTTGCTCATTCCTCTTTTGAAAGAAGTAACTTTGATGCGCTATCAGAAAATTTCTTTTCTGATGAATCTGAGAGACAAGATAATAATAGAATTACTTCAGAACTAAATGAACAAAACAACCGTTTTTCACAAAAAATCGCACCACAACAAAAGACATCGATTATACAAGAAAATTATGATAGCAATCAAAGCCTTCATGACTCTCCTGTAAACCATCCCTATAAAATTTCAGTTGATCAAGAAAATTGGATTGAAGAATACTATACCAATGTTTCAAACCCTTCCATGAAGACAAACACTAGTTTTTCATCTGCTACCCTTATTTCAAAGAGAACAGGCACTCCAAACAATAAATCAACAAGTGACTTTCTAGCACCTTTGGATTCGACGCAAACCAGCAATCCATCTAATTTAAAAGATTTTCCACAAAAAAATCATACTGATGCTTATCCTCAATTTTATGAAGAGAAACTCTCAAAACAAGAAACTTATGTTACACAAACTCTCCAATATGTTGATTCTCAAGCCCAATACATCAATAATGCTGAAAATATCTCTGAGAAAAACAATGAAAAAGAGGTCATAAATAAGATGCCCCCCTCATCGAGGGTTTTTAGGGACACACAAAAAGATCGTTTTTTTGCTCATAACACTATGCACAGGAATACTCCTCCTCCAAATGTTGATACTTATAAATTTGCGGAGGAAGTCGTAGAAAAAACTGGATCCATTATGGTTCCAGAAGTTCCGTATGAAATCTCCGAATATGATGTACCTACTGATGGTTTAAAAGAAGAATTTGCAGATGTATTTAATGTAGGAAATATTCCAGCAGAAGATTCTTCACAGCAAAAACAACAAGATAAAGTTTTCAATGAACTCTTTCATCAAACCATACAAAATTCAGAAAAAGATTCGCGTATAAATCCCCAAGAACAGAATATCAACTATTTTCTTGCTGACAATACGGAGTATACTGAGAATTTATCATACAAAGGTGTAGATGAAATCCCCATTCATACATCGAATTCTCCTCCCTTTAAAAGTTCTATTGTTACTAAAACTCTTACCAAGGGTATTATTTTTCTTATTTTGATAGCAGCTAGTTTTATAGGTTATTCTCGTTTTTTTATGTCCTCACAAAAGAATGAAAGTACATCTGTTCCTATTATCCGCGCTGACAACACACCTTTTAAATTTAAACAAGAATCAATAGAAACAAAGAATAGTGATGTTGCTCATAATTTAGATATTTATAAACAAATAACGGAACAAAATGAAAAACAAGAAAATACGCAGCAATTTCTTATTGACAATTCGGAATCACCTGAAGACTTAGCAGTATTAAATCAACAAGAATCCACAAGACTTTCACCCTCTTCTCTTGATGACTCTGATGTTGAAGATGCAGTGACAGAAGCCATCAATCATACCATTCCAACACAAGAAGTACAAACTGTTATTGTAAAACAAGATGGCACAGTTGTGCTCGCACCAATGCATGACAGAGAGAAAAAAAACGCTGATAAATATGAAGGAAAAGCTGACAAAACTACCGCAGATCAGCTTCAGGAATCCCAACCAGTTTCTTCCCACTTTTCTAATACAAAGAACAAAGAAGCAGACGATAATCTCACGAGTCATATTGATAAAATAATCGCTGAAAATATTTCTACATCTAGTATTGATAAAAAAGTTGAAAACTCATTCGTACCAATTCCTTCACATATGAAAAGCAATTCACAAGTACAAATGCCTGCTTCTTCTCGTAAAACCCCACCAGTACAAGTACGCACACAAAATTTAGCAAATTATTATGTACAGCTTGCATCCCAACCAACACATGAACTTGCTAAGGATTCTTTGAAAAACATGAAGTCCAGATTTGGATTTCTTATCGGTACTCGTCCTATAAATATTCAGTCTGCTCTCATACCAGGAAAAGGAACTTATTACCGTGTTCGTATTCAAACACAAAACCGTAATGAAGCTATAAGTCTTTGTGAAGACATCAAAAACTCAGGAGGAAGTTGTTTTATCACACGCTAAATAAATAATGCAACGGTTTTAAAAGCCGTTGCATTATTTGTTCTGCTACCAATTGATTGATGACTGATTCATTTCAGAAATTAACATCCTATCAAATTTTTCTCATCTTAAAAATTTAAGGTTACTTTACGCCTTGGTTCATATTTGGTTGGATTCTTTCCTCTGAAGAGCTTTGTTCATAAAATGAAGGTGATCTCGTATTTTTATAATTATAAGGTACTGGAGATGTTGGATTTAAATCTTTTCTCGGACTTGTTACAATTCGACTCGATTCTGTCGTATTATAATGAGAAATACGTTGGGGGGATTTTGTAAAAAAAGATCCTAAAAAGCCGAAAATAAACCAGAGAATAAAAACCGTAAGAAGAATAGCAAAAATGCCTTTCCAAATTGAATTACGCTGTTCACGCTCTGTTTTTTCTGCAGCTATCCGTTCTCCATATGTTTGGTAACTTCTATTAATCATAGTGAATTCCTTTTCTCAATTCCCCTACCTGTAAGTTATTTAAAGAATATAAATATACCAAATTATTCAGATCTTTATTTTTGTGAAAACGATAAACAGGTAATAAAGGTTCCAGATTACTTGATAAAATTGAGAAGAAAAATCATCAAAACAAAGAGAAAAAAACATCTCTCAATAGCCCTATCTTTCAATTCTATAATAAGGCATTGACACGAATGATTTGCTAATAATAAAGTCATAATGAAAACGTTTCATTATTTTTTATAATACAAAACACCTAAAAATAAAGCACATCTCAAAAGGTTTTACTGATGAAATCTCCTACATCATCAATTCCGTTTAAAATAGAAAAGCATCCATCACCTCTATCAGATGAAGAACGTGAGCGTATTCTCAAAAATCCTGGTTTTGGTCAATTTTTTACAGATCATATGGTGATCATTAAATGGACTAAAGATAAAGGTTGGCATAACGCTGTTATCTCTCAATATAAATCTTTAGAAATTAATCCAGCAAGTACCGTTCTGCATTATGGGCAAGAGATTTTTGAAGGTCTAAAAGCGTACCGTGCAAAAGATGGGCGTATCTTGTTATTTCGCCCTGATGCCAATGCGCAACGTTTTATAGAATCGGCAAGACGATTAGCTATGCCTGAATTGCCAAAGGACATTTTTTTAGATGCTATTCATAAATTGGTAAGAATTGATCAGAAGTGGATTTCTGGAAATCCTAATGCTAGCCTCTACATACGTCCATTCATGTTTGGCAATGAAAACTTTTTAGGAGTTCGCCCTTCTGAAGAATATATTTTCTGTATCATAGCATCTCCTGTTGAATCCTATTTTAAAGGAGAAGAAAAACCTGTCAGCGTATGGCTTGAAACAGATTACAGTCGTGCTGGTCCAGGCGGAACAGGTGTAGCAAAATGTGGTGGTAACTATGCAGCAAGCTTACTAGCACAAAAGAATGCAGAACAAAATAATTGTAATCAAGTACTCTTTCTTGATATGATTGAACATAAGTGGATTGAAGAACTCGGCGGTATGAATGTTTGCTTTATTATGGAAAATAATACGCTTGTAACACCCGCACTTAATGGCACTATCCTTCCAGGAATAACACGTAATTCAATTTTGAAGTTAGCCCAAAAAATGGGTTTAACAATAGAAGAACGCCCTTATTCTTTTGAATCGCTCCAGGAAGATGCACGAAGTGATCACCTAAAAGAAGTTTTTGCTTGCGGTACTGCTGCTGTTGTCACATCAATCGGTCATTTTAAATATAAAGGTGGTGAGTTCGTTATCGGAAATGGAATGACTGGTGAGATCACAAAACAAATTCGCACACAACTTGTTGACCTCCAAAAAGGCAATAGAGAAGATAAAAATGGCTGGGTACATTCTGTTCAGCTCTCATAACAATAAAAAGGTATCTCTAAACACAACAGTCATGCTTCCACGAGTGTATCTTACAACCTTCATGGAAGCATACACTTTCAAAAGGCATTTTCCTTAGTAGCTATAGAAAAAAGATGGGATTAATCAAATTTTGAACGGTCTCTATGCCGTGCTTTGATATTACGAATTGTACCAGTATGCGAACGCATCACAAGGGTTTCTGTTT
Organism: Bartonella koehlerae C-29; assembly: GCF_000706625.1. Lineage (GTDB taxonomy): Bacteria > Pseudomonadota > Alphaproteobacteria > Rhizobiales > Rhizobiaceae > Bartonella > Bartonella koehlerae. Next base: position 1,296,451 of record NZ_KL407334.1, read on the forward strand.
GAATATAACGAGGAGTGAATTTAACGCCAGAAAGCATGTTTCCATCTGTTACACCTGTTGCAGAAAACAAAACATCTCCCTTTGCCATTTCTTCCATTGTATAAACTTTATAAGGATTATCGATTCCCATTTTTGCCGCACGTGCAATTTTTTCGTCTGTATCAAGCAGCAAACATCCTTGCATTTGCCCACCAATACAGCGTAAAGCTGCGGAAGCTAATACACCCTCTGGTGCTCCACCAATACCCATATAAATATCAATGCCAGTTTCATCTGGATCAGTTGTATCAATAACGGCAGCAACATCCCCATCACCAATTAAGCGAATTGATGCTCCTGTTGATCGTACTTCATCAATCAGTTTTTCGTGGCGAGAACGATCCATAATACAAACAGTAATCTGATTAATAGCCACTCCCTTAGCCTTTGCAAGGGCATGAATATTATCGGTAGGAGAAGCATCTATATCAACAACCCCCTTTGGATAACCAGGACCAATAGCAATTTTCTTCATATAAACATCAGGAGCATAAAGGAGGTTACCCTTTTCAGCAATTGCAACCACAGCTAAAGAATTAGGAAGATTTTTAGCACAAATTGTTGTTCCCTCAAGTGGATCAAGTGCAATATCAATTGCCAACCCATTTTGAAGACCTACCTTTTCTCCAATATAAAGCATAGGAGCTTCATCACGTTCACCTTCACCAATCACCACTGTTCCATCAACAGGCAATCGATTAAGTTCCTGACGCATTGCATCTACAGCCGCTTGATCAGCAGCCTTTTCATCACCACGCCCACGCCAACGTGCAGCTGCAACAGCAGCGCGTTCAGTGACACGTACTAACTCAAGCGTTAAAATACGATCAAGTCCATTTAAAATTTTCTGAGTTGTGGACATATGAAAAATCCTACTGAATGAGTACTGCAAAAAACATGAATATTTATTGCCAAGCATTTAAAATAAAGCTTTTGACAAAAATGAGAACTTTCTACAAGAAAAAAAGCACTCAAGCTTTCTTTTCGTTTATTATATAAAATTGAAGTGTCAATTCTATACCATAGGTTCGATACGAATAAATTGAGACTTTGCAACAAGATGACCATCTTTTTCAATTTCTGCTAGCGCTTGTTGTACATTCACTTCCGTTGTTTCATGGGTTATTAAAATAATTGTTTTCACACTCTGACCTTCCATAAAAGGCCTTTGAACAATCGATTCTAATGAGATGTTATTACCAGCCATATGCTTTGCAACCGCTGCAAAAACACCAGCGCGATCATGAACATTCAAACGAATAAAATAACCACCTGAATGATAAGAAATACGTGCTTTTTTGTGAGGGGCAAGCCCTAATGCGGGTTTTCCTAAAACAGGTGCATACTGAAAACCAGGACGAGCTTTCGCTATATCAGCCAAATCACCAATAACCGCTGATGCTGTTGCCGTTCCTCCAGCACCAGGACCAGAAAGCAGTAATTCACCTAATAAATCACTTTGAATAGAAAGAGCATTCCTCACACCGTGAATCTGCGCAATCATTGATGATGTTGGTACCATTGTCGGATGAACACGTTGTTCGATTCCAGTATCGGTTTTTAATGCAACCCCTAACAGCTTAATCCGATACCCCAATTCATCAGCCGCACGGATATCAATCTGCGAAATATTGCTAATTCCTTCAACATAAACATCGTCTAACGAAACCGCTGTTCCAAATGCCAAACTTGTCAATAAAGCTAATTTATGAGCAGTATCATTTCCCTCAATATCAAAAGTAGGATCAACTTCAGCGTAACCAAGCCTCTGTGCATCTTCCAAACAATCTTTAAATGAAAGTCCTTCAGTAAACATACGTGTTAATATATAATTGCAGGTTCCATTAAGAATGCCATAAATCCGCGATATACGATTACTGACAAGTGATTCTCTCATCGCTTTGATGATAGGAATTCCCCCTGCAACAGCAGCTTCAAAATGAAGAAAAACTCCTTTTTTTTCTGCACTAACAGCAAGTATCTCACCATGCTGAGCAAGAAGCGCTTTATTGGCAGTAACAACATGATGTCCGGTCTCAAGCGCTTTTTTGACGGCTGCATACACCACATCTGATTTTCCACCAATTAACTCAACAAAAACATCAATCTCATCAGAAGATGCCATCTCCACAGGTGAATCGAACCATTTTACATCACTAAGATCAATTCCACGGTTGCGACTTTTGTCGCGCGCACTAACAGCAATAACTTTAATTGATCGACCGCATTGGCAAGTCAAACTATTAGCTTTATCCTTTAGAATTCGAATAACTGAACTACCAACCGTACCAAGCCCTGCAATGCCAACTTTTAGAGATTCTTCCATTATATAATTGCTTATCCTTAATCTTCAATAAAAAACGTTAAATAATACGCAAATCAATGCTTTATAACCCATAAGATCTAAAGAAATCCCCTGCTCCATTTAACCCAATTTTTTCCTAATACGACAACCCTGCTCGTTCAATTAAAATCCTTAAAAAACACAAATATTTACCTTTAAAAAAGATTAAGAACTTTTATAAAATAACTGATTAAGATACTAAAAACTAAAATTAGTACATGAAAAACTTGCACTTACTCCCACGCATTTCTTTTATACATTTTTCAAATGATAGCAAGCTAAAAGAAATCTTATTTTTTAAAGGCATTCCTAACGATAACTTTTATGAAAATAGAAGTGCTTCATAAGCTAACATAATTTTATATACATAATAATTTTATATACCTAAAAAACTATAACTTATCGATTTCCAATAGAAAAACTTATCCGCTATTCTAACACATGAAACATGTTTGACACATAAACCAAACTATTACAGATACTTCCAATGGAAACTTTCAAAGCTTACAGATGCAGATTGTCATAAACAAATTATATAAAAGGATAGTTTTATTTCTAAGCAAAAACAAAATCTTTTTCACAAAAACTAAGTTCAATAAACAAAGAGCATAGCAACAAAAAGTTTCCAATGAACAATCAGAAACCGGTTCTTGAAAACTTGCTAAAATGTATACAGAATATCTCTTCCAATTTAACAAATATTAAAAACAACAGTCTTTATATATGATAATTTTTGAGACTCTCCAAAATAGCGATAAAATATATATCATAAATCAAGCTTTTATATTATGATACTAGAGATACATCAAAATCGATTTGTGAGATGAAAAATGGTACTTCTTGGTTATGTGAGAGTGTCAACTCATCACAGGAAGTTAGCGTTTTAAACTGCTGAACTTAAAAATGCCGGAGTGCGAAAAGATTGTATCTTCACTGATATGAGGACGAGCGTGACTGATAAACGTGAGAGATTGCAACGGTTGCTTAATTGTGCAGAAAAGGATGATATTATTCTTTGTACAAAAATTGACAGACTTGGGCGCAATACTTCTGATATGATCCATATCATTGATAGTTGTTAGAAAAAGAGGGGATATATTCGTTTCTTAGAAAATGGTCTGAGTACCGGAGAGACAATGGGAGAAATGGTCATTCAAATTTTAGCTGCTTTAGCAGAATCCAAATGTGCATATATTTTGGAGCGGGCAAATGATGGACGCATTGCTGCTATGAAAGCAGGTTAAAGTTCGGTAGAAAACCTCATCCTAAAACAGAGATAGCACTCTCACCTGATAAAACAAAAGATTTCATTCGAAAGGATATAGGAGAAAACAGGTGTTTCACGTGCTATTTATTTTCAGCTTAAACGACAGATCTCTGTAAGGAATCCATAGTGTTTTTTCTGATTAAGTTCAATCATTAGATTAATATATGAATGTCTATTACAGAAAGAAGTTTTCTATGAAAAAGGAATTACCAAAGAGCTATATGACTGATTCAGAACGTGAAGAATTGCGACTAGAAGGTTTGGATTAGGACGGTATTGTATACTGCCGAGTGAGAAACAGCTGACGTGCTAAAATAGCGAAGCAGCATAGGAATGGTTGGCAATGATTGAGCTTCCTGCGCAAACAATGTTTATTTCTTAAAATCGGCATTGAGAAACATTTAAAAGCCTCCACTCAAATTATCAAAAAATGCCTTGCGTTCTTCTTCTCTAATTTCTAGAAATTTTCGTTCCTCTGTTGAAGTCCTACGGCCTTTTCATGATAAAAAATTTTTTTTTTAGCTTCTTTTAACATTAATAGTGCTACTTTAATCGTTTGAATATAGTATAGTCATAAAAACTCTTAACTTCATCAGTTCATTTTTTAATATTTTTATTTGGAATAAAAAGCGTATCATTCATTTTTGTGATCTTACAATTAATATTGTACAATCGATATTAATTTCAATATCTTTATCCTAAGTGCCTTATATTCCCACCTTAAAAACAAATCTTACTACACTTAGGTGATTGCCATCCGTCCAGGTTATAACTTGAATGTCATAGTAACAAAAAATATTATTCTTTCAGCTTAGTGAAAATATCCGATGACAGGCATCACGGCCTTAGCTTTCTCTTTAGGCAAGAAGTTTTACGGCCTACCCTTTTTCTGTTAACAAGTCGATCGCTTGTTTATCAAATAAAACAAAAGTTTTATAATCTAGCCAATTATTCTCGTAGGCCATGATCACATCAGCAAAATCCGCACCAGCTTCAAGGATGGCAAGCCCTGCTTCAACAGTTGGCCAATTTATTACTACTTACTGATTGCCAGAAAATCACGTAACATCCCAGCTACATTTTCTTTTGATAATTGTGCACCTCAACGAAGTACCCAAACAAGTTCACATAGACAAGGCAAAAAATAGCTTTTAGCGAAGCTTCTTTTAAGCTAAAGTAAGCTAAAAACAAACAATTTTTCATGATTGAATTGTCTATCATGACATAAAGTGGAAAGAGAAAAGCTTAAAATTTTAAATGTTGAGAACGTTTTTGAATAATATTCATAATTGCACTAAAAACTTCAGAATTCAAATCTTGCATCTTAAGTTCTTTTTTTAATTTTATTGCCTTATCATTAATTGAAACAATCATTCTTTTTATTTGCTTTTCCAAAGATAATTAAGATTCTTTTGTATTAGCAACCATTTTATAAAATGACGTAAATATGTATTTTCGGCATATACTCTCCTCCTATTTTTATAGCCATTTTCTGAGATAAATCTGGATAAATAGCTATATTAATAAATCATATGCAGGAGAAAACTTTGTTTTTTTGTCTATAAAGGAGGGAAAAATTTTTGCCCTGAACATCAGCATTAGTAACTAAAAAATTAAAAATAACTATATTTTAAAAATTTAGTTGATCGACAGCAAGATGCACCGTACGTTGAGAAATAATAGCCTGAATAGCCTGACACGCGGGAATATTGGGGTCTCTTTCACGTTCATATTTAAGCTCTGGAGCAATACTAAGTGCTTAAAAAAAATCCTCGTGATGAATACGCAAGACCGTTCTATTAGCGGCTATTTGACGATCATATATGCTAATAAGATAGTAAGGTGTGTTATTCACAAAATGTAAATGTACTTCGGGCACATTAATGTCCATGAGTTTCGCTAAATTCATACAAAAATTCGTTATGCGCACTATCATTAATATGCTCAATCAGGGACTTCAAAATGTAAGTAATAGGAGCACCTCCCTTAATAAGCTGTATACGGTTATCTTTAAAGCCACCCTCCAACTTATCTTGCCCTCCAACAAAAGATAATCTATAGTCATTATTTCCAGCAAGCATCGAACGATGTTGATACACTCAAAAAATTCTTTTAACTGATCAGCATTAAGGGGTCTCTGTATCATCGGTTGGTAAATGTGGAACTTGTCCATGTAGATATAAAGAAAGAGCTCCAGCATAATCCCCACCAGCAGATTCAAGCAAAGCAGAAGCATTTCGTTCCGAAAGTCCTAAATGATTTACCAAACGATGTCTTACATTCTCATCAGACAAAAGACCAGAAAAGAAAGCTTTGATCGATTGTCCTTTATAAGCTTTAAAACTGAGAGGAAAATTAACAGAAACTTGATGCACATAATCTTTATCATAGGGAAGCATCAGATCTTCACTTAATTTTTTGATATAATTATCCGATTAGTTTTGTATGCAAATAAATTGTACGGGACGTTTTTTATTCTTTACGCCGTAAAACTTCGTCCTCTAGATCGTGGAGGAGGTGACTTTATGTATCGTAGAACTTTAAAAAACAAATAGTTAAGTTAATATATCTCAGAAATTATAAATTAAGAGAATGGGTGAAATAAAACTGCTAAAAGATAATATTACACCTTTACCATATTGTACAAGCTTGAGCTATATGAAAAATCTCTTTTTTTCATCCAAAAGTCTTAAACACCCTATATATTTAAATGAATTTTTACATCAAAGTAACAATTATAAAACTTAATTTGTATACAATACAATCCTGAAATATTGTAAAATAAAGATGAAATTTGGAGACTCGAAACATTTGATATCAACTGATCAATAAAAGCTTGAAATGTTAAGAAATTAAGTTTTTTGATACTTCAATCATCTCTCTGGATAAAGAGCACCTTCTAGACAAAAACCATTTAGTTGCAAGGAGTAGATTGTAATTTTTTCCAAAGTTTTTTTGTTCAATCATTGTGAAGTAAATATGATGAAAAGTGATTATTCAATTCCGCTTTACGCAATATGATTCAATGTTTTTCATTTTTATGATATGCATTCTTTTTCATTCAATTAACTCAATCTATAAGCTTATACCTGAGAAACAACTTTATACGATCGCATTACTTATGAGATTAATAATAAGTATTGTTTTTTTAATTCAGTAAACCACTCTAGAGTAGCTTTTTTACTACTCAAATTCTAGAAAAATACTCTTTTTCATGAGAAATTTTTGAGCAATTAAAGCAAGACTCTCATCACCTAAAAATTAATAGAATCGTACCATGATACAGTATCTCAAAAAAACTAATTTTATTTTCTGCTCTTTCTCAAACCAAAAATAACAAAAAATAGCATTCGATTATTGTAACTCTAACACAAAAACTTTCTATTAATCGTTATAAATACTCTCTATATTTTCTCATACAAAACTCTAAAAAGTAAAATGACCTAAACGAGTGTCACAGAGACGTACGCAAAAAATAATTTAATAAAATAGGTTTTTTTCAAAAAAATTACACAGAGGACTTGCGAAGTAAAAAGATCCTCTCTATAAGCCTCATCATTGGTTTGCGCCCATCGTCTAGCGGTCAGGACGCCGCCCTTTCACGGCGGAAACAGGGGTTCAATTCCCCTTGGGCGTACCATTCTCTTTTCCAATTCATTTAATGTTTTGATTTTATTTATTTTTTCAAGATAAGAGATGTATATAAGTGAATAGGATTTCCAAATGTAGCTGCTCTACAAAGCACGTTCTTGACGGATTACTTTTAATAATTCTTCTGTGAGAAATTATCCAAAGCTCTAACTAACGTACTAACAAAAAGAATCAAAAAGTTTTATTGTAAAACTCTTGCTGTAAACATTTGCCTCTTTTCTCAATAGTGCTGCTATCTCTTGAATCTAAAAAGTATAGTGTAATGATCTTTTCTTCCATTCCAAGTAGCTAGACACCTTTCTTCAATCTTTACAGAGGGTAAAGATGTTACCGATACGTCTCGTTTCTCAGCCATAGCTATAAGACATAAGTTTCTCAATAAAAATTTTTACACTCTATGGGTGAATATATTCTAATCATATCACATTTAAATCCCACTCTACCATCTCCCTGTTTTTACTTTTCATTATAAGCCTAAAAGTGCTATAAAAATAACATCACTTAAACGAAAAAGGACTTCTAATGATAAAAATCAAAGTGAAAAACCCCATTGTTGAAATCGATGGGGATGAAATGACACGTATCATCTGGAAATATATCAAAGATAAATTGATCTACCCCTATCTAGACATTGAACTCAAATATTACGATCTTTCCGTGGAAAATCGGGACGCAACCAATGATCAGGTAACTATTGATTCTGCCAATGCTATTAAAAAATATGGTGTTGGTATAAAATGCGCAACCATAACACCAGATGAATCGCGTGTAAAAGAATTCAATTTAAAAAAAATGTGGAAATCACCTAATGGCACAATTCGTAATATTTTAGGAGGTGTCATTTTTCGCGAACCTATTATCTGTAAAAATGTCCCACGCCTCGTTCCTAACTGGACAAAGCCAATTATTATCGGACGTCATGCTTTTGGTGATCAATATAAAGCAACGGATTTTAAATTTCCTGGCAAAGGAAAGTTAAGTATTAAATTTATTGGCGATAACAACCAAATTATCGAACATGATGTTTTTGACGCCCCAAGTTCAGGGGTTGCTATGGCTATGTATAACCTTGATGAATCAATTTGTGATTTTGCTCGTGCATCTTTTAATTACGGACTACAGCGGAATCTTCCAGTTTATCTTTCAACAAAAAATACCATCCTGAAAGCTTACGATGGTCGTTTTAAAGACATCTTTCAAGAAATATTTGATACAGAATTTAAAGCTGAATTTGAAAATCACAAACTATATTATGAACATCGCCTGATTGATGACATGGTCGCTTCTGCACTGAAATGGTCAGGGGGCTACGTGTGGGCATGTAAAAACTATGATGGTGATGTTCAATCAGATATCATTGCTCAAGGCTTTGGTTCCCTTGGTCTTATGACCTCTGTTCTCATGACACCAGACGGTAAAATTGTTGAAGCAGAAGCTGCACACGGTACAGTAACACGCCATTATCGTCAATATCAAAAAAATGAAGAAACATCAACAAATTCTATTGCATCTATTTTCGCATGGACACGTGGACTGACGCATCGTGCCAAACTTGATAACAATGAGAAATTAAAAAACTTTGCCACAACACTAGAAAACGTTTGTATTAAAACCATTGAAGAAGGTTTTATGACCAAAGATCTCGCACTTTTAATCGGATATAAACAAAAATGGCTTTCTACAACAGGTTTCCTCGATAAAATTGATGAAAATCTCAAAAAAGCAATGGGAAAGTAAGCCATAACTTCATTTAAATTCTAAAACTCTTCTAAAAGAGGGCTTTGAACCTTCCCTTGGCAAATGCAAAAAACTACCTTATAAATTAGATAGGAGGGATTTTTTATAAATAGTAAAAAAAAATGAAAAAACAAAACTGGTCTGCACTTTTATGGGGTGAGAATAGTATTTGCTTTCTAACGTTTGCAGGCGGTGTTATATTACACGCTACCAACGTTTATATTGTTGTGACTATTTTGCCCTCTCTTATGAATGATATTGGTGGTGAGCTTTATTATTCTTGGGTAGCTATTGTTTTTATAACAGCTTCACTCCTTGGTACTGCACTTGCAACAAAAATATTAGGGAAAACAGGCCCTCGCAGAGCTTATTTTATCTCTGGCCTCGTCTTTATCGTTGGCACTTTCACGTGCAGCATTGCTTCGAATATGCCATTATTTTTAGTAGGACGCTTTGTTCAAGGATTTGGAAGTGGTTCTCTGTTATCCTTATCCTATTCTATGGTACGTATTATTTTCAATCCATCTTTATGGTCACATGCGTTAAGTGTTATCTCTGGAATGTGGGGAATATCAACATTGTTAGGACCAGCTATCGGGGGTATTTCTGTACAATATGGCGTATGGAGAGTATCCTTTTGGATAATTGGCGCATTAGCAATAATCTTCTCACTTATAGCTCTGAAAGTTTTGCCAAAAGAAAATAAAAATGATATTCCAACATTTCCACTCCCCCTCCTACAACTTTTCATACTTACCTTATTAATTTTTATCATTTCTGCTGGGGGAGCTACGAATACAACAATTACAAAAATATGCGGATTAGTTGTCGGATTAAGTCTTCTCTTTGTTCTAGCAAAGATCGAATCCTCTACACTTCATCCTATGTTACCACGTAAATCCTTTTCCTTCTCTTCTGAGTTTTTTCCTGTTTATGCATTAATCCTGATTATGACAACAATCGTGTACAGTATAGAGCTTTATTTCCCACTTTTCCTTCAAGAGCTTCATGGACAAGCCCCACTCACTGCTGGTTATATAGCGGCCCTCATGAGCCTTGGTTGGACATGTGGTGCTCTATTAAGTGCTGATATATCGGCAAAAAAAATTTGTAAAATTATCATCTATTCCCCCATATTAAGCCTATTAGGCATAGGCATTCTTTTATGGTTTATTCCAACAGAAGTTTCCACACCTGAATATATTTTTATTATTTGCTTAGCATTGTTTGCTATTGGAATAAGTGCTGGCATAGCATGGCCGCATTTGTTAAAACGGATTTTACAATGTGCAAACGATGAAGATTCTTTGCGTGCCAGCGAATCCCTTACTTCTGTACAGTTATTTTCAGGTGCGTTAAGCGCAACAGTAGCAGGAACAATCACCAATCTTGCTGGCCTATTTGATCCTGGAGGGATCATCGGAATGATTTTAGCAGCCAAAACTCTTCTTGCAGCACTTATCAGTCTTTTATTCTGTCTTGGCATTCCATTTGCTCTACGCGTTTCTTCCAGCCTATTAAAAAACCCAACAGGACAACCAAAGAACTAAATAGAGAAAAAAATATTTTTTCTCTCAAGAACAAAAGGAAATGTTAATCACACTTTTCCATATACCATGAAAAGCAAAAAATTATTAATCCACATAGGGTTAAAACACCCCCAAGAACAGCAGTATATTCATAACTATAGCCAAACTTCAAAACCCACGCTCCAGATTCTGCTCCAAGAGCATTGGCAATATTAAAAGCAGATTGCATTAATGCTCCCGCTAAAATCTGTCCATGGAAAGAAACATCCATGATTTTTGTTTGTATAGAAGGCATTGCTGCAAAAGAAGTACCAACCAAAAAGCATCCTAATGCTGCCATTAACGGAACATGGGATAAAAAGAAAAAAAGAAAAAAAACAAATGTACTCCAAAGCATAGAGAAAAATATCATTGGTGAAATACCAACTTTAACTGCAAACTTAGGCCCCAAGAGATTACCTACCACCATCCCCAATCCAACTAACGGCATAATAAATGGCACACAATCAAGAGAAATACCGGAAATATGCATTAATGTTGACTTAATATAAGTGAAAACAGAAAATAATCCTGATGCTCCAATTGAAACCATCACCAAGAGAAACCACACCTGCTTTTGCTTTAATGCTTCCAGCTCGCGTAGAAAACTTGTTTTCTGAGCATTTAAAACAGAAGGTAAGAATGCCCAAATAAGTAAACAACACAATAAAGCAATAGCACCTACAAGAATAAAAGCAATATGCCAACCAACAATCTGTCCAATCCAGGTTGCACACGGTGCTCCCAAAACGGTTGCTATTGTTAAACCAAGCATAACAAACCCAACAGCTTTGGAACGTTCATTCATTTTCACCATTGAAGCTGCAACCATAGTCGCAAAACCAAAATAGATGCCATGAGGAAGACCACTAAGAAAGCGCAACACTACTAATATACTAAAATCAGAAAAAAAGGCACTGGCAATATTTGCCAATGCATAAAAAAACATCAATCCTATTAAAACAGTTTTGCGTGAGAACTGAGCTGTTGCAACAGCCAAAAGAGGTGCTCCAATCACAACACCCAATGCATAAGCAGAAACATATTGGCCAGCTGTAGGAATATCAATATATGAGCTTCGTGCCATCTCCGGCTGTAGTCCCATTGCAACAAACTCTGCAGTACCAATAGCAAAACTTCCCACTGCAAGAGCTAAGATTGCTAAACAGCGTGTTCTCAAATCAATCCCTGATAAAAGAACCTTTTGTTTATGAGAAAACTTCATATAATCACTTTTGTATAATGGTACTTTAAGCATGAAGTAATATGTGCAAAACGAACTCCGAAATGCCCTAATACTTATACCAAATAGGTCGCAAACACATCTTTCACAATGAAAAACTACAGAAGCTTTAGTTTTCTTTTGTAGTGGCATAAGAGAATGTACATTTATAGATCTTAATTATATGGTAGCTATAGTTTTTGTAACTTAAACGGAACTTTAGTTATTGAAATGTTACTACCATTAGAAACAAGTCTAGCATTTTATAATCTTAGCCGTTTGTATTTTCAAAACTGTAATTTTAAACTATCTCAGTTTTATATCACCATAAATGAAAAACCTTTTACACTATAAAATACTGCAAACTTTCTAATACGACAATGACTAAGCCTCCATGATTTTATGTACAATAATTCATATCGACACCTTTTGTTGAAATTTCATTATTGAACAGTAAAAAAATACAAATTTCCTCATAAAAATGTAATTTTCATACTTCCTTAAAGGCTTGCTAACCCTTCATTAATATTGTTGCTCTAAACAGTCATCATAAACAGAAAAAACTGTTTTTCTCCGGATCAGGTAGCGCGTACCGGAGTAACAGTTTCTGTTTTGTATAATAATTACAGAGGGAATATTTACTGATTAAACCATACACCCGCCCTTTAGAACAGTGAGATTGTATTCTTGTGGAAAACATTTCTTACTTCATAATTTTAGCAAAACTTTTTAATGCAAAAATAAATAAAGAAACTTGAAACAGGTAGATATCGTGCATTACGGTTAATGCCTTATCGTCCTTTTTTCCATAAAGCACGAGTTTCAGCACAAAAATCAGCATAACATCCTTTCCCAATAGCATCACGAATTCCATGCATAAGCTGCTGATAATAAAAAAGATTATTCCAAGTTAACAACATACCACCAAGAGATTCACCAGATTTAACCAAATGATGTAAATATGCACAACTATAATCATTTGCAGCAGGACAAAGCGACTGTGAATCCAGAGGATGTGAATCCTCCGCATAACGCGCATTGCGCAAATTAATTCTCCCAAAGCGCGTAAAAGCTAAACCATGGCGCCCTGCACGTGTCGGCATAACGCAATCAAACATATCAATACCGCGAGCAACACTTTGTAAAATATCATCAGGCGTACCCACCCCCATGAGATAACGTGGCTTATCCTCTGGCAAAATCGGACAAGTAGCATCTAACACAGCTGTCATAACACTCTGCGGTTCACCAACTGCAAGCCCTCCAATAGCATAACCTTTCAAATCCATCTCTTTTAATGCTTGAGCAGACTGTTCACGCATTTTCATATTATCACCGCCTTGAACAATACCAAACAATGCTTTACCTGGCTGATCACCAAAAGCTGTTTTACAACGCTGCGCCCACCGCAATGAAAGTTCCATAGCAGATTCTATTTCTTTTTCACTTGCAGGTAATGCAATACATTGATCTAGCTGCATCTGGATATCAGAGTTAAGAAGCCCTTGAATCTCAATAGAACGCTCTGGACTCATTTCATAATACGCTCCATTAATATAAGAACGAAAAATCACACTTTGTTCAGTAATTTTACGGATTCCCGCCAGCGACATAACCTGAAATCCACCAGAATCCGTTAAAATAGGTCCATGCCAACGTGAAAAATGATGTAAGCCCCCTAAACGCGCAACACACTCAGCTCCTGGACGCAGCATTAAATGATAAGTATTACCCAAAATGACATCTGCTCCAAGAGCACGTATCTGATCCATATACATAGCTTTAACGGTCCCAGTCGTTCCAACAGGCATAAATGCCGGTGTACGAATACACCCACGTCCCGTTATAATTTCGCCTCGACGTGCACACCCATCTTGAGCAATTTTTCTATAATGAAATATCTTTATCAACACTCTCATCTTTTCGCTTCTATGAATCCATATTGCTATAAAAAGAAAAGCTATACCTCTCTTACCAGCAGCAGCATAAACTTTATGGATTGATTCTTGATTCGCTAAATATTGTTACTAGCATAAAAAAATTAAACGAAATAAAGAAAGTTTTGTTACCAAATGATGGATCATAATTAAAATGATAATCTCATTTCTCAGAAGGGACCTGACAACATAACGCCTCAAGACATCTACGCTTACTTACCATAAATTTCAAATAATTGTGAGAGTGCTTTTCAACAACAACAACCTTATTCTCACACACTTTAACTACCAACAATGTCTAAAGAATTTTGCATTAATAGAAGGAACTCTAAATATCGAGTATAGCCTCAGATAGGTTTTACTTTTACAGATAAAAAAAATACGCCTATATATACATGTAAACAGCCTAAAGCTGTCTAGTAATCTCCTAATAAAATGCAAACCGGTAGAGAATGCTTTGTCATTTTTTTACAAGTAAAAAGAGCTTCACATTTTTGTCTTCAATATTTAAACATACTGTGATCACAATACAAGAGCAACAATATAAAAGCATCGATACGAAAATCTTCTCTTATCTGCTTTCAAGAAACACAAAGCAAAATCACCCTTACATCCAAACAAATGCACCCATGGCAAATTATTTATTACACTCAATAATTATTTTCCAAATTGCACTTACATAAAAACAGTGAATTCAACTAACGCACCAGAAATATAAAAACAGCTATAAAAACAATAAATCCTATAACATTTATTGTTGAACGAGCTAATCGCAGCAAAATTACAAACAAACAGTATTAAATAAACATTAAATCTTATGCATATTCTCTTATGAGTAAATGATATTGCCAACAATGGGCAAATACACAAACTCATTTCCTGTAAAAAAAATAAAGCCTAATGCAAAAAAAGGCATATAACAACTGAAGCTTCTTATAGATTGAAGTTTATGAAAATTACTCTTCATCGTACTCAAGATAACAATATCTTCACTTAGTAAACTTACCGGTCGAAACCTATATTAATTTACCCTATTCTATATCCACAGCAATCGTAGCTTTAATGATTGCATCAGGATTTACAACAGGCTCACCGCGTTTAATTTGATCGACATTTTCCATACCTTCAATAACTTGTCCCCATATAGAATATTGACGATCAAGCCAAGGAGCATCCGCAAAGCAAATAAAAAATTGCGAATTAGCAGAATTTAGATTCTGACTGCGTGCCATAGAAACTGTACCACGCTTATGAGAAAGATTCGAAAACTCTGCTGTTAAATCAGGTTTTTCTGATCCCCCCATACCTGCACGTGATAAATTAAATTTTTCATCGTCTTTCTTTCCAAATTGCACATCACCAGTTTGCGCCATAAAACCATCAATAACACGGTGAAAAATGACGTTATCATAAGCACCTTCATGCACAAGCTCTTTAATACGTGCAACATGACTAGGTGCTAAATCAGCAAAAAATTCAATAACAACTTTACCCTTAGTTGTTTCAAGAATTAATGTATTTTCTGGATCTTTAATTTCAGCCATACAGTTAAACTCCTTTGGCTCATCACTCAGCTTGTAAAGTAGCAGCATTAATAACATCAGGATTTTTCACAGATCCATTATTACCTGTAGTGCCTTTTTTAATTTTATCAACAACATCCATTCCCTTTATGACCTCTCCCACAACAGTGTATTGACCATTTAAAAAAGCAGCATCACTAAAACAAATAAAAAATTGAGAATTAGCGGAATTTGGATCTTGGGAACGTGCCATCCCAACAGTGCCACGCTTAAATGGCTCCTTTGAAAATTCCGCCAGTATATTGGGATAATTGGAACCTCCCATACCAACGCGTTTAGGATCAAAATCTACACTGCCCTTTTTTCCAAATTTTACATCACCTGTCTGTGCCATAAAACCAGGAATGACACGGTGAAATACAACATTGTTATAAGCACCTTCCTTAGTTAACTTCTTGATTTGTGCGACATGTTTTGGTGCCAGTTCAGGACGAAGACGAATAACCACATCACCATTTTTGAGAGATAAAACAAGAACGTTAGAATCATCGCCTACACTAAAATCATCCGCTACAGCACTCAAAGAAAAAAAGCAAAAAACACATGTCAAAACAGTAAGAATTTTAAGAGACACAATCATTCTCCCTTGAAGATTGAAATTTTAAGTGCAAAGCTCTAGCAACATTTGCAGGCACAAAGGGTGCCACATCACCGCCCATAGAGGCAATTTGTTGTACCAATGTAGAAGTTATTACACGCCCCAAAACGCTTGCCGGCAAAAAAACAGTTTGCAATTCAGGAGCCATGATACCATTCATCCCCGCCATTTGCATTTCATAATCAAGATCAGTGCCATCACGTAACCCACGAATAAGAAAAGAAGCACCAATTTCACGAGCCTTATCAATCAAAAGAGTATTAAACGAAATAACCTGCAACCGATCTGACCCTATATTGAACAACTCTTTTCCTGCCTGAGTAATTAAATCAACACGCTCTTCAAAACTAAAAAGCGGTTTTTTTTTAGCCTGTATACCTATAGCTACAACCACCTTGTCAGCCAAAACAAAACTAGCTTGTAAAATATCAAGATGACCATTTGTAAGAGGATCAAAGGAACCTGCATAAAGAGCAATTTTTACCATTTCACTCCACACTCTTAAGAACTATTTTCTTTCACTCAAATCAATTATATTAGAATCATCAACCTCCTCCAAACGTTTTTCAGTTTCATCATCTAATTGGTTATCATCATCTTCAGATTCAGAAATACGCTCAACCGATACGACTTTTTCACCCTCAGCTGTATTAAAAATTGTTACCCCCTTAGTTGAACGACCAGCTATACGAATACCCTCAACAGGAACGCGAATAAGCTGTCCACCATTTGACACCAACATAATTTGATCTTGCGCCTTCACCGGAAAAACCGCCACTAATTTACCAATTTCAGCTGTCTTAGATGGATCTGTGGCACGAATTCCTTTTCCACCACGTCCTGAAATCCGGAATTCATATGAGGAAGATCGTTTTCCATAACCAAATTCACTTACCGTTAAAAGCATCTGTTCGCGCGCATGAAGTTCTGCATAGCGGTCTTCTGTCAACTCTGTGTTGGTTCCCTCATCTTCTTCGTCAAGAGTTACAATATCCTCAGAATCAGAACCTGCAGCGCGCCGTTCATTAATCACACGTTTAATATAAGCAGAACGCTCAATAGACGTTGCTTCAACATGTTCTAAGATTGTCATTGAAATAACTTTATCACCGTTAGCCAAATTGATACCACGGACTCCCACCGAATTCCGACCTGCAAAAACACGAACCTCAACGACCGGAAAACGAATACATTGTCCCTTAGCCGTTGTTAAAACGACATCATCATGTTCTGTACAAGTTTCAACAGAAAGAATTTCATCTTCTTCATCAAGTTTCATGGCAATTTTGCCATTGCGATTAACTTGAACGAAATCCGATAATTTATTACGACGCACAGTTCCACGCGTAGTTGCAAACATCACATCCAATGCACTCCAATGAGCTTCATCTTCTGGCAAGGGCATAATCGTCGTTATGCGCTCACCTTGCTGTAAGGGAAGCATATTGATCAGAGCCCGCCCACGCGATTGTGGCGTACCAAGTGGCAAACGCCAAACTTTTTCTTTATAAACGATTCCACGCGTTGAAAAGAAAAGAACCGGTGTATGGGTATTAACCACAAATAAACGCGTTACAAAATCCTCCTCCTTAGTAGACATACCAGAACGCCCCTTACCACCACGCCGTTGCGCACGGTATGTACTAAGAGGTACCCGCTTAATATAGCCACTATGACTCACCGTAACCACCATATCTTCTGATGCGATCAAATCTTCACAATCCATCTCAGCGCTACCAAAACCAAATATGGTACGCCGAGGGGTTGCAAAAGCCTCCCGAAGAACATTAAGTTCATCTTTAATAATGCTCATAATCCGTGAACGGGATGCCAAAATATGAAGATACTCAGTAATATCCACTCCAATTTTATTCAATTCATCAGCAATTTCATCGCGTCCAAGCGCTGTTAACCTTTGCAAACGCAATTCTAAAATAGCACGCGCCTGTTCTTCAGATAAATTATAAGTATTATCGGCATGGATAATATGACGAGGATCATCAATAAGTTTAATCAAGGGCGCCACATCAGCAGCCGGCCAGCGCCTCTCCATTAACTGTATACGGGCTGTCTGTGGATCAGGTGCCTTCCGAATGAGCGCTATAATTTCATCAATATTAGCAACAGCAAGTGCAAGACCGACCAAAACATGCGCACGCTCCCGTGCTTTACGCAAAAGATATTTGGTACGCCGACTGACAACTTCTTCCCGGAAAGAAACAAATGCACGCAGCATATCAAGCAACGTCATCTGTTCAGGTTTTCCCCCGTTTAACGCCACCATATTACAACCAAAAGAAGTTTGCAGCGGCGTATAACGATACAATTGATTCAAAACAACATCCGCAACAACATCTCTTTTAAGCTCAATAACGACGCGATACCCTTCACGATCAGATTCATCACGCAAGTCAGAAATTCCTTCGATGCGTTTATCACGCACCAATTCGGCCATTTTCTCAATCATTGTTGCTTTATTAACTTGATAAGGGATTTCGCTTACAATGATTGCCTGCCGACCATTGCGAATTTCTTCAATATCAACCTTAGCACGCATAATAATTGAACCGCGTCCCGTTTCATAAGCAGAACGGACACCGGAATGACCAAGGATAATACCACCCGTGGGAAAATCAGGACCAGGAATGATTTCAATGATCTTATCAAGCGTTATATCGGGATTATCAATTAAGGCAATACAAGCATCAAGGATCTCACCAAGATTATGGGGGGGAATATTGGTTGCCATTCCTACGGCAATACCACCTGATCCATTGACTAAAAGATTAGGGAAACGTGCTGGTAAGACTACCGGTTCACGCTCACGTCCATCATAATTATCCTGAAAATCAACAGTATCCTTATCAATATCAGCGAGAAGCTCTTCCGAAACTTTTTCTAAACGACATTCTGTATAGCGCATTGCCGCAGGGGGATCACCATCAACAGAACCAAAATTTCCTTGACCATCAATCAATGGATTCCGCAAAGAGAAGTCCTGTGCCATACGCACCAAAGCATCGTAAATTGAAGCATCTCCATGAGGATGAAATTTTCCCATAACTTCCCCAACAACACCTGCAGATTTACGATAAGGCTTATTGAAAGAAAGCCCCATCTCATTCATAGCATGAAGAATACGCCGATGAACAGGTTTAAGACCATCACGGACATCAGGAAGAGCACGCGAAATAATCACGCTCATCGCATAATCGAGATAGGAGCGTTGCATTTCATCAATAATACTGACCGGTTCAATACCGATCAGTACATCACGTTCTGGATGTGGGTTTAGATCTGTCACAGCTTTAAGACTTTCAAAAAGAATCACTTCACTCTTTGGTATAGCGAAAAATACATTAAAACGCTAATTCCCCCTACAACAGAGAGGAAATTTAACAATAATTTTCAACATGTTATTTATGTTAAAAATCGCCGACAAAATCAATTAGACCTAATTTTTTGAATGTCCAAAACCTCAAACAAACAACTAAGAAGATACAACGAGCAATAACAATATTGCTTTTATTAAGAATCATTAAAAGGGTACGTCATCATCTAATTTGTGCGAAAAGCTCTCTCCCGATTGAATGTTGTTGGAACCAAAAACATCTCTCTGATTTGCGCTATTATCAGAAAAACCACCACTGCCATAAGTACTGCTTGACTGATTTGTTCCTTGCATTTGTTCACCACCAGTTGCACTACGCCCATCAAGCATTTGTAACTCACCACGGTATTTTTGCAAAACAATCTCTGTTGTATAACGATCATTACCGTTTTGATCTTGCCATTTGCGCGTCTGCAATTGACCTTCAATGTAGATTTTACTGCCTTTTTTTAAATATTGCTCTACAACTTTAACAAGGTTTTCGTTAAAAATAACGATACTATGCCACTCCGTGCGCTCTTTACGCTCATTTGTATTACGATCACGCCAACTTTCTGAAGTTGCAATACGCAGATTTGCTACTTGATCACCAGAATTCAAACGGCGAATTTCAGGATCAGCACCTAGATTACCAATCAAAATAACTTTATTAAGGCTACCAGCCATTTTATAAACTCCAAAGTCCTAATTTGCAAAACAACTTCTGTTCTATAATGATCATTACTATCTTAAATCTTACCATTTACCCATCTACCTTTGCAATTGATCTCAATCTGGATCTTGCTAACATTTTTGAAATACCGTACCGTATAATTATAGCAAAAGATGATAACAACGCATAGTTTATTTCATCACCAGAAAATAAAAAGATACTTTGCTGGGTTGTGTTTTCGCAGAACTTGTACTCTCTTTTCACGTTAAAGCAATAAAATACGTTGTAATTCTAAAGAAATAATTTTATTCCACTTTGGATGCTTAATTTTTATCACATATGCCAAGGATAAAATATGGCTCATCAAAAATACATCTCTATTCGCGGCGCACGTGAACATAACCTTAAAAACATTGATATAGACCTCCCTCGTGACAAACTGATTGTCATAACGGGACTTTCTGGATCAGGTAAATCGTCTTTAGCTTTTGATACAATCTACGCTGAAGGTCAACGCCGCTATGTTGAAAGCCTTTCTGCTTATGCACGCCAATTTCTGGAAGTGATGCAAAAACCAGATGTCGACCGAATAGACGGACTTTCTCCTGCCATCTCCATTGAACAAAAAACAACCACCCGCAACCCCCGCTCAACGGTAGGAACCGTCACTGAAATCCACGATTATATGCGCCTTCTCTTTGCCCGTATCGGTATCCCTCATTCTCCTGCCACGGGACTTCCTATTAAAAGCCAAACTGTAAGCCAAATGGTTGATCAAATTATGGCCTTACCAGAAGATACGCGGATTTTTATTATGGCACCTCTCGTTCGAGGGAGAAAGGGAGAATATAAAAAAGAGTTAACGGAACTTTTAAAAAAAGGATTTCAACGTGCTAAAGTTGATGGAATTTTCTATGAAATTCCTGATATTCCATCTCTTAATAAAAAATATAAACATGACATAGATGTTGTGGTAGACCGCATTGTTGTACGAGGTGATATTGCCTCTCGCTTAGCTGATAGTATAGAAACCTGTTTACAGCTAGCAGATGGGATTACAGTTGTTGAAATGGCAGACCAACCTTTAGCAAAAAAAGAAACCTCAAAAGAATCTGCTCATAAATCAAAAAATGAAACGCACAAACGGCTTATTTTTTCAGAAAAGTTTTCCTGCCCTATATCTGGATTTTCTATCCCTGAAATTGAACCACGGCTCTTTTCATTTAATAATCCTTTTGGGGCTTGCCCTACTTGCGATGGACTTGGCATAAAAAAAACAATCGATCCTAAAAAAATAGTACCGAATCAAAATCTCATCTTAGAAGCTGGGGCAATTGCCCCTTGGTCGAATTCATCCTCAGCCTCTCATAGCCAAATCTTAGAGGCACTAGGTAAAATTTATGGATTCAAACTCACGGATAAATGGAACACACTCTCAAATGAAGCGCAGCAAGCTATTCTCTATGGCATAAAAAGAAAGGAAATCTCCTTTGATAACAAAAATAATCCAAGCGCGTATAAAACGATCCTGTATTATGAAGGTGTTATCCCCAATATGGAACGACGATGGAAAGAAACCGATTCTGCTTGGTCACGTGAAGAAATTGAGCAGTATATGTCTTCTTCGCTTTGTCCAGCCTGTCATGGTTATCGTTTAAAACCAGAAGCACTCGCTGTCAAAATCCACGGAAAGCATATTGGACAAATATCAGAACTTTCCATCTTAAAAGCAGATGATTGGTTTTCTAAAATTCATCAATATCTCACTGAAAAACAACGGAGTATAGCATTCCGTATTTTAAAAGAAATTCGTGAACGCCTAGCTTTTCTAAATCATGTAGGACTTGAATATCTTAGCTTATCTCGAAATTCAGGCACACTTTCAGGTGGAGAAAGCCAACGTATTCGATTAGCATCCCAGATTGGCTCTGGTCTCACAGGCGTCCTTTATATTTTAGATGAACCATCTATCGGTTTACACCAACGCGATAATGAACGCCTTTTGAAGATGCTACACCATCTACGTGATCTAGGCAACACAGTTATTGTTGTTGAACATGATGAAGACGCCATTCGCACAGCAGACCATGTGGTTGATATGGGGCCAGCAGCAGGTGTTCATGGTGGAGAAGTTATAGCGCAAGGTACACCGCAAGAAATTATAGAAAATCCTTTTTCTCTCACAGGGCAATATCTTTCAGGAAAAATGGTAGTTACCATACCTGCTCAACGACGCAAAATATCAAAATCAAAAACATTGAAAATAATTGGGGCCAAGGGCAATAATCTTAAAAACATCAGTGCTACCATCCCTCTTGGAACTTTCACGTGCATAACTGGCGTTTCAGGTGGAGGAAAATCAACATTCCTCATTGAAACTCTTTTCAAAGCTGCATCACATCATATCATGGGTACGCATCAAAGTCCCGCGATTTATGATAAAATTGAGGGATTCGAATTTCTTGATAAGGTCATTGATATCAATCAATCACCTATTGGAAGAACCCCGCGTTCTAATCCAGCCACCTATACAGGTGCATTTACCCCAATCCGTGAGTGGTTTGCCGAACTTCCAGAATCAAAAGCCCGTGGTTATCAAGCAGGGCGTTTTTCATTTAATGTTAAGGGAGGACGCTGCGAAGCATGTCAGGGGGATGGAGTGATCAAAATTGAAATGCACTTTTTGCCTGATGTTTATGTTACCTGCGATGTATGCCAAGGAAAACGCTATAATCGAGAAACTCTAGAAATAACATTTAAAGGAAAATCGATCGCCGATATCTTGGACATGACAATCGAAAATGCAGAAGAATTTTTTCAAACTATTCCTACTATTCATAATAAACTGAAAACCCTCATGAAAGTTGGCCTCGGCTATATTAAAGTAGGACAACAAGCGACAACACTTTCTGGTGGTGAAGCTCAACGTGTAAAACTTGCTAAAGAACTTTCACGCAAAACAACAGGTCGTACGCTTTACATTTTAGACGAACCAACAACAGGGTTGCATTTTCACGATATTTCTAAACTTCTTGAGGTCCTGCATGAGCTTGTTGATCAGGGAAATACAGTTGCCATCATTGAACATAATCTTGAAGTTATAAAAACAGCTGACTGGATTATTGACTTAGGACCAGAAGGTGGAGATCGCGGTGGTGAAATCGTTGCGATTGGACGACCTGAAGATATCATTAACGTTTCCGCTTCCTACACTGGAAAATTTCTGAAAGAAATTTTGCTACATCGACCTTTTGTAAACCCGAATTCTTAAAAAGTCTGCAAATTATGAAATATATTAAGAGAACAGTAAAAAATAAAACAAAATATTTTTTATTTTACCATTTTGATTCTTTACAATCCCCAAAGCGTTTTCCTATAAAATAACAGCATTTCACTCTATGTTGTAAAGGAATCTTTCTTACCAAAATATACCATGACATAATTTTTGAATTTTCCGTGTAGAAAGTATCTTTTAGTATATCTCATAGTTGTCAATATAATGTGGTGCAGTCTAAAAAAACATAATAACATTAGAGATAATTTCAGCATGAACAGGATTGAAGCCATCATAAAACCTTTCAAACTTGATGAAGTGAAAGAAGCGCTTCAAAAAATTGAATTACATAATATTACAGTAATAGAAGCAAAGGGCTTTGGTTGTCAAAAAGGACATACAGAACTTTACCGTGGTGCTAAATATGTTATTGACTTTTTACCCAAAGTAAAAATTGAACTTGTTGTCAACGATGAAAAACTAAAACAAGCTATTGACACAATACGTAAAGCAGCTCAAACAAAGCATATTGGAGATGGAAAAATATTTGTTTTTTCCATTGATCATGCCATTCATATCGGCACAGACGAATCTGGAATCGATGCACTTTAACAGCTACAAAATTTTTCACTTTATTTTATCTACCTCAGTCCAATAAGGAAATGGAATATGATAACCGCATCAGATATTCTTAAACGAATTGCAGACAATGATATCCGTTTTATTGATTTACGCTTTACCGATCCACGAGGGAAGTTGCATCACATCACAATAGATACTGCAGAAATCAGCGAGAATACATTTAGCGATGGTGTTATGTTTGACGGTTCTTCAATTTCCGGATGGAAAACAATTCATGAATCTGACATGGTTTTGATGCCAGATCCAGAAACAGCCCATATTGATCCTTTTTTTGCCCAATCAACTTTGGTCATATTTTGTGATGTGCTCGATCCTGTTTCTGGAGAGTTTTATCGAAGAGATCCTCGTTCTATTGCCAAAAGAGCTGAAGTTTATATGAAATCTTTGGGAATTGGAGATACGATCAATGTAGGTCCAGAAGCAGAATTTTTTATCTTTGATGATGTACGCTATAAAACTGACCCTTACAATACAGGATTTAAACTTGATTCAAGTGAACTTCCATCAAATGATAATACGGAATATGAAACGGGCAATCTTGGTCATCGCCCACGAATGAAAGGAGGCTATCTTCCAGTTCCTCCCGTTGATTCCTGCCAAGATATGCGTTCTGAAATGCTTACAATACTCAAAGATATGGATATCCGCGTTGAGAAGCATCATCACGAAGTGGCAGCAGGGCAGCATGAACTGGGTATTCGCTTTGATACTCTTGTTCGGGAAGCTGATAAGGTGCAAATTTTTAAATATGTTGTGCATCAAATAGCAAACAGCTATGGAAAAACAGCAACTTTTATGCCAAAACCGGTTTTTGGTGATAACGGCTCAGGTATGCATGTTCACATGTCCATTTGGAAAGATGGTAAACCAGTTTTTGCCGGAAATGAATATGCTGGACTGTCAGAAACCTGCTTATTCTTTATCGGCGGTATCATTAAGCATGCAAAAGCAATTAACGCCTTCACCAATCCATCTACAAACTCCTATAAGCGTTTGGTTCCCGGTTATGAAGCTCCCGTTCTTCTTGCTTATTCTGTACGTAATCGTTCTGCATCTTGCCGTATTCCAATGACTCCTTCGCCAAATTCAAAACGCGTAGAAGTTCGTTTTCCAGATCCAACAGCAAATCCTTATTTGGCATTTGCAGCACTCTTAATGGCTGGTCTTGATGGCATCAAAAACAAGATTCATCCTGGACATGCTATGGATAAAGATCTTTACGATCTTCCCCTAAAAGAGCTCAAAGACATTCCCACGGTCTCAGGAAATCTGCGTGAGGCACTTGAAGCACTTGATAAAGACCGTAGTTTCCTTAAAGCTGGCGACGTTTTTGATGATGATCAGATTAATTCTTTCATTCAAGTAAAAATGCAAGAAGTTTTACGTTACGAAACAACTCCACATCCCGTAGAATTCGATATGTACTATTCTGTTTAAATAATAGTCATTCTCTTTGATTTAAAAATGGAATTTAAATCTCCATTTTTGTGGATAATCTTCTATTCAAAGAGCACAAATGGCTTTTTGCTTATGTACTTTTACTTTATAAGTTTAGTTGAATCTCTTCAAATCAATTATAAGGTTTCCAATGCTGCGAATTTGTCATCTTTTTCCTATTCTCTTATGCATTGCCTTTATTATCTCAATAACTCAAGC
Organism: Bartonella koehlerae C-29; assembly: GCF_000706625.1. Lineage (GTDB taxonomy): Bacteria > Pseudomonadota > Alphaproteobacteria > Rhizobiales > Rhizobiaceae > Bartonella > Bartonella koehlerae. Next base: position 1,322,012 of record NZ_KL407334.1, read on the forward strand.
TTATACAATTACAAGTCCAAAACTTACAACCTTTGAAAAAGCAGCATCTGCGTACAGTAAAGCGCTTCAAAATGCCGACGCAAATGCCATTTTAAATGCTATTCCTCCCCAAATCATCAACAGCTTAATAGCCAAAAAAAATCTCAATAAATCACAATTCCAACAAATCATGAAAAGCCAAATACAACGATTGGCAGAAAATTATAAGATTGAGAGTATACAAATCAATCAAAAGAAAAAACGTGAAGGCACACTTGATAATGGTATCCCTTATTTCGTTATACCTGTGAATTTTATAACCACAACAAATTCTGGAAAAAAGCGTTCTATTCAAACTGAAGTTATTGCTCTTTTTTCCGATAACCAATGGTATTTTATCCGTGGTAATGACGAAGCAATCTTAAACATAACCAATGACGCATTTCCTGGACTTGAGAAAATAAAAATCAACCCTCAAAAAATCACAAAAATAATGTAATGTTTTGAGAATAAGTGCGTGAGCAGAATCTGCAAGGAATTTGACCTATAAGCAAGTTGTAATGATTGTTCCTGCTGCATCAAATTCACTTTTCTTATGAGAACATCGCACTAGCTTTTGCTCATCGATTCCCCATTGTTCCATCATCCAATTTTCATCCAAATGCGCAATTTTCCAAGCATGATCTAAATCGATTTTTCCCTCAGAAACAGCAAGAGCAATGAGAGTTGATCCCGTTAAGGTGGTCATCGTATGCAGTGCGGCGAGCATATAAGGAGACTCAACTTTACGTAAATAATTGCTTACCGCTTGAATAGCTTCGCGTGATTGTTCAATATGCATAAGCCCTTCTGTTACATGAAAACGGGCACCCAATTTTTCTTCTGCCCAATCCAATAAAGGATCCCACTGTTCACATTGTCGCTGTACCAACTCTTTTGGTGTTTGTGCGCGATAAAAAATCATATCACATGCAACAAAACGCAATAAATCTTCAAATACAGCCTGCACATTATCAGCTATGCCATCAATAACGGTATTCACAAGACGCGTCATTGGCATTTTTGCTGGATCAATAACTTGCTTCTGGTTTTCAAATTCCTTTGCTACAAATACAGCAAACACTTTTGTTGGCAGGAAAAAATGGCGCTTTGCCGGCGTTTTAACAGGATATCCATCCAATAATACAGAAAATCCTTCCTCTTCACATAAAATTTTTACTTCCTTATAAAATCGTTTAGGGGACATCTGGCATGAAAGATTTTGAATCCTCTGAACAGAATCCTTTTTATTCAATGGTCTATCAAAATGATTCAAAATTTCACGCATATTGTTTTACCTCTGATATTTTCAAAAAACCGACTGGTTTTTCAAGGTTCTGTCTATCTCATAAGGTTTAAGTTGATCTCCATTCCCTCCCCCAAAAAGGGAAAAGATCTTACTAGCCCAATCTAATTGAAGACTATATTCATGTCTATTTTACAAATAAGACAACAGTGTTGCCTTGTTTCTACATTCAGAAGCAACTGTTAGAATAATTTTTCAAAGGATTCGTCTTGATTTAAAAACTGAATGTATTGAATTTGATGACGAAAGTGATCACGTTCACCTTCTTATTAACTATCAGTCTAAAGTAGCAATATTTACACTCGTTAACAACTAAAAAATGTCTCTAGAAAAATGTTAAAGTGGAAAAAATCACTTATCACTCAAAAAAGTTATGGGGCAATAACCTTTAATCAACACCCTATTTTACTAACAGCTATGATGGCACACCAATTGACATTATTCGCCAATATACCCTGACAGCAGAAACTTGATGTACGAAATTTATATATCCTATATCCACCTAAACAACGATATTTGACAGTATATAAGGACAAAAAAAACCGTAGAAAGAAAACGTGTAAATGATATCCGCAAATTCATCACTAAAAACATAATTTTTCCATAACGATTACTTATCAAGAGTCCTCTTTATAACAAATGATATAGGTAAACATCTTATCAAATTTAAAAAAACTGCACAAATTAAACAAAAGAACCTACAAAAATCCTTCTTTTATCCTGCCTATTCTGTTTCACCATCATTCTCATTAAAAGCCAAAAGATTAAAGCTTTGTACCATATGAAGCGGTAAAGGCGCAACAATATCCAATATCCCCCCTGAAGGATGGGGAATACGAATCCGACGTGCATGAAGATGAAGGCGATTTTGAATTCCTCCCGGCAACGTCCAATTACTATCAGAACAAAAATATTTCGCATCACCGATAATAGGATGATCCATATGAGCGGCGTGTACACGTAGCTGGTGTGTTCTCCCCGTATAAGGTTCCATTTCAAGCCACGAAAGAGCTCTCCCTCGCGTATCTACAACGCGATAATAGGAAACTGCATGGTAAGAATCTGGCTCCCCATGTTCACAAACCCGCATTTTATCAGCTTGTGTAGTGATATCCTTAACCATCCATGTTGAAATTTTATCTTGCTTTTTTTTAGGCACTCCCCGAACCAATGCCCAATAAGTCTTTTTCGTTTCCCGTGTTCTAAAAGCCGCCGTTAAAGCCTGTGCAGCCCCTCTTGAACGCGCAACAATCAGCACACCTGATGTCTCACGATCAAGGCGATGAACCAACCGTGGTTTTTCACCTTTTTTATTACGCCATACCTCAAGCATACTATCCACATGACGCGTTAAACCAGAGCCACCCTGTACAGCTAAACCAGCTGGCTTGTTAAAAACAAAAACCTTTGGATCTTCATAGAGTAGCATTTTTTTCAAAATGACTCCACTATCCTGTCCCCGAAGTGTTTTATCAGTTATAGAAAGGCTTCCCTTGTCATTAACAAGTAAAGGCGGTATGCGCACAACTTGTCCCATAAGAAGACGCGTATCAGCTTTAACACGCCCACCATCAATCCGTATCTGGCCAGAACGTAATAATTTTTGCAAATGCCCAAATCCAAGTCCTGGATAACGCGCTTTAAACCAACGATCTAAGCGCATTCCGCTTTCATCTGCCTCAACCTTTTTTATTTCTACGCCTATCATGAAAGTTCCCTTGCCCAGTAATTTTATCAAATAATTTTATTGACCCACTTTGTATCCTATCTTTATAAATACGAAAATCTATATTTTATAGGATTATTTTTATCACACCATATTACAATCAGTATCCAAAATTGCATTTTCTTACTATTTAAATTTTATTAACTCAAAACCTAGCAACAATCGTATTTTAATACTTGCAACAGCTAGTGGAGATGATCACCTGTGGCCCTATTCAAAACCTATGCACGTGTCCTCACTTATCTAAATAAAGAAAAAAATGCATCTCTTTTAATTTGTTCTGCTAATATTATGTTGGCTATCATCACCATTGCAGAACCTATTTTATTTGGACACGTCATTGACTCCATTGCAGAAAAATCAGCTATTATCCCAACTCTTACGATTTGGGTATGTTTTGGTATTTCCCATATTCTTGCTTACGTGCTGATTGCTCGGGGTGCTGACCATTTAGTACACAGACGTCGTCTAGCCGTTCTAACAGAATCTTTCGAACGTATCATTGCTATGCCGTTAATCTGGCATCAACAGCGTGGAACATCTAATGCTCTCCATACACTTTTACGCGCCGTAGACTCTATGGCAACCATATGGCTTGATTTTATGCGTCAACATCTCTCAACTCTTGTTGCATTATTCGTTCTCATCCCTATAGCTTTTAACATGAATTGGCGTCTTTCAATAGTCTTGGTTGTTCTTGCCATCATCTATGTATTAATTGCGCGTTTACTAATGCGCAAAACAAAAGATGGTCAAGCCGCTGTAGAATGCTATCATCATAACCTCTTCCAACATGTCAGTGATTCAATCTCTAACGTTTCAATTGTACAAAGCTATAACCGAATAAAGGAAGAAACTTCCATATTACATCAGCATACAAATGATCTTCTTAAAGCACAAAACCCTGTTCTCAATTGGTGGGCACTCGCCAGTGGTTTAAATCGAATGGCTTCAACTATTTCAATAGTTTGTGTTCTTCTACTTGGAGCTTTTTTTGTAGCGAAAGGCCAATTACGTGTAGGTGAAGTTGTTGCTTTTGTAGGATTTGCACAATTAATGATTAGCCGTCTCGATCAAATGAGCAGTTTCATTAATTTAGCCATATCATTACAAGCAAAACTGCAAGAATTCTTTGCAATGGAAGATTCAACCTTTCAAAGCAAAGAACCTGAAAAGCTTCCTTCTCTGCAAAATGTTAAGGGTGCAATACAATTCCATCACGTGACCTATAAATTTCCAAATTCCTCTCAAGGTGTTTTTGATATTTCCTTTGAAGTTAAAACAGGACAAACTGTTGCGATTGTAGGACCAACAGGTGCTGGTAAAACAACATTAATTAATTTATTACAGCGCATATATGATCCTACATTTGGACATATTTCCATTGACGGAATAAATATATGCTCCATTAATCGTGAATCCTTACGCAAATCTCTAGCAACAGTATTTCAAGATACTGGTCTTTTCAATCGTACTATTCATGACAACATTTTGATAGGGAGAACGACCGCAACGGATGAAGAACTCTATGAAGCGGCAAAAATAGCAGCTGCCCACGATTTTATTTTGAAAAAAAACAATTGTTATAATACAATGATTGGTGAACGGGGGTCTCAACTGTCCGGCGGAGAGAAACAACGACTAGCAATTGCACGCGCTGTTTTAAAAAATGCACCCATTCTTATTCTAGACGAAGCAACAAGTGCCCTTGATGTCGAAACAGAAGCACGCGTTAAAGATGCCCTTGATCGCATAAGTCATAACCGCACCACTTTTATTATAGCACATCGTCTTTCAACAGTACGAAATGCTGATCTTGTGCTTTTTCTAGAACAAGGTTACTTAATTGAAAAAGGAAGCTTTCAAGAATTAATCGATAAAGGCGGACGCTTCTATAAACTATTAAAAGCTGGTGGTTTGACAATTAATCAATCAGCGATAAAAGGAGAAGACGAAAATGTATTTCATTTGCATGAAGCCATAGCATCATAAAATAAGCTCTCCAGCTTTAAGGAAGAAGCGTATCTAAAGCACAACATCCTCTTAACAGATCGCAAAGCGAAACAACACAGATTAGAAATTATCCTTCAAGAGAGCGGCTTTGAGTGCTACAAGTGCTTCACCAGCCTTGCTTCCTTCGGGACCGCCAGATTGCGCCATATCAGGGCGTCCACCACCGCCGTGACCACCAAGAATACCGGAAAGAATACGTACCAAATCAACAGCATTCACCTTATCCGTTAAATCATCAGTAACCCCAACAACAGCACTCCCTTTACCATCCTTTGAAATACCAATGAAGACAACAACTCCAGATCCAATCTGTTTCTTGCCAGAATCCACTAATGTTTTAAGATCCCGTGACAAAATATTTTCAACAACACGTCCCATGAAAGAAATGCCATTGATGATGGTAATATCTTCTTGACCACTTTTTACGATCTCACTACTTAGCACACTCTTTTTGCGTTCGTCGCTCAACTCTTTTTCAAGTTTACGACGATCCTCAAGCAAAATCCGTACACGTTCTTCAACATCAGTAGCAGAAGTTTTTAAAAAATCAGCAATTTCATGGATACGAGCATCTTGGCGACTAAGATGGAGGCGTGCAACTGTACCTGTTAAGGCTTCAATACGTCGCACTCCAGACGCTACAGAATTTTCAGAAACAATATGAATCAAACCAATATCGCCTGTTCTCTCCACATGTGTCCCTCCACAAAGCTCAACTGACCAACAGCTTTTTAATTCTCCTTTTTTAAGCTGTTTCCCCATAGAAACAACACGAACTTCATCACCATATTTCTCACCAAACAATGCTATTGCTCCTTCAGAAATTGCATCATCAACGAGCATAAGGCGTGTTGTTACCTCACTATTTTGTAAAACAATTTCGTTTGCTAAATCTTCTATTTTTTTCAATTCTTCCAAAGAAACTACTTTTGGATGAGAAAAATCAAAACGCAACCGATCCGGCGACACAAGAGAACCCTTCTGTGTAATATGAGATCCCAATACTTGACGTAAAGCTTCGTGTAATAAATGGGTAGCAGAATGGTTCGCACGAATTTTTTTACGACGAACACCATCAACGGTTAATTCCACACAATCAGACGTCCTGGCTTGACCAGATTTAACTGCCCCAATATGGATAAAAACACCATCAGCTTTTTTCTGAGTGTCATGAACTTCAAAAATAAAATCCTCACTAGAAATGATACCACTATCACCAATCTGCCCACCAGATTCACCATAAAAGGGTGTTTGATTTACAACAAGAATGGCTTTCTGCCCCGAAGAAATATGATCAACAATTTTACCATCACGCACAAGAGCTGTAATAATGCCTTCAGCTTTTTCTGTCTCATAACCAAAAAATTCTGTAGCCCCCACCTGATCACGAATAGAAAACCAAATGGCCTCTGTTACAGTTTCACCAGAACCAGACCAATTGGCACGTGCTTTCGCTTTTTGACCTTCCATCGCTTTATCAAAAGCCGCAACATCAACGGATATTCCACGGCATCGAAGAGCATCTTGCGTCAAATCAAGCGGAAAACCATAGGTATCATAAAGCTTAAAAGCAATTTCACCATTTAAGTGATCCCCTTCTTTAAGAGTAGTGCTTGCTTCGTTCAACAAACCAAGTCCTCGTTCAAGAGTTTTACGAAAACGTATTTCTTCTAACTTCAAAATTTCTGAAATCAAAGATTCAGCCCGCACCAATTCCGGGTAGGCTTGTCCCATTTCGCGAATTAAAACAGGCAAAAGCCGCCACATTAAAGGTTCTTTAGCACCAAGAAGATGCGCATGACGCATAGCACGACGCATGATGCGACGTAAAACATATCCCCTTCCTTCATTGGAAGGAAGAACACCATCAGCAATTAAAAATGCAGAAGAGCGAAGATGATCAGCAATGACACGATGGCTCGCAATAAAATCCCCCGTTACCTTAATCCCCGTAATTTCCTGTGATGCACCAATTAACGCACGAAAAAGATCAATGTCATAATTATCATGAACACCCTGTAAAACAGCAGCAATACGCTCTAATCCCATGCCTGTGTCAATAGACGGATGAGGCAATTCAATACGCTTTTCCTTACTTACCTGCTCATATTGCATAAAGACCAGATTCCAAATTTCAATAAAGCGATCACCCTTTTCATCCGCATTTCCAGGCGGTCCTCCCCAAATTTGATCGCCATGATCATAAAAAATCTCCGAACAAGGACCGCAAGGTCCTGTATCTCCCATTGCCCAAAAATTATCAGCTGTTGCAATACGGACAATTTTTTCGTCTGGAAGACCTGAGATTTTACGCCATAATTCAGCAGCGACATCATCACTATGATAAACTGTCACCAACAATTTATCTTCTGAAAGACAAAATTCCTTCGTTAAAAGATTCCATGATAAAAAAATGGCTTCTTCTTTGAAATAATCACCAAAAGAAAAATTACCCAACATTTCAAAAAATGTATGATGGCGTGCCGTATAGCCAACGTTGTCAAGATCATTATGCTTTCCACCCGCACGGACACATTTTTGTGCTGTTGTTGCTTGCTTATAAGGACGCTGTTCAAGTCCAGTAAAAACATTTTTAAACTGCACCATTCCTGCATTTGTAAACATGAGTGTAGGATCATTACGCGGAACAAGTGGGCTAGAAGAAACAATTTTATGCCCATTAAGCTGAAAATAATCTAGAAAAGTTGAGCGGATACTGTTAACATCATTCATATTGACACCTGCAGAGTATAGTATAAAACTCTAAAAGCAAAATCGCTTCCCATTAAATATCCTCTTGATCAAGCTGAGAATCAATTTAATCAAAAAATGGAATGTTTTTTCAAAAAATTTGAGAAATAAGCAGTCTTATCTTCAAAAATTCTGACAAATAAAACAGAAAAATTTTAAATGAAGGAAGGGTATTCAAACAAACACGCCATCAAATGATTTCATCGTTCTCTGAATTTTCTGACCCTGCATTTTCTAACAATTCAATCGCAATCAAACCAGCATTTTGACGCAAAGCTGTCTCGATTTCTGAAGCGATTTCTGAATGTTCGCGTAAAAACTGCTTTGCATTTTCTCGTCCCTGTCCTAAACGTTGAGAATTATAAGAGAACCACGAACCAGATTTTTCTACAATACCAACCTTGACTCCCAAATCAATCAACTCACCTAATTTGGAAATACCTTCACCATAAATAATATCAAACTCAACTTGTTTGAATGGAGGTGCCAATTTATTTTTGACCACTTTAACACGCGTCTGATTGCCAACGATCATATCCCGATCTTTAATAGAACCAATGCGGCGAATATCCAGACGAACAGAAGCGTAAAACTTTAAAGCATTTCCGCCCGTTGTAGTTTCAGGAGAACCAAACATCACCCCAATTTTCATACGAATTTGATTAATAAAGATTACCATACAGTTAGAGCGGAAAATTGATGCGGTGAGTTTCCGTAGAGCTTTACTCATTAAGCGAGCTTGCAATCCAGGCAAAGCATCCCCCATTTCACCATCAATTTCCGCACGCGGTGTCAAAGCGGCTACGGAATCAACAACGAGCACATCAACAGCACCAGAACGAACTAATGTTTCCGTAATTTCCAATGCCTGTTCACCCGTATCTGGCTGAGAAATGAATAAATTTTCTAAATCAACACCAAGCTTACGCGCATAAATAGGATCAAGAGCATGTTCCGCATCAATAAAAGCACAAACCCCACCATTTTTCTGTGCCTCAGCAATAGCATGGAGAGCTAATGTTGTTTTCCCAGAACTTTCTGGTCCATAAATCTCAATAATACGCCCCTTTGGTAATCCACCGACACCCAAAGCAATATCCAAAGATAATGAACCAGTTGATATTGTTTCAATTTCAACAACCTGCTCTTTTTGCCCAAGACGCATAATTGAGCCTTTTCCGAAAGAACGTTCAATTTGTGAGAGAGCAGCATCGAGAGCTTTTATTTTATCCACGATTATATCCTTGACCGATTCACAATAATCTAATACTCACTGTACACTGTTATTTTAACTTAACTAAAGTCTTCAGCTGAGATTTTCACAGACTATTTCCATTCCTGTCCCCCATATTGTGTCCATAAAACTTCGCCACGATGATAGAAAAGTTGGTATTTCTTATCTTATAACACCAATACACTTCAAAAAAATACCTCCCCATGAAGGAGAAAAACTGATATATTTATATATCTCCTCTCGAAAAGAAACAATTTAAATTTTAACACGATGCTTTATTAAGCTGCTCTCCTGATACTTATTTATAAGAATTCAACGGAATATAATTCTTACCCCTCTGCTATTGATAACCAAAAAATATAAAACAGCCTACAAATTACAGTTAAACAAATAGTTCTTAAATCTGACTTTTAAGCTTATACGAATTTTTATACAAAAAATAGAACTTTTATTCTACGAAGAATAATAAGCGTTTAAAATATAACCTAAAAAATGAATAGAATTATAATCACACACCTGATCTAAAATAAGTTCAAGACCAATAAAAAATTTGTCTCAACTAAAATTTTATTTTTGATTAGCACGCTTTTTACGCAATTGCTTCCACCACTCAAGACGCTTTGCAATCTCACGCTCAAAACCACGCTCAACTGGTTGATAGTAACTCTGACGCCCAACTCTTTCAGGAAAATATTCCTGCCCAGAAAAAGCATCTGGTTCATCATGATCATAACGATAACCATGCCCATATCCTTCTTCCTTCATAAATTTTGTAGATGCATTAAGGATATGCTTAGGAGGAGGCAAAGAACCATTTTTACGAGCACAACGCATAGCTGCCTTATACGCAAGATAGGTTGCATTTGATTTTGGTGCCGTTGCAACATAAAGACATGCTTGTGCTAAAGCCAATTCCCCCTCTGGTGATCCTAAATAATCGTAAGCATCCTTTGCAGCATTACAAATGACAAGAGCTTGCGGATCTGCCAAACCAACATCTTCAACAGCCATACGAACCAATCTTCGCCCAATATAGAGAGGATCTTCACCAGCATCAAACATACGCGCCAAATAATAAAGCGCAGCATCAGGATCAGATCCACGAACTGACTTATGCAATGCTGAAATGAGATTATAGTGACCATCTCGTCCTTTATCATAAATTGGAACACGACGCTGAATGACTTTTCGTAAAGCAGCAGCATCAAATATCTCTCCCGATCGTGCAACAGACCAAACTTCCTCTGCCAATGTTAACACTGCCCGTGCATCACCATCAGACATGCCTATCAAAACATCTCTAGCTTCATCATCCAAGGGAAGAATTTTTCCTTCCAATGCTTCAGCACGTTTCAAAAGCGTACCCAAACTTTCATTGTCATGTGAAAAAAATGTCAAAACACGTGCACGAGAAAGAAGGGCAGCATTAAGTTCAAACGAAGGGTTCTCCGTTGTTGCCCCGATAAGAATAACAGTACCATCTTCCATAACGGGAAGAAAACTATCCTGCTGGGCACGATTAAACCGATGAATTTCGTCGACAAACAAAACTGTTTGGCTTCCAGACATAAAACGCGCCTGAGCACTTTCAAAAATCTTCTTAAGCTCAGCAACCCCAGTAAAAATAGCAGAAACTTGCTCAAAAGCGAAATTTGTTTCAAATGCTAACAAACGCGCAACTGTTGTTTTTCCTGTCCCTGGAGGTCCCCAAAAAATCATCGAACCAATTGAGCCAGCTGCCACTATCCGTGAAAGCAAACCTTCCTCTCCTACCAGATGATTTTGTCCCGTTATATCATTAAGAGAGCGAGGACGCATTCTTTCTGCAAGCGGTTTTTTATAAACCCGATGATCAAAAGGCGAGATAAAAAAATCTTTATTCAAAAAAAACCTCAGCGAATAAATTGGCGAATATACATTCCATCACGTTCATATTCCAATTGCCAAACACGCGGACGATCTTGCATAAGAATCTTTTTCAACTGACTAACTGTTTGAATCTTATGACCATTAACAACCCGCAAAATATCCCCAGCACGAAAAATCCCAGCAGCATTGCTCACTTCATCAAGATTGCTAATCACAACACCTTTTGCAGATGTAGGAAGGTGAAAACGTCGACTATTTTGCGGTGTTAAATCTAATACTTCAGCACCAGAAAGAGGACCTTCATCAATAATTTTTTCAGATTTTGAAAATGCAGATTCTGGTATTGATGAAATAGTTATTTTCGTCTGGAAAATTTTTCCACTTCTTAAATATTCTAAAACAAGGCTATCCCCTATAGCTGCTGTCATCAAACGATATCCAAGACTATCTGGATTATCAACCCGTATCCCTTGTACCTTCAAAATAACATCGCCTACGTTTAAACCAGCTTTTTTCGCAGGACTATCTTTTATAACTTCAATGACAAGAGCACCATAAGGGCGTTCTAACCCTAAACCACCAGCAATATCAGGTGTAACATTTTGAAAAGACGCACCAATATAAGGTGGCACAAAATATTTCCCGCCACGTCTAACAGTATCAAGCATCACTTTTACAAGATTTGCTGGAATAGCAAAACCAATCCCTACCGAACCACCTGAACGCGAATAAATAGCCGTATTAATCCCAATTAACTGTCCTTTTATATCAATCAAAGCCCCACCAGAATTCCCTGGATTAATGGCAGCATCTGTTTGAATAAAAAAGTCAAAATCAGAAACACCAACACGTGTACGTGCTTGTGCTGAAACAATACCACTTGTAACCGTTTGACCAACACCAAAGGGATTACCAATTGCTAAAACAAGATCGCCTACTTCAACTGCATCAGAATCTCCCAAAGGAAGAACAGAAAACTGCGCCCCCTTGGCATTTATTTCAAGCACAGCAATATCCGTTGCCTCATCTTTTAGCATAACCTTACTTTCAAATTCCCTCCCATCAGAAAGAGCAACTTTAATTTCGTTTGCATCCTTAATGACGTGGTAATTCGTAACAATCAAACCACGCTTATCTACAATCACTCCAGACCCTAATGAAGATTGCTTACGTACAGGCAGATTATTTTGAAAACGACTAAAAAATTGCTCAAAAAATGGATCACCTTCAAAAGGCGAACGTGCTCTGATTTGTCGAGCTGCATAAATATTCACAACAGATGGAATAGTCTTTTTAACTAAAGGAGCAAATGAAAGAGTGATTTCTTTTTGTGTTTGCGGAATTTCAGCATATGCACAATGAAATGATATCTGTGCCATAATCGCTAAAAAAAACCACGCTAAAAAAGAATACTTCATGACCTGCTCCTTAAAAAAAACTAACAACTAATCTACTCCTGAAAATTAATAGGATATAAAAAAAACTCTCATTTTGTAGTTAAAAATGTTCATTAATATTTATAATGAAGAAGAAAAACAACTATTTGAACAATAAATATTATAAAAATCATATAATTCAATATAGTGTAATCTTTTCACTTTTTTTTATCTTTTAAGCAAAACTAACTCCGAATCGCTTACAAAAAAACCGCCCTGGAAAGGCGGCTTTTTAAAATTGAACAAAAAGAAAAGCTTTACCTTTATGAAGAAGATTCTTTTTCATTTTCAGCACTCTCTGTGCGCATACGATCTATAGCGCCTTTCGCATTCACATCACGATCCACAAACTCTACAACAGCCATGGGTGCATTATCACCAGTACGAAAGCCTGCTTTCATAATACGCAAATATCCACCATTGCGCAATGCATAACGAGGAGCGAGTGTATCAAATAACTTTGCAACCTTTTCTGCATCACGCAATGAAGCTATTGCTTGTCGACGGGCATGCACTCCCCCTCGTTTACCAAGCGTAACTAACTTTTCAACAATAGGACGAATTTCTTTAGCTTTTGGAAGCGTTGTCACAATCTGCTCATGCTCAATTAACGAAATCGCCATATTCGCAAACATTGCTTTACGATGACTAGCAGTCCGGTTCAACTTGCGACCTGATTTACTATGGCGCATAAACCTTCTCCTTAAATTTTAATACTGATCTTCATAGCGTTTAGCAAGATCATCAATGTTCTCAGGCGGCCACGCAGGAATTTCCATACCAAGATGTAATCCCATACATGCTAAAACCTCTTTAATCTCATTTAACGACTTGCGTCCAAAGTTTGGTGTACGAAGCATTTCAGATTCTGTTTTTTGGATAAGATCACCAATATAAACAATATTATCATTCTTAAGACAATTTGCCGAACGAACTGAAAGCTCTAACTCATCCACTTTCTTGAGAAGCGCAGGATTAAAAGCAAGCTCTGAATCAGACTCTTCAACAGTTTGCTTCTCTGGCTCCTCAAAATTGACAAACAACGATAATTGATCCTGAAGAATACGTGCTGCAAAAGCAAGAGCATCTTCTCCATTAACAGCACCATTCGTTTCAATTGTAAGCGTTAATTTATCATAATCTAGAACTTGACCTTCACGAGTATTCTCTACTTTATAAGACACTCTACGAATTGGTGAATAAAGACTGTCAACTGGAATAAGACCTATGCGCGCATCATCAACACAATTGCGATCAGAGGGCACATAACCTTTCCCTGTATTAACAATAAATTCCATACGAATCTCAGCATCTTCATCAAGAGTACAGATGACATGATCTGGATTCAGAATTTCCATATCTCCAACAGTATTGATATCCCCAGCTCTCAGAACACCAGCCCCCTCTTTATAAACAACAATACGTTTAGGCCCCTCTTCTCGCATACGAAACGCAATTTCTTTAATATTCAGAATAATATCTGTAACATCCTCACGAACACCCGGAATTGACGAAAATTCATGTAAGACACCATCAATCTGCACAGCGGTAATTGCAGCACCACGAAGCGATGACAATAATACACGACGAAGCGCATTGCCCAACGTTAAACCAAAACCACGTTCAAGAGGCTCCACAATCACACTTGAAATATTTGGATTATCATGTTTAGAAAACTCAACCTTATTGGGTTTAATAAGTTCTTGCCAGTTTTTCTGGATCATATTTTTATTCCCGTTCTTTAATTCCGCTACCATTCAATCGTAACAGACAATGTGAACATCAGAGAAGCCTCCGACAACAAAAAAACAACACCCAATTAAACACGCCGCCTTTTCCGTGGACGACATCCATTATGAGGAATCGGCGTTACATCACGAATTGAAGTAATAATAAAACCAACAGACTGTAACGCACGCAGAGCAGATTCACGACCTGATCCAGGACCACAAACCTCAACTTCTAATGAACGCATACCGTGTTCCTGCGCCTTTCTAGCACAATCTTCTGCAGCCACTTGAGCTGCAAAAGGCGTAGACTTACGTGAACCTTTAAACCCCTGAGCACCAGCAGACGACCAGGCAATTGCGTTTCCCTGAGCATCAGTAATAGTAATCATTGTATTATTAAATGTTGAATTGATATGTACAACACCTGATGAAATATTTTTGCGCTCACGGCGACGAACACGTGTGGCTTCCTTGGCCATAGTTTTCCTTCCAACGATCTTTGCACTGCCGTAACACCAGCAGCTCCACCTACTTTATCTCTGTTAAGAATCCTCAACAAGAAACAGAATATTGAAAAGATAAAAGCCTTCTTTAAAGAGACTCTTATTTTCTCTTATTGGCAATTGCTATTTTTTCTTACCGGCAATTGCCTTAGCCGGTCCTTTACGGGTACGTGCATTTGTGTGTGTACGCTGCCCACGAACAGGTAAAGAACGGCGGTGACGTAATCCTCGATAACAACCAAGATCCATCAAACGCTTAACGTCCATTGCAACCTCACGGCGAAGATCTCCCTCAACTTGATAGCCTTGATCTATCGCCTCACGAATCTGCAGCACCTCTGCATCAGAAAGCTCATGCACACGACGCCCTATGGGAATGCCAACCTTTTTAGTAATTTCTTGAGCAAATTTTGGTCCAATCCCGTGGATATATTGAAGCGCAATAACTACACGCTTATTCACCGGGATATTGACGCCAGCAATACGAGCCACGCCTACTCTCCTTGATTATGTTGACAATTAACCATAAAATACCTGATGTACCTTACAGGAAAAACAGACCCAGCAACAAACATTTTCCGAATCTTATTATCTTATTGAAACAAATTAGAGAAATTTTTGATAGATTTCATCCCAAAAGTCAACTCTTTTCATTTATTTCTAAAAAAATCTCTATTCAAGAACCTCTTTAATTTTACTTAATACCTCAGTAACACCAATCATTCCATCAACTATCTTCAATAATCCCCTCTCCGAATAAAATTCTGACAAAGGGGCTGTCTTCTCACGATATTCTACTAATCGTTTTGCAAAAGCAACAGGATTATCATCCGAACGGATCTTTCCACCGGAAGTTATTGTTTCCTGAACACGCTTCTTCATTCGTTCAAGCAACACATCCTCATCAACAATCAACTCAATAACGGCATTAAGTTGCATGCTTCTTGACTGTAAAACCTGTTGCAAAACTTCTGCCTGTCCTACAGTACGCGGATATCCATCTAAAACAAAACCGTTTACACAATCAGATTCATCAATGCGATCGGATACAATTTGATTAACAATGCTATCAGAAACCAAAGCACCAACATTGATAACAGCTTTAGCTTTCTTCCCGATTTCCGTTTCTCTGCGAATAACTTCACGCAACATATCACCTGTTGATAACTGAGGAACGCGATATTCCTCACACAACATCTTAGCTTGTGTACCTTTTCCAGCTCCAGGAGGACCTAAAAGAACAACTCTCATCGATTCCTTCTACCTCCACGAAGTTTTGACTTTTTAATCAAACCTTCATATTGGTGTGCAACAAGATGTCCTTGAATTTGAGCAACCGTATCAAGCGTAACAGTAACAACAATCAACAAGGACGTTCCTCCAAGATAAAAAGGAATCTGTAGTGCGGATATCATAAATTCAGGCAACAAACAAACCAAAATAATATAAACAGCTCCCACAACAGTAATACGCGTCAAAACATAATCAATATATTCAGCTGTACGCTCGCCAGGACGAATTCCTGGAATAAAACCAGAATGTTTCTTTAATTGATCTGCTGTATCACTTGGATTAAACACGATAGCTGTATAAAAAAAACAAAAAAATGCCATCAAAATGGCATAGATAATCATATAAAGGGGTTGTCCATGACCAAGAGAATAAGAAATAGACTGAACCCATTGCGGCATTTTATCAGAAAAATTATTAATAGTTGCAGGTAACAACAACAAAGAGGAAGCAAAAATCGGTGGAATAACACCAGCCGTATTCAACTTTAAAGGAAGATGTGACATATCACCTTGAAACATCTGATTACCAACCTGACGTTTTGGATACTGAATAAGGATTCGTCGTTGTGCTCGCTCAACAAAAACAATAATTCCGATAACAAAAACGGCAATAAAAACGATCGTTATTAACAAAAAAGTTGATAAATCAGCTTGACTATGAGCAGTTAAAAGTTGAGCAAAAGTAGAAGGAAGATTAGCTACAATACCTACAAAAATAATGAGAGAAACTCCATTGCCAACACCGCGTGATGTGATCTGCTCGCCAAGCCACATGAGAAGCATTGTTCCACCAACAAGGGTAATAACAGAAGAAATACGAAACATAAAACCGGGTTCCACAACAATTTGAAGATCAGTTCCTATACCAGTTTCAAGAGCAACCGCAATACCAAACGCCTGTAAAATTGCCAATATCACTGTTACATAACGGGTATACTGATTAATAATTTTACGACCTAATTCCCCCTCTTTTTTTAGAATTTCCAAAGAAGGAATAATTGATGTGAGCAATTGTACAATAATTGACGCCGATATATAAGGCATAATCCCCAGTGCAAAAATTGCCATACGCCCAACAGCACCCCCAGCAAACATATTAAATAACCCTAAAACACCAGAAGCATGATGTTCAAATGTTTGTCGTAAAACATCAATATTAATACCAGGAAGAGAAATGTACGTACCAAAACGATATATAAGAAGCGCTCCTAGAGTAAACCAAATGCGCTTCTTTAATTCGGTCGCACGTGAAAAAGTACCGAAGTTTATATTGGAAGCAAATTGCTCTGCTGCTGATGCCATAAAACGTCTCCCGTCCACACTCCAGTTCTTTAAATCACAGAAGCATAACTCTAAAATTCATACCTTCATAATATAATAAATGCAAAACCTAAGCAATTCTCCTCAAAAGATATCTTTGAATGAGGTAGATATACTTCCTTAGATCATCATTCAGATCAAAAAGACTCACCGAACAGCTTCAAGAAAATGAATCTGACCGCCAGCTTTTTCAATTTTAAGACGAGCAGATTCAGAAGCATAAGAAACATTAAAGAAAATTTTTTCTTTTAACTCACCATCAGAAAGAAGACGGACTCCATCTTTTACACGACGAATAATGCCTGCTTCTTTCAGTGCAATAATATCAACAGGTTTCTCAATGTTCAACTTTCCTGTATCAACTGCAAATTGAATACGTCCCAAGGAAACTTCGTTATAATCCTTGGCGAAAAAATTTCTAAATCCACGCTTTGGCAAACGACGATAGATAGGCATTTGACCACCTTCAAAACCATTAAGAGAAACACCAGAACGCGATCTTTGCCCTTTCACACCGCGACCACCCGTTTTACCAATACCCGAACCGATACCACGGCCAACACGTTTACGATTCCTTTTTGCACCTTTGCAATCACTCAGTTCATTGAGTTTCATTATTTATACTCCCGCGACCTTTAATTTTCATCTACAACCCGAACAAGATGCCGAACTTTAGCGATCATCCCTCGTACGCAAAGAGTATCCACTAAAACACGCCGCCGATACATTTTATTTAATCCAAGTCCCTTCAAGGTTGCACGCTGAATCTGTGAATTCCGAATCGGACTTCCAATTTGTTCAACCGTCACAGTTTTGCTATTCTGAGATCTTTTCTGAAGCATTTCTTAATTCCTTTTCTGATAATCCCAGAAACTATCCTTCCGCATCAACCAAATGCTGACGACGTACCTGCAAAGTCGAATACTTGATACCACGTTGAGCTGCAATATCCCTAGGATGCATCTGACGTTTTAGTGCATCAAAAGTTGCACGCACCATGTTATAAGGATTTGAAGACCCTAGTGATTTTGCAACAACATCCTGCACACCAAGAGTTTCAAAAATAGCCCGCATTGGTCCCCCAGCAATAATACCGGTACCCGCAGAAGCAGAACGCAATAAAACACGGCCAGCACCATGACGACCTTCAAGATCATGATGCAAAGTACGTCCAGAGCGAAGTGGAACATAAATCATTGCACGTTTCGCAGATTCTGTAGCTTTACGAACCGCCTCTGGCACTTCACGTGCTTTACCATGACCAAATCCCACACGTCCCTTTTGATCTCCAACAACAACAAGAGCAGCAAAACCAAAACGCCGACCACCCTTTACAACTTTAGCAACACGATTGATATAAACAAGCCTATCGACAAATTCACTCTCACGTTCATCTCGCTCATTACGTTCTTTTTGTGCCATTCCTAATTCCTTTTTCTTTTCCGGAAGCACGTTAACAAAGTCCCACCACTAAAGCAAAGGAACTTAAACGAAACACCCTAAAATCTCTTTACCTGAATTTCCTAAATAAAATACCTTAGAAGTTCAACCCACCCTCACGAGCAGCTTCAGCCAGAGCTTTTACTCTACCATGGTAAAGATAAGCACCACGATCAAAAACCACTTCATTAACACCAGCTTTTTTGGCACGCTCAGCAATTAATTTACCAACAGCAAAGGCAGCCTCTTTATCAGAACCATTTTTTAACGATTTTCTCAAATCACCATCAAGGGTAGACGCAGAAACAAGCGTATATCCATGCAAATCATCGATAATTTGAGCATATATATTCTGATTTGAACGATAAACACTAAACCGCGGACGACCACTAGAAACCATTTTAATTCTACGCCGAACCCGCCTTGCACGACGCTGAATAATGTCCTTAGATGAAACCATGATGCAAAACCCTTATTTCTTTTTGCCTTCTTTACGAAAAATACGCTCATCTGCATGCTTAACACCTTTGCCTTTGTAAGGCTCAGGGCTACGATATTCTCGAATTTCTGCTGCGACTTGCCCAACTTGTTGCTTATCAATTCCAGAAACAACAATTTCTGTAGGCTTAGGAATGTTTACAGTCACACCCGATGGCACTTTATAAATCACATCGTGCGAAAAACCTAACGATAACTGAATATCCCTACCCTGCAAAGCAGCACGATAACCAACGCCGTTAATCTCCAACCTTTTTTCAAAACCATCCTTGACACCACAAAAAATATTTTCAATCATTGAACGCGACATACCCCATTTAGAGCGTGCATCTTTTGATTGGTCGCGGGGTGAAACTGATATAATATTTTCCTCAAGCTTGACTAAAACCTCATCACTGACAAGATAACTTAGTTCACCTTTCGGACCTTTTGCTTTAACCAACTGACCTTCGACAGTTGCAGTAACACCAGAAGGAACTGAAATGGGCTTTTTTCCAATACGAGACATTGTTCTAACCTATTTTTCTTCTGTTTTCTTAATACAATTTAGAAAACACGACAAAGAAGCTCTCCACCGACATTTTGCTCACGTGCCTCATGATCCGCCATAACGCCTTTAGGAGTTGATAAAATCGAAATACCAAGACCATTTGCCACATGAGGAATTGACTTAGCAGAAACATAGACACGACGACCCGGCTTTGAAACACGTGAAATCTCACGAATAGCGGACAACCCTTCAAGATATTTCAACTCGATTTCAATTTCAGATTTTCCATCACCTAAATCGACTTGATTATATCCGCGAATATAACCTTCCGACCGAAGAACATCAAGTACACGTGCACGAAGCTTAGAAGCAGGCGTAACTACCTTACCTTTTTTACGACCAAGGGCATTACGAATACGTGTTAACATATCACCAAGAGGATCTGACATAGACATTGAGTAATCTCCTCTCACCAACTAGACTTAATAATACCGGGAACATGCCCCACAGAACCAAGTTCACGCAACGCAATTCGCGACATTCTTAATTTACGATAATAAGCCCGAGGACGCCCTGAAACCTCACAACGATTACGAACACGAACTTTTGCAGAATTACGTGGCAATTCCGCTAAATGAACAGAAGCTTTAAAACGCTCTTCAAGCGAAATCTTCTGATCCATAACTATCGCTTTCAAACGTGCACGGCGTGCAGCATAACGCTTCACCATCATCTCACGACGCTTATTTTTCTCAACGGCACTTACTTTGGCCATAATCTTACCTCACTATGTTTGCCGTTACGAACGAAAAGGAAAATTAAAAGCACGCAACAACTCTCGCGCCTCATCATCCGTTTTTGCTGTCGTACAAACGATAATATCCATACCCCAAATTTGATCAACCTTATCATAATTGATCTCGGGAAACACAATGTGCTCTCTAATACCCATAGCAAAATTGCCACGACCATCAAAGCTTTTTGGGTTCAGACCACGAAAATCACGAACCCGCGGAAGTGCGATCGTAACAAGACGATCCAAAAACTCAAACATACGATCTTTACGCAACGTAACTTTAGCCCCAAGTGGCATGCCTTCACGAACCTTAAAGGTTGCAATAGAATTACGTGCGCGAGTAACAACAGCCTTTTGACCTGTTATGAGTCCCAAATCCTCAGCAGCAATAGACGGTTTCTTGGAATCGGTAGTTGCCTCACCAATTCCCATATTAACCACAATTTTATCAACCCGTGGAATTTGCATTGCATTTTTATAATTAAACTTCTCTTGAAGCGCCTTACGAACCACTTCAAAATAATGCGTTTTCATGCGGGGCGTTTGTTTTTCCTCAGCCATTAATCAACTCTCCCGAACGCTTGGCAAAACGAACCTTATTACCATCTGCATTCACACGAAAACCCACACGCGTAGGTTTACCATCTTTAGGATCAGCAATGGCCAAATTAGATAAATGAATCGAAGCTTCTCTAGAAATAATCCCAGCTTCTTGCTTTTGCGTCTGACGTTGATGACATTTAACCATATTCACACCACGAACAAAAGCTTTACTCTCCTTCGGATTCACCTTAATCACTTCACCACTACACCCTTTATCCTTACCGGATAAAACAACAACTCTATCACCTTTTCGAATCTTCTGCATAACATTCGCTCCTTATAACACTTCAGGAGCGAGCGAGATGATCTTCATATGATTCCTACCACGAAGCTCGCGGGGAACTGGTCCAAAAATACGTGTACCGATCGGCTCTTTCTTATTATCGACCAAAACAGCAGCATTACCATCAAAACGAATAACACTACCGTCTGCGCGACGAATATCCTTAGCAGTACGAACCACTACAGCCTTCATCACATCACCTTTTTTAACACGACCACGAGGAATAGCATCCTTAACCGAAACAACAATAATGTCACCGACCGAAGCATATTTGCGCTTTGAACCGCCTAACACCTTGATGCACATGACACGACGGGCACCGGAATTATCAGCAACGTCGAGGTTTGTTTGCATCTGAATCATGATTGGCCACCTTCTCTTAACATTTATATCCGGCCATGCTCTTAACATACCCGGATTTTCCTGCAAAATAACGATAAAATTCTTGCCCTCAATTCACCAACGGAAAAAACCACTGCTAAATTTAAAAAAAACAAGCCTGGTTAACTATGCTACACTGTCTTTAACAACAATCCAACGCTTATCTTTCGAAATTGGTTTAGATTCCTGAATAAAAACTTGATCCCCAATCTTGAACTGGTTATTCTCGTCATGCGCCTTATACTTTTTAGACTGCCTAACAGTCTTCTTGAGAAGCGGGTGAGAATAACGACGTTCCACTTTGATAACCACAGTCTTATCGTTTTTATCACTTACAACAACACCTTGCAAAATGCGTTTAGGCATCTCTTATTTCCTTAAACCTTACTTTCGTTTATCTTCTGACGAAGAAAAGTTTTAACGCGCGCAATATCACGCCGAACCTGCTTAACACGCGAAACCTTTTCTAATTGCCCTGTCGCCTTTTGAAAGCGCAAATTAAACTGCTCTTTCTTTAATTTTGCCAACTCATCTTTCATTTGATCGAGCGCTTGCGCCCCTAATTCCTTGGCTCTCATCGCTTAACCTCTTTATTCAGTAATACGTTGGATGAAACGCGTCTTAATAGGTAACTTTGCAGCACCCAATCTTAGTGCTTTACGTGCTACATCTTCAGGAACCCCATCAAGCTCAAACATAATGCGTCCCGGCGCCACACGAGCTGCCCAATAATCGACACTTCCTTTACCTTTACCCATACGAACTTCGGTTGGTTTAGATGTAACCGGAAGATCCGGAAAAACACGAATCCACACACGACCAGAACGTTTCATATAACGTGTAATCGCACGACGCGCCGCTTCAATTTGGCGGGCAGTAATCCGCTCCGGTTCAACAGCCTTTAAACCATAAGCACCGAAATTTAAATCCGTACCACCTTTCGAAACACCGTGAATACGACCTTTGAACTGTTTACGGAACCTTGTGCGCTTTGGCTGCAACATTGTTCTCTACTCCAAAATTTAGCTCAATCAAAAAACTAAGCATTTTCCCGGCGACGATTCGATGAAGAACCCGAATGATCTACTTCCGCAGCACGACGTTCTGAAGCCATCGGATCATACTCGAGAATCTCGCCCTTAAAGACCCAGACCTTAACACCACAAATACCATAAGCAGTCTTAGCTTCTGCTGTACCGTAATCAACATCAGAACGCAAGGTATGAAGTGGAACACGACCTTCACGATACCATTCCATACGAGCAATCTCAGCACCACCAAGACGACCAGAACAGTTGATACGAATACCTTCTGCACCAAGACGCAGGGCCGATTGAACTGCACGCTTCATTGCACGCCGAAAAGCAACACGACGCTCTAACTGCTGAGCAACGGATTGTGCAATAATTGTCGCATCAATCTCTGGTTTATGAATCTCCACAATGTTCAATGAAGTCTCAACATTTGTCATTTCCGAAAGCTTACGACGAAGCTTCTCGATATCAGCACCTTTTTTACCAATAATCAAACCAGGACGCGCTGAATAAATCGTCACACGACATTTCTTATGAGGACGCTCAATAACAACCTTAGAAACAGCTGCCTGTTTGAGTTCTTCAAGCACGTATAAACGAATTTTAAAATCCTCATGAAGCAAACGTCCATACTCACCACTATCAGCATACCAACGAGAATCCCAGGTCCGATTAACTCCAAGACGAAATCCTATTGGATTGATTTTCTGACCCATTATGCGGCCTCCACTTTTTCGGTAGATTCACGAACAATAATAGTAAGATGCGAAAATGAACGTTCAATGCGACTAGCACGACCACGACCACGAACATGAAAACGCTTCATCACTATCGACTTACCAACATAAGCTTCTGCAACAACAAGCGAATCAATATCAAGATCGTGGTTATTCTCTGCATTTGCAATTGCTGATTCAAGAGTTTTTTTCACCGTTCCAGCAATACGTTTACGTGAAAACGTCAAATCAGCTAGTGCAGCACTAACTCTTTTACCACGAATCATCGCAGCAACTAAATTAAGTTTTTGCGGACTAACACGAATTGTCCGAGCCACAGCCTTCGCCTCATTATCCTTAAGCTGGCGCGAAACTTTAGCTTTTCCCATCACTACTTCCTCTTCGCTTTCTTGTCTGCACCATGCCCATAATAAGTCCGGGTGGGAGCGAACTCACCAAACTTATGCCCAACCATCTCTTCCGAAACGGAAACAGGAATATGTTTATTGCCGTTGTGAACACCAAAAGTCAAACCAACAAACTGTGGTAAAATAGTAGAGCGACGACTCCATATTTTTATAACTTCATTGCGTCCACTTGCACGTACCTTCTCTGCTTTACCAAGAAGATAGCCGTCAACAAACGGACCTTTCCAAACTGAACGAACCATTTCAGACTACCTTTCTCATTTCTTGCGCTGATGACGCGTACGCATAATAAACTTATCAGTGGCTTTATTGGAACGTGTACGCTTACCTTTCGTAGGTTTACCCCAAGGAGACACTGGATGACGTCCTCCTGATGTACGCCCCTCACCACCACCATGTGGATGATCAACTGGATTCATAGCAACACCACGAACGTGTGGACGCCTGCCACGCCAACGTGACCTTCCTGCTTTACTATCACTAATGTTTGCATGATCAGGGTTTGAAACAGCACCAACAGTTGCAAAACAACTGCTAGACACCAAACGCTGTTCACCAGAATTAAGACGAAGAATAGCCATTCCCTGATCTCGCCCAACCAGCTGCGCGTAAGCACCAGCTGAACGTGCAATCTGACCACCTTTGCCTGGTTTTATCTCAACATTATGAATAATCGTACCCACTGGCATATTACCAAGCGGCATAGCATTACCTGGCTTAATATCAACATTTAAACCAGCAATAATAGAATCACCAATATCAAGACGCTGTGGTGCAAGAATATAACTTAATTGTCCATCTTCATAGCGAATTAACGCGATAAAAGCTGTGCGATTCGGATCATATTCCAAACGTTCAACTTTTGCAGGAACACCACGTTTAAAACGCTTAAAATCAACAAACCTATAGCTACGCTTATGACCACCACCTTGAAAACGAGCAGTAACACGACCACGATTATTACGTCCACCTTTCGATGACAAACCTTCAGTCAAAATTTTTACAGACTTACCTTTATAAAGGCAAGAACGATCTACGATAACAAGCTGACGCTGCCCCGGCGTAGTTGGATTAAACTGCTTAAGTGCCATTATTCTTATCTCCGAGCCTCTTTAAAGACCTGTCGAAACGTCGATGGACTGACCTCTCGCCAGCGTGACGATCGCTTTCTTGACATCATTTTGCCGACCGACAATGCCTTTGAAACGCTTCTCTTTACCTTTATGAACTATCGTGTTAACTGCTTTAACTCTAACACTAAAAAGCGCTTCAACAGCAGCTTTAATCTCAGACTTTGTCGCTTTCGGTACAACATTAAAAACAACTTGATTATACTCAGAAATCAGAGTCGATTTTTCAGTAATAACTGGACTAACAATTATATCATAATGGCGAAGGTTTTTCATTTAAAACGCTCCTCAAGAGCTTCGACAGCTGCTTTTGATAAAACAAGTTTGCTGCGACGCAGAATATCATAAACATTAATTCCTTGAATTGGTAAAATATCAATATTAGGAATATTAGATGCTGCACGAAAAAAATTAGGATCAATCTCGTTGCCACCAACTAAGAGAGCATTATTAAACCCAAGCTTAGAAAAATAAGAAACAAGCATTTTGGTTTTAGTATCCTTAACATTCAGCTCATCAATAACAATTAAATCATCTGCTTTTAACTTGGCTGATAAAGCAAGACGCAATCCAAATGCACGAATCTTCTTAGGCAGATCATGTGCATGACTACGAGAAATCGGACCATGAGCCTTACCACCACCTCGAAACTGTGGCGCACGAGCAGACGAGTGTCTAGCACGTCCAGTTCCTTTTTGCTTAAACATTTTTGCCCCTGTCCGTGACACGTCAGATCTCCCCTGCGACTGATGTGTCCCTTGTTGACGACGCGCAAGCTGCCAACGAACAACACGCTGTAAAATATCCTCACGCGGCACAAGACCAAAAACACTTTCAGAAACTTTTAACTTACCAGCTTCACTCCCATCAAGGGTTTTCATTAAAAGATCCATTATTCATCCCCCTCAGCTTCAGAGATTGCCATCACCGGAGCAACGATTTCCGTTTTCTCCTTCGCAAGTTGGCGAATACCAGCAGGCCTTGGTGCATTATCAGGAAGAGGCTTTTTTATAGCGTCCCGCACCAAAATCCAAGCACCTTTAGAGCCAGAAACAGCGCCACGTACTAAAATTAAACCACGCTCAACATCCGTAGAAACAACTTCAATATTTTGTGTTGTTACACGGACCTGTCCCATATGGCCAGCCATTTTTTTACCCTTAAATACTTTACCTGGATCTTGACATTGTCCTGTCGAACCATGAGCACGATGTGTGATTGAATTACCATGTGAAGCACGGTGGCCACCAAAATTATGCCGTTTCATAACACCAGCAAAACCTTTACCGATAGTCGTACCTGTCACATCAACCCTTTGCCCCGGAACAAAATGTTCCGCTGTAATCTCAGTACCGATATCAAGAAGATTATCGGGACTCACACGAAATTCTGCTATCTTGGCTTTTGGCTCAACGGAAGCCTTAGCAAAATGTCCACGAAGAGCTTGCGAAGTATTTTTCACCTTAGCAAAACCTACACCTAATTGAACAGCAGTATAACCATTCTTTTCAACTGTACGCTGAGCAATGACTTGACAATTTTCCAAACGAAGTACCGTAACTGGCACATGTTCACCAGCATCATTATAAATACGGGTCATGCCCAGCTTCTGTGCTATTACACCTGAACGCATCGGGTCTGTTCCTTCTGTCCTCAAACCTCAGAGCTTAATCTCAACATCCACACCAGCAGAAAGATCAAGCTTCATAAGCGCATCCACTGTTTGCGGTGTTGGATCAACAATATCAAGAAGACGCTTATGTGTACGCATTTCAAACTGCTCACGGCTCTTCTTATCGATGTGCGGCCCACGATTGACCGTAAACTTCTCAATCCGCGTTGGAAGCGGAATAGGACCACGGACATTCGCACCAGTACGCTTAGCGGTCGACACAATCTCACGCGTCGACGCATCAAGAATCCTGTGGTCAAATGCCTTCAAACGAATGCGGATATTTTGACTGTTCATGCTCTTTATTTCCTTGTTATGCAAAGCGCTTTTAACAATAAAGACACTCTTTCAACAACCATTATTTACTCAATGATCTTAGAAACGATACCTGCACCAACAGTACGACCCCCTTCACGAATAGCAAAACGAAGTTTTTCTTCCATGGCAATCGGAACAATTAGAGAGACATCCATAGCAACATTATCACCAGGCATAACCATTTCTGTACCCTCCGGAAGCGTAACAATCCCCGTCACATCTGTGGTACGGAAGTAAAACTGAGGGCGATAATTCGTGAAAAATGGAGTATGACGACCACCTTCATCTTTCGTCAAAATGTAAGCCTCCGCTTTAAACCTTGTATGAGGTGTAACCGAAGCAGGCTTCGCCAAAACTTGTCCACGCTCAATCCCTTCACGATCAATACCACGAAGTAGCGCTCCAATATTATCACCCGCTTGCCCCTGATCCAAAAGCTTGCGGAACATTTCAACCCCTGTAACTGTCGTCTTAGAAGTTGGACGAATGCCGATAATCTCAACTTCTTCACCAACTTTAATGATACCGCGCTCAACACGACCCGTCACAACAGTCCCACGACCCGAAATCGAAAAAACATCTTCAATTGGCATCAAAAATGGTTGATCAACAGGACGCTCAGGCGTCGGTATGTAATTATCAACTTCACTCATCAAAAGACGAACCGCATCTTCACCAATGCTTTTATCTTTATCTTCAAGTGCTGCCAAAGCAGAACCTTTAACGATCGGAATATCGTCTCCTGGAAAATCATATTTTGATAATAGCTCCCGAATTTCAAGTTCAACAAGCTCCAAAAGCTCATCATCATCAACCTGATCAACCTTATTGAGAAAAACAACAATCGCTGGAACACCAACCTGACGCGCAAGAAGAATATGCTCACGTGTCTGAGGCATAGGACCATCAGCAGCAGAAACAACCAAAATCGCACCATCCATTTGCGCTGCGCCTGTGATCATGTTCTTCACATAATCCGCATGACCTGGACAATCAACATGTGCATAATGCCGCTTCTCTGTTTCATATTCAACATGCGCTGTAGAAATAGTAATTCCACGCGCACGCTCCTCAGGTGCCGCATCAATTTGGTCATAAGCTTTAAATTCACCAAAATATTTCGTAATCGCTGCTGTCAATGAGGTCTTTCCATGGTCAACGTGACCAATCGTACCAATATTAACATGCGGTTTTGTGCGTTCAAATTTGCTCTTTGCCATTTGAGCTCTCCATTTTCGGGTCCAAACCAAGGACTAAGTTAAAAATTAATTACGCTACCTAAAATCACGCGTATTTTTTTTGTATCTCCAAAGCAACAGCCGAGGGAACAGGTTCGTAATGATCAAACTGCATTGTATACTGTGCACGTCCTTGACTCATTGAACGAAGACTATTCACATAACCAAACATATTCGCCAAAGGAACCATTGCATTTACAACCGTTGCAATACCACGCGCTTCAGTTCCTGAAATTTGACCGCGACGAGAATTTAAATCACCAATGACATCACCAACATAATCTTCCGGAGTAACAACCTCTACCTTCATTATAGGCTCAAGAAGCTGTGCAGCAGCCTTTTTTGCACCATCCCGAAAAGCCGCACGAGCAGCAATTTCAAAAGCCAAAACGGAAGAATCAACATCATGATAACCACCATCGACCAAAGTAGCTTTTACACCAAGCATAGGAAAACCTGCAAGAGGACCCGAACCCATAACACTCTCAATTCCTTTCTGAACACCGGGAATATACTCTTTAGGAACGGCTCCACCAACAATTTTCGACTCAAAAATAAAATCATCACCATCATGAGGTTCAAAAATAATTTTTACACGAGCAAATTGCCCCGCTCCACCCGATTGCTTCTTATGTGTATAATCAACTTCTGCGATTTTCGTAATCGATTCACGATAAGCAACCTGAGGTTGCCCAACATTAGCTTCAACCTTAAATTCACGCCGCATACGATCAACAATAATATCAAGATGAAGTTCACCCATTCCAGCAATAATCGTTTGACCTGATTCTTCATCCGATTTAACACGAAACGAAGGATCCTCAGCTGCCAAACGATTAAGTGCAATACCCATCTTTTCTTGGTCCGCTTTTGTTTTTGGCTCAATTGCAATCTCAATAACAGGCTCTGGAAATTCCATGCGCTCCAAAATAACAGGTTTTAGAGGATCACAAAGAGTATCACCTGTTGTTGTTTCCTTAAGCCCCGCAAGAGCAACAATATCACCCGCAAAAGCCTCTTCAATATCTTCACGAGAATTTGAATGCATTTGAAGCATACGACCCAAACGCTCTCTTTTCCTCTTCACAGTATTTTCAAGAGAAATACTTTTTTGAACTTTACCAGAATAAATACGACAAAAAGTTAACGACCCTACAAACGGATCATTCATAATCTTAAAAGCAAGCATAGAAAGCGGAGCATCATCTGAAGATTCACGCGTTGTTTCACCTCCAGTCTTCACATCAATACCACTAATTGCAGGCACATCAACCGGAGAAGGAAGATAAGAAACAACAGCATCCAAAAGAGGCTGAACTCCTTTATTCTTAAAAGCAGTACCACACAGAACTGGATGGAACTGAACCTCTACAGTTCCCTTCCGAATAAGAGCGACAAGCTGTTCATTGGTTGGCATCACACCTTCCAAATAAGCTTCTGTCGCAGCCTCATCAACTTCAACCGCCATCTCAACTAACTTTTCGCGATATTCTTCAGCTTTTTCCTTCAAATCAGAAGGAATTTCACCAACCGTCGCCGAAGCACCAATAGAACCATCCCACCTTAATGCCTTCATCTCAACGAGATCAACAACACCTTCAAAATCGTTCTCAGCACCGATTGGCAATTGCAAAACCAGTGCTTTAGCACCCAAACGCGAACCAACCATTTCCACGCTACGATAAAAATCAGCGCCTATTTTATCCATCTTATTCACAAACACCATGCGTGGCACACGATATTTCTCAGCCTGGCGCCAAACGGTTTCTGTCTGAGGTTCCACACCAGCATTTGCATCTAGCAACGCTATCGCACCATCAAGAACACGCAAAGAACGCTCAACCTCAATCGTAAAGTCAACATGCCCTGGCGTATCAATGATATTAAAACGCCGCTTCCGACCATCACGCCCTTTCCAAAAGGTCGTCGTAGCAGCAGAGGTAATCGTAATACCACGCTCTTGCTCCTGCTCCATCCAATCCATTGTAGAAGCACCATCATGAGTCTCGCCGATTTTATGATTCTTGCCGGTATAGAACAAAATACGCTCAGTCATAGTGGTTTTACCGGCATCAATATGCGCCATAATACCAAAATTACGATAATCTTCAATTTTATATTCGCGAGTCATTGCACTTGCCTTAGTTTTTCTTAAACACACCTACCAGCGATAATGAGAGAATGCACGATTAGCCTCAGCCATACGATGAACATCCTCACGCTTTTTCACTGCAGAACCGCGATTATTAGCTGCATCCATCAATTCACCAGAAAGACGATCAATCATTGTTGCCTCATTACGCCCACGCGCTGCCGAAATTAACCAGCGAATAGCAAGAGCCTGACGACGATCAGGACGAACATCAACTGGAACCTGGTAAGTAGCACCACCAACACGACGTGAACGGACCTCAATATGAGGGGCAACATTTTCTAACGCCCGACGAAACAAAGCCACAGGATCTGATTTTACTTTACTCTCTATAACATCAAGCGCACCGTAAACAATACGCTCAGCAACAGATTTTTTACCATCAAACATAATGGCATTCATAAATTTCGTAATGACCAAATCACCAAATTTGGGATCTGGATTAATTTCACGTTTTTCTGCTCTATGGCGACGGGACATTGGCTCTGTCTCTCAATATTACTTTGGACGCTTCGCGCCATACTTTGAACGACGCTGTTTACGATTCTTGACACCCTGCGTATCAAGCAACCCACGGATAATGTGATACCGAACTCCTGGCAAATCCTTCACACGACCACCCCGAATCATCACAACAGAGTGCTCTTGAAGATTATGCCCCTCTCCAGGAATATAACCAATCACCTCAAATCCATTTGTCAAACGGACCTTAGCAACTTTACGAAGAGCAGAATTTGGTTTCTTCGGCGTCGTTGTATAGACACGCGTACAAACACCACGTTTCTGCGGATTTGACTGAAGAGCAGGAACCTTATTACGCTTAACTGGCGTAATACGCGGCTTGCGAATCAACTGGTTTACGGTAGGCATGCAACCTTCCTCTTTTCGATCTACGTTCGTCTCACCCACTTGGGCTTCATTTACTTGTATCTATTCCGAATACAATCGGAACCAACACTTAAGCCTAAACACAAAATCGGGCACGCTTGCTATAAACAGCTTACCCGACTAAAAGCAGAGAAGGCAATAGCCTCTTGCACTGGCATTTGCTTTTAATTTCCTAATCAAACCCTGTCCGAACGACCTTTTAGAATAACACTCCAAAAACGCTCATCACTCTTAAACGGTTGTGATAGTCTCTAATAGCGAGAACACATACATTCGTCAAGAACTAAACATCAGAAAGTTTCTAAAAATGAAAATAAATTAAATCGTAAGATATTAAATTTGGCTTTTAACAAACACTCTTGATAAATCAGGTTACCATAGTAATATTTGCTTCAAAATAATCTAAAGAGAGACGGCATATCAGGGGAGGTTTATAGAACGCTTTAACATCGTTAATTTAACGAATTGTATATGTAGAGTATTATAACGTACATATAACACCTAAAATACCTAAGATGAGTACCATGAAAATAGTAACGTGGAACATTGCTGGAATAAAAGCACGGCATGCAACATTATATCAATGGCTACAGAAAACTCAGCCTGATATAGTCTGTTTACAAGAAATAAAAAGTACCGACGAGAACTTTCCACGCGATGCAATTGAAGGCTTAGGTTATCACATAGAAACATACGGACAAAAAAGTTTCAATGGTGTTGCGATTCTCTCAAAAAAAACACCTGATGAAGTTATCCGCCAATTACCAGGCAATGACAAAGATGAACAAACACGTTACATTGAAGCCGTTTATTCAATAAATAAAGGCGTTATTCGTGTTGCATCACTTTATCTTCCAAATGGAAATCCCATCAACAGCGAAAAATATCCTTATAAAATGGAATGGATGGAAAGATTATATACACATGCAAAATCATTGTTAAAATATGAAGAACCTCTTGTTCTAGCTGGCGATTATAATGTCATCCCAGCTCCATTGGATGCAAAAATCCCTCAAGAATGGAGTAATGACGCCTTATTTCTTCCACAAACAAGACAAGCATTCCAACGCATTGTTCATTTGGGTTTTTATGACGCTATTCGTAATGTCACAGATACTCCCTCATTCAGCTTCTGGGATTTTCAAGCTGCTGCATGGCGCAAAGATAACGGGATTCGTATTGATCACTTTCTCTTATCCCCAGAAGCTGTCGATAAGCTTATCTGCGCTTATAGCCAAAAAGAAGTAAGAGGGTACAAAAAACCATCTGACCATATTCCCGTTTGGATTGACCTTAATTTCAATTAACTAAAGTATAATAGCTCTTTCATTGGGATAATAAAAAAAATATCCCACCTAGAATAATAAATATGTTACACAGCCCATGGTAATCTAAAAAAACAAGAAGACATCGTACAATGCATGGAGTAAAGAATGAGAAAATCACTTTTAATATTCATTGCAGCAACCGCAACCATCATAGAGCTGATAGGTATTGCAAAAGCTGAAAATGATACATTTGAAAAAATTAAAAGAACGGGGGAAATTACTCTAGGTGTTCGCGAATCGTCTGGTTTAGGTTATGCTCTTGGTAATGGAAAATATGTAGGCTTTCACACAGAAATGGCAGAACATATCATTGATGACATTTCAAAAAAAATTGGTAAACCAATTAAAATTCATTATCTCCCCATCACATCACAAAATAGAATTCCTCTACTGCAAAACAATACCTATGATTTTGAATGTGGCTCAACAACAAATGATATTTTTCGTAGTAAAGAAGCAGCATTTGCTTACACCACTTACGTTGAAGAAGTTCGGATTGCCGTAAAGAAAAATTCTAACATTAAATCTCTTGAAGATTTAAATGGAAAAACAGTTGCTACCACCACCGGAACAACCGCTGTTCAACTTATTCGCAGAAACAAACGTGCAAAAAACATTAACTTTAAAGTCGTAAAGGGCAAAGACCATGGAGATAGCTTCTTATTACTAGAATCGGGTCGTGCAGACGCATTTATCATGGATGCCTCAATTCTTGCTGGACATATTGCTAAATCAAAAAATCCATCTAATTACGTCATCCTTGATACGGTACTTTCAGTCGAACCCATTGCTTGTATGCTCCGATTAAATGACCAAAACCTGGAACACGCAATCAATGAAAGCATCGTGCATCAAATCAAAAACCACTCGCTTGAAAAACTTTATGATAAATGGTTTATGAAACCAATTCCGCCTGCAAATACTATTGTCAATCTTGCCTTGTCCGAATCGACGAAATATGCCTGGAAGCATCCAAACAGTAAACCTCGTGAAGACTACCCAGAAAATAATTTATAGAATTTGAAAAATAAAGAACAACCACACTCTTTAAAAAAATTGAGTGTGGTTATGCTTTTTTCAATAAATTTGGCCATATGTAAACATGGTAGATTTGTTGTTTTATTTGCAAATAATTCAATTTAGGAAATATCAATTAATGGACTTTTCTTTCCTTTGTAAAGATGATCTTACCCAAACATTGGTAGCGGGATGCCTTGGAACCACTGGTGTCAGCCATACCTATTTAGATACATTGCTCGAGAGTTTAAAAAATACAGTTATTTTATCAATTTCCTCACTAATTTTAGCTATATTTTTGGGTATTATCACAGGAACAATGCGCACTTTACCAAATACGTCTATGACCAATTGCTTATTTCGCGCTATCGGTTACATTTGGGTGGAGATTATGCGTAATATTCCTCTCCTTGTACAAGTATTTTTATGGTATTTTGTCGTGCCTAAAATTTATCCGCCAGCAATAAATTACTCACCTATTTTATTAATAACATGTGCCCTGGGATTCTTTACATCTGCTCGCATTGCAGAACAGGTTCGTTCAGGCATTGAAGCCATGTCTTCTGGACAACGCTATGCAGCTATGGCAATGGGATTTACAACATATCAAATTTATCGTTATATCATATTACCGTGCACTATGCGCACAATTATGCCCCCGCTTACTTCAGAAGCAATGGGAATTGTAAAAAATTCATCTATAGCATTTGCTGTTTCAATAAATGAACTCATGCAATTCCAATATCAAACGATTGAAGAAGTGAGTCATGTTTACGAAAATTATCTGATCGTCACGATTCTTTATATTTTTATAGCTTTGTTCATATTCATCATTATGACAGTCATTGAACAAATGCTCAAAATTCCGAATTTTCAAAAAGAGGAACATTGAATAATGATGGATTCCGTAAGCTCCGAGTTTGGATTTTATTTTCCTTTTAATTTTTCAAATTTTGATTTTTCATTTTTTACTTTTGAGATATTTTGCTCTTACATTCTATCGGGATTACTCTTTAGTGTTTTTCTCACTCTTTTTGCAACGATATTGGGGATTATCTTCGGCACACTCTTAGCGATGATGCGGCTTTCTTGCACTAAATTACTTTCTTCACTGGCAATAATTTACACAACAGCTATGCGTTCAATACCACTTGTTATGGTTATTTTATGGTTTTTTGTGCTTTTACCTTTCATTACCGGTACATCAATCGGTGCAAATAAATCAGCACTTATTACTTTTACTGCATTTGAAACCGCTTATTTTGCCGAAATTATACGTGCTGGTATAAATTCAGTTTCGCAAGGACAAAAACATGCAGGGCAAGCTCTTGGAATGACATATTGGCAAAACATGTATATCGTAATTCTTCCCCAAGCTTTTAGAGACATGCTGCCAGTTTTTTTAACACAGGTTATTATCCTCTTCCAGGACACAACCCTTGTTTACGCAATCAGTGGTAATAGCCTTTTGAACGGTTTTGATATTGTGGCTAACAATTTTGGTGTAAAGCAAGAAGCTTATATCTTGGCAGCTATTTTCTATTTTGTTATCTGCTTCACATTGTCGCAGATAGTTTTATATCTACAGAAAAAAGTATCCATTATTCGCTAACAGGAGAAAAAATGTCTACCCATATGATCGAAATAAAAAATGTTTCTAACTGGTATGGCGAAATCAATGTTCTCAAAAACTGCACAACTACTATTAACAGAGGAGAAGTTGTTGTAATTTGTGGACCGTCTGGTTCAGGTAAGTCGACACTTATTAAAACTATTAATGCTTTGATCCCTTTCCAAAAAGGTGAAATTTGGATTGATGGAATACCTGTTCATTCAAAAAAGACTAATCTGTCTAAATTGCGCAGTCACGTAGGGATGGTATTTCAAAACTTCGAGCTTTTTCCACATTTATCAGTCATAGAAAATTTAACAATTGCACAAATCAAAGTCCTCAAGCGCAATAAAAAAGAAGCTCTTGAACGCGGTTTATTATATCTTGAACGTGTTGGACTAATTGAACATAAAAATAAATACCCTGGTCAACTTTCTGGAGGTCAACAACAACGTGTTGCCATTGCACGTGCCTTAACCATGGATCCAGTTGTTATGCTTTTTGATGAACCAACATCCGCTCTGGATCCTGAAATGGTAGGTGAAGTATTAGATGTAATGATCAGCTTAGCAGAAGAAGGTATGACAATGATTTGTGTAACGCATGAAATGGGGTTTGCTCAAAAAGTCTCAGAGCGTGTTATTTTCATGGATCAAGGAAGAATTCTCGAAGACTGTTCATCCGAAGAGTTCTTCTATTCTCCACAAGGTAGAACACCGCGTGCGCAAGAGTTTTTGTCTAAAATCCTTCATCATTAATCACGAATTAAGACAAAAGCTATTTTTGTTGCAGAATCATACATAAAAGTTCAAGCTTTAATCTTAGGGGATAGGAAAGATATTAAAGTAAAATATTCAAAAACTGTTGTTTTTTAACATATCAGCAACGAGTGACATCGCCCTACTTCTCTCAAATTCATCACAAGCAGAAAAAGCGCGCTCTTGCATAGGACCTATCCAATCTCGATCTTTTGGATTAGCTTTTTCATAGGCGGCAGTTAACATCGCTACCCCGCACACTGTTTTTCCTGCCTGGAATAGCATGTTCCCAAGCATCGCTTGAGCAGGAGGATTCCCTTTTCTTGCTGAAAGTTGAAACCATCGTGCTGCTTGTACAAGGTTTTTCTCTCTCCCCTCTCCTTTTAAAAATATTTGTCCCAAATAGTACTGAGCTTTAGAATTTCCATAATTCATTGCAGCCTGCATATAAAGACGAGTAGCATAGGAAGGATTAGATTTTACAGGTGATTGAGGGATACCTTTTTTTATATATCCCGCAAGCTTAACCAACGAATCAGAAACATAGCTTTCATTCTCTGAACCAAGATCAGCACCTTTTTCCACGATATATGCAAAAAAATTATATGCTTTATAATCATCTTCAGGAACGCCATCACCATCTGCATAGATGTGGCCAAGTTTCCAATTTGCACCAATATGCCCCATATTGGCAGCGCAACGTAATGCTGAAATAGCCTGATTTATTTGTCCATTTTTATAAGCAGACATACCACGTTTAAAAAAATAAAACGAATTATAAGACGATTCCTGTGTGTTATTTACATCTATTCCATAAGTACTATTAGAACAAAAAACACTCAAAGTAATAATAATTGCTGTTTTGTTCCACAGCTTAAGCCTGTTTAGCATCTAAAGTACCCCTCTTTATCTCAGTTTGAATCTTACAACTGCTGCAAACTTCTTTATATGCATTCAAAATCTTCTTCTTAGTAAAACAAACAAGATATTTTAAAACAATTATTTTAACAGAAAAGGAAGATAAATGAAAATCGCAAGAAAATATTTTACCAAAAGAAACTTTTATATTTTTGTGCAAAAATTTGATTTTTAAGAATAAATTTTCATTCTGTATTTTGTATCAGATCCCTTGATATTATAGGTTATTTCCGACATTCTTATCATGAATAAGTAGAAACTGTTCAATAAAGAGACATCTGTATTTTGAAAAGCAATCTTAGAATGGGTAAAACATGTGATAACCTAACACTTGCGAGATTTAATGCGAGAACAATAAGAAAGATGATATTCACTAACTAATTCATAAATGGAAAAATGGTAAAACTGTGTAAAATTTCCATTATAGCATTCATGAGTAATGCTAGAAAATGATATTGGAAGAAAGGAGAAATTCTCTTTTAAAAAATCTATGAATGAACAGCACAATGGTATGGAATGATCCATGAGAAAAACAAAATAAAAAGGTGCAATTATACCAACCGCTCTAAAGAAAGAGATATTTTCTTCTGCGCAGCACGCAATTCTATAATCCTGTTACGTTCAGCCTCAACAATTTCTGGTTTTGCATTTTCTATAAATTTAGGATTGTTTAATTTAACCGATATTTTCTCAATATCTTGTTCAATTTTACTGACGTCTTTCATCAAGCGAGCTTGCTCAGCTTCCAAATCAATCAACTGACCCAATGGTAAACAAAAAATCGCCTCCCCTAAAATCATTTGTGCTGATATAGCTGGAGCTTTATCAGAAAAATGAATTGTTTCAATACGTGCTATTTTTTTAATAAAAGCCTCATAAAGTTTTACACGCTTTAGCGTTAATTCTTCTCCCCCTACAATAACAAGCGGTGCTAATGCAGCCGCAGGAATATTCATTTCAAAACGTACAGACCGAATCGCACTCACAAGATCAATAAGCCAATTAATATCGGAAGCAGCCTCTTCATCTGCAAAATCTTCCTCTGGCCATTGTATCAGTGCCAACATATCCTCACGTTTCATGTCTGGCGTTTCTGTGAGAGACCACAACTCCTCCGTCATATGGGGCATAAAAGGATGAAGAAGTTTATAGACTTCATCCAAAACCCAAGCTGTACA
The DNA here is from genome assembly GCF_000706625.1 of Bartonella koehlerae C-29. GTDB lineage: Bacteria > Pseudomonadota > Alphaproteobacteria > Rhizobiales > Rhizobiaceae > Bartonella > Bartonella koehlerae. The sequence continues at coordinate 1,360,088 of NZ_KL407334.1, forward strand.
CGCCCGCACTTCATTTTTAGCATCCTCTTTGGAATCTTGAAAGACAGGTTTGAGAAGTTCTAGGTACCAATCACATAATGTATTCCAAATGAATCGGTAAAGCGCACTGGCAGACTCGTTAAATTTATAGTTTTCAATTCCAGTTGTCACTGCCGCAATAGTTTTAGACAATTCTGTTAAAATCCAACGATTAAGCGCAAGTTTTGCTTTTTCCGGCCTAAAATTCGGATCATGCTTAACACCGTTCATCTGTGCGAACCGAGTAGCATTCCACAATTTCGTAGCAAAATTACGATAACCTGCAATACGGGACGGATCAAGTTTTACATCCCGGCCTTGTGCTGTCATAATAGCCAAAGTAAAACGGAGTGAATCCGCACTATATTGATCAATGAGCTCTAAGGGATCAATAATATTCCCCTTGGACTTTGACATTTTTGCACCCTTCTGATCTCGTACGAGAGCATGCACATAGATCGTTGCGAAAGGAACCTCACCCATAAAGTGCAGTCCCATCATCATCATGCGAGCAACCCAAAAGAAAATGATATCAAACCCTGTAACCGATAGAGATGTTGGATAAAAGGTAGCTAATTCTGGTGTTTTATTAGGCCAACCCAGCGTTGAAAAAGGCCAAAGAGCTGATGAAAACCAAGTATCCAAAACATCCGGATCACGGGTTAAATCAACCACTTCACCATAATGAGAAAGAGCTGAACTTAAAGCTTCTTCTTTACTTTTTTCAACAAAAATCCTACCATCAGGACCATACCAAGCTGGAATCTGATGCCCCCACCATAACTGGCGCGAAACACACCAGGGTTGAATATTTTGCATCCAATTGAAATAGGTTTTTTTCCAGCTATTTGGAATAAATTGCGTTTTTCCTTGATGAACAGCTTCTATCGCTGGCTTCGCTAATTCTGCAGCATTAACATACCATTGATCTGTTAAAAAGGGTTCAATAGGGACACCACTGCGATCTCCATAAGGAATGGTATGTGGATGATCATCAACAGTTACCAAATACCCTTTCTCTTCCATCAAAGAAACAATTTGATCACGTGCAACAAAACGATCTTTTTGATCAAGATGTTCTACCAATATTTTTAACGAATCCGATAAAATCACTCCCTCAAAAAATGCTTCATTCTCACGCAGAAAAATCTCAGCTTTTTCAGTAAAGATATTGATCAAGCGTAAATTATTACGCTTGCCCACTTCAAAATCATTAAAGTCATGTGCTGGCGTAATTTTCACAGCACCACTTCCCTCATCAGGATTGGCATAAGCATCAGCAACAATCGACAACCTACGCCCTACAAATGGCAAAATAGCATTTTGGCCTATAAGATTTCTATAACGATCATCTTCGGGATTAACCGCAATTCCTGTATCACCTAGCATTGTTTCTGGCCGTGTTGTAGCAACTGTGATAAAAGTTGTAGCATCGCTTGAATCAAAAACTTTACCTTCAAGTGGATACCTAAAGTGCCATAAATGACCCTTAACTTCTTTTTGCTCAACTTCTAGATCTGAAATAGCCGTTAATAATTTAGGATCCCAATTGACAAGCCGCTTGTCTCTATATATCAGTCCTTGTTTATAAAGCGCGACAAAAACTTCACGAACAGCCTCGGACAAACCGTCATCCATTGTAAACCGCTCACGAGACCAATCACAAGAAACACCAAGACGACGTAGTTGATTTGCAATAACGCCACCAGTTTCATAACGCCATTCCCAAATACGCTTAACAAATTTTTCTCTGCCCATCTCTTGACGTGTTGGCTCTTGACGCTCTGCAAGCTGACGCTCGACAACCATTTGCGTAGCAATCCCTGCATGATCCATACCAGGCTGCCACAATACATTCTTGCCACGCATTCGTTGAAATCGGACTATAATGTCTTGAATTGTGGTATTGAGCGCGTGCCCCATATGAAGCGAGCCTGTAACATTGGGCGGTGGTAGCATAACACAAAAAGATTCCGCACCACTTTTGGAGCCCATTCCTGCTTTAAAAGCACCACGAACTTCCCACTTCTTTGCAATCCGTTGCTCTATAGAAGCAGCATCATAGTTTTTGTCTAACATTCTCTTTATCCATAACGCTACAAAAGCACAACGTATGATCTAAAATCTGATCATACTCTCTGCAAAATCCATTTACTCACACAAAGTCTGCAAAACTGCAAACAAAATGAACATATAAAAAAATAATGAGAAAATAAAAAATTAAGACGACTTCTTAATTGCTTTAACGATCTCTTCACGTAAAATATCTTCAAGCATAACGGGCAATTTACGCTGCAACCATTCTGCTATAGCCGGACGCAAAACATCCTTTGCAATCTTCTCTGCAGAAGAAATACAATACGCAGACAATTCTACATGACCAACAGTCACATTTTCAGACTGTGAAAAAGGCTCATTATATTCCTTTGTTCTATGAACAGAATGCTGTTCTTCAGAAGAAAGCTTCATCTTTTGCATATCCACGCCGACCGTATTATATTCCGCCTGTGTATTCTCTTTGTCTTGCGTTAAAGAAAAATCATGGTTTTCAGAAGAGAGGCCAATGCGATCAGCCAAAGCCTTCATCGCATCATCAACCGATAAGGTTGTATCATAAACACCCTCCGATGGTACCTCTAAATTTTCTCTAGAAGAATTCCCCGCAACGCCTTCATTTGAAAAGTAATCAGGATGAACCGCATTCTCTTCGATGATTTCACGAATAGACGTTAAAATTTCATCCATACTTGGCTCACGTAACACGCTTGAACTCTGTACCATACTTAAAAACCTCTCAAAGACGCAACAACAAACAGAATCACACTTTATAGTGTAAGCAAAAGAATCATAAGATCAACATGCCTCCCACTATATTTTCTAACATGCTTGTCATGAAGATGCTGCTACACACAACTTTCTTCATTTATAAAAAATAACATTGAACTGTTTTCTTTTGCAACATAGTGAATTACAGGTTTGCAGATCTTTTAAAGATTAAAAACTTTGAGCAGCAGATGAAAGAGCCATTTTTATGCTTTTATCGGTTATATTTAATCGTTTTTAAGCCTAAATAATCTGCCGTTAATTTCCCAACAGAAGATTGAACACCATAGCTTGCAACGACAGCATTCCGTTCTGCCATAGCAAGCGCAATTTGAGCATTAATTAACTGAGTTCGAGAATTTAGAACATCCAGCGTCGTTGCCTGCCCGACGCGGTTTTCTTGAACACGACCTTTAAGAGCAATTTCAGCAGCACTAACACTTTCACGATAAGCAACAACAGAAGCGCGCGCACCCTCTAACTGAAACCAAGCAGAAGTAAGTGCCTGCCTTATATTACTACGAGCCAAATCAAGCTGAAGATGAGCCTGCCCAAGTTGTTCCTTAGACTGTCGAATCTGAGCAGTCGTCCGCCCACCTTCAAAAATTGGAACATTAACTGACAATCCTATTGATTTAGAAACTCCATCCTCTCCAGGACCACTGTAAATTCGATTATAAGACGCCGCAGCAGAAAAATCAATTTTAGGGAGTAAAGTTCCTTCTTTTGCCTTTACATTATAAAAACTAGCATCGACTAAATATTTTGCATAAAGAATTGCTGGATGCAGAGCAAAACTCATTTGGTAAGCAGCATCAAGATTTACGGGCAAACCTTTTGCCACTGGTGGACGTTTTAACTTTTCAGGATCAGAACCAATAACTTGTCGATAAACTGCTTCTGCTGACTTTACATCAGCACGTGCAAGACTTAGTTCCGAAACAGCCACGGAACGTGCAGCTTGTGCCTGAGAAAGATCAACACGCCCTCCCTCCCCGACATCAAATCTTGCTTTATTCGAACGAACTTGCTCTTCAAGAGCAGCCAAATTTTCTTTACGAAGATCAGCAATACGACGCGCTTGATAAACATTAGCATAAGCAGTTACAGTATCTAGAAAGATATTTTGTTCAGCATTTCGAAGATATTCACGCTGCGCTTGAAGCTTAACCTGAGCTGAAGAAAACATATTTTGCGTGATAAAACCGTCAAATAATCTTTGATTTAATCTTACCCCGAAAGATCCAGAAGTACTATAGGGGCCTATAATAGACTTACTGCGCCCATAGTTTCCAATTCCCTCAATTTGTGGCAATAACCCTGATCGTGCAATGACCACCTCATCATCTGATATACGCACAGCCGCACGTTCACTCTTCAACTTAGCATTATGTATATAAGCTTTAGAAAAAGCATCCATCAATGTTTCGGCACAAACTGACCCTGATAAGAAAACGCTCAACACCAGAAAGAAACAGGCCTGAAGTTTCTTTTTTATTCTGAACACAACAAAAAATCCCAAATTAACTATACGATTATCTTTTATTCACAAACAAAACAAGCACTAAAATATAAAATCAGGCGTCTTTAAAAAACCAGGAAGACATTTTACAGCCAGATTAAAAGCGCGACGCGCAGAAATAATTCCATTTTCTTTTACATAGATTCGAGCAACACCAGCATTACCGTGTCCTTCAACTACAACAAGACGTCCCCCATCTTTCATCTGATCAAAGATAACTTCTGGGATAAAATCGACAGAACCCTCAATAAAAATCACATCATAAGGACCCTCAACAGCATAACCCTGCTCCAATGCTCCATGAACCACAACCACATTGTTACATTGATTACGTTTTAAGGTCGAAGAAGTTCGCTCTATAAGAGCTTTATGAGCTTCTAACGCAATAACAAAACGTGCAAGTTTTGAAAGCAATGCCGCACAATAACCACTATTGGCCCCAATATCTAACACAATATCCGATGATTTTATAACGGCAAGCTGTAGTAATTTGGCTAAAGGAGCAGGTGCCATCAAATAGTATGCAGGAACTCCCTCCCGTGCTGGATATATAAGGATATCGGTATCGAGATAACTCAAAGCTTTCATATCTTCCGGTACAAAATCTTCACGCGGTACCATTAAAAACGCTTCAAGAACTGATAAATCGGTCACATCTACTGTACGAATTTGATTGTCAACCATTTTCCGGCGAAGCTCTGTAAAATCTGCGACCATAATGCCCCTTGTCTCCTCCATACAATAACAAAACAACAATAATGAGGATCTCCAATCCTTATAAAAGGTGTTTACAAAAAATACGCTCCAGTCAACAACGAAATTCTAACCGCACTCTATTTTCATAGTTCCGTAGCAAAGCGTTCTTAACACAGAGAGCAACAGTTCACTTGCGTATATTACCCTTAAAGGCCATTCTGTTTAAAATAGGCTGGAGGCCTCGCCCGGAATCGAACCGGGATACAAGGATTTGCAATCCTCTGCGTAACCATTCCGCCACGAGGCCTCGTTAACAAACATATAAAGCGTCAATAAGGGAAGGCAACGCATCCGTCAAGGTGTAGAAATTTTCTCTAACCTTTTTTCCTCTTCAATTATGCAATTTTTGATATTTTTTTTAAAAAAACAATTTTATACTTTGCAAATCACTCTTGCTTTGCTATAGCCTTTGTAGTTGAAAGATTGGGCACTGTTCCCCGGTAGCTCAGTGGTAGAGCAACCGGCTGTTAACCGGTTGGTCGCTGGTTCGAATCCGGCCCGGGGAGCCATGTCTTTTTTGTGGTGTGTAATTTATCGCTTTTACGTGTATTTTAAAAAGTGGATGGTGTGTAAATAAAAGTAAAGGAAGTGGATTTCAAATGTCTTTTTACAGTGTATTGTTATTTAGAAGCTCTTTAAGTATATTTTTAATACCTATCGGTAAAAGATTTTAGATTTTCTTTTCACGCACATCAAAGGTAAGAATATTTCCTCATTCTAAAAAATAGGAAGTTTTGGAAATTTCCTTTTACTTCATCGGAATCGTTAAGGTGTAATACAAAATATTCTTCAATACCCTAGAAAATATTTACCACTTCTAGCCTTTAGTAAAATCCTTTTCCACAAAATTCTCACCACTATAAGACACTAAGACACTTTGATTATTTCAATAAATTTAAACGCATACCTATCCTCTCAAACTGGATACATTCTTTATCTATTAAGCTACCCAAACCCATTTCGCGATAGCACCCATGAATGATATAATGGTAAATCCATTAAGACTTCACTATTTTTACCCTTATGAAGCAGCAAACCGACACTATCATTCTCTTTGCCAGCTTCCAATGTTACGACAAGCATTGCATTTAAACGATATTAAGGAGCATGTTTACTCCTTTTCTTTAAGAATTTTTATCCATACGCCAATCCTTCCTGTAACGTACAAGCGAATGGTTTTGATTGATTCAACATAAAACAGATTTGAAATGAGAGAATCTTACCATATTAGGGATCTCTCATTCAAGATACAAAATAATAAATTATCTTTATAAATCAATGTTTTGTTTCTGTTATATCAATTAAACAACCAGTTTGTTCTCTCTGAAATCTCAGATAAGTTTTTTCCCTTACTAAGGTTTGGTCATTTTACAGAGCAGGTAATAATTGTTTATGCATCAAAATTGGGTAACTTTTATGAGTTTTGATATATCTTTCCGCGCCTTTTTGCTCCTTTTATATTCTCTTAAAACATTTCCTGAAGAGCACCCTGAATGGCATTATTAGATATTCTAGTTTCTTAAACAAAGCAGGAATATTTTTAGCATAAAAACGTTTTTTGCTAATCATCTTCATTAAGCTTTTTTATAATGTGGAATTGTAAAAAACAAAAACTTTTATTCCCAAATTATACGAAATAAGAGCTTGTTCAACAACATGCTTAAATTATTGCAAATCTTGACAAAGAAGTTCTTCTGCTTCCTTTTCTGTGATGTGCATATCTGTACGAAAAAAGGATTTTTAACATCACTTGTGTGGTAATAATCAAGGGATCAAACCACTCTGTTAAAGCTTGATAAGCGTGTAAACGCAAAACATTCCATTCTTAAATGAACGCTAGCCTTGCTTTAGATATTTTTCGCACAAATTTTTCTATAAAAAGGTGAAACTGGATAAAAGCTGTTGAAAATATTTTCTAATGAAGCTTGTAATATCATAATTCACTTTTTTTATCTTTGATCAATTGCTCGACCTCTTCAACCGTAAAGCCAAACCGAAAAGCAGACATGTTCACCTCCTATAATTCATATGGCATTTTCTATAAGACCAGCATTAAAATCTATGGGCATTTTTATTTCCACGCGAACATTATACCGCTTATCTTCAACACCCACTTCGTTCTCATCAAGATCTCTCAGCACCACCACCAAAATACGCCCTTAAAAGTTCTCTCAAAAGTTGAAATTAATGCACTATTTCTAAAAAACTTGACAAGCTACCTTTATTGTTATCTCTGTTGATGTCTCTACATCATAAATGTTTTCACTTCTAAAAAATTGAAAACTTTGAAAATACCCTCTCTTTTCTTTTGGCAAAAGAATTGCTTTTTGTATCTCTTGCTTTAGTTCTAACTGAGAAGAAAAAAGAGGAAAATATTCTAAACTCATGATCTTGTCTCAGTATTTTACTCAAGCTGCCTTATTTACCGACTTGCGGAAACAAAAAGACTTTGCATGTTTTGCCACTGCTTTTGCTTTTTTATGTCTTGCACTTGGAGAGGAAAAATTTCTTCCTTGTGACTGTACATCATTATCTTTGTGCCCCCTAATCCGTTTCTGACACTTAGATTTTCTAAAATGAGCTTCCTTAGTGTTTTCTTTTTCTATCATGTCCGGCACAAGAGGCTTTTCTGGAAAGGCTGCAAACTTTTCTGGTATAGTTTCACGCATTAATCTCATACAAATCAAGCGCTCTACAGCACGCAACCGCATCTGCTCCACACCTTCATCAAAAAGTGTTATAGCCTCACCAGAAGCGCCATTGCGTCCTGTGCGACCAATACGATGAACATAATTTTCAGATTCATCTGGTAAATCATAATTAATAACGTGACTTATACCTGGTATATCAATACCGCGTGCTGCGATATCTGTCGCAATAAGAATCCGTACTGATCTTTCACGAAAAGCTTTCAATGCAGACTGTCGAGTACTTTGTGATTTATTTCCATGAATCGTCGCAACAGAATATCCTATTCTTGCTAAGCTACGCGTAACAGCATCAGCACCGTGTTTGGTTCGCGTAAAAACAATAACCGAAGTAAGATTCGGATTTGTTAAAAGTTTACCTAAAAGGTTCTTTTTTTCACGTGTAGAAACAAAATATAATTTTTGGGTAATTTCCGCAGCTGTAGTCCCTTGAGGAGCAATCTCTATTTTTACTGGATCATTGAGCAAACATTTTGCAAGTGCGCTAATTTCTTTGGGCATTGTCGCAGAAAAAAGTGCTGTTTGACGCCCTTGATGCAAAAGTTTTGCAATGTGCCGTACATCATGAATGAAGCCCATATCTAACATACGATCTGCTTCATCCAAAATCAAAAAACGTGATTGAGAAAGATCAACGTATTTTTCACGAACAAGATCTCTTAAACGACCTGGTGTTGCTATCAAAATATCTATACCTGCTTCCATGCGTTTAATTTGTTTGAAACGTGACACCCCACCAAAAATGAGACAAGTTGAAAGATGCGTTCCTTTCGCAACTGCACGAATTGTTTCATCAATCTGAACAACAAGTTCACGCGTAGGAGCTAAAATCAAAGCGTGAGCGGTTTTAGGAAAGCGTTTATTACCCAAAGCCAAAATCTGACTTAAAATAGGTAAACTAAATGCCAAGGTCTTTCCAGAACCTGTCTGTGCAATCCCTAGAATATCACGCCCTTTCAACATCACTGGAATAGCTTGTTCTTGAATAAGTTTAGGTTTACGCATACCAGCAATGATCAAGTTTTTAACCAAAAGAGCAGGCAAACCTAACTTTGTGAAAATATTTTTTCTATTTATTACGTTCAAAATAAAATCTTTCCCCAGCTTAACAACTCTAAGAAAGGAATAAATAAGCTGAATTCTGTTACTCAAGAATCCGCGCAAAAAAGATCTTGATATTTCAAATTTGTGAAGCAACGCTTAAAAGAGCGATTGCGCAGCTAATGAATACCCTAAAACCAAGAATAAAGGCATATAAATTTCATTTAAAAAAGAGTTAGATCACCAACCCAAATACCTTCACTATCATTTATCATTGTATGACAAAAAAAAGCAAGAAATTTACGAAAGTTATTTATCAAGAATAAAAAAAAATAATATTACAACCATTCATTTCTTATTTTTATTATTATTTCTTTCAAGAAAGATACCCCTCTTAAAATCAGGATAAATCTCAAAAAACTGGATTTTGTAAAGTTTTCTGACCAACATAGGTGAAATACCATTATATTTTATCAAAAATCGCTACAGTTCAAGAGTGAATGATATGATCTCTCATCTCAAGCGTAGCGGGAATCAAAGCATAAAAGGACTGTTATCAGCAAGTAGATAGTCTACTTTTGTTTTATCTAAACAATAAACACCGCAAGCAAAACCTCAAACTGAACACACAGCTATTAAAAACTGTGCGATAAATGATAGTCTGACATATTTAATCAACGAACTATTCTTTAATAAAAACAATCGGACATATAAGCAGAAATAAGCATAAAATTTCCATTTTTACCGCATGAATGACATCAACAACTAAGTTCAAAAGTTCAGTTTTTTATATTACCCTTTAGTTCAAATGCTAAACTGTGTTGAGTAACATTATAAAAAGACAGTTCCAATAAAAAATCAAAAAAAGAGATCTGATTTTTATATTTCTTTTTCCAGCAAAAATTTATCCTCAAATAACAAAATCAAATAACGTTTGATCATCAGTAATATCACGATAGCGCCAACCTAACGCTTGAAATTTTTCTTCTAAAAGACAAAAATTATCATATTTTTTTGTCTCAATTGCAATCAACACAGAGCCAAAACTTCTAGATGATTTCTTAAGATATTCAAAACGCACGATATCATCATCTGGAGAAAGTTGATCAAGAAAACTACGCAACGCACCAGGATGTTGCGGAAAACTAAAAATAAAATATTTTCTCAAACCCTGAAAACGTAGAGAGCGTTCTTTAATATCTGGCAAACGCTCAAAATCAAAATTACCACCTGAAATAACAAGAAGAATTCTTTTACCTTTCAACTCTTGAGGAGAAATACTATTAAGAGCATCAATCGATAAAGCGCCAGCTGGTTCAAGGACCACACCTTCAACATTGAGCATTTCAACCATTGTAGAGCACACACGATTCTCAGGAACTGTAATAACAGAATCTGGTAAAAATTTCTTCAGCATTGCGTAATTTAACGCGCCAATTTCCGCTACAGCAGCCCCATCTACAAATGTATCGATATTTTCAAGTTTGACACGTTTTCCACTCTTCAAACAAGCAAGCAAACTTGCAGCTCTTTGTGGCTCAACAAAGCGAAGCTCGGTTTTCCAACCATATTCACGTAAAAACTTGCTCACACCACTGGCCAAACCACCTCCACCTACAGGGACAAGAATCAAATCTGGCTCGCTTTCCCCATTAAGTTTTTTCCATTGCAAAACAATCTCACACAGAACTGTCGCCTGCCCCGTAATAATGCGAACATCGTCAAAAGGCGGAGCCATAACACCGCCACTCTCCGTGGCAAAAGATTGTGCTGCCGCATAACATTGATCAAATGTTTCACCAATTAAACGAATATCAATAAATTCTTTGCCAAAAACGCGTGTTTTATCAATTTTCTGTTGCGGAGTCGTCACAGGCATAAAAATCACGCCTTTACGTTTAAAATAGCGACAAACAAAAGAAACCCCTTGCGCGTGATTGCCCGCTGACGCACAAACAAATGCTGCATCTTGAGATATCTTACCAAGCATTTCTGAAACAAAATTAAAAGCACCGCGAATTTTATAAGATCGCACCGGAGTTAAATCTTCACGTTTTAAATAAATTTCTGCATCATATTTTTGACTAAGAAAATCATTTCTTTGAAGAGGTGTTTCAGCAAACACATTATGCAAAGCCACCATAGCCTTGTTTACATCTTGAATAAATTTACTCATAACAGCAGTCATTTCATGCTTCACCAATACTATACAAAAGTCCCTTCTAGCTATAAAAGCAACCATTGTCAGTCAAAAATTGAACGAAGAATGAAAAGTTTTCTTCTTATCATTAATTCTTGATTCAATAAAAGATATAGCTTATGAGAGAGTTCTTATCGCGGACGTGATGAAATCGGTAAACATAGCAGACTTAAAATCTGCCGGTCTAAGACCTTGCGGGTTCAAGTCCCGCCGTCCGCACCATTACTTTAAATTTCTCTTAATTTTTCAATAAATTGCTAAATAGACTATTTCAAAATCTTTGTATGATAGTGTTATAGCGTTATTAAGCAGAGTCATAATTATGGAAAGTTACGAATCATGGTTTCCTTTTGAACACATGTCTTAGCTGTGCTCATAATCTCAAAAGCTTTCATTCTTTAAAAATGGGTGTCTGATAAACTTTTTTCACCATTTAACAATTAAAATTAACAGCCTCTTCTCCACCACAAAACAGTATTTTACACAAATAAAGAATAAAGGCCCTATCAAAGATAGGACCTCTTTAAGCGAATTTCATTTTGTAAAATTAGAATTTGTAAGCTATGCCGACGCGGAAATCATTCGTCTTATAATCAAGTTCAATCTCATCTTTGAATTTCTTTTTACCAAAATCTGAGTAACGGTACTCCGCACGAACAATAAAATTATTTGTCATTGCAAAGTCAACACCACCACCCACAGTGTAACCAATCATCGTTTTTGTTTCATCTAATATAGCAGAAAAGGGATCTTCTCCAGTAATCGAGATGGACAAAATATCTTGAAATTGCCCATACGCAACACCCCCAGCGATATAAGGCATCATACGCGCAACAGAAAAACCAATACGCGCTCGTGTAGCACCAGTCCATTTTTGCTTCAAAGTATGACTGAAAGTAAAACGATCTCCTTCTACTTCTTGTTGATTTCTTACAACCGGCTTAAAAACTTCGCTTAAGTAACCTAACCTGAAACTAGCCTGTTTATGCTCACTACCTTCCTCTTCCGTACTACCCTCTACAGTTTCATTATGAACGATAATTTTTGTATCTTTTTGCCCCAAGAACAGTATATCTGTATCAATTCCTAATATTAAACCATTGCCAAATTCGAGATTAGCACCTGTATAAAAACCACCTATAAAACCGGAAAGGCTAGGTATATATTGCTTTTCAACCGGAATCCATTTTTTACTCTTACTACTCTCATCAGGATAGAGAGGAACGTCAACATCACGAGTCATTGCAGAAATTTTACTCGAAAAACCACCAATTTGACCTCCAAAATAAAAACCTGTCCAAGAAAAAGGATGAGATGTGATAGCTGGTGGAATAACTTGTTCTGACTGATGAGGAACTGTTACATCTGCAGCTTGTATCACAGAAGCTGGAATGAAAGCAAAAAGAGATGCTATTATAAACCTTGTATTCATAAAATTATACCCCACTGTTATTATCTAGATATAACAAAAGCATTACATTTAGAAAACTTGAAAGAACCGTAAAATCTTATGCTGAAAAATGCATGCAATTATAACTATAAAATTTAAATTTAGCAAATAAATTTAATCACTTTTACGACTTTTGCTATCATCAATAATTTAGATTATAAAACTTTAACCCAGAAAATGTTATATTATGAAATAATAATACTCTTCTTATTCAAATTAGCGTATTAAAATTCTAAAAATGGATCATTCAGCGAGCTTCTTGCGCGCATTACCCTATAAATAAAGAGCAAATTATTTTTAATTATAGCAATATTTTTTAAAATATTAACCAAATATATTACAAATATATTTTAAAATAAAATAATAAAAATGATGAATAAATTAAATTCAAATAAATAACATATGTTATCTTTATTTTAAATAAAGATCATAAAAAACTTAATTGAGTTTATTTTAATTTCTTACCTTTTGTACTACATATGCAAATCTTATAAAAATATTTAAGAGGTATCAGGATAAAAATACGTATTACAGATACTATAAGAAGCTAAGAAAAATCCTACCTGCCTTATTAAATCAATGCCAAACCTCACATTGAGATCACAGCTTTCCCTCTTCATTCTGTAATTACGATATTATTTAAGAAAGAAAAAACGATATCATTGCTTTTCCAAATTTTCTCTAATCACAAAAACCTTAAACCATTTTATTTAAAAATTGCTCTACCCTCACTGATTTCTATATTATCTTCTGCCCTTACCACAAAACGATCTTGATTAGGAAAAGTGATAAAACACCCTTTCATACAAATCGTAGCTGTTTGATGAGGATACAACGCAATATTTGAAAGGGTACTCCCTTCAACAAGAGTAAAAGATTGTATCTCTAAATCAGTATTCTTCACAGTTGCTGCAAAAGCTGTCATGATAAAAATATCCAACAAGATAACCCCAACAAAAACATGAAGATATTTTAGCACTCTAAGATTCCTTCCTGAACAAAACGTTTATATAATACAAAATGAAGAGCATTTGTTACCTTAAAAGATGAAGTAATGTTAGGCACATAAACAGACAAATTAAATGAAAATTTCTTACTATCGAACGCCGTAAAATTCACCTGCGGTGCAGGATTTTTTAAAACACCTTCTGTCGTAGAAGCAATCTCTAGCAAAATTTCGACAACACGCTCCGGAGCAACATTAGGAGAAACAGTAATAGGGATATCAACCCGCCCCATTTTGCTTCCTCGAGTCCAATTATTAACGTTATTATTAATGAGACTTGAATTAGGAATAATAATCGTCTTACGCTGAAATGTTTCAAGTTCTGTCGCACGTACACTAATACGTTTAACTATACCACCCACTGATCCAGCTTCCACATAATCTCCAAGTTTAAACGGTCTCCCAGTCAGAATAATAAGACCAGAGACAAAATTTTGAACAATATTTTGCAAACCAAAACCTATACCAAGCGAAAGCCCACCAGCAATGAGTGCAAAATTTTTAAGATCCAAACCTGCCATTGACAATCCTATCAAAGCGGAGACAACAACACCAGCATAACTGATAACTGTTTTGATAGAATTACGGACACCAGAATCAAATTCCCCATGGACCAATACCGTTCCATCCAGCCAGCAGACAAATCGGCGGTTGAGAAACCGACAAGCAAAGAAAGCAATGATTCCAATTGCAATAGAAATTAAAGAAACAGACACATTTCCAATTTGAAAATCAGTCATAAACTGCCACAACACCCCTCGCAAATCAGAATACGAAAATCCAAATTGTACAGCAATTGGCATTGCACAAAGTAAAACCACAATTAAATTGAGGAAAACACTTATCAAAATCCCCAACTGATTCATTGTTTTCTCTTCTAAATGGAACCATTGCATCAAAGCATGACCAACGCTCGTTTTCATAAATTGCCCTTTAATTCCAATAGCTTGAGCACTTTTTATCCCTAAATACATGAGAACCAAAAATGCACCACCAATCACGATTTTCTGCATAATAAAATGAGCCAAACCAACATACCCTAAAGAATCCATCACAATGAGCAATAATCCCAATGTAATGAGGGGAATACGTATATAAAGTGGAAAAAAGTGCGGTTCTATCTCTTCATCTTGAAAAGATTTACGTCTAAACTGCAAAGGCACAAACGAAATTATAAACAGCAGTATTGCAAAAAGAAAAACAGCAATAAAACTTTTGGCAATTGTCAAAGAAAGAGAAGCTGAAACGATTTGATAAATACTATCAAGAATAGCATCAAATGCCAAAATGCCACCTAGAAAAGTGAGCAAAATTACTAATTGATGTGCTACGAGCGGCATAATATTGAAAAGGCGCACATGGGTCATATTCGATGATAAAAAAACAAGAGTTAAACGATTGATCAAAAAGACTAAAATAATTTGATGTCCAACAGTATAAAATATCGTTGTGAGTTTCCCTAACTCCACGCCAAAACTATGAAATAAAAAAAACACGAGATAAATGCAAACAATACAGACAAGCAAAGGCAAAAGAATTGAAATAAAAGCAACCAATAAGCGTTGTAAATAAGATATTTCCTCATTGACCTTAGTAAAATGACAGTTCACATGAGCGAAAACTTTACGAAAAAAATAAGAAAGCCCCAAAGCAACAAAAAGCGGAATTAAAAATGAAAAAAATAGCTGTAAAAACTTGAAATGAAATACGAATTTACACCAAGAACTAAATAGAAAAAGAAAATCAGAGAAAGCCTCTTTTGTTTTTTCAACGAAATATCTGAACATCGGTATCGAAAACTCAAGTCTGTTCGTCAATGTGCGTTTAAAAAGTTCCCGAGACTGAGAAAGAGAAAGTTCGGCTATTCTATTTGTAGCCAAAAAGATTTCTTCAAACTGCAGCACTATATCATTAATCTGTGCTTTTTTATTTATCAGATGAGAGCGCTCTTTCAAATTTTTTGGCTCACCTTTGAGTTCTGTCAATTGATCAAGAAATACATTAATATCATTAAGAGGAGCACGCAAAATAAATGCTGCCTCTATAGCACGTTTATTGATATCGCGCGCACGCAAACGAACCTTCGCCAAGACATATTCATCTACTGATTCGTTGGCAAAATCTTTTTGTAATTTTTTTATCTCTTGTTCAAGTGTCTTAATAATTTGTTGTTGCTTTTGAATAATTTCATCAATTGAGTGAGACGTTACCGATTGCCCAATTATTGATTGTAATCCCAGATGCCCCCATACACAAGAGCTCCATCCAACAACACTTCCAAGAATAAAGAAAAAAATACATAATTTTTTTTTAAAAAATAAACACATATCTGCCTTAAATTTAAATGTAGAACTCCATCTTCGTAGAAATATGAAATGAGACAAATATTTTCAACTTGTGTAAAACAAGTTTTATACAAGCTTCCCTTCATCCTATAATCTGATAAAAGAAAGAATAAAGTAAGTCGATACCAAATAAGAGACAGAAAGCAAACTAGTATGTTTTTTTTTGCGCGCCTATTGCAAAAAAAGAAAAATTTTCTCCTTTTACGATTTGGTTTTTTCTGTCCAGCTTTGGCATATTATTAACCACTGATCTAGGAGCATATACTCTTTATGATGGCACAACCACATGTCATTAATGCCATTACAACTAATGCATTTAATTTAGAAAACAAGTATGATCACTTAAACATTCCACCAGCTAGAAACAAAAAGTTTTTAACACTCCATACAGATTATGTTTTGCCTTTCAGGGATTTTCAAAGTATCCTAGTATTGAATAAATCTTTAATAGCTGCCATAATTATTTGTATACGACTTCATAATTTTCAGACGCAATGTTTTGCAAACAAACGTCCAACTTTTTTTTGAAATGTGAAACCATCATCCTATGCTTACTCCTGCGTTTCATTTTAATAACCATTAAATTGCCTATTAGCGGAATATATCATGCGTACACCCGGTTGGTTGATTACTCTTTATTGTTTTATCCTCTTAAGCAGCATTTACGTTGCATTACCCAATTTATTTTCGCAAGAACAAATTAAAAACTCAAAATTCTTAACTGACACTCGTGTAACACTTGGCCTTGATCTTCAAGGAGGTTCTTCCCTTCTCCTTGAAGTCGATACAAAAACACTAAAACGTGATCAACTACACATAATTTTAGGCAATGTGCGAAACATACTTCGTGAAAAGCAAATTCGCACATCGAGCGTTCGTATCATCGAGAATAGCGTAATTGCTCTTATTTCTGATCCAATAGAAAGTGAAAAAGCTGTCTCTGCTTTAAAAACATTGATTACACCTATACACAACAGTTTTGGGACTACAGCCGATGATATCACTATCAGTGCTCAAAATAAAACTATCCGTGTCATGTTAACCGAAGCTGGTATGAAAGAACGTATCAGCAATGCTATTGAGCAAAGCTTAGAAATCATCCGCCGTCGTATAGATCAGGTTGGTGTAACAGAACCAGCCATCCAAAAGGTAGGAACTGATCGTATTATGGTTCAATTGCCTGGTCTACAAGACCCAAAGCAGCTACGCGATCTTTTAGGAACAACCGCTAAGATGACCTTTCATCTTGTTCCCTCCAACGTGGATATAAATAACTTACCCACAGGTGTTTCAATTCTTTCTGGTTATACTGATGAAACACAACGCTATGCAATTTATGACCAAATCGCCTTAGACGGAAATGTCCTGAAAGATGCCCGTGCAGGTTTTGACCCGCAAATGCCAGGGCGTTCTATTATTTCATTTACCATGAATTCCACGGGCTCAAAAATATTTGCTGACATAACACGGCAAAACATCAATCGTCCTTTTGCAATCGTTCTTGATAACAAAGTTTTGACCGCTCCGACCATTAATAGCGTCATTCCCAACGGACAAGGTCAAATTACAGGAAATTTTGACCCCAAAGAAGCATCAACTTTAGCAGCTCTCTTACGAGCTGGTTCCTTACCGGCACCGCTAACGGTAATTGAAGAAAGAACTGTAGGTCCTAACCTCGGTGCTGATGCCATCAAAATGGGGCTTTACACAGGTATCATTGGTTTTGTTCTTGTTACAGTTTTTATTTTTCTTCTATATGGAGTTTGGGGTATTATTGCAAATATCGCACTAGCACTCCATACTATTTTAACACTTGCCGCACTAAGCCTTCTGGGTGCTACACTCACACTACCAGGTATTGCTGGTATCATTTTAGGCATCGGTATCGCTGTTGACGCCAATATTCTCATCAATGAGCGTATCCGTGAAGAAAGTCGAAAAGGCATCAGCGCCTTTGCTGCCTTGGATCGTGGATTCAAACAAGCTTTCGCGACCATTGTCGATGCCAACGTTACTGCAATTATTGCAACTATTTTACTATTTTGGTTTGGCACCGGTCCTGTTCGCGGTTTTGCTATCACAATGTTGCTTGGTATTATCATCTCCATGTTTACAAATATCACCATTGTGCGTATCATGATGATTTGGGTTGTCCGTAAATGGAAAATCAAAACTCTGCATCTTCACTCTGTTTTCAATGTCATCCCACAAAATACAACTTTCTGCTTTATGAAAGCGCGATTCATTGGTATTGGTGTCTCAATTATTTTATCTCTTGCTTCTGTTTTTCTGTTTTTTAAACCTGGCTTAAATTTCGGAATTGATTTCATTGGCGGTAGCCAAATGAGCATTACCACCAAAGCTCCAGCAAATTTAGCAACCTTACGTTCACAGCTTTCTACCCTTAATATCGGTGAAGTTACGCTACAAAATATGGACAATGCAAACACCATGCTCATCCGCATTCAAAAACAAAGTGGTGGCGAAACACAACAAATTGCTGCTATTGATAAAGTGAAAACAGCAGTACAAAATATCTATCCTAATGCCACATTCGATCAAATAGAAGTCGTTGGTCCCAAAATTTCAGGTGAACTTGCTACAGCTGCTTTTACTGCGGTTATTCTTGCGGCAATTGCTATGTCTCTTTATATATGGTTACGCTTCGAATGGTTCTTTGCAGTTGGAGTAATTGTAACGCTCATTCTAGACACCACAAAAATGATTGGTTTTTTTGCTTTATTTCAATTTGATTTCAATTTAACTGCCATCGCCGCTCTTTTAACGATTGTTGGTTATTCCATAAATGATAAAGTGGTGGTTTATGATCGAATGCGCGAAAATATGCGCCTTTATAAAAAAATGTCACTACGTGAACTGATTGATCTCTCAATTAACCAAGTTCTTATACGCTGTCTCTTTACATCCGCTACCACCGTTCTCGCTATGCTCCCTATGGCGTTATGGGGCGGAAATGCTGTCCATAATTTTGCATTTCCTATGGTATTTGGAATTATTATTGCAACATCATCTTCAATCTTTATTGCCGCTCCTATTTTACTACTACTCGGGAATTGGTGGCGTAAAAAAAATAATCGCACAAACACGAAACTACAATAAAAATGCCACGTTAATTCATATATGAAGTACCATTCCTCTCTTATTAGAAAAAAGCTACAATTGCTTTAATGAACTCATTTTTTTGAAAAAGCCGTAAATATTATGCTCCATGATACGCCACTTATTACAACAATCGTTGCAGGTTTATGCTTAGCATTTCTTTTAGGAATGATTGCTAGTCGTTTGCGTATCTCACCACTCGTGGGATACTTATTAGCTGGTGTGATTGTGGGACCAAACACAGGCGGTTTTAGAATAGATTCCGGCATTATCAACCAACTTGCTGAAATTGGCGTTATTTTGCTGATGTTTGGTGTTGGTCTGCATTTTTCATTAAAAGATCTATTATCTGTCAAAGCTATTGCTATCCCTGCTGCTATTGCACAAATGGCATTTTCTACTTTTTTAGGCTCGTGCCTTGGTCTAATCATGGGATGGGGTCTTAGCAATAGTGTAGTTTTCGGTTTAGCTTTATCAACAGCAAGTACTGTTATTCTATTGCGTACTTTGCAAGAACGCCATCTTATTGAAACAGAAAAAGGACGTATTGCTGTTGGTTGGTTAATTATTGAAGATTTAGCGATGGTCTTGATACTTGTTCTCATACCATCACTGGCAAACATCCTTGGCAATACGAAAAAGGAAGCTTTTGATCCTCTTATTCAATGGTTAGACTTAAGCATTTGGGGAATTTTTGGTCTCACCATTCTAAAAGTTATTATATTTATCATTCTTATGCTTGTGATTGGACGACGCGTTATCCCGTGGTTATTAAAAGTAAGTGCACATTCAGGATCACGTGAATTATTTCGTCTGAGTGTCTTTGCTACCGCACTAGGGGTAGCTTTCGGAGCTGCTCATTTATTTGGTGTTTCTCTTTCCCTTGGAGCCTTTTTTGCAGGTATGGTTATGAGTGAATCAGAATTAAGCCATCGTGCAGCTGAAGAATCTTTACCCCTACGAGATGCATTTTCTGTTCTCTTCTTTGTTTCTGTAGGTATGTTATTTGACCCAGGAAAAATATTAACTCACTTTTTTCCTCTCTTAGCAACATTATTTATTATTATACTAGGGAAATCTGCTGTTGCCTTTTTCATCCTTAAAGCTTTTCGCTACTCTAATGCAACAGCCTGCACAATTTCTGCCAGCCTCGCCCAAATTGGAGAATTTTCTTTTATCCTTGCAGGCTTAAGTTTAAGCTTTGGGCTTTTAAACAACGATGCTCATGACTTTATCCTTGGAGGAGCAATTCTTTCTATTTTAGTCAATCCCCTTGTTTTTATTGCCTTTGGAAAAATTAAAAAATATCTAGAAAGTTTGCCTAAAAACTCACAAGACACACAAAAAATCATTGATATTGATCCGAAAGATCCTGACCAAGAATTTTTACCAATGACCTCAAAAAAAAATCATATCATAATTATTGGTTACAGTCGTATTGGTAAAAGTGTTGCATTATCTTTAATAAACAGAGGTGATCCTGTAGTTATCGTGGAGGAATCAAAACGCCTTACTGACAAAGCGATTGCAGACGGTTTTGAAGTCATTTGCGGCAATATCATTAAACAAGATGTCATGAATGCTGCAAATATGAGCAATGCGTACAAAGTTGTTATTACAATGCGCAATACTATTGAAGTAGGAGAATGTATAGTGAATATACGTGATATGGAAAAAGGTATCCAGATAATCACACATGCACTATCCGATGTAGATACAGCTTATCTCATTGATTTAGGAGCAGATATTGTAGTAACTGATGATGAAGAAATCGCAAATGGTATTATTGAGCATATAACTGGATAGAGATTCATAAAAAAATATTGCGCAATCATGAATGGCATTTAGAGAAAACATATAAAAACAAAAACGGATAAAACAGTATGAGAATGAAGCAATTGATATGGCCATTTATTGGTATTTTAGCCATGCTGATATCTATCCGGATTCTTTATATAAAGCTCTCTGCCATTTCTTTCAGTAACGTACTAGAACGACTAAGCAATTTAAGTGCACAACACTGGCTATTAGCCTGTTTATGTTCTCTTTTAGCTTATGCTGCTCTTGCTGGATATGATCGAATTGCTTTGCAACATCTCGGTCATAAGATTTCTTGGTTTTTTATTGCTCTATGTTCGTTTACCACCTATGCACTTTCACACAATATTGGCGCTTCAGTTTTTTCTGGTGCAGTCGTGCGCTACCGCGCCTATAAAATGAAGGGATTAAGTGGAACAGAAATTGCGATATTGGTAGGGTTTTGCTCTTTTACTTTTGTAATAGGCACAATCTTACTTTTTGGAATCGTTTTAATTTTGCAACCCCAAATTATCACTCTTATTTATGATGATCTTCCTGAATGGCTTGGAACGACTGTTGGTGTCATTTTACTCGGTTGTACGGTACTCTATATTTTTGGTAGCTGGCTTCAGTTAAAACCTCTACGCTTGGGAAAAAAAATTCAACTTTCTTATCCACAGTTGAAAATTGTTGTTCAACAGCTTCTCATCGGCCCCTTAGAACTTTTAGGAGCAGCAGGAATTATATACGCTGTACTCCCACACAACACAGATGTTCATTTTATTTCTGTGCTTGGTGTTTTCCTAGCATCTTTCACGATAACCCTTCTCTCCAACGCCCCTGCTGGAGGAGTTGGTGTTCTTGAAGCTTTATTCATAACAGGCATGTCCAGTATCAACCCAACTGATGTTGTTGCAGCACTTATTGTATTTAGAATGCTTTATTTGATCATACCACTCATCATCTCGTTATTTGTTGTAGCAATTTTCGAAGTTCAACAATATTGTAAGAAAAACACGCAAGACACTATCTGAGTAAAAGTAAAAACCTTTTCTCCTTTTACGCGCAAGTGAGTAAGGATAACTGCACTTAATTTGAATTCATATGTAAATCAACTGACTAGTATTTTCATTTGTCTTTTTTGAGATTGTGTATTAAAATATTCTTTTTCAAGACAATGCCATTTCACTGTTCAAAATACAAAGAGATATTTGATACTTCAATTCTTTTTCAAAAAGTCTCTTGATTGTTCCTCCCCAGAACGAGCTTTACCATGAAAAACAAAAATATCTATCCCCTTCAATCGATTTTTCAATCGATTTAAATATTTGATTGCTATTTTGCAATATAATAGTCTTCTCTCACACTTTTAATGAAAGAAAAGAATAAAAGGAGTTTCTATAAACAAATATATAAAATACGAACAATAATTTGAAAAAAATTTTGTCTTTTAAAATGGCTATTTTAAAATCACTACACACCATTTTTTCTCTACTCGAACCTCTTCCGCAGACCATCGATGAAAGCCCTTCTTTTGAAATGAAAATTCATGAATAATTCAAGCTTTTGCTTATCCATTCATTTGACGCTTAAAAGCCTGTAAATAATAAAAACACTATCGTACAGCTAATCTCCTTATTCTTTTCACTCTCGCTAAAAAGAAAACTTTTTCCTATCACTTGGACTTTCTCAATAATTAGCTTTTTTCTGGCAAGACAAGCGGAGAGATAAGGATTTTAGATATATTACGGCGATCCATTTCAATAACTTTAAAGCGTAAACCATCAGCTTCAAAGCTTTCACCTTCATTAGGTAAATGACCAAACCGCCAAAGCATAAATCCTGCCAGAGTAGTATAACGATCTGCCTCATCAACAAAATTACGCTCAAGATAACCACTTAAACGGCGAATATCAGCATATCCCTCAACAAGAAGACTTCCATCTTCAAGCTTTTCTGCTATCATGAGTTCTTCATCATCATCAGGAAAATCACCTGCAATAGCTTCAAGAATATCGGTTGGTGTAGCAATCCCTTCAAAAGATCCATGCTCATCAACTATAATTGCAAGCTGAATTGAAGAATGACGTAATTGCTCCATCAATCGTAATACACTTGTATTTTCATGAACAACGAGAGGTTCTCGCATAGCTTTTTTCCAATTAATCTTTTTTCCCTCAGCCAAATTCAACAGAAGATCTTTAGTCAAAGCAACGCCAACAAATTCATCCACTTTTTCACGTGCAAGAATTAAGCGGCTATGTTTCACCTTTTGTAACTCTTCACGCATTTCACACTCATCACTATTGAGATCCAACCACTCAATCTCATTACGCGGTGACATAATAGAACGGACAGGACGATCAGCCAAATCAAGAACACCACGAATCATTTCTTTTTCTTCCGGTCGAAACAACTCAGAAGCTGCTGCCTGTTCAGCAATGACATCTACAGTCTCACTCAGATTACCATCTTTGTTTCCACCCCCTAAGAGTCTCAAAACAGCATCAGCTGTTCGACCACGTAGATCATTTGTTGTAATCATCTTTTCACGATTACGACGTCCAATTTGATTAAAAGATTCAATAAGAACAGAAAAACCAATAGCGGCATACAAATACCCTTTTGGAATATGAAAACCAAATCCTTCAACAATGAGAGCAAAACCAATCATCATCAAAAAGCCAAGACAAAGGATCACAATAGTGGGATGACGATTAATAAAACGCATAAGAGCGCCTGATCCACACATCATCACACTCATAGCAACCATAACTGCTATATACATAACCGCTGCCTGCTCTTTTGCAATCATACCTGTTGCAGTAATAATACTATCTAGGGAAAACAGAGCATCAAGCACCACAATTTGAACAATTACCTGCCAAAAGACGACATAAGAAAGATCTGTTTTTCTTTCATGCGCTCCACCTTCTAATCTTTCATGTAACTCTAGCGTTCCCTTTGCCAGCAAAAAGGCACCACCACCAATCAAGATAAGGCTATGCCAACTAAACACAAAGGATGAGAATTCAAAAATCATCGTATCGAGATTCATTACCCATCCAATAACCGTAAGCAGAAAAAATCGCATCACTAATGCTAAAGTGAGACCTATTAAGCGTGCACGATCACGCAAATGCAGCGGCAATTTTTCAGCTAAAATTGCAATAAAGACAAGGTTATCTATTCCTAAAACAATTTCGAGAAAAATCAACGTAACCAAGCCAAACCACGCATGGAGATCAGTGATCCACTCCATCATAGTTCACCTTTTAAAAATATCTTTAAAAGCCCAAAAGCATGCGCTTGACAAAACAAACTCATGAGCTTTCATTCTCATAATTAAACAAAACCATTGAACACAAAAAAACTGCAAACAAAGCAAGCAATAACCAAACATTGCTTAAACGCACATAGCTATAAAATAGAACGATGGACCACACCATCTGTAACCACAGAAAGGTTCCTTTGTATTTTGCTCGGGCATTACGCTCGATAATCCTCCAACTCCAGTTCTGCATAATAATCAGAACACTTACTGCATAATAATCAGAACACTTAATTTATAAAGATTTTTATAATGGGTCTATTTTTAGATAAGATCAAGGGGGTAGTACAGTATATTTTTAACCTTACAGTGAGTTTAGCTATAGACTTTACCATTTTCATATAAAAAACAATAAAAACCATCTAGACATAGTTCCTTAAGAGCGTTATAGAGACCCCTCGTTCTCATTGTTTAAGTAACTGTGGGTGATTAGCTCAGGCGGTAGAGCAGCTGACTCTTAATCAGCGGGTCGTGGGT
Source organism: Bartonella koehlerae C-29 (assembly GCF_000706625.1). Lineage (GTDB taxonomy): Bacteria > Pseudomonadota > Alphaproteobacteria > Rhizobiales > Rhizobiaceae > Bartonella > Bartonella koehlerae. The sequence goes on from NZ_KL407334.1 coordinate 1,384,685, forward strand.
TCGATTCCCTCATCACCCACCACCTGTTTTCATATCGCGTTAATGTAGTGATTTTTCTGTTCTTTTTAAGATGCGGAATGCATGAATGAAGGTTCAGGAATGAAATTCCTCAAACTTGCCTCTGCAAAGCACACCTTATTTTATCCGTATACTTTTTTGACGATGTTATTTGTCAACAGATTTTATATAATTCATCATAAATTTTATACCGACTATTTTTTTTCAAAATATTTTAAAGAGCTTTTCAAGAAGGAGATTTCAAAGGCATTTCATAGGTCATTTGAAGCCTTTTAATCTTTCTTGTAAGTAAGGAATATAATTCATTAAACAAATATCCTAACAATTTCGCAACAAAATGGACTAAAAAGAAATTATTTGAAATTCTTATAGCAATTATCTATCCCTCTTTGTAAGAGAATTTTTGTCTCTTTCAAAATCATTTTGTCCTCTTAGTTTTCTCTTTCATCCCCCACAAATAGATTTTTACCAATTTTTACAAAAGAGAAAATGCTATGGATACAACTCATTTCTCTACTATATCTGTAAAGACCCTTCTATATGATCTGCGCAGTGCTCATAAGATTCTATAAATAGTGTAAGAATCTGAAAAGAATTCTTATTTACAACTTTAAGATTAAAGAATCGATAGTCTTTCTCACTTCCTTTGTGCAAAAGGAAAGAGTTTCCTTCCATTTTATACTACCAAATAAAAATCACTAAAATAATTGAGAAAAATATAATATTTCTGAATGAAACATTCATCAAAATCGTCTTTCAGCAATAAGAAAAATCACCAGAACTCAATGCTCAATGCCAGATTGCTGATTAACGACTTTTGTATCACTAAAATCAACAATATCTTTCTAAAAATGAATACCAAAATTTTCTTTTTTATCTTTGATCTTTTTATCGTAACGGAAATTACCCATGAAGAAATTATTTAAAAATCTTCTGCCATTAGAGATTTTTTTTTCAGTAAGATGACGATTCTCTATCCTGTTCGACTGAAAATTAAAATTTTTCTCTACTATGATAAAACAACTACAAGACTTAAAAGGTAGAATTCACTATAATCTATAAGCAGTTTCTTACAACTATTTGAAACAGCTTATAACTCTCATAGTAACACTAAGTCTTCTTATCAGCTATCTCAGCTACAACTTAAAAACCAATACCCCAATATCTGTTGCATTACTCGAGAACGAAGTAGTATACAGCATTACTTCCATATTCTTTCTCTTTATCCACATGAAGTCATAAAAAATTTTTTTCTCCTTTACTCCTCATTCATATCATGCTTCGATGAGCAAGATCATCTTTTTCAGCGTAATTTTAAGTAATTAAAGGGAACCTCCTAAAAATGGACTATAAACAAAATTCAGAAAATAAACCTAAGAAGAAATTACAACGTGGCTTAAATAACCGTCACGTACAACTTATAGCCCTAGGTGGTGCTATTGGAACAGGCCTCTTCATGGGATCAGGAAAAACAATCAGTGTAGCAGGTCCTTCCATCATACTGGTTTATGCGATTATTGGTTGTGCTTTATATTTCGTAATGCGTGCTATGGGAGAATTATTGCTTTCTAACTCACAATACCGATCTCTTATTGATTTTTCAACCGATATGCTAGGACCAGGAATTGCTTTTTTTGTCGGCTGGAGCTATTGGTTGAGCTGGGTTGTAACTGGAGCTGCAGATATTATTGCTATCATCACTTATACGCATTTTTGGTGGCCAACACTCAATCCATGGATTATCGTTTTCGCTTGCATTATTTTCTTTTTAACCCTTAATCTTCTTGCAGTAAAAATGTTCGGTGAACTTGAATTTTGGTTTGGCCTTATTAAAGTCGTAGCGATTTTGGCATTAATCGTTGTTGGATTTTATATGATTTTTACTGGATTTACCTCTCCAAACGGTACTGTTGCCTCTCTCAGTCATGTATGGAACAATGGAAATATCTTTCCTCGGGGAATTCCAGGTTTTTTTGCTGGATTTCAAATAGCCATTTTTTCTTTTATTGGTATAGAAATTGCCGGAACGACTGCAGCTGAAGTTAAAGAGCCTAAAAAAGTTCTACCAAAGGCAATTAGTGCAATACCGTTTCGTATTGTACTCTTTTATATTTTTTCTCTCATTGTGATAATGTCAGTCACACCTTGGAATCAAGTTGTTCCAGATAAAAGTCCCTTTGTCTCGATGTTTTGGCTTGCTGGCATTCCAATAGCTGCTGGTTTGATAAATTTTGTTGTTCTCACCTCAGCTGCCTCTTCAGCAAATAGTGGTATTTTTTCTACCAGTCGCATGATATATGGGCTTGCAACACAAAAAGGTGCGCCTCGGTTTTTAGGAAAACTTTCCAAATACCATGTTCCAGCAAATGCCCTATTCTTTTCCTGCTTATGTATTTTATTAGGATACACAATTGCATCATCATCTCCAAACATTATAAGCGCTTTTACAATTGTGACCAGTATTTCAGCGATTGCATTTTTATTTGTATGGTCTGTAATTTTGGTTAGCTATATTATGTATCGTCGCAATCGCCCTCATCTACATGCCGAATCTATCTACAAAATGCCAGGAGGTGTTATCATGTGTGGAGTTATTTTAGCTTTTTTTGCTTTCATGCTCTATTTATTGACATTAGAATCTGATACTCTAATAGCTTTAAAATATAGTATATTTTGGTTTATTTTCTTAGGCATAATGTATTTTATGTTTATAAGAAAAGAAACTGCTCAAGATAACAAATAAAATTACACATAAAAAACATATCAAGAAAGGGTAACCAAAACTACCCTTTTTGTATATAAAACATAAAAGCTGTTTACATAATATTTTATATAAACTTCAATTACGTTCTTTATCAACCAAAGCGTTCGTCTTTATCCAAGGCATCATAGAACGGAGCTTTTTTCCAACTTCTTCAATAGGATGGCTATCATTCAAACGGCGCATACCTTTAAAATGAGCAGCACCAGCTTTATATTCCTGAATCCAATTTGAAGTAAATTTACCCGTCTGAATATCTTTCAAAATACGTTTCATTTCTGCTCTTGTCTCATCCGTAATCACGCGTGGACCAGACATATATTCGCCCCATTCCGCCGTATTGGAAATGGAATAATTCATATTGGCAATGCCACCTTCATACATGAGATCAACGATCAATTTAACCTCATGCAAACACTCAAAATAAGCCATTTCCGGCGCATAACCTGCTTCTGTTAGTGTTTCATAACCTGCTCGAATAAGCTCAACAAGACCACCACATAGAACTGCTTGTTCACCAAAAAGATCAGTTTCGCATTCTTCTTTAAATGTTGTCTCAATCACCCCAGCACGTCCACCACCAAGACCACATGCATAAGACAATACGACATCATGGGCATGCCCTGAAGCATCTTGTGCAACAGCAATTAAGCAAGGAACACCACAACCATTTTGATATTCATTGCGAACTGTATGACCTGGACCTTTAGGAGCAATCATCACGACATCAACTGTTTTTTTAGGTTCAATGAGACCAAAATGAATACTCAAACCATGTGCAAAAGCAATCACAGCACCATCACGTAAATGATCATGAATATGCTCTTTATAGATATCAGCTTGCAATTCATCTGGTGTTGCCATCATGATGAGATCTGCCCATTTTGCCGCTTCAGCAACAGGAATAACCTCAAAACCATCTGCGACAGCCTTTTTAGTTGTTACTGACTCCGAGCGCAAAGCAATTTTCACATTTTGAACACCGGAATCTTTCAGATTTAAAGCATGCGCCCGCCCTTGTGAACCATAACCAACAATAGCCACTTTTTTCTCTTTAATCAAATTAACGTTCGCATCACGATCATAATAAACACGCATGAAAATACTTCCTTATATTTATATTAAAACTGAAAATTTTAGATTTTTTATTGAATAAAAAGCTAAAACCACCCTTCAGTGCATCACATACTATGAATAAACACATTATTCTTCATAACAGAACTGCAATTGAATAATCTTTAAAAGATATATATTGCATACAAAAAAACCATGCCCCCTATCCTTACAAACACATATTGAGATCCAAAAAGAAACTTCAGCCGCCGCTCTACAAAAAACGATACATTATATAAAACAATATTGCTGAAAAAAAATATAGACTCTAAATTGTACTCTTCTTCTGCATAATGAACTTTTGTAGCCTTAGTGCCCTCAAAGTTAAGGTACACGATGCGGTTTTTGAGCATGAACTAAATTCAAACGGATAGCAAGAAAAATTATAAAATGAGTCTCGTAGTTCATATTTTAGTTTTTTTTTGCACTTAACATCTAGCCCTTGAGGAAAATTAAAGCTTAAAACAATAATCCCATAAAAGAAGAAGCTTTTTTATCCAATCACTAGAAAATACATATTAAGTGTTTGATTTATCGAAGAATTATTCGATAAGATAATGTACTTTATCAGCATGTTCATCACCGTTTTGCGTTATAATCTTAATTGGAAAAAGGAAGAATTTTGTTTTTTTATCCCCTCTCTTTGTACCTCTTAATATAATTATTATCATATCAGCGATAATTTGGATATTTTCTCGCTCTTCAACAAGCCAAACTGCTTGGATATTATCATTACCGTCTTTGAGATCAGAAAGAAACACAAAGCTTAGCTCAAAACATTCATAACAGTGTAGACTCTTCAGTAATCAAATCTTAAGTTTGCTCTTTTTAACGCTTCGTTCTCATACTGACTTTTTCTATGATATGCTGCCAATCTAGACTTCCCAGCCCAGAGATAAACACGAATAAAAGAAATATCAATCTTAAAAAGCACTATCACCCCCCATATTGCTAATTCTTAGAAAGTTTTTCTAAAAACTAATGCCTCCTTCTGAAACTACAATCATAAGATTTATCGATAGATTCTATGCCATCTCATACCATGGATTCATGAATGAAATAACACTTGCCTAAGAGTTAAGGAGAAACTTTCACCGTTGAGACTCAGTTTTAAAACAACATGAATTTCTTACCCAAAACGACAGGTAAAGTTTTCAATTTTATAAGCATCTGCAAAACTTATTCCCTAAAATGGTAAATCTTTCACCAATTTCTAACTTGATATCACACTTCTCCTAGTAACACACCTCATCTTTTACAAATAAAGCAATCACCATTCAAATCTTACTCTCAAATCTTCCTGAGATGCACAGATCTAATATAAAAAATAAATTTTCCTTCTCACACAGTAAAAAGATTCTTCAAACAGAGGAATTAAATCTTATTAATAAAAACAATATCCTAAATATATATTTTTTATCTTTACTGAAAGATTACATGAATACAAAAACACTTAATACAGACTTACAAATCATATATCAGCGAAGAGCAGAGCATTATTCTTTATCAAACATGTGTAAAATCACTCTTATGAAGCAGAATTTGCAGAGTTTTATAAAAGCTCATTCATAAAATTGAATAAAGGAGAAAAAAATTACGATAATAACCGAATGAAACGCTGAACAGTTTCATAAATTCCGTGTTCTAACGCATCAGCAATAAGCCCATGACCAATAGAAACTTCATCAAGCCAAAAAATATGATTAACAAGAGCAGGAAGGTTGGTAATCGTCAGATCATGACCTGCATTAACACCTAATTGCAGTTCTTTAGCCTTTCTTGCCGCTAAAGTAAGTTTCTTCAATTCTTGATCCTGTTTTGCTTTATCTTTAAATGCACCACCATAAGGTCCAGTATAAAATTCCACACAATCAGCACCAATTGCTTTAGCAATGTCAAGACCATCCACAAGAGGATTAGCAAATAACGACACACGAATTTTCTTTTCTTTCAAGCGCTGAATAATAGGCGCCAAAAACTCCGCATTATGAGAAAAATCCCAACCATGATCGGAGGTTGATTGAGCTGGATCATCAGGGACAAGGGTAATCTGATCAGCATATTTTTCTGCCAAATTCAAAAATCTATCACTTGGATAACCTTCAATATTAAACTCTGCAGTGGGAAAAGCACTGTTAATTAAATAACGTATGTCTGGCAAATCAGCAAAACGAACATGTCGTTCATCCGGTCGTGGATGAACTGTCAAACCTGTTGCACCAGCTGTAAGCGCTATATGCCCAATACTCTTAATATTTGGCCATGGAAGATTACGTCGATTGCGCAAAACCGCAACAGCATTGAGATTAACCGAAAGTTTTACTGCCATATATACTCCCATTTACATACATAATCTAAAAGACAGAAAAAAGATACATTCCCCAGCATAAGCCCAGACAATAAAAATAATTTTCTCTATCGAACAATGGTCAAACGCTCTGCCGCACGGGTAATTCCGGTATAAAGCCAGCGTGCATGCATATCACGAAATGCAAAACTTTCATCAAATAAAACCACAATATCCCATTGAGACCCTTGTGCCTTATGAACAGTTAATGCATATCCATAATCAAAATCATCGTATCTTTTTTTTAATTGCCATGAAACATCATTATCAGGACTCTCAAACACTGCTTTTAAAAGCTTAATCTTCACCACTCCACGTTCACTCTCTTCTGGCTTAACGAGAAGATTAACACCCAGTTTAATGGTTTCCTTCTGTGAAGTCATCACTTTCCATAAAGAACCATTCAACAAGCCTTTAGCCGGATCATTGCGCAAACACACAAGCTTGTCTCCTACTTGTGGATAATCTGCCGTAAAGCCCTTCAACTCACGCAAACGTTTGTTATAAAGATAACGCGTTCGGTTAATCCCTACCAAAAGCTGATCAGCATCCAAAACCAACTGTTTATCCACCTCTTTACGTGTAACAACGCGAGCTGCTCCATAGTCACCATAAGCAATATCGCGTCCTTCACGCACGTCCATAGCTAAACGAACGATAGGATTATCCCGCGCTTGTCGATGAATTTCTGAAAGAAGAAAATCTGGTGCACCATTGAAAAAAAAACCACCTCCTGAGATAGGAGGCAATTGACCTGGATCACCAAGAACAAGAATCGGTGTCCGAAAACTCATTAAATCACGGGCTAATTGTTCATCTACCATTGAACACTCATCAACAATAATGAGTTTTGCTTGCGCAGCCGCACTCCTCCGATTTAATGCAAATGTCGGTGCAATAGACTTTTTTCCGGTGACTTCATCAGAAATTTCTTCCTCCCCACGCGGACAATAAATCAGCGAATGAATAGTACAAGCATTGCTTGCACCTTTAGAACGCAAAACCTGAGCCGCCTTACCTGTAAACGCTGCAAATTGGACAGCACCATCAACTGTTTCTGCAAAATAGCGAGCAAGCGTCGTCTTCCCAGTTCCTGCATAACCAAAGAGACGAAAAAGCGGAGAACCCCCTTCCTTCAACCACGCAGAAACAGCCTTCAATGCATTATCCTGTTCCAGTGAAAACTGCATAATTTATCAAAATAAGATTCGTGTAAAAAGAGCAAGCACTTTGAAAACAAAACCTCTATTGAAAAAAATCTTTGTCGAGACATGCCCATCCTCCCCTTCTCACAGCACAATCATCAAACTTTGTACCAGTGAAACTCTTGAACAAAACACTCCATAATCTCAATCTTATACCCAAATAAAATTTGTATCACACATTTTCATCAAATCACATTCTTATTGAAAAATAATACCTTACTCTATAGCAAAATAATACATACAATAAACTTAAAACAACCTACATATTGAGCTTATGTCGAATTATATTCAAAGTAAAGAAAGTCACTAAAGTAAAATTTAACATCGGTGTTATCGTAATTGCAAACTCCTTAGACCAAATATTGTCCCTCAACAGAAATAGCATTGGCAACTGCTTCATCATGAGCCTCGTCAGGCAACAGCATATCATTATGTGCACACCCAGATGGAATCATGGGAAAACAATTCTCTAAATTAGAGACACGACAATCAAAGAGAACTGGTTTTTCACAATCAATCATTTGCTGAATTTTACCATCAAGTTCATCCGGTTCTGAACAACGAATCCCAACCGCTTCGTAAGATTGTGCTAATTTTACAAAATCAGGCATCGACTCCGTATAAGAATGAGAAAGACGATTACCATGCAGCAATTGCTGCCATTGTCGGACCATACCCATATATTGATTATTTAAAATAAAAATTTTCACTGGCGTTTTATGTTGAATTGCCGTTGCAAGTTCTTGGATATTCATTTGAATTGAAGCATCACCAGAAATACACACAACAAGTGCATCAGGATGTGCAATCTGAACACCAATAGCAGCAGGAAGGCCATAGCCCATAGTTCCAAGACCACCAGAAGTCATCCAATGTTTTGGCTCATCAAAACGATAATACTGCGCCGCCCACATCTGATGCTGTCCAACATCCGTTGTGATATAAGCATTCGCATCTTTGGTCAGTGCATAAAGTCGTTCAAGAGCATATTGTGGCATAATAGCATCTTTTTTCTCTGTATATGCTAATGAATTACGAGCTCTCCAGCGATTAATTTGTGCCCACCACGCATCACGACTTTCTTTCTTTAATATTTGTTTCTGCATATTTAAGCGTTGATTTATATCTCCTAAAATATCAGCTACATCGCCAATAAGTGGAACTTTCACTTTTATGATTTTATTGATAGAAGAAGGATCAATATCAATATGAATAATGCGCGCATGAGGTGCAAATGCATCAAGCCGCCCAGTGATACGATCATCAAACCGTGCCCCAACAGCTAACATAACATCGCAATCATGCATGGCCATATTAGCCTCATAGGTTCCATGCATTCCAAGCATTCCAAGCCAATTTTTGCCAGAAGCCGGATAAGCACCAAGTCCCATGAGTGTTGAAGTAATCGGAAAATCTCCCAATTGAACCAAATCACGCAAAAGCTTTACAGCTTGAAGACCCGATGAAATAACACCACCACCAGAATAAATAACAGGCCGTTTTGCTTCAGCTAAAAGAGAAGCAGTATATTCGATAGCCTTAATATCCCCTTTCAACTGTGGAGAAGAACGCAAAGATGCCGAAACTTGAGGCGTTCTATAAAGACCTGAAGCAAATTGAATATCCTTAGGAATATCAATCAAAACCGGTCCTGGACGTCCTGATTGAGCAATAAAGAAAGCTTCATGAATAATTTCCGCAAGATCATTCACATCTTCAACCAACCAATTCTGTTTCGTGCAGGACCTTGTAATATTAATCGTATCAGCCTCTTGAAAACCATTTGTTCCAATCACAGTTGTCGGCACCTGACCAGAAAAACAAACAAGAGGAATAGAATCCATAAGCGCATCTTGCAAAGGTGTCACAGCGTTCGTTGCCCCTGGACCAGAAGTCACAAGCATAACACCTACTTCCCCTGTGCTACGTGCATAACCTTCAGCAGCATGACCTGCTGCTTGTTCATGACGCACCAAAATATGCTGCAGTGAATCTTGTTGATAAAGAACATCAAAAATAGGAAGAACAGCCCCACCAGGATAACCAAAAAGATGTTTAACCCCTTGATCAACAAGAGCTTGAACCACCATTTCAGCGCCCAACATTGTTTTTCCGTTCGCACTCTCTTGCATTCTTGGATGATTTGTCATTTTCCCACTCGTCCACTTGATAGCACAATTAAAAAAACCCGAAGGAGCCTATAAAAAAAGGCTCTGAGAGAGCCTATTACACACAAAACACAGATTGTATGATTACCCCCCACTATTCTAATGCACAAAATACATAAGGAAAACCTTCCCTATAAAAGGATTTCTAATTCCATTGATCCCATCCGTCAATAAAAAAATATACTTCTTTTAAAAATTCCATTCACAATTCAATTTTTTACATTGCTTTTCAATCTTATAGCCTCCTTTATCAAGAAATAAGTATCCATTCTTCATCAAATTGATTACGAAACCATGTCATTTGCCTTTTTGCATACCTCCTCGTTTGTGTTTTTACCGTTTCAAGAGCCTTCTCAAAACTTTGCTGCCCATCCAAATAAGCTATAAATTCAGGTACACCAATAGCCTTCATCGCCGGTAAAAAAGGCGAAAGTGCAAGCTTCTTCATAGCAATCACCTCTTCTAAAGCACCCCTTTCAATCATAGATTCCAACCGTTTATGAATACGTTCATACAGCAACTGACGCGGTGGAATGAGAAGAATTTTTTCTGAACAATTTAGCGCAATGAGGGGGAGTGTTTTTTGCTTCTGCCACCAACTTAGCTTTTTATCAGTTGCATCATAAACTTCCAAAGCACGGACAATACGTTGTCCATCTTGTGAAGAAATTTTCTCAGCGAAAACATTATCAACCTTCAACAATTGGTGATAAAGGCTTTCTGCACCCTCTTTATCAAGCCGAATTCGCCATTTCTGCCGCACGGCATCTGGAATATGAGGGATTGTTGAAATTCCTTCTAAAAGAGCACGAAAATAAAGTCCTGTTCCACCAACAAAAATAAGCGATTTTGACGTAAATGTAGTCAACAATTTCTCAACATCACACAACCATCTCCCTACTGAATAATTCACACTAGGACTCACATAACCATAGAGATAGTGTGGAGCAACCGCAGTATCAGTCTGTGTAGGTCTTGCCGTTAAAATATTTAAAACATCATAAATCTGCATTGAATCAGTATTAATGATGAGAGCATTTTTCTCCTGAGCCATTTGTAAGGCAAGTGCCGATTTTCCACTTGCTGTTGGCCCCGCTATCAAAGTAATCGTTCTCCCTATCATGAATGCAAATCCTTACATCCATCAATCAACAACTTATTGAAACAAGCACAAGCAACCCCAAAGACCTTTTATTTCATCTCCACTGTCATAAATGTGAATAGTTTTAAAGAGAAAGTGCCTACGATAGTTCTGCCATCTTTGAGAAAAAGAAAAATGAATACAATAACTAATGACTAAAAAATCTTAAAATGTTTTTTGCTATCCTTACTCAATAATAAAACACAGCCATAATTTTTTTCAACTAACCCATTCAACAAACATACTTCTTGTAATTATATACTAAAATTAAGACTCATTTAACTCATACGATCACACAGCTTATCTTTTCATAAAAAATGGATGAGATTCAATTTATCACAAGCTCCTCACAGATCATCATCCTCAAGCTGGCATTTTTCTTACAATTTTTTCATCAACCACAAAGCAAAATATAGCAATGCCGACATGAAGAAATCTGATATGAATCCTTTCTTGTATAATGACTATTTAAAAACTAGAGAAAAAACTCCTACCTACCCATTATTTTTATAGTGATACAAAAAACACCGATGATTAAATACACATTTTTTAAAATGAATTACTAAAATATCAATCTTCAAAATATCAATCCATTGGGATCGTTACGAATCGTAATTCCCCATCTGGCCTAGCAATAATAAAGAGAGCATTTTTGCGTCCAGCTTCACGTAATTTATGAATACGTCTTTTAGCCTCATCAAGTGTTGTAACAGTACTTTGATTAATATCAACAATCACTTCACCAGTACGAATACGTTTTTTATCCGCCGCACTATTTTTTGCAACAGATGTCACGACCAATCCTTGAATTTTATCTGTAATAGAATAATGTTGACGTAAACCCGCTGTAAGCTCAGATAATGTCATTCCCATAAATTGCATCGTCTTGCTTTTCGATACAGAACCGCTTTTTTCATTGTCAGATTCTTCTACCATATTCTCATTCGTATCTGTCTCAATTAAACGTCCAAGCTTAACTTTTACTGTTTTTTCTTGTCCATTGCGCAAAACAGTAACATCCACTACCTTCCCTTCCAGACTTTCCGCCACCAAACGCGGTAAATCACGTGCATGCTTAATCTTTGCATTCCCAAAGCAAAGAATGATATCGCCAATCTGCAACTGGCTATTATCTACATCCGTTTGTTCCATTTTACCTGCAACCAATGCCCCCACAGGATTGTCTAGTTTCAAACTTTTTGCAATATCCTCTGTCACCGGTTGAATACGAATAGCCAACCAACCACGCCTTATTTCTCCAAAATCACGCAATTGATTGATAACAGAAAGAGCCATATCCGATGGTATAGCAAAACCAATACCAATAGACCCTCCAGAAGGCGAAACAATTGCTGTATTAATTCCAATAACCTCACCATTTCTATCAAATAACGGACCACCAGAATTGCCTCGGTTAATCGCAGCATCTGTCTGAATAAAATTATCATAAGGACCAGCATTGAGATCACGATTACGTGCAGAAATAATACCAACCGTTACACTTCCACCAAAACCATAAGGATTACCAATAGCCATCACCCAATCACCAATACGGGCCTTTTCTGAATCACCAAAACGTACGGCTTTTAATTTTTTACTTCCTACGTCCACTTGAAGCAGTGCCAGATCAGTCTTGCTGTCTTTTCCAAGTAATTTTGCCTTTAGTTTTGTACCATCGGTAAAATTCACTTCAATATCATCAGCATCAACGATAACGTGATAATTTGTAACGATAAGCCCTTTTTGTGCATCAATCACAAAACCAGATCCCAAAGAACGTACTTTTTGAAACTGACTCTCTTTTTGATCATCTTTAGGTGAAAAAAAATCAGTAAAATATTCTTGTAGCAATGAATCTTCTGGAATAACGGGTACCGAAGTATGTTCATCTTGTTCGGTCCCATCAACTGTCTGTGCTGTGGAAATATTCACAACTGTCTCCAAAAGCTGAGCAGCGAGATCAGGAACGGAAAGCGATATATTCTTTGTCTCCCAAGCCCAAGATAAATTCATTGATCCTAATAAAAACAAAAGTACGCTAACAAAAACTTTTATGAGAAAGCACTTTATAGACGTATTTTCACTTATGACATTTCTACCCATAACACGCCTTTAACCAAAAACAGTAAAAAGAGCCACACCAAATTTATCCCTGCAAAATCAATATAGCTCAATACCCATTTTTACCCTAAAAGAAAGCAACCAAATATTACACTTCTCACGCGAAAGCTCGTGTCCGCAATCGAGTGTTTCTCTATTCTTCCCCAAATTTTGAAACAGTTTTATTAAGTCCAGTATTTCCATTAGCATTCATCAATGAAAGTTTCCCATTTGCCCGTGGTAAATTACGAAAATAGAAAAAGAAATCCTCATTTGGTGAAATCACCATCGGAGTAAGCTCTAAATTCTTGTATTGCTCCATCGCCAACCAAAAATCGTAAAAGGATGGATTAGCCTCCCTCGCTTTCAATAAAAGGCGAATACTTTCAGCCTGACCTTCACCACGAGTAATTTCAGCATCACGCTTTGCCGCTGCTACAATTTCTTCATATTCACGATTAGCTTCCGCCACAATGCGATCTCTCTCTTGCTGACCACGAGCACGAATATTTTCTGCTACAGCCTCCCGTTCAGCTGCCATTTGTCGATAAACATCTTCTGAAACCGCATCGGTTAAATCAGTTTTGCGAATACGCACATCAACAATAGTAATACCTAACGAACCGGCATCTACAGAAAATTGGCGTTGTACTTCAGCCATCATAGCTCCCCGTTCATCTGATAAAGCGGCTTTAAATTCCCGTTTACCATAAACGGCACGCAAGGCATCAATAAAACGCGGAGCAAGATTTTCACGTGCAGCAATTTGCGGACGCCCAGAAGCAATGCGCTGTAAAAACAACTTAGGATCTGTAATACGATAAATAAAAAACGCATCTACTTCATAATAGGCACCACCACGAACCTGTACAGATTGCGTAGGAACATCATAACGTAACAAGCGGTTATCAACAACGATTCTCTTATCCACAAAAGGAGCTTTCAAATAAATCCCAGGATCAGACTCCACTTTAACAATTTGCCCAAAACGTTTAATTGCCACTTGCTGACGAGGATAGACAATAAAAACGGACATCCACAAAACCATCAAAATCAGCACTATGGCACTTAACATAAACAAAAAACGAAACTGCTGCATAATTAGCGTCCTTCAGAAATGCGATTATCCAACAACGATGCAGAATGCGCTGATCTTGTTCTCACTTTTTCTGATGAATTGCTACGCAACAATTCATTCAAAGGAAGATAGGGCACCGCTGAAGAATTCGTTTGATCAAGAATCAACTTATTTGGAGAAGAAAGAATACGCCCCATCGTCTCCATATAAAGACGATAACGAGCGGCTTCTGGTGAAATCGCAGATTCACGAGCTATAGCTTGAAAACGCTCAGCACGCCCTGTTGCCTCCTCAACCATTCGTGCTTTTTCACCTTTTGCAACTTCCCGCGTTCTTGAAGCTTCACCATTGGCTAAACCAATCTTATTAAAACGCACACGATTTCCCTCTTCAATCATTCGCCCACGTTCCTGTTCTGCTTGCTGAACAGAATTAAAAGCAGCAGCAACTTTGGTAGGAGGAGCGGCTTCACTGATCGACACACGACTTATTTCAATACCAAGCTGATATTTATCTACGGTCAACTGAATAATTTTTCTGACATCACTCGCAACTTCTTCTTTTTTGTCACGTAAAACATCATCAACAGGCCTCGAACCAATGACTTCACGCATTGCACTCTCAGAAACCTGACGAACCGTCCCTTCTTGATCATTCACATTGAATAAAAATTGGCCTGGATGTGAAATACGATAGTAAACGGAAAAATTGACATTAACAATATTCTGGTCACTAGAAAGCATCAAACCTTCACTTTGTTGCCTCTGCCCCGGCTGACCACCAATCGCGATTGTTTTTTCTGTTAAAGGCACTTTCATATAGGTCTCAATTGGCCAAAAGTGAAAGTGCAAACCATCACCGATAATTTCTGTCTTAGGCACACCAAAACACAATTCTACCGCTTGTTCATTTTGCTGAACAATATACAGAGACTGATACAGCCAAAATAACACGGCAAACAGAAATAACAAAACAAAAAGCCCATTTCTGCCAAATTGTTTAAATTGATCCTGCCCTTTACGCAAAATATCATCAATATTCGGACTATTGTCACCGCCGTTATTACCATCAGAACCGAAAAGATTCTTAGAGGGTGTTTTTTTATCACCACTAAGCTTATTTTTATCGCCGCTCCACGGGCCACCACCATTTTGATTTGTCCAGGGCATCATCACCTCTTTAACTGACTAGCATTCCTCAAATAACAACCATTCACTTGATCTATAGGGTACCTCTTATCTCATTACAAGGCAACTGATAGCCTCTTTTCACCTAATTACAAATAATTATTTTCGCTCATAAACCACAAAACGTGTCGGATGACTGTCTTTCTCTCCTTCTGGAATATATTGTGTTTGCACAATAGTCCACTTCTCTTTATCGAAAACAGGAAAAAAACTATCACCTTCGATGGAATCTAAAACTTCTGTAAGGAATATTTTATCAGCAATACCAAAACCTTGTTGAAAAATTTCCCCACCACCAATAATAAAAACTGCATCCGCACCATTTTGAGAAGCCATTTTTTTTGCGATAGAACAAGCCTGAGACAAAGAATGAGTAATCACAGCACCTTGAGCATTGAATGCAGAATTGCGCGTAATGACAATATTTGTACGCCCTGATAAAGGAACCCTGAGAGAATCCCAAGTCTTTCGCCCCATAATCACAGGCCTACCGAAAGTTAAAGCCTTAAAACGTTGCAAATCCGTCGATAAATGCCAAGGCATTGCACCTTCACGACCAATAACACCATTTTTTGCAACAGCTGCAATTAAACAAATGGGAAAAGTCATACTGCTACCGACGCCTTGATATGTGGTTGTGCATCATAATTAAGCAATTCAAAATCCTCAAATTTAAAAGAAAAAAGATCTGTTACCGCTGGATTTATATGCATCAACGGCAAAGCATTTGGTATACGAGACAATTGATGTTGAGCCTGTTCAAAATGATTAGAATAAAGATGGGCATCACCAAGAGTATGAATAAAATCGCCGACTTTAAGACCACTTACTTGTGCAATCATCATTGTTAACAACGCATAAGAAGCAATATTGAACGGAACACCTAAGAAAATATCTGCCGAACGTTGATAAAGTTGGCAAGACAACTTACCATCGGCAACATAAAACTGAAAAAGACAATGGCAAGGTGGAAGAGCCATTTCCTCTATCGAGGCAGGATTCCACGCAGATACAATTAAACGACGAGAATCAGGCATTTTTTTAATCATCATCAAAAGATGACTAATCTGATCAATATGACATCCATTAGGAACTGGCCAAGAACGCCACTGATAACCATAAATAGGACCAAGATTGCCTTTTTCATCAGCCCATTCATCCCAAATTGACACACCATGTTCTTTCAACCAAGCGATATTGGTATCACCTCTAAGAAACCACAAAAGCTCATAAATGATCGAGCGTAAATGCAATTTCTTCGTTGTTAATAATGGAAATCCAGCCTGTAAGTCAAACCGCATCTGATAACCAAAAACCGACCGTGTTCCAACACCAGTTCTGTCAGTACGATCAATGCCTTTATTTAAAACATGAGATAAAAGATTAAGGTAGGTTTTCATAATAAAGCAGTATGACCGATTCTATTGATTATAGAAAATAGAAACCATAAAATTTATAAAAACATAGTTTAAATCTCTCTCCTCAAATTTCTTGCACAAGAAATTACCATGATTTGATGAAATTTTTGACGCAAAAGATAAAATACTGTAGACAGCTCCTAGGGGAATAAATACAGGGATGATAATACAATACATAACAGTATGAAATAAAATAAAGGGATAGACTTATGGAGAATGAAAAAGCTCTAGCACCGCATGATACAAAAAAACGTGTTCTCTCTATTATATCTAGTGCATCAGGTAATCTGGTAGAATGGTATGATTTTTACGTTTATTCTTTTACGTCCATCTATTTTGCATCACAGTTCTTTCCCTCTAATGGAGATGTTGTTACAGAACTTTTAAAGTCTTCTGTTGTTTTTTTTATCGGCTTTCTCATGCGTCCAATTGGTGGCTGGTTGTTTGGATTTATTGCTGATCGCTATGGGCGTAAACGTTCCTTGCTTATTTCTGTCTTTATGATGTGCGGTGGTTCGTTCCTCATTGCCATTCTTCCTACCTATGAAACGATTGGAGCAACAGCCGCGGTTCTACTTATTTTACTACGTATGCTTCAAGGACTTTCAGTTGGTGGTGAATATGGCACAACAGCAACTTATATGAGCGAAATTGCACTCAAAAATCGTCGTGGTTTCTTTAGTTCTTTCCAATATGCCACACTTATTGGTGGTCAACTTCTCGCCAGTCTGGTTATGTTTATTCTGGCCCTGTATTTAACAGAAGATCAGTTAAAAGCATGGGGATGGCGTATTCCTTTTGCGATTGGCGGATTAGGAGCAATTGTTGCAATTTATCTGCGTCGTTCGCTTCATGAAACAACCACAGAAGAAAGTCGTTCTAAAAAACAGGCTGGCAGTCTTAAAGAACTGCTCTGCAATCACAGGAAAGCTTTCTTTCTCGTTATTGGCTTTACAGCTGCAGGTTCACTCACATTTTATACTTGTACGACTTATATGCAAAAGTATCTAATCACAACTACCGGATTTGATAAACACACGGCCACAACGATAATGACGGCTGCACTCTTCGTTTTCATGTTACTCCAACCCCTCTTTGGTTCTCTAGCCGATAAAATTGGTACAAAAGCCTCACTGCTTATTTGGAGTATTTTATCTATCATTTGTGTGATTCCTGCACTTAAAGTAATTGGTAACACTAATGATACGTGGGTTGCATTATCCGTCGTAATTGGGATGTTCTGTATTATGAGTTTTTATACATCCGTTTCTGGTATCGTAAAAGCAGAAATGTTTCCTGCTTCAGTACGTGCAATGGGAGTTGGTCTCTCTTATGCCATTGCAAACGCGATATTTGGTGGTTCGGCTGAAACTGTAGCACTCGAATTTAAAAAGATCGGCTATGAATCTGTATTTCATTTTTACATAGCCGGTATGATGATCATCGCATTTATCGCAATTCTCTTCATGCCAGATGCTCGTAAAAAAGGCTATCTACAAGGCGATGATATTAATTAACTTTTTAATTAAACAAAAAAAGCTCAGAATTCAGAATACTGAGCTTTTTTATGTGTACAAAATAAATGAAATCAAGTGTTTTAAAACTTCCATCTCTACTTTCTGATACTATAAAGAAGCCTTAGAAAGAATACTGAACATTTTTTGAGAATTACTTATTCCATTAACAAAAAGTGCATCTAACCCATCCCCATTCTTTTTAAGATAAACTCACAAAAACAAACAACAAAACCATTTTCAATTATAAGTGTACAGATTGCGAATTATCATAATATCTATGTGCACAATAAACCGCGTCAAAGAAAAGCCAATTTTTTTGCCCTTACCTCACTATAGTAAACGCATTTAAAATTTAATACCTTGAAATAGTACAAATCTGTCAATGAATACGAAACAGTGCATAAACGCGCCTAAGAGTACCATTTTGTAAATAACAAAATGATATGAATCGGAAAATATGAGACTTCTATAGGTGTTTTATTTGTATCTAAATTCATAATGAAGAAAAGAAACTCTGTTTTTCTTAACCATAGTTAAAATAATGCGATTTAATCAATATAACATCCCTCAAAAACTGTCCAAGAATACAACTGATCGCTCAGAACAAAAATACAATTTACTCTCAAAACATTCATTTTCAAGAGGATACTCTTGTTCTTTTCAACATACAAAACTTGTAGCCGCTCTAAGAAATCATAAAAACCTAGTATAATGAAGCAAAATACAGTTTCCTTATTTTTTAACAATGGAAATTAAACTGCATCTGCTGTCACAAACTCATTCTCTCTCCATGCTCTTTCAATTTGAATGGTCAAGCTCATTGTATCACTTTTAAAACATTTAATAAAAAATCAAAATACAGTTTCATATGAATATCTTACTAGAAAAATAAAAACTGCGAAAAGGGGAACACTTCATGAAAAGCGAAATAACTTCAACACCACATGATACAAGGAAACGTATTTTTTCTATCATATCTAGCGCATCAATAAACTTAGTAGAATGGTATGATTTTTACGTTTACTCATTTACGTCAATTTATTTTGCATCACAGTTCTTTCCCTCAGGTGGTTTGTTATACAACTGTTAAAAAACGCAGGAGTCTTTATTTATTGGTTTTCTTATACGCCATATTGGAGTGTAGCTCTTCGGCTTCATTGCCGACCGTTATGGATGTAAACGTTCAATGCTCATACTCTATTTTGTAATGTGTGGTGATTCTTTTCTCATAGCTATACTTCCCACTTACGAAACTATTGGAATAACAGCGACAATCCTTCTGCTTTTAATCCGAATGATGCAAGGACTTTCAGCAGGTGGTGAATATGATACAGCAGAAACTTATATGAGCGAAGTTGCCCTAAAAAGATATCGTGGTTTCTTTGCTTCTTCTCAATCTGCTACACTTATCACAGGACAGCTTCTTGCTAGTTTTATTACATTTATTTTAGCGCTTTATCTTACAGAAAATCAATTAAAATCACGGTGCTGACGTATTCCTTTTGTAATTGGTGGTTTAGGAGTAGTGGTTACGATTTATCTGCGTCGCTCACTTTATGAAACAACCACAAAAGAAAGCCGCTCTCAAATTCACACTGATAGTCTTATAGAACTTTTATCAAACACAGCAAAGCCTTCATTGTGATTGCTCTCTTTGCATCAGGAGGATCTCTCACATTTTAAACACCTGTAAGACTTATATGCAGAAATACCTGATAACAACCACCGGTTTTGATAAACATACTGCCACAACGATAATGACTAGCGCATTGTTTGTTTTCCATACTATTCCAACCACTAGCTGGTATCTTAGCCGATAAAATTGGAACAAAAACTTTACTCATCATTTGGAGTATACTCTCTGCACTCTTTACATTTCCCGAGCTTAGCTTAATTGGCAACACACATAATTGCCCTATTACTCATTATTAGCATGCTCTGTATTACGAGTATGTACACATCGATCTCTTGTATTGTAAAATCAGCAATGTTCCCTGCTTCAGCACGAGCACTAAGAGTGAGTCTTTTCACGCTATTGTAAACGCATTATTTGGTAGCTCTGTTGAATATGTAACACTTGGATTTTTAAATATGGTATATGAATCACTCTTTTATTTTTACATAACCGGTGTGATGATCATTACATTCATCGCTCCTCTCTTTGTACTGAATATGAGAAAAGGAGGATACTTCCAAGATGATGAACTCTGTAAATTTTCTCCATTAAACAAAAAAGCCCAAAGGTCATTGAGCTTTTTTGTAATGATTATATAAAATCCAGTTGTGATAGTATTTAAATTTTATGAAGTGCATTTAATTGTCTAGCTATCAAATAATAAAAAGTCATACGACTTTTTCTACGATCTCCTGACATCATGTTTGCAACTTTTAAAACACTCCTCTTAGCACTCTGCTCATCAGCACCTAAAATATCTTGAACCCATTTTTCAACTCGCTCTAACTCTTGTGGATCCGATGTAGCAACGAGCGATGCATCCTGCTTTTTCATCACCAAAGCTAAACGATGACGAAGACGTTCTATTGCAGCTTCATCAGGATTTGGATCATATAATTTAATATCTGCTAGATCATTTGTCATTCTGCCCATCTCCTCTTCAAAAATTAGCGGCTGTACTTTACAACCGCATCGTATAGTTTCATAAATAACTAGAGGACTTAAAATATTAACAACCCCCCTTTTCCAAAGGCTGTTCTTCATCTATATTTAGAGAGCTGGCTTGCCAGCTATGGTAATAAATGGACAATGAAATAAACTTATTGGACCCGGGGGCAGTACCCGGCGCCTCCACCAAAATATAATTTAGTTTGTTATATTTTGGTGGGGGCGAAATAGGATCGACAAAAGTGTAAAGATTGCTCTTTTACTCGGTATAGTACCACCGTTATCGGACTAAATGAATAGTTGCAAATGACAACTATGCGGAAGCACGTCTCGCCGCGTGAGGTGGTGTGAATGCTTCAAATTAAGCCTTAAACCGTCGCAGGTTTAAGCGGGGTTCGAAGGCACCTGGCAACAGAAGCCTTCACTTTTGTCAGTATGATTGATTGAGATTTCAAACACTATTTATCATAAAATTTCGTGTTTTTCGCGATTAATAAGATGCATCATAGATAAAATATTGCTAACTTAAATAAACATTTTATTGCACGATACCATTTACGTTCAACTGCTGTGTAAAATAAAAGGAATAAATTTCGATGGTTCAAGATCAAATCCGTTACGATATTCTCGTTCAGGATGCGCTGCGTGGGGTTATACGTAAGGTTTTATCGGAAGTTGCCAAAGCAGGTCTTCCGGGTAATCACCATTTTTTTATTACTTTTTTGACAAATGCACCGGGAGTAAAGATTTCTACTCGGCTTAAAAGTCGTTATCCAGAACAAATAACAATTGTATTACAACATCAATTTAGAGACTTAAACGTGTCAGAAACTGCTTTCGAAGTAACCCTCTCTTTTAGAGAAATCAGCGAAAAATTAGTAATTCCTTTTCATTCTATCCAAGTATTTTATGACCCTGTAGCAGCATTTGAAGCAGCATTTGACTTGCCTTCAAACCTTAATTCTAAAGAAGGTGAAAATTTAGAAAATATTGAGTCTACACCTGTTATTTTTTCGGACAAACAAAAAAAAGAAAACAAATTCAAAAAAGAACAAAGTTCTAAAACAAATAAAGACTCTTCAAACAATGATACCAAACAAAGTGCTGAGGTTGTTTCTTTAGATTCTTTTCGAAAAAAATAAATAATTTTCCTATGACAAAACTGATTAACCTTCGCCAATTTCGAAAACAAAAAAAACGTGCAGAACGAGCTGTTCATGCAGAAGAGAATCGTTATCGTTTTGAACGAACAAAAGCTGAAAAAAATTTTGAACAAAAAGAATCCTTAAAAACACAAAAATTTCTTGATCAAAACCGTTTGTGGCACAGTGAAAAAGTAAGAAAGAATGGAAATAAGTGATTCTATTGATTGGTCAAAAGTGACTTTGCAAAAAGTATCTGTTCGCATTAATGGACATGCAACAAGTGTATCTTTAGAGCAACCGTTTTTGGACATTCTGAAAGCCATAGCACGTAAAAAAGGACAATCTTTAGCCTTTATTATCACTGATATTGACAGCAAAAGACCCCAACAAATGAATCTTTCCTCTTCATTACGCATTTATGCACTTGAGAGTGTTCTCACCCAACGCCTTTAATATCCGTTTTTATTTTTCACGATCTTTGTCTTTTTTATTCAGCTGAAGGTATTGTTTCTTTTAAGGAAAAGTTTTTTAAACCTAGCACTCAGATAAAAAAAAGACTACACAGAAGGTATAATGAATAATTTTTCTAATCAAATACCATTCTTTGAAGATACCTCCTCTCCCCATAAGCATGAAAATAACTCTGGGTTAACCGCCCGCATTGTAACAGCAGAAGAAAAAACACGATATAGTGCTGATTATTTGGAAAAGCTCAATCCCGAACAACAACAGGCCGTTATGAATACAGAAGGGCCTCTTTTAGTTCTTGCAGGTGCTGGTACTGGAAAAACGCGCGTTCTGACAACGCGCATTTCTCATATTTTGCACTCTGGGCTTGCTTCACCTCAACAAATACTCGCTGTAACTTTCACCAACAAAGCAGCACGTGAAATGAAAATGCGTATTAGTGAACTTATTGGTGAAATTGTTGAAGGCATGCCTTGGCTTGGAACTTTTCATTCCACCGGTGCAAAGATTTTGCGCCGCCATGCAGAACTTGTGAACTTAAAAAGTAACTTTACAATTCTTGATAGTGATGATGTTACTCGGCTTTTAAAACAGCTTATTCAAGCTGAAGGATTGGACGATAAGCGTTGGCCCGCAAGAAACCTTTCCATAATGATTGATTCTTGGAAAAACCAAGGACTTTCACCGGAACGTATTTCAGAAAGTGACGCCCATTCCTTTGGTAACGGCATGGGACGTGAACTTTATCGAAGCTATCAGAATCGATTAAAAAGTCTCAATGCATGTGATTTTGGTGATCTTCTGCTTCATTCTATCTCTATCTTCCAAAATAACCCAGACATTCTTCGCGATTATCATTCTAAATTCCGTTATATTCTTGTAGATGAATATCAAGATACGAATACAGCACAATATCTTTGGCTCCGCCTTTTGGCACAACAACCTAAGGGACAATATATCAACCTTTGTTGTGTTGGTGATGATGACCAATCCATTTATGGATGGCGTGGTGCTCAAGTTGACAACATATTACGTTTTGAAAAAGATTTTCCTCCTGCAAAAATTATTCGTTTAGAACGCAATTATCGCTCAACATCTCATATTCTTCAAACCGCTTCTCATCTGATTTCTCATAATCAAGGAAGACTTGGGAAAACTCTTTTTTCTGATCAAGTAAATACCGAAGAAGAAAAAGTAAAAATTCATGCTGCTTGGGATTCTGGAGAAGAAGCTCGCGCAATTGGAGAAGAAATTGAACGCGCGCAACAAGCCGGTCATTCATTAAATCATATGGCTATATTGGTGCGTGCATCATTCCAAATGCGTGAATTTGAAGATCGCTTTGTAACACTTGGTCTCAATTACCGTGTCATTGGGGGTCCACGCTTTTATGAACGAATGGAAATACGTGATGCCATGGCCTATTTGCGTGTTGTGGTTCAACCAGCAGATGACTTAGCTTTTGAACGTATTATTAACATACCAAAACGTGGTTTAGGAGATGCGACTTTACGCACTATTTATGAGAGTGCACGTACACGCGCTATTCCTCTATTTACCGCTGCCACTGAAATCATTGAAACGGATGAGTTAAAGCCCAAAGCACGCAGCACTCTGCGAAGTGTTGTTGAAAACTTCCGTCGCTGGCAAAATATGCTACAAAACACACCGCATAGAGAACTTGCTGAAATAATCCTCGATGATTCAGGCTATACAGCTATGTGGCTAGAAGATCGCTCACCGGAAGCACCAACACGACTAGAAAATCTCAAAGAAATGGTTCGCTCTATGGAACAATTCGTGAGCCTCCCTAGTTTTTTAGAACATGTTGCACTGGTTATGGATGCTGAAAACGATGAAAATACTGATGCAGTCAACATTATGACTCTCCATTCAGCTAAAGGGCTTGAATTTGAAACCGTTTTTCTTCCTGGTTGGGAAGAAGGGCTCTTTCCCCACCAGCGTTCATTAGATGAAGGCGGGCGTTCAGGATTAGAAGAAGAACGACGACTAGCTTATGTAGGGCTAACAAGAGCAAAAAAGCATTTGCATATATGGTTTGTATCCAATCGAAGAATTCATGGATTTTGGCAATCTACCCTTCCCTCTCGTTTTCTTAATGAATTACCAGAAGAACATATAGAAATCATAGAAATGAAAACATCTTATGGTAGCTATGGGAAGTCACACTTTAAACATCATAATCCCTTTTATAATGATTATTCGACACTAAAACAAAAACACGAACAAAAGAACATTAAAGGAAAAGTCATCACTCAATCAATCTCTGAAACTCCATCAGATTTTTCTATCAATGATCGAATTTTTCACATAAAATTCGGTTATGGTTATATCTCAGCAATAAATGGTCATAAATTAACCATTGTATTTGAAAAAGCAGGAGAAAAACGAGTGCTTGATAATTTTGTAAGCAAAGCTTAGCATATACACAAAAAACTCCCTTTCCAAATGAAAAGCCATTTTTTACTTTATTTTAATATTACTTCCATTTGTGAATAAAAACCTCAATGGATGAGTTTTGCGTATCAAACAATGCATCGTAAATCTTATAAAGTGGCCAATTTCATCAAGCCATCTCCAAAAGTATCCGAATCATACTATCGGGAAAGCGCATCCGCAAAAACTTTGCAGGAAAACCAGCAACAATCGTATCAGATAAAATATCCTTTGTTATAACAGCGTTAGCACAAAATGATAGCGCTCTATCCAATTACCACTCCAGACATAATAACTGTACCATATCCAATCCATACATCATACCCAATGGTAAAACGCTTTTCACAACGATTCTCACGAAAGGAACGATCTTAACAGCACATAGCAGAAATATTCATTAGGACGATATGTTATTCTATGTATTGAAAGATGTTCCATGGTATGTTCTAGTGCACTCATATAGACATAAGATGCAATAGAACAAAAACGCCCAATATCGCTTAAACAGCTTCACTGTTATGCTCAAAATAAGAAAAATCTCCAACCGTTACATCACGTAAAACCATCCGCTCGTTGATTTCTACACAGCACTCCAATTTATAACCATGCAACCGTGCTGTTGCATTGATACTAATCTTACTCTCATAGAATCGAAGATCTTTCTCAGTATCCATTTATCTTCCACCAATGTATTTTTTTTCTTATTTTTTTTCAATAACATGAAAAAACAAACCACCTGATAAATACAATCAATCATGAAACAGAGATTGCAAAACTAATCCGCCAATGTTAAAATCTCCAGTAATTATAGAGAGACAAACTATGAAAAATGTAATACGCATCTTGGGGCTAACAATCATATTTCTTGCAGGCATTTTCATTTATGATACGTTTTGGAATAAGCCTTTAGGTGATAATTTTATACTAACTGATTCCAATGGAAATACTGTCACCGAAGCTGATATTCGAAGCAAACCTTCAGTTATTTTCTTTGGCTTCACTATGTGCCCTGAGAGCTGCCCTACTACACTGACCAATCTTGATCGATGGCTGACAAGTCTTGGTACAAATGTCGATAAGTTAGGAATATGGTTTGTTACCGTTGACCCTGAACGTGATACACCAGAAGTCCTCCACGATTATCTTAGTAATTTTACCCATAAAATTATCGGTATCAGTGGAGAACCTGAAAAAGTTCACAAAATGGTTGATTCCTTCAACATTGTTGCTGAAAAAGTACCTGGAACAAATGGAAACTATACTTATAGTCACACAGCAGCAATTTTTTTACTAAAAAAAGGTGGGAAATTAGCTGGTGTTATTCCTTATAAAATTGAAGAAGACAATGAAGAATTAAGAGATAATATTGCTATTGAACGGCTCAAAAAACTTGTCTTAAACTAAATTTTCGCAGCCACTTTATAAAGAAAGAACGGCATGTCGCAGCAAATTCGCCTGTATTGTACTGCTTCCAAAAATGAAGCAGAAGAGTGGTATATTTTTATGGGGACAGCCTTTGAAGAAGAAGGATATCCTCTTTCTCTTGCAGAGATAGATGAAAAAAATGCTATCTATGAGCTTTCACTTTATGTAAATAAAGAAAACCAAGAAACTGCTTCAAAACGTTTTGCAAGCACCCTTTCTATAAATCCAGATAAAATTAACAGTGAAATTTTGCCCAATATCGATTGGGTACAAAAGAGTCTTGAAGAGCTAAAGCCTGTGTCTGCAGGTCCTTTTTTTCTTCATGGAAGCCATCACCGAAACAACATTCCACCAAATGTTTTGCCTATTGAAATTGAAGCAAATCAAGCCTTTGGGACAGGACATCATAGAACAACATCAGGCTGTTTGGAAATAATTGCCAAAGTATTGCAAAATGAAAATCCCCAAAATGCCCTTGATCTTGGTACTGGCAGCGGAATATTAGCCATAGGTATTGCATTGCTCAAACCTATTTCTGTACTTGCGTCCGATATTGATCCAATAGCTATTCAAGTTGCTCAACACAATATCCAACTTAACGGCGTAAAAAAATATATCACAGCTGTCACAGCAACAGGTTTCAACCACGATGAAATTGCATCGCGTGCACCCTTTGACCTCATTGTTTCCAATATCCTTGCCAACCCTCTCATTGAACTTGCACGAGAAATGGTACAAGCACTTCAAAAAGGAGGATCCCTCATTTTATCTGGAATTCTTGAAGAACAGCATGACCATGTTTTGGAAACTTATATCAAACAGGGATTAACAAATATTGAAACACACCACTGTCAAGGATGGGTTACCATACATCTAAAATAAAAAAAAGGACGTTACTATGTATCAATCCTTTGAGGTGATAACAAATTCAGCTTATGCTGCAGGGCGTATTTCCTCTCTTCGTAAAGAACTCAATCGCCTCGATCTCGATGGTTTTCTTGTGCCGCATTCTGATGAACATCAAGGAGAAAATGTGCCTCCATATGCTCAACGCCTTAGCTGGCTGACCGGTTTTACTGGCTCATCTGGTATCGCACTCATCTTAAAAAACAAAGCCATTCTCTTCACAGACGGACGTTATAAACTCCAAGTGCGCCAACAAACTGATCCTCATATTTTTGAATATGAAGATCTGGTAATTTGCCAACCCTCACAATGGCTTGAAAAGAATGGGAAAAAACTTTCTATTGGATTTGATCCATGGCTCCACACTATTGCTGCAACCGATACACTAAAAAAAGCATTAGAAATGAAATCAGGTGGAAAGCTTGTAGCAGTTCAATCCAATCCCATTGATTTTATCTGGCATGATCAACCACTCCCCCCTCAATCTGCCTTATCAATTCATCCTCTCAAATATGCAGGATGTAAAACCGATACAAAACTGACATTAATTCGAAAAAATATCCAAAAAGCCGATGCAGATGCTTTTATTTTTACAGACCCCTCCTCTATTGCATGGACATTCAATATACGTGGAAATGATGTTTCTAACACACCTTTTTCTCTTTGTTTTGCTTTCATTCCCATCAAAGAGAGTCCCATCTTGTTCATTAATAGCAAAAAATTGGGTATAGAACAGAAACAATATCTGGAACGTTATACAAAACTACATGAACCAGAACAGCTTATTCCAACGCTCAAAAATTATGTTCAAAAGGGGATAATTTTTGCCTTAGATCCACGGATAACCTGTGAAAAATTACGCACCATTATTGCAGAACAAGGAAGCTCTTTCACGACACTTACTGATCCCGCCGCTCTACCACGAGCCATTAAAAATAGCATAGAATTAAATGGTACGCGCCAAGCACATCTGCGCGACGGCGTAGCCTTGACTCGTTTTCTTTCTTGGCTAGATAAACAAACACCAGGCTCCATAAATGAAATTTCTGCTGCTCAAAAATTAGAAGAATTTCGTATAATGACAGCAAACGAAATGGGAGAAAAACTCGAAGATCTCTCTTTTAATACGATCTCAGGAACAGGAGCGAATGGTGCCATTGTTCATTATCGTGTAACGAATGAAACAAATAAACAACTCAATCCTGGTGAACTTTATCTTGTTGACTCAGGCGGACAATATCGTGATGGCACAACAGATGTCACACGTACAATAGCAATTGGAAATGTTGGAGAAGAAGAAAAACGCTGTTTCACTCTTGTTCTCAAAGGTATGATTGCTCTTTCAAGCGCACGATTTCCAGAGGGTACACGTGGACAAGACATTGATGCTCTAGCACGCATCGCCTTATGGAAAGCTGGTTTTGATTATGCCCATGGCACTGGTCATGGAGTTGGATCTTATCTCTCTGTTCATGAAGGACCACAAAATCTTTCGCGCAATGGGTGCCAAGAATTGATCCCCGGAATGATTGTTTCCAACGAACCTGGATATTATCGTGAAGGTGCTTTTGGCATCCGTATTGAAAATCTGCTTATTGTGAAACCCGCACAAAAAATTAGCGGTGGGGATAGAGAAATGCTCTCGTTTGAAACACTTACAAACTGTCCCATTGACCGACGATTAATCCTTATAGAGCTTTTGACAGAACAAGAACGACAATGGCTTAATGATTACCATGCGCATGTTTATCAGGTTACTGCACCTTACTTGAATGAAGAAGATAAAAAATGGGCAAAAGAAGCAACAATGCCTCTTTAAGTGAAGAAGCATGAACATCTTCTCATTCTTTTTAAGAACACCGCACCTTCTTTTTTAAAGAGAAAATATAGGTTTTTCATCATGAAATACCAAAAATATTCCATTGTAGATGCTTCAAGTTTTTTTGCTGCTATAGAAAACGCCAACCTCGATGGAACAGGGTGGAATGTACTAATAAAGCCTGCGCTTTAGTAGTTGTCTGTAAATCAAAATCTAACGCAGCAGCGTATTTGAGACAAAGATTAAAGCAGTTTAATCCTTCCTCTATTGTTATAGCTTTTGTATGCCAGATTGAAGCAGCATATTGCGTATCTCTGTTTGCGTAATCTCTGAAACGGAACGGCCTCATTTAGGGAGAATAATATGAAGTTGTAAAGATAAAAACCAGTACCCAGCCTTACCATCACCCTTTAATTCTACTTTACGACAAAAACATTGAAGAGCAATATCTTCTCAATAATGGAGAATGCACATTGTCTCATGCTTTTTGTTTCTCATGTTCTTAATAGGATCACGCTCCACAACGCAAAACAGAATATCATTATGCTGCACCATTTACGCACTTGTTTTAAAGAGACATCCGTCAGCCGACAAAAGCCTATTTCACGACGGTGTTCGTGAAAGGTATAATGGTAAAGCCATTGGCACAACCATTTTTACACTTATTGAGCATGCAAGTAGACACCGTTATTCTCTTTGCTAGCCCCCAAATGTTGCCACCGCCTTTGTATTGAAACGGTACATACGAGGTATTTAAAATCCTTTCTTGAAAAGTTTTTATCCATACGCTCATCCTACTTATGACGTGCGAACGAATGATTTTGAGTGATTCACTATGAGATTATCTTACGTTATTTGGAGCTATCATTCAACGTTTAAAACAATAAATTATCTTTATAAATCAATATTATGCTCTTACAAGTAAATAATGCTTATCTTGACAACTATCCTCCAATGCCTCCGCACAGTGACATCCCTTTATTTTCCTTATATGAAAATTTTCATTATATTCATTGTAATCTTTAGCATAGTCTTCATGCAATCTACTATAATAATCTTATTATGGCGTTTTGGACTCGAAATTTTTGCATATTTGTTCACAATTAGTTATTTTTTCAGTTTACCTTATAATGATAATCTATATCTTTTTTTGATAATAAAATTTGTATTTTCTTGGTAAAAGAAACTGAAATATAATATAAATTGCAATGTTAATCATTTTTAAAACTTAACAAATATTAAGTTCACGGCGCGCTTCTGTTACTCAAAAAACAGATCTCGTTAGACTTCTTTTTTTTTGCGTAATCACTCAATTATCAAGTGCACAAAAAACTCCTCACTTAATCGATACATTCACACGTACTACTTTAGAATCATTGTCAATAAAAGACACCTGTACCAAAAAAGCACCTTCTAACAAGACTGCTTTGATAACCTCCAATTCTATCACTTTTTTAAATTTTAAAACCTGTAGGCAATATATTCATTTCTTCGCAATAAAGTTGAAGTTCTTCAACTGCATTTGTGATGAGATTTTCTTCTTTATCCACAGCAGAAAAAAATCCCTCAAAATCAGGAAACTGAATACCAAAAGCAGAATCTTTCTCTTTATGAATAAGGAAAAAAATCTTTTCATCATATCACCGTTGCAGAACGATATTTCATAGCACTTTAAAATAATTATAAAGATTTCCTAAGATCACACATACTGACTTTTAATGTCAATAAATCGCGCTTGATAAAGAACGACAAATAGTTATGAATTCACTATACTTGAGGAAGATTAACCCTAAACATAATATCCCTTAATCAAGTATGGTCAAGTCTCTTCATCGATAACCTCAACACCTAATTCTTGTGCTTTAATCAATCTCGATCCCCTCACAAGTTCCATAACAACATGTCCCATGAAAGAGAGATAATCATACGAACCACCTATGCATATTCTAGTTCTAGAAAAAGCTTTTTCTCCTAAATATTACCCTTCGATCAACTGCAACCAAGCCTCTTCATCGATAATCTTAACACCTAACTCTTGTGCTTTGGTCAATTTCGATCCTCCCCCAACTCCTGCAACAAGAAGATTCGTTTTTTTAGAAAGAGAAACAGACGTCTTAGCACCTAACCGTTCAGCGAGTACTTTTGCTTCATCGCGTGACATATGCGTCAAAGTTCCTGTAAAAACAATGGTCTTCCCTGCTATTGGCGAAGAAGCAATCATGACAGGTTTCTCATCCAAAGGCATGACTTCCTGAAGCAAACCAGATAAAACCTCGCGGTTATGCACTTCCTTATAAAAATCAATAATTGCTTCACCTACCTGTGGTCCAATCCCTTCAATATTGGTAAGCTCTATCCACACCTCATTGCCTTTTTCATCCACTTTATCGTCAGGCATAGTAGCTGTTATCGCAGCAGTTTCAAAAGCTGTATAATTTTGATAAGTACGTGCAAGACGGCGTGCATTAACCTCTCCAACATGGCGAATTCCTAGTGCAAATAAAAAACGGCTTAAAGGAATTTTGCGGCGCGCATTAATAGCATCATAAAGTTTACTCACTGAAACAGTACCAAACCCTTCCATATTTTCCAAACGGACCAGAGATTTTTCTTGGCGGCGTTGTAAAGTAAAAATATCGGCTGGCGTATGAATACAAAGCGTTTCATCTTGAATCTGAAAAAAGAATTCCACCTGTTTTTTACCAAGCCCCTCAATATCAAAGGCATTTCGCGAAACAAAATGACGAATACGCTCAATCGCTTGTGCGGGACAAACAAGCCCACCTGTGCATCGACGCACAGCTTCTCCTATTTCACGAACAGCATGACTTCCACAAGCTGGACACAGATGAGGAAAAATAAAAGGAGAAGCGTCCTTTGGACGCTTTTCAGCAACAATATCAATAACTTGAGGGATAACATCACCAGCACGCTGTATAATCACTGTATCACCTACGCGAATATCATTTCCCTCACGAATTGGCTCCCCTTTATGACCAATTCCCTTAATATAATCCTCATTATGCAAACTTGCATTGGTAATCACTACACCACCAACAGTAATAGGTGCAAGCCGGGCAACAGGAGTTAATGCTCCCGTACGGCCAACTTGAATATCAATACCTTCCAAAACTGTCATAGCTTTTTCTGCTGGAAATTTATGCGCTATTGCCCAACGTGGCGAACGAGAAACAGAACCCAAACGCATTTGCAGCATCAAATCATTAACCTTATAAACAATCCCATCAATATCATAGTTTAAAGAATGACGGCATTCTTCGATATCATGATAATAGGAAATAACCTCTTCTAATGATTTAATTTTTTTTGTTAATGGATTGATAACAAAGCCATATTCTTTTAACTTTTTTATCATCCCCATCTGGCTTTCTGCAAATATTTCACTCACTTCACCACAAGCATAAGCAAAAAATTGCAGCTTTCTGCTAGCAGTTATTCTTGAATCCAATTGACGTAGCGAACCAGCTGCTGCATTTCTAGGATTAGCAAAAGCTAATTTGCCTTTTTCTTGTTGATTCACATTAAGTGTTTGGAAATCCGCCCGCTGCATATAAACTTCACCGCGAACTTCAATTATATCAGGAAACTTGCCTTGTAAAACTTGTGGAATATCAGAAATTGTTCGTGCATTCGCAGTTACATTTTCACCGATATATCCATCACCACGCGTTGCAGCACAGATAAGCCTTCCTTGTTCATAGCGTAAAGATAAAGATAAACCATCAATCTTCGGCTCCGCTGTCATTTCCAACATTTGTGTTGCTGGCAGTCGTAAAAAACGCCGAACACGCTCCATAAATTCACTAACATCTTCAGAACTAAAAGCATTATCAAGTGAAAGCATCGGTTGGGCATGAACAGATTTTTCAAATTTTTCAGAAACCGGAGCTCCAATTTTATGTGAGGGAGAATCTAGACGAATAAGTTCGGGAAAGAGAGATTCAATTTCTGTATTACGCCGACGAAGAGCATCATATTCTGCATCAGAGATTTCAGGTTTGTTATTACGATTATAAAGCACATCATGACGAGCAATCTCTTTTGCCAACCACTCTAATTCACTTTCTGCTTCAAGAGCAGTAAGGTTTTGAATTTCGTCTTTTTGCATAAAACTTATTCCAAATTATAGGCAACAAACATAAGAACTTAATTTTTTATCACGCATAGAATTCAAATGAAGACATGCTCACCAATGATATAATTCATAAGCAATATTTTTACCACTTAATCAATCATCTCTATGCCAAAAGCTTTTGAGCAGCTGCACGCGCCTCTTTAGTAATCTGCTCTCCTGCTAGCATGCGTGCAATTTCTTCTGCACGCTCTTGCTCTTCCATTTTATGGACAGCCGTAACAAAGCGGCCCTTATCATTACTCTCCACCTTTGAAATAAGAAAATGACTGTGCGCTTTAGATGCTACCTGGGGCGCATGCGTAATAGCAAAAACCTGAATATTTTCTGATAAACGCTGCAACCTTTGCCCAATGGCAGCAGCAACAGCTCCACCAACGCCTGTATCAATTTCATCAAAGATTAGCGTAGGAGCTGATCCACGATCAGACAAAACAACCTTTAACGCCAATAAAAAACGAGAAAGTTCACCACCAGAAGCTACGCAGAGCATTGGTCCCGCACGGGTTCCAGGATTTGTCCGAACCCAATATTCAACACGATCTATCCCTTCTGCACTGCGTCTTTCAACATCGGTTTGCATTTCAACGATAAATTCTGCCTTCTCCAATTTCAATGCTGGTAACTCAGCCATCACACCTTCAGACAAATGTTTTGCTACTTCTCGACGCCTTATTGAAAGTGCTTGTGCTAATATATCATAGTTTTTTTGTGCCTTCCCTACTTCTTCCTCAAGACGCGTTAATGTGCTCTTATCCTCTTCAAAATCAGCAAGTTTTTCATTCATTTTATCACGTAACTGTATGAACTCATCCGCAGAAACTTGGTATTTACGAGCAAAGCCCCGAATAGCAAAAAGGCGCTCCTCTATCCGTTCCAATTCACCAGGTTCAAAATCCAATGCCTGCATTGCTGCTTCAATGCCGTCTTGTGCTGTTGCAAGCGAATGCAATGCTTCATCAATGGATTTCACTACAGGTTCAATCAGCTCTTGCGCCTCGGGAATTTTGCGTTCCAAACGTCTCACTAAATTAGAAAGAACTGGAATTGGCGATTTTGAACCAGCTAAAAGATCATCAGCATCCTTAATATCTGTCGCTATTTTTTCTAATTTAAGCATATCTGCACGACGAAGAGAAAGGGCCTCTTCTTCACCAACTTGAAAATCCAGCTTTTCGAGTTCTTCCACGCACGCACGAAGATAATCAACCTCACGTAAAGCATTCTCTACTTTCAAACGCTGGTGCTGCAAACGCTGTTCAAATTCACGCCATATTCGATAACAGTCACGTAAATTGTCTGTTTCATCCTCAAGCCCACCAAAAGCATCTAACAATTGGCGATGCATAGCAACATCAACAAGCGCACGATCATCATGTTGTCCATGAATTTCAACCAACATACGACCAACATGACGCATCAATGCAACACTAGCTACCTGATCATTGATAAAGACACGACTACGACCATCACTTGATTGCACACGCCGTAAAATAATATCGCCCTCATCATCAAAACCATTCTCACGGATAAGCTGGCGCACAGGATGCGAAACAGACACATCAAAAACAGCTGTCACCTGCCCACGGTCAGCACCATGACGTACAAGAGAAGCGTCACCCCGTCCACCAAGAGCCAGTGACAAAGCATCAAGTAAAATAGACTTCCCCGCACCCGTTTCTCCAGTTAAAATAGATAAACCCGCTGTAAAATGAATATCGAGCGTTTCGATCAAGACAATATTATGAATCGAAAGCTGTATTAGCATAGAGAATCAACGTGCCTTATTCTTATCGCCACTTAAAGCATGTGAGATCCAAGAAGATTTATGCTCCCGTGGCGACATACTATTCTTTTGCAATAGATTATAAGAAAATTTATACCATTCACTTTTAGGATAATTACGTCCTAAAATAGCAGCAGCTGTCTGCGCTTCCTCAATTAAACCAATAGCAAGATTAACTTCTGTCAAACGGAAAAGCGCCTCTTCAACTTGATTTGTATCAGAATACTCCTCAACCACTGTACGAAATCTTCTACTTGCAGCAAGATAACGTCGCTCTTCTTCATAATAACGGCCAACCTGCATCTCTTTACCAGCTAACTGTTCTCGCCCAAAACGTATTTTAGCTTTAGCGTCATTAACATATTCAGAGTTCGGATAGCGCTCTATGAGAAGCTGCATAGCAGCAATAGCACGTTTTGTATCGCGTTGATCCCGTGTAACATCAGGAATCCGACGAAAAGAAGAAAGACCGATAATATAATAAGCGTAAGCAGAGTCATCTGCCCCTGGATAAAGAGTAATATAACGCTGAGCCATACTAATAGAATCATCATACTTTCCGAGCCGGTAATTCGTAAAAGCACCCATCACCAGAGATTTACGACCCCAGTCCGTATAAGCGTATTGCTTTTCAATTGTAAGAAACTTTTTCGATGCGTCCACAAGCCGCCCACTATCAAGACTAGCAAGTGCCTGGTTATATAAAACATCTGGTGGGTCTATTTTTAAAACATATGCAGACGGATCAAGGGTATTTTTCTCCTTAAATAAACAACCCGCTAATACACAGGTGCTCCCCAAAAACATCATCCCTAATATCTTACGTAAAATGTTAGATTTCTTATATGCTACATTTTTAATAGATACATGAGATTTTATCATAATTTTTTCGGCCTCCAGAGACTGTCATCTTGTTGTAGCAAAAACTGTTCATTAAAGGTTTTTATACCATATCACGTCAAAAACCACTAACCAATTTAATGGCTTAAGGTTAATCATCCCCTTAAAAATCAAACAAATTGCAACAAAATTTTTTCAATTTTTCTTTCACTCTTCCTATAAATGACTTTTTTCGTAACATGATTCATTGGCCAAAACAGCTTTTACCAATTGCGAATTCATTCTATGCCCACTACAATAAGAGCGAAATAATCCAATAAAAGGAGCTCCAAGCAAAGCAGTATCACCAATTGCATCAAGCATTTTGTGCCGAACACATTCATTCTTCCAATAAGGTCCATCTGAATTCATGATTTTGTCATTAAGCCCGATAATGAGAGAATTTTCTAAAGAAGCTCCTATCCCCTTTCCAGAAATCCATAATTTTTCCACGTCTTTGACAAAACCAAAAGTGCGCGCACGTGACAAGTCATCTCGAAAGCTTTGTGGGGTAAGATCAAAAGTTAAATGTTGTTTACCAATAGAAAAAGAGGGAAAAGAGATCGTTATATCAAAACGGCGCCCATCAAAAGGTAAAAACTCTGCAACACCACTAGTGCTCTCGATCCGCAACGGCTTTTTTATAACGAAATAGGAACGCAACACATTCTGCTGTACAACACCAACTTCTTCAAAAGCTTGACAATACTGCCATGAAGAACCATCCAAAATCGGAATCTCATAATTCGACACTTCAATAATAAGATTATCCAAATTATAAGCAGCAATCGCAGCCATCAGATGCTCAATTGTTTCAATTCTGAACTCTCCATGCCCAAGCGCTGTTGATAATTCAGTCGCTCCCGTTTGTGACGCATGTGCTTGAAATATTCGCTGTGTCCCATTCACTGTAAAACGCTTAAAAACAATACCACACCCAACGTCAGCTGGACAAACCTTCACTACAGATAAACAACCACTGTGAACACCAATACCTTTAAATGTCACTGTTTTTTTAAGAGTTGACTGATATTTTTGCACCAGATTCATCCTATTACTTCATTGAAGAGTTTTTACGTCTTTTAAAAATATTTATAAAACGATAAAGATTACATTCATAGCAAATAATAAACCCGCTTAATAATAAGCGGGTTTATAAAAAACAGAATACTTCTCCCCCAAAATACAATATTACTGTACGAAACTTTTACTCATCATAAAAGAAGAAAAGTATCTTTCTTCTTTTCGATTTTTACCAATTAATTTGCCTGACGACGCAAAAACGCTGGTATGTCCAACTGATCTTCTTCACTTATAAAAGTACGCTGATCTTGCGAAACATGGGGATGCAACTCACCAGAACGACGTGGAGCATAAACAGAAGCATCTTGAGCAAGCACCTGAGAATTTTTATTATAAACACGGACTTCCTGCTGCTGAGAAGATCTTACAGCCGGCTCTAGTTTGGCTTCTGGCTCGACCTCCTCACGATGCGTCAAACTTTGTTTCAAACGCTGCCAAAGATTGCGAGGCCCCTGGTCAGCAGATGACTTCTCACCTTGACCATAAACAACAGGAGGAAAATCCTTTAACTCAGGCATACGCATAGGTGAACGCGCTTGCATTTGTTGTACTTGCCTTTCTTTCTGCTGCACAACCCCTGCCATCTCATCAAGAACATGCGCCGTCGCCTCCATACTCACTGGTGCAACCATAGATGGTTGCGAACTACGGCTCACTTGCATACGTGGCACATTTGATATCTGCCCATGCACAGCACTTGATCCATAAGCAGCAGCATTCGCATTTCGTGCAGCAATAGTTTCTATAGGCTGTGCAAAAATTTGACTTTTAGGACGAAACTGTTCTCCAACCGCTTTGCTCTTTTCTATTTCAAGTGCTTCGATCACTTCTACCATCGTCTCAGAACGCAAGGGAGGTGACTGAACATGAAAAGAACTTTGCGGTATTCCGGGATCGTTCTTACGAATTGAAGTCGCGTGTTTTTGAAATTGAGAATGAGAAGGTTGAACTACATCACTAACCTCACGATCAATCCCCGTTGCAACTACAGAAACACGGATCACACCCTCTAGTGACTCATCATCAATAGCACCAAAGATAACATTGGCATCTGCATCCACTTCTTCGCGAATACGATTAGCAGCTTCATCGACTTCAAACAAAGTCATATCACGACCACCAGTAATAGAAATTAAAAGACCACGAGCGCCGCGCATAGAAGTATCATCCAACAGCGGATTAGCGATAGCTGCTTCAGCAGCAGCCAAAGCACGCCCTTCACCAGATGCCTCACCGGTTCCCATCATCGCACGACCCATTTCGTGCATAACAGAACGAACGTCAGCAAAATCAAGGTTAATAAGGCCTTCTTTAATCATTAAATCCGTAATGGAAGCAACACCAGAGTAAAGTACTTGATCAGCCATAGCAAAAGCATCAGCAAAGGTTGTTTTCTCATCCGCAATACGAAAAAGATTCTGATTAGGTATAACGATCAATGTATCAACAGATTTTTGTAATTCTTCAATACCAGCCTCTGCCGTTTTCATACGGCGAGCACCTTCAAACTGAAATGGCTTTGTCACAACACCAACGGTCAAAATACCTTTTTCACGAGCAGCGCGTGCAACAACAGGTGCTGCCCCTGTTCCCGTACCTCCACCCATACCAGCAGTAATAAAAACCATATGGGAATCTGCGAGATGGTCGATAATTTCATCAATACATTCCTCTGCAGCCGCTTGTCCAACTTCTGGTAAAGCACCAGCGCCTAAACCTTCTGTAACTGCTGCACCAAGCTGGATGACACGTTCAGCCTTTGACATAGCCAAAGCCTGTGCATCCGTATTAGCAACAACAAAATCAACTCCCTGAAGACCAGCATTAATCATATTATTCACGGCATTCCCGCCACCACCGCCAACACCAAAAACGGTAATACGTGGCTTTAATTCCGCGATATCTGGCCGATGCAGATTAATCGTCATTTCCTTTTCCTTCTCATAAGACATCGCAAGCCAAAGCGATGAAATTTAACTTTACCTCTATAGACTTACTTAAAAACTCTCACGCAACCACTGACCAACACGCTGAAAATACCTACGCGTGCCACTCGATAAATGATTCACTGCAGTCTGCATTGTTTTTTCTTCAAACCCCACCAATTGCGGATAAATTAACAATCCAACAGCAGATGTAAACGCCGCCCCTTTTGCAAGAGAAGGAAGCCTCGAAATACCTAAAGGCCGCCCTATACGAACATTTCTTCCCAATATAGTACGTGCCATTTC
Organism: Bartonella koehlerae C-29; assembly: GCF_000706625.1. Taxonomy (GTDB): domain Bacteria; phylum Pseudomonadota; class Alphaproteobacteria; order Rhizobiales; family Rhizobiaceae; genus Bartonella; species Bartonella koehlerae. The sequence goes on from NZ_KL407334.1 coordinate 1,423,713, forward strand.
TGGCAATCCTGTTAACTGGCTTGCTCCCCCAGTCAAAATAACACGCTTACCAATGATATGACCAAAACCAGAACTATTTAAACAATCACGCACCATCTCTAAAATTTCTTCAACACGTGCACGAATGATACGCCCTAGAACAGCACGTGGATACTGGATTTCACGATGCTCGTTGCCAATCTCTGTCACATTAATCATATGCCGTTCATCAGCACTTGTAAAAAGCGCAGAACCATATACAACCTTTAAACGTTCTGCCTCTGGAAGGGACATAGAGAATCCACGCGCAATATCAAGAGTCACATGATGTCCCCCAATGGCAAGTGCATCAGCATGAACAAATTTTCCCTCAGAAAACACTGAAAATGTTGTTGTTCCACCGCCAAAATCAATACATGCCGCTCCTAAATGTGCCTCATCATTCATCAAAACAGCAAGACCACTGGCAAAGGGAGTTGCAACCATTGCTTCAACACTCAAATGCGCACGATTAATGCAAGTTTCTAAATTACGCAAAGACGCTGTTTCTACCGTTACCACATGCACATCCACGCCAAATAAATCCCCGATCATTCCAATAGGATCAGAAATTCCTTTATCTCCATCCAAAACATAAGAAACCGGAACTGAATGTACGACATGGCGCTCAGCATCAAAAGCTTTGCGTGAAACATCTGCAAATGCCACACGTACATCACGCTTAGTGACTTCACGACCATTCAAACGTACCATACCATTGATAAGAGCACTTTGTAATCGGCTTGAAGAAAAGTTCACAATCACCGAATCCACCACCAAACCAGCCATTTTTTCTGCCGCATCCACAGCTAAACGTATTGATTGCTCTGCTGCAAATATATCCATCACAACACCGGATTTAATACCGCGTGAACGCTGCACTCCAAATCCTAAAATTTCCATAGAATGTGTACGGCCATGTAAATAATGTGCATGCTTCAAAGGACGCAAACAAGCAATAAGACACACAATTTTACTTGATCCGACATCAAGAACCGTCAAAAAACGTGTTTTGCGCCCCCCGCCATGATGTGACTTGAGCAACATCATAGTTTTCCTGCCTTTCGCGTCTTTAAAACGCGTTCTTCTTCTGCCACAAAAGCACGATGACGTTCTAACGTCTCATCGGATAAGGCAACTGTAATACGATCAGAAAGACGTAAATCAACACGTAAAACATCACGAGAGAAAAAATTTTGCATCGTACCTGATTCAATAAGAGAATTAAGCCTTTCAAAGGCACCATTTTCAGGCAACATAACGCGTACCCCATTATCCAAGATAAGATCCCAACGCCGATCACCTACACGAACATAAGCACGAACATGATCGTACACTTTCGGATATGCCGAAAGCTCTTGAAGAAAGCCTTTGGCAGCATTTTGTGCACCTTGACCAACTATAAAGGGCAAATTCTGAACTATCCCTGTTTGAAAGGGCACAATAACGTGACCTGTACTATCAACAATATCCACCACGCCATCATGCTGCCAAATTGCATATGGCTTGCGCTCCACAACTGAAATACGCACGCGATTGGGATAAATCTTCTGAACATTAGCCGATTGAATCCAAACCTGCTTTTCTAAAAGAGAACGCGCCCTATCAACATCAAAAGTGAATATGGATGGAGCAACATCAAGCCCTAAAATCTTCAAAACCTGCTGTTTGACCACACGTTTATTGCCACTAATACTGACATCGGTAACCACAAAACCAATATCCGATAGTGCAGTCTTCACAATCATCTCCATACGACCACTCAATGAAAGGCCATAAAGCAACGTAAGAGAGAAAAAAAACAAAACCGCAAAAGAACCTAAATGGCGAGGCACATGCACACTGGTGAAGACAAGCCCAAATATGAACCAGAGAAAGCGACGATAAAGACGTGGCAAAACTGGCACTGAAAATACCACCATCGGAACATTTGTTTTATTAACATTCAACGCATACACGACGCGTCCTCCACCATCCACTGAACAATATCGCCGTAAGTACGACCACTCGCTTTTGCAATATCAGGGAAAAGAGATGTTGGTGTCATACCGGGTTGTGTATTAATTTCAAGCCAAACCACCTCTCCCGTTTCCTCATCAAAACGAAAATCAGAACGGCTAATACCTCGACAACCTATCGCCTGATGTGCTGCTAAAGACATTCTTTGCACATTTTGGTAAATATTTGATGAAAGTTGTGCAGGACAAATATGAAAAGAACCACCAGAGTTATATTTTGAGTTATAATCGTAGAATTGAAAGTGCTTTTCAGGAAGAATTTCACAAACACCCAGTACTTCATTTCCCATAACAGCACAAGTAAGCTCACGCCCAGGAATATATTTTTCAACAATCACTGCATCTGCATAAACCCATTCAGATCCCAAAATATTCAACGGTGGCACAGACTCACTTTCTTTTACAATAACTACACCAAAACTTGACCCTTCACAGACAGGCTTAATCACGTAAGGAGGCTCCATAGGATGCTCTTTCCCAACAGCAAAACGACTCATGACACAAGAAGGGGCAACAGAAACCCCAACGCTCGAAACAACAATTTTTGCACGCCCCTTATCCATTGCCAATGCTGATGCCATCACGCCAGAATGCGTATAAGGAATTTTTAAATATTCAAGAATACCCTGAATACGACCATCTTCACCAAATGGACCATGTAACGCATTAAAAGCAATATCAGGCTGCAACTGTTCAAGAACAGAAGCGATATGACCATCAACATCCACACGGCTCACACGATACCCCTGCGCTTCAAGAACATCAGCACAAGCAGTACCTGAAGACAAACTTACAGACCGTTCAGAAGAGAATCCCCCCATCAGCACAGCTATATGCTCATCTTTCATAACAACTTATCATCCTTTGCATACTATATATAGACAACACAGAAATCACTCATACCACATACAGGAAAGACCAAGATTTATCCTTGCGAATCAATAATCTAGCATTTTGCATAATGAATCAGACTGAGACGCATGACGCAAGAGTTTCTTTGTTAATTTATTGATTCTTAATAGATTTTTTTTATTATCTCTTTGAAATGACTCAATTTTTTATGATATTTTTTTATAACACTGAACAAATCAATGAAACGGATCAAAAGAAGAGACGATACGACCTTGCTCAAATTGACCGATACGTTGTATCTCCCACTGTAAGAGATGGGCAGAATGAGCAAAAACACGGGCACGCACTGTTTCTCCTAATACTTCAAGATCATAGCCTGTTGCTTGCCCTGTATTAATCATAAAATTACAGTGCATTTCACTCATTTGAGCGCCACCAATCTGCAAACCACGACATCCTGCTTCATCAATAACACGCCACGCAGAGATATCTTTAGGATTTCGGAAAGTTGATCCTCCTGTCTTTTCACGTACCGGTTGTACTCTTTCCCTATGAAAAGTAACTTCATCCATAGCAGCACGAATATTGTCTTTATTTCCTGGCTTTCCCTCTAATAAAGCAGCCGTAAAAATGAAATCTTCAGGAACAGCACAATGACGATAAGAATAATGCATATCTGCCAAACTTAAGGTATGACGCTGTCCTTTACGATCAAGTGCATAGACATCAACAACACGTGCAGCTGTCTCAACACCATTAGCGCCTGCATTCATTTTTAATGCTCCTCCAAGACCTCCAGGAATACCATGATAAAAATGAAAACCTGCAATTCCTGCCTCTAAAGCTGCCACTGCTAAATGTTTATCTGCTGTAGCAGCACCAACCAAAAAGCCCGTTGGAGTAACCTGTTGCACTTGCCCAAATCCTTTGGCCGAAAGACGAATAACAACTCCAGGAATCCCCCCATCACGCACCAAAAGATTAGAACCAATCCCTACAATTGTTACAGGAATAGTTTCAGGCAAATTTTGCAGAAAAAAAGCTAAATCTGCCTCATCAGTAGGCTGATAAAAAAGTTCAGCCAGTCCACCAGTGCGAAACCACGTTACCTTCCGCATATCCATATTAGGCGTAAGCTTTCCCTTTATGCAACCCAACGCAGGTTGCAATTGCTTCAACAGCGCTTCACCATCAATCAGCTGAAAATTCATCATTGTTATCAAATACCGCCAACTGGTTAGGCAAAGCACAAGCCCATTGTGTGATATTGCCAGCACCAAGAAAAACAACATAATCACCAGACTTAGCAAATGTAGAGACAATTGAAACAACATCTTCCAAACAATGAATCAAGCGCACATCACGATGACCAGCCATTTGAATATGTTCTACCAATTCCCTAGCACCAAAACCAGCAATTGGCTCTTCACCAGCTGCATAAACCGGCGCAATTAACACTATATCTGCATCATTAAAACAAGCTACAAAATCATCAAATAAATGATACAAACGTGAATAACGATGAGGTTGCGCAATAGCTATCACGCGCCCTTTTGCACTCTCACGTGCAGCACATAAAACAGCCTTTATTTCGACAGGATGATGTCCATAATCATCGAATATTTCAATGCCATGCCAACTTCCCGTTTGCGTAAAACGCCGTTTTACTCCCCTAAATTCTGCTAAGCCCTTTTTGATAGATTCATTTGAAATGCCAAGTTCATAAGCAATGGCAATCGCCGCAGTTGCATTAGAAACATTGTGTCGTCCAGACATCGGCAAAACCAAATTTTTCAATTCAATCTCTCTACCCGTTTTTCGAGAGCGCATGAAGACATCAAAATACGTTTTTTGACCATCCATAGAAAGATTAAGAAAACGAACATCCGCTTGTGGATTTGCACCATACGTAATTACCCAACGATCATCAATACGACTAGCTAATGACTGAACCTCTGGATGATCAAGACACAAAACAGCAAAACCATAAAAAGGAACATTCTCTACAAATTGCCGAAAAGCCTCACGTACAGCAGAAAAACTCCCATAATGGTCTAAATGCTCACGATCAATATTTGTCACAATAGCGATATCAGCAGGTAATTTTAAAAAAGTACCATCACTTTCATCAGCCTCAACCACCATCCAATCGCCCTCCCCCATACGAGCATTCGTACCATAAGCATTGATAATACCACCATTAATCACCATCGGATCAAAACTCCCGGCATCAAGAAGTGCTGCAATCATTGATGTAGTCGTTGTTTTCCCATGCGTACCCCCCACAGCAATTGCCCGACGAAAACGCATAAGTTCTGCCAACATTTCGGCACGTTTTACAAGTGGTAAATGCTTCTCTCTCGCAGCAATATATTCAGGATTTGTTTTTTTAATAGCAGTAGAAAGAACAACAAATTCTGCATCTCCTAAATTTTCAGCATGATGCCCTATATGAATGTTAATTCCTTTATCCTGTAAACGTTTAACATTAGCGTTATTAATTTGATCAGATCCTTGAACTTTATAGCCAAGATTATGAAAAACTTCAGCAATTCCACTCATGCCAATTCCACCGATTCCGACAAAATGGATAAGGCCTATATTAAGCGGCATTTTCATCAAAAAACTCCTCCTTTACATCTGACAGCGACCGCCCCATAATCAACGCCTCAGCCATATCAGCAAGACGACGGGTTGCATAAGGTTGCCCCACTTTTTTTGCAGCAAGCGCTTGTTTTTCCAATAAGTGCGGTGCACAACAGGCTTCTGTTAAGAGGAAAGCAAGTCTTTGTACGTCCAAATCTTTTTCTGATACAATTTGAGCACCTCCCGCACGAGCAAGCAGTGCCGCATTCGCTACCTGATCATGATCTAAAGCATGAGGGTAGGGAATAAGCAAAGCAGGCCGACCAATCACGGCTATTTCACAAACAGATGAAGCACCAGCACGTGACAAAATAAAATGAGACCATGCCATACGTTCAGCCATATCATCAAAAAAAGGAGCAACTTCTGCTTGCACATCCATCTGGCAATAGATTTTTATCAATTCCTCCGCATCACCAAAAACCTGCTGAACAATCCGCAAACGCTGACGTATCTTCTCATCAAGCAAAGAAATTGCTTTAGGGACAATTCGTGAAAAAAAAGAGGCTCCCTGACTCCCACCAAAAATCAAGAAATGAAACGGCTTCTCACCCTCTGAAGGATAATAAGAAATTTCTGCCGCATTGAGAACAGCCTCACGCACAGGATTGCCAGTCAAAAGTGTTTTATGAGCGTAACGATTATTTTGCGACAAAAACCCCCCTGCTATTGCATACACAAAAGATGCCAACGCCCGATTGGCACGCCCCATAACAGCATTTTGTTCATGAATAAATGTTACACGCCTCATAAAGGTAGCAGCAACAAGAGGAGGAAAGGTAGGATATCCTCCAAAACCACCAACAAGAACAGGACGTAGTTTATAAAAAAGTGCTAAAGATTGTCCCATTCCTTTTAACAATATCCAAAATGTTTTTATAAGAGCAAGAGGGTGACGTCGTGTAAATGTTGCCGATGAAATGATATGTACATGCTCTTCATCAAAGCAGCGTACAAAACGCTGTGCTCTTTCATCCGTTACCAAATGAACATCATATCCACGCCGCCTTAATTCAACAGCAACAGCTTCTGCAGGAAAAAGATGCCCACCTGTACCACCAGCTGCCAAAACAATAACTTTTCTATCAGTCATAAGGGGTATCCAAAACAGAAGGAGAGGAAAAAGCTGAAAGGCGTGCTTCCGGCCAGCGACGTGTTAAATTAAGCAAAATGCCCATTGAAAGTGCAATCGCCACCATAGAAGAACCGCCATAAGAAATAAACGGCAATGTCATACCTTTTGGAGGGATTAAATGAAGATTAACTGCCATATTAATCGCTGATTGAAAACCAATCATCATCGCTATGCCAGTAATACCAAGACGTATAAAGGAATCACGTGTATTCAATGCTATATAAAATGAGCGCATAACAATAAAGCAAAAAAGCATCATAATGAAAAAGCAGAGGATAATACCATATTCTTCAGCAGCAACGGAAAACACAAAATCTGTATGGCTATCAGGAATGATACGTTTTACCGTTCCCTCTCCCGGTCCTTGTCCAAACCAACCACCATTCAAAATAGCTTCACGTCCTACATCAACTTGAAAGGTATCGCCTTCACCTGTCAAAAAACCATTGATACGTTCGCGTACATGGTGCAAAAAAAGATACGCTAAAACAATTCCTATAAATCCTAAAATGAGAAATAAGACAATAATGCTCAGAGATACACCAGCAACAAAAAACAAACCGCCCCATGTTGCACTTATTAAAAACGTTTGACCAATATCAGGCTGTAGAACAAGAAGCACACAACAAAAAGTATAAAGGACAGTAGCGAGCATATAACCGGAAATCCTCCTGCTCCTTATTTGTTCTGAAAAAAGCCAAGCGGACATAACTACAAAAGCTGGTTTCATAAACTCTGACGCTTGTACAGAAAAACCAAAGAGAGGAATCCAACGCCGTGCTCCCTTTATTTCTGGACCAAAGAATAAGGTTGCAATCATAAGAACAACCGTTATAATTAACACAAGAGCGCATAAACGGCGAATATTACGCAACGAGAAAAAAGAAACCGTAACCATCGTAAAAAATGCTGGAATACTAAAAATAATATGCCAGCGAACAAAATAAAAACTATCTGCAATTCCGATTTTTTTTGCAATAGTGGGACTTGCTGCAAAAGACAGCATAATACCAATCCCCATTAAAATCAAACACGCGGCAAAGATAGAGCGATCAATTGTCCACCACCAATTCGCAATTGGATCTCTATCTGCACGCGTAACCATTATATTCATTTTATCCTTGTCATAATTCTACTCAAAGTGACATAGCTCCCCACTTTTTTAGCAAACACTTCAAAAACGGAATTACACGAGAAAAGATTCCGGAAGATTAACGCAAAAACATTTTTTATAATTTATGTTTCTTTTAACTGCATAACAAAAGAAATAAATGCTTCCCCACGCACTTCATAATTTTTAAATTGATCATAACTTGCACAAGCAGGTGAAAAGAGGATCACAGCTTCTTTCGCTTTACAACGCACCGCATCAGCTGCCGCCTCATGTACCGCATTTTCCAAAGTTAAACTCATCGAAAAAGGAAAAGAAGATCCAATAACACCAGCAAATTCTTTTGCCGCAGTCCCAATCAAATAAGCTTTGCGAATTTTATGAAAAAATCCTCTAAGAGAAACAATTCCTGCTTCTTTTGCCTGTCCTCCAACAATCCAAAAAATATTATTAAAAGCAGCAAGTGCAGGAGCTGATGCCTCTGCATTGGTAGCCTTGCTATCATTGATAAACAAAACTGACCCCATTTTACGCACCTGCTGCATACGATGAGCTAACCCTTGATAACTTGCTAAATGCTTGTTCATACGTGGATCAGTTATTTTTAAAGCTTGCAATGTTGCTAATGCCATCAGAGTATTTTGCGCATTATGACTCCCACGCAATGCAGCCATAGACGCGAGATCTGCAAGCATACGACGCCGCCCTTGGCAAACAGAAAAGAGCTGTGTTCCATCAGCGTAAAAACCATTTTTAACAAAATGTTCCTTGGAGACTGCTTTAACATTACAACCTTCATGAAGCAATTGTTGATACAAAACCTGACAAGCGGCATCATCAACTGAAATAAAAACATGAGAAGCCCCCGTCACTAAATTCTTTTTAGCTTTCACATAATGAGCAAAGCTCCCATGGCGATCAATATGATCAGGCGTTAGATTCAATAAAAGACCAACAGTTGGCTGAAGAGAAGGGGTGAGATCAATTTGAAACGATGAACATTCAATTACATAAATACGTTTTTTAACAAATGGCTTAAGCGTTAATATTGCAGTTCCAATATTTCCCCCCATCTGCACATCATAGCCCATTTTTTCCAATAAGTGAGCAAGCAAAGCTGTCGTTGTTGATTTCCCATTCGTGCCCGTAATAGCTATAAACGGAACATCCTCATCACAAAAACTATAATGTTGTAAAAAATGGTTACGCGCACGCACAAATAATTCAACATCACCGATAATTTCTATATTTGCTTGACGTGCTTTATCAACAGCCCAATGCGGCTGAGGATAAGTTAAAGGAACTCCCGGTGCAAGAATCAACGCAACAAATTCTGACCAATTTTCATATTGAAGATTTCTCGTTGGAATATTTTCTCTCTGAGCTGCTTGCACACCTGAAGAATTATCATCCCAAGCGATCACTTCTGCACCACCACTCATCAACGCTTGTGCAGCAGCTAATCCGGATTTTCCTAATCCAAACAGAGCAACTTTCTCCCCCTTATAACACGCAACAGAAATCAAAATTTCACCGTAATTTAAGTGTTGAAAGACCAATCAAAGCAAGAACAATCGAAATAATCCAAAAGCGTATCACGACTTGACTTTCCGTCCAGCCTTTTTTCTCAAAATGATGGTGTATCGGTGCCATAAGAAACACACGCTTTTTTGTTAATTTGAAATAACCAACCTGAATAACAACTGAGAATCCTTCCAGAGCAAAAAGCCCTCCAATAAGAGCCAAAACAACTTCATGCTTGGTTGCTACAGCAATACTGCCCAACAGTCCTCCAAGCGCCAATGAACCAGTATCCCCCATAAAAATAGCTGCAGGCGGCGCATTAAACCACAAAAAGCCAAGCCCTGCCCCAACAACAGCTCCCAATAAAACAGCCAATTCACCTGTCCCCGATACATAATGAATTTGAAGATAATCAGCAAAATTGATATTACCAGAAAGGTAAGCAATTAGAGCAAAAGACAAAGCAGCAACCATCACAGGAACAATAGCCAACCCATCAAGACCATCTGTCAAATTAACCGCATTCCCAGTAGCTACAATAACAAAAGCAGAGAAAGGAACGAAAAACCAGCTCAAATTGATAAGGTAATCTTTCACAAAGGGCAAAGCCAATCCAGGCGAACCAACTTGTAAAAAAACAAAAGCAGCAATTGCTGCAACCAAAAACTCTAAACTTAGCCGTGCTTTACCGGAAAATCCTTTCTCCGTTTGTTTGGTAACCTTAAGATAATCATCGTAAAAACCAATTATTCCAAAAGAAAGCATAACGAATAAGGATACCCAAAAATAAATATTTGATAAATTACACCACAAAGACGCTGAGACTACAATGCCGGTTAAAATCATCAAACCGCCCATAGTAGGCGTTCCAGCCTTTTTAAAATGTGTTTGAGGACCATCAGCGCGAATTGGCTGCCCTTTTCCCTGTCGTAATTTAAGAGAGGTAATAATGCTAGGACCAAACAAAAATACAATGAGCCCCGATGTGAGCATAGCTGCTATAGTGCGAAACGTAATGTAACGAAACACACTTACGCCTGGGAGCCAATCACTAAGCGAAGAAAAAAACAGCATCATGATATAAAAAAACCTATTGAAATTACAAAGAAACCACTTCATAGTGATCAAGTAATGCAGTCACAATATCTGATGAATGAAGACTGTGGGATGACTTAATCATAAGGAGATCCCCAGTGGAAATTTCTGCCAAAATAAGTGGTAAAATTTTTTCAATATTTTCAGCATAATGAACCTTAACGTATGCAGCCAGATCAGTGGCTAAAAACTTCATTACCTCACCAAATAAAAAAACTGGATTAGCACCAGAGAGATATACAGGCTTTACTAAATCACGATGAAGTTTTTCACTATAAGCCCCTAACTCCAGCATGTCACCCAAAATAGCAATTCGCCTTCCTTCCACACCGACTGGCCCTATAGCAAGCAGATCAAGTGCCGCACGCATAGATGCAGGATTAGCATTATAGCTTTCATCAATTAAATAAAATTCGCCACCACTTGGCAAAGACAATCTATAACGAACACCACGCCCCTTTTGAAGAGAAAAATAACTCAAAGAAAGCAAAATAGGTTCTAAATCAACACCAATGACATCACAAACAGCAATAACAGCTAAACTATTTTGTGCAATATGTCGTCCAGGAGCACCAATTTTTATTGCCCTATCTTGCCCAGAAATACTGACAATCATACAGGAATAATCTGTTAAAAGACGTATATTTCTCGCCTGATAATCAGAATTTTTAGTCTCACCAAAGCTTAAAATCTTTTTTACACCACATTGCTTTGCTTTTTGAACTAAATAAGGAAAAAAATCATTATCTGCATTTAAAACGGCAATACCCTCCTCATCCAGTCCTTCAAAAATTTCAGCTTTTGCATCTGCTATTTCTTCAAGATTTTTGAAGAAACCCATATGTGCTGCAGAAATATGCGTAATGAGAACAACATGTGGATGGACCAACTTAACCAAAGGGCGAATCTCATCTTTGTGATTCATACCAATCTCAAAAATACCATAGTCACTCTCCGTAAACATTCGCGCCAAGGTAAGGGGCACTCCCCAGTGATTATTCAAAGAAGCAGAATTCGCGTGAACCTTCCCAACAGTTGCTAACACTTGTTTTAGAACTTCTTTTGTCGTTGTTTTGCCCACCGATCCTGTTACCGCTATAATTTTAGCCTTTGAGCGCTTACGTGCAGCTTTTGCAAGTTTTTCTAAGGCTTGTAAAACATCAGGAACAACAATGAGTGGAGCGGATATTTTTTCCATATCAGTCAAACGATTTTCCGCAACAATAAGAACACCTGCACCTCGTTCATAAGCTTGCACTGCAAAATCATGACCATCAAGATGATGTCCTTTGATACAGAAAAAAATATCGCCTTCTATAAGAGTACGACTATCAATAGATACACCGGAAAAAGTTTCCGGTATATCCCCAATTGCATAACCATCAATTGCTGCAATAAGTGATTGTTTATCCCATAAAGCTTTCATTTAATCCGTTCCTGCAAAGCTTCAATCGCTCTCAAACGATCTGAAAAAGGATATGTTTTTTGCCCTATAATTTGACCATTTTCATGACCTTTTCCAGCAATGATTAATGTATCCCCTGCTTTTAAAAGCCCAACTGCATAAGTAATAGCTTCACCACGATCTGCTATTTCGATGGCTTTTGGCGCTGCTTGTAAAATATCTTTGCGTATTTTCGCTGGCATTTCCGTGCGAGGGTTATCATCTGTTACAATAACAATATCAGCCTTATTTTCTGCAATTTTTCCCATTAAAAACCTTTTTCCTTGATCGCGATCACCTCCACAACCAAAAACAAGGATTAACCTCCCTTGCGTAAAGGGACGAACAGAAAGTAACACTTGCTCCAAAGCTTCCGGTTTATGTGCATAGTCTACATAAACAGAAGCATTATTTTCTGTCTTTCCAACCAACTCTAAACGACCGGGCGCTCCCTGCAAAGTTTCAAGAGAACGAAATACCTTATCAGGCGATACACCCGTTGCAATTGCGAGTCCTGCCGCCATAAGCGCATTATTCACTTGAAAATCTCCAGCTAAAGGTAAATTAAACGTATAGATATTATTTTCCAAACGACATTCAACACATTGTTTCGAACGTTGATGTTCAACACGATTAATAGTAATAAATTGCCCTTTACGCCCAATTGTTAAAACACGACGACGCGCTTGTGTAATAGTATCAATAACCTTTTGCGAATAAACATCATCCGCAAAAACCAAAGCAGAAGAGTCTCGGGGTAAAAGCGTATCAAATAACCTCATTTTAGCACGCAAATAATCCTCTACGCTGGTGTGATAATCCATATGATCACGCCCTAAATTAGTAAAGGCAGCAGCAGTAAGACGTACTCCGTCAATTCTGCTCTGATCAAGTCCATGAGAAGATGCTTCAAGGATTGCATGTGTAACACCTTCATTGGCAATTTCAGAAAGAAGACGCTGCAAGATGACTGGATCAGGTGTTGTAAGAGAACCATAATCATTTCGTTTAGGAGAAACAACACCTAGCGTTCCTATACTCGCAGCACATAATCCAACCTCTGTCCAAATTTGCCGAACAAAAGAGGCAACTGATGTTTTTCCACTTGTCCCTGTCACAGCAACGACAGTTTCAGGTTGAGCACCATAAAAACGTGCAGCTGCTACCGCTAAACTATGACGAGCATCCAAAACACGCAAAAGAGGAATAGATAAATTCTCCAGAACAACATCATAATCTGTAACGATTGCTTGTGCACCACGTTTTATAGCATCATTGATATAGTGTCTCCCATCGTCTTGATGACCTTGAAGAGCTACAAAAACATAGCCAGGTAAGATTTGCCGAGAATCTGCACTGATTCCTGTTATTTCCATTGAAGAAAGACGCTCATCTTCAAGACATTCTGTAAAAACTGTTCTAAACAACATAACAACACACCTTTATATGAATTTCATCGTTTTTTAACGAAACTTGAACTGTTCTCTGTGCTTAAAATAGGTTCATATTCTTTCTGAAAATCTGGTTTTATTCCAAGAAAACTCGCTGAACGGCGAATAATGTTAGCAAGCATCGGCCCTGCATTCATTGCTGCTATTGCTGAATACTTTCCATCTTCAGGCTGAGGTTCATCGATAATTGTTAAAACAACATAAGCAGGATCTTCAATGGGAAAAGCAGCGAGAAAACTATTGAAATTTTTTGTTTTAGAATATTTTCCATTTTCAACTTTTTCAGCTGTTCCTGTTTTACCACCAACGCGATAACCTTCTACTTTTGCATTACGCCCAGAACCGATATCACTATTTAATTTATAAAGGTAACGCATATTTTGACTCGTTTTAGCCCGCAGAACTTGTTTTGCATGTTGTAAAGCTTGATCTTTTGTGCGTTTTAAAAACGTAGGAGAAATTAACCAACCACCATTCATGAGAGCAGCAGCAGCTACTGCTGTTTGCAAAGGCGTTGTTGCCATACCATGTCCAAAAGAAATCGTCATAGAATGGATATCTTTCCAATGATTTGGCGTAAGAGGATAGGCAACTTCAGGCAATTCTGTTGTCATTCGATCAAGTAAACCAAGTCGTTTCAAAAAAGCACGATGTCCATCAATCCCTATCGCCATTGCCTCCTTAGCAGAACCAATGTTAGAGGAATAAATAAAAACTTCCCATAATGTTAAGGGACGATTTTTTCCATGAAAATCATGAATAATAAAACCTCTACCTGCTTGTAGAGGTTTTGAAGCATCAATAATACTGTCTAAATGGAATATATCTGAATCAAGGGCCATTGCGGTCGTAAAACTTTTAATGATAGAACCCATTTCAAAAGTTCCAGCAGTCATCCGATTGAAACGATCACTTTTTAAAGAATCAACGGGATTTCCAGGATCAAAATCTGGTAGTGATACTAAAGCCAAAACTTCATTTGTGTGGATATTTAAAATAACAGCTCCTGCAGCAATTGCCTTATAACGCTTCATTGCCTTCATAAGTTCATCATGTACAATTGTCTGAACACGCACATCAATCGAAAGCTCAACTGGTTTTAAGGACTCTTCCGTTGCAAGACCAGCAGCACGCAAATCACTCAAACCAGCATCATCGATATATTTTTCCATACCCGCTATGCCTTGATTATCCACATTAACCATACCGAGAATATGTGAAAGCACAGGCCCACTGGGATAAAAACGACGAATTTCGGTACGAAAACCAATTCCTGGAATACCAAGAGCCATAATTTGCGTTTTCTGCACTGGCGTTAATCCACGCTGAATCCAAGAAAAGCTAGACTTTTTTTTAAGACGTTTATAAGTTTCCTGCCAATTGAGATCAGGCAAAACTGTTGAGAGCAATTCTATTGTTTCATCGATATCAATAATACGTCGTGGCTCAGCAAAAAGCGAATAGGTTTTAATATCTGTTGCCAATAAACGACCATTACGATCAAGAACGTCAGGCCGTGCAGTCAATTGAAGGACTCGTGGTCCTTTTGCTTCTTCAATCTGTCCACCTTCAAACCCATAAGAAATAAGACAAGCCCCTATAACACTATATAAAATAAGAAAACAGAAAGAAGAAAAAAGTAAACGTAGACGAGAAGAATACGAACGACGAACAGAAAAATTATCAATATTGAACTGTTTTTTTAAGCGCTTTTTCTTCTGCGAAAAGAGAAAGTATGATTTCATCACCGCACGCCTTTTCGAACAACACCATTCGCCTGAGAAGTACGATTATTTGCCAAAATATTTTTCCCTTCCTTCAAGAGATTTTTTTTAATCACTTCTTCAATTTGATCATATACACGTACTGGAATACTTTCAAACTCTACAACTTGGTAAGGCTGGATACTCTCTAAACCAAGCTCTTTCTGATAACGTTTTGCAAGTTTTTGCATGCGTGAAGGCTCTATCATCACAGCCCACTCAGCGTGAAACAGACTCACCGTATTTTTTTCTGCAGCTATTTTTTGTTCAAGACGACGAACTTCACTCATTCGTTTTTGGACATCATATTTAACCTTATAAGTAAGACCTGCCATACAAATCATAATCATAACTAAAATCATATCAAATGTACGAAAAACTGTCATCTCTTGCCACCTTCAAAACTGGCAATCTTTGCTAATCTAAACAATTTCATATCTGCAGCAAGACACTCCGCTTCAGTACGTACGCCAATACGCAACCTCGCAGAACGTGAACGAGGATTTCGCTCCAACTCCTCTTTATTTGCAGTTATCCCCCCTTTAAACAAAGGAAAAAATGTTGCTGGAGTCATCTCTATTTCAGGAAGATAGCGAGACCTCATACTCTCTCCTGAACGAGTAGAAAAAAATCTTTTAACCATACGATCTTCAAGAGAATGAAAACTCACGACTCCCAAACGACCTCCTGGTTTCAAAACGCGTTCAGCGGAAAATAAGCCACGTGCAAGTTCACCAATTTCATCGTTCACATAAATGCGAAGAGCCTGAAATACACGCGTTGCAGGATGAATGCGCTCTCCACTTTTATGCCCCACCAACACCTCAATGGCATGAGCAAGATCACCTGTACGTAAAAATGGCTGAATACAGCGGCGCTTTTCAATCATCCGTGCAATTCGCCCTGCATAGCGTTCCTCTCCTAATATTTTAAAGATTCGTGCTAGCTCATCACTTTTTAAACGGTTCACAACATCAGCAGCAGTAAAACCAGTCTGAGCCATTCGCATATCTAATGGACCATCTTTTTGAAAAGAAAATCCTCTTTCAGCTTCATCAAGCTGCATTGAAGAGACACCAATATCCAAAATAACAGCATCCACCTTCTCTTCAACCACGCAATCCAACTGTGAAAAATTCCCTTGCACCAAACGAAGTCGTGGAAAAAATTCATCAACAAGCGATTGTCCCTCACGAATAGCGTGAGGATCACGATCAAGAGCAATAACCTGTGCACCTGCATTTAACAAAGCACGCGTATAACCACCAGCACCAAAGGTACCATCAATCACTTTTGCCCCAACCAATGGTATAAGCCCAGCTAAAACTGGCTGTAATAACACTGGAATATGGCGTTCAGCTCTCTTACCCTGTTTTGTCAAAATAATCCGTCTTGATTTATGCTTTTTTAAATCAATAGCCATCAATGGCAACTCATATCAGGACCACTAAAACTTCACCCCCTCTCTAACAATGAAAAGAAATGAAGCTAAAGTTAACCGGATACATATCCTAACACATTTATACTTAAAGAAATGTTATAATTAAAAAAAACACGCTTTGTTTGAGTGTAAACTTTAAAAAAAAACATACACCCCATAGAAAAACCCCTTATACAATGCTAATTGTGTACAATACCAATAATAAACATAGCATCAATCATAAAAAAATCAGTCGGCCTGTAAGCCGGGTTCTGTATGGTAAAGCGTACACTTTACATGGCAACCATTCATCTGGGACGGATGTTACCATCCGCCTCTTGCAACCTACCCGAATGACTCGCCCGGAAACTGGCTGCAAGTTAAACCTTGCGCGTCATTTCTATTTGGTCTTGCTCCCGGTGGGGTTTACCTTGCCACACTCATTACTGAATGCGCGGTGGGCTCTTACCCCACCCTTTCACCCTTACCTATAAAAATAGGCGGTTTACTTTCTGTGGCACTTTCCCTAGGGTCACCCCCGCCGGGTGTTACCCGGCACCGTTTTTCCGTGGAGCCCGGACTTTCCTCACCTGCCGCCTTTAGGCATTGGACAAGCGCGGCTGCCCAGCCGACTGACGCTTTATTTATAAAACATTTTTCATCAAGTGAAAAGAGTCCTGCAAGATATTTTACAAATCTGAGAAAACCCATTGCTTTCAATGGTCACCTTCATTTTAAAGAAGCCAAATAAGTCTTGACTTTTGAGCAATACTTTTCCGAAATGGAATTCATTTTTTTTGCAGCATGACCTGCATTATATTTAAGGATTGTGCCACATGTATCGCCAGCACTTAGTTTATATGCCCGCGCCAAATAACGCATACCATATTCAAGATTAATCGCAGGATCATAAAGATCTTGCACTGATCCCTTAAAACCCAACCCTCTCGCAGTAGATGGTTTAATTTGCATCAAACCTATTTCGCCAGCAGCCCCCTTTGTAAGAGCCTTGTAATCACTTTCAACTCTTACAACAGCATGTGCCAAATTAACAGGAACATTGTACTTATTCGCAAATTTCCGAATAAGAAGCTCATAAGGACGAATAAGAATCTTAGAAGTAATAATCTCTGAGCCTTCATTTGATCCTGCAACACTTAACACGGTATGAGCCCAACTTACATCAAACACAAAAGATAAAGCAAATACTGCACTTAAAAGAATTTTCAAAAATTGCATTTTCTTTCTCTTCATTAAGACATTCTTAAATCCTACTTAAATCCCAACTGCAACGGCTTGGTGGACGCATTGTACATAGAAAAAAAACGAAAGAGCGGCCTGAAAATGAAAATATTAAGACAATTTCAAGATAAATTTTAGTATTGGAAGAAAACCACTCAATACACGAATTATATATTTCTGTATTTCATAATATAACCAAAAATAAAAAAACTTATAAAACAAACTTTGATATGCTAAATAACTGCAGGATACTTCCTAGGAATAAAAACCGTTACCAACTATTCCTTATGGCTGATAAACACTGACTGAAAAAATTCTCTACCAGACAAATCACCCAGCAAAACCAATCATCATATAAAGGAATCTCATAAACACGCACAAACAGATAGGTCTTCGGCCTATAACAAATTTCAATAATTACTCCCATCTGTTTTTTGAAAAATCCTATAAGCAATTGTACAAACAATCTCAAAACCGCATCAATAGAAATCTCTATTCATCTTCATGCAAATACTTTGTGCATACTGTGATTTTATCAAACTTGCTTAACTCCACACACAATCTCTAGAAATCACAAAAGGAATAAGTATACTAAAATCCGCAAAAAAGAGACCTCAAAACTTTACCATTCTCTATCGCCCTATGATATCAAAAAAATGGGTATTATACCTCTTCTGTAAGCTTTTGAAAACTGCGCGAAAAAATCTTATAAGATTAACCAAAAACACATAATTTCTTAAAGAAACGACTAAAAATAAGCATCAGCAACAGCACCACGAGAAATAGCTCTGGATAAAACCACAGCACCCACCTCACCCAACTTTCGGGCTTGCCCAATACTCTGTCCCTTCGCAGAAGCAATAGCGACGATATCGTGATATACTTGCTCAATCAATTGCTTTTTTTGTTGAGGATTTAACTTAGAGAGTTTCATGATAATACCTGGAAAAGAAACTTCCAATCTCTCTATAATCATCCCTTCTATAACACTAACTTGGTTAGATTCTATAACACTAACTTGGTTAGAAGAAAAAGACCGATTAAATAAAAACAGATAAGTAGAAGGATTCCGAAAAACAAAAAGACTTGCCGCAAAAAATAAAAAGAAAAATACAATGACAAGAACCCTACGCCTGAAGGACTCCGTTACTTCTACCTTATATACCAAAACTCACTCCAACGCTCTTACATGCACCACCCATCAAACTTTAACATTAAATTCCCCAAAGCCTGACTGAGAAAATTCCCAGCCAGGCCAGACAATCTAAGGGATCCACGCGGGGGGGGGGAGGAGGTTCCCCGATCGTCCTCTCGCATCAACCACTAAGAAGGCGATGCAATATTCTTGCTATGGAATAAAAAGCTTTAAACAACAAGAAATTCTTGTCATCTTTCATACAAAAAAGTATAAAAAAACTATAAACTGTCTAAAAATGGAAAATTTTAGGCAAAAAACATTCAAAATGATCCAATTTGGAGCAACTTTATTTCAAAGGTCATCATTAGAATCTATGAACTTCGTTATTTTCATAATAATTTTTCCTCAAAACCCTATGTCCGTAAAAAAATTAAGTTGTATAAACCTTCCTTGCTATGAAGAACAAACACTTAAAACCAAATATAAAGCGCAGATCTTTTAACCATTTGAAATTGCATAAAAATTAAAAACGTAGGTGTAAGGAGGACATAAATTATTCCATTCAAAATGATAAACGAGCACAGTCTAAATAAGATAATAAAGAGAAATAGAAAATCTTCCCTGTTTTCATGATATTTTTTTAAGAATCACCATAAAAAAATATTGTGAAACTGTCTCTGCAGTAACAAGATCAATTGTGAACTCGAATAAAATAAATTTCACGAACAATTTAGAGCTTAGAACGTATTTATTTAGAACCACTAATTATCAGCACTTAAGTTGACAATAAACTCTTTTATTACCAACTACAAATTCCAACGTACTATCATAATAGACAATAATCATTGAAGACATTTCCTTCCCATCTCTCTTCCTTAAAGTGTACTGCACAATGATAAAAGTGCGATTTTTTGTATTCCCAATTATTTTAACATATTATCTTTAGAGAGATTACACAGTACCTATTTTTTATTTTTTGCATTCTTTAATGGGATCGTCCCTTCACGAAGAACGACATAATTATTGCACTGCTCATTCACGCACTTGCTTTAAAAATACAAAGCAATGAACTGTTTACTATAAATCAATATCTTGATCAATTCAACACATGCTGTTTCAATAAGCGATAAATAGCAGTCTTTAACCGACTTTTCTTCTATAAGAATACCTTGTTATATAGCCATAGCAAAATATTGAAGAATCAACGCTCTCATGCACAAAGATACAATACAAGGTAAAAACAACAACACTGCAACGATTTATTAAAATTCTCTCTTTGCACTTTTAAAAATCAAAAAATAAAGTATCTTAACCAACATATTATGCAAACTCTACTTTTTTGTCTTTTATATCATCAACCAATAAACGTGGATCGCGAGCAAGCCAAAGCTTAACTATTAGCCTCTCATTGTTTTCATTTTGCAAAAGAGGGTAAATCATTTTCTCTAGAATAAATCCGGCATTTTAAAGCCATTGTTCTATTTGTAAATCTGAAAATCCAAAAGGCATAGGAGAAAAGATAAGAATGTAAATACTCGACCTCATGGCGAACAAAATCCACAATCAGTAAACGTCCATGAAGACGCAAAGCACCTGCAATCTCATGAAAAACCTCTTCGGGACTTTCAAGAAAATATAAAACCCTATGAAGAATAACCAAATCAAAAGTTGTATTCCCAATAAATAAATGCAAAACATCGCTATCGAGGATAATTTCAACTTCATGCGTATAAAAGCCTGAAAACAATTTTAAGATAGAGGTTGTACCCTTACCAATATCAAGATTGTCTCAAATGGTTTATCACCAATAATTTCGCGTAAAGCGTTTTCTACACCGTAATCTGCAATAGAAGAAAACCGTAACGCATCTCACTACGCCGCATTTTGTAAAAAATACTTTTTTCCCATTTTTCAGTACTGTTTTTTTATATTCTTCAAACGTACTAAATCGTGCGCTCTCACCATATCATGCTCTAGCAAAGCTGAAAAAATAGCCATCACAACATCTTCACCTAAACGATCATGATAAAGCTTAAAATAAATCGATCCGCTTTTCTGATAATGCTCAACCAATTGTGCTTCATACAATAAATGTAAGGTCTGATAACGTTAAATCTCCATGGTACAAAAGTACAAAAATCTGCAAACGACTTTATTCTGCTATAGTTTTCAACAGTATAATCATTTCATCTAAGTTTATTATTTTTTCAACAATACTCCTTATTGCTCAAATAAGCATTTATTTCTATTAATAAAAAATTAAACAGAAAATATAGTGTTGCATCATGTATGTTCATATTTTTTTGATAATAATAAAAAACAAGTAATTGCTAAAAAAATAACAGTACCCTTTCTCGCTATTCTTTCCGTTGGAAACAAAGAGACTGGTACTGCAATCGTAAAATTATAACGAAAAATTACAAGCCTCTATTATAACTTGATGAGAAACAGGTAACCCTCTACGCTATCAGCATATCAAACATGATAACATATTCTGTAAGAATATAACCAGGATTCTACGCTCTATTTCTTTCTTAGATGTGACGAACAAAAACCTCACACTATGGCGGACAACTCTCTTTTTCGAAAAACAAAGATAACACCAGACACCATCACCATTTTTTCAATCAAAATTAAATAAAACAAGCAATGCTAGCGTGTCAGTGGCTTATAATTCATACGTTTAAGATTAAGAGAATCTGCACCAAAACGACGGACTTTATCAGCCTCATATTCGGCAAAATTACCTTCAAACCATTCCACATGACCATCGCCTTCAAACGCTAAAATATGAGTTGCCAACCGATCAAGAAACATACGATCATGCGATATGATAACCGCGCAACCAGCAAAATTCTCTAATGCATCCTCTAATGCACCCAACGTTTCAGTATCAAGATCATTTGTCGGTTCATCAAGAAGAAGAACATTGCCTCCCTCTTTTAAAAGCTTAGCCAAATGTACGCGATTACGCTGACCTCCTGATAAACTTGCTATCTTCTTTTGCTGATCTGCACCCTTAAAATTAAATGCCCCGCAATAAGCACGACTGTTCATTTCATGTTTACCTAATTTAATGACGTCATTACCGCCAGAAATTTCCTCCCAAACGGTTTTATCACCATCCAATGAATCGCGACTCTGATCGACATAACTAATGTGAGCTGTTTCCCCGATGCGGATTTGACCTGAATCTGGCTGTTCCTGCCCCGTCAACATTTTAAACAAAGTAGATTTTCCCATACCATTAGCACCAATGACTCCAACAATTCCGCCAGCAGGAAGCTTGAAAGAGAGACCATCAATCAAGACACGCTCTCCATATGCCTTAGAAAGATTATCAACTTCAATGACAACCTGCCCCAATCTTTCGCCAATAGGAATAATAATTTGCGCCTCTCCAGGACGCCGTTCACGTGCAGCTTGAACCAACTCATCATAGGCTTTAATCCGTGCTTTGGACTTTGCTTGCCGTCCCTTTGGGCTAGAAGCTATCCATTCTTGTTCGCGTGATAACACACGTTGACGAGCAGCCTCTTCACGTCCTTCCTGCGCTAAACGTTTAGCTTTAGTCGCCAAATAAGCAGAATAATTCCCCTCATAAGGGATACCTTTACCGCGATCTAATTCTAAAATCCAATCCGTTACACTGTCGAGAAAATAACGGTCATGCGTCACCAAAAGTACCGCGCCGGAATATTCATGCAGATGCCTTTCAAGCCAAGCTGTAGTTTCAGCATCCAAGTGGTTTGTTGGTTCATCCAAAAGCAATAAATCCGGTTTCGATAAAAGTAATTTACAAAGCGCAACACGCCGCCTCTCTCCTCCTGAAAGCTTTGTCACATCCTCATTTGCTGGTGGACAACCAAGAGCAGCCATAGCCATTGCTACTTGACTTTCTAAATCCCAAAGATTCTGACTATCGATAATATCCTGTAGTTGCGCACTTTCATCAGCCGTTTCCTCACTATAATTCATCATCAATTCATTATAACGCTCAACAATTATCTGCTTATCGGCCACGCCTTCCATCACATTACCACGCACATCTTTACTTGTATCCAGAATAGGCTCTTGTGGAAGATAGCCACAACGTGCCCCTTCAGAAAGCCATGCTTCTCCGGTATATTCTTTATCTATCCCAGCCATAATACGTAAAATGGTTGATTTACCTGCACCATTCGGTCCTAAAATACCGATTTTTGCATCTGGATAAAAAGACAGATGAATATTTTCTAAAATTTTCTTATTGCCGTAAGCCTTGTTAAGACCAGCCATATGATAGATAAATTGACGTGCCATAAATTTCTCTTTAATATTGTGCGTTATAGGAGGTTAGGATTTTGAAAAAACTGCTTTTGCTTTTCTAAACTCTGCAAGAGATAAAGCTTGCGTTACACCAAAAGCTTTTCACTTTATATTGATACGTTTTTTCTAATCTCACAACCCCTCCTAAGGTTTTAAATGCAAAAAAATGCCCCTTATCAAAGCAAAAAACAGCTCTTTTTAGCTGTACCTGAAACTTGTTATCAAACATCTCCTCTCTTTTCTATACCGAATATAATATTGTGTTCTTATCGCATTAAGCCAACTTATCAATGTAATAAGATATCACAAAGAAAACCTATCCTCTATGCCCCCTCCTTTTTCACTTTATGGGCTTTATATTTCGCAGTAAAAAATCCTACTCTTTTTTCATCAATTTTATGTCACGGAAGACAGTGGTCTTCACCCTTTGCTTTAATGTGGCTCAAATTACGTTTACAAAATGACCGCCGTCTTCTAGGATCTGACGTCCCAAGCCCGATGATCATGAAAGCTCTCCACCAACATGTAGCGATGAGTGACTCCAGTGCACTACCCATTGGTACGTGGTTGCAATTGGTAAAAAACTATAAAAAGAATTGTGAAAACTCATCTACTCCCTTTTTTTGGCTTGATAATTATAATACCAATATCCACCAAATTATCTCAAAACTTCAAGATGAAATATAGTCTCTCAAAGAATATCACAAAAATAAATCTCCTATAGGAATATGTTGATGGAAAAAAAAGCCTTAATCGTTATTGATATCCAAAATGACTTTTTACCAGGTGGAACACTTGCAGTACCACAAAGTGATACCATTTTACCGATCGTTAATAATCTCATAGAGCATTTTGATCATGTCATTTTAACACAAGACTGGCACCCTAAAAACCATTGCAGCTTCGCTTCTTCCTACCCTGAAAAAATGCCCTATGATACTATCAATCTTGACTATGGCCCCCAAATACTATGGCCTGATCATTGCGTAGAAGGAACAAAAGGAGCAGACTTTCATACATCTCTCCAAGTTGAAAAAGCACAACTTATCCTCAGAAAAGGTTATAATCAAGAAATTGATAGTTATTCTGCCTTTTTTGAAAATGATCAAAAAACACCAACAGGCTTACAAGTTTACCTGAAAGAACATGGTTTTACAAAGCTCGCTATGTGCGGCTTGGCAACAGATTTTTGTGTTGGTTTCTCTGCACTTCACGCTATACAATGCGGCTTTAAAGTCAGCGTTTCCTTAAATGCCTGCGCTGGTATTGATCTAAATGGATCACTTAACACGATGCTAAAAATTATGAACGAATCCGGTATAGAACTCTTAATGGCTTCCTAAAGTACCTTTTTTGTCCTGTTCTTGTAATGCATAAAAAATTTTCAATTTACTCAGATTTAGACACACCATGTTTATTGAAGTGATAGCGCTTAAAGCGAAGAGAAGAATAAAATGCCATTCCAATAATACAGACTCCCACAAGCCCTGTTAAGACTTCAGGAACCGACAGAAGAGTTTGCAGATACATAATCACTGCGAGAACTAAAATTGTATAAAAAGCTCCGTGTTCCAAATAACGATAATGCAGCAATATTCCTGATTCAACCAACATAATCGTCATAGAACGAACGTAAAATGCACCTATACTAAGGCCAATTGCAATAATAAAAAGATTATGGGAAAAAGCAAAAGCACCAACTACACCATCAAAAGAAAAACTAGCATCTAAAATTTCTAGATAAAGAAATGCCCCTACTCCTCCCTTGGCAACGGTAGCTAAAGTCGTTTTTGGAGCATCCAAGAGCAAACTAACTGCTTCAACAGCTATAAATGTCAAAAGTCCATAAAGAGAAGCAAGTAAAAAAACCATTTTATCTTCTGTTACAACCTGTCCTGAGAAGAATAATATCAAAGCCAAAACGATTGCAATATCAATCCCGACAAGCGCCCCAATCTTTTGAGCTGGTCTCTCTATAAAAACGAGCCAATGTACTTCTTTTTCAGGATCAAAAAAATATTTCAAACCAACCATCATGAGGAAAGTTCCTCCGAAAGCCGCAATTGCAACATGAACATCTGTTAAGACTGCGGCATATTGATGTGGTTCCCATAGCGCTAATTTTACTGCAGCAATTGGATTAATGCCAACAGCAACAGCAACTACCAACAACGGAAAAATAAGCCGCATCCCAAACACTGCTATTAGAATGCCCCATACCAGGAAACGACGACGCCAGAGTGGATCCATTCTTCCAAGAACACGTGCATTGATAATAGAATTATCAAAAAATAAAGAAATTTCTAAAACGCTTAAAACACAGCAAATAAAAAAATATTTAAAAAAACCAATAACACTTCCAGTTTCAAACCAACCAATAGCTCCTCCTAAAAAGACACCAATAATTGTGAAAAAAAAAGGCCATCCAAAATAGCCTAATAGAACCATGATCTATTTCCTTAAAAATTTATTTCTTTAAATTCATCTGCTAAACAAATCGAAAGATTGTATCACTTAATGCAAAAAAAGATAAAATACCATGGGAAATCTATATGGAATTTTTCTCCAAAAAAACAAGAAAAAAATCAGTAAAAACATTTTTTATTGGAAATGAAGAGAAGTGTTAAATAATATAAAAATTCAAAAATCATTATCTATGTACTATCAAAATAACTTTTTATATATTAAAATTAAAAAATAGAGAAAAATGAAAACTATAAATATTAACATTACATCATGTGATATTAATACATACTGTGCCTTTATTGGTCAAAAATTATACCATGATGATTTACTGAGGGAGATAATTCGTGGCACGTCCTGAAACTGAATCAAAAACTATATTTGGAAAACGCTTACGTTATATACGCCTTGCATTGGGGGATCCATCACGTGAAGCATTGGCTAAAAGTTTTAGCATGACAAAAAACTCTATTGCTTTTTATGAACGTGGAGAAAGGGAACCCAATCTGAGTGTATTACAAACATATCGCACATTGTACGGTGTCAATATTAATTGGCTTTTAACTGGGCAAGGGAAAATGTTTGATGCTGAATATACTAAAGGTGACTTTGATTGGAACTACTTCATAAAAAAAATTGAAGGGCTTGAAGAGATCCTTTCCAATAGCGATCGTAGTGAAAAACTAAATCAAGAAAAAATCGAAAGCTCTTATGAGAAGTTGCAACAATATTTGTCAAGACAGGGTTCATCTAATAAATACACACCCAAAGCCGCAACCTCTTTGATCGATATGAAGGCAAAAATGGCCAACTCTTATGCCCTTAGCTTATTTATTGATTTATTCATTCGAAGCATATCGCAAAAAGAAGTTATCGCTAATCAATAACCGTTCATAATAAAATAGACGAAGAAATCAAAGAAAAACTTTATCAACATGAGAACAAAATAAGAATAGTTTTTCCCATGCTGATGAAATTTGGTGTGTCATGTAATTTTTTTTCGTAAAAATAATTGAATGTTCCCGCATGGAAACAATGAATAGAATTTTTTGCTATTCTTAAAGAGAAATAGAACGTTATTAAATTTAAATAAATAGATTTTGTATTATAAAATACCTATTTGCAACTTATTGACAATAAATATTTTCTTGTTACAAAATATAGTTCTCATAGAAATTATTTGTTTAAGGAAAAATTAAGGAAAATATATTGACTACTTACTGCAGAGACATACTTTAAATTCTCATAGTCAGAGGGGTTGAGTATTTATCCTGTAAATTATCGACTATTTTATGAGGTAAGAAGTATGTATTTTGAGGTGTTTCAAGGGGTTCACAAGCAATGGTACTGGCGTCTAATCTCAGGAGATGAACAAAAAATTGCTTTTTCGAGTAAGGGTTATCCAACAAAACAAGACATTCTCGTAAATATTGAGAAGATAAAAGAGATCACACATAAAGCCACTATTAGAGAGCTACAATCTTAACGTTCCTTACCATTAAGATAAAAATTTCACTCTGTGTATTTTGCACTTTAGGTAATGAATGGAAAAAGCTGATTTTTCAGCAATGGGAAACATGAGTGGTTTTTTATATCGTTTCTCATATATTAGTAAGTAATTCTCAATAAAGCTTTTCGTGGGTGCTACATCTGTTTTCCAAACTAACAATTAAGCAACTCTTGAATCTATCAACCGGCAAAAGTAATGTTTTTGCTCTTCATGCAACTGATACCGACCTTTCTTGCAGTATAATTCTCGACAATATTATATAATAATCCAAATAGCTATAAATTATCTATCAAACTACAAGAGAGTATATAAAAACCGATCTTGTGTTAGATTTCGATAAAACATTTGCAGCATCCATGGCATTTCAGTTATAAACAAAAAGATTGTAAATATTCCTCAACAAGACAAAGTATAAACATGAAAATCTGGCATATACGGAGAAACAATATCAGAGAAGATTTTTTTCCAAACTTACAATACAGTTTATCCAATGTTCAAAAAAGGGTTGTCTTAAAAGCTTTATAGAAAAGAAACGTGAAAAATCGGCATTTACCAGGTGCTTTTGAAAAGCGAATTTTTTAAAATTTCAACGATAATGAAAATACAACACCGCATTCTACAGTCAACATTTGTTATTACTGATCACTAATATGTCAAAAACAAAACTTTTTATTAGTGTGGATATAAAGCTAAAATAGCGCACTTTGTTTAGAGTGATATGTGGCCTCGTTGCGACTTAAACTACAACTACAACAGAAATGCTGTTCTCACTTTAAAACAATAAGTAATGCATTCTTCTCTCTCAACCTGAAGAGATTAAGAGTCTGACTTAATTCTTATCAAGTTTGGTGAAATAGATCTCAAAAAAGAAAGAAATCAACGGAGAAATTTAATAAGAAAGAATAAAATTTACATAATTTTTGCGTAAACGATAAACAAGAAAAATCAAGAAATCACATTTTTGCAAAAAAACTAATCCAAGTCAACTAGAATGAGATGCCTGACCTTCTGCTCTGTAATTTAATACAAAATCGTTCAAGCATCTACTTTATTGTCATTCTGAAGCGTTTTTCCTTTCTAGGATATATTGCTTTTCCCCTCTCTTCTTTTGACGTATGCCCCTGTCACGCTTTTTAGCCATCCTAACAAGGATACCTTAAAAAATCTGATAATGTCACACCACACTGTTAAGAAAGCTGATAAACACTATAAACATGAACAGTATCTGTAAACATGATCTCTGTAAGCCATTAAAAATGCACATAACGAATCATACCACCTTCACAGAAGCATGTTTGAACATTAAGCATTTTATTTATTATCAGACCATCCACACCACAAATTGTTAAACTCATTCTCATATCTAGATCAAATAGAGAATCATATGAAACCATTCGCGATCCTATAAAAAATATTTTTATGTTCTTTAACTATCATTTTCCTCAAAAAGAAGGAGAGAAAAAGATATGTGAAATATGCTAGAGCAATAGTTGGCATCATAAAAATGAACTTAAGCTATACTAATTAAGGAATTTCAGTGATAGTGAAGCTTTTTGACTAAAAAAAATCCAAATAGAACTAAAAAACTCAAGTAGAAGATATAAAAAATTCAGAAAAATAATGAATCTGTCTCAAAAAATCAGAAGAAAACATTAGAGAAGCAAGCGGAATCAGCAGAAAAACAAAAGCCGGGCTTTAAGGCAAAGAAAATTATCATTTTAAATACAAATGCAGCCGTATTCAATAATCAACCTAACCTTCCAACAATTGAAATATTATGATTTTCAAAAAATATTATCCAAAAAGCAATTCAAATACAAGGCACCAATATACTCGAAGAAAGGCTATTTGATTTTACCAAAAAAATATCTTAAGAAAAACGCAGAAAAAACTAGCAATCACTCTACAACAGAGCAATGTCTTAACTTTATTTTTCCCCTAAAAGATCATTCAGTTGGCTTTAATGAAGTGTTAGAGTTGTCTCTTTGCATTTTAGCCTTAAAGCCACAATATTTAGCACTCTACATCTTCCCATCCAAAACAACATGCAAAATGCTTAAAATAAAATAATGAAAGTTGTATATTTCTGTTCCTTTTCTTATGCTTGTTAGATTGCATTTACGGAAAGCTTCTCCTCCTATTCTTTCAAACCTCATGACCCTCTCATATTCCTAACAAGTGCCTCATGATTTTTTTAGATCCAATATTATTTTTCTCTATTTCATCTCGCAAATTTTGTTATTTTTTCATAAAAAGTAAGAAACATGATAAAGTGCATATAAATGACAAATTATGAATATCACTGCTCTCCCAGAGAACAAATGTTCTCTGCATTCATCTTATTCTTCCTACTTTTTCTGTCGGATCATTATGACCAATTTATTTTCCTCATCTCATAAAACTTCCTTGCTAACACCAGACCATTTCGATGCCTATTCTTTGAAGATATTTTATCTAGAGACCTCATTTTCTTAACTAATGCCTCCTCCAAAATTGTTTGAGTAATATACGCATCACCACAAAGATTGGCATTGTCATCAATGACTATCTTTACATAAGTGTGAGCATTAGCAAAAACTGCAGCCTCACCAACAACTCAATAGTCGCCTTAATAAACAAAACTTACCTCTCTTCATTTACAGCCTCCTACATCAGCTCTTCTCAACATTTCCAAAGTCTTTTAGAATGCACAATATGGATATAATCACTTTTTTGCTTCATCCTTAGATTTAATCTTTTCCTGATGTTGCTGCATAACTTCTTCGTACTGTTTAACTTGTCGTTTCAGCTTTGCAATCGCCTGATCGCGTCTTTTAATCACCATATTTTGCTCTCTAATTGCTCTATCTCGTTCTTCTGTTATCTTTATAGAATCCCTTAAGAATTCATGCTTTATATTTCTTGCTTCTTCTTGAAAAGCTTTAGCCTGATCCCGATAATACAAAGCAAATCGCAATATAACACCGCTGAAAAGCAAAACAACAATCATTATTACCCATAAAACTTCGTTTATACTCATTTTGATCTCCTTAAATTACAGTAAAAGATGTGTTTTGTTTTGCTCTCTATCAAAAAAAGAATGCAAAAAGCCATATGTGCCAAGTATGATAAATCACTCTCGACATACTTATTTCCTCTACAAAAACAGGCTAATAAATGTCGTAAAGCAGCTCTACTCCATACCCTCACGTCCATTGGATTTATTTACACCAAAAGCAAGAACATAATTGATTTCAAACAACGCTCACGGTGGAAAATACTCAACACTCGCCTTACTTCCATTGTTCTTACTTGCCTCTTTTGCACCATGGAGAATACAGCAACATATGTAAATCTTTTCGTCATTGCGCAAATCTTCACAATCACAAACCTCGGCATTACAGTAAATTTTTGCCTTTTTACGAATCTTTACATGACCGCAAACTAAAGCGCTGTCATAAATCTGAGATTTTGCGAAAAATTTACGTGCCTTACCATAAACTTCAGAAGAATTTGTGATACAGACATGGTCATAAACTTCTGCATCACCATAAATATATGCATTACCACTCCCTTTGGAATGAAAGATAACCTTTACCTTATTGGAAACATGCGCACTTCTGCGAACTTTTATAGGACCATACGCTTGTGCGTTGTCATAAACAGCAGTAACGCTAGACATAAACGACATATAATATATTTGCGCATTATCATAAACATAGTTTCCATTGCAAATATAAGAATCATTATAAAATCTGGCATTCTTAAAAACATATCGATCTTCGATAAAAGATCTACTCCTTGTACCACATTCTAACCAATAATTAGCTTGATCTCTAAAATCATCAAAACCACTTTTCTTGAAGTTTACGAAATCTCTCAACACACGCATGTGATACACCATATAACGATGACCCCATTTATTAAAACAAAAGGAAAAACAGCATTTTTACCCGTGAATTTGTATTTCTACAGCCATAATTCTTTTCCTTAAGGCTGCAAAATTCGGCTGTGTTCGCACACCACCTTAACGCGCAAACTTCTTACAAATGTCAATTTTGGAGTATATCTTGATTTATAATGCCACTGCGTATACTATCAGGATAGTACTTTATGAACGCACGAATGCGTATTTCCATTTCTGGTCATACGTGTCCACCCTGTAACAATCGTAGAACTAAGCAACCGTTTTTATTGATTCAAATCCGAAAGTGTATGGGGGCATTTTATTACTAATTAAAAAAAACTCTGTATCCTTCATAAGCGAAGATCTCCGCATGGATATTTTCACGCTCCTTTATCATATATTCTGAATTTGCAACACGATAATAACGCTATAGCGTCAATGTGTAAAGGTCTAAAAATGACAAAGACTGAAAAAGATTGGTTCCAACGTTTAATTGAACTGATAAAAAGTGATGGACGAACGATGATCGAAATAAGCAAAGCAGCAGGCTGTGGACAAAACTACGTACAACAAATGATAAAAGGAGGGAAAAGACCCTCTGTAGATAAACTCATGGCTCTTCTTAATACACTCGGAAATGCTAGCGCCATATATGTAATAACAGGTTTTAACATCTCCGATGAAGATTTAAAACTCATAGCTTTGATTTCGTCTGGAGATAAAAAGAAGATTGAAGCTTTAAGTCTTCTGCTGACTGAGAAGAAGCAGTAACATTTTCTACTCTTTCCAATATCTCCTGCTTTTGAGTTTTAGACAAAGCCTCCCATTTTACAATAATATGCGGTAAAACTTTCTCAAAGTTTTCTTCATTCTTCATATTTTTCTCCAATATAGTCGAATTAAATAACGCTAAAGCGTTCACACATACCCCCATACCTGAGAAAAAACTAATTGCAATAGGCAGTATGGAATCAGTTGTGTAAACAAACTGGTTTTTATAAAATTAGGTGGGATTTTATTGGTTATGTACCATGATGAGACAAAAAACATCACACGGTCCAAACTTCTTTATAAAACAATTGACATCATCACTCTTATCAACAACGTTGATAATGCTGTTCAGATCTTGTGAGTCGAACCAATAATTAACCGATGTAAAAATATCTGTGAAGATTTTACTGAATTCTACGTGAGAGAATGAGAACAGGCTTACTTTAAAAAAAGTAATATATCACGATTCTATTCCACACAACACTACTTACTGTTTTTTAAACAACATTGCGAAACAAAAATATAACAATGCGATATGGATAGTTCTTATGAACAGCAACGTTGCCTACAACTTTTTTCCCCTGTTTTTCAAAAGAACCTCTCTCTCCTCTGCAAGTGCCCTCAAAGTCTGACGCAGAGATCTATCATAAATAGAGACGATGATACTTAAAAAGAGACAATAGATCAAGTATTAATGAATTTTACTTTAAGCAAAAATAATGAACTGGCCAACAGATTTACATAAATAAGGAAACTTATGAAAAATATAAAGAGTTCTTCACAATCAACACAGGAAAAGAGTTTTGGTTAGCAGCATATTTTAAAAAAGTACTTATTGTCTTATCAGGATAAAATAAAAAAAGACCTTATAGATTGTTTTTTTATGACGACTCAAGCTACAAATGAAATAGAATAAGTCATTCTTCCAGCAAAAATCATAATAAAAAGCATCGACTTACTTTCTCAAGGACTCCAAAAATAAAGCAATGCATTTAAAAAGCATCATAATGGAACAAAAGTGTCAATTTACTGATAAAACAGTCAATATTTGTAATCATAATTTACATTGTATCCGTACGTTGAAAGACTTCGCAAAAATCAGAGCGGTGTTTTAGGAAACTAAAAACAACAAAAATATTAAATTTTAATCATGAAAAATGTCGGATTTTCCGCATCATAAAAGTTTTAAACAATGTGCGTTATTCATAGCGATATTCAACTTTAGAATAAATCTGGTTGTGGAAATGGTTAATCATAACACCTGTGTCTTAGACAGTACATCAATTTACAATGAAATGAACATTTTGAAGAATACACAGACTTACGATGACATCACTTCAACTAGAAAAAATGAAGAAGTAGAAATTCACTGATAGAATTCATATAATCTCAAGAGATTGGCTCCTAACGATTAAATAATTATTTTCAATATATGCATTGTTTGACGTCAAAGATAAATTATGCATAAAAAAGTTGTAGATGTGGCTCAGCGTCCACCCCGTGAACATGAAGTAATCAATTATGCATGTACTTTAAAAGAAGTCCAAACAAAGTTGCAAATTAAGAGAAATCAAGCCCATTGATGAATAGCTTACCTCTCTTAAAACAAAGTTCCAAGAGTAATTTCAACAACCTATCCAGACAAATTATTAAATATGTCAAAAAATAAATATGACAAATTTTCACTTTCTTAAGTTATAAAGACTTCACCCCCTCCTCATCTTATTAAACACGTTCTCCAATATGATCAATTTTATAATAACGCGCATTGCTTATGAACCATAGAATAAGCAGAACCTATGGAATGCAAGAGCTTATTAATACCAACAAAAGTGCTCTTGCCGAATCATAAAGACTCCATCTACCTCAAATAAAAAACTTGTTACGGGTTCATTGACATTGTCACTCAAAGAGCATTTTAAGCGTGTTAATTGCTATAGCCTAGCAAACACAAACAAAGAAAAAGCATTCTAATAAAAATTTCCTATGCCATAGGGGAAATTCCTAAAGAACAATAAAAACACTTATTACAATAGACGTTGAAAGATACAAAAAACTTTAACAATCTCTCAAATTTTCTGAACGCGTTCAATGGTCTTTTTAAAGATAAGCCAAACTGATGGCAAAAACTCTCCTCAAAAACAGGGGTGACTTCCTGGCTTGGACAAAGATAAAGTAAATTCCAAACACATATCTATCTCCCCATTTTACCTAAACCAAGCGTAACACTTAAAACTGATTCTCTTGAGACACAACCTGCCTTTTATGATAAGGTGTACAGATTAAGGAAATCAACCGCAATACGTAGTGCCCCAATTCAGATACAATGGAAGCACAGCTTAAAGCACTTTTTGCTGAATTAAGAGATACCGTTCCTTTATAAAATAAACACTGACCACAAAAACTTTCTCTTAAATCAATAAAAAATCTCTCCCAAAATTTGGAATAATAATCCTCATAATGAATGTAAGTCTGACAGAAGGTTTTGTCTAAGTAAGAAGAATGGGAAAAGGGTAAGAATATGTGATAACATGTTGTTTTTATAAAAATTTTCTATTATTCATAAAGATTCCCTATTATCAAGTGCATTCGTCATCAAAGATAGTTTTGTAAGAAGACAGTAAAAAAGATATTTAAAAAAATACAAAAAAAACATACAAAACTAGGTGAAGAGCTACAATAAAAGAACAATCATAAAGTTCTCTAACTGCTAAAAAAGCTCTTCATTCTATTAAGCATTGGTGGGCCCGGAGGGACTTGAACCCCCAACCAAGCGGTTATGAGCCGCTGGCTCTAACCAATTGAGCTACAGGCCCCACAAACAATTTCTCTCTAGACTAAAATTTTTTATGCTACAAGGGCTTGATCAAATTATAAACCACCTTTTTCTCTTTTTTATCGATTTTTTTTCTACTACCCTAATTTCTTTACAAGAACTCCACAAAATGAAAAGATAGTCAATCAACAAATGAAAAGGAATAGATATGAAAAAAGTAATTTTCAAACCATTGCAAAGTTATCCAATTAAAATAACTATGATAACACTTACACTGCTAGCAGCTTCGCCTATCACACACGCTGAAGAAAGTAAAATGAAAAATGCAACTATTACGGTTACTGCAACCGGTGAAAATCAAGCAACACCAGATATGGCAATTATCAATTTCGCTGTTGTTACACACAATAAAACTGCCCAAAAAGCATTAGCGGACAATAATAAATCTATGAATGATATTGTAAACGCTTTTAAGAACAATGGCATTCAAGAAAATGATCTGCAAACATCAGGCTTGTCCATTTATCAATCTAACCAAGGTAAACATCACGAAAAAAAGAACAATGGAAATGGAATTGTCTATCATGTTTCAAATTCTTTAACAGTACGCATTCGTGATCTTTCCAACGCCGGGAAAATATTTGATCAAGCAATGGCGCTTGGCGTTAATTCAGTGCATGGCATTACCTTTACCAATGCCGATACAAAACCATTCTATCAAGAAGCACGGAAACAAGCTATTACTGAAGCGATTGAAAAAGCAAAAACTATAGCAGAGGCTGCTAATTTAAAATTAGGAAAAATTATTAAAATCAATGAAACCGATGACAATTATTATTCAAGGCCACATTTAATGAGCAAGACAGTAAATGCAAGCTACACAGATACAGCTTTTTCAAGTGGTGAACTAAATTATAACGTGAGTGTCACCGTAGTATTTGCTATCAATTAAGTCATATAATATTATCAATCACCGAGTAAAACAACCTTATTACCGGTTTTCATAGAGAATGCCGGTGATATCTTAAAGGTAATCTTCTTCAGAAGACAATTCATCTTCATAAATCTATATTTGTTTACGCACAAAAAATTGTGTTTGATGGACTGTCTGATAATTTCTTGACACCAGTGGATGCCACCAATAAAGATCTTTCCCCTCATAAATTAATTGATAAGTACAACTTTCCGGAAGCCAACGAATCGTTTTAATCGTTGCAATATTCAACGATATACAATCTAGAACAATTGATCACAGTGAACATAGCCCCGACACCAGCAAATTTTACCATCTAAAAGATAACAAGCAACACTGGTGGCATAGATATCTCCAGTATCATCATCTTCCACTTTGTGTAGACAACAACGCCCATAGCCATCATAAAGACTCTCCCTCTCAGAAAGGGAAACCTCTTCTAATTTTTTTTTACTTTCTAAAAGGAAGCCTTTTTATCCATAACAGTAGCCACAGTTTTTCCAAATAAGAGAAGCTATCAAGAAGCGAAAGAAATAATTTAAATCTCCATAATTGTATACATTTTTATCTATTAAAAAGAATATCCTATTCAATACATTGCCTCAAGACAATTTTCTTAAAGCTCAGCTTAGTAAAAATGGAAAACACTTTAAACACACATCTGTTGTGAACAAAACATAAATAAAGCTTGTATATACAATGATACATATTGCATTCTTGAGGCTTTGCACCTTCAATTAAGATTTGAAAAAAAGATAGGAAGATCATAATATACCATTGTTTAGAGAACAAAATCGTTCTCGAACTTTAAAAATGAAATGCACACGACCTAAAAGAATACTATAATTCAATCGAAATTTTTCATATCCACATACAAACATAACCGCTTTTATGAATGCCTCCGCACAAAAAACTTTACCTTCTCTTCAAAAAAATAGATGTAATCTGATTTAAGGATTCTTATATATTATCTCTGTTAATAAACTTACCAGTGCACGCAAGATAACGCTCTAGATATATCTACTCTTTCAAAAAATGACCTTATAATTTCAGGCCGCTTTATAAACCATAATACAAGATAACAAAATCAAGAAAACATTTTGACAATGCAAATTCTGTAAAAAATATTCAACATCCAATCTTTTATCTTTGGCCGAAAGATACCTCAAGAACTACATGATATACCTCTCTTTCATCCATCTTCATCAATAAAGTATACATCTTTGAAAAAATACAACACTGTTAAGAATCAAGAAAACTACGCAATTTGCGTGAACGACTGGGATGCTTTAACTTACGAAGCGCCTTTGCTTCAATCTGACGAATGCGCTCGCGTGTCACTGAAAACTGTTGACCAACTTCCTCCAACGTATGATCAGTGTTCATTCCTATACCAAAACGCATTCGCAAAACACGTTCTTCACGTGGTGTTAATGAAGCAAGTACACGAGTTGTTGTATCACGCAGATTAGCTTGAATAGCTGCATCTATCGGCAATAATGCATTTCTATCTTCAATAAAATCACCCAAATGGGAATCATCTTCATCACCAACGGGTGTTTCAAGTGAAATCGGTTCCTTTGCAATTTTAAGAACTTTTCGCACTTTTTCTAAGGGCATAGAAAGTTTACTAGACAATTCTTCTGGTGTAGGTTCACGTCCGATTTCGTGTAAAATCTGACGAGATGTGCGAACAATTTTGTTAATTGTTTCAATCATATGAACAGGGATACGAATGGTGCGTGCCTGATCAGCAATTGAGCGTGTAATTGCCTGACGAATCCACCATGTTGCATAAGTTGAAAACTTATATCCACGCCGGTATTCAAATTTATCTACTGCCTTCATCAAACCGATATTGCCTTCTTGAATAAGATCAAGAAACTGCAGACCACGATTAGTATATTTTTTTGCAATTGAAATTACGAGACGTAAATTAGCTTCCACCATTTCCTTTTTTGCAATCGTTGATTCGCGCTCACCTTTTTGCACCTGTGTTACAATCCGACGAAATTCGCCAATCGAAATAGCCGTTTCTTGTGCCAAATGTTGTATTTCGCTGCGCAAAATTTTAATTTCTTTCGCTTCACGCGTAGAAAACTCTTTCCAACCACGTCCAGACAAAGTTGCAATATAATTAACCCAATCTGCATCCAATTCACGACCTTGGTATTCTTTTAAAAATTCCTCATGACTAACACCATAATTATTAGCAATCCGCTTCAGCTTACCTTCATTATGAATCAATCTCTTATTGATATCATAAAGCTGCTCAACCAAAGCCTCAATACGATTTTGGTTCAAAGAAAGAGATTTTACTGCCTGAACCAATTCGCTTTTCAATTGAATACATTTTTTCTTCTGTGAAGGTGAAAGAGCTCCCTCTTTACACTCTGCCAAACTACTTTCAACATGCTGATCTTGTAATTTTCGCAATTTCACATAGGTTTCAGCAATAAAATCCAAAGTTTCCATGACCTGAGGACAGAGCTCATTTTCCATTGCAGCAAGCGATAAATTAACATCATCGTCTTCCTCATCATCCTCCTCGATACCTATATCTCGCGCAATATTCTCCATATCACGCATGCCAGAAGAAGACTTTTGCTCTTTTACCTTTTGGACTTCATTTCGTTCAATAACAGGAGCCTGCTTAGCTTCTGGACCTGCATAAGTCATTTCAAGATCAATAATTTCACGAAGTAGAATACGCTGCTCTTTTAATTCTTCACGCCAGATAATAAGAGCCTGAAAAGTTAAGGGACTCTCACAAAGCCCAGCAATCATTGTTTCACGCCCTGCTTCAATACGCTTAGCAATGGCAATTTCACCTTCTCGTGAAAGGAGCTCAACAGCACCCATCTCACGCAAATACATGCGCACTGGATCATCGGTGCGATCTATTAGCTCACGCCTGGCTGTCGTTACAAGCGCATTGCTCGTAACCTCTACTAAATCGCCCCCCTCTACCGTAACCTCTTCTTCATAATTCTCAGACTCACCCTCATCATCCACGACATTAATACCCATCTCCGAGAACATCGCCAAGGTATCTTCAATTTGTTCAGATGTAACCTCATCAGGAGGAAGAACTGCATTCAGTTCATCCATTGTTACATAACCATTTTTTTTGGCAAGTTTAACCATTTTTTTGATGGCATCATCAGAAAAATCGAGAAGAGGACTATCCACACTCGCTTGGGTCGTTACTTCTGTATTGTCTTTCTGTTTAACCTTTGTTGCCATACCGTTAACTCCACTTGATCACTCTGCAAATTCCACGTGACCAGTTTGTTGCGTTCCCACTTAGCGTATCAATAACTTCCCATATATACTTCTCTACTTCCTCTGAGAAGAGATCTCTCTTAGAAACAAATACATTTTGTATACGCTCTTCACTCACAGAAAAACACGGGAAAACTCCGGAAGCTTCCCCGACACCTCTCAGCCTTTCTGAGATAATCTCTGCACGCTATAGTAAGAACCAATTTCCCGCTATTCCTAAAATTTAGTCATCATTTTTTATAAATGCAGCTCTACATAAAACTTCCTTACACTCGGCCTTAGGTGACTGATTCGCTCTTAAAAAGCGAATCATTTTATCTTATCTTGCTTATTCCCGTCTATTTCTTCATCAAACCAACTTCCAAATCCTTCAATTAAGGCTTCTGTTGCTTGCATCTGTTCCAGTTCTACTTTTATTTCACGCAGCAGATCAAACACCTCACTCTTAGGATTTTCTACGAGTTGCTCTTCAATATCTTGTAATCTCTTATGTAGGTGGTATTCTTGAAGATGCAAGTAGATGGCTTGTTTTAATATAGTACGGGCATCTTCTATGGGAGCACCAGCAAAGATGGTACGCATACCTATATTTTTCACAAGATTTTTCATGAGCTCTAAAAGAGCTTTTTGCCCTCTTTCTTCTAAAAGTGCAACCATTGTTTCTTTATCATGAAGTTGCTGATTTCCAAGAATTTCCAACATGGATTGATGAAAGCCTACTAATTGAGTGTTTTGTAACTCCAACTCAGCAAAAACTTCAAAATTTTCATACCATAACTCAGGATAATAAGCTAAAATCAATAAAATGACGGCCTCACGCAGAGGAATAGAGTGCGAAGAATTACGTACGATGTCTGAATTTGCCAAAACAGAAAACGATTGATCTTTTAATACCCTATTTGGGGAGAATTGATGAGAGTGTCCAGAAATTTTTTTGTTCGAAAAAGAGGGATGAAAAAAGTCAAAAAGTCGTTTCTTTATATCCTGCAAATAATAACGTCGTATATCTTCATCCTTAATCGTAAAAATTTGCTGTTTGAGTTGTTTTTCTAACGCTGCTCGCGCCTCTGGAATTTCAAAATTCTTTCCATGTGTAGCGCGCCACCATAAAAGTTCAATCAATGGAATTGATTTTTGTAAAAAAGAAGTAAAAAGCTCTGCACCACCAATGCAAATAATTTCATCTGGATCTTTACCTTGTGGCAACAAAACAAAGCGCACAGACACCCCAGCTTTTAAAAGAGGTAACACACGATTAGCAACACGAAAAGCAGCCTTTAAGCCGGCATCATCTCCATCAAAACACAAAATTGGATCGGTCCCCATTTGCCATAAAAGCGTAATTTGCGCTTCTGTTAATGCTGTGCCCAAAGGGGCTACAGCTCCCTCAAAACCAGCTTTAGTCAATGCGATGACATCCATATAGCCTTCAACAACGAGGAGTGAGCGATTTTTCTCATCACCAACCAAGCGGCTATTTCTGCGAGCAGACGCTGCGTTATAAAGCATATCTCCTTTATGAAACAACGCTGTTTCAGGGCTGTTAAGGTATTTTATCCGTGTATCTTTCTCTAACGCACGCCCTCCAAAAGCCACAACACGTCCACGTAAATCCTCAATAGGAAACATAATACGATTTCTAAATCTGTCATAGGAAATCGTTCCATCTTCACCCATTTTGAGAAGTCCACAATCTTCCATTTGTTTTATTGAAATACCACGCGCATTCAAAGCTTCTTTCAAAGCTGTATGCCTTGCCGGAGCAAAACCAATCCGAAAGCGCTCTGCAAGTTTTGGCGTTACACCACGTGCATCAAGATAACGACGCGCCTGCGCACCTACTTTATCACGTAAACTATATTGAAAAAAATCCGTAGCGATCTTCATAACATCATAAAGATCAGCCTTTTCCATTTGGCTCTTACGACTCTGTTGATCAAAAAGAGGGAGTTTTATTCCCGCAAAATCAGCCAAACGCACTACACTTTCTGAAAAATGCAATCCATCAAGCTCACAAAGAAAAGTAAAAATGTCACCACTTACACCACAACCAAAACAATAATAACGGCCTTTATGGTCATCACAATGAAAGCTTGGTGTTTTTTCACCATGAAATGGACAACAACACCAAAAATCCCCCCGCGAAGGTTTACTTTTTTGAGGATCAAATGTTACCCTCTGGCCAATAACTGTTGAAATTGGCAATCTTGTACGCAGTTCATCAAGAAAATCAGGCGAAAAACGCATTATCTCTCACAGAGTTTTAAAATTCTTTTTTGCATATTTAACGACTTTAGAGCATAATTCCAAGACTTCCTCTTAAGAGGTTGAAAAATTTTAAAGACTGAGCAGCATACGATTTGAGAAAAGGAGAGTAAAAAAAGTGACAGAATTTCTCGTTCAATACCCATGGTTAGAGACGATTTCTTGGCTGATTATTCTTATTCTTATTGCACTTCTCATTAATTTTTTAACACGAAAGTCACTCATTCACGGAGTAAAAACTCTTAATTCTCTTCTTCCCAAGAAGACAACTAATGATATTAAAAACGCCATTCAATTCATGGCTAATATTGTTTCAGCCTTTATTCTTGCAATTGGTGTTAATTTTATACCAACATTGCCCAGAGCATTAAGCACCATCACCAGCAATGTTGCTAACGCCTTAATCATTTTTTTTGTTGTCCTCACAATTTCTGCTCTTCTCAATGTCATTAATACCCTTTACGAACAACGACCAGCAGCACGAGTAAAACCAATAAAAGGTTATATTCAAATTGCAAAAATTGCACTTTTTACTGTCGCGGTTGTTTTAATGGTAGCCACCTTGATTGACCGCTCACCTCTTATTCTCTTCTCTGGTCTTGGTGCAATGGCAGCTGTCCTCATGTTGATTTTTCAAGATACGCTACTTTCTCTCGTTGCAGGCATCCAAATTTCATCTACCGATATGGTACGTGTCGGCGATTGGATTGAAATTCCCAACCTCAGTGCAGATGGTGATGTCATTGAAATTGCACTTCACACTGTCAAAGTTCAAAATTTCGATAACACAATCACCTCAGTGCCTATCCGTAAACTAGTGACCGATCCATTTAAGAATTGGCGTGGAATGCAAGAAGCAGGTGGACGACGCATTAAACGCTCTCTCTTCATTGACCAATCAAGCATCCGCTTTCACACAGAAAAAGAACAAAAATATCTTTCTCGTTTTAATTTGTTAGAAGATTATTTTACACGAAAAATACCAGAAATTACGGAATGGAACGCTCGATTAGAAAAAAATCATGATGTTTTAGCCAACACTCGCCGTTTAACCAACATTGGGACTTTCCGTGCTTATGTTGTTGCTTACCTACAAAAAAATCAAAACATAGCGCAAAACATGACGCTCATGGTACGACAATTACCTCCAACAGAAAATGGTTTACCTTTGGAAATCTATTGCTTTACCAACACAACGGTTTGGTTAGAATATGAACAAATTCAATGTGATATTTTTGATCACCTTTATTCCATTCTTCCTAATTTTGGTCTAAAGATTTTTCAAAATCCAAGCGGCTATGATTTAAATCATTTATTAGAAAAGAAAGCAAAATAAAACGATACACTTCAATTCGTCAATTTTGAGATTGATCCTCTTTATGATAACAGAGAAAGAAAAAGTATCATGAATACTTCATTGGTACTCCTTCATCTTGCAGGCGCTATTTCTTTACTTCTTTGGGCTACACGCATGGTGCGCACGGGAGTTGAGCGCGCCTATGGTGACAGACTTAAATACAAAATATGCCACGTTATTTCCAAACCATTTTTTGCTGTAAGCTTTGGGCTTTTTACAGCTATGATTTTACAAAGCTCTACAGCAATAACGCTGCTTGTTGGTTCTTTTGTTGAATCTGGTTTTGTATCTGGATTAGCGGGGCTGCTGGCTGTACGTGGGGGGGAATTAGGATCGGCATTGGTTGTAAAAGTTCTCTCCTATGATCTCACCATCGTTGTGCCATTGTGTCTTTTAACCGGAACTTGTATTTTCATGACAACTCAGAAACGTAATTGGCGTCAAATTGGACGTATCATCATCGGTATTGGCCTTTTGATTTTATCTTTACAAATGATAAGCGCAGCTACAGAGCCTTTACGAGATAGCGCAATTTTGCCTAGTATCATTAGCTATCTTTCAACCGATCCTATCTCCACTTTTTTATTAGCAGCAGTACTTACCTATCTCTTGCATTCATCGATTGCCGGAATCATTTTGCTGGTCAATTTTGCCAACTATAACCTTATCCAAGCACAACTGTGTATTATTATGGTCCTAGGAGTCAACTTTGGTTCTTCTCTTATAGCACCACTTTTAACACGCAACGCTTCTCCTAATACACGACTCGTGCCATTGGGGAATTTACTCATGCGCGGAGCCGGTTCAATCCTTGTCCTTATTTTATTTCTCTTCTTTCAACCACCTATCACGTGGCTTGGTAATGAAACTTCTACTCAAGTTATTAATGCCCATATCATTTTCAATGTTTTCATTCTCCTTGCAGGGATACCAATCTCGAAATGGGTGTTACAACTAACTACTAAGATTGTCCATTTAAGCACAAAAAAAGTGCAAACTGATAAAATTCTTAATTTATCTGATCAAACAGCTCTTGATGATAGCGTTCTTGAACGTCCGGCTCTCGCACTCTCTAACGTCATGCGTGAAGTGATTCATATTTGTGATCTTGTGGATATCATGCTAGAAAAAATCATAGGACTTTATGAAAAACCTGATCCCGGCATCATCCGTGAGCTTAACCAGCTGAACACCATATTAGACAAAAAGCATATCGCAATAAAACTTTATCTTGCACGATTAGCTGGACAGAAATTATCGGATGAAGAAGCCCTCCAAACACAAGAACTTCTAAGCACTTGTATAAAATTAGACCAAGCAGGAGATATCATTATTCATAATATGCTTATGCTGGTTAAAAAGAAACAACAAAAAGGTTTACACTTCAGCAATGACGGATGGAATGACCTTCTTCGTTTCCATGCCATTGTTCTGGCCAATGCGCA
This sequence comes from Bartonella koehlerae C-29, assembly GCF_000706625.1. Classification (GTDB taxonomy): domain Bacteria; phylum Pseudomonadota; class Alphaproteobacteria; order Rhizobiales; family Rhizobiaceae; genus Bartonella; species Bartonella koehlerae. Next base: position 1,467,609 of record NZ_KL407334.1, read on the forward strand.
TATCGCATTTAATGTTCTTGTCTCGCGTAACACACACGCCGCACATTTACTGGTACAGAAAAAAGATCAGCTCCGAAATTTAGAAAAAGAGATGAATTTAAAACATTTTAAACGCCTGCGTGAGGGTGAGCTTAAAAATGTAGAATCGTCCAGTCTTCACCTTGACACTGTACGCGATCTGAAACAAATCAACTCCCTTTTGACCTCGATGATCTATCCAATTTTAGAAGCAAAGGGATTACTCAAAAGTTCCCGCCTGCGTAATCCTAATGAATAGAAAACAGTGAAATTTTAACTTTGAGAATACTTACACGAGAAGAATAACGGTTGTCATTCAAAGAAAATATATCATAAGAAATACAACTCTTAGTCGGATTTCAACTATTATATCAATGTTTTTAGAGATTCAATTTGCATAACAATTTGCAAAGAATTAAACAAAAATAGCTTTAAATATCATTGATAGCATATTGCTAAACTTCTTTTTAAAAATTTTTGAATATTAATTTTTTTCCATTAATATAATTTTAAATTTTCAAATACTGTTATAATAATTTTAAATAAAGTATATTCATAAATAACTTTACTAAAAATATAATTTAGAACTATTTTAACTTACTTTCAAAAATAATTTCTGTTTTTACGGAAAATTATTGCTAATATGGACACTTTTTGTTATTATAGAGTAGTTTGTAAGCGTTTATAATTTTTGGATAGAACGCTGCATAAAGAAAATGTTCACGTGAGTTGAAAATCTGTAAAGTAAATATTGTAATAAAGTGTCTAGCAGCGATATCTTCCGCTTCTGAAGAGTAATAAGCCTTGACCTTTACAAAGCTTACCCTAGTTAAAACTAACAGTTTACAGGCAAAGGAAGGAAAATGTAATGGAAGACGCAAAGATCGGTTGGATTGCAGCTATTATCATCGGGGGACTTGCAGGTTGTGCTGCTCAATATCTTATGAAAAGCCAAACAGGGGTGTTTCTAAACATTATCCTAGGAATTATTGGAGCCGCATTAGCCAGTTTTCTTTTTGGCCTTTTTGGCGTCAGTTTTGCTGGTTGGGTTGGTTATCTTATTTCAGGTTTTGTTGGAGCCTGTATTCTTATATGGTTAGGACGGCAAGTTCGATCATAGAGCATTTATTCGTTGCTTAAAAGCACCTTTTGTTCTGAGTGCAAGGTGTGAATTATTTGCACTATAATTTTAGAAGTTGAAGTCATGGGAGGAGTGGTGGCAGGATGCTTTAAGTTGCAGTCTTTTTGCATCACCATCATTATATCATCAAGCGAACAGTGGGGAAGCTCTTGAGTAACTCATCTCCTCATATGCATCAATATGCCAGCGTACTCGTACCTGCAGGAGTGAGGCTATTTTAGTGCAATACTGACTTTCTTTTCTATAACTCATTTTCAGATCTTATCGCCTCGAACAGAGAAGTGCTACAGTATAATCCTTATAATTACAATTCTCATAAAAATGGGATATGCTCATCGGAGATTATCAAACCAAACGCATCTTACTAGAGCATCAACACCACCAATAAATACTCTTATAAAAACCAATACCGAAAATTAAAACTTTTATCGTACAATGCTAAACCAATCCATAAGTGCACCAATGAGTTATTTTACTAGAAGATTCAAATAACCTTTTGAATTCATCGACAAAAACAGTGTTTTCTTAGGTTTTACACCTTAAGTTAAAATTTGAGAGTAAAGATAAAGCAGTGGTAATATTCCATTTGTGTGGAACGTTCCATTTTTAAAAACAGGCATGTTAGCAGAAGTGTTCCATCAAATAAGCCAAAGATTGGCAAAGAATATACTGTTTAATGAAGATCAGTCTTTCAGATACGCATAAGAATTAAAAATTTACCCATCATTTTGCTGAAAAGATTCAGTTTTTTTAAACAACAGGAACTCAATGGCGATAACTTCTGCTTATCCTTAAGCAAATCACATAGAATCAATAAACGTCATAATCCTGATGTCAGAAAGGAACCCGATTTGCAAGAGTTTGTTAACACCTACGGACTGTAGACTAAGATGATCTGTAACGATCGATATCACTTTTGTCTAGGGGCCAACTCTATACTGTGGACTATAGATTATGCAGGTGGCTATAGATAAGATAAGCATGAGAGAAAAAACATCAAAATATTGATTTATAAGAATAATTAATCATTCTGCAACTTGAATGAGAGCCCCGCATGTCGTAAGACTTTCTCATTTTAAACCTTCTTATAGTGATCAATCAAAATCACTCACTTACGCATAACAAACAGGATTAGCGTGTGAGAAAAAACTCTTCAAGAAAGGAGTAAAAATACCTCTTATGAACCATTTCCATGCAAGGACTATCAAACACAACATTTGAAGCTAACAAATAGAATGACGGTGCTAGCTTATTACTGCATCCTACCCTTCTTTCCCGTTAAAAATTTTTTCAAATAGGAAAACACCATAGAACAATGATAAAAATTCTAAAAAAGAACGGCACCTTATCGAAAGGTTTTTCAATAAACTCAAACATATTAGACATATCTCCAGTGATTTGTTAACAAGCTCCTTCTTTTACGGAATTCTTGATCTCTATTTGAATTATCCCCTAGAGTAGAAAGATTAAATACACAAATAGGGTTACGCTAAGAAAACACCCTATTCTCTTTTATATTTTCCTGTTTAGAATATTGCTACCTTTGCATTTCTGCATTACAATGTAGTGTTTTTTCTTGCACAAAACATATGGAATACGTTTGTAGATATAAAGTGAAATGATGTTTGATCCTAAAGATTCTATCTTGCCACCTCTGAAATGGCTATCTGATCAAGATCCTCCAGTACCAACTAGTATCAAAGATTGGCTCATGGAGTTGGGATCTATGACACGTCGATTTGAAAACCACTGCACTTGTATACATATCGAACCACAACGTGAATGTTTTATTACGCGTGACAAGCTAAAAGAAGAAGCTGCGCATTTGCCCAAAAGCGCACGTTATTGGTTACGCGAGGTCATACTGATGGGAGACAACCAACCTTGGCTCCTTGGGCGCACAGTGATGCCGCAAGAAACCCTATTCGAACACAATGAAGCACTTATAAACTTAGGGGCTGTACCATTGGGACGTTATTTATTCAGTAGTGACAAATTGACCCGCGATTATATCCATATCGGACGAAAAGATACACTGTGGGCACGCCGCTCCCGTTTACGATTAACAGGCAAGCCATTGTTATTAACCGAACTGTTTTTAGCAGCTTCACCTCTTTACACAACAAATCCCATATAAATGGAAGACATCAATATCTTAAAGAAAAGCACAATATGAAACAGAGAGAAAATGTCTTGTTTATATCTCGGCAGAAAATACCACTCACGTGTTTACTTCAAAGCATTTCTCTACACTCAACTTTCTAAAGAAATATTACTTATCAACATGAATGACTCTGCATTATCTGTACGCTTGACAAGCTGCTAACAATCAAAATAGTTTCAAACACCTTTTGCGCTTGATAAGATTTACAGTACTTTTCATCAAAGCTTATTGCCAAATTTTAGAATAATGCATTTTTCCCTACAAAGAGTTTCATAGAATTTCCTTTAGTCCGTAATAACCAGAAAGGATCGCGCAATCCCTGATCGCAAAGCCAATTCAATGGACCATCCATTAAACGAAGCATAGCAAAACATATTTTATCCTGGACCTTTAAATTCAAAACAATTTAAACTGCTTTATCCACCTTGGTGATGCAATATAGATTTTTCCGATTCTGTTCGAGCAAATTATCTACGGTGATTTCTTCCACAAAGTCAGTTTTCTAAAAATTTACCAACCTAACCATATATTCTCCACAGTTTAGATTCCTATACAGCTCATTCTCTAAGCTAGAGAAAAATCAAAACAGAAATAAGGAATCTCATAAAAGAAAAATTTTTATCAAATCGTTAGAAGAAAACACCTAAAATATTTTATTTTTATTGAAAAAGCCTTCAATGATAGGTTCTTTAAAAGCATTTTCACTAATCCTTATATGTCTTACAAAGCATAACAAAAAAATAATGAACATCAAAGTCTTAGAAAATCCAAAAACAACACTTTACCTCTTCACGGAATAGACCTATACTTCCGCGCTTAAGCAAAACATTGTAATAACAATACACGCACCATCTTTTATGGTGGTGTTTTTTGTGTAAGGTTGATCATTATACCTCTCAGATAATAAATTGTGGACTCACACTATGACACAAACTATTGCATCTCCCAAACCTTGGAGTATAAACAAACCTACAGCCCTTTTAATACTGGCCGATGGAACAGTCATTGAGGGTAAAGGAGCAGGCGCTACAGGTTTTGCTGAAGCTGAAATATGTTTTAACACAGCTATGACAGGTTATGAAGAAATCCTCACCGATCCCTCCTATAAAAAACAAATTGTGAACTTTACTTTTCCTCATATTGGTAATGTGGGAACAAATAGTGAAGACATTGAAGATCTCATGCCCCTCAATTGTCATGGAGCAGTAGGTGCTATTTTCAAAGCAGACATTACCCATCCATCTAACTACCGCGCAAATGAAAACCTTAATCAATGGCTCAAAAGGCGTAAAATTATTGCACTTTTTGGTATCGATACACGAGCATTAACCGTTCTTATTCGCGAAAAAGGTGTACTAAATGGCATCATCGTCCATGATCCAAATGGAAATTTTGATATCAATACTCTGAAAAAACGTGCTCAAAAATGTACTGGTCTCGTAAATCTTGATCTAGCAAAAGAAGTAACATCAAAGCAATCAATGAAATGGAATGAAAAACCATGGGTTTGGAATAAAGGCTATAAGACAAATAATGATGCATCCAATTTTCACATTGTCGCGATTGACTATGGCATTAAGCGCAATATTCTGCGACTTATGGTTGCACACAGTGCACGCATAACCATTGTTCCAGCAAACACAAATGTAGAAAAAATTCTGGCAATGAACCCTGATGGTGTTTTTCTTTCCAATGGACCAGGCGATCCAACCGCCACAGCCGATTATGCTGTTCCAACCATTCAAACACTCATTGACAGCAATATACCGCTTTTTGGCATATGTCTCGGCCATCAACTTCTAGCTCTTGCTATTGGAGCAAGAACCATAAAAATGCATCAAGGGCATCATGGTGCAAATCATCCTGTTAAAGACTTTATTACCGGAAAGGTCGAAATTGTTTCAATGAATCATGGTTTTGCTGTAGAGACAGCATCTTTGCCGCAGCATGTTGAAGAGACACATATTTCCCTTTTTGACAACTCGAATTGCGGTCTTCGCATCATCGGAAAACCAGTTTTTTCTGTTCAACATCATCCCGAAGCTTCTCCCGGACCACAAGACAGTCACTACCTATTTCAACGTTTCTTCAATCTGATTATGGATTATAAAAAAACAGCTTAATCAAAAGAGCTTATTTTTTGGATTTTTCCTAATAATTATAGTGTTTTCTTTGCGTAAAAAGATGTTGCTTTTGGTAAAAGAGTAGCTTCCACTCCTTCTAGAATTATAATCTTTATTTCTTTTTTTAATTGTTTTAGCAAAAAAAGCACCAAACAAAATCTCAAGAAATTAGTGCACCCGCAAAGCAAAAATTATCGTTGTAACGACAAGCATAAAAAAGCTTCCCACAAAAAGAACTCTAGAAAAATAAAATACTGCATTTTCATGCGCAAATTGTTCAAATAAAAACATATAAAAAATGGGGCAAAATATTGAACTTAATGAAATAACCAAATTCCATGGCTCCCTACAATTTCCTTGAACATTTATGGGGATCTGTGCTGAAGCGATAACATGCATAGGTGCATGAACAAGATATTCAAGCATTGTACAAGCAAAACCACATACACCATCCACCTTTGCGTTGCAAATTTAGCCAAGCATAGCAATCAGTGCAAAACAGAAAATCCACCATCGCAATACATCAATTACTCCATCGCTTAGAAAAATAAGGCAAAATGAAAGCGACCACAACAAACTTGTCTATCCCGAAAACAATATAAAACAATCCAATAAACAATGTATTCCAATCATAATGTTCTTTAACAATGAATGCCCAAACGCTTGGCCATACAAATTCCGCAAGCCAATAAAGAAAAAAGACTAATAACACTCAAAGAACTGTTGAATATCATCTGAATTGCAAAACAGTACCTAAAGGATTTGCAAACTTAATATCAAAATCACACCTATTCTGTATAGGAAAATCTTCTGGAAGCACAACCAAAGTAAAAATAAATAAAATTAATGAGTGAAAAACCAGCAGAAAAAAATGGAACACACGGACTAAATTGACCTAAATAAACGCCGATAAACAAACCTAAAACAAACAAAATCCTGATATCTATTCCTCACAAACCAAAATTGCGTGCAGGTCCTAGTTATCAGATATATCAGCCACATAAGTTGTGCAAGCTGCAAAACTCGCACCCCTCATCCCTGAAAAGACGCCCGATAAACAACACAAAATAGCCCCCATACTATAGCACATATAAGTAAGATATTATCAAAAGCAAAACAAATCACAGAGATAAACAAGATAGGACAGCGATCATAACAGTCAGAAAGATTGTCAATGAGAAGAGGCAAATAAAAATTGCATCACTGAACAAGCTACAAGTAACTTCCCTCTTTCCACAGAAGATGTAGTCATATCCTTTCCAGTTAATTGAGAAAAATACTCGGGCAAAACGGGAACAACAATTTACCAATCCTAATTTTAATCTAATACAGAACATTACATGTACTTTTATAAAGTATCATGATTATTTCCAATTTATCCCTTCTGATGAATTAAATGATCTCAAATCCCAGTCTAATAATCCGCTAATAATTCTATGAATATATAAATAATATTGTAAAATACACCAAACGAACAAAGACATATTAGATTAACATATCAAAAAATAATCACAGTTTAAATTAATATAAAATTTTATAAACGAAATATAAATTTATGAAACTAAATATTTTTCAGTTTAAAAATCTTTGTAATATAAATTATAAATTAATTTAATCATTTACAATGTTAATATAATATTATTATTTTTTTATTTAATACATACAATCATTTTTTCAGAAACTAATTATATTATATAAAATTTACCATCGCAGAAAATACTTATATTATATACAATCTATAAAAAATTATAACTATATCTATTGGTGCTATGATTTATTATATGCTATCACTAGCTCAACGACGCAATTTGATTAGCGTGGAAAAATATTATTTTTAGTGATGGTTAGTCGATAAATTATTATTTCAAAAATGGTGCATAAAATGCAAAAAATACTCCAATTTATTTTAATCTCAGTGTTGATTACAGGATGTGATTTTAAAGATTCTAGTACAAATAAGGATGTTTCAGAAAACAAAACAGAGACACAACAAATAGCCGGAGTGAACCTAGATCCGTATACTTTAAACAAACTGAACATTCTTCTTGAAGAACGTTCAAAAGCTAATTACCATAATATAGGAGAAATGATTGACTTTCTGTCTAAAGCTTTTTTAGGAACACCCTACCAGGCCAATATGTTACATGGCTCAGAAAATACACCTGAAAAATTAATAATTGACTTTAGAGGTTTAGACTGCTTCACTTACCTGGATTATGTTGAAGCATTACGAAAATCGACGTCACAAACAGAATTCATCAATAACGTCATACGGACTCGTTATGTTGATGGTAACATTAATTTTTTGAATCGGAAGCATTTTTTCACTGACTGGGCTTATAGAAAATATAAAATTGCTAATGATATCACTGCACAGATAAGCCCTAATGCGGTAAGTACTGAAAAATATCTCAATAAAAAATCGGATGGTGCAAACTACCTCCCTGGATTACCCGTAATTAAACGTAATATAACATATATTCCAAGCCAATTTATCAATGAAGAGGTTATAAACCGTTTACAATCTGGTGATCTCATTGGTATTTATACTAAACTTGCTGGACTAGATGTGACCCATGTAGGATTCTTTATTATGACTGATAATGGTCCTATGTTACGAAATGCTTCCTCACGAAAAGAAAACGAAAAGGTAGTTGATTCCCCTTTTATAGATTATGTTGGCAAAACACCAGGAATTATCGTTTTAAGAGCTCTCCAATAATTTATGTGGGGATAAAAATCCCCATATTAGCAAATATATACTAAAGTTATTAAGCTAAATATCCAAATCTGTATACGTTAACGTTATACAGACACAATACTTTTTTATATTTAATAGCAAAACTGAAGAGTTTTTGTCTAGCTTCATATATTGACACAATAGCCCACTTAGTACCAATAATTATCATTTCATTTTTTTGCCATAATAATTTGATCGTAACGCTAAAATTCTATTTGTGATTTTGATATAAATTTCTTATCGCTGCCTTATTTAATTTACATATTATTGTGCAAAAAAGTGCGAAGAATTATAATTAGAAAATTTATAATGACAAAAATAACAACGATAAGCGCGTTATAGTCTATTACCTAGCATAAATTCCCATTTCATTCCACAAAATTCCATGTGTCTGTAAATAACTCTTTATATTTCATCACAAACAGTAGTGTTTAATTTTGAGTTTGTTGCATTTATTATCAAAAATCATATTCCCCATATTCATATAAAGTTGATCAGCCCCAAAGAAGATAATTATCTTTAATCCTATGAAAAAAGCATGGAAAAGGCATTTTATAGCTTACTTTCTTTGTCTATTAACCTATAAAATTATTTTAGTATCAAAATTTAAATTACTCTGTTTATCGTAATCGGACAGGAATGTTTGTCACAGGAAAAAACAATGCCAAAACGCACAGATATAAAATCTATTCTTATCATTGGAGCAGGACCTATTGTGATTGGTCAGGCATGTGAATTCGACTATTCTGGCACACAAGCCTGTAAAGCATTAAAAGAAGAAGGCTACCGAATTATTCTGGTTAATTCCAATCCCGCCACCATTATGACGGACCCAGACTTAGCTGATGCAACTTATATTGAACCCATTACTCCTGAAATTGTTTCTCAAATTATTGCCCATGAACGCCCAGACGCCCTCTTACCAACTATGGGAGGACAAACAGCACTCAATACCGCTTTATCATTAAAGCGTATGGGAATTTTAGACCGCTATCATGTTGAAATGATAGGTGCAAATGCCGATGCTATTGATAAAGCTGAAGATCGCGCTTTGTTTCGTAAAGCAATGGCAAAAATTGGTCTGGAAACACCACGTTCTATGTTAGCCAATGCAACTGAACTTAAAGAAGAAAATCGCCAACAACACGCCAAAAAACGCAATGAACTTAAAGCTCAACTTTCTGGTGATGCTCTTGATAAAGCACTGGAGAAGCTCGAGCGTGGTTGGCGTCACACAGAAGCCGACCGGAAACAACATTATATAGCACATGCTACTGCGAAAGCTGTTCAAGCTCTTGATATTATTGGTCTTCCAGCTATTATTCGCCCTTCATTCACGCTTGGTGGCACAGGCGGTGGAATTGCTTACAACCGCTCTGAATTTTATGAAATCATAGAACGCGGTCTTGAAGCTTCACCCACAACAGAAGTTTTGATTGAAGAAAGTGTTTCGGGATGGAAAGAATATGAAATGGAAGTTGTCCGCGATAAAAACGATAACTGTATCATTGTTTGTTCCATTGAAAATATTGATCCTATGGGTATCCATACTGGTGATTCGATTACCGTAGCTCCTGCTCTCACCTTAACTGACAAAGAATATCAATGTATGCGTAACGCTTCGATAGCTGTATTGCGTGAAATTGGCGTTGAAACTGGAGGATCCAACGTACAGTTTGCCGTTAATCCCGAAAATGGTCGCTTAATTGTTATTGAAATGAACCCGCGTGTTTCCCGTTCTTCAGCGCTTGCCTCAAAAGCAACAGGTTTCCCAATTGCCAAGGTAGCGGCTAAACTAGCAGTTGGCTACACACTTGATGAATTAAAAAATGATATTACAGGTGGTACAACACCAGCGTCATTTGAACCTTCTATTGACTATATTGTTACCAAGATACCTCGTTTTGCTTTTGAAAAATTTCCCGGTTCATCACCTGTCTTAACGACTGCGATGAAATCTGTGGGAGAAGTCATGGCAATCGGAAGGACTTTTCAAGAATCGTTGCAAAAAGCACTCCGTGGACTTGAAACAGGTCTTACCGGCCTTGATGAAATTGTTATTCCTGAACATGCTGAGGGTGATGAAAAGAGTTCTATACGCTCTGCCATTGCAATACCAAGCCCTGATCGCCTGCGCTACATAGCCCAAGCAATGCGGACAGGCTTGCCTTTAAATGAAATTCATCAAATTAGTAAAATTGATCCATGGTTTTTAGCGCAATTAGCCTCCATCATTGAAATGGAACAGCGCATCCGCACCCATGGCTTGCCTCAAGACGCAGACAATCTACGCATGCTGAAAGCTATGGGGTTTTCGGATGCGCGATTAGCCACCCTTACGGGACAAGAACCAGATGATATCGCTGCTTTGCGCAAATCGCTCAATGTTAAACATGTTTTCAAACGAATTGACAGTTGTGCAGCTGAGTTTTCTTCACCTACAGCGTACATGTATTCAACGTATGAAGCCCCCTTTGCAGGTGTACAACATTCAGAAGCACAAGTTTCTGAACGTAAAAAAATTGCTATTTTAGGTGGGGGACCAAACCGCATCGGACAAGGAATTGAATTTGACTATTGTTGCTGCCACGCTGCCTTTGCATTGCGTGATGCAGGCTTTGAAGCCATTATGATTAACTGTAATCCTGAAACAGTTTCAACCGATTACGATACTTCTGATCGTCTTTATTTTGAATCTTTAACAACAGAAGATGTTATTGCTATTTTAGAAACAGAACAGCAAAAAGGTGAATTGCTTGGAGTCATCGTTCAATTTGGTGGACAAACACCACTGAAATTGGCAAAAGCACTAGAACAACATAATATCCCCATCTTAGGCACTTCACCTGACGCTATCGATTTAGCAGAAGACAGAAACCGCTTTCAAAAATTGTTGTTCAAGCTTAATTTAACACAACCCAAAAATGGCATTGCTCATTCGGTTGAACAAGCACATTTTATTGCTCATGAACTAGGTTTTCCATTGGTTGTACGCCCTTCATACGTTTTAGGAGGACGTGCTATGGAAATTATCCGTGATGAGCGTAGTTTGCAAAATTATTTGCTTGAGAGTGTACCTGAATTGGTACCAGAAAATATTAAAGCCCGTTATCCCAATGACAAAACAAGCCAACTCAATACATTGCTTGGTAAAAATCCACTTTTATTCGATACTTACCTAACAGAAGCGATTGAAGTTGATATTGACTGTCTATGTGATGGAAAAGAAACGTTGATCGTAGGCATTATGGAACATATCGAAGAAGCGGGAATCCACTCTGGTGATTCAGCATGTTCTTTGCCAGTCCATACGATTCCATCTAAAATAGTAGCTGAATTAGAGCGTCAAACCAAAGCGTTAGCACAAGCACTTCATGTTCGTGGTTTGATGAATGTCCAATATGCCATTAAAGATAACACAATCTATGTCTTAGAAATTAACCCCCGTGCTTCGCGTACTGTTCCATTTGTTGCAAAAACAATTGGCCGCCCTATTGCGAAAATGGCTACACGTATTATGATAGGAGAACCCCTCCACGATGCCCTTCAAGCTTACGGTGGATTATCCTCTCCAAAACATAAACAACATATTGCTATCAAAGAAGCTGTTTTTCCTTTTGCTCGTTTTCCAGGTGTCGATACACTTCTTGGTCCGGAAATGCGCTCAACCGGTGAAGTTATGGGAATTGATTATGAATTTGCTCTTGCTTTTGCTAAAGCCCAACTTGGAGCTGGTGTTGAACTTCCAAAAGAGGGGACTTTGTTCATTTCTGTGAAAGATGAAGACAAAAAACATATCTTAGATCCCGTAAAACGTTTAATTGCGCTTGGCTTTTCTGTGTTAGCAACAAGTGGAACACAAAAATTTCTCACTGACCATAATGTTGAAGCAAAAAAAATCAATAAAGTGCTAGAAGGGCATCCTCATATTGAAGATGCCATTCGTAATCGACAAATTCAATTGATTTTTAATACAACCAGCACTTCTAGTGCTATCTCAGACTCCAAATCATTACGCCAAGCAGCACTTATGCAAAAAGTTCCTTATTATACAACAATAGCTGGAGCTAAATCCGTAGCAGAAGCTATCGAAGCACTCACAAAAAGTAACCTTGAAGTTCGCTCATTGCAAGACTATTTCACTTAAGTTTTTTGCTATACCAGAAAGTGTAAAAATCAAAAAAACTCTAGCAGGGCATTCTCATCTTAGACCATTTGCAATTAACCAATTCAATTGATTTTTAGCACAACCAACAGTGCCATCTCACACTTCAAATCGTGACACCTTGCAGTCTCTCTTTATGATCTCTCTCAATCTGTTCTGTATGTGAAAGATACCGCTTAAGACTTGCTTTTTATTTCAAAGACCTTTATAGGAGTTTCATCGAACTTTCGGTTATGTGACTTTCTTTCCTGTGCAATCTGCACTTTTTACGAGACTTCTCCCACCTGATTTCGATTTACAACCGTATTGAGTGTTTAGAGCTTCAATACATACAATAATTTATATATATTCTAAGGAGTTTCCTATGTCTACAGGAACAGTTAAGTGGTTTAGTACAACTAAAGGTTTCGGATTCATTCAGCCTAGTGATGGCAGTGCGGATATTTTTGTACATATTTCCGCCGTTGAGCGTTCTGGTTTAAGCAATCTCAATGAAGGGCAAAAAATTTCTTATGACGTTCTTCAAGATCGTCGTTCTGGAAAATTTGCTGCTGGCAACCTCGCAGCTCTTTGATTTTTAAATTCTACAATATTTTCTTTAAAAATCTTCGTTTGTAAAAACGAAGATTTTTTTATAAAGTAAAGCTTTGTCTCTTTGCTTTATACAATTATCCAGATGCACCTACCCCTTCCCCTAAAATTGCATCATCACCAAGAACTATTCCCTTGTAAAAGCTTCAAAGTCTGTATTTAAAACAAAATTTGCTAAAAATTTTCCCATAATTTTTATTGCATACAACGTAATCTCTTATAGAATACCGTTAAAATTAAAAATCATTTGCCGCCTACCCTGTGAGGATTGAAATCATGGCTTTGATCGCCAACAAACTCTCTCGTATCAAACCTTCTGCAACAATCGCTGTTTCCCAAAAAGCGCGTAATTTAAAAGCATTAGGTCGTGATGTCATTACTTTAGGCGCTGGAGAACCAGATTTTGATACACCAGAGAATATCAAAAATGCTGCCATTGAAGCTATTCGACGTGGAGAAACAAAATATACCCCCATATCTGGCATTCCAGAATTACGCCAAGCAATTTCTGATAAATTTAAAAGAGAGAATAATCTTATTTATCAACCAGAGCAAATTATTGTTGGCACCGGCGGTAAACAAATCCTTTTTAATGCATTAATGGCAACTTTGAATAAAGGCGATGAAGTCATCATTCCATCCCCTTATTGGGTAAGTTATCCAGAAATGGTTACCCTAAACGGAGGTGTACCTGTCTTTGTAGAAACAAAAGCTGAATTTTCTTATAAACTTCAACCACAAGAGCTAGAAGCTGCCATTACTCATAAAACTAAGTGGTTTATTTTTAACTCTCCTTCAAATCCATCAGGCGCTGCTTATAAACACGAAGAATTAAAAAAACTAACAGATGTTTTAGTAGAATATCCTCATGTCTATATTCTCACCGATGATATATATGAGCATCTCACATATGAAGGTTTTACCTTTGCCACTCCAGCTCAAGTAGAGCCAAATCTTTACAACCGTACACTCACAATGAACGGTGTTTCTAAAGCTTATGCCATGACAGGTTGGCGAATTGGTTATGCGGGCGGTCCACAAGAATTAATTAAAGCCATGGATACTATTCAAGGTCAACAAACATCTGGCACAAGCTCTATTTCACAATGGGCAGCCGTAGAAGCACTCAATGGTCCACAAGATTTTATCGCTAAAAATAAAACTGTTTTCCAAGCGCGTCGTGATCTCGTCGTTTCCATGCTAAACCAGACTCCTGGCATTGAATGTCCAACGCCTGAAGGCGCCTTTTATGTTTATCCTTCCTGTGCCAAACTCATTGGAAAAAAAACACCCGAAGGTAAAGTGATCGCGCATGATGAAGACTTTGTAACAGCTCTTTTGGAAGCAGAATCTATTGCTGTAGTGCATGGATCTGCTTTTGGACTTGGTCCAGCTTTTCGTATTTCTTATGCAACATCAGAAAAGTTTCTTGAAGAAGCTTGTTCCCGTATCAAGCACTTTTGCAATAGCTTACTTTAAAATTCTGCATATCGTCTCTTGCTGTAATTTTGTTGCTAAATTTCAGTATATTTGAAATTGGTATAGGCATAAACAAATGAGTTCTGAAGAAAATCTGTGTTAATGAAACTGCATAACAACATATTATTGCTACAGACAAAATAAAAAAAATCAACTGTCCTCTTCAAACCAATAAGATACAAATAATTTTAGAGATGATATTTCTATAGAGTTAATTTCTATTTTTAAACACTCTTTCAAAAAAAAAAAGCCGGACAAATCATGTCCGGCAAGGTTGGAAAATCTCCAGAGATAAAATCAATCTGATAGATCTTCATAAGGGAACACTCAAGAAAATGCAATGGGAGGCAACATAATCAAGAGATACTATTCTATGTCATTTTATAAAAAGAAGCACAATAAAGACTTAAGCGTATCTGCTATGCATTAAACACATAGCTTAAAAGCACATTATTAAAAAGACCACTGACGGGCTTTTGAAAAAATATAATCTCGAAAAGCTTTCAGCTTTGCCAAATTCTTTAAAGCGTAAGGATAACAAAAAAAAGTATCAAAAGAAGGAATATCAACCATATCAGGAAAAAGACGGACAAGGTGTTCATCATTATCCACGATATAATCAGGAAGCACAGCAATACCAAGATCACGCATAAGCGCATTCTTGATTGAAATAATATTATTGATTCGCAATACTGAAAGGCGCAAAGACCCATCGCTTTTACCAGCCTTTTCCAACCAATTTAAACCAGACAAATAAGGAGGAACAGGTTCACCGAATGAAATAATACGGTGGTCATCTAGTTCAGGCAATTTTTCTGGTTTGCCATAATTTGCAATATAATTTTTTGAAGCATAAACATGCATATGAATTGTAAATAATTTTTTTTGTATAAGATCAGGCTGTTGAGGCTGTTGTAAACGAACAGCACAATCTGCATGACACATCATTAGGTCAAGTTCTTTATCATCAAGCAGGAGCTGAATCCGTATATCCGGATAGAGACTAAGGAATTCGGGCATGCGCTCCACAAGCCATCCTGCTCCCATTCCAAAGGTCGATGTAACACGCAAATTGCCTGCAGGGTTTTCACAGCTTTCACTTAATTGGGAGCGAGCACTTTCAAGTTTCATCAAAACATCATGTGTTGTACGATATAGAATTTCACCCTGCTCTGTTAGAATCAAACCACGTGCATGACGTTGAAACAGGGACACGCCAACTTCCTGTTCTAAAGCTGAAACCTGTCGTGAAATTGCTGATTGAGATAAATGAAGCATTTGAGCAGCATGGGTAAAAGAACCCGCTTCTGCCGCCGCATGAAAAACTCTTAACTTATCCCAATCCAGTGGTGACGACACCATTAATTGTACCTCTTACTTTTTTCACTTTTCCGACAGGTGTCTATTTTTGACGTCTATATTTGTAGACCCAAAAATCGTTCTGCCTCCAGTGCTGCCATACATCCCCTCCCCGCTGCTGTTACTGCTTGGCGAAATACGTTGTCTACGACATCTCCCGCAGCAAAAACACCAGCAATGCTTGTTTTTGTTGAATCCGGCGCTGTCCATAAGTAACCACCTGATTTTTGTTTTAATTGACCTTCAAACAAAGAGACAGCAGGATCATGTCCAATAGCAATAAATATTCCATCCGTATCCACATGAACTTTTTGACCGGTTTTAATATTTTTAAGACGTGCACCTGTCACAACAGCTCCCATTGAAGCATGAGCTGGCACACCAATAATTTCTTCTACCACATGATCCCAAAGAACACGTACATTATCGCAAGAAAACAACCTATCTTGCAGAATTTTTTCCGCCCGAAAATAATCTCGCCGATGAACTACGCTTACCCTCTTCGCCAAATGCGATAAATAAAGAGCTTCCTCAACGGCCGTATTTCCCCCTCCCACAACAATAACATCCTTATCACGATAAAAGAAACCATCACATGTAGCGCAAGCAGAAACACCCCCACCCATAAATGCCTGTTCACTCTCCAAACCAAGCCAGCGTGCCTGTGCTCCGGTTGCAATAATGAGCGCATCACAACAATATTGCATTCCTGAGTTTCCATACAAGATAAAAGGGCGCTTCGATAAATCAGCCTTTGTAATATTATCATAGACAATTTTCGTGCCCATATTTTCGGCTTGTTTTGCCATTTGTTCCATCAACCATGGCCCTTGAATTGGATCAGCAAAACCTGGATAATTTTCGACATCGGTTGTAATCATCAACTGCCCACCTTGCTGTAATCCAGTAATCAAAACCGGTTTGAGCATTCCTCTCGCCGCATAGATCGCCGCTGTATAACCAGCTGGACCAGAACCAATAATAAGCAGGCGAACATGCGACTGCACCATAAAGTCCCTTTCATTTTTTGTTACTTAACTCTTCTATAATTATAACGAAATGCAGCCTTTAAAAAAACATTTTTCAACAGCCTAAATTATGATGTATATATATGTATGTACTTTTTTCGGTTTTGGTGAAAAGGTTGGATTGCCGATTCATCGAGGGGTGTTTAATGTAGGAATTAATCTTTATCCTATAAAAGGAGAAAGGTAAATTCTCATGAGCACAAAACATAATAAAAATAGATACAAAGATAGGGAATAACCATTTTTCAATTTATTATTAATGTCTGTGCACGTTTTGCATTAATCATGGGAGGAGCAATGCTTCTGCCAATTTTTGCTGATCTTCACAATCATAACCGTAATTGGGTAACCTTTGTCTACTCTTGTTCCATAACCACCATGTTAGCAACGCTCATTCTTTTGGCAACAAGAGGTGCTACTTGTCGTTTTTCGGCACGACTTGGTTTTATGCTTACGGTTTGTCTTTGGCTAACAGGAAGTGTTGTAGGCGCCTTACCTCTTTATCTTTCCCCTCTTCCCATCTCTTTAGCAGGCGCAATCTTTGAATCCGTCTCTGGAATTACAACCACAGGCTCCACGGTAATCACAGGTCTTGACAATTTATCGCGAAGTATTCTGTTATGGCGTTCTATCATATGCTGGATTGGAGGTATTGGTTTTATCGGTTTAGCCTTATTGCTTTTGCCTTCACTGCGTGTTGGTGGAGTGCAACTTTTCCATATGGAATCATCAGATAAATCTGAAAAAATATTACCCCGCATCAACCAGATTGCTAATGGAATCATCATAGCTTATGTTGGACTAACACTTAGCTGTATGCTCTCTTATTTTGCTTCTGGTATGAGCTTATTTGATGCCATCAATCACGCAATGAGCACAGTAGCAACAGCTGGATTCTCGACCCACGACGCCTCTTTTGGCTATTTTTCTGATAAACCAGCCATTTTAATCATTTCAACAATTTTCATGTTACTCTCTGCACTACCCTTCGTGCTTTATGTTAAATTAGTGCTCCCTGGCCGCTCCAAACGCTTCATTGATCCGCAAGTAATCGTTTTTCTCTATATTGTTTTCCTTTTCAGCTTTTCTTTAGCAGCGTGGTTAAAATTTCATGATCATCGTGCTTTCCATTTGATTTTTCTTGATGTAATTTTTCACCTTACATCTGTCATTAGCACCACTGGTTATAGCGCCGAAGATTATCAACTTTGGGGATCTTTTGCGCTTGGGATTTTTTTTATTATTTCTTTTACGGGAGGATGTGCTGGTTCTACCTCTGGCGGTATGAAAATCAATCGTCTTATTATCCTTTGGCGTATTACACAAACAAATATCGCACAACTTCTTTCTCCTAATGTAGTGGTAAAAGCACACTATGATCATGCAAACATCTCAAGTGATGTCGCTAAAGCGATTTTGTTTTTTGTCTGTCTTTATATGTTCTGTCTTATTATCGGAACCGCACTTTTGCTTACAACCGGTCTTGATTTTACTTCTGCCTTTACAGGCGTCTTAACCGCCCTTTCAAATATTGGCCCAGGATTTGGTGACATTATTGGTCCTGCTGGCAATTTCTCCACA
This sequence comes from Bartonella koehlerae C-29, assembly GCF_000706625.1. Taxonomy (GTDB): domain Bacteria; phylum Pseudomonadota; class Alphaproteobacteria; order Rhizobiales; family Rhizobiaceae; genus Bartonella; species Bartonella koehlerae. The sequence goes on from NZ_KL407334.1 coordinate 1,485,998, forward strand.
ATCAATGATAATGCTTTATGGATTTTGAGTTTTCTGATGCTAGCTGGACGCCTTGAAATTATAACCATTTTCGTACTTTTTATCCCCGCTTTCTGGCGTGAACAATTTTAAACATGGAATTTGATTTTTGTAATAGTAAGAAATTTATAAAACAAATGAAAAAATAAACTATAAGTTTAAAATTCAATCGTGATTCAAATTAACAAAAAAATTCTCGAAAGCTTTCAAACAAAAAGTTCCATCCGTGTGAGATAAAATCGTATAAAAAATTCTACACACCTTTTCTTGAACATATAAATAGTTAAAATGCATTGCGATTTACCGAAAAAAATCACTCATACAGTGTTCACCCCAGTAAAATATATAATTTTGCTTTACTAATTTACCGTGTCAAATAACAAACTAAGCTAAACAACACTCGAGCATAATTGCTAAATAGCTCTTGATTAGTAAGATATAAAGTATTCATCATAAAGATAAAATCTTTATATTACAGTGCATTAAATATTAATGCGTTATCATTGATAAAATACACTGCTATTTCCAACATGAAGTCAATATCAACAGCCATAATAATCCGTCTCTCATTACAGAAAGAGCGGACTTACATTCTCAACATAAAGCATTATTGGAGTAAAAATAACGAGGCTGTGTTTGCTTGACACATTGCCTTATGCTTTTTGTTGATCGCGTTCTTTAATAGGGTCACGCCCCTCACGCAAAACAGAATACCATTGCGTTACACATTCACACGCTTGTTAAAAAAATATCTCTCAGTGCACAAAAACTCATTTTATCATGACACTAGTGAAGAGTATACTGCAAAATCCATGGTACACTACACTCTTCATGTTTATGAAAGTGAAAGCCGACACCATCATTCTCTTTGCCAATTCAAAAAGTTATAACATCCCTTGCATTTAGGCAGTTTATAAGGAGCATTTTACTCCTTTCTTGAAAAGTTTTCACTCATAAACCAACTTCGCTTACGACATACAAAGGAATGATTTTGATTGTTTCACTATAAAAGCGTTTCAAATGAAAAAATTTACAATATGCGATGCTCTCATTCAACATACAAACAATGAATTATCCTTATAAATCAATATGTTTATTTTATCACTTTAACAATTCCAAAACCATTCTAAGAATATAAACTCACCTTTGCGTTCTCAAAGCTTTAATAACAAGTTGTTTGATTCCATCAATACATACAAGATTTTATAAAACAATATTTGCATTACTTTGCTATTCACCTAAAAACTGATTTGCAAGAACTGTTCTTGTAAAGGAGGTTTATTTTCTACACTCCTCAAAAAGTTTTTTGCATACTCAAAAGTGTTTTTTCTCTAAATACTGTCTCATAAACATTCCCAATTGCAGCTGCCTCCTTTTCCAAAGGGAAATGGGTACGGACATGCGCTAAAGCTTTTTCTCCTGCTTCTATTGTTTTTTCTAAATCAGCAAGATAAGGTTCAATCGCCTCCGTTAAAGCACCTCCATCTCCTGCCTGAACAACTGTCCCTGTTCCTTCCACCACCAACTCTTTATAAACTCCTACATTACTCGCTACAACAGCTGTCTGTGATGCCATTGCCTCCAAGGGGGTCAAACCAAAACCTTCTATACGAGAAGGCGCTACATATAGCGACAGACGGCGATACCAAAGAGGTGTATTGAGAACCTCACCAAGAAAAACAATGCGATCATTCAGACCAGATTCAGCAATCTTTTTGCGTAATTTTTTTTCAAAATAATAATGTTGCTCTATCGTTCGACCAGCAATAAGCGCTGTCCACTCAGGATAGCGGGGCAATAATGCGATCATTGCATCCACAAACAAATCAGTGCCCTTTGAATAGCGCACACGTCCAAAACACCCTACCGCATATTTTCCAGAAAACCCAGATGAAGAAAAACAATCCTCAAGAGTTTTAGGCGGTGAAAAACGCTTAACATCCACCCCATGCATAATAACCTGATAAGGCACCTCTAGATAGGTTCCTGTATGTACACTGGTAGCAATAACCTTATCCATACGCCGAATCAACCATTTAGTAAAAGACTTGTGATGACGTTGAGAAGCCGATGTAAAGAGAAGTTTAAGCTTCATTCGCAAGACATCACGCAAAAAGATCCCACAAAGCATCTCAATATTGCGCCGTGCATGCCAAATACGAAATGGCTTACCAACTGGGATTTTCCAAAGCCCGAAAAGATCCTTAAAGGCAAGAGCCGGCAAATTTTTTGGTAATCCAAATCCAAAAGTCGCTATCCGTATACCTTGCTTTCGCTGTAATGGAATAAGCTGAATAACAGTAGAGGTTATACCCGATAAACGCTTTTTAAAGTGAGGAGCAATAACCTCTATCTCTTCTAAAGACACGTGCATAAAATTCAGATATATTGAACTTTAATAATTTCATAATTATGTGCTCCACCGGGAGCATTCACTTCAATTACATCCCCCTCTTGCTTGCCAATCAATGCACGTGCAATAGGTGAGGAAATAGAGATTTTACCGGTTTTTACATCAGCTTCTTGATCACCAACAATCTGATACACTTTTTTCTCTTCAGTATCCTCGTCCAAAAGCTTGATAGTGGCCCCAAATTTAATTTTATCACCTGAAAGGCGCGAAACATTAATAACTTCCGCTCGCGCAATATAATCTTCAAGCTCATTTATACGCCCTTCATTATGACTTTGTGCTTCTTTAGCAGCGTGATATTCTGCATTTTCTGAAAGATCACCATGGGCACGCGCCTCAGAAATTGCCTCAATGATCCGTGGACGTTCCTCTTGTTGGCGCCAACGCAATTCTTCTTTAAGACTTTCAAAACCAGCTGTAGTCATCGGAACTTTTTTCATAATCCGTCCCTTTCTGTTACACGGAAGGTTCAAATAAAAACACAAAAAACGGCTTCCAAAATTGCTTTTGGAATCCGAAAACCATACTTTTGATTATTATATAGTACAGAGTCCCTATTTTCCATATAAAAATAATAAAGGGATACGAAGCTTTCACTGATTATATTGAAAAAAATCTCATATTTTTAAATTTAAAACGTCCAACTTGCTGCTAATCAACAAAAGCCTAAAGAAGAAACAATTGTCTTTTTTTCTATTTTATCATAACCTAACAGAAGAAATCTTATAGAAAGAGAAAAGGAAAGGAAATCTCGAAAGAAATCCTCTAAGAAAAAATGAAAAAATTAGTAATTTCTTTTGTGTTTATCTCTTTCTTTTTCACCGCAACAGTATCCGGAGCTGCGGATGCCTTTGTCACAAGGAATCTTAATTTCAGAACAGGGCCAAGTATTCAGTGCGAAATTCATGGTTTAATTCCCGCGGGAAAGTTGGTATTTGTCCAAAACTGTAAAGCAAATTGGTGCCAGATTAGATATAATACCCAAACAGGTTGGGTATCATCTCGTTACCTCTCATTTAAAGATGGAAGTGATCTTTATGAAACATACATGATTCTTCCAATAACAAATCACAGTAAATACAGTCATTCTCCATAAGAATTGTGATGCATATCATGATATAATCCTGTTGAATATCATCATGGTACAAACAAAATGGTGAACACAAACAACTACAAATATCACCACACTCAAAACACCCCCAAAATTCTTCTCAAAGAGTAAATGAAATGTCCTATGAAATATCCAGTAAACTGGAATAAAACGACTAATAAACATTTTACCATTATCGTGATCAAGTTATAAAATTTGATATTTCTTTCAAAAACAAGAACACTTTTTTATCAAAGGATGCAGCAATGAAAAACGGTATCACAGCAACAGTGAAAGCTCTTTCTGCATTAATTTCCTCAGGCAATCCTCTTTTTAAGAATGGCGCATTATGGACACCTCACCGCCCTGTTCGTCCTGAAAAATCTGAAGGCGGCATTCCATTTCAACTCGAAACATCTTTTGAAGCTGCAGGAGATCAACCTCAAGCAATTAAAACTTTAATTGAGGGGATTGAAAAGGATGAACGTACACAAGTGCTTTTGGGTGTTACCGGATCAGGCAAAACCTATACAATGGCTAAAATCATTGAAAAAACACAGCGCCCTGCTTTGATTTTAGCACCGAATAAAACTTTAGCTGCACAACTTTACGGAGAATTTAAAAATTTTTTCCCCCACAATGCCGTCGAATATTTTGTTTCTTATTACGACTATTATCAGCCTGAAGCTTATGTTGCACGTTCTGATACTTATATTGAAAAAGAATCCTCTATTAATGAACAAATCGACCGTATGCGCCATGCTGCAACACGTGCTGTGCTTGAACGTGATGACGTCATTATTGTTGCATCCGTGTCTTGTATCTACGGGATTGGCTCGGTAGAAACCTATACCACCATGACCTTGCAAATAAAAAAAGGAGACAAACTCAATCAACGACAATTTTTGGCTGATTTAGTTTCTCAACACTATTATCGACAAGATATTAACTTCATTCGTGGTTCTTTTCGTGTCCGAGGGGATACAATCGAAATTTTTCCTGCCCATCTTGAAGACCGTGCTTGGCGTATTTCGCTCCTTGGCGATGAAGTGGAAATAATTACGGAATTTGATCCCCTCACAGGACAAAAAACAGGCGACCTTCAATCTATTAAAATTTATGCCAATTCACACTATGTAATACCGCGTCCAACATTAAATCAAGCAATGAAAGCCATCAAAATGGAATTGGTTCAACGTCTTGATGAATTGAACGCAGCAGGACGTCTTCTAGAGGCACAACGTTTAGAACAGCGTACAATGTTTGATTTGGAAATGTTGGAAACAACCGGCTCATGCGCCGGAATCGAAAATTACTCACGCTATTTAACAGGACGAAAGCCTGGTGAACCACCACCAACCTTGTTCGAATATATTCCAAACAATGCTCTCGTTTTTATCGATGAAAGCCATGTAACTATTCCTCAAATTGGTGGTATGTACAGAGGCGACTTTCGAAGAAAAGCAACCCTAGCAGAATATGGATTTCGTTTGCCTTCTTGTATGGACAATCGTCCCTTACGCTTTGAAGAATGGGATGCCATGCGCCCACAAACTATTGCTGTTTCCGCAACGCCTGGACGCTGGGAAATAGAACAATCTCACGGCATTTTTGCGGAACAAATTATTCGCCCAACAGGGCTTGTTGACCCACCAACAGAAGTGCGCCCAGCCTCCAGCCAAGTTGATGATGTTGTGAACGAAATTCGTCAAACAATTCAAAAAGGCTATCGTACCTTAATAACCGTGCTTACCAAGCGTATGGCCGAAAATTTGACAGAATATCTCCACGAACAAGGTATCCGGGTACGCTATATGCATTCTGACATTGACACATTAGAGCGTATTGAAATTCTTCGCGATCTCAGACTTGGCGCCTTTGATGTTCTCATCGGCATCAACCTGCTCAGAGAAGGTCTGGATATTCCAGAATGCGGTTTTGTTGCTATTCTAGATGCTGATAAAGAAGGCTTTTTACGCTCTGAAACCTCGCTTGTGCAAACAATTGGACGTGCTGCACGTAACGTAGATGGTCGCGTTATTCTTTATGCTGATACAATCACTGGCTCTATCGAAAGAGCCTTACAAGAAACACAAAGACGTCGACAAAAACAAATAGCTTATAATGAAGAGAATCATATCACACCGACGAGTATCAAAAAAAATATCGACGATATTCTCAATTCAGGAGGAGAAAACGACTATACTCACACTAATATTCCTGATTTTATCACGCAAAATAGTAAAGATAACAATTTAGCAAAGCATATTCAACATCTTGAGAAATCAATGCGTAAAGCGGCGGCTGATCTTCACTTTGAAGAAGCAGCGCGACTTCGTGATGAAATCAAACAACTACAAAAAATAGAACTCGCAATCGCAGATAATCCCTTAAATCATAATGAACAATTCATCCAAGAGCCATAATCAAGTCTTTTCTCCAAACCAGATCTTGATCACATGGAACCAACAATAGACACTGGTATCTTAGAAAAGCAAAAAGAAGACCTCACAAAAATACCCTTAATAAAACGACAAAAAAACAAAGCCCCCTCTAACAAATAACACCAAAAGATCTCAAACCATTAAAAATAAATCTTTTCCCCATAAAATCCTAATAATATAACCAATAAACAGCACCATTCCATAAAATGCACACCCTGAATGTCAATACTGCTCCAATTTAGTAAAAAAGAAACGTAACAAAGAAATGATGCTAGAAAACATTTCTAAGAATTGTCTTTTTGCAAGAAATTCATAAAACCACCTAAAAATGTTTATAAACTTTAAGCCAATAACAATCAAAAAAATGTGTTTTTCATAGATCAAAAATCCCCTCTATATCGTAATACAGAACATAAGCCCAATTTTTATAATCAGCTTCTTACAAAGCCGTCAAATAAAAAAGTACTCTTATGAATCATGCAAGAAAAAGTAAGACTTTATCATGATAATATAGAGAAAGAGTAATATCTCTTGATGATCACACTCATATAGTTTATATTTTACTTATTATGAAATAAGCAAATGTTAAAAACTTATCTTACATCGAATTTTATGACTATAGTGAAAATCGATGACTATTAATACGAAATATAAAATCATCTAAACACAATATACTTTTTAAAATTAATTTTTCCTGATTTTATTCTATGATTTTGTAATGTATTCTCAACTAAATGGCTCTTTATTCGTTTTATCAAAATAAAGTTTAAAACTGTTCAGACTATATTCAGTTTTGCACATATAAAATGTAAACAACATGAATTTATATAAAAGGAGTGTCGTTAATGAAAAAGATTACCAAGTTAGCAGTATTATCAGCAATATCGACTGCAACCATTTCGGTGCCATTAGGCACAACGCTTGCGGATACAAAATTGACTTATAGTGAAGAGATTACGAAAAAAATAGAGGACATGAGAAAGGAAACGAAGACCAATTTTCCTTCTCACAATTTCAGCGCCCGTTCTATTCTTGAGAAGAATCACCCTTATTATCCTTCTGGTAGTCACCGTCATGTTGACCATAAAAGGAGAGAACAGAGTCATTACCATACTGAACGCAAAACACATCGTCATGTCGAGCGCAAAATTACAACGCATCGTAATGTATATGAACGTCATGTAACTCGTAATAACTCAGGAGATGCTTTAGCTTCGGGTATTATTGGCTTTGCTGCAGGTACAATTCTTGGCAATGTTCTAAAAAAACCAGAACAACCAGAGGTTATCTATCAAACTGTACCTCAAAATCAAATAGTGTACCAAGAAGTTCCACAAAATCAGGTGATTTATGAAGTTCAGTCAACAACATATCAACCAGTCCAGCAACCACGGACAGCTGATTGGCTTCAATATTGCAAGAAAAAATACCGTTCATTTAATCCCAAAACGGGTACTTTTCGAGGTTATGACGGCTTGGAGCATTTTTGTTATGCCCCATTAAATTAACTTGCATTACGCCCTGCTAAAGAAGTCTTAAGTAGCAAGAAAAAGCGCTCCAATGTGTTTTCACTTATTCATGAAACCCTTGAAGAAAAGGATTCCACTGGCGCTCATAGCCTAAGTAACTTCCTGGTCCATGTCCACAAATGAAACGGACGTCGTCACCTAAGGGCAAAACTTTCTCTCGAAGTGATTTCATCAATTCTTCATGAGAACAGAAGGGAAAATCTGTACGTCCTATCGAACCACGAAAGAGTACATCACCTAATAAGGCGAAGCGTTCTTTTTCATTGAAATAAATGACATGACCAGGGGAATGTCCCGGTGTATGGTAAACTCTGAACACATGTCCAGCAAAATGAACGCTATCGCCATCTTCTAACCATTGGTCAGGAATACAAATGCGCGCATCAGTGATGCCGTAGCTTTTTGCGATTCCACATACAGCATCCATCACAGGCTTATCATCGCGATGGGAACCAATAATTTTAACATCAAGTGCCTCTTTAGCTTGCATTGCTGCTCCCACATGATCAAAATGACCATGTGTTATCCAAATAGCTTCAACGATCACACCATTCTTCCGGATTACGTCTTGAATCCGAAGCCAATCACCACCCGGATCAACTAGAACACCTACTTTTTGTTCATTATCAAAAAGCAGAGTACAATTTTGCTGAAAAGATGTAACCGGAACAATATGCGTTCTGAAACTAACCATAATAGCCTTTTTAAAAGTATTTTTTTCAAGCTTATAAGTAATACTTTTGTCATCCCTCCTTATAGAATAGAATAGCCTGCTCGACAGCTTTATGCAACTTATGTAAACTTGGATTTTTTAGAAAGTAATTTTTTTCAAGGTGTTGAAGAATGACCGATCACGTTCAAGTTTTGTGTGACGATGCACCCCACCTCCTAGTGATTGATGACGATACCCGTATTCGCAATCTTCTATTTCAATTTCTCATTAAAAATGGATTTCGTGTTTCAGTCTCTGCCAATGCTAACGAAGCAAGACGACAGCTCGCAAACTTAGATTTTGACCTTCTTATAGTTGATGTCATGATGCCCGACGAAAACGGCATCGACCTTACCCATTCACTCCGTCAAACAAAAGATGTTCCCATTCTCATGCTCACAGCTTTGTCAGAGATAGATAATCGTATCAATGGATTAGAAGCAGGAGCAGATGACTATCTCGCTAAACCATTTGATCCTCGTGAGCTTCTCCTTCGCATTCATGCCATTTTACGTCGTGGTTTTCCACATCACCAATCCAAAATCGAGCAGATCGTTTTTGGACCTTATATATTTTCAATTTCACGGCGCGAACTCAAAAAAGGAGGAGAAGTGATTAAATTGACAGATAAAGAACAAAAAATGATGGTTATTTTTGCTGAAAATCCAGGAGATATAATTCCGCGCCATAAATTTGCAATGGAAGATGGCAATATAGGTGAGCGTGCAATTGATGTACAGATCAACCGTCTCCGCCGTAAGATCGAAAAAAATCCATCACTCCCTATATGGCTGCAAACCGTGCGAGGAATAGGATATAAACTTTCAACTGAATAGGCGTACAATGATTAATCGCTCAAGAAAATTTGTTCGCTGGTTAACGAAGAAGATGCCTAAACGGCTGTATGTCCGCTCTTTGATCATTATTATCGCTCCTATGGTACTCTTGCAAACAGTAATCGGCTACGTCTTTATGGAACGCCATTGGCAAATGGTGACAGAGCGCCTCTCAACCGCTGTTGTCCATGATATTTCGGCCATTATTGACATCATTGAAACATATCCACAACAAGATAACTATGAATATATTAAGCGTATTGCACAACAACGCATGGGATTAAACATCTCTATTCTACCACCTGCCACTCTCCCTCCTCCAGGACCTAAGCCCTTTTTTGCAATTCTTGATTATTTTCTCAGTGAAGAAATCACCCGCCAAATTAAGCGCCCTTTCTGGATTGATACAGTGGGAGATTCTAATTTTGTCGAAATTCGTATCCACCTGGGTCATAGTATCTTGCGCGTCTTTGCACTACGCAGCCAAGCCTATGCTTCTAATACTGGTATTTTTTTAAGCTGGATGGTAGGAACAGCTCTGGTTTTATTATTAATAGCGATTTACTTCTTGCGTCACCAAATCAAACCGATTCAACAATTGGCTGAAGCAGCAGAAAGTTTTGGGCGCGGTCGTCCTTTACCAGAAAGCTTTCAACCACAAGGAGCTGATGAAGTCCGTCGTGCTGGCATTGCTTTTTTACGCATGCGTGAACGTATTGAACGCCAAATCGAACAACGCACCATGATGCTTTCAGGTGTAAGCCATGATTTAAGAACAATTCTCACACGTTTCAAACTTCAACTAGCCTTAGCAAATACTGACTTTGATACTAATCCGCTTGAGCAAGATGTAAGTGATATGCAGAATATGTTAGAAGGCTACCTTGCTTTTGCCCGTGGCGAAGGCAATGAAAATTTTACAACTTTTGATTTAAAGGCTCTTATGCAAAAATTTTCCGCCGATGCTCATCTCCAAAAACGACATTTTTCTTACACCATTGAAGGTCCTACAGAGATACAGGCACGCCCACATGCCTTTACCCGTCTAGTCAGCAATCTAGTGTCAAACGCATTTTGTTACGCCAACTCCGTCAAATTGACGGCTATATCCCAACAAGAATCTTTCATCATAACGATTGACGATGATGGGCCTGGCATTCAAAAAAACATGCGCACAGAAGTCTTTAAACCGTTCTTTAGACTTGATAAAGCTCGCAACCAAGATGCAAGTGGAACAGGACTTGGCCTTTCTATTGCCCAAGATATAGCGCGCAGCCATGGAGGCAACATTCAATTAGAGGATAGCCCATTAGGTGGCTTGCGCGCCATCGTCGATATCCCTCTATAAGAAACATTTCACAGATCATCTATAAGAAAAAAATGTTAAACAGATCAATATTTAGGCATTTCCTACAGTTTCAAACAAAGTATATTGGAGTGCCTTGCAGGCACTTTCCCCAGACCAAGCCACCATCTGAAACGCCACATAATGGCTCTCACAAACTTTAAGCGCGTGTATCAATAATGTTTCAACCTGTATATGAGATGGATGTACCCCACCAGCCAGAAGAAGACCCTGCCGATAAATAACCGAATTATTCCCTTGCCAATAATCAAAATGTCCTAGCAATAATTTTTCATTAATTGCTAATAATAGGCGATGCATTTCCGCCGTTCGAACATTTTCAATAAAAAGATCAAATGCACAAGCTAAATGAAGAGCCTCCTGCTCTTCCATCCATGAAAAAGAAAGACGATAATTTGCCCATTTCCCCTCCACACAAACACTAATTTCATCTTCAGCATCCCGTTCAAACGACCAATCATATTTACAGGCAATCTGTTCGATAAAGTCAACAGGATGCTCTTCTCTTTCTGTGGCGCAAAATGCAAGCCTCATCATTAATCCTCAATAATATTAAAATATTGTCAACAGAACACAAGCCACCTAAACTGTAACAACATTTTGCTACAATCAAAGCCTTTACACTCAACAAATACACATTAAAACATCGACAGCACTCAAAGCCCAGAATCCAATAACGCCTCCTGGGGCAACACGCTTGATAATAAAGGGAATCACCAAGCCTTTTCAGTGTATTGATACAATTTCATAGCGCTAGTCCCCTGATTAAAAAAAAATGTTTTTTTTATACGAATCACACTGAAAAAAATGGATAATCTGTTCTAACAGACTCAAGATTAAGCATTTTTCAGTTTTATACATCACATTGAAAAATTGGGGATATTTTTTCTGAGAAACTTATTGTTTTACGAAAACCATTTTATTCTTTGGGTATCTGGTTTTTTTCCAAATCATCAAGGCGTTGTTTCAAATCAACATTATCGGCAGATGCTTTTAGCACCATCTCTTTAAAGGTTTCAAATTCTTCGCGTGAAACAAGATCAAGTTTGTTGGCGATCTTTTCAACCTGCAAACGAAAAGCTGTTCCAGCTTCACGTCGTATACCTTGTGCAACATCAGCTGCATCTGTTGCTAATTTCGCCAATTCATCAAGAATACGGTTTGATCCATTACGCATAATGTTTTTCCTTAAATTTTAATTACTGACACACGCACTATAACTTATTTTCATAACATTTAGATACTGCATTTGTTCCTTGTACCTCTAATTTTTTTACAATAGAGATTCCACTTGTGTCTTTTTTACACTCCTTTTATTGTTACGGATTTTACTCCTATAAACTAGTGGAAACCTATCACTCTCCTGACTTGACCATTGTGTGTTCATCTGTCATTCCTGATCATCATATAACCTTAAATATAAAGTTCCCGCTCATGAATGACTTTTCTTGTCCAGCCATTGCTTTTCCACCTTTTCTCAATCCCGTAATTATCCATTTAGGCCCGATAGCTCTCCATTGGTATGGTCTTGGTTACGTTGTAGGCATTCTTTTTGCTTGGTGGTATGCGCAAAAATTATTAAAAAAGAGATCCCTATGGGATGCAAATCACCCTCCTATGGATAAAGAGAAAATAGGAGATTTTGTTGTCTGGTCTGCCATCAGTGTTGTTGTTGGTGGCCGCTTAGGACAAGTGCTTGTATGGAATCCTATTTATTATTTTAGCTATCCAACTACCATCATCGCGGTATGGGATGGAGGAATGTCCTTTCATGGCGGACTCATTGGCATTATCATTGCAATGATTTGGTTTGCCCGTAAAAATAACATCAACATACGAACAATGTTTGATATCATTGCTACCGGTGCTCCTATTGGTATTGGCATTGTAAGAATATGCAACTTTATTAATCAAGAACTATGGGGCAATGTTACCACACACCCTTGGGCCGTTTGCTTTCCCCTAGATCCTTACTATTTACCGCGCCATCCAAGCCAACTTTACGAAGCGTTCATGGAAGGATTTCTTCTTTTTGCTATCTTATTCATTCTTACTTTTTCTTTTAAAGCATTAAGACGTCCAGGCACTGTATCAGGAACATTTATTATAGGCTATGCAATAGCACGCAGTATTTCAGAAATTTATCGTGCTCCTCAAGAAGATCCAGAATGGTTTTCTACCATTTTTCATTCTACTGGATTCACCTATGGCATGGCTTTATCTCTTCCCATGCTTTTTTTGGGTTTTTATCTCCTTTTTCAAGCCTTCAAACACGAATCTACCCAAAATGACCACCCTTAAAGAAAAAATTAAAGAAATAATTGCGCTTAATGGACCAATCACTGTAAGCCAATATATGATGTTAGCACTTACAGATCCGCAGTTTGGCTATTATCAAACACAAACACCCTTTGGGCACACTGGTGATTTCATAACAGCCCCTGAAATAAGCCAATTATTTGGAGAGATAATTGGTATTTGGGCTCTTGCAAACTGGAAAACCCATGGTTGTCCTCAGCCTTTTATCCTTGCTGAAATAGGTCCAGGCCGCGGAACTTTAATGGATGATATTTTGCGTACCATTCAAAAGTTATCAACAACGGCATTTAATACCGCTGAAATTTTTCTGATTGAAATAAGTAAAAAGCTCACAAAAGAACAAAAAAAACGTCTCGTACCTTATCAAAAAGAGATCCATAGCATTGAAAATTTTGATCAACTCCCCTTAAAACCTCTTTTTTTAATTGCCAATGAATTTTTAGACACACTTCCCATCAACCAATATATTAAAATCAATGGAGAATGGAGAGAACGTCACATTACAGTTAATCAAAATGGAGACTTCGTATTTATTGCTGTCCCAGGTAAATTCTCCTTTCCTTGTTTGCAATTCTACAATTCCGAAATACCTGATGGAACAATTTTTGAACATGCGCCCTCCAGACATCAATTTATGGAACAAATGAGCAACCGCTTAGTACAAGTGAAAGGTTCTGCCTTGCTGATCGATTATGGTGCTTCAAATCTTGCATTTGGTGATACACTGCAAGCACTCTCAAAACACAGAGTCCGTGATATTTTTGATGCTCCTGGTGAGCATGATTTAACAACACATGTTGGTTTTTCCTTTTTAAAAAAAATAGCGCTTGAACAAGGCTGTTTTGCTGAAATTCTAGAACAAAGAGATTTTCTTGTTAAAATGGGTCTACTGGAACGTGCAAAACAGCTTGCAGCCGGCAAAAATGCTGCATTACAAAACAAAATTTATCAAGATATCGAACGATTAGTCGGTCCAGATCAAATGGGCAAATTATTTAAAGTCTTACATGTGAGTGACCAAAACATACCTATACCCCCTAAAATTTGATGATCAGAAATATTGACAAATACAAACATCTCATACACCATTCCCACTTTGAAAATAACCATCCCTCTATGGAACTCTTATGAATTCTGTTCACCCCATCCTTGCAAAAAATCTTTCTGCTTTACACACACATGGAATAAAACATGGTTTTTTTACACGTCAAGACAATGTTTCAAAAAGCCTTGATGTTAGCCAAAGTTCAAATAATCAACCTAAACATGTCGCACAAAATCACATTTTTATCGCCAATTATTTTGGTGTTAATGCACAAAATTTAGTCACTGTTAATCAAATACACTCTTGTGAAGTTGTCGTGGTTGACCAAGATTTTATTGATGAGCCTCCTAAAGCTGATGCTCTGGTTACCACAACACCAGGACTTGTAATCGGTATTCTTACAGCAGATTGTGGTCCAGTTTTATTTGCTGATCCACAATCAGGTGTCATCGCCGCCGCACATGCTGGTTGGCGAGGAAGCTTAAAAGGAATTGTAAAAAAAACAATTGCCGTTATGGAAGAACAAGGGGCAAAAAGACAATCAATAACAGCAGCTCTTGGACCTTGTATCGGACCCTGCCATTATGAAGTAACAGATGAATTTTACAACAAATTTATTGATTGCCATAACGAATTTCAAAAATATTTTTTAAAAACAGAGAAAGCCAATCATTTTCGTTTTAATCTATGGGCATTTATTATGAATCAACTTAAAGAAACAGGCGTTAATGCTTATTGTGTGGAGCTTTGTACCTACCAAGATGAACAGCGTTTTTTCTCTTATCGGCGTGCAACACACCGAAATGAACCTGATTATGGACGACAATTTTCTGCTATTGTCCTGAATAAATAAAAACAATTTTTCCTGACAAAAACACCAAAACTGTAAAACAAACTTTTTGCTCTCAATGAAACAATAAGCCGTCTTAATACGGTGCTTTTTTTAGCACAAAATGCTTTCCTAACACACAGAATATGAAGAGCTTTGCTATTATTGTGTTCAATATTGAATTGTAAGAATTAACACAACAAATCCTTTTAACATGGTTCCTCGTCACTCATTTCATACATAAAACATATTCACATTGAAGCGATTCTTTATATACAAAGGAGAGATAAAATCTTAATCAAAAGGTACTTCTTTGCCTCATAATCAAAAAACTGTGCTCTAAAAGTAATAAAAATTTTGGAAAAAAGAAAACAAAACGCATAGCGCATTTAACAATAAGAAATAAAATTGTAATGCTTTTATAATTGTTTCCTTGCAATTTGGTAACAAGAAGTTAAAAAGCACATTAACATTCTACCGTGACTACTCAGAGGCTCTACCATGAAACTTTTCTGCGGCAATTCTAATCCACGCCTTGCTGAAGAAGTTACAAATTACTTAAGTATTCCCTTAGGCAAAGCAACTGTAAAACGTTTTGCTGATCAAGAGATTTTCGTAGAATTACATGAAAATGTACGCGGACAAGATGTATTTGTTTTGCAATCCACATCCTATCCAGCAAACGATCATTTGATGGAATTACTCATCATGATTGATGCGCTTCGCCGCTCTTCGGCGCGTCGTATCACAGCTGTAATCCCCTATTTCGGGTACGCTCGCCAAGACCGTAAACCTGGACCACGAACCCCTATTTCCGCAAAACTTGTTGCCAACCTGATCACTGAAGCAGGAGCCCATCGCGTTTTAACATTGGACCTTCATGCAGGACAAATCCAAGGTTTTTTTGATATTCCAACGGATAATCTTTATGCTGTTCCGGTCATTGCTCGTGATGTCAAAATGCATTATTCCCTTGAAAATGTTATTGTTGTTTCACCTGATGTTGGTGGTGTAGTACGTGCACGCTCGCTCGCCAAACGTTTGAACAGTTTACTAGCTATTGTTGATAAACGCCGCGAACGTCCCGGTGAATCAGAAGTGATGAATATCATTGGAGATGTATGCGGAAAAGATTGTCTTTTGCTTGATGATATTGTTGATTCAGGTGGAACGCTATGCAATGCAGCAAGTACTCTACTAAAACACGGTGCCAATAGTGTCACGGCTTATATCACACACGGTGTTCTTTCTGGAAATGCTATTGAACGCATTACCAACTCAGAAATGAAAGAATTGGTTATTACAAATTCAATTATGCCGACAGAAGAAATTGAGAAAGCACATAATATCCGTGTTTTGCCAATTACTGACCTCATTGGAGAAGCCATCGCAAGAACAGCAGCAGAGCAATCTGTCTCCAGCTTATTCGGTTAAACTGGTACTTTAGGATCTCCTAGTGCTATTTCTACACCAAGATCAGGAAAAGCTATAATACGTTGACCGCTAAGATGCGTATGGATAACAATGAGTCCACTCTCTTCAAAATAGGTTAAAAGTCGGCGTGCACGACTTAAAGAGTGCGTACCATAAAGACGCGCCAAAAATGCATCTGATGGACACGGTTTTCCATCCAAAGTGGCTTAAACCACATTCAAAAAACACCTTGGACATCATCTTCCAAGCTTTCTGAAATATAAAAAATACGCTTCCAATTTTCACTAACAGCAGTTTCTTCATCAACACGAGCTTGAGCAATAGCCAATTTACGTCGAAATTGCGAAAGATTTAAAAGATCTCCTGAGAGGCCATGAATACGGCAAAGCAGCAAGAAATCTTGATAAAGTACAGCTGTAGAACGATAAAAAGCCTCAGAATCCTTAAAATTTTTCCGAATAATACATTCTGCTTAGAGATCACGATCAACAACAAAAAATTCAAGAAATAAAACATAGTCGTTCTGCCAACAATTCTTGTTTTTTATGCACAGATTCTTCCAATATTTCATGAATTGATTTTTCTTTCACCAGTTCTCGTGATTGTTTTAGAGGGAATTAAAATTTCTTCTTCAGAAGCAGTAAAAACAAGTTCTTTTACATTCACTCGCTCTGTTGGAAGTGGCATTAATTTTAAGCTAGAAGAACGTGCCAAGGTTTCAACATGACCAATGATGATCAATAAGAGTGTCTTGATAAAGCAGACCCTAAAGCAATAAAATGACCTCGCTAAAGATCTCTAAACATTTCAGCCTAGAAAGCTCCATTCCCAAAAGATCAGTAGCTCGCACCATATCAATATCTAAAAACGTTCGTTCTATTAAAAAATTTGACGCCTCAGCAGCGAAGTTTTTGGTAAACTTAACCAAAAGTTGTGTAGCAATGACACCAGTAAAACCACGTTTGCGCCCTCGGCACATAAGATTGGTCATAGCATTATACTTCATCAGAAACTTCTCCTGCCGCAGCTGGAGCAAATAATCGTGTTTCATCAACAACAAAAAGCAAGAAATACCAGTAATCACGTTCCACATCAAACAGTGTACTAAGAAAGGTACTCACAGCGATCACCTGTTGTTCAGTATCCAAACCTTCAAAATTAAACATCACTGAAACCCGATGTTAGCGAATCCCATAAGCAATATACGTTAATTCTTGTTCGCTTCGTTGCTCTTCAACAATGACATGTCCAAATTTATCTGCTAACAGTGACGAAATCACCCTCTAGATCAATCACACAATGTTGTACCCATGAAAAACTTTTTCAAGAAGATGGCGCAATAGCTGTGATGTTCCCGAACCGGAATTACCCTGCACAAGAAGACGTATTGCCAATAATTCTTCCTAGTCAATAAATGCCGGCATTGATTTACGCAAAGCATTACATTCTCCCATTTCACCCAAGACGATCTCAACCTTCATAACATCTCCACTATTTGATTTTGAATATATTGGCTTGTATTAATTTATTGTCCATCTAGACCATGCTTGTAACATTTCCTTCTCTCTTAATGGTAGAAATCATCGATTTTTCCCACAACTCTTGCATCTATGAATACTTTGAATTATAGAACAAGTTTCTGCGTAGACACCCTTGGAGGCAGCGCAGAATGGAGCAAGCGCTGCTTATCAGCGTATATCTTCATATTCATGCAAAAACTGTTGTTGGTTTTTGATGGATCTCCAATCATGTAAAAGGACTTAAATTATGAGCAAAAGCTATACTCTTAAGGCCGAAATACGCGAGCGGGTTGGTAAGGGGTCCTCCCGTGAACTTCGCCGCAACGGTCTCATTCCAGCTATCATTTATGGTGACAAACAGCCTCCTTTGGCAATCGCAGTTTCTTATAAAGACATCTTCTACAAAATTCACTCTGGTGGTTTTCGTAACACTGTTGCTACTCTTGCAATTGACAAACAGAAAATTATGGTTCTCCCCAAAGACTATCAATTGGACCCAGTTCGTGACTTTCCCTTGCATGTAGATTTCCTACGTATTTCAGCGGAATCCATAGTAGAAGTGAATATTCCTGTACACTTCCTCAATGAAGATTCAGCTCCCGGACTTAAAAAAGGAGGGGTCTTAAATATTGTTCGTCACGAAATTGAGTGTACCGCTCCAGCAAATGCTATCCCTGAAGCAATCGAAATTGATCTCTCCAACTACTCTATTGGTGATTCTATTCATATTTCAGCAGTGCAACTGCCAAAAGATGTTAATCCAGTGATCCAAGATCGAGACTTTACCATTGCAACCATTGCAGCCCCTGCTGGCATGGATATCAATGATGAAATTTCCGAACAAGAAAATAACGAAAAATCTTAATAAACTCCATCAGGCGGGAATTTTTTCCGCCTTAACTTATGAGACATTGATTAACTTCTCACATTTTTATTGAAGGTGCGCATGTGGCTCATTGCTGGTCTTGGTAATCCTGGTTTACAATACCAAAATAACCGCCATAATATCGGTTTCATGGCCATTGATGCCATTTATCAGTCTTTCTCTTTTTCTTCATGGTCGAGAAAATTTCAAGCTGAAATCTCCACTGGTTTCATAAATGGGGAAAAAACTTTTCTTCTAAAACCTCAAACCTTCATGAATCTCTCTGGCCAAACCATCGGTGAAGCCTTACGATTTTATAAATTAGACTTGAAGAATTTTATTGTTATTTACGATGAACTGGACTTACCGCCTGGGAAAGTGCGCGTAAAAATCGGTGGAGGAAACAATGGACACAATGGTATAAAGTCTATTGATTCTCACTGTGGTACTAACTACTGTCGTATACGCTTAGGAATCGGACGTCCAAATTCCAAAGAGCTTGTTTACCAGCATGTTCTAGGGAATTTTACGAAATTCGACCAAGCGTGGTTATCTCCTCTCTTAGAGGCAATTGCAAAAAATATTGCTCTGCTCATAAAGGGTGATAAGTGTCTCTTTATGAATGAAATCTCACAAGCAATGAAAAACAAAAACTTGCAATAATAGCACATTTCTCTTAGTTTTGCATCTTAATGCAAATTTGAGCGTAAAGTTAGAGTGGAGGTAAGCTTCCTTTGTAAAGAACAAAAGTATGCCCAAGGACACGGATAACACCAAATAACCAAAGATTGGCAAAGAATTTATCATTTATAGAGAATAAATTTCTCAGATACATTTGGAGACTGGAAATTGTTCCCGTCATTTTATTAAAAATGTTCATGTTATTTTAAAATGGGAGTTCAAACGTAAGAACTTTCCTTTATTCTCAGGAAAGAAGCGCGACATCGATAGACATTTACCAACCCTAATTTCAAAAAGAGATTCGAAATTGGGTTTTGGAAACGCTTTTAAGAACTATGATACTAATTTGTAAGGATCAATCCCTCTTTTATCTCGGCTCATCCCTATATTTGCAAACTATAAAGTTGTGTTGGAAACTCTAGATTGTGCTGCACCCTATCAATAAAGTCGTCACAAAAGAGAAACTGTTGGTAAGAAGAAAACCAAGATTTAACCACGAAAAATCATGCTATAGCCAATGTTTTGGACCAAAAGCTTCAAGTTTTCTTTTCATTCCATAGACTGCAATGTTCTTATCAAAGCACATCAACTTCTTGAAGGGAATAAAAATACATAAGGAACCCTCCCATCTTTTTGCGGAAATGTTATACTGTTTCCCGATGAAAAACAACTTGATCCATAGCAAGGTGCTTCTGATAAAAATAACGCTTTAAAAACACCAAGAGATAAGATGATGAAAAAACACATCTCTGTCTTTTCTTCACACTCAAACAGAACAACCCCGTATAACCATGATCAATAGCTTTACAAAAAACATTCGATTATCAAATACTTTTTTAACAAATGCAATATAACTTTAAACTCATCTCCTCGTAATTTGATCAAAAAAGCTTCCTCTGAGCTCTTGATCTATGTTTCAACCATCCTCTGTGACTTAGATAAATGAAATGCATAAAAAGCTTTTCTACAAAACAAATCAGCACTGATTTGTGCAGTTTTTGTACATGATACTCTTATTTGCGAAAGAGATTATTGAATAACAAACTCCAAATTACCCCAATGATGCTCCCCTAAGAGAATACTTCTTAGAATTAAAATAATTTACTTTCACTTGGATTGATAGTTGATTGTAGTGGATCATAAGTTTTTGATTGTTGACTTAAAATACTAGGTCTACTCTCACTATTCTGCAACACCACCACACGTGATCCAATGGAGACACGATTATAAAGATCAATGATATCTTGATTGAGCAAACGAATACATCCACTTGAAATAGCACGACCAATCGACCACGACTCGTATGAGCCATGAATACGGAAGAGCGTATCCTGTCCATTTTTATAAAGGTAAAGAGCTCTTGCACCCAATGGATTATCGGGTCCTGGTGGCATTCCTTGTCCTAAATGACCATAACGTTCTGGTTCTCGAGCCATCATCGCCGCCGTAGGAGCCCAATTTGGCCACCGTCGCTTACGCTGCACAACCCCCTCACCTTCAAATGCTAATCCTTCCTTACCCACCCCAATACCATAACGCAAAGCTCTTCCATTTTCACCAATAAGGTAAAGAAAACATTCCTGCGTATCTATAACCAATGTTCCAGGTGGATAAGATGTATAATACATTACCTGCTGACGCCAAAATTTTGGATCAATTGTTGAAAGATCAACAGCAGGTAAAAAATAAGCCTCATTCGTTACGGGTCCGTATAAGGCCCGTATTTCTTCTGGAATGTATCGAACCTGTTGAGAAGCAACAAGCGACATATCTGAGTGACGCGTAGCACATCCAAACAAAGCCAGAGGTGCTGCAATTAAAAAAGCACGACGAGATAACACTCTTTTATTTTCTCCGATTAATTCTTCATACAAACCTGCATACTATGAAAAACTTAGCACACTGTTAACGTTAATTAGGAAATTTCTTATGATTAAAATCAAGATTTTTTTAAAAAATGTGGTAAAAAAAGACAGCTTATTTTTTAGTAGAGCTTTTTTCTTCCTTACAACAACAGAAGACTATGACTCTTTTCAAAATATGCTATAGAAATATTAAAAACACTTTATCTTGACTATAAAATAAACAAAAAAGAAGGCGCTCATGGGTTTTAAATGCGGTATCGTTGGACTCCCTAATGTCGGTAAATCAACCCTCTTTAATGCATTAACAAAAACAGCCACAGCACAAGCAGCTAATTATCCTTTTTGCACAATCGAACCTAACACCGGAGAAGTTGCTATTCCAGATTTGCGAATGGAAAAAATTGCATCGATCGCTGGTTCAAAAGAAATCATTCCCACACGCATCAATTTTGTTGATATTGCCGGACTTGTACGAGGCGCGTCAAAAGGTGAAGGTTTAGGCAATAAATTTTTAGCCAATATCCGTGAAGTTGATGCTATTATTCACGTTTTACGCTGTTTTCAAAATGACGATATTACCCACGTAGAAGGACGCATTGATCCTGTTTCTGATGCTACAACTGTTGAAACAGAACTTATGCTGGCTGATCTTGAAAGTCTTGAACGACGTATCGTGCAAATCCGTAAACGTGCAACCGGAAAAGATAAAGAAGCTCTTACAATTCTTCCTGTAATGGAATCTGCATTAAACTTACTGCATAAAGGAAGCCCTGTGCGATTATTACTCAAGGAAATCTCTCCCGATGAACGCCGCATCCTTGATAGTTTAAATCTTTTAACCTCCAAACCCGTACTCTATGTTTGCAATGTAAGCGAAAATGATGCCGCTCATGGCAATAGCTTTACCAAAATGGTTGAGAAAGTGGCAACAGAGCAAAACGCTCAAAGTATTCTCATTTCTGCTTCCATCGAAGCTGAAATCACTCAACTTAATGACGCAGAAGCCATAGAATACCTTAATGCTCTAGAGCTCTTTGAACCAAGTCTCAATCGCCTCATTCGCGCTGGTTATCATTTGCTTGACCTCATTACCTATTTCACCTGTGGACCTAAAGAAACACGAGCGTGGACGATTACCCGTGGAACTAAAGCACCTCAAGCAGCTGGTGTTATCCACTCAGATTTTGAACGCGGCTTCATTCGTGCCCAAACTATCAGCTATGAGGATTATATTGCTCTAGGTGGAGAAAATGGTGCAAAAGAAGCTGGAAAAGCCCGCGATGAAGGCAAAGAATATATTGTGCAAGATGGCGATATCATCTTGTTTAAACATAATACCTAATGCACTCCATTCAAACGCCTATATACCTATCAAAAATCGTAAATATATGATGGACATCTTTCTACCAAGCTTTACAGCGTAGTAACGCTGTTTATATGGAGTAGAAAGTAATGTAGAGAAATAATATCATTTCTTATCTACAAACGAAAACAATAAACTCCAAACAGAGTTCCTTTCCATTTTTTTCTAAACCCACTGCAACATTTGAAATGAAACTCATTAAAATTGCAAGATATAAAGCAAAGAAAAAGCTTTAGACAGATGTTTCATGAAACATGCAATGAAAAAAATATCAAAAATCAGTACACAGCTTAGGAAAATAAGCAGCGATACACGCAGCCAAACGCAAATGCAATGGTATCACAATTAAAAGTACTGTTGGGATAAACAGATGACGCTATGGCGTCTCTTTATACAAAAAGCACAGATCGTAAAAAAATTGCCCTGGAAACGGTAAAAAAGCTTCCTAAAACTAGAGATAAAGACAAAAAACGCAATAAAATTAATAAGAATTCTCCTTAATACTAATATAAGATATTGATCTTACTACTTTTATTTTATTTAAATCAATCGAAACAAGAACAACCTCTTCAATAAAATTGTTCCAAGATCTTCAAAAAAATCTCTTAAAATATAACAGCGCTATCATATTCTATGATAGCGCTGTTATATTTATAAAAGGCAAGAAAGACAAAATTAGCGTGGCCAACGTCCTTCATATTTAAATGTTGGAGCTTCCTTCAACGAATCCTTTGTCGCATTCATAATAAGCTTCCACTTTCCATAATCATTTGTCATTTGCACTGTTTCTGGTGCAACAACCACATAACTTTCCCCTATACCAAGAAAACCACCAACAGCGATAACAAATCCTGTAATATTATTTTCACGCAAAATAATATCTTTTACTTCGCCAATATTTTCGTTTTCTATATTGTATACACTTGAACCAATAAGACTTGACGCAACAAAATCAGTTTCTAAAGGCGTAACATAACGCGCAAGCACATCTGACCCCATATGTACAATCCCCATTGAAGAAATCATCTCTGGTTCAGAGTATCCCACAAAAGACTGAGTGTAAGCACTAGAAGCCATCAAAACTGTCATAAGAGCAGTAAATATAATTTTTTTCATTTTAACATCTCCGTTTTTACTTTAGAAAACCTCAATGCATCGTAAGCGGATTTGTTCCCTGATCTCTTTTAAGACCAATAATCCTAACTTTTTTCTTATTCAGTCTTTCTTCTTCTTCTTAAATTCCTCCTCTAAACCTTTCCAGATCTGAACTTTTAAAATATAAACAAGCCAACCAAAAATGATTCAAAATAAAATAACACGAAAACCAATTTTCTTACGAACTTCCATTTAGGGATCAGCTGCCCACATCAAAAAAGCAAAATATCGCACGCATAATGTTCAATCGTTTCCGGAGTTCCATCCTCATACGAAATAAGACCATCACTTACAGTGAGGTGTCATAGTTAAAGCATTACCTGCAATAAAATAGGAATTATACCAATGACCATCAGCAATCTTTGTATTTTCTGGTGCCTTTTGATATCCTGTAAAAGAACTGTAATATAATCTGTTCCAGCAGTATCATATGATTCAGTATATCAGAAATAAAAGCAGGAAAAGGCAAAGATAGGACACGCGTACGCGCCATCAGTGATAGATCTGAAAGATAAGCACCACTATGAATAAATCTTGCTTCTTTTTTTATTATCAAAGGGTGAAGAGAAAGCGTCTGTTGTAACACCAATGCTTTTAAAAAATTTTCCTTCTCTATTAGAACTATCCTTCATTTCATATTGCCTAGCAAAAGTCTTAATCCGTTTCTGATCATAACCAAAAGCTTTCAAATCACGAAAAGCTACATGTTTTAGCCCATGGCAACCAAAACAAAACTGTTTGTAAACCTTTAACCCACGCTGCAATTGCATCTTATCCTAAAGCCTAAATGGCCTTGAAAAACTCCATTCCTGTTTTTTAGGAGCACACAAGAGAAAAGAAACAAACTCCTTTTCTTTATCAGAAATATTATGAGCAACACTCTGAAAAAAAAACTTATTAATGGTATAATAATCATTCTAATAAAAGTATTTACCATAGTTTGTTTTTTTCTGTTTCATATCTTCAGTTTGAAAAAGGAAGAGAACGACTCTTTTCAAAAGTGGGTATGATTGGCATAACGATCAAGAAAAATATAAAATAATAAGCCGTAGCCAATTGTGTCCATAAAAGAATATTATGACTGATTTCTCTTAATCCAAACCAAGAAAAACAACATCGATAATAAACGCCAAAAAGAAAATGTTATAAACAGGTCTGTATCTTGAAGAGCATATTTTAGAGTGGTCTAACCATGGAATAAAAATTAAAATGAAAACCGAACGCACTAATATAATAACACCCGCAAAAGTTGATGAAAGAACACCAATATCAAAGTTATAGCACGAAGCATAGCGTAAAAAGGTAAAAAATACCACTCAGGAACCTCACAAAGAAGAGCCTTGAAAGGATCGGCAATACTATAATTTTCAGCCTGCCTCATATAATCAGGCATATAAAACACAAACCAAGCAAAAAAGATCAGAAAAACAGTAATGGCAAGAATATCTTTAATAAGCGTATAAGGTGCAAAAGAAACAGTTTCCTCAGCTGATTGTATTGCAAGATCGGTTGGATTAACCTGTCCAACGTGGTGGAGTGACCAAATATGAAGCCTTACAAGAAACAACAAAAGAAATGACAAAAAATAATGGAAAACATCAAAACGGTTAAATGTCGGTTGTCCCACGCTATAACCGCCAAGAAGTGCCTCATGCAACCACGTCCCCACAAAAGGAATAGCTTTTAAAAGACCAACAACCACTGAAGCAGCTAAAACAGGCCTCTTCCCCCAAACCAAAACATAACCAAAAAATGCTATTGCCATTATGATAATATAGATAAAATGCCCGTGACCCAAACAATTTCTCGCATATTTTTATAAGAACCATAATAAAGTCCACGCGCCAAATGAATATCTCGTACATAGTGTATAGCCAACACAATTCTGGTCAAAAGCTATGATAGAAGCATAACGGTCAAAATACCGCCAAATGTATAAAAATAATTAAGATTACGGGGAAGAGGTAAACGCTTATCAAACCAACGAGTAACAGCATTTTTAGGAAAATAGGAAAAAAATCTTGTCATCACTTTATCCTATTTTCAGCAAAGTATCAGAAATAAATCGATAAGGTGAAATGACTAAGTTATAATTGGCAGGTCCTGAACGCACTCTTCCAGCTGTATCATAAACAGATCCATGACACGGACACAGCCAACTTTCCCAATCTACCAGATTGTCTAAGTATTACATAGCCTAGATGCGTACAATAATTAAAGAGAACGAGCCAATTCTCACGCCCCTTGCCTGCCGAATAAGCAAAATCCGTCGCTTCTTGTTCACCTTCAAAATTAGGATTGCGCGCTTGACGATCTTTCAGAACAGGCAATTACGATAGCGCGAGCTTCAACAATCTCTTTATACAGTGAGATTGCGAATAAAAAAAGACTGCCCCCGCCATGCCCTCTTAACAGCAGAAAAATCAACCTCAACAAAAGAATTTGCCAAAACAGCCTTATCTTGGCACAGCCAGCGCATAAAAGGCCACGCAACCGCACCAATACTAAAAGCCCCTATACTACCTGTTACCAAAAACAGGCAATCCCGCCTTATCTGCTCACTCATTAACTGTAAAAAGCTTTCCTTAAAAGCGTTTTTTACCACACTCTTCCTCACTGTACAATCTCTTATCCCTCCATTTTCTCAACCATGATAGACACTCTTAGATTGAGTGCACATGAATCTCTAAGCCAGAGAATAATTGAAGCATAATTAGGAATTTCATAAAAGAAAAAGCTTTTTATCTAATAAAGGAAATACGTTTGAAATATTCGCGTTTATTAAAAATAACCTTCAATAAAGTGGCATTATTTGTAAAGATTTTCACCATCGTCACGCGCTGTTTGCCTGTTTAAGCCAGAAAGGAAAATGACTGGAACACAGTTTCGATTCTTTACTCATTCTCTTTGTGCCTTTGAACACATAACCATTCTCAACAATAACTTATGTATTTTCTCCCCCATTAATAAGCTAAGCTGCTTGAGCATAGTCATTTTCGTTCTCTGAAGTGAGAAGAAAACGTAAAGCTTGACTCAAAATATCTATCATAATATGATTTTTCGTGGTCAAATCTTGGCTTACTTTTTGCCAACCCTTCCCCTCATGCTGATCTTCTCTATAACCTGCAGCACAACCTATAGCTTCCAACACAAGGGTGTGTTTGGGAAGAGGTAACATCGATCTTTATAGCTTCACCGTCATAACCTATAATCAATCCCTGAACAAACGCTTCCAAATCGGATGTGAAGTCCCTTTCTGGTACCAAGATTCGCAACGTTTATGGACGGATGCTATGCCACTTGCTGTGGATGCGTAGATAATACCTCATTTGCCTGAAGAAAAGAGGAATCTCTCGCCATTGAATCCCATTATTAAAATAAAATGAACACGAGACATATCCTCTATAAACGATAAATCCTTTGCCAATCCTTAGCTACTGATCTCATACTTCTTTTTTGTAATACTACTATTCTTTATAAATGAGAAGTTACCATTACTACACCCTTACTTTCATATCTTAACTTAAGTGTACAGAACTTAGAGAAGATTTCCTGCCGTTCGTACAATTTTTCTCTCCTTGAAGAGAGCTCCTTTTAATCTCAACTCCAACAAACAATGACTCAACCTTCCCTATGTTTTACATCTACAACACTCTTTGGTTTGTCGGATATTTGCATCTAGAATTGAAATTTTTCTATTCTAATTCTTAACGTATTTTGAACATTTTCAAGCCATACAAGGTAATGTCGTCAAATATATTAATTGCGCTACTCGTCGCCAAAAACTGAAATCCATTTGTTTCAAACAATATTCCAAACTTCGGTATCTATCCAATTCACTGAACACCACAGTCTCTTTATAGAGAACATGACTTGAACAGAATCGCTGCCACTTCTCAACAATATTGCAGTTTCGCATTCAATCTGCTTCAGCTTCTCGGTAATATCATAAAACTTGCGCAACAAGCGAATACTGATAAAAAAGTGATTAAAATTGATTTCATAACCAACATACTCCTGCTTGCCATCTTTATCGCTAGAAAAAATTCATTCAGTTAGACATCCGGGACATGCGACAGTACTTCATAAATAAATAAAGGTGTCCTAAAAACCCCTCTAAATAGTGCACATTCTTATAATCACGCAAATCTGCATTAGATACAAATGGCCATTGTCATTCTTCATGTCATTTTTTACGAATCACTATTTTTCTTATCTTGTGACAAATTCATGTTCGTAATTTTTTCCTGAAGGTTAGAGTGAATAATAGCTAAATGCAAAAGATAGATGCTTCTCAATCTTATTTTTAGAATAAACCACAAAGCGCCTTTACAAACACAAAGGAAAAACCATACTATAGGGTGCATGACACTTCACATTGCTCTTTTTCAACCTGACATTGCTGGTAATACAGGAACGATTTTGCGCCTGAGCGCTTGTTTTGGTTTACATGTGCACATTATTGAACCTGCAGGCTTTAACCTGTCAGATCGCAACCTTAAGCGAGCGGGCATGGATTATCTCGAATATGCCTCGCTAAAACGACACATTGACTGGCCACATTTTATGCACAGCATGAAGCATTTTAACCGCCGTCTTTTGCTTTTAAGTACAAAAGCAGAAACATGCTATACGCAGATATGCTATCAAGAAAACGACGTTTTACTTTTTGGACGTGAAACGGCAGGAGTTCCAGATTATGTTCACGAAGCTGTCGATGACACATTAAAAATTCCCATGCAACCACATGCACGCTCTCTAAATCTTGCAATGAGTGTGGCTATAACAACAGGAGAAGCGCTTCGCCAAATTAGTTATTGGAAAAAAGAAGAACTTTATAAAAAAGATATAAAAAATTCATTAAAGGACTTAATATATTGATAAAAATAGCAATGCATTGCACATTACCAATGTTTTTTAAAAGAGTAAAATCACTACATGTTTAGAAAATGTCACAACACCACTAAAATCTTATACTCTTTTGCTCTCAAAAACTCTAAAAAGCATCATTAAAAAAAACTCTTCGAAAAGATCAATGTTATAAATTAATTTTTTCTAATAAGCTATTGCGATCTATTAAGAATCCGCTTTCAATCCATAGCATTTCTAGTTCTTTGAGCTTTTGTCCTAAAAGTACACCTTTAGAAAAACCTTTCTTCATCAAATCCTTACCACTAACAGGAAAAGTTGGAATCTGCCATTTTTGAGCAAGCTGATAAAGCCTCATATAATCTTCTGCTTTTTGCGAAGCTTCATTTCCCTTTAAAGCATCAACATAGGCTGTAGCCAATGAGAGAGATAATTGATCTAAAACTGGCTGTCGACCATGAAAATAAATCAATTTTTGCAAAAAATGGTCTGAACAGTTTTGGCGAATAATTTTCAACTCTGCCCATTCCTTTAACCGCTTTGTTTCCTTATGAGATAAAGACAAGCGATGCGCTATTTCATGAAAACGTACGGGATGAGGAGGAAGAAGACTTTCTAGCCGTAACAATGGATCTACTTTCCAACCAAGAGCCTGTTCTGTTTTCACAAGTGAATGAATCGCATCAACGCCCCATTTTTCTGTTTCAGGGAAAATGAGTGTCAAAATTCCGCTTTGGCTCATCCATAAAAGAGCACGTGTAGGATTAGGCGCAGTGAGAAGTTTTTTCATTTCTCCCCAAATACGTTCAGGTGAGAGTTTTTGCAGACCATGTTTCAAACAAATGCATGCTTTCAATCCTTGTACATCAGGGCGTCCAGCCCCATACCAAGCAAAAAAGCGAAAAAACCGCAAAATACGCAGATAATCTTCACGAATACGCTTCTCTGGAATACCAATAAAACGTACTGTTTTGCTGGCAATATCGTCCAAACCTCCGACTGCATCATAAAGATTGCCAGCAGCATCACAATAAAGCGCATTCATAGTAAAATCGCGTCGTTCAGCATCTTTTTGCCAATCACGACCGAAGGCCACTTTTGCACGACGACCATCCGTTTCAATATCAGAGCGAAGAGTTGTAACCTCGTAAGAACATGACTGAAAAACCACGGTGACTGTTCCAAAAGCAATACCAGTAGGAATAGCTTTAAATCCCGCTTCTTCTACACGGGCTATAACCTGTTGTGGCAAACAGGTTGTAGCAATATCAACATCACTAATAGGCCGCTCTAACAGCTGATTACGCACTGCCCCCCCCACAACACGCGCCTCTTCACCGTCTAAAGATAAAATATAAAGAAGTTTTTGGATGTGACTATGCTGCAACCAATCAACCTGTTTGAAATCTTGTCTTATGCTCACCCTTTAACCTTTCACACAAATCGTCACCATTCTCTCAAACTGGTATCTTTATAGGACAATAGTTTTCCATGACATTCCTTTACAAGATTATACACCCCTTCTTAAATAGAGAGCTTTCTCTCTGTATTTGTGCACGAATATTAAAAAAAACAGCGTATTACACTTCTTTTCTCGTCATTTTCTGCTACAAATCATAAAATATTCATTATCATAGAGAGAAAATTACCAATTTTTCGACAAATCGCCTTAAGGAAGAAATATGAGTCAAAGCGATATATTATCCAATTCTATGAAGAAGGCTACTATCAATAAAGAAGCCCACGTAATTATTGATGATATTGATACAGCACACAAAGAATTAGATATTCTACTACAAGAAGTTAACAAAGTTATTTTTGGACAAAGTCATGTGATTGAATACGCTTTAACAAGCATTTTAGCTGGAGGACATGCCCTGCTCGTTGGTGTTCCAGGGCTTTCTAAGACGCGTCTTGTGGAGACATTAGGAATAGTATTGGGGCTTGATGAAAAACGCATTCAATTTACGCCTGACTTGATGCCATCGGATATTATTGGTTCTGAAATTATGGATTCAGATAAAAACGGTAAACGCTTTTTCCGCTATCTTCAAGGCCCTATTTTCACCCAACTTCTCATGGCAGATGAAATTAATCGTGCCTCTCCGCGTACGCAATCAGCACTTTTACAAGCTATGCAAGAATATCATGTTACCGTTGCTGGAACCCGTTACGATTTACCACAACCTTTTCACGTTCTTGCAACCCAAAACCCTCTCGAACAGGAAGGAACTTACCCACTTCCTGAAGCCCAACTGGATCGCTTTTTGATGCAAATCGATATTGATTATCCTGATCTCACCTCAGAAAAGCGTATTATTCTAGAAACAACAGGAGGGAAAAACCAAAACATAAAACCGGTTTTATCGACAAAAACGCTGCAAAAAATTCAAAAAATTGTCCGAAAAATGCCCATCTCTGAAAATGTTGTCGAAGCCATTTTAAAGCTAGTTCGTTCGGCTCGCCCTCATAAAGACAACAGCCTCGCAAACACTTATGTTGCATGGGGACCTGGTCCTCGAGCATCACAAGCCCTTTCCCTTTGTGCCCGTGCTCGCGCTCTTTATTATGGACGTTTAACTCCCTCTCTTGATGATATTGCGGCATTGGCATGCCCCGTATTACAACACCGCATGGCACTCAATTTTTCTGCACGTGCTGAAAATATAACCATCAAAGACATTATTGATAATCTTATGAAAGACGCCCTCTAATGGCCATTGGCAAAAAAGTTTCAAAAAAAACTCCACTGTTACTCGCTGCCAATTTGCATAAAAATGCTGCTAAAATGCCGTATTTTCTTTTACAACCGCACCATATCGCCAATACAGTGATAACAGGATGGCATAGACAACGTAAATGCGGTAATGGTGAAAATTTCTGGCAATTTCGTCCTTATGTTGAAGGAGAATCCATTACACGCATTGACTGGCGCCGTTCAGCACGTGATGAACATACTTACCTACGTGAATACGAATGTGAAAAGACACAAATAGTTTGGATTTGGCCTGATCAAAGCGCTTCTATGCGTTATTGTTCGCGTTTTTCGCAAATTTCTAAAGGCAATCATGCCATCATTCTTGCCCTTACATTGGCAAAACTTCTTGCTCGCAGTGGAGAACATATTGCTATCCCCACTTTAATGCCACCTACAATAGCGTCAAATGTTATAGAACGTATGGCGCTAGCTTTGGCAAATCATCACACAGAAAATCCATTTCCAGATTTTTCAACTATAACACGTTTTTCACACGTGATCATCATAAGTGACTTTCTCGATTCTCCGGAAACAATTATCCAAAATTTAACAGTTTTGTCCGCAAAACAGATCACAGCGCATTTAATTGAAGTTGCTGACCCTGCAGAAGAGCACTTCCCCTATGCAGGCCATACAGAATTTTTTGATCCGGAAACGAAAGAAAAACGCATTTTAGGAAAAGCAGAAAACTTCCGTGAGCATTATTGCAAATTGTATCAAGCACGGCGACAAGAATTGACAAATTTTTGTACACGCCAAGGTTGGACCTATCATGTGAGTAAAACTGATCGTCCCCTAACAGAGGTCATTCTACAACTTGCAAACAAAATAGGGGGCTCTCCATCCCACAGTAGGAGGTCACTTTGAGTTTTGGTGCTCCTCTCCTTTTACTAGGGCTTTTGTCATTACCGATCATTTGGTGGTTGTTGCGGATAACACCTCCATCGCCGCGTAAAGAGCTCTTTCCACCTTTACGCCTTCTGCCAAAATCAAGTAATCAGCAGAAAGCCGCACACCATACACCTTGGTGGTTATTGTTGTTACGATTAACTATAGCAGCACTCATTATTATCGCTTTGGCAAAGCCCACTTGGAATCAAAAGCCAATTGTACTCTCTGGACCTCAACCACTTGCACTTATTATCGATAATGGATGGGCATCTACGAGAGAATGGAAAAAACGTATTACTGTCGCCGAAGACCTCCTCACACAAGCAGAAAAACAGCAAAAAAATGTTTATTTTCTCGCAACAGCCGAAAGTGATATTTCCAATATTGGTCCCTTACCTGCAAAAGTCGTAAAACAACATTTAATGCATTTACAACCACAACCTTGGCCTATAAACCGTATACGTGCACTAAAAAAACTCCTTGAAACAACTAAAGAGAGACCTCTTGATATTGCTTACTTAAGCGATGGATTACAAACAAGCGAAGATGATCAAGCTATCACTCTTATTCAACAGTTAAAACCCAAAACACTGTTGTGGTATTTTGCTGATATTTCCGACCTAATCGGCATAACAGCCGTAGAAAATAACAATGGACGCCTTGCAGCACATGTCATTCGCACGACCACACAAGGAGAAAAAGAGGTCGTACTAAGCCTTTATGATTTAAACAATAAACCCCTTGGCCGTTTTACGTCAAACTTCCATGAGGGAGAAATAACAGCTCTTGTTCCTTTTAACTTACCACTTGAATTACGCAACGATATCGCATGGATAAAAATTGAAAACCATGCCCACGCTGCAGCCACTTTCTTAATTGATAGCCATAATCGAATAAATCGCGTTGCTCTCCTATCACCAAGCGTCAATGAAATGACACAACCGTTGCTTTCCCCGTTTTATTATATTACCAAGGCATTGCAAAACCATGCGCAAGTTATAACAGCAGGAGGAAAAGAGCTTTCCGTTGATATTGATCATTTACTCAAACAAAATCCATCTGTTTTCATCATGGGTGATGTTGTCAATATGTCAGAAGAAGCAGAAAAAAAACTTTCCGATTTCATCGATAAAGGGGGAACACTGATCCGCTTTGCAGGAGAAAATTTAAGTGCTACAGAACACCATGATACCCTCTTGCCAGTTCCACTGCGTCCTGGCAAACGCCTATTTGGGAGTATCATGTCTTGGGTTAAGCCGCAAAAACTTGCACCTTTTACAAAAAATAGCTTTTTCTTTGATCTTCCGTTTCCAGAAGATGTCACTGTCTCACGCCAAATTCTAGCAGAACCGAGCTCAGATCTTTTTGAAAAAACGTGGCTTAGTCTTGCTGATGGAACACCCCTTATTACAGCGGCTAGTCGTGGCAAAGGCACAGTCATTTTTATTCATATTGCACCTGACCCCACATGGTCAAATCTTCCTCTTTCTGGTTTTTTTGCACAAATGTTGCAAAAACTTGTCACGTTAAGTGCCTATGAAAATAAAAACTCAATACAAAGAAAAACGAAAACCGTACAAAACCCTTGGAAAACATTAACGGCTGATGGAAAACTACAACCTCCTCCTTCTTATGTTATTCCGCTGATCATTGATGCACAAAATCTACCTCTTGCCTCCTCTCATACTCCACCTGGATTTTATGGCTTTAAAAATAATCTTTATGCACTCAATCTCTTAAATCCTTCATCGCACTTGATGAAACAATCATCATTGCCATCCTTCTTAAGCGAGAGTCCCTTATCCTACGACACAAAAGAGAAACATCTCACTGCTCCACTTTTAGGATTAGCCGTCTTATTATTTGCCTTGGACCATTTTCTCATTTTATGGATGGGAGGCGTTTTTTTTCTTAAGAGACAGAGCAATATGTTCCTTTTTCTCCCCATGGCAATAAGTCTTATTGTCTTGTTCTCATACAGTCCAATCGTGCATGCACAAGACGCAGAAAATCATGATGAAACCATAGTACAAGCAGCTGGTGCAACACATCTTGCTTATATCATAACTAACAACCATGAAATCGATGCAACAAGTAGAAGCGGACTAGAAACACTCAGTCAATTTATTGCAGAGCGTACAATGCTTTCACCTGGCTCTGTAACAGCAATTGATCTTGAGAAAGATGAGCTCGCTTTCTATCCTCTCATTTATTGGCCAATTGATTCTCATAGTTCTTTACCAACACCAAAAAGTCTTGAAAAAATAAATAGCTTTATGAAATACGGAGGCACAATTTTATTTGACACGCGTGATCAAATACAGACCGGCCTCAATCTTGAAGGCAAAGCCACTCCAGCCACACAAAAATTACGCACCATCTTAAAGGGATTAAATATTCCAGCCATTGAGCCCGCATCCGCTGATCACGTTATTGCGCGTTCTTTTTATATTATGCCAGACTTTCCTGGTCTTTATCGTGGTTCACCTTTATGGGTTGAATCATCATCAGTAAATAAAAAAAACAACAATCCTCTCGGCTCCGGTGACAATGTAAGTTCTCTTCTTATCACCGGGAATAACCTTGCTGGTGCTTGGGCATTAGACGAAAAAGGCATGTGGAAATACCCACTTATTCCTAATGATCCAATGCAACGCCTGTGGGCATTTCGGGCAGGATTGAATATTGTTATCTATGTTCTTACCGGAAACTATAAAGCTGACCAAGTTCATGTCCCAGCACTCTTGGAGCGCTTTAACAGAGAAAGAAGGCAATGATACCATTTTTCACTTTTCAGCCTTTTTTGCCTCTCTCTTGGATTTTGCTATTAGGGGGGATATCGGCACTCCTTGTGGTTATCGGACTCATGACAAAGCGTCAAGGGTCTTTATTGCGTCTTACAGCATTGGCCTCTTTAATCGTTATTTTACTGAATCCAATGATGATAAAAGAGCAACGCGAACCACTTAAAAGCACCGTAGGCATTGTTATTGATCGCAGCAAAAGCCAAACATTTGGTACACGTACAAAAGACGGTGACGAAGCACGTGCACAATTAACCAATGAGTTGGCACACTATCCACAATTTGAACCACGCTTTATTGATGCTGGAAAACGTGCTGATAATCACTATGCTCCCTCGACAAATTTGTTTCATGCTTTAACACAAGCAATATCGGATATCCCACCATCTCGTTATGCAGGCACAATTTTTATCACCGACGGGCAAGTGCATGATATTCCTAACTTTTCAGACCTTCATCATAATGCACCTATCAATGCTCTTATAACTGGGAGATCAGAGGAATTTGATCGTCAAATCAAATTTATTTCTCTCCCCCGCTTTGCCCTTATCAATAAACCACAAAAACTCTCAATCTTAGTAGAAGATAAAGGCCAACCGCAAGAATCTCTCCCAAAGCAAGCAAATATTACTGTAAGCATTAATGGACAAGAAGTTGGCCATTATTCTGTAACCCCTGGCATTATTTTTCAAACTGAAATCTCTCTTCCGCATACTGAAAAAAATATTATTCAAGTTACAACCGATACACACAAAGGTGAGTTAAGCTTTGAAAATAACCGTACCGTAGCTACTATTGAAGGAATCAGAGAAAATTTACGTGTTCTTCTTATTTCCGGTGCACCTTACAATGGTGAACGGACATGGCGTAATCTTTTGAAAAGTGATTCGAATATTGATCTTGTTCATTTTACTATTTTGCGTCCTCCCAATAAAGCAGACAATACGCCATTAAGTCAATTGTCACTCGTAGTCTTTCCTACAAAGAAACTCTTTGTTGAAGAGATTGATAATTTTGATTTGATTATCCTAGACGGCTACCAACACTCTGCTGTTCTTCCCTTAATCTACTATGATTATATCGCCCAATATGTACAAAAGGGTGGTGCATTGTTGATGATAACAGGACCTGAATTTACTCAAAAGAATTCGCTTGCAAAAACACCTTTAATAAGCATCCTGCCCGCATTACCCAATGGTGTTATTATTCAAAAGCCTTTCCGCCCCAAATTAACCAAAGAAGGTGAACGTCATCCTGTCACAAGAGATCTTGCAACACCGGTTTATCCAGCTTCTCAATGGGGGCCGTGGCTACGACAAATTGCAATTGAAAACATAAACAAAGGCATTGCCCTCATGAAAGGAGCTGATGAACAACCACTTTTACTTCTTTCCCATGTTGAAAAAGGACGTGTAGGTATGTTGCTTTCCGACGAAAGTTGGCTTTGGGCACGAGGCTTCGAGGGTGGAGGCCCTTATGCAGCTCTTTATCGCCGAATCGCCCATTGGCTTATGAAAGAACCTGAACTCGAAGAAGAAAAATTAAGTGTCACCAACGATCATCATCGTTTAACCCTTCGTCGCCAAACGCTCAAAGATCATCCAGAACCAGCCGAAATAACCTTTCCCTCTGGGAAAAAAGAAAATATCATTCTCACCAAAGAGCAAGAAGGTGTCTTTACAGCTGCTATTAACACCGATGAAACAGGGATTTTTACCGTACAAAACGGTGGTTTAACAGTTCTTTCTTCTGTGGGAATGCTCGATAATCTCGAATTGTTTGACTTAATTTCAACAGAAGAAAAACTAGCGCCCATCATTAAACACACTGGTGGACACATCATGCGGTTACACCAAGAGAAAACAGGAAGCATTATTCTTCCTCCACTCAAATTGATTCGATCACAAGAAAGCTCCTTATCTTCCCTTTCGCATTCTATTGTTCTGAAAGAAACAACAGAGACCCGCTTAATCAAGAGCTTTTATTTTGCAATATTTTCTGGTTTCTTTGCACTGCTCGCTTGTCTTTTACTGTTAAGCAGTATGTGGTATCGTGAAAGCTATTAAAAAGTTCTAAGAATTTGTCTCATCACTTTTAAATACAATGCATCCTTTTGCAGTGTTCTCCTTGTGCATTATTTCTTTGCCCTTTCTGCTATTAAGCAGCATGTGGTATCATGAAAACGGTTTTTAAAATCCTAAAAAAGTGTACAGCTATTTTAAAATAAAATTTATCTTATAGGAAAACAGGCAAGGCGATACATAACACGCCCATTCGTTTTTCATTAAAATACGATGCTATTCTAAAAAATCTGTACGACAATAAGCCCATTCTACTTTTCCCCACCACATAGACTAAAATGGTTTCTATTACTTCATAAAGAGCATCAGTTATTTCTGCTAACTAATCAACTGAAACGAAAGCATCTTCCCAATGAAAAATCCTTCTAATGGAAACATGCCTTCAAGGACATTTTTTTTTCATGGAGTGTATGCAAGTTTCAGCCAAGAGATCAAGGCCATTAGCAGAAAAAAGAAAACATTGTAAAATAGAAGATGCATCTTCTGAAAAATCTTCATGACTTTTGATGATAAAAACATACGCAATCGTTATCCTGTTATCCACCTCTCTTTCATATTCTCAACAGGAATTACCCATATTTTCCCTTCAACCTGATCTTTACAAATATGAAGCAAAGAATTTATGCGAATATCTATAAAAATAAGCAGACGTATAACCCGATGTATTATTAATGTTATTTTGCAGAATGTCTAATAAAAAGCCAAGAGATTTCCCCTAATCCATTGCTGATTTATTGGGAATTTTATTAGTCTTCTTTACCTCATAAAGCTTGTATTTTAATGTTTTCCTATAAAATAAACATCCAAGCCTAACATAGATGCATTTTTAAGACGCATATTATTAAGATGATTCCGTACAACACAAGCCATTCCAACTTTCCTATACCAGATTAAGGCAAGAGTCTCGCATATCTCTGTTTGGGTAATCGAAAACATGAAAAAAGCCTAATTGAAAAAGAATATAAAACTGTAAAGATAAAAAACAATTCTAATCTTTTCCATCACTCTTGAATTCGACTTTACAACTTTCAACAATCTCCATGACAATATCTTTTCAGGAATGGAAATTACGCAATTGCTTACACTTTATGTTTATTGCGTTTTTAATGGGAACAACCCCTAATCATAAAAAAAGAACACCATTTATTACCATTCATGCACTTACTTTAAAGAAACTCCTCTCATCCCTCTTAAATCCATCTCATAGTGACTGTAAAGAGTATAATACAAAAGTATAAAGCTACTATACGCTCCCATCTTTACTTTGCACTTATGACGGGTTAAGCTAGCACTTTTATTCTCTTTACCAACTCCCAATATTACCGACAACCCTTGCATTAAGACGATTCCATGAAAGGCATTTTTACTCCTTTCTTAAGTAATTTTTACCACATGCCAATCTCACTTATGAGATACATACGAATATTTTTTCTGTTTCTAAATGTGAAGATTTGAAATGAGAAATTCTTATGGTCTTCAGAGAGCTCACTCAACATACAAAACGATAAGTTATCATTATAAATCAATATAGTATTACAAACAATAACGTACCATATCATGCACATTTTGCCATACAAAGACTCGTAAAATGTGAATTCCCCCAAAAGTTTTTTATCACATTTTCGACATACTATTTCTCGGTGCACAATTCTTTCTTGCCTTCCCAAATGCACCAACGTACCTTATATTCTTTTTTATTGTCTAAATCATTTTCAAAGTTATGCCAACGCTCATGTTTTGTCTTGCCCACATATCGGATGTGCATCTTTCACCTCT
This sequence comes from Bartonella koehlerae C-29, assembly GCF_000706625.1. Taxonomy (GTDB): domain Bacteria; phylum Pseudomonadota; class Alphaproteobacteria; order Rhizobiales; family Rhizobiaceae; genus Bartonella; species Bartonella koehlerae. The sequence continues at coordinate 1,524,661 of NZ_KL407334.1, forward strand.
GCCACAACCTTCCTTCTTCGAGCTTTTTGGGAAGCGCCTTATTGGCTATCTTAATTGGCAAAGAAAACGTAAGAGCCAAATGGCCACAAATACCCTAGAAATTTTAATAGAGGCCTTAAAAAAGAAAAAACCTGACCATCTTATGATCTCCGGTGATCTTGTCAATCTTGCTCTGGATAAAGAATTTGAGCAAGCGCGCAATTGGTTACTTAACCAAGGTAAGCCTCAAAATATTTCTTTAACATTTGGCAATCATGACGCCTATGTCCGTGGAGCATTCCAAAAGGCCTCTACTCTTTTTCAACCTTGGATCACAAGTGATCTTCCCCAAAAGAATACCCTTCCTTTTCCCTACATACGTATTCGCAAAAATATCGCTATTATAGGTGCTTCTTCTGCTATTGCGACACCACCTTTTCAAGCGTCTGGTTATTTTGGAAAAATGCAAGCGCAAACTTTGTCGCAACTTTTAAACAAAGCAGCAACGCGCAATCTTTTTCGTGTCATCATGATACATCATCCCCCTTTTCATCATGCAACCTCTTGGCATAAAAAATTATGGGGCATAGAGCGTTTTCTAGAGGTTATCAAACACCACGGCTGTGAACTTGTTCTTCATGGACACACCCACCTGCCCACATTGAATATTATTAAAGGAAAAATGGGGAAAATTCCTATTGTAGGTGTTGCTTCTGCAGCACAAGCTTTTGGTGATAGAAATCCCCCAGCAGGCTTTAACTTCTTTTCCATTGAAAACTTTAATCAGCAATGGTACTGCCAATTGCAGCGCTATAGTCTTATTAATCAAAACAATGAAGTAGCGTGTACTGAAACAATTGATCTTTAACACTTTGAAAAAAAACAAGATTGTGAAAACACCAAAAAACACAAATATTGTTTGGTTCATATGTCTTTAAATAATAATTATAGGTGGGAAAAGATCTCTTTATATAAAAGGAACAACTGTTGTGCCAGGAGGCAACTTCGCTTCATTCTCAGGCTCTACATGAATAGAAATGCGTACATTGGCGAATTCTGCTTGAAGAATGCTTTCAATTCTATCGCAAATCTGATGTGCTTCCTCTACCGGCATTGCAGCCGGCACAACCAAATGAAACTCTATAAAAGTAACTCTACCAGCAACACGCGTAAGCAAATCATGCACCTCAAGTGCACCATGTGCGTTTGCAGAAATAAGTTCACGAATCCGCATGGTTTCATTCAATTCAACACCAACATCCATTAACCCCTGAACAGCACTGTTAATCACCTTCCATCCTTGCAAAAGAATATTAATAGCAACGATTATTGCTAAAATCGGATCCAAAATCCCCCATCCCCCTATAAAACCGGCAACTAAACCAATTAAAATAGCAAGTGAAGTGAAAACATCTGTTATAAAATGCATTCCATCAGCTTTAAGAGCCGGCGAGCGATGGATTTTCCCCTGCCGAATCAGAATAAAACCCCATAGATAATTTATGACACTTGAAACCAAATGAATAACAAGCCACATTCCCGGTTTTTGCAATAATTTAACGCTCGAAAGAGCAATCCATGCTTCTCTTAAAATTATAATTGCCGCAACAATGATCAGTACTCCTTCAAGAATCGCAGAAAAATATTCTGCTTTATGATGTCCGAAAGGATGATCGTAATCTGCCGGCTTCATACTTATTTTAACAGCCCACCATGCTGCCAAGGTCGCAAAGATATTGACAATTGATTCTAATGCATCAGAATAAAGCGCAACCGAACCAGTGATACAATATACCCAATATTTTAAAATAAACACAATACAAGCAATGAAAATAGAGTATAAGGTTAAGCTCTGTATATTTATTTTTACATCCATAACCATATCCTCTTCTTCACAAAATAAGGAATAATACTTTCAACTATATAGTAATATTTTTGATACGTCGCCAATATTTCTTAATATCACAAAAACTTCACAATATAATAAACAATTATTACAGATTGCCATTGTTATTTCCAAAAACTGTACTGTTACACGCTAAACATGATAACCAGAATAAAACGTATATGACTCAAAAAAAAACAAAAAATCCTCTGACAGAAAAGACAGATTATTTTACTTATCAATAGCTCAATAGCTTTTTAGCTACCTAAGAGTTTTACTGCCTTATAATTGAAAAATCATCTGTTAGCACCATAGTTATACAGTTGTTTTATCAATCTTTATGAACATCAAACCAATCAACAGAATTGAGCACAGCCCAAAAGGCTACTGACCATTCATCAGAAACCTAGTTCTTAGAGTGTCTCAAGAAACCTAGCTCTGCTAAACAACCTGAAAAAACTTACTCAGGAATGAAAAAGAAAAACGATTATCCCTAAAAAGAATCTGGGCATTGGGGACCCAGATTCTTTTCCCTTAGGAATTAAGGGCATACAGAGCTTAGGAAATAGCGGGGACCCAAAACTCTGCACCCGATATGAAAACACTACTGTGCCGCACTCGGTACTTTTACACTATACCTATGGTTGTATTTTGTCAACATAGATTCTACTATAAGTTTTAAAATAATGAAATTTTTTCGTCTCTCGCTTCAAAATAAAACAAATATTCAACCTCTGATAATTGAAAAAAAGAGCGTTAAAAGCCCCGTATGCATTTAAATATCATAACAATTTACGAAACTGATGATCTCCGTCTAAAAGACTATCGCAACATTCATGAAAAAGATTTTGTTAGGCAGCAACATAAATTTATTGCTGAAGGCAAAGTCACCTTATTAGCATTGCTGCACTCAAAAGAATTTTCTACTCTGCCCTTGCTCATGGTGAAAAAACTGCTTCCAGGAATATGCCCCTTTTAGAAGTAACACAGCCAACCCGTCCCATTTACTGCGTTCCACAAAAAATCATAGATGATATTGGAGATTTTCATGTTCATCGTGGAATACTCGGTATCGGTGAACGTAAAACGCCACCATCGCTACAAAAATTTTTACATGATCTTCCAAAGAATCTCTGATTCTGGTTTTATGTAGTATCTCTAATCATGACAATATGGGCGCTATTTTTCGTAACGCAGCCGCCTTTGCTAGTAAATGGCATTATCATTGACAAAACCTCATGCGATCCGCTTTACCGAAAATCAATCAGAGTTTCTGCTGGCGCAGTTCTGAAGGTACCCTATACGCAAGGTGCTAATATAAATGAGATTATAGCAGCTCTCAATGATGCAGATTTTCATCTTTATGCCAGATACACTCTCAAGCAAACAAAAATAACAAAAAGGATAGCACTTATTTTGGGAACAGATGGTGATGGCTTGTCAATTCATATACTAAAAAGATCAGAAACTGCACGGATTCCTACGGTTCACGGCTTCGACAATCTTAATATTGTTACAAAATCAGGTATTATATTTGCCCATTTTAGCGATTTTGATAAGCTCTTTTTAAAGAGGACAACACTTTAAATTGTAAAATAATCCTATGGTGTCTATCATTCTTATGTATAAGAAGCTTTTGTTTTAAATTCAGAAGCCAGAGCAGATTTTGTTTCCAAATTGTACAAAACACGCTTCAACATCATTTCAGTGTCAGCAGCACGTTCTGAATGGGTTACAAACCCACCCCCAAGAATACGTGCTCCATCAGAATTTCCATCATAAAAAACACAAGCTTGCCCTGGTGCCACACTATTTTCGCACTCTAAAAAGTCAACAGAAAAAACACCATCTTGATAATGTAAACGAGCAAGATGTGGAGGACGCGTTGAACGAACCTTTACAGCCATCTCAATACCATCCGGAGGAAAATTATCCAACCGTTCATCACCAAGCCAATTCACATCACGCAAAAAAAGCTTATGTGTTTCTAACATTTCACGCGGACCAACAATGACACGTGCATTTTCTACATCGAGATAAATTACATAAAGCGCTTCACCGGTTGCAACACCAATGCCACGACGCTGTCCAACAGTATAATGAACAATTCCAGAATGTTTGCCTAAAACCTGTCCATCGACATGCACAATAACCCCAGGATTGACAGATTCTGGCCGCAGCTTTGTAATAATATCAGAATATTTTCCTTGCGGAACAAAACAAATATCCTGGCTATCATGCTTATTGGCTACAACAAAGCCCATTTCTGCTGCCATTTCACGAACACGTGCTTTGGGAAGATCACCGAGTGGAAAACGCAAATAATCAATCTGTTCTTGTGTTGTAGCGAAAAGAAAATAGCTCTGATCGCGATTGCTATCAAGAGGACGAAAGAGTGCTCGATGCACACCATGAGGACGCGAACGAATATAATGACCCGTTGCCAAAGCATCTGCATCTAATTCACGCGCAGTTGCTAATAAATCAGCAAATTTAACAGTCTGATTGCAAGCTATACAAGGCACAGGAGTCTCACCATGTGCATAACTTTCTGCAAAAGGATCAATCACAGCTTCACGAAATCGCTTTTCATAATCAAGAACATAATGAGGTATGTCTAACGTCTCTGCTACACGGCGCGCATCTTCAATATCTTGTCCAGCACAGCATGCCCCCACTCGATGTGTTGTAGCACCATGATCATAAAGCTGTAACGTAATCCCAATGACATCGTAGCCTTCCTTTTTCAAAAGACCTGCAACAACCGATGAATCAACTCCCCCCGACATCGCTACAACAATGCGAGAATTCTCAGGTTGTCCTGGCAAATCAAGACTGTTCAAAAACATCTATTTATTCTCTATTTAATGTGCACCATATGCATTCGTATTTTTAGCATGCTGTTTAATTTTCATGCTATCTACTGTCGTTTTATATTGTTTTTTTACTCTTTCCACAACCAATAGCATAAGCTCTTTTAGAGCGATCGAAAACGAAAAAAGCGTAATAAGCTCTTTGCCTCTCTTCACTTTGAGCCATATTTTCATGTTTTGGATTATTTTATTAATTTTTTCTCTCAATGTGTTTAGCTTTTTTTTAAATTTCATGTTTTATAAACGAATCAAGTCTTTGACAACAGTAGACGATATAATGACAAACTTGATAAAAACACAAATGAAATATGTTATTGGGCCAGATGGAAGTCCACTCACAATCGCCGACCTACCGCCAGAAACGACAAGGCGCTGGGTGATCCGTCGCAAAGCTGAAATTGTTGCAGCTGTCAGAGGCGGATTGTTAAGTCTTGATGAGGCGTGTCAACGCTATACTTTGACTGTAGAAGAATTTCTTTCATGGCAAAGTTTGATCGATGAATATGGCTTAGCTGGATTACGGATAACCAGAATCCAACACTACAGGCATTAATTGCCATGAATTTGGATCAAAATACTATTAATAAAAAATAGCCAAACTTGAAAACAGTTTGGCTATTTTTTGCTTTCAGCAGACAAATATCTCAAAGAGTCATCCTTCAAATGACAACTTTTATTTTGGAAAAGAAACAACATACTTATGTAAAGTCTTCCATTTTTCTCCTAAACATTTCGAGGTTATGCAGTCATCGAATGAGATTGAATCACGATACTGTTCTCACCTGCTAAGCTCCCATTTTCCCGTGCTTCCAAAAGCTGTGCACGTTGCAGCTCTGTGGTGACTTCATGGAGAGCAATTTCAGCATTTGTTTTCTGAAGTTGCAAATCACGGATTGAATTTATAAGATTATCGCGCCTTTGCCGCGTCGCACGAGCCAAAGCAGAATAAGCAAAATGATGAACATCACTGTTTCCAGATTTACATTCTTCATGAACAATTTGTGCTTCCAACTCTAACACCATTCGCTCAAATTCTACAATCATCATCTCAAGCTGTGCGATTTCACGGCGTTTTCCACGCACTTGAAACATCTTCAATCGCACCATACTTTCCCGTGGCTTCATACTCACTACTCCTTGTTTGCGCCAACTCAAAATTTGTATTCGCACCCTTAACGTATAATTTTTTAGTTACACTCTTTCTGACGAAAAAAGTCCATTTTAAAAACTTGAAACTCTAATTTCTGCCCTTCCTTAAAGCATTTGCAAACACAACCTGCTTTAAAGAGCAATAACCATTTTTTTACTTTTCACCTCCATTATAAAATGAAGAGATTTAAAGCTCGGTAAATAAATACTAAAATTTAAAAAGTAATTTAAAACCGCCTTTTACTGGACTTTTTTAAAGTTAAATTTAGCAAAAAAAAACATTTCCTTTTTTATTCAGTGAACAAATATACGATTTTCTAAAATAATTTTGTTAACCTCTTTTAAAAATAAAAATATTTTGTTAACCACTATGATAGATAGTGGGAAATTCAGTGGTGATTGTTACGCGTACTACTGAAATATTCATAAACGCTTTTATTGTAAGTGTTTAATTTTATGAATTATTTTATCAGCTGTGATTTTACCAGCTGTTATAAAATAGAGATGTTTCTCTTGATTCGGGAGGAACGAAGTGAGGGATCTGAAATGCGCGTATTATTAATTGAAGATGATAAAGCAATGACTCAAAGTATTGAGTTAATGCTAAAATCAGCAAATTTTAATGTCTATATCACTGATCTAGGTGAAGAAGGTGTCGATTTAGGTAAACTTTATGATTACGATATCATTTTGCTTGATCTGAATCTCCCTGATATGTCAGGCTATGATGTCTTGCGGACCCTAAGATTGGCAAAAATAAAAACCCCTGTTCTCATTCTTTCGGGCATGAGTGCCATTGAAGACAAGGTTCGTGGTTTTGGCTTTGGTGCAGATGATTATATGACGAAGCCATTCCATAAGGATGAGCTCATTGCACGTATTCATGCGGTTGTTCGTCGCTCTAAAGGTCATGCGCAATCGGTTATTGTTACCGGCGACCTTACTGTTAACCTTGACGCCAAAACAGTTGAAGTTGCTGGGCATCCCGTCCATTTAACTGGTAAAGAGTATCAAATGCTAGAGCTTCTCTCTCTGCGCAAAGGGACCACACTAACTAAAGAAATGTTCCTCAATCATCTCTACGGTGGAATGGATGAACCAGAGCTTAAAATTATCGATGTTTTTATCTGTAAACTGCGCAAAAAATTGGAAGCAGTGTCTTCTAGCATAAACTACATTGATACAGTTTGGGGACGTGGTTATGTGTTACGTGATCCAATTGAAGAGAACGTACGTAAAACCGCTTAAGCAATGAAATGTACATTGTAAAATCTCGGAGTGTAGCGGGCCGAGATTTTTTCTCTGTTACAGTAAAAGGCTCGCACACAAAAAATCTTTTATCTTATATAGAGAGAATAATTAAGGTTTTAATGGGGGCATGTCCCTTACACAAAGTAAAAACGCCATTGTGTTGCCAATTCACGCAGTTTTTTAAAAGAGACATCTCTTAAAGTACCCAAACTTATTGCACGACAGCACTCACATGAATGGTATAATGGTAAAGACATTGTACACCATCATCTCTACGTTTAATGAAGCCATAAACCCGCACTCTCCATTCTCTTTGCAGCCTCAAAATGTTGCGACAGCCCTTACATTGAGACAGTTCATAAGAGACATTTTTAACCCTTTCTTGAAGTATTTTATCCACACGGAAACCCCACTTGTGATGTGCAAACAAATGGCTTTGATTAATTCACTATAAGAAGGCTGGAGATGAGAGAATTTTACGATATTCGGAGCTCTCATTCAAGTTGAATAACGATAAATTATTTTTATAAATCAATGCGTTTCCTTTAAAAACCCCCACCCCTGCTGTTTAGGAAAATTTTATCACCCACAAAAACAATTTAAGCTCTCCTTTCCCAGCACATTTTAAGCGCTTCTATCTTATTTAAAGTCTCTTCGCACTTTCCAAAATAACACAACTGTCAGTTTCATTGATATTTATTTCCATATCTGTCATCTGAGCGAGTAAAATTGTGTAATAAAACTGGATAACATGTGCATCGATAAATTCTTCCTGAATTTTCCCATTATATAACGCAATAAAATGAGAAGGAATACAGAGAGTTTTCCCGTAAATCTCAAGTCGGAAAGAACGTTGATTTTCATCCTGCACAATCATAACAACAATTTCTCCTCCACGAGAAACTGTTGCATTTGCAATCAATAACAAATTAAGCAAAAGTTTAACTTCATTTTTGGGTAAAAGCAAAGTAGGAATTTGCCATTTTAAAGTTGCTTTTTCTTCCTTCATATATTGTTGAGCAATCTGTTCAGCCGAACGTGTATCTATTTGTCCCCCACTCGCTCCTGCAAAACCAAAAGCCAATCGAGCAAATTGGAGACGTGCAGAAGCACTTGCAACAGACCAACGCACCAATTGCAAAGCATCCTCTTCAGCTCCTCCTTCATCATAGAGCTCCATAGCATTTTGAATAGCACCAACAGGTGAAATCAAATCATGGCAAATGCGGCTACAAAGCAAAGCAGCCAGATCAGTAGACTCCAAAGAAACAGCTAAGGTCATAATGATTGAGAACTCCTAAATTTTAAAACAAGCTTCTTTTTAAATAAAAACTCTTAACATCCAATGCATACATATAGGAAACTTGAACAATCACGCTATTTTTTTTCAGAAACAAATTCAAGAATTTAAATAACCTTACGGCCTTATTTTTTATTTGAATCGAATAAAAATGCTAATATTATCATTTTTGATTGTAACTAATAAAAAGGAAAAGTTCTATGGTTCTCTCTCTCCTAAAACGCTGGTACAAAAGCGTTGTATCTGCGATCTTCCTTTTATTCATAACAATAAACGCTGTATATGCTCAACCAATAGAACAAAAAGAGCTCCATTATTCGCTGCAAGAAATTATTGATTCCGGTCATATTTTTTTTGGAAAAACCACTAGCGGTATAGCAGTAGCAATTCAAAATATCTTTTCGCAATATGGTTATCCAAATGCCTATATTTTAGGTGAGGAAGCTTCTGGCGCCTTTTTTGCTGGATTAACCTATGGCGAAGGAAAGCTTTTTACTAAAATCTACGGTCAATATAAAGTTTTTTGGCAAGGCCCTTCTTTAGGATGGGATTTTGGCGGACAAGGTTCTCGTTTAATGATCTTAGTTTATGATCTTAATAACATAAATAATTTATGGGGACGCTATGGTGGTATTTCAGGTTCGGCCTATTTAATAGCAGGTGTTGGTTTTCATGTCCTAAAACGCCATAATGTCTTGTTAGTTCCAATACGTACAGGAATTGGTGCACGTCTTGGTATCAATATAGGATATTTAAAATTAACACCTAAACCAACATGGAATCCATTTTAAATGGACTTTCAATTAAAAAGGGGATTTATGTTTATCCAATCATTTCTTTTTTTTATTCTTGGTGTTGCCGCAACTTCTTGGTTGCTCGTAATTTTTTCCCCTCTTATTTGGCGCAAAGCGCTTCATTTTGCGCAGAAGGTTGTTTCTGCGCAAATTCCATTATCCTTGAATGAAATACAAGCAAACTACGATTTTCTCCGTGCACAACACGCTGTAGAACTAGCGCACAATGAACAAAAATACGAAGCTTTGCAAAAAAAATATGCCCAACAGAAAATACAACTAAGTCAGACAATAGAACAGCTCTATCGACTACGTTTCCCCACACAAAACACGTCTTATTCCTCGTATGAAAAAGAATCTATCGCAACAAAGAACGAAAACAGTGCTTTTACAACAAACACTTTCATAATGGAGATCAAAACCATGCGTGAAAAAATTGCATACTATCAGCAACATTTGCAAGAAATTCAAACCGATAAACTCGACGCTACTTCTAACCATAAACTCCTAGATGAACTACGCGAAGAAACAAAAGAATTAGCTGCAACATTAGCTGCTCAAATAGCTCTGCAAGAAGGGGAAGATTCACCCATCAACACATTGATCCAAAATTCTCAAAGCAAAGAGGACCTAGCGTCACGTATTCGCAAAAAAATAACCTGTAAAAAAAACACATCTCTTACATGAGTTGTTTTTTAAAAACGATTGAGTATAATTTTCTGCATCAATGAATGCTCATATTAACTGCATCTTCCATAACTACAAAAAATTTGTCCTTGTATTAAGAGAAAGAAACATAAGAAAACTTTTATCTTGATTAAAGAAAAGTGCTTTATGTAATTTGTAACTTTGTTTTTTAAGTTATCACTTTTCTAAAACACTTTCACAGATGTACTCTCAATCAAAGCCTGTTATTAAATGGGTTGAAAGGTAAAAGCATTCTCTTAAGAATGATAAAAATCTCTTATTTTCTGGATAATCATATCCTGATCACTTTTTGTCAAATAAGGATGCATCGGTAAACTGAGAACACAATCTCTCAGAGATTCAGAAACAGAAAGAGAACCGTTGACATAAGGAAAGTGTTTATAAGCTGGCTGTTGATGCAATGGAGTTCTATAATAAACCATTGTAGGAATAGAATTTTTCTGTAAATAATCCTGTAATCTATCGCGGTCTCCTACCTTAAGAGTATATTGTGCATAAGCGCAACGAGCATCTTCTACCACTTCTGGAACTGTGACAATATCTCTTAAATTATCGGAATAATATTGCGCAATCGCTACGCGCTTTTCCATTTCCTCTTCAAAGATAACGAATTTTTCTAACAAGATTGCAGCTTGAATTGTATCCAAGCGTGAATTCAAACCAATACGCACATTATTATATTGCGTTTTACCTTTCCCATGAAACAGGATAGAACGTAAAAGTGCTGCTAAATTGTCATCACTGGTCATCATAGCGCCTCCATCACCATAACACCCCAATGGTTTTGCAGGATAAAAACTTGTCGCAGCCACATCACCAAAAGCTCCGCACATAATATTGCCGCTTCTTCCCCCCATTGATTGAGCAGCATCTTCAATCACAAAAAGATTTTCCTTTGCAGCCACTTGAGCAATTTGCGCATAGTCAGCAGGAAGCCCAAACAAATCCACAGCAATAATTGCCTTTGGTTTGAGACGTCCCTCTTTTTTAATCATCTCAATTGCTTCACAAAGTTTCTCAACATCGATATTGAATGTATCAGGAAAAACATCAACAAAAACAGGTTCTGCTCCTACCAAAGCAACCACTTCAGCAGTTGCTGAAAACGTGAAGCTAGGACAAAAAACAGCATCACCTGGCCCAATATTTTTAGCCATAAGAGGCATCTTTAAGGCATCCGTTCCATTGGCACAGGCAATCACATGTTTAACGCCAAGATAATCTGCCAATTGCTCTTCAAATTCTGTCACTTTTGGCCCCAAAATGTACTGACCACTGGCAACCACATGCGCAATTGCAGCATTCACTTTATCTTCAATGCGCGCACGCTGCGCCCCAAGATCGATGAATTGCATATTAACTCCATTGATAATCACAAGAATACAAAAGGCTACTAATCTCTTTTATCTCTGATAATTGATACCAGCAGCAGTTAAAATCCGTAAAATAGCAATAGCATCATTGCCGTTTGTACGAGGCGATCGACGTGTTTCAATACAATGAAGAAAATGCTTTAATTCGCAAGTAAGCGGTAAATCTTCATAAATATTAATGTAACTCAGCTCATCAGTGCTAAAAGCCCACTCTTGATTCTCCTTCCAAACGGCAAAAGGGTGAAATGCCACTTTACGGCTCCACGGTTCCAGATCATCAAAAACGAGCATAGCCTTTGTCCCAACAACCGTTAAACGCCTTTCACGATAGGGACTAAGGCGTGAAACAAAAAGATGACTACGGACACCATTTGGAAAAGTCATATGAATATGAGCGAAATCAGAACACTGATCAATTACAGCAGCCCCCTCTCCACGAATTTCAGAGGGTTCACATCCTGTCAAAGCCAAAATCATTGAGAGATCATGAGGAGCAAGATCCCATAAAGCATCGCTTTGTGTATGAAATTTTCCAAAGCCTAATCGATGAGAATAAATATAACGCACATCTCCCAGTTCTCCCTTTTCCACCAATTCAGATATTTTTTCAAAAGCAGGATGAAAGCGCAAAATATGGCCCACCATAAGAATCCGTCCGCATTCACTAGCCGCTTGAACTTGACGTTCAGCATTAACAACATCCAAAGCAATTGGTTTTTCAACAAGGACATCTTTGCCATTTTTTACAGCACGCAAAACACTTTCTGTATGAAATTGTGGAGGCAGAGCTAATACCAACGCATCAATATCTTTACGAATAAAAAGATCATCAGGCTCCACAGCATCAACGCCATATAGGCTTGCAAAACTTGCAGTACGATCACCATCAACATCAGAAACTGCTGCTAAAGCTCTAAGACTTTGGAGTGTCCGTATATGATTTCCACCCCAATAACCGCACCCTAAAACCGCTATACGTGGCACCATTTTTATGCCTTACCCTACTCATCATATAAAAATTATACTTCTCTATACTCCATATCGATGATAAAATAGAATGACAAGAGAAAAGCTTAAAAACGATGCTTGACATCTTACTATTCTACCTCTTATATCCGCAGAAGGTAAAATAAATTGTAATCATATTTTTTATTTGGCGGAGTAGCTCAGTAGGTTAGAGCAGAGGAATCATAATCCTTGTGTCGGGGGTTCAAATCCCTCCTCCGCTACCGTTTTTCTCTCGGAATAGTTGTCAGAAGATTTTATACCTTTTTTAGCTTTTCAGGAACTCTTCTATAAAGCTTTAAAGAGCTACTAAGCCTTTTTAAAAACCTCTACAGAGCTTCTTAAAAAAATCTATCTCCTTACTGATTCTAAAATGCCCGCAACTAAACTTTTTCTAAAAAAGATACAACTATATAGTATATAAGAATTCCTATACTCTTTTAAATCATGTTAGCTTCTCTGCTTTTTCAGCATATCCCTTAACTATTTACTCTCTTATCATAATCATATGATGTTCATTTTTAATAAAACATGAAGTAAACAATTTCTTTTAAAAAGACTACTTAATAAAATATTTATATAAAAATAATCTACCTTCATTTTATATTATTATATAAAAAGATGCAGAAAATGAAAATTACAAATTAAGCAAGGAAAATACTAATATAAAAGTCCTTTCTATCGCATACAAAAGCTGTAGCAATCGTATTTTCGACACTCATCTCAATGCACATGCGAAAGTTCTTAAAGTTTTTAATGGGAATAAAAAAGAAATATCCAACGAAAGCTACGATAATCTTCTGGCAACAAAGGATAGAAAAATCATTGGCAAGCATTTAGCGCTGGGCATTATTACTCCGCAAAGAGAATCATATTTTGAAACCATTATTATGATTGAAGAACCTGACAGTTCTAATGAATTATTGGAAGATACATAGTTGGTACCCCAATTGGAACTAACACTTTGCTATAAATACGATATTTAAGGAACAGCAGTACATTAAAATGACAGAAGGCTATATCAACGTTTATGCAAACGCTGTTAGCCTATTTGGTAATAACAGTAAACTGGGAAATATCACAATAACAAATTTATGAGAGTGCATACGATAGCGTACTAACAAACACAATAAATGCTTATAAAAAAAGTAAAATTACCTTGAAAAATGTAACTGTTACAGAAGCACCAAACAGCATAAATGCAGAAGATGATTCCGAAATAACAGCCCGGGTGGCTCCTTTAGAGGAAAAATATAGGCGGGAAATGGTAGTAATACTATTTTAAAAGACAGTGTTGAAGTAACATCATTCAAGGGTGATATAATAGAAAATGGATATGAACCAGGTGATGGGCTATACACAAGCAGTTCTCAATCTAAAATAACGATGACAGGAGGAATAGTCACCGCAAATGGATCTACTTTTATCTTAGAAGATGGTTGACATATTGATCTAACAAATATTTCTGCAACAACAGGAGTTTCTGGCTTACAGTTTGCAACTTATTTAAATAATGATCCAGACAACCAAAATAATCCACCAAAATATCATAACAATGAAGTTAATTTAACTAATACAGCTTTTCGCGTTGAAAATGGCGCTGGAATTCTTATTAGAGCTTTTGTTGCAAAGAAGATCGAAAATAGTACTACTTCATTAATCGGTAAAGTGAATCTTCATAATTCAGAAATCCATGCCGATATTTTATTAAATGACGGTATTTTTGAGAACAAAATTTCTTTAAAAGATAAAAATTTGTGGGATGGAAAAGAAGCTACGGAGATATCCAAAGGTACCTTCATATTAAATGCTGATCATTCCATTTTAAAAGGTAGAGCAAACATTGCACAAGAAAGAAACGTACTCTTTGACCTGAAAAGCGATACGAAATGGATTTTGAAAATCAGTAAACAAGAAAAAGATAATGCAGGAAATTTGCTTGATATCACTCAAAGATCACATTCTGATATGTCTGTATTTAATTTCTCTATCATTTTTGATTTACCAACAGAGGATCATTATCAAATATTGCATATAGGCTCTGGAAAACCAGATACCAAGGCAGTCTATAATGCTACAGGAAATGCACAGATTTTCTTTAATACCGAATGGAGTGATGGTGCAAAAATAAACGAGCAAAAAACCGATCGCCTTCTCATTCATGGTGATGTTTCAGGAAATACAAATGTTCTTGTTAAAGGACATTTAAAAGGGAATAATGTCCAAACAAAGATTTCCGACGTTAAAACAAATATACGGGGACTTTCACTTATTCAAGTTTCTAGGAAAGCCGAAGAAGGCTCCTTCAAATTAGTAAATGGTTATACCACAATCAATGGATCACCTGATAAGTATATGCTACGTGCCTATGGACCAAACTCAAGCCATGGCAAAGCTAATATTGAACAAAATCTGTTTGATAACAAAGATGAAAACTTCTGGGATTTCCGTTTGCAACCTGAATTTCTTAATTCTAATCCTGGTCCTAACCCCAATCCTGGATCAAATGTGCATGCCGTTGTACCACAAATGGCAAGCTATTTGGTCATGCCAAATGCCCTCTTCTATACGGGATTGACCAATATGGCTAAACAAAATGCACTATTAGCCAATAGAAGAATATCTGTCTTGGGAAAAGAGCAAGAGAAAAAGAACGGCTTCTTCTTATATACCTATGGCAGTACAGGAAAATTCTCCTCTGAAAGTGCTCCTCGTCAATATGGTTATAGCGGCGCTGATCTTTACTATACTGCTCTACAAGGGGGTGTTAACTTCGCAGCACTAGAAGAGCAAAATACCACAACACATTTCGCTCTTATAGGAACCTATGGACAACTGTCCTTTACCCCAAAAGATATGCAAGACGCAGGTAAGAACACGTTGAATAAGTGGTCCCTCACAGCCTATGGCAGCATACAGTATGACAATGGTTTCTATCTTGATACACTGTTGTCCTATGGAATCCTAAAGGGAGATATCACCAATGCCGTCATTGGGAAAACTGCAAAATTGGACAATGCAAAGATATGGAGCATCTCAACCACCATTGGCAAACAACTTGCAACCGGTATGGAAGGTATAACATTCGAACCGCAAGTACAACTTGCCTATCAACATTTGATGTTTGATACTCTTGTAGATGCCGATAATCTTACCATTGATATGAACAATCCTCATCAATGGATGCTCCGTGTTGGTGGGCGTTTAACCAAAACCGTTGCCATAGCTGAAAACGGACGCTCTCTTTTTTTCTATGAAAAAGTAAATGTGATCAAAACTTTTGGCGATGATGAAGCAATACAGATTGATAAGAATTATCAACTTGATCCTATGAGCTCTTTCCTTGAAAGTGGGCTTGGAATCAGTGCTCAATTATCTCCAAACGTCTCGCTTCATGGTGATGTTAACTATCAACAAAAGCTTCAAAAAACCAGTATATCGGGAGTAAATTTCTCAGGTGAAATACGCTATCAGTTTTAAGACAAAACTGTAAAAACAAGCGTATTATAACCTATTGGTTTTAAGTAAAAAGGCAGCATAGTATGTTGCCTTTTATGTATTAAATCTATCTTTCTTCATTAAGAGAAATTCTCTCTTTCCAGTGACAAAAAACAAGCAAAAGATTCGCATAAATTGAAAGATTTTTATAAAATCCTCTTACTTTTCAAACAATCATGCGCAATATTTATGAATAAATAAATTTTAAAAGTGTAACGGCGTTAAAATAATAAAAACAAAACAGATATTATAAAAACTCAGAATTTTTTTCCAATAAAATACAGCCTCATTATCCTAACGACCTGTTGTTATTTCTTATAAGCCTGAAACTCGAAATTCCAATAAAAATATCGAATATAAATTCATAATCATAAGGAAATATAACAAACAATATCAGAAAAGAACGCATTTTATGCGCTACATCTATATCTCACAGCGTTGTGCGCATATTAGGATAAAAAGTAATTGTAGCGAAAATGTCTCTCAGCCAATTTATACTGATAAACTTTTATAAATATAAGAGACCTAGGAACAAAAACAACTAAATCCTACATTCAGAAACAAACAGAAACCTCAAACAGAAAAAATATCTCCCTCTTTTCTATAAAACCTATCACGCTTTTTCCTCTCTATGAGCAATAGGTTCAATACTGGCTTCAAAAAACATCTTTGTGTAATCATTTTGCGCATGTAAATTGCGCAAATCACCATTGCTAAGCTCTTCAATAATAATCCCTTTATGCATAATTCCAACACGTTCACAGATGTGTGCAACAACAGCAAGATCGTGAGATACCATCAAATAAGTGAGTTTTTTTTCCTCTCGTAATGATTTCAATAAGTTTAAAATTTCAGCTTGTACCGAAACATCCAATGCAGATGTTGGTTCATCAAGCAGCAAAACCTCTGGCTCGATAATCAAAGCGCGTGCAAGAGCAATACGCTGACGTTGCCCTCCAGATAATTCATGCGGATAACGATAAAGAAATGAAGAATTTAAACCAACGGAATTTAAAGCATCACGTATCCGCGCCTTTAAATTATCCATACCATGAATTTTAAGAGATTCAGAAAGAACAGTATAGACCATTTTTCTTGGATGAAGCGAAGCGTAAGGATCTTGAAAAACCATTTGAATACGGCGTAGAAAACTCTTATCTCTTTTTTTTATGATTTCTTCTCCATCAAAAATGAAACGCCCACTATAGTTTGGTATAAGCCCAACCAATGTATTTAAAATGGTTGATTTTCCACATCCAGATTCACCAATCAAACCGTAAGCTTCACCACGCTTAATGTGAAAATTAACATTTTTTACAACCGTTACTGCCTTGTGCCTATGCCCAAAGGTTATAGATAAATTAGAAACATCGAGTATATTGTCACAATTGGTCACGGGGAAACTCTTTCAATACCATTAACAATCGTAGGATCATGCAACCAATTAGGATCGCGTTCAGGAACAGCTAAAACATCAACAGGATTATCAAGCCGTGGTAAACTCGCTAGGAGAGCCTTAGTATAAGGATGACAAGCACGAGACAAATCACGCGCAGGCAATTCCTCTAATATGCGACCAGCATACATCACCAAAACACGATCACAAAAATCAGCAATCATATTCAAATCATGGCTAATAAAAATAAGTCCTGTCCCAGATTTTGTTACAAGTTCATCTAATACTGACAACACTTGACATCTCACCGTAACATCAAGTGCAGAAGTTGGCTCATCAGCGATAATTAAATCAGGTTCAGGAATGAGCATCATAGCAATCATCACCCGCTGCCCCATACCACCTGATATTTCATGAGGAAAGAGCCGCATTACATGTTCTGGATCACGAATATGAACGGATTCTAACATAGAAGTTGTCTTTTCCCGTGCCTCAACTTTTGAAACACGATGATGAATACGATACGCCTCCATGATCTGATCCCCTATGCGCACTAATGGATTAAGCGAATATTTGGGGTCCTGTAAAATCATCGAAATACGCTTACCGCGAATAGCCTGCATCCGCGATTCACTTGCACTCAATAAATCGACATCATCAAAGCACATTTTTTTAGCTTTGACGATTGCTGCTCTTGGGCTCAATTTGAGTATCGCACGCCCAGTCATTGATTTTCCAGACCCAGATTCCCCAACAATTCCGATTTTTTCTTTTCCCACAAAAAAGCTAATGCCACGTACAGCCTCTAAAACGCCGCGCGTTGTAGGAAAAGAAATACGTAAATCTTCTATCTCTAATAATTTTTTATCCATTACGTGGATCCAATATATCACGAAGTCCATCACCTAAAAGGTTAAATGCAAGGCTTGCAAACAATATTGCACAACCAGGCATCGCTGCCAACCACCAACTTGTCATCATAAATTCACGACCCGTCGAAAGCATTGCTCCCCATTCAGGACTTGGAAGTTGAGCTCCTAACCCTAAAAAACCAAGACCAGCAGCCGTTAAAATAATTCCAGACATATCCAATGTTAACCGTACCACCACTGAAGGAATACACATCGGTGCAACATGAAACAAAATAATACGCCAAGGAGATGCCCCTTGCAAACGAATTGCAGAGATATAATCGGATGAACGTATCGTTAAAGTTTCAGCACGCGCTAAACGGGCTATTGGTGGCCAGGCTGCAATTGAAATGGCAATGGATGCATTTTCAATGCCTGGTCCTAACGCTGCTGCAAAAGCAAGAGCTAAAATCAAAGCTGGAAAAGCAAGAAAAATATCAACCATGCGCATAAGAAACGTATCAACCCATCCCCCTATATAGCCGGAGAGAGTTCCAACAATCAGCCCTATCGGTCCTACAATAATTGTAGTAAGAAAAACAATATAAAGAGTAATACGCGCACCAAAAACGAGACGACTAAAAATGTCACGCCCCAATTCATCTGTTCCAAAATAATGCAACATAGACGGTGGCTGCAATCGGTGAGCAAGGTCATTACTCATAAAATCATGAGTAGCAATCCAAGGAGCAAAAACTGCACATAAGATAATAATAAAAATAATAATTAGTCCAAATACAGCCGAAAAATTATGAAAGAATTTGATCACTGAATGATAAATTTTTTGTACGTTCGCTTGAACTATTGACCGCGGAACAGCTTCATATAACCAATAACTTAAAGAAAATGACGATTGCGGTTTATGATGATTCATTAAGGTAGTCATATTCAGCGTGTCCTTGGATCAAAGATGCAATAAAGTAGATCAGAAAATAAATTAATGGCAACAAAGAGCCCCCCTACCAACAGCGTACAGCCGACGACTGCATTCATATCTCCTGCCAAAAGAGCATTGGTCAAGTAACGTCCAAAACCAGGCCAAGCAAAAACTGTCTCTGTTAATACGGCACCTTCTAATAAAAAAGCATAAGAAAGCGCAACAACAGTGATAATCTGAACAGCAGCATTGCGAAAGGCATGGAACCAAACCGTTCGCATCCAAGATAATCCCTTCACACGTGCAGTAATAATATATTCCTGATTAAGTTGTTCAATCATAAACCCACGCGTCATACGACTAATATAGGCCATAGCACCAAAAGCCAAAATTAAAGCAGGCATAATAATATGGCTAAAAACATTGCCAAAAGCCTCCCACTGTCCCTGCCTTGCAGTATCCCAAAGAAAAAAGCCTGTTCTCTGTTCAAAAGAATATTCGTAAAGAAAATCAAGACGTCCCGGTCCACCGATCCAACCAAGCTTTGCATAAAATACCAATAAAGCCATTAATCCAAGCCAAAAAGTTGGCGTCGAATAACTAAGGAGTGTAAAAACACGAACAAAATAATCGATAAATGAATCGCGATACATCGCGGCAAAGACACCAAACGGAATACCAAAACTCGTGCCAATAACAATAGCAACTGTTGCAAGCTCTAAGGTTGCAGGAAATACACGCATAATATCTGTCAAGACAGGACGCCCCGAAGTTAAAGCATCGCCAAAATCAAACAAAGCTATATTATGAAGATAATTCCAATATTGGACAATCAATGGCTTATCAAGACCCAACTTATAAAACATTGCATCATAAGCCTCCTGACTGATATTATCACCAAGAATAGCAAGAACGGGATCTAAAGGAAGAAGATGACCAATAAAAAAAGTGATAGTCACCAAACCAAGCAACGTAATAAAGACTGAGACTAACAGCTTAAATGCCTTGAAAAAAAATGCCCATACATGCAGATCTTTCTGCCGTGGTAATATTTCCTCACTTGCTTCTGGAAATGATAAAGTCATCTTGATAAGATCCCCATACACCTAGTAAAATACTAGTGTGGCATCCCCCCTTGCCACACAATCAAAAAATATAATCAAACCTTACACAATCTCTACTTATGTGACTGTGCATATTTTTCTGCATCATTGTAGTAAAGCCTAAAACTATTCCAAACCCATTTTTTTACTGCTGGGCCTATACCAACGGTATAATATGTCTGAAATAAATAAACCATAGGACCGTGCTCAAGCACATAATGCTGTAAAGCACGATATTGTGTAATACGCTTATTTTGATCTTGCTCAAATAACGCATCCATCACCATTTTGTTGATATTTTCATCATAATAACCAGCACGCCAAGCCAAATACATATTGTGCTTTTTTGTAAATGTTGGATCAGGGTTAAAAACGTGATTTAATGAAGCAGGATGCCCATCAGGATCAGCACTCCCCCACCCCATAATCGCCGTATCATAATTCCCACTACGCACGCGGCTTAATAATTGGGTTTGTGCCATTTTTTCAATTGTAAACTCAATACCAACTTTGCGTGCATTTTCTTGGATAGACTGCGCAACAGATGACATATATGTAAGACTACCAATTAAAAGATTAGCCTTAAAACCATTAGGGTAACCTGCTTCACTTATTAATTGCTTTGCCTTTTTTAAATCCAACTTAAATGGCAATCCCTCTTTTTTATCCAAAGCTCCAGGTACACCCAATGGCATATAACTTGCACGTGGAATTGCGATACCCTTTAAAACAGTTTTTCCAAGGCTCTCGTAATCAACCAAATAACGAAGTGCCAATCTCACTTTTTCGTTAACAAAAATCGCATTTTTGTTGTTCAACGATAAATAAATGGATTGCGGTCGCAAAACACGGTTAATTTTGACAGGCCCACCTTGTTTTTCAATACCCAAAATATCCTCTGAAGAGAGATCACGCGCTATATCCACATCACCTTTTTCCAAAAGCAATCTCTGGCTTGCTGATTCAGCGACATGCTGCACTAAAATCTGCTTAATTTTGGGTACATCATCTCCCCAATAATGTCGAGTAGCCTGTAAGACAACTTTTTCCCCTGGAATCCAACGCTCTAATTTATAAGGGCCAACACAAACCGAATGCGTCGCTAAATATTTATTGCCCATATCGCCATTAACACTATTTGCTTCAAGTGTTTGGCGATCAAGCAAAGCAGAAGCATAGGATTGCCCAATCACAGTCAAAACAAGTTGGATAGGATAAGGCTTATCCAATTTTAGTTGTAAAGTTTTATCGTCAAGGGCCTGAATGTTTTTTTCAACGTTGTTTTTAGTGAACCCATAGTTCATCAACGATTGGGCGTAGTTCAACCCTAACTTAACAATCCGTTGCATTGACCACGCAAGATCTTGAGCAGTCGCCGTCCTTCCATCATCAAACTTTAAATCATGACGAAGATGAAAAACAATTCTTGTTCCGCCATCAAAAACATCCCAAGACTGAGCCATAGCAGGACGAACTTTTGTAGGATCATTCCGATCATACTGCACCAAAGCACTACAAATATTTGTCAATAATTCACTTGTTACAACTTCAACCGATTGAGCTGGATCAAAACTGCTAATGGAATCAATATTCCAAGCCATCACCAATGTATCTTTAGATGATGCACTGAGTGCTATTGGTGTAGATGTATTCAAACACCCAATTGTTCCTAATAAAATACAAAAATCCTTTAACATCCCTTTCTTTCTCATTTTCTTTCCTCATTTTTTTGTCTTTTGTATTTTATTTCGTCTTAATGCACACTTAAAATATTTCTGATGTATCGATTTTATCTCTAAACAGTATAGATAGCATAACTTCTAACTCTCCTGTCTAACTTCCATTAGGAAAGATTCTCAAAAATAAACCTATAATTGAGAGTTTTATACCTGTACCACAGCCAATAAATATCTTCAAAATATCATCTTCATGCTGTTTCATATCGATCACCCCTATTATAAACTTGCATTTTAACAGTACTTGATAACAAATCTCACACAGTTCTACACGCTAAATGGCTTTAAAACCACTTTCATGCAGAAGGATATTGTTATCATTTACATCATAATTATACTTTTTTCATATTTCACAGTACTTAAAATGCGTTTACTTCTCTATTGCACTATAAAAAATACGTGGTGAACTATTCCAAACCCACTTTTTGATATTAGGTGTCATAGCGACGACACTATACTTCTGAAAAATAAAAGCATAAGGTCCTTTTTGCATAAGTTCACGCTGCAAATCCGCATAGATCTGTGCCCGTTTTTGTGAATTCTTTTGAAACAATGCATCTTCAACTTTTTGATTCATCTTTGTATCAAAATACCCATGCTGCCAACTAGGATAGGCAGTATTTTTAGCCTCAAACCGATTATCCGGGTTGTAAACAAGACGTGAAGCCATGCTATGGGGATCGGCAGAATCATTATTCCAACCGACAAAAATGGTATCAAAACTACGTGCATAAAGCTTTGAAAACAATTGCGTACCTGCTAAACGCTCAATTTTAAGGTGCACTCCCACTTTTTCCGCATTATCTTGAAAAGACTGAGCAATAGACAAAGCATAAGGGGAGTGCCCTACTAAAAAATTCACCTCAAACCCATTTGGATAACCTGCTTCTGTTAAAAGCTTTTTAGCTTTTTGAAGATCAAGTTTAAAGGGTTGCCCTTCTTTTTCATCTAAAGCACCAAGATTCCCAATGGGAATAAAGCTTGCACGTGGAATACCAACATCTTTCAGGAGAGTCTTTCCAAGACCTTCATAATCAATAAGATATCGCATTGCCAAACGCACTTTTTCACTGGCAAAAATTGGATTAGTCATATTGAATCCCCAATACATTATGGATGGTTCCAACACTTTTTCAATTTTAATATCTGTTTTTGCTTGGAGATCTGCGAGATCCTCGGGAGTCAAATCACGTGCAACATCAATATCATTTTTTTGCAACAATAAACGTTGTGTTCCTGGTTCAGCAACATGACGAATTAAAACCTGCTTCAATTTAGGAGCTTTTCCCCAATAATGAGGACTTGCACGTAACAAAATAGCTTCTCCAGGGCGCCAACTCTTTAACTGATACGGACCAACACAAGCAGCATGATTAGCTAAATATTGGTTTCCCATATCGCCATTTTTTTCATGCTTCATAATTGTTTCACGATCAAGCAAAGCAGTAGAATGACTCGCAACAATATTGTTAAGAATAAGTTCTGCAGGATAAGGCTTGTCAAATTTCATCACCACCGTCTTCTTATCCGGTGCTTGAAGAGTTTCATCAACATTTTGTTCTGTAATACCATATTCATTAAATATCGCTGCCCTAGCCATCTTCAACTTAACAATCCGTTTCATGCTCCAAACAAGATCATGGGCGCTAGCAGATCGACCATCATTAAACTTCAAACCATCACGCAAATGAAAAGTAATCATTGTATTCTGATCATCGCCTGAAACATCCCAATGCGTTGCCAAAGAAGGAACCATTTTAGCTGGATCATCTGTAGCAGCACTAACCAAGTTATCACAAACATTAAGAATAATTTCATTTGCGTAAACATCATTGATTTTAGCAGGATCAAACGTATCGACTGCATCAATATTCCAAGCCATCACAAGGGTATTGGCAGGTGTTTTTGCTTGCACTTGTTGCACAAGCATCCCCAGCGTAACAAGCCCAGAAATGAGAGAACTACTGCTCTTCAATATCCTTTTTTTCAAATTCATAAACTTTTCCTTTTAAGTATATTGTAAAGATTAATTATTTTGAAATAACACAGTAAATCTATAATACAAAGACTGAACAAACACGCCTTCACATCTCTACAGAGTCATTCAGTTTAAATTTACTAGCTTACGTTGCAATTAAACTCTAGAAATATGCAACTAGCTTCAAGCAACCAATATCACACCCGCATGACATCTCTTTTTTCCCTCTAATAATAACATTCAAACCAACTATCCAAGTTGTAAGTCAGGCGGAAAGCCATCACAAAAAATTTGTAGATTTATCATTTCCTTAAACTGTATTAAAAATAATCAATGTACAAAATTGAACAACAATTGCCCCCTTGACCACCCAGTCTCAAAGTGCACACTCACCCTTATCATATACGTTATCAAGGCTGAGCTGAATAGACAGCAAAACAAAAGAAAATACCCTTGCTAGAACTCTACCATTGTAAAAAACTATTTAATCTTTTGAAAGCTCCGCTTAAAAAGAAACCTTTCTTTTTATCTACAAAACAAAAACAAATCGACAGAGATAAAAACATAATGAAAAAGTACACAATAAAACGCTTCTTTTCATGAGTAAAAAAATTCACCATATGCCCCCAAAGATATGATTAACTATAAAGTCCTTCCCACTTTCGACGTTTATCACCGCTGCACATCCATCAAAATCATACATTCTCTCAACATCGTTTTCCACGAAAAATTTTAGAAATGAACTAAATAATGGATACAAACTTATCTGATCTTAAACTTCTCCCCAAAAACTGGAACTCACACGCAGTAAAATTACTTCCAGAGAAAAGAAACTATCAAATAATAAAGCGTAACACAAGCAGCCTAAATGCTTTAAAACCTGTTTTCCATAGCACCATTTTGTTCTGTATTATATGCAAAAGCATTTTAGAAAAAAACACCATATAAAAATAGTCATATATTCAGTAAAAATTGACTAAACATATTTCATTAAATTGCAAAAATAGAATAATACACTGAAAACTACTTTTACTTTAGCAAAAGCTACGAATAAAAGAGCTGATATTTACTTTATATAACTGCTATATAAACAACAAGAAATAAATAAGCCTCAAAACTGATGATATAAATTGCCCTTATAATAATTTCAGAAATAAAAAATTTTAGACACTATTCTTGAAAAATTATTCCCTGAATTTTCTTCACTTTATTCTGAAATAACATTGCTACCTTTGATAAAATTGGACATCATCCATTGCACCCAAAAGCGATGATCCAATGACAAAAAATATATTCAATAATCAAAAGACCATTCCCCATTTCTTTATTATCCTATTAAACAACATACCTTCTAAGAAAGTTGGCTTTACACCCTTATCGACAAAAACACCCTTCAAGATGATCATTAACAATTCCCACAGACTGCATAAAAGCATAACAAATTGTGGGACCAACAAATGTCCAGCCACGTTTTTTCAAATCTTTAGAAAGACGAAGAGAAGCAGGTGTTATAGGGTTAGCCGACAATGTTTGAAAATCTACCGTTTCATCACGCTCTGATTGCGGTGGTTGAAAAGACCAAAAATATTGAGATAGACTCCCCCACTCTGTTACAATTTCCTGTGCCCTCAATGCATTATTAAGCACCGATCGAATTTTCCCTTGATGACGAACAATATCTTTATTCTGCATCAAGATTTGCACTTTTACTTCATCATAACGAGTAATTTTTTCAAAATCAAAGTAATCGAATGCATTGCGAAAAGAAGAGATTTTTTTTAAAATTGTAAGCCAAGAAAGTCCTGCCTGAAAACCTTCAAGACAAATTTTTTCAAACAAATGGTGATCTTCAAAAACAGGTTTTCCCCATTCATTATCATGATAAGCACAATAAAGTGGATCCACACCTGCCCATAAACAACGAATGTTTCCATCCGTGCCCATGAGAAGTCCTTCAGCGAGCGGCATATTGACTGTATCAAAAGAGCATTCCTTGATCATCTTGTTTCGACTTGATCCGTTTAGATTTTGAAGATCGATTGAAAGTAGACTCCTGTGTTGTAACACTGAGCTCACCATCAAAAAAGCGTAAATTTATTTGCCCTGTTTCAGGAACCTGCACCAATCGTTTAATAGGTTTACTGTCTTGCCCCAAAGCCAAAACAAAGCCGCGCTCTAAAATACTTTGGTAAGAAGTGCTTTTTAAAAGCCTAAATGCGACCTCTACCTGAGCACGTTGTTTTTCCACAGTGTGCACAAAAGCACGATGAAGACGTGCAGTATATTCCTTTGCCTTGTGGTGTGCTTTTTCAGTATTCAGCAAACGCGGAGCAAGACGGATAGCAACCGTATGAAAATAAAGACGTTTTTTATCGCAGCTTACACAAAGAGCACGCTCTAGCCGACTTGAAATTTCATCGAAACCACGGCGTGGTAGAGCAAAAAGTTGGTCAACAGTGGGAAGCGCGCGTATAATAGCCTGCAATTTTTGTTGATGAAAATCAAAATAACGCGCAAATCCAGTGCGCAAACGTGCATCAAGCGATACCAGATACACTTCGAGATCAATCTTGACGGGCACAGCCTTCTCTGCTGCTGCTGTAGGAGTTGGAGCACGCCAATCAGCGACATAATCAATCAAAGTCCAGTCCGTTTCATGCCCAACAGCAGAAATAACCGGGAGGGAAGATTCATAAACAGCACGAACAACGACCTCATCATTAAATCCCCACAAATCTTCTAAACTTCCCCCTCCCCGTGCAACAATAAGTAGATCAGGTTTTGGAATAAGCCCTTTTAAAGGTAACGCATTAAAACCTTCAACAGCAGCAGCCACTTCACGACCACTTGTCTCCCCCTGAACCCGTACAGGCCAAACCAAGATATGCAACGGAAAACGATCTGAGATACGATGAATAATATCACGAATGACAGCGCCTGTTGGCGATGTCACAACACCTATAATTCGAGGCATATAAGGCAAAGGCTTTTTCTTTGCTTCGTCAAATAAGCCTTCCTCTGCAAACTTCTTCTTACGATTTTCTAGAAGTGTCATCAAAGCGCCAATACCTGTTGGCTCAAGAGCTTCAATGACAATTTGATATTTTGATGACCCAGGATACGTCGTAAGCTTGCCAACAGCAATCATTTCCATCCCTTCTTCAGGAGGAAATTTAAGCTTTTCCATAATTCCGCGCCAAATAACAGCTTCTAACCGCGCCTTATCATCTTTTAAAGCAAAGTAAGCATGACCCGAAGCATGAGGCCCACGGTAACCTGATATTTCCCCACGCACTCGTACATAACCAAACTTTTCTTCAACAATGCGTTTTAAAGCACCCGCTATTTCAGAAACACTAAATTCTGCTACATTCGTTGTCCCTGTTTTTTCAAAAAACAAATTCATCATTTTTAAAATTCATAGACGTTGAAACATTCAATCCTCACAGCCACACAAACACATCTTTATCGGAATGAATAGCCTCTCTAAAACAGGATGGTTCAAAATCCCATTCTATACACAATATATTAACCGATTATGGAACCTTTTAATTTATTACAGTTAACCTTCGACGTATTACAAAGTTTTTAACCCTATGCGAAACGCCGAAGATATCATAATCACGCTTTTTTGTATTTTCATCGCCTACTATGCGTGTATTTTTCAATAGCACTATAAAAAATACGTGGAGCGCTATTCCAAACCCACTTTTTGATATTAGGTGTCATAGCGATAACATTATATGTTTGATAGATAAAAGCATAGGGTCCCTTTTGCATAAATTCATGCTGCAAATCCGCATAGATTTGCGCCCGTTTTTGTAGATCCTTTTCAAATAACGCATCTTGAACCTTTTGATTCATATTTTGATCAAAATACCCATGGCACCAGCTAGGATAGCCCGTGTTTTTAGCTTCAAACCGATTATCAGGGTTGTAAATAAGGCGTGAAGCCATTGTATAAGGATCCGCAGAATCGTTATTCCATCCCATAAAAATCGTATCAAAACTACGTGCATAAAGTTTTGAAAACAACTGCGTCCCTACAAAATTTTCAATTTTAAAGCGCACTCCTATCTTTTTTGCATTATCTTGAATTGACTGAGCAATAGGCAAAGCAAAAGGATAAGGGGATTTCCCTGCAAAAATATTAGCCTCAAAACCATCTGGATAACCTGCTTCTGTTAAAAGCTGTTTGGCTTTTTGAAGATCAAGTTTAAAGGGTTGCCCTTCTTTTTCATCTAAAGCACCAAGATTGCCAATGGGAATAAAGCTTGCACGTGGAATACCAACATCTTTCAGAAGAGTCTTTCCAAGACCTTCATAATCAATAAGATACCGCATTGCCAAACGCACTTTTTCATTGGCAAAAATTGGGTTTGTCGTATTAAATCCCCACATGATCACGGAAGGTGTCAATCTTTTTTCAATCTTAATATCTGTTTTTGCTTGGAGATCTGCGATATCTTCTGGCATCAAATTACGTGCAACATCAATATCATGTTTTTGCAACAATAAACGTTGTGTTCCTGGTTCAGCAACATGACGAATTAAAATCTTCTTCAATTTGGGTGCCTCTCCCCAATAATAAGGACTTGCACGCAACAAAATTGCTTCTCCAGAACGCCAACTACTTAATTGATAAGGACCAACACAAGCAGCATGGCTCGCCAAATAGCGATTTCCCATATCACCATCTTGTTCGTGTTTCATAATTGTCTCACGATCAAGCAAGGCAGCAACACGACCCGTAACAATATGACCCAGAATGATTTCTGCAGGATAAAGCTTGTCAAATTTCATCACCACTGTTTTCTCGTCTGGTGCTTGAAGATTAGAATCAATATTTTGTTCTGTAATTCCATATTCGTTAAATATTGCCGCTGCAGACAACTTCAATTTGACAACTCGCTTTATGCCCCAAACAAGATCATAGGCATCAGCAGGCCGACCATCATTAAACTTCAAACCATCGCGCAAATGAAAAGTAATTACCGTACCTTGTCCATCGTTTGAAACATCCCAACTCTTTGCCAAAGAAGGAACTATTTTAGCTGGATCGTCTGTAGCGGAATCGATTAAATTATCACAAATATTGGCAATAACTTCATTTCCATAACGCTCGTTGATCTGCGCAGGATCAAAGGTCTCGATTGAATCGAGATTCAAAGCCATCACGAGAGTATCAGCAGGTGTTTTGGCTGAAACTTGTTGCACAAACATCCCCATTGCAATAATAGCAGAAATAAAAGATTTTCTCCCTTTTAATATCTTTCTTTTCAAGTTCATAGATTTTTCCTTTTAAAGTTTATTATATAAATTCCCCCGTAAATAAGTAGATCAAGGTTGATAACATACCTTCTAGAAATAACATATCAAAACATTAAAGAGCAATAATCTCTCGCTTCCTGAACCCATACAGGCTAAACAAAAGTATGTAACGAAAAACGATCCGAGATACGATGAATAATCCTTATAAATAACAGATTGAGGATGTTACAACGGTTATAATTCAGAACATATTAGGGAAAAAGTTCTTCTTTTCTGCATCAAACAGAACTTCTTCTTGCGATTTTTGAGAAAAGTCATCAAAGCATCACCTCAGATTAGTTCAAAAGCTTCAATAACAATTTTATATTTTGATGATCCTAGATAAATGGACTACTAACAATGGCCCTATCCCTCCTTCTTCAGAGGAAAATTTGAACTTTTCCATGCTCCTGTAACAAAGAACACTTCCCAACAGCACTTCATCATCTTTTAAGGAAAAGTGGCATAATTTGAAGCATAAACCCCGCAGTAACGTGATAGTCTCCCACGAACTTGCATATAACCAATTTTTTTAACAATACATTTTAACTCCCTCCCCCCGCTCTTTCAAAAGCACTAAATTTCGCTCTACTTACTGCGCCTGTTTTCTCAACAAACAAACTTTAATTATCTTTTTATCATCTCTTCACATAAGATTGAAATATGCAATCTTAATGTATATATGTATTTTATCAAGATGGATAAACTCTCTCTAAAATAAGATGTCTTGAAATTCCATTCTATACATAACATATTAATTCACATAAAACCTTCGACGGACTGGAAAAGTTTCACCATCATGTAAAACGTCGAAATATTCTAAACATCCTCCTGTATATTTTTGTGCAACAAAAGAATATCATACAATTTTATGAAAGGAATACTATGAAAATATTACGCAAAATGCCAACAGAACACGAACGCGTTTCAGAAACCAGCACAGATGTTACACCAGTATTACAAGGCGGTAAACTTGAAAGGAAAGTAAAGAAAACGGAAAACAAATAGCAAGCTTCCCTTCTCGCTTTCTTTATGACAATTATGCTGCTAAAATGTAATATATTCGAAAGTATATTAAATGAACAAAAGGAAAAAGTTGTCCAATTCTTTTCATTCATTTCTTGGAGGAACATTAGGGTATGTGTCTCTAAAATTACTCCTTCTTTCACTCCTTGTAGGCATTGTGTTAAAGCTCTTTGGTTGGACACCTCTTGGTCTTGTGCAAAAGATAATAGAATTTTTTAAATTTGTATGGGAAACAGGATTTACAACTTTTTACAACTTTTTCCATATGGTTGTGATGGGAGCAATCGTTGTTGTCCCTACTTTTCTTTTTCTACGTATTTTCCGCAAAAAATAAAAACTATAGAGTTTTTCTCTCACTAATCTTTTCGAAAAATAAAACGGCATAAAAAGCCTGTACTAACAGCCACAATCACCGCAACAATACCATAGAAAAAGCTATATTTATGCGCTGCATGAAAAATTGTATAAGCAATATGGGCTTTAACGATTTCAAGAGTTGTGGTTGTACTATCAATAAACTGCCCATCGCGAAAAAGATAAGCACGAACCTGATAATGTCCAACAGGCGTATTTGCCGGCAAACGAAAATGCGCTGTAAAAAGTGCACCAGAACCAAAACGAACGCCGCCTATTTCCTCATGATAAAGATTTTTAGCTTTTTGTAACCTTATAAGTTCATCACGAAAGATTTGCACTTTTTTTTGATCTTGTTCATCCGTTTGCAGCAACAAATAGGACAATCCTAACCCTAAGCGTTTATAATCTTCAACACTTGTAATATCATCAGTCTCACGTGTTGTAACCATAGAATAAAAGAGAGGAACATTTTTAAAAATCAGGGAGTCTTTATTAATCCAAACACCAGCGTTACGTTTTTTTTCCCGCATAACCATTGGTCGGGTTTTCCCCTCCAAGCTCACAACAATATCATAACGGTTCTGTCGAGAATATAAGGGATCGATATTTTCCAAAACACCAGCAATATAAAGATCACGACCATCAAAATGTGCATCAACCGTAATTTTATTCGTTGTTACGATAATTTGGATAGTTTCGTGATCAACTTGCTCAATGAATACAGCTTTTGCGTCAACATGTGACCACGTAGAAAAAGAAACTACACAAAAGCAGCTTACAATGATGCATAAAGAAAATAATCTACCCATTTTTATCTCATCAGAACATCTAGAGAGAAAAGATTATCAGGGCGTATAAATAACTGGAAAGCAAGACGCATACATACAATCAATACCAAACATGCGAGCGCCAAACGCAATTGTTCAGCCTTTAATTTTCTTCCAGCCCGTGTTCCATATTGCACACCAATACTTCCCCCAAGCATCAGTAACAAAGCCAAAACAATATCCACCGACTGATTACTCACACTTTGCAAAACTGTAGTAAAGGAAGATACAAATGTAATCTGAAAAAGTGAAGTCCCAATCACCACACTAGTTGGAACACGCAGAAGGTAAATCAATGCTGGTATCATGAAAAATCCACCACCGATTCCCATAATAGAAGACAATAATCCAACAATGAGACCAATCCCTAAAACTGGAATAACGCTGACATAGATCATTGACGTCCGAAAACGCATTTTTAATGGCAATCGATGGATCCAATTATGCCGACCAGCAAAACGAATATTGACTTTTTGAGCTTTACGCTGACGTAGCATATCGCGCCAACTCTCAATAATCATCAAACTTCCCACACTTCCAAGAAGAAGCACATAAAGAAACGAAATCATTAAATCTAATTGCCCCAATTTTTTCAGAACAGAAAAAATCTGAATCCCGACTAAAGAGCCAATCCCCCCTCCAATCGCTAAAAGAATACCAAGTTTGATATCAAGAGTACGTCTTCTAAAATGTGTAATTGCTCCTGTTACAGATGAAGCAATCATCTGATTAGCTCCTGTTCCAACAGCAATAGCAGGAGGGATATTATAGAAAATCAATAAAGGCGTAATGAGAAAACCACCACCAATACCAAAAAGACCTGAAAAAAAACCAGCAACCACTCCCATACCAATCAAGATTAGCATGTTGAGAGACATTTCAGCAATTGGTAAATAAATACTCACTTACAGAACCTTCAAGATAATTTGAGAGCTCCTCTCCAATAGGTCTCTTCTCCAATAGTTTTTGTCACGTATTTAAAAGAATAGTTTTAGATGCCACACGTGCCTTTATAAAATCACGAATGTGTAACATATTGCATATCACTGATATCTAATATCAAAAATCAAAAAAAGAAGCTCCTCTTAAAAAGCTATAAAAACATAACGCTATCGTTGCCATCAATGCAACGATTAAAAAACACCAAAAAATTTTTTTAAGAAAAGAACGTAAAAAAAAGAACATTCTCTGAGGTTTCATATGTAAGGAAAAGGAGCTCTCATCCTCAATGAAATGACCCGATGCTTGAACATCAGAGTACCTTTCTTCTATTGTGGAAGATTCCCTAAACTCCTTAGCCTCTTTTAAAAAAGGCTTTATAGTATCGTTTTGTAAAGAGCTTTTATTCTCTTGTTGCAACACATTTGCAAAATTTGTCTGACTTTCAGGTATGCTGTTTTGTTTTGAACAGTTTGGTATCTCTTGGAACAACGAGCATTCTTTCTTCCCCCCACCTGCCATATCAGCAAGCTTCTGAACAACAGAATCAAGAGGTTTTGAACGATCCACACGCTGTGTTCCCCTTGCTTTTTCTATGTTTTTCTTTTGGTTCTGCAAGCTCTGAATAAGCATTATAATCTTCTCTAAAGACTCAAAAAGCTTTTTTTCTTTTTGGCAGCGTATATAATGTTCCGCCAAAATTGCTCGACTAATGTCATCCAAATAAGATTTAAAACTTTCTTCCATGAAACTGCGCGATGTCAAATGATGAGGCGAATGCTTCATCTGCATTTGTGTGTGAACAGAGCGTAATTTCTTAGCGATTTCGGACATTGTTAATTCAGCAGGTATGTACCCCTTCTCCTTTTGCTCCACAACGAAAGAAGAAAGTTTATCATCGCTTACCTGCTTTGTAATATGGCTCTTCGTATTCACAAACATTACCCCTCATTGTCTTCAACAAATGCTAAGTAGCATTAATCTTTTGCAAAGAATCATACAAATGAGTGAAAAGTGTGCTCTATTTTAGTAAATAGAGCTTTAAAAACTTTCAAAAATAATTTGAAAAAGTGACATTTCAGTTTCCTGTTCTCAAAATTTGAATTGAAAAACCCATGCCCATTTTTACTTTTTTCACTCTTTTTACATGACATTAAAGGCTTCTTAACTCATTATAAACTGAGCACATGCAACTAAAAAAGGACATTCTCATTTTGCTGTTCGTATATCATTTAATCATTATTATACTCTCTTTCTTTCAGGCTCTTTTCGCAAAACTGTTCTACAAACTATGATAAACACATTCATTGAAAATAAATGTACATCATTTTTTTACTTTTTATTCAAGCGAAGAAGGCAATGATTACAACGCAAAAGAATGCAAAATGTAAATTGAAAACAATAAGAAAAGAGTACAAAAAAACATAGAAAGCTTATATCATGAAAAAACCAATTAATAAGTGAAATTCAGTTCTAAACGATTTGGTTTCTTGTTGTTATTGCTATAAACTTGTGATCATAAAAGCAAAGAGGATCATCATGAAAATAATTGTTGCTATCAAACGTGTTGTTGATTACAACGTCAAAATACGCGTTAAACCAGATAGAACAAGCGTTGATCTGTCTCATGTAAAAATGTCTATGAATCCTTTTGACGAGATTGCCGTAGAAGAAGCAGTCCGTCAAAGAGAGTCCGGAAAAACTTCAGAAGTTGTTCTTGTTTCGATTGGGCCAGAAACAACACAAGAAGTCCTGCGAACAGGACTTGCAATGGGTGCAGATCGCGCACTCCTTGTAACAACGCAAGAAACACTCGAACCTTTAGCAATTGCTAAAATTCTCAAGGTCATTGTCCAGGAAGAAAAACCAGATATGGTTTTTTTAGGCAAGCAAGCCATTGATGACGAGAGCAATCAAACCGGTCAAATGTTAGCCGCCCTTCTTGGTTGGGGACAAGCAACTTTTGCCTCAAGCCTAGACATAGAAAATAGGCATGCTACAGTCGTCCGCGAAGTCGATGATGGAACCCAAACCCTTTCCTTACCCCTTCCCATAGTCATGACTACTGATCTACGGTTAAACGAACCGCGTTATATTTCTCTACCCAATATTATGAAATCAAAAAAGAAACCCATCGAACAAAAAGCTCTTTCTGATCTTGGCTTAGAGACGCGAAAACGCTTAACAGTCTTAAGTGTTGAAGAACCAAAACCCCGTCAATGCGGTATCAAAGTAGCAAATGTAGCAGAGCTGGTCAGTGCGCTAAAACAAACAAATTGTATTTAATATTCGATAAACAATGAATCAAACGCAACACTGCATAAAAGGGTAAAAATGTATGGCAATTCTTTTATTGGCCGAACATAACACAGAAGAAACCGCAAAAACGCTAAACGCTGCTCGCGCAATCAGCAACGATATTGATATTTTGATTTGTGGAACAAACGTTCAAGAAATCGCCGAAAACAGTGCCAAACTCACTGGTGTGCGGCAAGTTCTTGTCGCTGAAGCTGACTATTTAACACATCAATTAGCTGAACCAGTAGCGGATACGATCATTAAACAATCGAATGATTATGATGTGTTCATAGCCGCCTCTACCAGCATCGGAAAAAATGTCATGCCGCGCGTAGCAGCTCTTCTTGATGTTATGCAAATTTCAGATATTATCGCTGTTGTTGCATCCGATACCTTCAAAAGACCAATTTACGCAGGAAATGCCATTGAAACTACACGCAGTAATGATCACAAAAAAGTTATAACAGTCCGCACGGCTTCTTTCACCCCAGCACCCTCCCAAAAGAATGCTGCTCCAATTAAAACAATAACACCAGCGCCCAATCCAAACCTTTCTTTTTTCGTAAAAGCACAAACCAACAAAAGCAATCGCCCTGATCTTACTTCAGCAAGCGTTATCATATCAGGCGGACGTGGTCTTGGTTCACAAGAGCAGTTTATGGCACTCCTTCTGCCGCTTGCAAACAAGTTAGAAGCTGCTTTGGGTGCCAGCCGCGCAGCAGTTGATGCAGGTTATGCTCCTAATGATTGGCAAATTGGACAAACAGGCAAAGTTGTTGCCCCGAAGCTTTATATCGCCGTTGGCATTTCCGGTGCAATCCAACATTTAGCTGGTATAATGGATGCACAGGTTATTGTCGCTATCAATAAAGATGCAGAAGCTCCTATCATGCAAATTGCTGACTACGCCCTTGTAGGCGATCTTCACCAAATTATTCCTGAATTGGAGAAAGCTTTATAAGTCATGAATGCACCTATGCATCAACGTGAAAGCATGGAATTTGACATAGTAATTGTAGGAGCAGGTCCTGCAGGGCTTTCTGCTGCAATTCGTCTAAAACAGATTAACCCAGAACTTTCTGTCACAATCGTTGAAAAAGGCACTGAAGTTGGTGCACATATTCTCTCTGGTGCAGTTGTTGATCCTATCGGTATTGATACACTCTTGCCAGAATGGAGAAAGGAACAGGATCATCCTTTCAAGACACCAGTTACCAGTGATCAGTTTTTTTTTCTAAAGCCCAAACATGCTACATTATTTCCCAATGTTTTTCGTCCAAAAATCTTATCAAATAACGGATGCTATATCGTTTCGCTCGGGAATGTCTGTCGCTGGCTAAACAAAAAAGCCGAAGCGCTCGGTGTTGAAATCTATCCTGGTTTTTCCATATCGGAAACCATAGAAAACGATAACGGAGCCATCATTGGAGTCCTCACGAGTGATGTAGGTCTGAACAAAGATGGAACTCCTGGAAAAAATTATACGCCTGGTATGGCTTTATTAGCAAAATATACGCTGATTGCGGAAGGAGCGTGTGGCTCCATTGCAAAACAACTGATACAAAAATTTGATCTTAGCAAAAACCGTGAACCACAAAAGTTTGGTCTCGGTCTCAAAGAACTTTGGGAAGTTGATCCAAAAAAACATAAGCTTGGTTTAGTTCAACATTTTGCCGGTTGGCCCTTAGATAATAATACTGGTGGTGGTGGTTTTCTTTATCACCAAGAAAACAATCTTATCTCTGCTGGTTTTGTTGTACATTTAGATTATAAAAATCCTTACCTTTCTCCCTTCGAAGAGTTTCAACGTTTTAAAACACATCCCAAACTCTATGAAATCTTCAAAGGAGCAAAACGCCTTTCCTATGGTGCACGTGTTATCAGCGAAGGTGGTTGGCAATCTGTTCCAAAACTTACCTTTCCTGGCGGAGCACTTATTGGCTGTTCGGCTGGTTTTGTCAATGTCCCTCGTATTAAAGGATCACACAATGCCATCTTATCTGGCATATTGGCAGCTGATAAAATTGTAGCAGCTCTTGCGCAAGGTCGCGCCCATGATGAAGTCAAAGAAATCGAAGAAGATTGGCGCAAAGGTCCTATTGGCAAGGATCTTTATAAAGCACGTAATGTTAAACCTCTCTGGGCAAAGTACGGCACAAAATACGGGATTAAGCTTGCCGGCTTTGATATGTGGTGGCAACAATTGTTTGGATTTTCCTTATTTAAGACACTCTCCCACGGAAAAGCAGATTATGCATGTATTGAGCCAGCGGAAAATTTTCAACCCATTGCTTACCCAAAGCCAGATGGTATGGTAACTTTTGATCGTCTTTCCAGTGTTGCGCTTTCCAATACCCACCATGAAGAAAACCAACCTTGCCATTTAAAAATAACCTCATTAGAAAAACAAAAAAAATCTGAATATGCAATCTATGGAGGTCCTTCCACACGCTATTGCCCTGCAGCTGTTTACGAATGGCTAGAGCATAAGGATCACAAAACTTATATGATCAACGCTTCAAACTGCATACATTGCAAAACCTGTGACATCAAAGATCCCAATCAAAATATTAATTGGACCTGTCCGCAAGGCAATGAAGGCCCCCTTTATCTCAATATGTAAATAGTGTTCCTCTCTCTCAAATGAGAACCCACTCGATATTTTCAATACACGCGCTTTTTACGTATATGATGATATACAAAGACATATCCCCCGCATCTATCATTTACTCTCTTTATGACAAAATTTACCCTCTTATCGTCCTTCTAAACTTCACGATTTGTGTCAACATATCTTATCTCATTGTATTTGTTTGTCTTGCATTCCCATAGGCTCTCCCTCAAACTTTTACAGAGCCAGAAATCTTAGCATAGTCATAGAGTTGTGCATAACTATACACACAAATACTAAGACGGTTCAGTACAGCACGAACTGCTCCAGCTTTTGTATGCCAAATAGGGGCAAGCGTATTGTATACTTCTGTTTATGTAATCTCTGAAGCAATAATACAGACTAATTTAGGGAGAATATGAAGTCTTAAGGGCAAAAATCAATCACTAGCTTTATTATCACCTTTTAATTCAGCTTTAGGACTTTCAAAAGCATCTAAAGAAACGTCTTAAATAATGGAGATTGCGCATTGCCTCACCATTTTCGTTTGTCACGTCCTTTAATGGGATCACGTCCTTCACGTAAAACAAAACGCCATTGGATTGCTAATTCACGGGCTTGTTTTCAAGAAACATCTCGCAACGCTCCCAAGCCTATTTCGCGACGGCACCCGTGAATTGTATAGCGTAAAATCCATTGAGCACTCCTATATTTACGCTTATGAAGAAGCAAACCGGCACCATCATACTCTTTGCCAGCTCCCAATGTTGCAAAAGCCCTTGTATTAAGACAATTCATAAGAGACATTTTTACTCCTTTCTTTCCTCATTTTGATCCACACGCTAACCCCGCTTGTAACGTGCAAGCGAATGGTTTTGGTTGATTCAATATAAACAGATTTGGAATGAGAGAATCTTATGATATTAGGAACTCTCATTCAACACACAAAAAGTAAATTATTATTATAAATCAATGTGTTATTAAAAAACCCTAAAATCCTTGTACCACAATAGACCTTGGCATTGTCATAAATTTTTAAATGTTTAGAGGTGAACACTTTGCCAAAAATCTTAGCATGACCATAGACTTGAACACAAATCTTAGTATTGCCGTGTATTTTCGCATTTTCATAAACCCAAGCATAACAAAATACTCAGGTGTACTCATGAACCCAACAATCGCCATCATGGAAGAGGTTACTTTCCTTTTCAATAAAGCACCCAAAGTCATCCGCCTTAACATCAGCAAAATCTTTTAAGGCTTTAATACGATAAAGGTTTGTAAAACGTTACGTATCAGCATCTTTAATTTGTTTGATTTTATTGACCATTTCATATTTTTTGGCATAGGGGAATATTTTTTTAAAATTTGGAATGAAATGTTCTTTTAGAAAGGAACGCCCCCGCAACACTCAGGATGTTTATTAAGATTCTTTTTGGAGAGGCTTACTCATATAATCTCAATGTTATCATGAGGAGAAAGTTGTTCGCTATAAATATGAGCTTCATTATCGCCACAAACCTTATCGTCAATCACAGTATTGTCAGATTATGTGAATAATAAAATCAATACATAATCATAAACATTGGCATGGACATACATAAATACTTTGAAAAACCTCACCACCTATAGCAGTATTATCATAAATCTTGGCATTTTCAGAAATATAGGTAGTTTTAAAAACACAAGCCTCATGATAAACTCAGCAATTACCGTCATGAAAGAGATTGCTTTCCTTTTCAATAAAATCACTAAGATCATCAGTCTTGACATCACTAAAATTTCTTAATGCTTGAATGCAATAAAGTGTGTGATTACCAGTTCAAAATGTTGCGTCTCCTCTTATATACAATTGGTCCATAAGAAGCATATTTTGTATCTTCAAACGTTTATCCCTAGAGCGATCCCTCTTATGAGAGTACAAGCAAACGTTTTTTTTTGATTCATAAGTAAGAGGAGTTGAAATAAGAAAAGTCTGCCATATTGAGTGTTTTCATGCAAGATATAAGCAATGAATTATCTTTATAAATCAACTTATTACTGTAAGAAAAACCTAAAGAGCAATCTGCTTACTCTGAAAATATATATAGCAGACAGTTTTATAGTTCTTGTGTTCATGGGAGGTTGAAACAAACTCAACAATATCGCTTTCCTGAGATTAGAAAGAAAATCTTGATTCAACATTTAATGTGTAAACGGAGCGTTTATTTTTCGCAAGGTGGTCTCAAGAGCTGTAGTTAAAGCACTTCCTCCCCTTTGGCGAGAAAAACAGTGTGACAAAAGTTCATTTGTTCCCCCCTTCGTTGAAAACTCTTTTTCAAGCAGTGCAAAGTCAAGAGATGTAGAACAATCCTGAGCCATAATCTTGCGCATTTCATCGGTCAAGTTTCCAAACATCATAGCAAGAAAATCAGCTGACTGCTGTTTCTTTAACCCTTGTCTTATAAACCATTGATGTGCTGTTTCTATAAAATTAAAATACACACCCATAAGTGAACCTGCCGTCATAAAAAGATTAAACTGTTCCTCCGCATCCAACACCAACGTCCCCCCCAACGCATCAAATAAACTTCGTAAAAAGGGATGATCAGGATAAATTGGCGTCAAATTTTTACATTCTGCCACAAAAGGAAGTGGAACAGCACGATAAACCTTATGGTTGATCCACTCCTCAACTTCTGCAGCTTTTGCCATGGCAAGCACGGAAACAACAAGCTGTTCTGGACGAAAACGAAGAGAACGCAAGACCTCTTCTGCAAGAAGGTTGGGAAGACAAAGAAAAACACAATCACTGACATCGAGCAATGCTTGATTATTTTCAGCAATCATAACCTTATCATAATTGTTTGAAAGACGCTTTGCTCTTTGTACATTGCGTGATGAGATGATAATGGAAGAAACATCAAAAGCACTTCTCATTAAACCATCGACCATTGAAGCAGTGATTTTACCTGTTCCCAAAAAACCAATTGTCATTTTTATTCCTCGCTTTCAGAATTTTCAAGGAAACCCAACCAATACTTTGCCATTTTAACTTACATAAGCACTAATTGAAGATGCAACACAAAGCATAGCAAGAATAATCAATGCCAAATAAACTTTAGGCTTATCAAAAAAAACCGCAAAAGCGGAAAACCAACCTACAATAGCAGCCGCTAATGCAAACAAAAAACCTGTTTTATTCATGAGTACAATATGCATTGCCATTAAACCACCAATAACCAGCGCCCCAAAAACAATCAACAAACCCGTTGCAAACTTTTCATAATCATCCATCTTTTGCTCCTCATAGTGCTCAAATTATTACGCATTTTTTCTAATTCATGTGTATAAACGAAATATTTTCCATCTAGCATGGTTAAAAGGATAGAGAAACTCTTATTTATCAGACATAAAAAATGCTGGAATATGCTGTGGCCAACGCCACGGCAAAATGGCGATCAGGTCGAAGCGCACACATAAAAGAGCACGATCTTTTTGCTGTGCCAACCAAATATCGGCTGCTGCCTCAATGCGCTTCTCATTCACTCGAGAAACAGCAGCCATTGCTTCAGCCAATGTTGAACGTGCTTTTACCTCAACAATTAAAACAAGATTTCCACGCCGCGCAATTAAATCAATTTCACCACATTTCGTTTTAAAACGAATTTTCGCAATATGAAACCCTTTGCAACGCAACCACCAAGCTGCCCATTTTTCTGCACGAATACCTCGATAGAAAGACTTCTGTCTGCGTTCTTTTTGTGTAGTCTTTTCCATTGTTTTACGCATCTTTTAAAAAATTCAACCGCTGAAAAAGTTCTTGCTTTTTAAAGCCCGTTTTCTTTGCCACCAAACTAGCTGCCTTAGCAGCAGAATGAGTACGCGCCAATACTAATAACATTTCATCAATTTCTTGATCACTCATCACTTGCAAAGAAGAAAGTGCCTGTCCAACAAGCACAACAATTTCTCCACGAATATGGGCTTGTTTCTCGTAACTTTCTAACAAATCTCCTAAATTTGAAACATCGACTGTTTCAAATTTTTTTGTTAATTCACGGCAGATTGCAGCAGGACGATCAGCCGA
Source organism: Bartonella koehlerae C-29 (assembly GCF_000706625.1). GTDB lineage: Bacteria > Pseudomonadota > Alphaproteobacteria > Rhizobiales > Rhizobiaceae > Bartonella > Bartonella koehlerae. The sequence goes on from NZ_KL407334.1 coordinate 1,565,914, forward strand.
AAAAAGAGCAACCATATCCCGTAAAGTCTCAACAAGACGATGGGGTGCTTCATAAAACACCAAAGTCGCAGGGATAGTTTTTAATTGTTCCAATCGCTTTTGGCGTTGTGCCTTACGCGCACTCAAAAAACCGGCAAAGAAAAAACTATCAGTGGGAAACCCCGTCGCAACAAGAGCTGCTAAAAAAGCTGATGCGCCAGGAATTGGAACGATTTTGTGACCAACTTTGCGCGCTTCTTCTACCAATCGAAACCCAGGATCAGAAATAAGCGGCGTTCCCGCATCTGATACAAGCGCTATAGTTTTATTTTCCGCCAAAGCTGTTAATAACTTTGGTCCTGCTTTTTGTTCATTATATTCATGATAAAGAAAAGTTTTTTTCTCAATACCGTAGCGTTCCAACAAAACACGCGTTACCCGCGTATCCTCACACGCTAGAATATCAACTCCTGCAAGCACTTGCAAAGCACGAAGAGTGATATCTGCAAGATTCCCGATAGGCGTTGCCACAAGATAAAGTGCTGGTTCTATAATAGGTGCAGAATAAGCATGAGCACCTATTATAAAATATGCTTTTTCACGCATGCTTTTCTTTCATATCCAATTAACCTTTCTCCCTCAGCTCGTGACACAAGCTTTGCCCCTGATCAAGCTATATCCGCCAAAATTTTCCTTACCGCCCCCAAATATCAACTACTTGAAGCATGCACTCCAATAAGATAACTTTTCTCAGGATCCAGTGCCTTTCTTGGCATTATAGCCCATTTGATTATCATTATTGATTTCAGTAGAATAAATTTCTGATGTAACCAACGTCATATCAGCCCCCATAACTTTCCACAAAGCCTTTCCTCTAAGAGCCAGAGCAACGATTTTTCCCATTCCTATTTCTCACACTTATTACTCTTTATAAAGCTAAGTTTTGCAGCACATTCCTATAACTGACTTTTTAAAAACCTATTTTATTCATTGATGTAAAAATATTACCCCCAACAAAGATGAATCATTCCTTTTAGCAACATGCACAACCGCTTGCATCATCGTTGAAAAGTATAAATTGCACTCTTAAAATTCTTAAATTTTGCAAAATTCTCAAAAACCTTCGCAAAGCTCTGATTAATATCCCGTAATTTCATAAAGAAAGACACTTTAATTAATACCTGAATAAGGCATCGTTTATTTTATAAACATCTAAAACATATTGCTCTTTTCTTTAATTGGCTGCTTTAAAACCCTCTTTTGGAAAAACCTTTTACGATTTAAACAATTTTGTCTAAATCGTCTCATTATATTTTTCTTTTACATAAATACTAATCTCTCTTTTTCTCCATCTCACTATATTATCTATACAATTGATATGATTTAATCCCCTTAAGTCATCCAATTGCGTGACGGTTTTGCATTTATTTAAACCTTTATCCCTCTCACCAACAATAAAACACTCACACATTACAGTTACTAACAACACAACTCTTTATATTTTGAGTAATTGTCTCATAGCAAAGCCTATGGGGAAAAGATAAATTTAAAAAAATTTGTTTTTTATTTGCTCAACAATCGCACGATAAAGCCTGGTATGTTCCTCATCAGGCTTAGCAATAAAGATAGGAATGCCGTCATCTGAAGAAGTCCGTAAAGCTGCATCAAGCGGCACTTCTGCTAAAAAAGGAACTCCTCGACGTCCCGCTTCTGCACGCGTACCACCATAACCAAAAATATCGTAGCGTTTCCCTGTATCAGGAGCAATAAAATAACTCATATTCTCAATGAGTCCTAAAATAGGAACGTCGACTTTCATGAACATTTCTATCGCTTTACGAGCATCAACTAAAGCAAGATCCTGCGGAGTAGAAACAATCAATACTCCCGTCAACTGCACTTGTTGAGCAAGCGTCAATTGAGCATCCCCTGTACCCGGTGGCATATCAACCACCAAAACGTCAAGAGGCCCCCATAAAACATCTCTTAGCAATTGCGTTACAGCAGCCATTACCATGGGACCACGCCATACCACCGGCTTTTCTTCCTCAACCAAAAATCCCATCGACATCAATTTAAGGCCAAATTTTTCAAGAGGATGAAGCTTTTTCCCATCAATACACTGTGGTTTTTGGTTAACAAGTCCTGTCAAACGTGGCAAAGAAGGACCATAAATATCCGCATCCATTAAACCCGTTTTAAAACCAGAATCTTGTAAAGCTAAAGCGATATTTATCGCCATTGTAGATTTACCAACTCCCCCCTTTCCAGAAGCAACCGCAACCACATGTCGCACACCTTTTATCGGCATTTTCTCGGGCAATCTATTTGCTCTCCGTTTTGGTGCAGAAAAAACTGCATCTCTCCGCAGCTGAGAAAACATCTCTGGTCTTCTTTCTGCCGTAAGTGTGACAACGACAGATTCAACACCATCCAAAACAGAGACCACCTCTTCAGCAGAACGGCGCAACGATTCCCATTCTTGCACACGTCCATCAGGAACCGTAATGGAAAAGAAAACTTTACCATGAACAACCAATATTTCTGAAAGAAGCCCCAACGATACAATATCGCTTTCAAAATTCGGCCCTTTAACTCTATGTAATGCGGTGCGAATAGCATCACTTGTGATAGAAACCATGCTCTTTCCCCTCTTTACAAATGCCAGAGAAAACAGTAATAGGACGACACTTAAAACTAATCACCTAAAATTTTCCACTTTAATGAGCATTATAAAGTGTAAATATCTTATACTTTATCTCTTTAAAGTACGAAACTAATCTCAAATTTAAAAAACTCAAACCAAAAGCTGCTATAAATTCCCATTAAACATGCTTGTTGTACAAGCACTTTACAAATGTTTTTCTGTAAGATTTGACAAACTTCTTATGTTAAAATTATCCTAAAGAACACTTTCATTATAATTATAATCACCAACAGCAAATCGCGCTTCTTTCTTTACCACTTGCTCCTTGGTCGTTCATTTGCGGTACAGAAGAAATAACGATCAACCGAGTTATTACAACCACGCATTATCTTCCTTAAACTTTAAAGTGCCATGAACAAAATGAATGTCCATCATGGAGCTTTTTGTATTTTTTCAAGAGAGAGAAAAACAATCTAAGATTGACTTTTTTTATGTTTTTCCTTATGGATTAACAGTCTTATTGATAAGGATTAGTTTTTTCATCTAGCACATAACTGCTCATAGAGCTAAGAAGGGCCGCACTCCGCGGTATTTAAATAAATGAAACGTACTTACCAACCCTCTAAACTTGTCCGTAAACGCCGCCATGGTTTTCGTGCACGTATGGCAACAGCAAGTGGACGTAAAGTCATTGCAGCAAGGCGTGCTCGTGGACGTAAGCGGTTATCCGCTTAAGCATTTAAATTTTCACAATCTGTTGAACAGTTCTTACTTATTTCTTCGTTGTGAAACTCTCGTTATAAACCTTTAATGCCTGCAAAAGCAGGCATTTAGTAAAATTGCGAAATGCTTTTTATGAAGAAAAAACATCCCTGCCGCATTCGCAAGAGATCAGATTTTTTGGCTGTACGAACAGGAGAAAAACGACGTGGTCCCTTATTTTTGCTTGAAGTTAAATCGAGGGAAAAGACAGCAGAAATGAAATCTCCTCTTGCTGCTCGTGTAGGATTTACTGTTACACGTAAAAATGGCAATGCTGTCAAACGTAATCGTATTAAAAGACGCCTACGTGAAGCAGTAAGGGTTGGTTTAACAAACGATATGGAAGCAGGAACAGACTATGTCATTGTAGCACATCAGGATGTACTATATGCATCTTTTACATATTTAATCAATGAATTAAACCGGCGAATAAAACCAAAAACAAAACACCAGAAACGGCAACAGGGTAATACGAATGGAATATAACAGGAATTTCTTCATCGCCATTGGATTGTCTTTTGGAGTGCTTATCGCATGGCATTTTTTTTATGTGGCTCCCAAACAGACAGAGTTACAACAAAAACAATTAGTCACACAGCAACTGTTAAAACAACAGTCAGAAATTTCCTCTCCCACTGCAAATTTTTCTGACAGTACACCAACACATGAATCAGCACTTATCATTAATCACCCAATAAGCCCTGAAGTTCGTAATGCTGAATTGGCCAAAACAAACCGTATTGCCATAAAAACCGGTGAACTTGAAGGTTCCATTAATCTTGTTGGCGCACAGTTTGATGATCTTTTGCTTAAAAAATATCGCCTGACAGTGGATAAAAAATCGTCGGAAATTGCTTTGCTAAATCCTAAAGGTTTCACAGAAACTTATCTTGCTGAATTTGGCTTTACAAGTTCATCTTTGTCAGCAAACGCTTTGCCACAATCGAATACACAATGGCAAATAGAAGGAAAAAATACAACACTTACCCCCTCCACACCCGTCACTTTAATTTACAATAACAAACAAGGTCAAACCTTTCGTCGCACTCTTTCTATTGATGACCACTACATGTTTACCATTGAGGATTCTATCACAAATGAGAGTGATAAACCGATATATCTTTCATCCTATGCGCGTGTTGCACGTGCAGCTCCTCCAGAACACACAAATGCAACCTATTTGCTCCATGAAGGTATGATAGGGATAGCGGGCGATTCTCTTAAAACAGAAAAATATAAGACCTTAGCGGAACTTAATCCGAACCCCGATAATGGTCAAAAAAGTATGATTTTCTCCAAAGTCATAGGAGGCTGGATTGGTATTACCGATAAATATTGGGCTGTAGCGGTTATTCCTCCACAAGATAAAGAATATACAAGCCGCTTTATTTATTTTGATCGTCTGAATACGCATTATCAGTCTGACTTGATCGGTTCGCTTTTAACAGTTGCTCCAAATGAGACAAAAACTGTTATAAATCGTCTTTTCGCCGGTGCAAAACAGGTCGGAATTATTAATCACTATCAAAATGACTTGAAAATTAAGAAATTTGCTCTTTTAATCGATTGGGGTTGGTTTGATTTCATCACCAAACCCATGTTTTCCCTCATTGACATTCTTTATAAGCAAACAGGCAATTTTGGTATCGCCATTCTTCTTGTCACAGTACTCTTGAAAACGCTTCTCTTTCCGCTGGCAAATAAATCCTACAAATCTATGGCGCGTATGAAGCTCATACAACCGATGTTGCTGAAAATAAAAGAAAAATATCCAGAGGACCGAACCAAACAACAACAAGCAATAATAGAATTATATAAAACTCAAAAAATCAATCCTCTTGCAGGTTGCTGGCCAATGTTAGTTCAATTTCCAATATTCTTTGCTCTTTATAAAGTTCTGTATATCACCATTGAAATGCGGCATGCACCTTTCTTTGGTTGGATTCAAGATTTAGCAGCACCCGATCCAACTTCTCTTTTTAACCTGTTTGGTCTTTTGCCTTATACAGTTCCAGCATTTCTGATGCTTGGTGCATGGCCTTTGATCATGGGGATAACGATGTTTTTACAAATGCGTATGAATCCGGCCCCTCAAGACCAAACGCAAGCTATGATTTTTGCATGGATGCCAGTCGTCTTTACCTTTATGCTCGCATCCTTCCCTGTTGGTCTGGTCATCTATTGGGCATGGAACAATATATTGTCTATGATTCAGCAAAGTATTATGATGAAACGTCAAGGAGTTAAAATTGAGCTTTTTGATAATCTTAAAGCCCTGTGGAGAAAATCACCAAAAAAAGAAGTGCATGAATGACAAGATATTCTTCCTTTTCTGGAATTTTTTCTCGCAATTGGGTTTTTATTCGGGGTGTTCCTACAATACACTTTCTTCCACCCGAAGGACCACCGGAAATCGCATTTGCCGGACGTTCCAATGTTGGAAAATCATCTTTGATCAACGCACTCATCCGACAAAGAAGTTTAGCGCGTACTTCAAATACACCAGGACGCACTCAAGAACTTAATTACTTTGTACCTGATGGATTCAATGAGCAATCAGGAATTCTTCCTCCTGTAGCACTGGTGGATATGCCGGGTTATGGTTTTGCAGAAGCTCCTAAAAATCTGGTTGATGCATGGACAGATTTGATTTTTAGCTATTTACGGGGGCGTACAACACTAAAACGTGTTTATGTGTTGATTGATTCACGTCATGGTCTTAAAAAGAATGACGTAGAGGTTTTAAATCTCCTTGATAAAGTAGCAGTTTCTTATCAGATTGTTTTGACCAAAAGTGATAAAATAAAATCGAACGTTCTTGAACAACAAATAATAACCACAAAAACAAAGCTTCTCAAACGTCCAGCAGCTTATCCTGAAATTCTTGCAACATCTTCAGAAAAAGCATTCGGTTTGGAAGAATTGCGTACTGCCATTTTGCAAACGATCGCAGTGTAGAACACCTTCCTGCTATTAAGGGTTTATTAAACCTAATTTCTAGCTTTTACTAATAATCTTGTACTTCTAGTAAAGTATCTTTATAAAAATTCTTATTACTTGAAAGAATTCTTATCAACTTTATTTGAAAGTGTAGATTATGCTGACACTTTTTCATTCTCCACTCTCTTCTGCCTCCCGCTTTATACGCCTTATTCTTGGAGAATATAGCATAAACACTCAACTCATTGAGGAACATGAATGGGCAAGAAGACACGAATTTCTCGCACTTAATCCAGCTGGAAATGTCCCCGTTCTTCTTTCTGAACAGGAAGTTCCATTATCAGGAGCTATTGTTATCTACGAATATTTAGATGAAACACACGGAAGTTTGCGACAAGAGAAGAAATTATTTCCGGAAAATCCTTTAGACCGTGCCGAGGTGCGCCGTCTTAATGACTGGTTTTTAAATAAGTTTGAAAATGAAGCTACGCGCCATATCGTACGAGAAAGAATCTATAAACGTGAAATACCACTAGCCATTGGCGGAGGCGCACCCAATTCACAAATTTTGCGCAATGCACGTGCTAACATTCTACCACATATGAACTATCTCAATTGGCTCTGTGCATCTCGCGACTGGTTAGTTGGATTTGAACTATCTTATGCAGATCTAGCAGCGGCAGCAACTATTTCTGTCCTTGATTTTCTGGGAGAAATTGATTGGGCACAATGCCCCGCTGCCAAAGACTGGTATATGCGGATTAAATCGCGTCCTTCTTTTCGCCCTCTTTTAACAGATCGCATCCGTGGGATTGTAGCCAGTCCTCATTATGCAGATCTCGACTTCTAACCACCTCTCCCCAATATAAAGTGAAAGCTGATATTTAAAAGCAAAGATAATATGCTTCTATAACAATGAAATCTTATACAATTTGTACACACCATGCGTAATCCTTCCTTCTCCAAAATACATATAAAAAATGTATTAAACTACATTCACATTATTGACTTTCTAACGAGTTAGGAAAGTATTTCTCATCATACTCTTCCTATAAACTGGTAATTCCTTCATGCACTTAAAGAAACAAAATTTTTTTCTATAAGGAAAAGAACCGTTGGAAAGAAAGAAAGAATTTTCCTATAAGTACAAGAAGTAAAATGACATAAGGAGAAAAATATGCGCCTTACAGTTGTTGGTGCGAATGGAAGAATGGGACGCGAACTTATTACAGCTATTCAGCGTAGGAAAGATGTAGAACTTTGTGCTGTACTTGTACGGAAAGGATCACCTTTTGTAGATAAAGATGCCAGTACATTGATTGGTTCAGACTTTCTTAATATTCATATCACTGATGATCCAGAAAGCGCCTTTTCTAACACAGAAGGTATTTTAGATTTCTCTCAACCACAAGCGAGTATTCTCTATGCAAACTATGCTGCCAAAAAAAGTCTTGTCCATATTATTGGCACAACAGGTTTTAGTAAAACAGAAGAAACGAAAATTGCAGACTTTGCCAAATATACAACTATTGTCAAATCCGGAAATATGAGCCTTGGAGTCAATCTCTTGGCAAACCTTGTAAAGAAAGCCGCACAAGCATTAGATGATGATTTTGATATTGAGGTTTATGAAATGCATCATGCGAACAAAGTTGATGCTCCTTCTGGAACAGCTCTCCTTCTTGGACAATCAGCAGCCGAAGGCCGCAATGTTATGCTAAAAAACGTGAGTGTCAGCGAACGTAGTGGCTATATAGGTAAACGTGAAAAAGGCACAATTGGCTTTTCCTGTTCACGAGGTGGAACAGTTATTGGCGATCATAGTGTCACTTTTGCTGGCAAAAATGAGCGTATCGTTCTTTCACATATAGCACAAGAACGTTCTATTTTTGCCAATGGCGCATTAAAAGCAGCTTTATGGGCCAAGAATCACGAAAATGGTCTTTATTCAATGCTTGATGTTTTGGGACTGAACGAATGAATTTTAAACAGTTTATATAACATAGGAAATTCATAATGGGACGCACACTTGTACTCATCCGTCATGGACAAAGTGAATGGAATCTCAAAAATCTTTTTACCGGTTGGAAAGACCCTGATTTAACAGAAAAAGGTTGTACCGAAGCAATAGCAGCAGGAAACAAACTCAAAGAAGCTGGTTTAAAATTTGATATCGCTTATACATCTGCCTTACAGCGTGCACAAAAAACAGCCCAGCACATCTTAGAACAAATGGGACAGTCAGATTTGGAACTGATAAAAAACCCAGCACTGAATGAACGAGATTATGGCGATCTCTCTGGTTTGAATAAAGATGAAGTGCGTCAAAAATGGGGAGAACAGCAAGTGCAAATATGGCGCCGTTCCTACACTATTGCTCCCCCTAACGGAGAAAGCCTTCGCGATACTGGTGCTCGCGTTTGGCCCTATTATCTTCATCATATCCAACCACATATTCTGCGCTCTCAAACTGTTTTGATCACAGCACACGGTAACTCTCTTCGTGCTCTTATTATGGCACTTGAAGGCCTAAATAGTGAAGAGATTACCTTTCAAGAATTAGCAACTGGCATTCCTATAATTTATATATTTAACTCGGACTCAACAATTTTGTCAAAAACAATCATCACCCCTTAAATTTCTAAAAGCACAGTGCTTCAATAAGGAGTTTAATCCCATAATTTTGAGCTGAAAAATAAATTCTTTGATCTCTTTCTCACCCTAAAAAAACAAGCTTGTAATCCCTACCGGTCTGTAATCAAATTGATTTCTCTTGGGAGTCCCCTATTTTGCTGAGCACGTATGTAATTGATTTTATAAGCTTTATAAATAAGTTCCATCCTGAATATTTCGTTCAACTTTACTATTTTACATTTGATTGGTGCACAAAAAAACTAAAATCAGACATCAATGACATTGTATTTCTTAATATGGATGAATACACTTTTTGCCTTCTGTACTGAAAGACAATGTTTACGGTATCATAGATAATTTTATTGACAGAATTGCCTCACAAGCTTAGATGAATTTTAAGCCCAGATGGCGGAATTGGTAGACGCGCAGGTTTCAGGTACCTGTGCCGCAAGGCGTGGAGGTTCGAGTCCTCTTTTGGGCACCATTCTCTTTTTTATTAAGCATAATTTATTATTCTTACTATATTTTTTTAAACTATATTTTTTTAAAAATAAAGGGTGTGCATATATTAAAGTGAGGTAATAGGATTTTCCAACTTACTTCTATAATCTACTTTAAACTGCGCCTTTTTTTCTAGATATTTTTTAGCTACTCCAAATGTCCAAAGTATTGACATTGTCAAAAAAGTAAAACCTTTGAAGCTCTATTCTTACCACAGCACAATCATAAAAGCTCAACGCAAGAAATTCTTGAATATTTTTGCAAATACATACGAGTTTAACAATATTATAAAAAACAATTTAGCTTTCCATCAATTGCTGTTAATTTGTAGATTGGCATCTTAAGATATAAAAAAACTTCTATCCTCAATTTACCTTGCAAAGGCTACGCTGAACTACTCTAAATTCATCAACCATGCAAATGAAATCTCATGACAAAATTTCCTTTTGCGTCAACTCCTTATTTTTTAAAGGCAACACAATATACCTATGCTCAGTTACAAAAAAGAATTATATTAAATAGAATAACTAATAATAAATTAAATAAAGTATATTATTATCTAATTTAAAAATTAATAGAAACTCAAATACTAGAAAAATATCGAATTTATATCGTGAATATTTTTATGTAGCTTTTTATTATCACATGAGTGATGAATAAACTAAAAATTAAGGGGAGGGAATCATGGATCATCCAGAATTTCATTAACAATAAGAAAAATTCTTTTCCCTGGAATTACTTTCCAGGAAAAAATTAGTTTGATAAATAAATGGGGGGGAATAATGGAACAGCAATATATTTTAGGAAAATACACACGTGTTGTTGTCCACGAAAAGGATGCAATTTTGGATGCAGGCTCAAAGTAGTTTATTATCAATGATCGAAATACTGGGAAAACTTAGCACTTCTCGCAGCATAGTGGATCGGAAAAAAGACGATAGAGGAAACTTACAATTCGCTATCGTCAATCATGTTAAGAGAAAACTTTAACCGTGCATTTAAACTTTCTTGTTTCTAACCACTTTCTTGTTTTGGCTGAAACATCAGACAATATCTTCCATAATCGGTATTCTAGAAATCATCTCCATTATCAAAATTACGGTATGTATCCAGCCTCCATTCAGCATACCCTCTTGCAAAAGAAAGTCGTTATTTTAGGATGTGATGGGATTGGTAATCATGTATCAGCAATACTAGCGTCCTCCGATGTCGGGAAATTAATTCTTGCTGACAATGATGTGATCGAGATGACCAACCTTACCAGATAAATTCTTTTTACTGAAGAAGATATAGGGATTCCGAAAACAACTGTTCTTCAACGTGAGCTGATACGAAAAAACAGCCAAATGAAATTCATGAATTACAAATGTTAATTACTAAAAAGAAGATATCAACAAATTATCCAAAGCAGATTTATGGATCATTTCTGCCGATTCACCTGATGAGCTAGGAGCATAGATAAATGAATGGTGTGTAAAAAATAAACAAGCCTATAATAAATTCCGGTTATGTCAACGATATAGCTATTTTGGGTCCTTTTTACATACCTGGACAAACTGGTTGCTATGCATGCAGCATATCTATAGGAAATCTCCCCGAAAAAAGTAATCCTTTAATCCACGAAGCCTGTACTGCTATCAATAATAACTTCAAAGTCGCGACATTTCCTTCTGTTAACGCCCTTTCAGCTACCATGTGTGCCAATGATGCTCTTAAGTTTTTAGAGGGTTATGGCAATCTGCTTTCTACAGATTGCCGTGTAGAGATATGGAGCAGACAACTTTTCACAGAAGAACTTTCTCTAAAGAAAAATCCTCACTGTAAGATCTGTGGAACACCACAATGAACAGACCACGCACCCTTGCTCTCACCTATGGATCCTATAAATGCAGTACGGATGTTGATTGGTATCTACCATGCGATTTTTCTAATATCTATGGGAGTTAGTCTGGCACAATTGGCTGTGCTTCAAGTCGTCTTTTCCGTAACCATCCTACTACTTGACTTTCCTTGTGCTGTTCTCTCAGACAGATATCGGCGTAAATATTCCGTTATAGCTGAGGTCTTTATGACAGGCGTGTTTACCTTCGCCCCCAATATGACGATCCTTATCATTGCACAAATCCTCTATGCTGCAGGAATTTTCCTCATTACCAGTGCCATTGACGGATGAATTTACCACTCACTGTGCAATAAACAAGATTACTTTTCACATTATGCCCATCTCACTCACCAAGTAAATTCTTTCGGTAGTATTATCAGCGGCATCATAGGAATCTCAACAATATACTACTCTGGGCAATATTTTATGGGATATATCATCTCATGCCTGATGATGGGCATCATTTTTGATCTTCCTTGTTGTTCCTGAAGAAACAAAATCAGCAACTGAAAAACATAAAACGACAACAATCCTCTAAAATGCCAAAGAAACACTCTGGATCTTTCAAAATACCATTGGAGAAGCATGATTTATTTTCCTCATATGCCTTTTTAATGCCAGTATTCAGATTATCTATCATTTCTGGAAACCGATAATACTCTCAAGTAGCAAAATTGATCATCCTAACAATACACAGATGCTTATGCTCATGTGCTGCCATATAGAAGAGCTTTTTCAGCACAATATCTTTCAAATTTACTGATGTCTCAATATCATGTATTAGATAACAAATACAAGAATTCTGTAAAATATTTTTCATTCTTTTCTGCCTTGATGTGCATAACACTTTATTTTTTAGTTCATGGCAATCAAACAGCTGTAGCAATTATCGCATTTTCGTTAATCCATGGATTTATTTGCACCGTACCTATCGGAGCAAAAAGCTTGTTTTTCTCAGAACTTAACCAAAAACAAACTCAGCACATTTCTGGTGTCATTGGCGCCATATCTTTCAGTGGACGAATATTTTCAATTGCGGTATTAAGCATCATCTTTTTTTCCCCTGCAAAAATTTCACCGTCATATTATCTTTATATATTACCGACCGTGACTTTTTTCATGTGTGGCTTGGTCCTCATGAGATGGATAACGCACTCTCGCAAAGCTCTCCAAAAAGAAAGCTATACAATGCCCTCTCCCAAATGATGCCTGCATTGCCAACTTTTCCATAGCATCCTCCATAAAAAGTTGTCGCAATAAAGTGCAAGAAACTGGCAGCTCCTCACTGACCATATCGTAAACAGAGCTAACCTATGGAAAATGAAAAAGTGATGAATTAATGATAATCAAACCAACTGATGGAATTTATCTCTAGCCTAAACTCGGAATCAAAATGCCTAAACAAACATACCCAAATACAGTGAGAATTCGTTCAACGAAAATTACGATTCTGATACCCCCCATAGTAAGTTAAGCCACTTAACCACTCCACCTCATCTCGTAAAAACAAATTACTTTAAGTACAATAACACCGTATACGTACGAATAATGGATCTAGGGAGAAGAAACATAAAAATTATAGAACAAGAAAATTTGTTAACAACTACAAAACTACGCTTTCTGTATTACGAAACAGAGAAATCTCTTAAACCTAAACCACACAAACTTATGGAGAGTTCATTGGCATAGTTATTCGAACAGAATGAGAGAGAGCGTCACTACAAAACCATCCGAAGATCAAACAACCTCCATTCTCATGAAAGCGTTGGAATTTTATATGAACACATTCCATACTCAACAATCAAAAAATAGTTCATAACAGCATTTAAACAAAGCAAAAAGTCCCCTACAATAACGCAAGATCTGCTGAAAGCATGCTATAGTCTTTTTTAATGGACAAGTAATTTAGAATATAATTCATCCTTAGGACTTTAAAAGAACAACTCTCAAAACAAATACAGATTCCTCCTTTAAAGAAAAAAAAAGACGCAGAGAAATATTATTAAGGATAGAATCTTAGATTTATGAACATGTTTGAACTGTTTTTTTCTCAAGACTTGCGCTGGAGCAACATTGTTTGGACTAGTGGAAAAACGTAAAAGATCACATCCCTTCTTGAAAAACAGAAAAAGTAAATTCTACACAGATGTCTTTCTCCTCATTATTATCTGAACTAATCATAACACTTGAAATTTATCTATCGGAAATAAAATACTCCTCTGTGCTAAAAGCAGATCAAGAATGACCAAAGAAAATTTTGACAATCTGTTTTGTAAAGCGTTTTCTACAATGAAACAAAAAAATCAGCATATACATTGGAAAATAAGCACAAAATCATCCTGTCTAATGCAAGAATGATAGTTTCATAAATGAAAACGCTTTTTGGCTAGACTGAAGATAATACGATACCATTCTATACTCAAAAAGGTTGAACAAGAGAATCAATAAAACTGTAAAAAAGTATGAATACATAAAAAATAAACCAGGGAATGGAAGGAATAAAAACCCCTTCACCTTTATATCACCTATTGATTGTATTGAAAATGGCGGAGAGGAAGAGATTCGAACTCTCGAGAACCTTTTGAGCCCTACTCCCTTAGCAGGGGAGCGCCTTCGACCACTCGGCCACCTCTCCAAGGGTGGTGAATAAACGGTATCAATACAAAGTGCAAGATATTTTCGATTTTTTTCAAAAATATCTGAGTTTTTCTGTTTTATCGATCTCATCAGATAAAAAATTAACAAATGAAAATTGTGACTTTTTTACCACATTGCCTTGAATAGTAGTACGGATACCCTTCAAAAAGATAATTTCATATTTGTAGATCGAAAAAAGAACAGTATAGCTGTAACTATAGTTATCAGATGTTTGATGTCTTTAAATCTGTCTTTGATGAGTTGAGCGAATAATATTCCCTAAGAGGGTTAATTTATCTTTTACTGGAGATTCATTATGAATGTTAAGTCCATCCTTTTGAGCTCTACAGTGGTTTTTGTGGCAATTTCTGGAGCACAAGCAACTCCAACAGTTATTGCAGAACCAGAACCTGTAGAATTTGTTCGCGTTTGCGATGCATATGGTAAAGGGTATTTTTATATACCTGGCACAGAAACCTGCATACGTTTGTCAGGAAATGTCCGCGCTGATTTTATAGGTGGAGATAACATCGATGCAAACACTAATGCCGATTTAGATACTAAAAATAAAACCTATAGTGCATCCTCACGGTTAACCCTTGTTTTTCAAGCTGCTTCTGAAACAGAATTGGGAACACTTCGCTCTTATGCCCGGATCTTCTCAAGCTGGAATAATGGTCAAAACAAAGATGGTGCAAAACTTACAGCTGCATACATTGAACTTGGTGGTTTTCGTGTAGGTCTTGACGATACAATTTTCAGCAATTGGACCGGTGGCTACGGTAACGTTATAAATGACGACAGTGTAGCACCAGCAGGTAATACACGCACTAATTTTATCTCTTACACCTTTAGTGGTGATACTGGGTTCTCCGCTATTATCGGGGCTGAATTAGGCAATACTTCAATCCCTGCTCTTTCCGAAACTGAAAAATACTATTACATCGATAAAGAGGATAAAGTTGCTATCGTTCCTAACGAGAAATTTCCCAGCAAAGGGATAAAAAGCTATACTCCAAATCTGGTTTTTGGCATAAAATTTATGCAAAAATGGGGTGGATTTTCAACAGTTGCTGCATATGATGCTTACTACAAAAAATGGGCTGGTAAAGTACGTTTAGATTTTAATATTAATGATCGTCTAAATCTATGGGTAATGAGTGGTTATAAAAATAACGTTGATTACTACACAAAAGACGAAAACAATGCACTATCACGACAAAGTACAACAATCTATGCAAACTGGGGTGGCAAATGGGCCGCATGGGCTGGTGCAACTTACAAACTCACTCCACAAGCAAATTTAAACGCTCAGGTTTCTTACAGTGCTGTAAAAACCTTTGCAACTTCTGTAAATATTGCTTACACACTGGTTCCAGGCTTTGTGATTACACCTGAACTTACTTATGTTTCGTGGAACGATGACCGTACTTTTAAGGGCGTAAATAACAATATAACCTATAGCTATGCTCTCAATGGAAAAAGTGCTTTGCAAGGTATGATTCGCTTCCAACGTTCATTCTAAATTTTTTTGAAGCAAATTTCTAAAAAACTGGCAATTTATGTTGCCAGTTTTTTTTTGTTTTTAAAACCTTCTATGAAAATCATAAAAACATCTTGTGATATTCTATCGCACCATTATCCCTGATAAAAACGACTTATGCTCTACAAAAATATTTCAAGGAAATTAACTAGATGAACGTTAAGAAGCATATTTCACAAGCTTTACACAGATAACCTCAAGAATAAAATTTTGATCATCAAAAAATTTGTTCTCAAAATTGCACAAAAACCCTCAGAAACAATCAAAAACAAACCGGATATATCGTCTAAAATGACAAAGAATAAATCATAGAAATATTCTTCAATAAAAATAACAATGCTCAATAAATAATGAAGTTTTTTGCAAATTTTAACAACCTTTTCGTTCGTTAAAAATATTCAGTAAACACAGAAGGAATGTGTATTTTTAATATCGTACCCCTGTTCCTCGAGAGTGCCTGTGCCCTATTTTTTATTTCAACCATTGTTGAACTCTACCTCACCTTTTGCATCAAATATTGTCAATGTGAAACCATTTATAAAATATCTCTTTTCCAAAACTACTCTTAGCAATGTTACGAGATTTTACTTGCACAGCACTGATAACGCTTATTTTGCTTCTCCAACTATATGGAGATGAATTTTTCCACGACAACTTTTAGGCACTCTATTTTTTTGTCTTTACACAATACTTTTTTAAGTATTTTTTTAACGATGGAAGCCAACATACAGAAAAGAAAAAGGATTTTAAAATTTCGCTCTACGAACCGTCTCACTTTTTTCTTTTCCCATTATCCGGGTTCCTGTAATTTTATTCTCATAGCATAAACAGACCTCTTTCTACCACACAGAGTTCACACACAAAGACCAAAAAGAATATTCTTCAAAAAAAATAACGCTCATTTTTGTATAACATACATTTAAATCACGTCACATTGAAGGCGTTCGACGGAAAATACTTATCTACTAATGCATAGATAATCGCGGCTGTTTCAACATCTAAAATTCCATCATAATTTTCCTGACGAAAATGAAGCTGAAATGCTCGGATTAAATCCTTATATCCAATTTCGCTACATGCAGCAGAAATATCGTAACCATAACATCTCAATTTAGTCAAAACATCTGCTTTGGGTGGAAAACTTTTACAAAATTGCTCCTGATAGTGACCCTTTACTTCATCATCATACCATGCCCCTATGCCTGCTGCATAAAGTTCTTTCCATGGAAAAGCAGCACCTGGATCACTCTTTCTTCCAATAGCAATATCACTGTGCCCCACAACATCGGTTGGTGTAATATCGGGATACCGTTGAAGAATATTCAATGCAAGTTTCTTAACTGCATCAATTTGTGTTGGATTATAAGGAGGAAATATAAATGTTTCATTACTATAAGCCACTAAATTAACTGTCTCAAGCGGAAAAGCGAGGCCACTTATGTTACTGTCCTCATTTAATAAACCAACATCAGCTTGCAATGCCCCTCTACCTTCATAAACTGGATTTAAAATCCGCGCATCCTTTAAAGCCACTTCAGCACATATCTCTTCTGAAGAATCAGAATGACCAGTCGCTAAATTGACTATTTCAATTCCAAGAGATGTATCATTTAAATTACTACGCCCAGCCCATGAACTCACGCCCGCATGCCACGCACGCTCGTTTTCCTCAACCAAATTAAAAATGCGCATATCTTTAAATCCTGCCTCAATATAGGTCTGTTCTGATGGGTCAGGAACAAGATAGTGTGCACTAACCCTCTCTCCTGTAAGGGCCATAATCGATGCTTTAAAATCAAGTGAAGTATAATGCATCACAAGAAAACGAATCCGACGATTAAAGCTCTTTATAGAACGATAGCTGTTGTAATCAATCTGATACATAAAAAAACTTCCTTTCTATCTCATTTACGCTTACCATCGCACTCCACAACAGACCGCACAGGAAGACAATCTTGGTACTATTTTCGAAAATTTTTACAATATACTGCCCTTCCCATAGACAAAAATTGTAAGTTTTATGCTAAAAACCGAATAATTGATAAAACATCAAAATCTTACCAACAATCAATCACATTTCCAAAAGTTCTCTACACACCCAGTACCCTAAATTCTGAGTATAGTAAAAAGCTACACAGACTAAGCTCTTTTTCTCCAAAAATGCCAAAAAGACTAACCATCAAAAAACAAACAAAAATACTGGAAAACTACTTAATCAAATATTTGCACATATCTTGTAGACAAAACAGTCTTTCCTCCTATCAATCTGAACAAAATATATCCACACCCATCGCATACAAGGCATAATGCCTCATCACCATGCAATAGCTAAAAATATTAGAAGAGGTTTTTATAAAAAATTTATGGAGATTTATTGACAAATAAGTTAACAACGCATATTCGCAATGAATTTTTATTGCGTATTTTTAATAAAATTTGATTTTTTTCTATCCGAAGCATAAGGAATCAAAATGCTCATTTATTCTTTCATAAAGCAGTTCTCCCTCATGCCTCTTAAGGGTGGTATATACTGCGTCTCTAAATCAAAACATACCAAGCATTCTTCTCCTCCAGAACAATCTTCCTAGGTTATTAGATTTCAAATACGTACATTTTCTCAATTTTTGTATACGTATGCTTTTTAACTAAAATTGTATAAAATTTGTCGTAAGAAGAAGATAATATGGCACTCTAACCCCGAGAATATTCTGAAGAACCAAGAAATAACAATATCGAGTTTCTTTTTTCATCTGTATTTTTTGTGAGATCATTTCAATAAAAACATCTTTTCATCTGCTAAAAACAATTTTAGCTATGATAATCAGGGATCACAATAAATTCTGCAAACGTGTTAACACAGATTGAACTATTTTAAAGAGCATTTTTTTGTTGTCTCATATTATGATAATATGTTGACTTATAGAGATAATTCATAGTTTTATAACTTGCATGAGTGCCCTGAAAAAGTAAATACGCCTCTCATGAAGCATCGCAAAACAAGAACAGTCTGTAACATTGAATAAAACTGCTTTCAAACATCAAATACTTTAGAGCATCAAAACAGCACTGTCTAACACAAGTAATGATTTGAGGACTATTTCTACGTCCCAACAAAGGATCATTGACTCTCCTTCATTTGTAAACATCTTTTGTCTTTTGAAAACCGACCAAGCCGCATATTCCTGTAAGACCACACCTACAAGCGATCATGTATAAAGAAAAATAATACAATCATCACCATCGTCTTTCATTCGTACAGTCATTGTAGCATGCCAAAGACTTTCTTTCTTGTTTTCTAATATTTTCCAAAGAAGGCGACAAACTAACCTTAACCTGTGGAATAATTTTCGCACTTTTTTCTATTGGTTGAAAATATTTTAAAAGCAGTGGATCATTTGCTAGCTAGTAAACTTCTGCGTACATCGCTAATTGTTGACGAGCAGTATAATTTCTTCATCAACCAAAATGGTCTTTAAATTTTTCAATTAAATGCTGAGCTAAAAGTATTGATGACTGTCCAAGCAGTTTTATGAGAACATAGAGGATTTTCCATAAAAATGCCGTTCAAATGGCTTATTTTCCAGATGACAATCAACCCCAATGAGCAATGGTACTTCATCACTTCCAATCAAAATTCACGCACAGCGAATATGCGATACAGGAAAATATTTCTGCTTACCATGTTCTAAATACTCTTCTAAAAGTATAAAAGCTTGCATTGTCTGACTAAACAAAACAACAAGAGAATTTCCCTCACAGGAGAGATAAAAACCAAGTGCTATGTCTGTAGAATCATCAAGCACTTTTTCTGTCTTAAGAAAGATGTTTGACGAACATTACTGACATCTAGTGCTATATCCAATCACTGTAATTGACCTTTTATCGTTTGCCAAACAGCTTCATGATAAACCAAGGTTGCTGTACAGCTTGGACTATTGCATCACGTGTTTTATCATCCAACGTAGGTCAAAATCCGCCACTGATAATGATGAAATCTTCTTGCCAAAGACAAGCAATCACTGTCTTACTAATTTTCTGCAATTGATTGGTGCAAACAAAATGATACGTGACTTGGATATTTCTTTTTTCTAAGCTCTGGCTCAAATCTTACAAATTCATATTCAAATATTGTCCTGAAAGAAGTTCATCACCAACCGTAATAATCGCAGCACGACAAACAAAAACAAAATTCACAAGAGAATTGAAAACAGCTTTTGCCATCTGACGAGTAGTAGCTAAGACTCCCAAATCATAGGTAACAGTTTTTTTAGTACGAATAACTTGTTCAACACTCTCAGAGAATTGTCGTACTACCTCTTCAAAGTCTAAATGATCCAAAAGTAAAGCACTAATCTAAAGCATGGCAAAAGGATTTGCTTTATTCTGTCCAGCAATGCGTGGCGTGCTTCCATGAACAGGTTCAAAATAGGCCGTTTTACTGTCCACATTTGCACTCAATGCAAACCTCAATCTCCCATCACTCTAGAAGCAAGGCCAGAGAGAATATCGCCAAACATATTTTCAGCAACAATTACACCACAACGCTCTGGTTTTGTTACAATCCATAAAACAACCGCATCAACATTGTGAATACCTGCTTCAATTTCTGGATAATCTTAAATAATATTCTCAAAAATTTCTTGAGCGAATTGACCATTTTCCCCTATAATATTTGGTTTATCGGCAGAAGTTATACGTTTGAAATTATGTTCCCGTGCATAAGAAAAAACATATTCAAACAACCGCCCTAAACCAAAGCACGTCTGTAAATGCACCGTCATGCTACCTCGTCAAAACTATACTCTTTTAAATTAAGATGTTTTAACTATGTCGCTGCTTCAGAAGAAAACACCACAAAAATCTAATCCCGCAAGGTCTTCACTATTTTTTCTGATAACACAAAAATGAAAAGGCTTTCTCGGACCAACAATGTATCTTACAGGACGTATATTTGCAAACAAACCTAACTTTAACGAAGCTAAATAACAGGGAAACATAAGCAAGTTTTTTCTCTTTTAAATGCAGTGCAAGCTTTTTTAAAGCAGCTTCTTTTTCTTGACGAGTCACAGCACCAATTAAAACAGCGTCACTTTCAGGGATTCTTTGCCAAGTTGCTTGTGGAACAGGATCTCCTCTTTGTTTCCAATATTCCTAACCAATATCGCGCGCCATAGGTTAATTCGATTGATAACTAAAACTTTTCTAAAATCATCAGAGCAGCATCACAAACTTCCGTTCCTACCTCATCACCAGGTAATACAAAAATTTTCTTTTTCATAATCCATCAATCCATTTATTAACGATTGCATTCGTCATGGCAGGATTATCATCCCATAAACGCGTACCCGCAACAGAAATGATCTTATATTCATGATTCAAACATTGACTTTTCGTTTGATTAGCTACGGTTGCAAGTTGTGACTTTTCACCGATCAAAGCTAAAAACTTTCCAGTATATTTTATAATTTCATCTCGAGCATCCATCTCCAGCAAGAATGTAAATCCTCGTGTCATACGTTCAATTGCTATGCTTTTTTGCTCATCAGAAATCTCCCATAAAACTCTTTTTTTCATGCCTCCACGAGAATACATAAAAGTATTGAGTATTTCTAAAGCTCCTGACAAATCTTTATTTTTCAAAAAAGTCAGAATATATCTAAGTTGTCTTTGTAAAGGCTTATCCGGATAGCCTGGCGCATTCACAGCACGCACGGCTTCAACATTCGGAAGTCGCGCTGCTAATATTTGCACTAACATTCCAGCCATAGAAAATCCCACAAGCACTGAGGACTCTTTAAAATACCTTTCAAGTTCCTCTGTAATAAAAGGTAAAATTTCTACGACAGAGTTATTATAAAAAGGAAAATTACTAGGGAAAAGGGACAGTGTATCCAGGAGAGTAATTTGCAATCCTCTTTCTAAACAGAGCTTTGTAAACGAAGAACAAAAAACGCCGCGATCCCAAATTGGCATTACAGGAGAAAGAATAATAACATGAAGACTCATTTATTCACTCCCCGTTCCATTGCTTGAGAACATGAATTGTAGCAGAAACTTTCTCACTGAAGATACTATTAAAATACTAAAATGTTTGGGAAAACTTTATCGTGCATAAACTCCCTACCCAATAATAATCGCCCAAAATAACATCCCGTAAAAACCGATTATACCAAATTTATACCAAGCTGTGATAAATTTTAAGCATACTTGATGAAATTCATGTCATTAAAACTCACTCCAACCTATCCGGTACACCTTATTCATGCAAAAAAAAAACACAAAAACATTTACACATGATGCTCTCTTTATTATCACTCAGTCCATTTCCAAATGCATAAAATCATAAGCCTTGCGGATATAAATCATAAACCCTAGCAAACAGCACACAGCCAATAAAACTGCCATAGTCTTTGGATTGTGCCCAGATATCTCTCCAATAACGGCAGCACTTAACGCAGCACTCCCTAATTGTAAGGCCCCCATAACACCAGAGGCTGCGCCAGCAGCTTGCGAATGCGACGAAATAGCCAAAGCTGTCCCTAACGGCAATAAAAAACCATTACCAAAAGTAAGAATAGTGATAGCTATAAAACTCGTTACAAGTGGCCATGGACTGACATACATTTGCAAAGCAAATAATACTCCTCCTATCACAAAAATGATATACCCGCGCCATACAGTTTTTTCCATAGACTCTCGTTTAAAAAGCCATTGTGCTGTCAAATTTCCTAAAATATAGGGTAATGAAACAGCAATGTAGCTATAGCCAATATAGATTGGTGGTAAACCTAAAATTGTAAGTAAGAAAGGCGATTCCACAATATATGCAAAATAAACCGCGTAAGAAAAACAAGGAATAAGAGCATAAAAAATAAATCGTTTATTTCTGAGAACTCCAAAACATCCCTTTATAAATCCCTCAGGAGAAAAACGTTGACGCTTTTGAAGAGGTAATGTTTCCGTTAAGAAAAAACAACAGAGTAAAATAGTTAAAAATACAAAAAGACTTAAAAAAATAAAAGTAGCGTGCCAATTGAAAGCTTGTAACAGCATCTCCCCAACTAAAGGAGCAAACGCTGGCGACATTCCAATAAAGGGAAAAACAATCAAATAAAGTTTTCCTGCTGTCTTTTTATCTAATAAATCATTGATAATCGCACGACTTAAAACAATCCCCGCACAAGCTCCAAAACCTTGTAAGAAACGTAACCCAAGAAAAGCTTGAATATGAGTTGTATAAATCACACCAAGCGTCGTAAACAACCATAAAAACAAGCCAAATAAAAGTGTTTTTTTACGTCCAAAATTATCACTGAGTGGCCCATAGATTAGCTGTCCAATAGCCAATGCAAATAGAAAAACTGCCACTGCACTCTGAATCTCAGATTCAGTAACTTGATAATATCGGCACATCTCTCCAAGTGCTGGCAGAAAAATGTCCGTAGAAATCAGACCTCCTGTCGATAAACATACAATAATTATAATGAATGGTAATGTATATTTATGTTGCATGAATAAAATTACACTTTATAATTTAAAAATGAATATTATTTTATAAATATTTTTTATTTATAAAATAAACATATTCTATATTTATACAAGGAAATATATAATTCTTACTTTTACTTTTTTAAAAAAATCATATTGATATACCATATCATATGAGCTATGATTGTAAGATCTAAATCAATAAATGAATATTCCCATCGCTTTACTTTACACTCCATGGATTACTTTCAAGCGCTGCAAAAATCTAATTTCAAATCTAAATAAAGGCAATAAAAATATTAATCCCCCACTCCTTAGAATATCAACCACTCCGAAAGCACAGTATTCATCTGTAGTTATATCTTACCATAATAATTCATCAAGCTTTTTTATTGATTAAAAAAGATGTTCCTAAACCATATGCTTTCTACTTTATAACAACATCAATCCTTTATAACAACTTTTACCAAAATGCATTTATAGTACTCAAATCAAAAAACGGTATACGCAAACTCCCCTTAAAGAACTATCCAACGCAAATATGGTGTTACCAATACAACATATAATATGAAAGCTCCTGATGTAGAAAGTCTTATCAGCATAACTAATTGAGCAATAAACTTTGATCCAGTTTAGCTACAGCATAAAGAAAATTGTGCTTCTGCAAATTGCCTCACAATCCAAATACATTTCACCTATATGTCCATCGTAAAACTTTATCACCAAGATATTGATAAATATTATGCAATAGAATTTAAAGTGTTATTTTTATCTAATTTAGAACAAATAAATGGGGATTTATGAATAGAACAAAACTTTACAAACCACCAATTACTAATACTGTTAAAGTTGCAGGAAAAACATACACAGAAATCAACTTACGTTTCCTGAAATTTAAAGACTTAGAAACGATAGAGAAAAAGGATGGCATAGAGCAAATAAGAGAAATAATTGTCTCTCTTTCAGGATGGTCCTATAACGCCATTAATGAGCTTGATACTTGTGATTTTTAAAACATAAGAAACGTTTTTTAGCCTTTAATAAAAAGGCACTTGAGCGGATTAACAAATTTCAAGAGCATTTCAAAGACTTCATAAACAAAATAAATAACGTAAACGTACTCCTAAAAAAGATAATCGATGAATGTATTTTTCACCGACAGCACACCTGAAAACAAAAATAATCTCTTACAGATACATTAAAAAAAAAGCACACGATAGTCACCAATACAAAAATAGAAACTTATAGCAATGATAAATCGATCACTGTTTATAATCCCTTCAGCATAAAGAGTGAAATGGTCTTCGTCTTATTACAAAATAATCCATTGAACAAAACCCATATCGTACCCGATCAAAAATCCGAGTGCGAAACTAAAAAAATACCTTTAAAAAGAACCTTAAAACTTTTGGATATTGTTTTAAAATTTTTAAACCTTTTCTCCTGGTTTTTGGAGTTTTTATTTCAGGGATTTAAAAAGTTTTTCGAGCGTTATTTCTGAATATAGAACAATAAAAAAGAGAGTATCAACACTGGCAGCTTTCCTCCTTCTCTCTTATCTTTCATAGCTTTTGAATGAGTATATTGATTTTTATTTTAAGGTTTGGATCATAGTTAATCATAAGCATAGTCAATAAAAAATAAGATTTTAGCAAATATTCTGTCTGTAAAGAAAAATAGGATGAGAGCTAAAACATTCTACTTTTTATTTTCAAACATATAACCTTCATAAGATGTCCTTCTCAAACAGTAACAGCAATATTACTTGTGAGAAACCTATAAATATAGCTTACTTTTAGATTTTAAAAAATAAATGTCGTAAACAGTACCCCCTCTTTTCAACATTGCACTACAAAGGGTGGAAAGTTGTGCATTCGGTTTCCTCTTTCAACCTTCCCTTGTAAGTTTTGTAATCAAGAGAAGCTATTATGCATGGTTTTATGAAGTAAAGTGTTCTTTAAGCACAGTAGCTGCTCATAAAACAAAATTTTTTATGGGAAACAGTACGCTTAAAGTCATGAATTTTAGCTAAACTCATTCCCCCGTATCACTTATCATACGCGTTCTAATTTGCAAAATTCCAAATTAACAACTATCCTACTCATAATAACAGCAGATATAGTTACTAAAATATCAACGATATGTTCCTGCAATGTCTAATAATGCAAAGGGATTTTCTATTAACTTTTTACATGTTTTCCCTTAAATCGCGCCTTTGGATATGATTTGAGGTTCTGTTTTGTTATTTTTTATAAAGTATTTTTTTCTTTTAGAATGCATATTTTCGATAAAGTTTTTCTAGAGTAAAATTCGATAAACAAGGTTCCACTATTTTTCTCCCAGCAAAATAATCCCAGAATGATAATCTCTGTTTGTTTTCGGTATTTTTCGTCTATTTGGGGCATAAATTGGTCCATTTGGAACATAATCGGTAAAGAAGCATTGTATCTCCAGCATCACTCAAGGAGATAAAAACATGGAAACCCGCATTCCTGAAGACACCCCCTTTGATACTCATTTTCTAGAGAAAGCATCCCTAGAGGAACAGTATTCACTCTTTCATCCACCTATTTCATGGTCCGCAATCTTTGCCGGACTAGTCACAGCCCTTTCTACCTCGATCTGTTTATCTTTTCTCGTTGCAGCATTTGGCTTAAGCAAAATGGATTTCACTTCTTCAACCCCTTTTGCAGGCTCCTTTCTCTCTTTTGGTGTAGGATCTCTTATCGTTACACTGATCAGCCTTGCTTTGGGAGGTTTTGTTTCCGGACGTTTTGCAGAATCGTCAGGCACCCTTCATGGCTTTCTCACTTGGGCTCTCTTAACCCTTCTAATGACCCTCCAAGCCATTTACGTGGTTTCAAGTACAGCAAAAATAGGCGCTCACGCTGCAGTAGAAAATACCTCAGCAATCGGACAAACCATAAACAACTTCAAAACAAATATTTCTCCCCTTCTTTCAAAGTTCAATGGGGAAAGCTTTGAAAATTTTTTGCGTGAGACAAAAGACAATGGCGTTGATTTTGATAAAATAAGCAATGAATTACGCATATTTCTCAACAAAAGCGACATTCCTGCTCTCAATCCCGACCGCTTGAAAAAATCCTATCAGGCAGCTTTAAATGATATTGGAGAGGCAATAACAGCTTTTAAAAATGATCCATCTCACTATCGCACCACTTTGAAAGATCTTGGTGAGCGCCTTTCTGATCGTATAGAAGCCATTACAGCAAAGGTTGATCGAAGCGATATTATCAACGCTCTTATGAACAATGGGATGACACGTGCCGATGCACAAACAGCAGCCAACAAAGCGCTTCATGTCTATCAAACAGCAGAGGAAAAAACCGAAAAAGCGATAAAAGCTCTTGAAGAACAAGCTGAAACACTCTCTCAAAATCTTGATGATTCCATAAAAGATGCACGCCATTCTGCCACTAAAGTTATGAAAACGGCATCCTATATGGGATGGTGGGGCTTTTTAGGCAGCCTGATTGGTGCTATGATTTCCAGTGTTTGTGGCTATTATGGCTACAGAATCCGTAAGGATTCTTTCATGTTTTAAAAGCTTTGCTCCACAAAACATGCAAGTGATAAGCTGTACAATTTGTGCAGCTTTTTTTTACAAACCTTCTTGAAAGCCCTTTTGGGTAAAAAGGCAGCTTATAAACTACCATCCAAAGCCCCCCCCGAAATTCAAACTCAAAAGCAAAATACACAAAATGATGAAAGTATATTGCGCTCTTCCCCCACCTTAAAATCAATAATTTTCCAAGAGAAAAGAGCAATCTATGGCGATAAAACACATTTAACGATAGAAAATAGAAAGGAGGGGAGATACTCTCATATGCCCCCATGACCTTTTAAGCGTTTTTGACAAGCCACTGGTTTCATCGCTCTACTCCCCTCCTGGTCCAAAGGATGTAAGCGTTGTGCAAAACAGGCTGAATTACGAATAAATTGGGCAAAAGCCATAAATTATATCTCATATTAAGCATTAGAAGGGAGATTTAGGCCACCATACCCTATAAAACCCAATATTCTTATAACAGAACAAAATTGAGTGACCATATAACCTAGCCTCCCCCTCCCCCGTTGCTAGCTCGCTTTCCAACGTCAGTGTCAATTGCTGCAAACGCAAAAAACCGCCCTAGGGGCAACTAATGAGGATAGTACAAATGGTCAAGGAATAGTGCAAAGGTATCGCCTTACAAAAAGGTGGTACATTGTGCCGAGGATAGGAATAGCAGTCAACCCATAGGATAAGGCAAGAAATATCGTAAAAGAGAAAAAATTTGACTTTAGGTTTACCCTGAGAACTTTTTATACGCGAATTACGTACTTATACGCTCTTTCCCTGCTTTACTTGTTTCAGAGGAAATAATGTTTAGTGGCATGCACCTTATTACACCCGTTGCTTTCTTTTTTATTCTTATGAAGATGAAAGATTGTTTTTTCACGCAGTCTTCAACACGCATTAAATTACAATATCAAACACTTTTGAACATAGCCAATAATTTTTGACATCTGGAATTAAGATGTTGCTAAAATGTAAGGGATTTGACGCCTTTTAAAATGTGGAAGCTCATTATACATCACTTCTAGCATAATTTTGCTACTTTTATAAAAGAAAAGTTAATTGTTAGGCTTGTTTATACTGACAAGAAAGCTCTTTTATCTATTGGTGACCGGTATGAAACACATTTTTTTTGAAATTATAATAGGTTTATTACGATAGATTTTCTGTTAAGAGCAAACAATGCCCACAAGGGTATTATTAATCACCACTTGATAAAATCGTTGCTGTTCATATTGTGCAGTCTCATCTCAAGCCAATATTATTTTTATGAAGACAGGCTTTGATGCGTACGCGTGCGCAATTGTTTCAGCATTTTTATCTTTTGCAAGACTCTGCATGAATGTTGAAAAAATGTTTTTTAAGTTGTGCTGGAATGAGGATTGAAAGCATTCGGGCAATGCAAGTATTGCTGCGATTTTTTTTTTGCATCAGGAGTTTTTTCTCTAAGAAAAAGATGATGATGGACTTTTTCTAGGAACTATTTACGCTTTTTCTAGCTTTTTCTCATAAAGATTGAGCATAAAGGGAAGGCAGAAAAGAATTGTGAGAGAACCCGGTTAGGATTTTGCAACATTATCCATGAGACTATTTATGAGTAATATCATCGATTTTGGATGGAATGCAGTGATTGATGCTCTTGTTACATCATGCGCTATTTTTGGAATAATTTTATGAATAGATAAATAGAACGTTACTTATCAAGCAGCACTTCTATCATTTGTGTAAATAGGAACAAAAAGATGAGAAGAAAGCACCCTGTGAGAAGCTTTATATTTCTCCTATCTCGTTAATACAGCAGCGAGATTTAATGTATCGGAAACAGCCTCTCTCTGATGGAAAGAAAGCTAGAAGAGTTATTGTTGAGAGAGAAGTCTTATAATGTAACACTAGAGGATTTAGAGAAAAATTCAGCTATTTGATATATTTTGGTGAGATAGAATTGTGTGATGATGATTTGAAGGAAGGTGAGGAACTTTGGCTTGGAATCATCATAATGAGATCCATATATTTTTTGAATTTCTGCATCATGGTGAATTTCCCAAGAGGACAGAGCCAGAATTTTTTGTTACTTTAGGGGATCCTATTTAGAAGTTGATGTGAAGATTTTTGAGAATAGCAATCATTTTGGTTGCGGGGGCAGGATTTGAACCTGCGACCTTCAGGTTATGAGCCTGACGAGCTACCGGGCTGCTCCACCCCGCGCTATAAAGAATAGAATAAGCGTAATTTTTTGTCTACGCTTAATTGTTATATTGATTTTGTGTTATTCTTTTAAAAATTGTGCCTTTATCTATGCATTTAGCAGACCTGGCAGCGACTTACTCTCCCGTGCCTTAAGGCAAAGTACCATCAGCGCTGGAGCGTTTCACGGCCGAGTTCGGGATGGGATCGGGTGCGTTCACTCCGCCATAACCACCAAGTCAGCAAAATGCATAGGGATTGCGAGAAGCTATTCTTTTTTGCTTTTATTTATTTTTTTGTGTGAATGATTATAGGAAATGGGAACGATCAAGTCGATCGAACGATTAGTATCAGTAAGCTTCATGTGTTACCACACTTCCACACCTGACCTATCAACGTGGTAGTCTACCACGGTTCTCAGGGAATACTTGTTTTCAGGTGAGTTTCCCGCTTAGATGCCTTCAGCGGTTATCTCGTCCGTATATAGCTACCCTGCTATGCGGCTGGCGCCACAACAGGTCCACCAGAGATACGTCCATCCCGGTCCTCTCGTACTAGGGACAGGTCCTGTCAATATTCCAACACCCACGGCAGATAGGGACCGAACTGTCTCACGACGTTCTGAACCCAACTCACGTACCGCTTTAAATGGCGAACAGCCATACCCTTGGGACCTGCTCCAGCCCCAGGATGCGATGAGTCGACATCGAGGTGCCAAACAACCCCGTCGATATGGACTCTTGGGGGTCATCAGCCTGTTATCCCCGGCGTACCTTTTATCCGTTGAGCGATGGCCCTTCCACACGGGACCACCGGATCACTATGACCGTCTTTCGACTCTGCTCGACTTGTCAGTCTCACAGTCAGGCAGGCTTATGCCATTGCACTCAACAAACGATTTCCGACCGTTCTGAGCCTACCATCGCGCGCCTCCGTTACTCTTTAGGAGGCGACCGCCCCAGTCAAACTACCCACCATACACGGTCCCGAATCCGGATAACGGACTGCGGTTAGACATCCATATCGGTAAGGGTGGTATTTCAAGGATGACTCCACAAAGGCTAGCGCCCCTGCTTCAAAGTCTACCACCTATCCTACACATACAGACACAAATGCCAGTGTAAAGCTATAGTAAAGGTGCACGGGGTCTTTCCGTCTAACCGCGGGAACCCCGCATCTTCACGGGGAGTTCAATTTCACTGAGTCTACGTTGGAGACAGCGGGGAAGTCGTTACGCCATTCGTGCAGGTCGGAACTTACCCGACAAGGAATTTCGCTACCTTAGGACCGTTATAGTTACGGCCGCCGTTTACTGGGGCTTCAATTCAATGCTTGCACATCTCCTCTTAACCTTCCAGCACCGGGCAGGCGTCAGACCCTATACGTCGTCTTGCGACTTCGCAGAGCCCTGTGTTTTTGGTAAACAGTCGCTACCCCCTGGTCTGTGCCACCCTCTAACGGTTGCCCGCTAAAGGGTCACGCTTCTTCCGAAGTTACGCGTGCAATTTGCCGAGTTCCTTCAACGTAGTTCTCTCAAGCGCCTTAGTATTCTCTACCAGTCCACCTGTGTCGGTTTGGGGTACGGTCTATATGTGGGAGCTATTTCCTGGAACTGCTTCACTGCAAGA
>NZ_KL407334.1:1601315-1662365 GCF_000706625.1 Bartonella koehlerae C-29
GCGCCTATGCGATTCTTGATCGTTTGCGCGAAGAAGGATTTCGCGCTCCTTTACAGGTGTATCGTGCACTAGAAGGGCTTCTTCAATTAAAGTGTATTCACCGCCTTGAAAGTGCAAATGCTTTTATGGCCTGCTTATACCCTGAAAATTGTCAATATGAACTAACGACTTTCACAATTTGTGATAACTGTGGTACAGTAAACGAAGTACAGAGCCCACTCATGACATATGGTGTTAGACAAATGACACAAGAAATTGGTTTTCACGCCAACAAGAGTACTATAGAAGTGCGAGGTGTCTGCGAAAAATGTATGGCGAAATAATTTGTCTGCATTTGCAAGTTCGTATTGAGTATTATGTCATTTTTATAATATCATGGTGGTTTAATTTATTGTTATTTGAAAAGATCATAGTATTTTCTAGTGGCCTGGTGATTTATTTTATTTGCTTACACATTAAATTTCTTGAATTGAAAGTATAAAATCTATGTCCACGTCGGAAACAGCTCTTCCCCCAAATATGTATTTAAAAAAAATAAAACAGATAAAAATAATCCGTCTTCTCCTCATTCTTCTTGCACTTTTTATGCTCTGGTTTGGCTATCAGTGGATAACACATTGGCGTTATATTCTCTCCACCGAAGATGCCTATGTGCAAGGAGATATTGCTGCCATTGCTTCTAAATTAAACGGATATATTAAGAAAATTGCTATTAAAGCCAATCAAGTTGTCAAAAAAGACGATATTTTATTCTGTTTAGACAATGGTGATTACCAAATAGCTTTAGATCAGACAGAATCTCGTCTCAACACTCAACAAAAAACTCTTCTACGCATTGATGCGCAAATTGTAGCGGCTCACAGTGCTTTAGATGATGCACAAGCACAAAAAGCGGCCGCTTCAGCCATAGCAACCAATGCACAACTAACCTTAAAACGCACCACAGAACTTAAAGCTGATCGTTATGCTCCCCAATCCGATGTTGATGACGCCCAATCAGCTTATGAACAAGCCATTGCTAATGTGAACCGTGCAGATGCGCAAATAGCCGCAGCGCGCGCGAACATCCAAGTCCTAGAAGCACAACGCAATGAAACAGAAAGTCAAACAAAGAGCTTAGAACTCACACGTGATAAAGCAAAACGTGATCTTGATTCAACCATTATACGGGCTCCATTCGATGGAGTTATCGGAAATTTAACAGCGAAAACTGGGGATTTTGTTGTAAATGGTCAACGCCTTGCGGCACTCGTCCCTATACAGGAACTTTATATTGAAGCCAACTATAAAGAAACACAGTTGCAAAATATTTATGCTGGACAAACGGCTTATATTACTTTTGATGCCTTCAAAAAAGATGTTTTTACAGGGACAGTACTTTCTATTGCACCGGCAACAGGAGCTGTTTTTTCTCTCCTACCACCACAAAATGCCACTGGCAATTTTACTAAAATTGTCCAACGCATCCCAGTACGTATCTCTATTCCAAAAGAAGCATTAAAAAATGAGCGTATCCGAGCGGGAATGAGCGTTTCAGTACAAATTGACACACGTATAAAATTGCCCCCCCCTTATAATTCAAAAGAAAAATGATCTGTCCATGACATCTACTATACCAGAAGTTGACCATTCTCAAAAACACGTGGGAATCCGTGAAATGGTAGTTTTTATTGCTATGGCTTTTGGTATGTTCATGGCTATTTTGGATATCCAAATCGTTTCCTCATCTTTGGCTGAAATTCAAGCTGGTCTTTCAGCAAGTTCTGAAGAAATTTCATGGGTTCAAACCTCCTATCTCATTGCTGAAGTCATCATGTTGCCCCTTTCTGGATTTTTGGGAAGGTTGCTTTCAACACGAATTTTCTTTAGCATTTCAGCTATCGGTTTTACTGTTACATCTATTCTTTGTGCAACAGCGACATCTATTGAAGAGATGATTCTTTACCGAGCAATTCAGGGCTTTATCGGTGGTGGTATCATCCCCAGTGTTTTTGTCGCTTCTTATACACTTTTTCCTCCTTCAAAACGCCCCATTGTTACCCCTATCGTTGGACTGGTAGCAACATTAGCACCCACCATAGGTCCAACTGTAGGAGGCTATCTTTGTAATATCTTATCATGGCATTGGCTCTTTCTTATTAATGTGCCCTTCGGAATAATTATCTCAATTCTCGCTTGGAAATTAATTGATTTTGATCAAGCTGACTTCTCTTTAATGGCTAAATTTGACTGGTTAGGTCTTATCTCTATGGCAACTTTTCTAGGAACTTTGGAATATATTCTAGAAGAAGGTGCACGTCATGATTGGCTACAGGATACTCTAGTATTTAATTTTTTTATTATCATGGTTTTGTCTGCTGGCATATTCTTCTGGCGCGTTTTTACGACAAAAGAGCCAATTGTTGATCTCTCTGCTTTTTCTAATTTTAATTTTTCAACCGCAGCAATTTTTTCTTTTATGCTTGGAATAGGTCTTTATGGACTCACCTACCTTTATCCGGTCTATTTAAGCCAAATCCGCCATTATGATGCTCTCATGATTGGCAAAACATTATTTATTTCAGGTTTTGTTATGTTTTTGACTGCTCCTCTTGCGGGTTTTCTTTCAGCACGAATTGATGCACGTCTTATGATAGCGATAGGTTTTTCTGGCTTTGCATTAGGAACCTGGTTGGCTAGTTCTATCACAGATGATTGGGATTTTTGGGAACTCTTTTGGCCTCAAGTTCTTCGCGGTGCCTCGATTATGTTATGCATGGTGCCTATTAATGATATTGCTTTTGGATCACTCTCACAAGAACATATGAAAAACGCTTCTGGACTTTTTAATCTTACACGTAACCTCGGTGGTGCAGTGGGACTTGCTGTTATAAGTACTCTTATGACAAAGCGCGCAGACTTCCATTATGAACGGATAGCTGAGAATATCCAACAAGGGAATACCCAAGCAACTGAAATGCTTTCAAAGCTCACTATGTACTTCAAATTTGCAACTTTTGATTCACAGACTCTTGCACTCTTCCAATTTTTGAATATGGCTCGTACACAAGCATTGGTGATGGCGTTTAGCGATATCTTCTTTATAATAACCATCATCTTTTGCATCTTAACATTTTTAACCGTTTTTCTCCAAAAAACACCACCATCCACTGATATCCCTCCTAGTCATTAGGTTATGATTTAAAGCCAAAGAAACATGAAACATAAGTCAGAAATACTATAAAAGAAAAAGCTTTTTTATCTAATGCCTAAGAAATACCTAAAGCTTTTGAATTTATTAAAGAAGCTTTCGATAAAGTGATGTTTTTATTCTTTATAAAAATGTTCATTATTGTCGTATGATCTTTTCGTCATTGCGCAGAAAGGAATAAGAGAAATGCAGTCTTAATTTCTTTAAGCGTTTTCTTTGTGCCTACAAATATAACTTTTATCAGCAATAATTTGTGTATTTTCATTCCCCCATCAAGATGCTAAGTAATGTGAATAAGAGTATTCCAGCCTCTGGAGTGAAGAGAAAACATAAATTTGATTCCTACACATACTCCAATATGACTCTTCGACATTAAATCTTGGCTTATTTTTGCCAAAATCTCCCTCTCATTCCTGGCCGTATCTATAGTCTGCCGCACAATCTATAGCTTCCAGCATAATTCATGGGTTCGCATCACAGAGATAAGCGTAGAAGGTCACAATGATCCTTACAGGTGCACAATCACACTCCTTGGCAAGCTCTTCTAAAACTTGATACCAATGGCCTTTATTCACAACTTTTATGAATGAATGTTACAGAATTGCCTAAGAGCAATAAAACTCTCACCATTAAGTCGCCATTTAAAATAACATAAATTTTTTCAAAAAAAATGACGAGTAAGATTTTAATCCTCTCACACATTGAAGAAACTTTCCTCTCCACAAACGGCCAATCTTTACACTTAAGAGCATATTTCTTCCTAGTAAAACGCCTGCTCTTTTACTAATAGAACATTACCAATCGGGCTTTTTCTCTCTATCAACACATATATCCTGTAAAAATATTTACATGCTTAAAATCTTATACTGAACGATTATTACAAATTACATCTTACTAAACATAAAACGTAAGTACACTTCCAATGATTATCCATCACAAATTTTGTTCAAAGCCATTTTAGAACTATGCAAAATCTTCTTATATTACCCATTTATCAACAAAAATTACTAAAGAAGATAAAGTTTACAGCAAAGAGAAACCATACTCTGAAATAAAATTATCTCAAACTTTGCGCCTGAAAAAATAATAAACCACCAACACAATAAACACCTAAACTTCCCACAGAAAGTATCGCAGAAAAAAATTAAATGAATAGATTCTTTAAGCGACTTTATGGTGCTGAAAAGAATTCCAATCCTCTAACTCTCCGCTTGGGGTCAAAATACCATGACACGAAGTGAGATAATGAGGAATCAATTCTAGCGCTTGAAAACGATGTTTTTCATAAGGACCAGGCATTGCTAAATTTTTTGTGAGTCTGTGTGAAAAACCAAAACGCTGATAAAATGCACAATCACCAACAAGAAAAATAGCACCATAACCCATTTTTTTTGCTGTTGCAATCGCATGCCGCATAAGAACAGATCCTATGCCGATACCAGAGCATTCCGCTGAAACAGCCAGAGGTCCCAAAAGTAAAGCATGCTGTATTTCATTTTGCCCTTTATTAAATTGCACATGCCAAAGACGCACACTGCCCACAAGTTCTCCAAATACATTTTTGACGACAAAGGAAAGTCCACAGGCAGCCAACCGGCCACGACGTAAAACCTCTGACGATTTACGCTTATGCCCCTTTCCTAGAGTCAGATTAAGTAAGTGTTCCCGATAAGGTTTATCGGATTCCTGCTCCGATGCGAGTGTAAAAAATGCACCATCTTTTGTCTGAAAATAAATCATATTCATGTTTATCACCACCCCCTATAACTCTCGACCATCTCATAAAAGAAAAATTCAAATCACGTAGAATGGCAAAGGCTCAAAACCATTAAATGCAACAGATGCGTAAGTCGCCGTATAAGCACCAGTTCCATGAATTAACAACTCATCTCCTACTGTGAGGGATAAAGGCAACAGATAAGGTGTTTTTTCATAGAGAACATCCGCCGAATCACAGGTTGGTCCTGCTAAAATACAAGGCTCCATTGCCTTATCATCATGAGGTGTCTCAATGGGATAGCGAATAGCTTCATCCATAGTCTCGGTAAGACCGTTAAATTTCCCAACATCTAGATAAACCCATCGGACATTATCATTGTCTGCTTTTTTGGATATAAGAACAACCTCTGTACGAATAACACCAGCGTTGCCAACCATCCCGCGCCCTGGCTCAATGATCGTTTCAGGAATACGATTGCCAAAATATTTTTTTAATGAATCAAAGACAACTGTGCCATAAGCTTGTGTTGTAGGAACATCTTCCAAATAACGGGTTGGAAAACCACCCCCCATATTAACTAATTTTAACGAAATTCCTTCATGCTCCAAGTTTCGAAAAACCGTAGCTGCATCTGACAAAGCGCGATCCCACGCGTCAAGATCTGTCTGCTGAGACCCAACATGAAAAGAAACACCATACGCTTGCAAACCCAATTGATGTGCGCGACGCAATACATCAACCGCCATAGCAGGAACACAACCAAACTTACGTGACAATGGCCACTCTGCACCCCTTCCATCCGTAAGAACTCGACAAAACACGCGAACTCCTGGAGCAGCCCGAGCAATCTTTTCCACTTCTTCAATACAATCAACCGCATAAAGCGAAATACCCAAGGCATATGCCCGTGCAATATCACGCTCTTTTTTAATAGTATTACCAAAAGAAATACGATCAGAGGTTGCTCCTGCTTTTAAAGCCATTTCAATTTCCGCAATAGAAGCAGCATCAAAAGAAGATCCTAAAGAAACAAGCAAACTTAAAATTTCAGGAGCTGGATTCGCCTTTATCGCATAAAAGATACGGGACTGCGGAAGAGCTTTTTCAAAATTTAAATAATTTTCACGAACAACATCAAGGTCAACAATTAAGCAGGGACCTTCAGAAAGATGTTTTGCAAGAAAATCGCGAATACGTTGCGTCGCCATTTGTCAATTCTCCCAGGGGATAAACCCACCCACGCTACGGTTGGACAGCACAAAGCTGCTATAGCCAAAGGACAAAACACACAAAAACGCCCCACATCCCGATTCCTTAAATAACCAGGAAGAAAGCAGCATTGTATGCAGCGAAAAAACAGCGCGAAAACCGCGTTGTTCTACTTTATTCTGCCTTTTTGATTGGAGTTGAGAAAACCACTTCCGCACTGAAGGCAATGAGGTGTGCCTCTATAGTTATCCCAGCATTTGGACAGCTGGAAGACACCAGAAAGGCCCGCACCGTCGTTGCTTCAAGATGTCCTCATTCTTTCGGTTGGCCGTAAGAACGACTGGAGCGGTTAGTTCCAGGTACCGTACCGGTTAATCTCACCATTTGAGAACCAGCGGACACCCACAGGCACGTGCGACTTTGGGCAAGGATCCATATAGAACGAATTCTGATTCATTTCAATCATTTTTTAAATTTTAAATGTTTTTTAATCTTTAAAGAAAAATTGATGTAAAAAAGCAACAGCTCTCTCAAACAAATAAGTCACATATCCCCTTTAATAGAAATCGCAACTTTCACAAAAAAAACATATCATTGTAATACAAATGCATAATCTTTTCTTTAAAAAAATCTCTTTACTTGGCTTCTTAATCCCCTCTGTCTACAATCATTCATGAAAGGTATAACGCTACAAAAAATTGATTTATAAAGACAATTTATTGTTTTGCAACTTGAATGAGAACATCAAATATCGTAAGATTCTCTCCTCTCAAACCCTCTCATAGTAAATAACTCAAATTCATTCGCTTGCACATCACAAGCGGGATTGGCGTGTAGGTGCACACTCTTCAAGAAAGGAGTAAAAATGTTCCTTATAACCCGTCTCAATACAAAAGCTGGCAAAGAGAATGACGGAGCTGGCGTGCACCTTCATAAACGTAAAGAGGGTAGTGTACAATAGTTTTTATGGTATACCTTGTCACAGGCGCCATCGTGAAAGAGGCTTTTATGCACTGACAGATATCTCTTTAAAACAAGCGCGTGAATGTGCAACAACAGTGGCATTCCGTTTTGCATGATGGGTGTGACTGCATGATCCTATTAAGAAAGGTGAGAAACAAAAGCGTGAGACACTGCGCAATCTCCATTATTTAAAAGACATTGCTCCTAGATACTTTTAAAAGCCGTAAAACCAAATTAACAGAAGATAGTAAGGTTGGAAACTGATTTCTATATTTACAACTTCATATTCTCCCCCAATTAGGCTGTTTTCTTGTTTCAGAGATTACACAAACAGATATACACAATATTCTTGCCCCCACCTGCATAAAAAAGCTGCAACAGCAGACCAAGCACTTATCCATCTTAATATTTGTTGCAAACATGCAGCTGCATTAGAATTGGATGTTGATTTACAAGCAAGAGCCACAGAAAACACCATCTCTATGTTTATGAAATCATATGCCATGGCCATCAATGTCTTTATCATCCCCTTTACCAATTCTTGCATTTAAACAGTTTATCAATCGGCCTGTCGTATTCATTCCAAAACTGCTTTTCAAAGTCATATACTCTTCCATTGAGCTGTCTCCTCAATTGAAACATCATAAAGCAATTTTTACTGATTAAAAATTAAAAACTGAAACAACCAAAGACTATACAATCAGAGATATCTCATTCAAAATGTATAGCTCTAATTTCCGGGTGATAGCCAATCTTATAAAATTCTTGTCTACTCAAAACGAAAATTCTTTTCTTGAAATAACCAAAAAAAGCAAAAGCCTTAAACACCAAAGTACGATAGCTTGTATCACTCTTAATGAGAATGCATTGCACGCAATTTTGATAATTGGAACTGCCTATGACGTTCGCGAAATCGTTCCCTATCATCTTCACTGCGCATATTATAACAAGCATTACACGAAACACCTTCTTCATAATGAGGCGATAATTTGCTTTCAGCATTAAGAGGAAAACGACACGCACGACATAATTCGCGCCCACATTCTTCAAGACCATGTTTAACAGAGACACGCTCATCAAAAACGAAACACTCACCCCACCACAGACTCTCTTCTTTTGGAATTGTTTCCAAATATTTAAGAATCCCACCTTTTAAATGGTAAACCTGTTCATAACCAAGTTTACGAATATAAGCTGTTGATTTTTCACACCGAATACCGCCCGTACAAAACATAGCAATTTTCTTTTTCTTTTTTAAATCAGCTTCATGCTTAAGCACCCATGCGGGAAATTCACGAAATGTTTTGATCTGTGGATCAACCGCTCCTTGAAAGCTGCCAATTGCATATTCATAATCGTTACGCGTATCAATGAGAAGTGTTTCTTCATCTTGAATAAAGGCATTCCAATCTTTAGGGTCGACATAAGTACCAACAACTTTTAACGGATTAATACCCTCAACGCCCATTGTTACAATTTCTTTTTTCAATCGTACTTTCATACGATGAAAAGGCATCTTCGATGCCCATGAATATTTAATCTCAGGCGTTCGAAATGTTGATTCAGCAGTAATAAAATTCACTAATGTTTCAATAGCAACACAAGATCCCGCAACAGTTCCATTAATTCCCTCTTGTGCCAAAAGGAGAGTACCTTTGATATCCTTTGCCTGACATAAATTCAGCAAAGGTTTTTGTAATTGACGATAATGCTTCAAATCTGCAAAGCAATAAAGAGCAGCAACTTTAAAATTCTTTTCCATAGTTTTGGCATAACGCGGGTTTCATATAATTTCAAGATCTATTCATTTACTCTTTAAGATATTGTACTTAATCAACACCATCATTTTTTGGAGAAAGAACACCATATGCCAAAAAATAGAGAAGCTTTTATCACTGCTCCAGAAACAAGCTATTATATCTGCTTTGCACATTGATACTCTACACAATGCCGTGCCTTTAGCGCTTACCTTTTAAAGGAGAATTGAAAACAATTGAAGTTACATTGCAAACAGAAAATGCACTCGACGCAATTAAAGCCATTACACAATAGGTACTCGAATCAACTGTTGGAGCAGGAACAATTTTGAGCACCCTGCATTATGAACAAACAGAACATGCAAGAGCAAAATTTATCGTAAACCCTCGCTTCTCAAACAAATTGATCGATTGTGTAAAAACAGTGCTCCCTTTCTCGAGGACCGTTACACCAAGTAACTTAATGAAAGCACTGGACAAAGGCTATTTATATCTTAAATTTTTCCAGCTGAAACGGCAGGGAGTACTGCCTTTGTACCAGCTTTAGCCGCTCTCTTCTTTAAAATCCGATTTCACCCAACAGCGGCATAACACAAAAAAATGCTGCTCAATGGTTCCAGTTTTCTAATGTTTTCTGTATTGGTGGTTCTTGGATAGCTCTTAGAAATCTTATCACAGAGAAGAATTGTAATGTGATTAGCGAATTAGCACAAACTGCAGTACAACTCTCCTCTTATCCTACAAAAGCGTGTCCCATAATATAAGGTGCCGATGCATTATCGGAACCTTCAACAAGACCAAAGGCTTCACACACTCTCGTACAATATCCCATATTGCCATAGAACCACAAATCACCATAAGGTCTTCATCAGCATCAATCTTCAACAAACCAGTCATTTCAAAAAAAGCACCGCTCCCCAGAAAAGCAACAGCACAACACCTCTCTTACCCTACAAAAGCGCGCTCCACAACATACGTAGCCGGTGCATTATTGGCACCTTCAACAAGACCAAAGGCTTCACACATTCTTGCACAATCTTTCAGCATTGACATGGAACCACAAATCATCACCCGATCTTCATCAGCATTAATCTTTGGCAAACCAGTCATTTCAAAAAAAACACCACTCTCCATAACAGCCGTAATGCGCCCCATATACTCAGAAGATTCCCTAGTCGTCATGGGATAAAATTTTAACTGTGGTGCATATTCACCAATCAGTGGATCTTGTTGTAAAGAAATGACAAGATCTCTTGCATAATTAAGCTCATCCCGCTCACGGGTTGTTTGAATAAGAACCACTTCTGAAAATTTTTCATAAGTTTCAGGATCACGGATAAGACTCGCAAAGGGAGCAACCCCCGTTCCTGTTGACAAAAGATAAAGGCGCTTTCCAGGAATAAGAGCATCAAGAACCAGTGTTCCAGTAGATTTTTTACGCATGAGAACGATATCACCAATTTTAATTTTTTGGAGATATTCGGTTAATGATCCTCCTGGAACTTTGATCGAAAAAAACTCAAGCTGTTCATCCCAAAATGGGCTTGCAACAGAATAAGCGCGATAAATTGGCTTTTCTGCATTTGGCAAACCAATCATAACAAATTCACCAGAACGAAAACGAAAACTTTCAGGACGATTCAAGCGAAATTTAAACAAACGGTCTGTGTAGTGATAAACTTCCTGTACAGTAAGTGCGAACACATTTTCAGGAATAGGAAAGTTTGACGCAACGCCGCTGATATTTGACTGAACATTGCTAGCAGACGTATTCATAAAATTTTTCCCTTATCTTCATTCAACATTAAACCTTAAATCTTCAAAGTGATATAATACGTGCATCGCCATCTGCCAATATTTTTCTTAAAAAACAAACCACAAGATCAACACTCTTATATCAAAATTAGCTGAAAAAACTGAAATACATAATAAAGAAAAATCACATTCATTAGGAAAATTTCTTTTTACAGCTCGTGTTATTCTTTATCGTGGTTCTTGGCTTGATATTGAGTTTGATGCTAAAGACATCATTTATGCTCGTATTGACCGACAACGTAAAATTCCTGTTATAAATATTTTGATGGCATTAGAGATGGATACGTCAGATATTTTATCGACTTTTTATAATACAGTTACCTATGAGCGAGGTGGAAATGGATGGCATATTCCATTTTTTTGAGCGCTTTAAAGACATGAAGCCTGTTTCTAATCTTATATATAAGTGCAGAAAGTAGTGAAGTTGTTGCAAAAGCTTTTAAAAAACCAACGGTTCGTGCAGCGAAGGCTTTGGCAGAAAAAGGTCTCAAGGCAGTTAAAGTCAGTGAAAACGATTTATGAGGATCTTATCTCATAGAAGATATAGTTAATTACCAGACAGATGAAATTTATCTTGAAGCTGGTGATGAAATTGACGAAAAACTACTTTTGCTTGATGTTAATGCACACCCTACAAACAAATATCAAAGCATTTAACCTTAAATAAACTTATTACCCTGATAAGTTGTAACACGTAATGAGTATCAAACATTGTCTATAAATAGAGAAACACTCTCTAATTTTTTAAAATTTATAATCAAAAACTTTAAGAGAGGTAAAATTTGTGGCCCTTTAATAATAATCTTACAATTTCTCCACAAAATCTTCAATGAATTAGCTTTTTTGATAATTAATGGACAATCACTCTACAATCCTTTAGAAGACTCTCTATCATTTCACTGCTCTGACAGTTAATCTACCACCATAAACATTAAACTTCTTCCCCAAGAATTTTTCAACCTATCAAAAACTATAAAAATATCCCTCTTAACGATATCTGTGTCGTAAATGAAACAAGAAGAGCTCTCGCAATCTAGACAAAAACCAAAGAAAAAACCGGCAAAAGAATACCACAGTGCATTCTCATTGTCAGTGAAGATATGTAAATGCAACACAAGCATTTTAAAAGAATCATTCAAACAATGAACATAATATTCATTGAACGATCTACTCCAACTTAATAAAATCTCAAATGCAATCAAGTCCACGAAACTGGAACGGCAATTTTACAACCTTCGACATAATACAGAATACCCTCTGTCATTCGTATCTTTATCAAAACAATAGAGAAGGTTTCAGAATAAATTTTCAATCATAAAATTATTGATAATCATACCGCTAAATTTATGCTTGTTCTTTTATGGGAGACACAAATGTTAGCGGTATGAGAAAACAGATCAATAACTGGTTCTTAGTGCATTTTTATAATTTTCCAGCGATGACCATCAAACATGTACATCAGTTGTGTTCTGCTATCGACCTTCGTCATATCAGTATTAACATGAATAGATGAGCTGTAACTTGCTTTGTGATCAACAAAAATTGATTTTCATTTAAATAAACGAGGTTTTGGGAAATAAATATGAGATGCCCAATAACCATCCTGGGAACGAATAACGATCAAGCTAACTGCTCTCAACGCATCAGAAATAGTTTGTGCACTCAAATCTTTCCCATTTTAACAAGAAAAACTTTAGATGCACGAGGTAAGGCTCTCTCTCCAAGATAGTTTACAGTATTAATGCAAGCATCATCATTACAGGCAGCTTGAACCATATAAGAATCATTGCAATTTCATAAGTATCAGTACTTTGTTTCGCTTCGACTGTATTATTGCCTATAAGAGCTTTAAAGATTGAACTTTGCATCCCCATCACAAAACAAGATGAAAATTGCTCATCCCCTTGAGAATATTTTAAAGAGAATATATTTTCAACAAAGTCAAGAAAAGCATAAAATTTACCAAATGTTTTTGGAACGTCAATAAAACCCACAATTGTTTTTGTGCTATCCATTAAATCCATCAGAAATCCAACAACTAAATTTCTACTTTTTGAAATATCTAATTTGTACTGAGGCTCCATCTTCCACGGAATTTCAATACGATATTACATCCCAGAGCCTTCATAATTAAAATATGATACCGATCACTCTTCCAACCAACAGCCTTCTATATAGAGTAATTAACGAAATGATTACCTCCACTATTTTGTAAACCAATATATCCACTATCACCGTTTTTAAAGAAAAACTGCTTTGCTCAATAATAATGAAAATTCACTCCATCATCGTTACTGATCTCCTGGAAAAACGTCCATTGGTTAAATTCTGATTGAGCAGGCCACGCATGTCCAATAGAAACAATCCCATCCGCAACAATAGCGTAATTTGGGAAACTCACGAAAAACAATAAAAACGAATAATATTTTTTTGATTCTGTAATTCATAACTAATCCCCCCTTAATTTATTAAATATAAAGTTAATTTGATCAAACTCAGACTCTATAATCAATGTCGCCAAAAGAACTTTAATTTACTATTGATCTTAAAGTTTTTTCTGATTTCACTATGAAAAACGATATAACGCAGCAGATGAGCCTTTAATTTTTTTAATATCTTTACCCAAGGAGAGAGAATGAAGTCTATGCCTTTCCGACTGTCAGTACATTACGTGTTCATAAAAATACAAAGAGAATAAATTACTCTATTGATGATACTCAAAGTACGCATCTTACCTTAAAAGGTTGCTTTGATGACACATAATTCAGTATGAACTGCTTATGATTTTGATAAGAACAAACAGTACAGGCATCCTTTTCATATATCATAGAAAACTATATGAAAGAATCAAAGGGAATTTATGTCTCATTGACTCGAGAGAGGATTTTTAAAAATGAACAAATCCGCTAAGGATACAACAAACCTATTATTTCCTGCTACAGCGATAGCAACCATCGATGTGCGTGCTATTGTTGCAAATTATGTAACTTTAGCCCAACATGTTGCCCCAACTGAGTGTTCAGCGGTTGTGAAAGCCAATGCCTATGGGTTGGGTGCTAATAAAATTGCCCCTGCGCTTTATCAGGCTGGCTGCCGCACTTTTTTTGTTGCTCAAATCGAAGAAGCGCTTCAATTAAAAAC
The DNA here is from genome assembly GCF_000706625.1 of Bartonella koehlerae C-29. GTDB lineage: Bacteria > Pseudomonadota > Alphaproteobacteria > Rhizobiales > Rhizobiaceae > Bartonella > Bartonella koehlerae. The sequence goes on from NZ_KL407334.1 coordinate 1,615,111, forward strand.
CGTTTTACCAGAAAATGTCATGATTGCCCTTCTGAATGGGTTTCCACATAAAGCAGAAGAATTTGTTGCACAATCGGGTATTGTCCCTCTTCTGAACTCTTGGTCTGCTATTGAAGATTGGCAAACACTCTGCCAAAAAAAGAATAAAAAATTTCCCGCAATCATTCAGGTCGATACAAATATGAGCCGATTAGGGCTTGATAAAAAAGAATTACAAAAACTTATAAAACACCCTACAATTTTCGAAAAAGCAGAAATAAAATATATTCTCAGTCACCTTGCGAATGGAGAGGACGCCTCTCATTCATCCAATAACAAACAATTAGCTGCTTTCAAGAGAGTACTTGCACAGTTACCTACCTGTAAAGTCTCATTTGCCAATTCTGGAGGCATTTTTCTTGGTTCAGATTTTTATTTTGATCTTGTTCGCCCCGGCATAGCACTTTACGGTGTTGATCCCCATGGCAAACATCCAACACCTCTTAAAGCTGTTGTAAAACTTGAAGCCCAAGTCCTTCAAAGCCGCTTTATTGACGCAGGAATACCTGTTGGTTATGGGGAAAGCTTTATGACCCACAGGCCAAGTACTCTTGCAACCATTTCTATCGGCTATGCAGATGGTTGGCCACGCATTCTTTCGAATAAAGGTACCGTTTATTTCAATGGACACAAACTCCCTATTGTTGGACATATTTCTATGGATTCTATCATAGTCGATGCTACTGATCTCGATAAAAAACCTCAAAGAGGTGATTGGGTAGAGCTCATTGGCCCTCATCAACCCCTTGAAAAAGTATCTATAGATACCAATACTATTCCTCATGAAATTCTCACTTCTCTAGGAAAACGCTATAAACGCATTTACATTTAAAACTCTCTCAAGAAATTAAAGTGAAGAAAATTACCCTCTCAGTAAAAAAAATCTCAGAGCTTCTAGACATGGTTTTAAACAGCTAAATGTACAGACTATCCATCAATACGCCTTCTTCCATATCCTGTTCATCAATATTTTCATCAAAATGCTTAAGCAAATAATGACAATGAAAATCATCAATTTATTTTAAGATTATTTTAGATGACCATCAGGAAAACAAAAATCTATACGCACCAAGAAAAATAATATGATCAAATTCATGAATAAGTGACAAAAAAGCCCACAAATTCTGTAGAGGCTTTTTTTATTAATGCAAACAAAAAATTTAATAGGTGTTTTCCAAAGGCGGACAAGAACAAATAAGCATTCTATCTCCTGTAACATTATCAATACGTGAAACAGGCGGCCAATATTTATTTGCGGGATCAAGAGAGCAATTGGGGAAAGCCGCTTCTTGTCGTGAATAAGGCCGCGCCCAAGCATCATCTATTGTATCGGCCAATGTATGTGGTGCATGAACCAATGGATTATTGTCTTTTGGCCAAACACCGCTACCAACTTTCTTAGCTTCTTCAGCAATAGAGAGCAAAGCATCACAAAAACGGTCAATCTCTGCCTTTGGTTCTGATTCGGTTGGCTCAATCATCAAAGTTCCAGGAACAGGGAAAGACATCGTGGGCGCATGAAATCCGTAATCAATGAGACGTTTTGCAATATCATCAACACTCACCCCACACTGCTCTTTCAACACACGTGTATCCACGATACATTCATGAGCAACACGTCCCTGCCTACCTCGATAAAGAATGGAATAAGCCTGTGAAAGACGCACAGCAATATAATTGGCATTCAAAATTGCTGTTTGTGTTGCATATTTCAAACCCTCAGCGCCCATCATCCGAATATACATCCAAGTAATAACAAGAATAGATGCGCTTCCATACGGCGCTGCTGAAACTGCATATCTTGTCCCCTCTTGTTCATGACCTGGCAAAAATGGCTTGAGATGTTCTGCCACTCCAATCGGCCCCACACCAGGACCACCACCACCATGGGGAATGGCAAATGTTTTATGAAGGTTCATATGACAAACATCTGCCCCAATATCTGCCGGACGAGCAAGGCCAACAAGCGCATTCAGATTAGCACCATCAAAATAAACTTGCCCTCTATTTTCATGAATAAAAGAACAAATATCCTTAATACTTTCCTCATAAACACCATGTGTTGAAGGATAAGTGATCATGAGAGCAGCTAAACGCTCCTTATGCAATTGTGCTTTCATTTTAAGATCATCAAAATCCACATTACCATCATTCAAGCATTTCACCACAACAACTTCCATACCGGCCATATGAGCTGAAGCTGGATTGGTGCCATGCGCAGATTCAGGAATAAGACAAAGCGTGCGTTGATGTTCACCCCGCGATTGGTGATACCGACGAATTGCCAAAAGCCCAGCATATTCACCTTGAGCACCAGAGTTTGGCTGAAAAGAAACTTGTGCAAACCCTGTAATTTCACACAACCAGGCATTTAACTGATTGATCATTTCCTGATAACCTACCGCATCCTCTTGCGGAACAAAGGGATGTATATTGGCCACCGTAGGCCAGCTTATAGGCATTAGTTCAGCTGCTGCATTAAGTTTCATCGTACAAGAGCCAAGAGGTATCATTGTCCGATCTAATGCCAAATCCTTATCCGATAAACGACGCAAAAAGCGCATCATGTCCGTCTCTGAATGAACCGCATGAAAAAAGGGCTGTGAAAGAAAAGTAGCATCACGCCCTTTACCCATAAGTCTTGGAGAAACCTCATCAACTAACCCCGCACCGAAAAGCTGTGCTAAAGTACAAGCATCCTCTTGTGTTGACAATTCATCAAAATTGATCGCAACTCTGTCATCATCAAGAATACGAACAAGGCGTCCACCTGCTTTCGCTTGGCGTGCAATCTCTCGTGCTCTTCCCTTCACAACAACGCTTACACAATCAAAAAAATATTCTCCTTCACAAAAGATACCTACTGCCTCTAAACCACCAACGAAACGGCATGTTAAATGATGAACGCGCTGAGCAATTTCCTGTAAGCCTTTCGGACCATGCCAAACAGCATAAGCCGTTGCCATATTTGCCAGCAGAGCCTGTGCTGTACAAATATTTGATGTCGCTTTATCGCGCCGGATATGTTGTTCACGTGTTTGCAATGCTAAACGAAAACCAACACGGCCTTTCGTATCCACTGATTGACCAACAATACGCCCGGGAATAAGACGTGTGAGCGCATCGCTGACCGCAAGATAACCAGCATGAGGACCTCCAAATCCCATTGGAACGCCATAACGCTGCATCGAGCCGACAACAATATCAGCTCCCCACTTCGCTGGTGCTTCCATAAGGGTAAGTGCCAAAGGATCAGCAACCACAATCACCAGTGCTCCTTTTGCTTTTGCCTCCTTAATGACTTCACTATGATCATTAAAAGAGCCTTTTGTATCTGGCCAGGACAAAACAATCGCAGCGGTATCAGAACAAATTTCGCTATTTTGGCTAACCCGAAGACCTTGTGTTTCAGAACGCGTTTGTACAACACTCAAGATCTGGGGATGCAAAAAACTCTGAAGAGAAATCTTCGTTTTTTTCTCACGCGCAAAGCGGAAAGCCACTGCAATAGCTTCAGCCAAAGCAGTTGCTTCATCAAGAAGTGAAGCAGCTGCAACAGGCAAACCTGTGAGTTCACTAATCAATGTCTGAAAATAAAATAAAAGCTCTAAACGACCTTGGCTAATTTCTGCCTGATAAGGCGTATAAGCAGTATACCAAGCTGGATTTTCAAAAAGATTCCGCAAAATAACAGACGGCACAGATGTTCCATGATACCCCTGCCCAATAAAACTTTTGTGCAGATGATTACGCCCCATCATCTTGGAGAGTTCTTCCAGAGCTTTCTCTTCACTAACTGCCTTTGGGAGATTAAGCGGCCGTCCCAAATGAATAGAGCAAGGAAGAGCTTGAGAAACCAGTGTATCAACAGAATCTACTGCTAAAACATCAAGCATTTTTTGTTTTTCATCAGGACAAAGCCCAATATGGCGAGAAAAAAAAGGACGCTCTAACATAGCAGTCATCCGATCAGTTCTTGATAAGCAACCTTATCTAGCAACCCGTCAAGTTGCGTTTCGTCCTGCAAGGTCATTTTCCAGAGCCAACCTTCTGTTTCAGCTTTTTTGTTTACCAGTTCTGGACTATCTGCCAGAGCTTCATTCATTTCGACCACTTCACCATTCAAAGGTGCATAAACATCTGAAGCTGCTTTCACCGATTCGACAACAGCAGCAGCGTCTCCCTTAGAAAGTTTTGTCCCATTTTGTGGCAAATCAATAAAAACCAAATCACCTAACTGCTCTTGAGCATAATTGGTGATCCCGACAGTAACCACTTGTCCTTCAACACTAAGCCATTCATGATCTTGTGTAAAATAAGTTTTAGACATAAAAAATTATCCTTTAAAATAATGTTGTGCAACAAAAGGAAGTGAATGAACAGACAGTGCAATCTTTTTGCCACGCAGCTCTGTAAATATCTCTGTTCCTTCCACTTTCCAACCAATAGGAACATATCCCATCGCTACAGGACCATCAAAAGAAGGGCCAAAACCACCTGATGTTACCAATCCAATCCGATTGCCCTCATCATCGAAAAGCAAAGCACCAGCACGAATAGGTTGACGTGTTTGTGGTTTTAAACCAACACGACAACGAGAGGGACCTTTTTTAAGAGCTTCCAGAAAAGCCTTTGCTCCATAAAATTGCGCTTTTTCTCGAACATTTTTGGGAACGGCCCATGTCAGTGCAGCATCAATGGGCGTAGTATCAGGAGTAATATCACTGCCATGCAAGCATAATCCTGCTTCCAATCGAAGACTGTCGCGCGCCGCAAGACCGATCCACTCAACACGAGAATCCCTAAGCAATTTTTCAGCCAATTCGCGTGCATGCCCTATGGGAAGAGCAATTTCAAAACCATCTTCTCCCGTATAACCAGAACGGGCAATAAACCAATCTTGTTGTGGTTCGAATCCTTGCATAAATAACAGTTCATTGCCCGGTAAACCAGCATCAACTAGAACAGCAGCTGCTTGTGGACCTTGAAGAGCAAGCAATACCCTTTCAAGAGCAATGACTTGACATTCAAAGCCAACAGCACGTTTTTCAAGTTCAGCAAAATCGGCTTGTGCATTACCAGCATTAGCAACCAGCATAAAACGACACTCTGCCAAGCGGGTAAGGATAAGATCATCAAGAATGCCAGCCTGTTCATTAAGTAAATAGCTATAGCGCGAATGACCAATCTTTAACAGTGCCGCATCAACAGGAAGAGCATAGGATAAAAATTCCACTGCTTGCGACCCCTCAACAGTAATCAATTTCATATGAGAAATATCAAAAAGGCCTGCATGCGCACGCGTATGAAGATGCTCTTTCAAAACCCCAAGAGGATAAGTCAAAGGCATTTGCCAACCCGCAAAAGCACCAAATTTCGCTCCAGATTTTTCATGCAATTCATATAAAGGAAGTGTTTTTAAAGAAGATGTTTCAAATTCTCGTGATGTCCCCATAATATCTCCAAAGCCGTGCTAACGCTCACACAATGTGTTCGTTTCTGCACCCCTCTGTTACAAACCTGAGAGACTCGCGAAAAAAGCTTTCGCTTACACCTTTGGTGTAGCCCCTCCCGACTTTCCAGATCTGCCTTTCTCCTTTTACGGTCCTTAGAGCCTGAGAGATTACGGGCTATTTTCCCCTTCGGCGGCAGACACAAAAACTTGCAGCCTGCACTCTCCCGCACAAGAATGAAAGAAATGACAACGTTCTTTCCGACATATCTCTAAGTCTATAGCCTATCTCTATCATACTGTCATCAGCAAAATGATTAGTATGCCCTAATTTTATACTTGCATAGGTTATTTTAAAGAGCTTATAATGTTAGATCTCGTGTATTTTAAAAATCATAGGTGTTTACAGTTTAGTAAAGTAAGGAGAATCAGCTTATACATTACCGGCATGAGCTACCAACATAAAAAGGAAATTGCGAAAGGCCAAGACCAAAAACACCAATCAAAAACTAAAAAAACAAATTGAAGACAATATAAAATTTCACGGACTAAAAAGAGTGTCCCCTTTTGTATAGTCCTATTATAGCCGCAAAGTTTATTCTCTCTAAACTACATACTCTAAGAATATCAGGAAATATGATCTTAACATTCAAGGGGGGGTAGTCTCTATTATCGATAAGTAGTATCATAAACTGTGGGGCTCTTTATGCACCAAACCTCACTATACAAAGGTTTTAAAATACGAATGAAAGCTGGCAATATTCATTATAATTGCGAAAATGATCTCCCAAAGAAAATTGCTCTTTTTCCTTTAGAAGGTGCGCTCTTATTGCCAGGAGGTTTTTTATCGCTCAACATTTTTGAACCAGAAGCTCTCGAAATGGTTGAAGACGTTATGGCATCCAACCGTTTGTTAGGTATTATTCAACCACTTTCTTCAGGAACAGACTATTTCCCCATACAGCTTTATAAAATGGGCTGTATAGGTCGCATCACACACTACAACGAAACAGGAAATGGGCAGCTTTTCATTATCCTACAAGGTGTTTGCCGCTTTACTTTAGAACAAGAACTCGTGAACACAAAATCCTATCGGATTGCTCTCGTCCAATCAAACATACAAGACCTACAAGAAGCAGAATTTTCAGAAAGCATTAATCGAGAAAACTTACTCAACATTGTTGAGCAATATCTCATCATACATGAAATAGAATATAATTGGAGCAATATCATACAAACGCCTACGCCTATATTGGTGAATGCTTTTTCATCGCTTATTCCTTTTACACCCGCAGAAAAACAAGCTCTGTTAGAAGCTCCTGATATTGGAAGCCGTGCCCAGACTCTTCTCGCTTTAACTGAACGCTCTCTTATAAAACAAACAGGAGCATATCACTATTTAAACTAATGGATGTTAAAACATGAAGAAAATGATCACTGATCCCAAAATGCTCGAATTGCTGGTTTGCCCAATTACAGGAGGAACTCTCTCTTTGAACCGAAAAACACAGGAATTAATTTCGCTTAAAGCAAAACTCGCCTATCCTATTCGCGACGGTGTTCCCGTTATGCTTGCCTCCGAAGCCCGTCCTTTGCAAAATAATGAAAAAGAACTCTATAAAAAATAAGAAAGTTCTATTCAATTTTCCTTTTACAATAAACTGTTATCAATCTAGTTTTCCATAAAGAAATATTCTTTATGGACGTAGTTTTTTTTTCAATAGTTAGCACTTTTAAAAAAGTAGTTTCATAACAAATCAACACATTATTTTTTATTTACCACTAATGTTACGCTGTTTTTGTATGAAGACAGTTCATAAAAAAGTATATTGAGTTCTTTCTCAAAAAATTTTTGATTCTGAATGTGCAGAGATACCCTCATTTTTTATAAAGAAGAGAAGATTTAGATAAAACGAAGGATAAAGGATGGAATAAAACCATAGGATTTCAAATTTATAATGTAACGAAGATGCACATAGAAAATGATATCACATTGATCACCAACAGGAGTGGTTTAAAAAACTTTATTGCCCATGTCGTAAAGCTTAGTCTCCTTCTCACTCTCAAGGATAAAAACTTAATCCTTACTCATTCGATTACATGATTGATTTCTCTCAACGTATTCCACTTGGTGCCCACTAATATCATTCACTCCATAAGCTCACTGGACAAGCCCTGCCCTAAATATTATGTTCAACTTTAGATTTCTACATTTTAAGTTGGTGAAAAAAAAACTAAAACAAGACAGAGACAACGTTATATTTTTAATATACATAAATGCGCCTTATATGACCATACAACAAGACAATGTTTACAATACTACCGACCCTGTTTTTGAAAAGAAATCAATTGTAATCGTTCAAAATGCGATGACAATCTTGGCAACAAGTAATTTAAATGCATAAACTACAAAACATTATCTTAGCGTCTCATTTTAATTTTTAAAATTTACGTTTTGTCAATCAAACAGAATTTGCAAAGAAATAATATATCCCAAGCAACATTTTAATCACAATATAAAGCGTTTAATTATCATGAGTAGTTTTTTGGAAAATCTATGTAAAGTTCTATGCATTTGGATCAATAAATCTGACCATCTGAACCAAAAGGCAGTACAAAAATCCCAAATAAGCACTTAAAAATAATCTCAAATGCCGCCTCAAAACCGCTGTTCTTCGTAGTATTTTTGAAACCAACGAAACACGAGAAAAAGCGCAAGAAGAATATCTTTAAAAATAATGAAAGCTCTCTGCCGCTTTTAAAAACCAAATTGAAAGACACTTCAAGCTCTTAAACTCTTCTGAAAGTGCACATCAAAAACAAGATCTTAAAAACACTCCTTCTATCGATATAAAATGACGCCAAAGAGTACCTTCAATGGCGATAAATAAATTGTAAACAAAAAAAACTGAAAGCCTTAACAGATAGATTTTTAAGATAAATACATAAAACCACGAGTCAAAAATCTAAACTGTTTATCTTTTAAAATCAAAATCATTTCGGCATGCATGATTTTTACAAACGAAAACGGCATTTATACTTAACCTCACTTTCTTTTTTCCTTTTTTCACAGCTGAATTTTTCCAATTTGTTAAAACCCATTTGAGCCCCCCTGAAATGTCTTGCTCTGCAAAATTTTTTGAAAACGCCACTGCAGATTTTATTTTAAAATATCCTATTGATTAAAAACGATGCATAGAAAAAAAATGATATAAATTCCATTAAAATAGAGAGACACATTGCAATGGTTGCGTTTAAATTTTGAAAAAAAGCAACCAAAACAACTGTTGTATTGTAACTCTGATTGATGATTTAAGGAAATTATCCTATGAATAAGTTTGTAGTTTTGATCGTATACGCAGCGATCAATAGGACCTGGAGGCTCTAACATCGAACATAGAATAAATCTGCTTTGCGGGTATCCTAGAATTTCCAAGGTTTTTGTTATATACAAGTGCTATAAGTACTATAAAGTAAGAAGCTGATTTGATGCCAGTACTTCTAGACCCCAGAAGACCAACGCGAAGGCGTTCACTATCGGTGGGCGGCTTTCAAAGTGCGAACCCAAAATTCACATTTTAATGATATCTCTGTAGGCAAAAAAATCGCTTCAGAAGAAGCATCATAGGATTTTTTCAAAAACAATTAGGTTGTCATTTAAGCGCCATTTTCCAACAAATTCAAAAGTATGAAAAAGGAATAAATCGCGTAAGTGCAGAACACTTGCAGGAAATTGCCGATAGACTGAATGTTACTGTTTTTTTCTTTTATGCTGATATTTCAACAAAAGCAGATATTCTCTACCATGATAACGACAAAGTATCAAACAAAGTAGAACACTTTCTTTTGAAAAATTTCAGAGGGCTTAACTCCAAAAAAACAAACGGCAATCTTGCGGTTGATTTCTGATTAAGAAGACATCTTCTTATTTTCATGATTTGCATGAACGTTTCTTCAATAAACGCCTTTATCACATGAAAAGAACTTATGAAATAAGAATAAACATCACAAAATAAAATAGGGAACAGCACAGAAGAAAATCAGATCACAAACCTCCATTTTAACCTGCACATAAAAAACATTTATCATAAGGCAATATAAAAAACTTTACCAGCACAAGGCATGATACAATCGTTACAAAATTCAAACTTCTCAAGCTAAACAATTGACAGAAGATAAGCAATTCACTAGATTGCGGTGCTGTCAAGGAGATATTCATGCAGCTTGGCATAAAATATTCAGGCTTTCTTAGCTCTTAAAAACCAGCAGGATGATACATTCGAAATCAACCAACCTGTGTTGGTGTGGGTTGTGATTGACATGCACAAAAATGAGGCCTTTTAAAAGCCTACAATATTATGATTTAATTCCTGGCCAACTCGCCCTCTCCTGGGTATAGCCCAGGGAAGAAAAATAGAGAGAACAGGAGTATGGAAAATGAGTTTTAAAGTTGCAATTGTCGGCGCAACTGGAAATGTTGGTCGTGAAATGCTAACAATTCTCGAGGAACGTGGTTTTCCTACTCATGAAATCGTTCCTTTAGCTTCACGCCGCTCCCTAGGGCAAAGTGTTTCTTATGGTGACAAAACTTTAAAAGTCAAAGCGCTTGATACGTACGATTTTTCCGATACAGACCTATGCCTCATGTCTGCTGGAGGGAGTATTTCCAAAGAATATGCTCCTAAAATCGCGGGGGCTGGCTGTGTGGTAATCGACAATTCATCTACTTGGCGCTATGATAGCAATATTCCGTTGATTGTACCTGAAGTGAATGCACAAGCCATTGATCAATTTTCCAAGCGCAATATTATAGCTAACCCAAATTGTTCAACAATTCAACTTGTCTTAGCTTTAAAACCTCTCCATGAGGCAGCACACATTAAACGTGTTGTTGTGTCCACTTATCAATCGGTTTCCGGAGCCGGTAAAAAAGGGATGGATGAGCTCTTTGAACAATCACGAGCAGTTTTTGTTGCAGACCCAATCACATCAAAAAAATTCACCAAACGTATTGCCTTTAACGTCATTCCCCATATCGATGTTTTCATGGAAGATGGTTATACAAAAGAAGAGTGGAAAATGGCCGTTGAGACGAAGAAAATTCTTGATTCTAAGATCAAATTAACAGCAACAGCTGTTCGGGTTCCCGTCTTTATTGGTCATGCGGAAGCTGTTCATGTTGAATTTGAAAAACCACTAAGCGCCCCTGAAGCACAGAAGCTTCTACGCAATGCACCAAGCTGTCAGCTTATCGATAAACATGAAGATGGCGGCTATATAACGCCTTATGAAAGCACTGGTGAAAATGACACCTTTATTAGCCGTGTTCGTGAAGATATCACCGTTGAAAATGGCTTAGCTTTTTGGATTGTAGCTGACAATTTAAGAAAAGGAGCCGCATTGAACGCAGTTCAAATTGCTGAACTACTCATTTCTCATAATTTGATAAAACCAAAATCAGCAAACTAAACAAAAACGGCAGCATGAAGCAAAAACGCCTTATACTGCTGTATTTTTTTCCTATCACCGCAATAACAGTTGGATTTTCTGTATCCTTATGGCACGGGATAGGTCACAACACGGTAACGCGTTTCATTGCGTTCAAAATTTCTGTAATTGACATCATACGGGAAAAAGGGATTATAAGCGCTCACACGCTTTACAGATACACCTTGTGCCTTTTTGGAGGGATTTAAAACTGTCCTTTCATCCCTTTTTTTGACAGTTGTAGAATCAATGACTATATCTTTTCTGTAAAATTTTTGTAGATTTTTTCGTGTTTTTTGAGGTACCGTAAGATTTTTAAAACTGGAAACAACCTGTTTTACTTTTTGCTTTTGTGCTTTTATCGTAGAATTTGGCTTCATGCGCATATGTGTAAAAGAGATCGTAGGAACATTATTAACATTTAAATAACGTGCAGATACCCAACCGACCTTTCTATTATAGGAAAGTAAGCACCAAGATTTATTGGAAAGACAACCATTAATTTGCACTTTTGCTCCTGTTGAAGCAGTTGTAGTAACTTTGTAAGTTGTCGCTGGACCTATGCGTAGAACTGCCTGACCTGATGCGACGCGAGCAACTGTTGAAACTGCCGCATGAGAAGCAGTCATTTCAAACCCCGATCCCCCCAAAATCAACAAAATCATTGTGATTGATAAAAAATCCTTTTTTAACATTATTTTTCTTCCTCTCCAAAGTGTGAAGGACAAAATATAGACTTTTGCAAAAATGTACCCTGTTTCAATTTTGCCCTGTTTCAATCAAGTGGTGATCGATTTTTGATCTCCTTAAAGAGATGCAGCACATTTCGAAAAAAGCTCTCTTAACTCTATCCCCTAAGCCATACACACGGCCTATTATCTTGATTGCGCAATATTCTCCTCATGAATTTACTGATAAAAACCCATTTGATTGCTTAGCGATTTAGCCAATCGTTACTTTAAAAAAGTTTTGAAATTGCCTTTGGTTCCAAAAAAAGAATTATAATAGAAGAATTTATTGCCAGAATTTTGGAGAAAGACTGCCCATTCATCATATTATTTTTCAAGAATGCTTACAGTATTAGAAAAAAATAATATTATTTTTTGAATAAAAATGATTGAATATTCTATAAAGCTTTTATAGTCTCAAACCTCCCTAAAATAGTACAGAGTACATTGAATCTTCTCTCGAAGAATCTCTTAAGAAAAGAACAAGAAAGATAAAAGCACATGAAATTCAAGCAATTATCCCGAAATGCTATAATTGGATTACTTTTTTCTCTTTTTGCACTTTTATTGTCTCCTGTCTTTTCTATGGCAGCAAATAAATCAAACATTAAGCTCGGTGTTATGGAAGGACAGGAAGCGACTATTTGGAAAACCGCTGCAAAACAAGCTAAAAGAGCTGGTTTAAATATTGAACTTGTTTATTTTTCTGACTACACCCTACCTAACGATGCTGTTCACGCTGGAGAGATTGATGCGAATGCTTTTCAGCACACTCCTTATCTTAATAATCAAATTAAACAACGTGGTTACAAACTTTCAATTGCTGGATATACGTTTCTTACTCCGATAGGTGTTTATTCTCACAAAATCAAAGAGTTAAAAGAACTGCGTGATGGAGCACATATTGGCATTCCTAACGATCCCTCAAACGGTGGAAGAGCCTTATTGCTTCTCAATTCTCTAGGTCTCATTAAGTTAAAAGATCCTCACGATATTCTCGCATCTCCACTTGATATTGTTGAAAACCCTAAAAACTTGCAAATCCGTGAATTAGATGCCGGTATGTTAGGACGAGCGATCGATGATTTCGATATTGCGATTATAAACACAAACTGGGCTTTGATCTCTGGACTAAACTTACAAACAGATGCTATTGCATGGGAGAAAGCAGAAAATAACCCTTATAATAATATTATTGTTGTGCGCACTATCGACAAAGATGAACCGTGGGTCAAACAATTAGTTTCTGCCTACAATAGTGAACCTGTCCGAGTAAAAATCAAAGAAGTTTTTGGCATGGCAGCCCAAACATCTTGGTAATTGTGAATGGAGAATCCTAGCCTTATCTTTCTAAAAAATATCAGCCGTTGTTTTAGCACAACGGCTGATGTTCGTGCTATTGATAATTTATCTTTGAATATCCATGCAGGTGAAATTCTTGGAATTATCGGACGTAGTGGAGCAGGAAAATCAACACTTATTCGTTGTTTAAATGGATTAGAGCGAATTGACGCGGGGTCCATTTTTTTTGAAGGTGTGAATGTTTCAAATCTGTCAGAAACAGAATGGGCACCTTATCGTCAACGCATTGGCATGATTTTTCAACATTTTAATCTTTTATCATCGCAAAATGTTCTTAATAACATTGCATTACCCCTTAAGTTAACCGGTATAAATAAAAAACAGCGCCACAAACGTGCCCTTGAGTTGATTGAATTAGTAGGGTTATGTGGTAAGGAATACTGTTATCCAGTAGAACTTTCAGGGGGACAAAAACAACGTGTTGGTATTGCACGCGCTCTAGCCGCTAATCCCAAAATATTGTTATCAGATGAAGCAACCTCTGCTCTTGATCCTGAAACAACGCAATCTATTTTAGAACTTCTTGCCGATATTAACAAACGCCTCAATCTTACTATTGTGCTCATTACCCATGAAATGGAAGTTGTGCGCGCTATTGCGCATCGTGTTATTGTCCTCAATCAAGGACGCATTGTGGAAGAAGGGCATGTGAAAGATATTTTTACATCACCGCAAGATGATACGACTATTGCCATGCTTAAACTTGTCACTCCACAACTTCCTGAGAAATTTGCAAAAAATCTTAAACCAAGAGGCCAAGAAGCTGTTATTGAAATCAATATTGCAGGTGAAATTGCCCAACAACCTTTTCTCAATCTTCTGGAAAATGAAATCGGTTTAAGAGCACGTATTTTGCATGGTGGTATTGATACAGTCCAAGGTGAAACCATTGGGCGTCTCTTCTTAGGTCTTCCTGCACAAGATCAAGAAACTTTTAAAAAAGCCGTTCAGTGGTTAACCAGAAAAGGGCGATATTGTGAGGTTTTAGGTTATGTTTAATGTTCTCTCTCAGGAACTTCCCCAAGCCGTTTTCGATACAGTATTGATGACGATAAGTGCTTCTGTGATGGCATTTATTATAGGGCTTCCACTTGGTCTGCTTCTTTATACAACCGCACGTGGAGGAATTTTTGCCTCATATCTCATCAATCGCCCTCTGAGCATTATGATTGACAGTATTCGTGCCATTCCCTTTATTATTCTTGCATTTTATCTTCTACCCCTTACCCGTATAGTTGTAGGAAGAGGTGTAGGAATGCCTTCGGTGATTTTTGTTCTTACCATTTCAGCTATTCCTTTTTATGCAAGAATGGCGGAACTCTCTTTTAAAACTGTCGAGAATGGCCTGATTGAAGCTGCGCGTTCCATGGGAGCAAATCAACTTCAAATTATCAGACATGTTCTCATCCCTGAAGCACTCCCTAGTCTGATTACAGGTTTTACTGTTATGGTGATTTCTCTTATCGGAGCCACTTCACTTGCTGGATATCTCGGCGGAGGCGGTTTAGGGGATATGGCAATCCGCTATGGCTATCAGCGTTATAATACCTCCATTATGACAATAGTTATTATTCTTTTGATCATTCTGAATGTTATTACCCAATGGTCTTCTGATAAAATTGTACAAAAATTAGATAAAAAAAAGCATTAAAACAATTGAGAAATTTTTTTACTTCTCACCAACCATAGCAACTTTCTTTCTTACTCTTGCATTTTACCTTTCTCCCCTTATCCCTACAGTTACGATCGTAGAAAGAGATGTAGGAATACTGTAAAGTGATTTTTGTTCTCACCATTTCAGCCATTCCTTTTTATGCACAAATAGCATAACTCTCTTTTAAAACTGTCGAGAATGGCCTGATTGAAGCTGCATGTTCCATGGGAGCAAGCCAACTTAAAATTATCACAGGCATGTTCTCGTTCCTGAAGCGTTCTCTAGTCTGATTACCGGTTTTACTGTTATGGTGATTTCTCTTATAAGTCTTGTAGAGAATGGATGAGAAAAAAGAGAGAGAAAATTATCCAGAGGTAATGGGGAACTTCAACCTATATCTTAGCTTTGACCGGAGACATAAAAAGCCTATTTTTCTATAAAGATACAGTGCTGTTCTAAATTAGTTTGTACAACAATAAGCACATTCTCCTTTACCTCCCCCTATGCCCTAGAATAGTCTCTGCTACCTCATAAGGGACATCCATCATTTCAGCTAGCTAATCACATAAACCAGAACGAAAACCATGTGGACATGCACCAAGATCAATTTGTTGCAATGAATTGTGACAAGAAATTTGCAGCAAAGGAGTTATGACCGGTTGCAGAAAGAAATCATTGCGAGATAAAAATAAAAAAAGCGCGTGTCCCAGAATTTTCAGAGCTTCTAATGATAAAGGAACGCAAAACTCTGTTGTCGCATCACGCTTTCCTTTCATAGTTTTAACAGGAATTGTCCAATATAGCGCCGTCAATCTGCTCTTTATGAATATGACGCAAAGAATCTGTACTTCTCCCTGTAAGAATAAGAAAACGCGAAGCCAGATGTGTTATGCTTGTTGTTTCGCAAAGTATTTTATAAAAAGCCGAGATATTTCTCCAATCCATAGCCGGTCTATTAGTGGTTCTATAGCGTTGTTTTCCCAATAAAGCTTTTGCTGTTACCTGTAAATCAACATCTAAACTTAGCACAGCAGCATGTTTGAAACAAAGGTTAAAGCGATTTAGTATTTTCTCTGCTGATGCAGCTTTTGTATGCCCGATTGGAGCAAGAAACATTGCGCATATCTGTTTGTGTAATCTCTGAAAGGGATAAACAACCTAATTTAGGGGAAATATGAAGTTGTAAATATAGAAATCAGTTATCCAGCCTTACCATCACCCTTTAATTCTTCAGTTTTACAGCTTTCAAAAGCATTGAAAAGCAATATCTTTTAAATAATAGAGAACGCGCAGTACCTCACGCTTTTGTTTCTCACGCTCTTAATAGGGTTACACTCCTCGCAAAACAGAACGCTATTGTGTTGCCAATATAACACACTTGTTTTAAAAAGATGTCTATCAGTGCGCAAAAACTCATTTCATGATGGCGCCCGTGAAGGATATAATAGTAAAGTCATTGGGCACCACCCTCTTTACACTTGTGAAGGAGTAAGCTAGCATTGCTATTCTCTTTGTCAGCTCAAAATGTTGCGATAACCCTTACCTTGAGACGATTCATCTGAAGCATTCTTACTCCTTTCTTCAAGTGTTTTTCACCCATACGCGAACCCTATTTGTGACGTACAAGCGAATGGCTTTGAATGATTCACTACGAGAGAGTTTGAAAGGAGAGAATCTTATGATATTCGGATCTCTCATTCAAATTGAAAAACGATTAAATTATCTTTATAAAGCAATGTTTTTTTCTTAATCAGAGCCATTTCGCGTGCTGGATATCTCGGCTGAGACGATTTGGGGAATACGGCGATCTGCATGGCTATCAGTGTTATAATATCTCCATTATAACAATAGTTATTATTCTTTTGATCACTCTTTATGTTACGCTCCAAGAGTCTTCTGATAAAATTGCACAGAAAGTGAACAAAACAAAGCACTAAAACAATTTAAGAATTTATATACTTCTCTCCAACCATAGCAACAACAAGCCATTGAGCAGTAAGAGCTGGTTTTTTAAACTGTTCAATTTCCATCGTAGCTCCATAATGAAAAACCACCCGTCCAGAAGAACGAATCTCAGCATTATTTAAAACAAAACGCGCACGGACCCTTTTGCCTGTTTTAACGGGACTCATAAAGCGTACTTTATCAAAACCATAATTAATGCCCATTGTTACACCTTCCAACTCTGGCAGGGCCTCATAAGCTAGAGTAGACAAAAGTGATAATGTTAAAAAGCCATGAGCAATAGTGCCACCAAAATGCGTTTTTTTAGCCTTTTCCTCATCTACGTGGATCCATTGATGATCATCTGTTGCGCATGCAAATTGATTAATCATATCCTGTGTAACAAGGCGCCACTGCGATAATCCTATTTCTTTCCCAATAAAATTGGCTACATCTTGTACTGCTATTTTTTGCTGCATAACGCCTTTTCCTGTTTTATTTGATAAAACTCCCCAAAATCTCTTGCTTTTATAAAACCCATTGATTAGAGCATCAAGAGTAAAAGATGAACTGTTTTAAAAGCAAATGGGGCTTATGAATAAGAAAACATCTCTTTTAGTAAAGTAATTTTCAAATAGGAAAAAATGATGGCAAGCAATGTGAGCCTAACAGGTTTGGCGCGTGATTTAAAGCAGCATGCAGAAAACCATCCCCCCATCCGTATTGGATTGATTGGTTGTGGTGAAATGGGAACAGATTTTCTCTCAAGTATTGCGCATATGAATGGTATAACGGTTGCAGCTGTTGCTACCCGAACACCCTCTCGTATTTTTGATGCTGCTAGATTAGCCTATGGCGAAGAAGGGCATGTACGTGAAGTTGAAAATGCCAGCGCTCTAACCCGAACTATCGAAAAAGGTTTGATTGCAGCCACAAATGATATTGATCTTGTTTTAGGCCATGAGCAAATTGATATTATCGTTGATGCAACAGGCTATCCTGAAGCTGGAGCAGAAATTGGCTTCAAAGCGCTTGAAAACAACAAAAACCTTGTCATGATGAATGTTGAAGCGGATGTTACCATTGGTGCTTATCTAAAACATGAAGCAGAAAAACGAGGTCTCGTTTATACACTTGGTGCTGGTGATGAACCTACCTCTTGCATGGAACTCATTGAATTTATTTCAGCCCTTGGACATAAGATTGTTGCAGCTGGAAAAGGCAAAAACAATCCACTTATCTTTGATGCCACACCTGATGCTTATGAAGAAGAAGCACTAAAACGTAATATGAATGTGCGCATGTTAGTTGAATTTATTGATGGTTCCAAAACGATGGTTGAAATGGCAGCAATTGCCAATGCAACGGGGCTTCTCCCTGATTGCCCAGGAATGCATGGCCCACAAGCGGCACTACAAGATTTAAGCAAAATACTTATCCCTAAACAAGATGGTGGTATTTTAGAGCAGTGTGGCGTTGTGGATTATTCAATAGGTTCAGGCATTTCCCCAGGTGTTTTTGTCATTGCAGAAATAGCACACCCACGACTAAGGGAACGTATGGAAGATTTAAAAATGGGTCAAGGACCTTACTTTACCTTTCATCGCCCCTATCATCTAACAGCAATGGAAGTTCCTCTCACCTGTGCACGCGTTATGCTTTATGGTAGAAAAGATATGGCACCACTAAACCACCCTGTAGTGGAAGTTTGTGCCGTTGCTAAGAAAGATTTGTATCCTGGTGATCAGTTAGACTTTATCGGTCTTTATAGTTATCGCGCTTGGATAATGAATATTGCAGAAGCACGCATGCGCCAAGCCATTCCTTGTGGACTACTGGAAAACGCAACAGTTACAGCTGAAATTAAAAAGAATGAACTTATTACGATTCATAATACCGCTATTCGCGAAGATCAGTGGATTGCACGTCTTCGCACCAAACAAGACCTTTTACTTAATGTTCACCCTTTCCTCGCTCATGCATAAGCAAAACCTTCTTATCTTTATAAACCAAAACATTGACTTATAAGAACAATTCATCACTTTTCCTCTTGAAGTCAGAGCACCAAAGAGCAAAAATTCTTGTTATTGCATCCCTCTGATTCAAAATTATAAAAACTATTTGAAAAAGAATTCAAGACACCTCTTATTACAAACCATCTCAAGACAAGAGCAGACAGACAACATTGGAAAGGTGCTCGCTTAACTTTATAAGCGTAAAGGTGATATTGCCCAAGAAATCCTGTGTTATACTCTCCACGATCGCCGCCAAGAAAATAAAGTGTTTCTCTCAAAAAGAATCATAAAGGTGCAAACCTGCACTATCATGCTCTTTACCAACTCAAAATGTTGTGGCGTTACAGCCTTTACATTGAGACGGTTCATGAGAGGCATTTTTACTCCTTTCTTTAAATATTTTTATCCACACACCAAACCACGCTTGTGACGTGTAAACAAATAATTTTGATTGATTCAATATAAACAAATTTAAAATGACAGAACTTTACGATATTCGTAGTTCTAATTCAAGTTGCAAAACAATAAATTATTATTATAAAATAAAGTGTTGGTTTGAACAGTGTAATGGTGCGTTCTTCTTCATGAATTGCCTTAAAAGAATACCACAAACATAGGCTTGAGAAACCGCGCAATTCCTACAATTAAAAAATATTGCTTTCTCTCTGCTTTTGCAAGCCATAAAGCTGAACTTAAAAAGAAACAGTGAAATAGATAAGGATTTGTACCTTCTCCTGTTTTTCAGTTATTGGAAAACAGGAACAAGCTTTTTAAAGAGCTATCAGCTTTAAAAGAAAGCACTCTGAAGCTTACTTTTTAGGAAAAATATTATTAGAGTTTACTGAAGCATATCAAGAAAATATTTTATACGTTTTCAATAATCCCAACCAACATCTCTTTCCCCTTATCGGATTCAGCATGACTGATTTAGATATTGATTCTTCAAAAATAATGAAGTGATACGGAACATACAAACAAAAGAGAGATCTCCTACCAAATTTAACAGAACAAAGTCATAATAGATACTATAACATCACGCACATTTGCCATAACCAAAGAAGCTAACAATGAAACAAAACCAATAGCGCCCCAAAGTATATCAAATAAAGAGTCTTTCTCGACTTTCCTCAAAGAGAATTAACTTATTTCTCACGTCCCCTAGCATCCTCGATAACAAGCACATCTACCGACCTCATACCTGCATTTTTCTCTAATACAACAACAACCCCTCTTTATTGAATACGCATATTACTTTCTACGGTTTATACAAAAAGAATAAATACTGTATAAAAACATAAGTATACACAATTTTAAAATATTTTGAACATAGCTTTCTTTTGCTCCTCTTTTTCTTCACTGAAGAAGTGAAAACTATTCAAATATATAAAAACATAATTTTCATTTAAGCATTTAATTTTAATATATAACACAGTTTGATATATTATATTATATGTATAATACATTATGTGTTATATGTAAAGACATATAAAATAAAATAATTAAAATTTTCAAAAAAAATTTATTCATCAAAGATAGAAATTACAAATAATTAATAAATGCATCAGAAAAATTCTTTCCTTAAAGAGAAATACAGGACGATCTATCTGAAATTCGTAATATCATAGAAACCAATATTGGTAAAAAAATTAATCATAAATCAAATGCGTTATTATAGATTTAATCAGCTATTACTAAAAATCACACCTCAAAAAATCAAATTCTATTGCTAATATGTAGCGAATTATCATTAGAAAAATCTTTACAAAGATATCTTTTATAAAAAGAAGTAATGATACACTTATCAAACGCTTTTATATGCGAATTGCAAATTAAAGAATAAAATACTTTTCTTATTTTCCTTAAGATCAAAAGAGTCTATTCATTTAAAAAAATCATAAATTGACTACAACTCTCATTAATCATTCTTCATATTCAATGAAAACAGCTAATAAATGGAGTTTTTCTCATTTTATCCTCTCTGATTCAGAATCATTAAAAAAAAATTTGGCTTACACTTCATAAAATAAAGTAATGTGGAGTGGAAAATCTATTAAGAAAGGAATTAAGATTTCTATTATGATTTTTTTTAATAGAAAATCAGTGTAACATTAAAAAATGTGAATATAGTAATAGCCTTTGTCTATTATTTCACTTATCTGTTATTTCATCAACGTAAACTAAAATGTTGTTTAGTGGATTTTTCACTCTATCATTCAGAGACAAAACTGAGAAATGAGCTTTCTGATAAATAAAGAAATGACGCTAAAACAAATCCATATCCATGAAGAGCATCAACCATGGACTGCTATTCTTCTACAAAACAGCTATAAACTATAAAAGAAAACTGAAGATCTCTATTTTCAAACAAAAAGACATCAATCGATATATTTTCAGCAATATATATTCAGAAAACACCCTATAATGACTTTAGTAAAACAATACAACAACACTCTTATTTGATTACAATGTAAACCGCTCAAGAGATTGCTTTTCAAAAATAACAAAATACCAATAAAATAAGGAAATTAACTAGATTTACAACAACAGCACGAAAAACATTAAAGTGCTAGGCACACTAGTTGCAACCCAATAAAAAGAACATCATAAAAAATGAGATGAGCCCCCAAACTGCTGAAAAGATTTTTTTGCTTCACTTTCATAAAAGTTAATCTCTTTTTCTCTTCAAGAGTGCAGATCATCAGCATATCGATCATTTCAGTAACTCTATTTTCCTCCGGAGCAATAAGAAACATTACCTTTTGAAAGAAATCTTTCTCAATCTTTGCATAACTCTCTAAAGTTTGTGAAAAAAAGAAAATAAACACTGTGAAATATATAAAAACAAACGATTTTTAAATCCTTTAAACATAGCTTCTTTGCTCCTCTTTATTCTTTACCGAAAAAGTGCAAGACTATTCACAGTTATAAAAACCAAAATCGTATTTAAGCAGCTATTTCAAAATATAAAGTATAATACGATATATTACAAAAGGGATGCTTTTTCATAGAGTGATTACATTATGTATCCAATGTAAAGACATAATTAAAATTTTAAAAAAACAATTGATCAAAGACATGAAGGAGAATTGCTGGAAAAAGCAACCAGGAAACTGCGTTTTGAAGTATCCTCTTAAGTAAGTTTGCCGAAAAGTCAGCGCACCATGAAAAGCGATATTGAAAATATCAATGCACATAAAAAACAAAACACACTATTTTATTAAAAGACTACAAGTTAAACTCTATCGCTCATCTCTACCAAAACATCATCGCTAAAAACCTTGAGAAAATTCATTTTAGTACAAGAGAAAACAATACATTATTAAGCACTTTCAAACATAAATCAAAAAACTCAATAATTCACTCCTTTTAGTCAATAACAAAAAGACTCTCTTTCTTATAATGACGCAGACGCAAGAGAAATTTTTATAGATAAAAAGAAATATACTATGCTTGCATTTCTTTATTATTTTTTTCATTCTTCATATTTTCATCAGTTTTGGTAAGTGTAATAACAGCTAAAACGAAAAATTTTCCTCACTTTCAAATAAAGTGTATCATTCTTCGGAACATCCAGCGATAGACCTGTTAACAGAATTGATATAAATATTGATTTATAAAAATAATTTATCGTTTTCTCACCTTAAATAAGAGCTCTGAATATCGTAAGATTCTCCCATCTCGCCCCCTCTCATGGTAAATCAATAAAAACCCTTCGTTTGCATCTCACAAGCAGGATTGGAGTGTGAATAAAAACACTTCAAGAAAGGAGTAAAAATGCCTCTCATGAACTATCTCAATACAAAGGTTGTCGAAACATTGTGAGCTTAACAAAGTAAAGAATGGTGCCAGCTTGTACTTTCGTAAGTATAAAGAGGGAGGTGCCAAATGGTTTTACCATTATACCCTCCACGAACACTGTTGTAAAATAAGATCGGGTGCATTAAGAGATGTTTCTATAAAAAAGCGCGTAAAGGTGCAACACAATGGCATGCACCCTACAATAATGCAAAGTATCTATGCTTTTAGCCCCCATTTTAATTCCCATCTTAATCATTTTATCAGCTGTTCAACGGTATTTATTCTTTAGCACGCTAGAGCGCATCAAGCTCTCTCTGATTACGTGACTTCATCTAATGCAGGTTCTACGCATTACTTTATAATCATTTTTCCTCATGAACATTAAAATCTGTTAATGCACTATATAAAATTGGCAAAAATAAACTTGTGCAACGAACGCTTTCTATCCTTTTGTCACATTGATACAATCCCCCTGATAAAGGAGAGCAAGAATCTTGATTTAAAAAAGTCTGTATAGCCACAATCTTCGCAATAATTTGTGTCTTTTCTTC
Organism: Bartonella koehlerae C-29; assembly: GCF_000706625.1. Taxonomy (GTDB): domain Bacteria; phylum Pseudomonadota; class Alphaproteobacteria; order Rhizobiales; family Rhizobiaceae; genus Bartonella; species Bartonella koehlerae. The sequence continues at coordinate 1,638,141 of NZ_KL407334.1, forward strand.
AGACACTTCAACAAAAATACTCTAATTATTCTCTCTCCATAGAACAAAAAGAAGAATATTCGCAACTTTATCTCAACTTGAATTTTTAAGAGACAGATGAGAAAAATTTATTTTTTATAATATGATCATCTAGAATATTTGATAGCTTTGAGACTCATTTTACAAAAACAAAAGCACTCATCAAAAAGTCTCACCAAAATACCCACTCTTTGAATATTTCATCTTGTATCAAAAATTGAGGTGATTTTTTAAAAAATATTTCCATTCTTTTTGACAAAGCTCTTCCTCTTTATCACAAAGATATTTGCTGTGAAAATGCCCTTATTTGCTTTTCTCTGTCATATAAATTAGAATTGATAAAAGAGACTCCAGAATCTTTGACCATTCGGCATCTGGTGACTTTTTTTGTGTAATAAATTCATGATATCTGATATGCCTTTTCTTGCTCTTTTACCCTTGGGCGCCCATGAATATCATGGAGATCATCTCCCCTTTGAAACCGACTGGATTATTGCCAAAGCTTTTGCAAAAGCGCTTACTGTCCAAACGAAAAAGCAGTTTGATATCGCGCTCTTACCGGTTGAAAAGATTGGCTATTCGATAGAACATATGGATATCTCTGGTACACAAACACTCACCTTTTCTGAGGCTATCGAACGATGGATAAACATTGGTGAGAACTGCTATCGTAAAGGTATCAAGCGTTTTCTTCTTCTCAACGCTCATGGAGGTAATTCACCTTTAATGAGCATTGTGATCACTGAATTACGAAGACGTTTTTCCATGCTAGCGGTAGCGACAAGCTGGACCCGTTTTGGATTGCCGCACGGTTTAATGCATCCGTCTAAACACCATCTTGATATCCATGGAGGGTTTATTGAAACCTCCTTAATGCTCTATTTAGCACCAGAAAAAGTGCATATGGAAAAAGCCAAAAATTTTTATAATAAGCAGGCTGATATGATTGCCAATTATCAGTACTTACGCGCCTATGGTCCCCATGCCTTTGGATGGACAATGCGTGATCTTAACCTACAGGGAGCAGCAGGCAATGCACGTGAAGCAACATCACAAGCAGGAGAAGCAATTTTTTCTCATGTACTTGGTGGGCTTCGTGGTTTACTTGATGATATTAATCGATTTAAAATAGACGCATTATGATAAAAAGGCGCAACCATGGAAAAGACGCAAAATACGCCTGATAAACTTCCTGGTACAGTTCTCACAGGTTATCTTGGCTCAGGGAAAACCACTCTTCTCAATCGCATTCTCAGTGAAAACTACGGCAGACGTTATGCAGTCATTGTCAATGAATTTGGTGAAATTGGCATTGACAATGACCTTATCGTTGAATCGGATGAAGAAATTTATGAAATGAATAATGGCTGTGTTTGCTATACCGTACGCGGCGATCTTATTCGCATTTTAGAAAGTCTGATGCAAAGCTCTCATCGATTTGATGCTATCATTATAGAAACAACAGGGCTTGCTGACCCAGTTCCTGTTGCACAAACTTTTTTTATGGATGATACTGTACATGAAAAAACAGCACTCGACAGTGTCATAGCAGTCGTTGATGCGAAGCAGCTTGCGCTCCAACTTAAAAAAAGCCGAGAAGCTGAAGAGCAAATTGCCTTTGCTGATATTATTCTTTTAAATAAGATTGATCTTGTGAGTGCAAAAGAACGTATACAGGCTGAATCACTCATTTTGGCAATTAATCCACGGGCCGTAATTTATACAACAAAGCGTGCAAACATCCCCTTTGAGAAACTCCTCGATCGTGGTTCATTTGATCTACAACGTGTTTTAGAGAATGATCACCATTTTCTTGATCACCAACATTCCAACCATATATGTGGTCCCGATTGCCATCATGATCATGCACATCATCCCATATCTGCCCTTCACAATATTACGATAACTTCTGTAAGTTTAAAAACAGGTGCCCTTCAACCAGAAAAGTTTTCCCATGGATCCAACAAGTTACTCAGCAAAAAGGTCCTGATATTTTGCGTTTAAAGGGGATTATCGCTTTTCAAGGAGATAATGATCGTTATGTTATTCAAGGCATACACATGATCCTTGAAGGACAGCACCAGCGTCCATGGCGTGAAGATGAAAAACGTGAAAGCCGACTTGTTTTTATTGGCCTTACCCTTGATGCTGAACAACTTAAAACTGGTTTTGAAAATTGTGCGTAAGTGAATAATAATGCCAAGAATTACCAATTACGATCTCCAAAGTTATTGCCTTTCCTGTGGTTTTATAGGCAATAAACCAGCTTTCGTTTCAGTTGAAGGTTTCATTGTTTTTTTAAAAGCCAACCCCTCAAAGCATTGAAATTCACCAGGGAATAATTTCTAGCCATTTTTCTCATGATAACACTGCTATCATTACAGGTGGAGAAGATGGAAAGGTATGCCACACAACAGCAGATAGTCATACACAAGTGCTAAGCAAACAAGAACGTAAATGGATAAACAATGTTGCTTTTGGACCACAAAAAGTTTGTGCCTTTGCCTCTTCACACACTGCATGGGCAAATCCCGGCCAAGGATTCCAAGAGCTTCTTCATAAACGCAATGTAGAAGGTCTTGCTTTCGCTCCCAAAGGTTTACGACTCGCCGTTGCCCATTACAACGGTATTACCCTGCATTGGTTATCAACGCAAACATCTCCCACCATATTGGCATGGAAAGGAGCACATTGTGGCGTTATCTTCTCACCAGACAATCGCTATGTCATTTCTACTATGCAAGAAAATTCCCTCCATGGTTGGCGCCTCACAAATCATCAGCATTTACGCATGAAGTGGTTACCCAAGCAAAGTCAAAAGTTGGTCTTGGAGCCAAAAAGGAAAATGGTTAGCAACATCAGGTGCATCAGCAGCAATTGTGTGGCCGTTTCATACAAAAGATGGCCCCATAGGAAAAGCACCACTAGAACTCGGCGCACGAGCAAATGTACTTGTCAGCAGCGTTGCATGCCACCCAAGCGAAGAAATTGTAGCAATAGGCTTCAATGATGGAATGATTTTGTGCGCACATTTTCGCGATGAAAAAGAAATCCTCTTAAAAGATTGTGGGAAAAGCGCTATTTCAGTGCTAAATTGGGACAAAACAGGACACAACCTAGCCTTTGGTAGTGAAAGTGGTGAATGTGGTGTTATAAATATCTCGTCTTAAGAAAAGCATCAGCAATAACAATCGTTGCAGATAAAAACAATCACTCGGCCTCCGAAAGATGATTGAGCAACAAAATCCCCTTCCTCTCTCAAGAAAAACCAAACGCCTCAAACAAGAAAAGACCTTTAAAATATCTGAGCTATTTACCTTTGAATATTGCTGTCTTCCCTCCCAGATGGGTGAAAGCATCCCTCCCTTAAGAGGCTATAAAATAACACCCAACCCCTACATAAACTTGTGCTATGCTACAGACTTTCATAAAAGCACTATCCCCTAAAAACTTCTGAAAATCGTGTCTTTACCATTGGTAATATCCCTATACATAATATCAGAGGAATGAAACTCTGTATTGTTTCTTTAAATTTTTTGATAATTTAAAAGAAAATCTGATCATACTTGAAAAAACTGAATCAAAAATGGCGTAAAATTTCTTTCTAAAAAAACCTTGAATCAACGGAAAACATCATTTTAATCATAACCCTTGTTTTATGCAAAATCCTAGTATGTAGTTTTTCAAGCTTTCTGCTTATCCCCTCTTTCTCTTTTCAGCACTCTCATTGAGAAATCAATATATTGATTTACAAAGATAATTCAGAATTATTCAACTTGAATATAAAACCCGAATATCGTAAGATTCTCTCCTCTCAAACCCTCTCATAGTGAATCACTCAAAACCATTCGTTTGCACATCACAAGTGGGATGAACATGTGAATAAAAACTCTTCAGAAAAAGGAGAGAAAATGTTTCTCATGAACCGTCTCAAGTGCCGAGGGTTATCGCAACATTTTGAGCTGGCAAAGAGAATGATAGTGCCGGTTTATACCTTTATAAGCGTAAAGAGGGTGGTGAGTGGCTTTAATACCTTCTTACGCTACCGTAGTCATGAAGATAATGTATAGAGATCTACCTGTTTCAAAAGGCACATTGGCATTTATAACGTGCAAAAAATCATAACCTTTAAAATATAGTAAAGCACATTTTTAAAATATTTCCGTCACTATTTTACCTCAAACACCCTTCTCCTTTCTTTAAAGTATCAGTATTTCTTAAATAAAGATCCAAAGAAATATCTTATAAAAGAAGAAAGTAGAATGGCGCATTGACCGTCTATAAAAATTAGCACATTTTGTACTTTTATAGTACTTTTATAAAAGAAAAATTAAAACAAACCATAAACAATAAGCTCACAACGAAAACTCATGAGTTTACACCAAAACTGGTAAAGAGAGAGTCAAAAAAGAACAGGAAAGCTCCCTAAGAAACAATTCTGATCACTTATCTTGACATAAAAAAGATCAAAACAAACAACCTTTTACAACATTACACAATGAGCATCACGCATACAATCTTGCAAGATGCATAAAACCAAAATGGAATTGCTAATCCCATGTCATCATTATAAATGATAAAAATCTTTAAAAGACCTATTGTAGCGTAGAAGAAACCATACAATTACTAAACGTTTTCAATCATAAACTAAAGAAATCACATAATGTGGGTTCTTTCATCAATAAACAGAGAAGCATTTAGATAAAGTAATAGAGATTTGAAGAAATTAAAAGGCAGCACATTGTGCTGCCTTTTATATCATAATACATATTGTCTCATATCCTAGAACTGATACCGCAGTCCACCCGAAAAACTAGTTCCAGAAAAACCCGCCTTAGTAAGCTTCTGCTGATAAACCAAATCACCATGAAGAGAAAACTTTGAAGATAACCGGGCATTAAAGCCTAATCCTGCTTCTACAGAAGAACCAAAGCCACCCAACTGAAAAGCATCTTTAAAATAAACAAATTGTTTTTCCCCAAAACTATGTGCAAGATGAAGCTTGCCATAAAAGGAAACAACACGCGCCTCTTCGGTTGCAGCTAGGGCCTTTGTTAAACGTCCACCAACACGCATCGTCCATTGATCCAATTTCCCCAGTGCAATCTCAAAATCGTCAATATCACGGGCCTTATCAAACTGAATATGCTGATAAATAGCTTGAACCTGCGGATCAAAAATAAAACCTTCCTCTCCTACCACAAACGCTTTACCAGTAGTCACTGAAACACTGAGAGGCTTGCCCTTTAATGTTGCCGTCTTGCCACGGGCAAGAGTATGGACATCACCCTTAAACACACCATAGGATAAAAGTCCATCTACATAAAAGCCCGCATCATGCTGCAAAGTGCTATATGCTGTTACAGACCATTTATCAAAGACACTTTTTTGACTTTGTTCTACATCTAAAGGTTGCAGAGAAAGTTTTCCATAAGTCCCCATAACTCCAAAAGAGGTATTACTATGTTCACCCTCGATTGTTTTCAGTAAAATACCAGCTTCGATTGCATTATAGCCAAGCTCACCCCCATAACCATATTCCAACGCAGAAAGATTTGAGGCATAACGATGACTTCCACCGTAACTGCGCACAAAAAAGGCAGGATTTTCCTCATTTTGCAAGTATCCACCAGAAACAGTGCGTAAAACTTCTAACCGCTTACCTTGATTGCTAACATCTATCAAACCAGCATGAAACAGGGCATTTGGCAAAAGCAAATAGGTCGGAACTTGCGGAACAACTGCTTTAACTCCCGGTTCAAGACGAGGCGGCGGAGTTGGTTCCGGAAATGGTCCAGGAGAAGGGCCTAGCTCTGGACGAGGTCCTGGTTCAGGAATAGGTTTTGGAACAGGTCCAGGAGCCGGCGCTGGCCCAGGTTTATGATCATCAATATACCTATTTTCGAGGCGAAAATCCCAAAATTTTCCCTCGCCTTTAACTAATCTTTGATTGGAATGCGCCTCTCCTAAATCAGATTCTGGACCATAAGCATAAAGCATATACTGATAAGGTGAGTGCTGCGCAGTGACATAACCGCCATCTAACTGAAAAGAATTTTTATTTGCCTTTCCAGAAACCTGAATGATTGAAATCCCTTGTTCATTTCCACCACTACCCGTAGATTCCCCTGAACTTCCTGGCATACCGCGTACATGGACTACCGTTGTACCAGAAACATCACCATGTATCAAAACACGATCAGTCTTTTGCTTTTCACGATCTCCTCCCTCATTCAGATATGTGTTAAGGTAAATATTCCCCCCATCCTGCACCTTATAAACTGTGTTCATCCCATTCCCAATATTGAGTGTTTGATAATGATAAGTCGAAGCAGATTTCAGTTTTTTAAAATTAACGGAACTATCATTCATAAGAAGCAGAAATGAAACAGATGAATGATTTGTAAAATCAGATTCACGCGAATCCGTCTCTTGTGTTTGTTTTAAAATCCATGTCGAACCAGCACCTAAATAGAGCTCAGCGGTAGAACGATCATCAACAGAGGCTTTCCCTTCAAGGGTAGAAGCACTGGCTAAAACTTTCACCAAGGCCCCCCTCTCAGCCCTTAACAATGACCGCCCTGAAAGGGTACTTTGCATTAAATTAACAACACCATAAGTACTATCGATACTATAAAGAGCCACACTGTCTGGAACAGAAAACATTGTCTGTCTCAAATTAATAGCTTCCAATCTAGGTAGCTTTTTTTCCTCCTCTAGATTTTCTCTATTCTCGAATCTTTCGCTCAGCTTTTCTCCCCGAAAATATATACCGTATGATGCCTCTCCATTCACTGTAACAGAAGCAGATGTGAGATTAACCTCAGTCACAGAAATTTTCGGCCTAGAATCTTCAGCTCCAAACTGCAAAATGGAATTTGAAGTACGAACTGTGTTTTCTGATAAGATTCCATGAACATTCATAGCATTAATAGTCGTACCATCTAAATTAATAGGACCACCTAAATCCGTATGCAAAACCGCATAATTATTTGAATTTTTTTCTTTACTATTTCCAGTAATCTTAACAGCATCGAGATTAATCTTTCCACCTAGTGTCGAAGAAACCCCATGACTATTCATGAAATCAACTGATCCGCCTGCCATCCAAACTTCTGAACGGTCATAACTCAAAAGGCCCGCCTTTCCATTACCCGTCTTAATTTCTGTATCCTCTAAAACAACAAACGAGTTCCCTATTGCCTCAACTGCCTTATGATTTGCCTCAATAGTCCCCTGACGTACCTCAATTATCCCATCACTAGCATAAAAGGCTACATGTACATTCTTGAGAGTTGGATTTGTCAAAACAATCTTGCCATCCTCTGATACAGAGACACCACGTGTAAAAGGTTTATCATAAACTTGACTGTGAACAGTTACATTCTCCCCATCAACTCTACTATCTCTCCCCTTTACTGTTATCGCAGTATTAGAGGAAAATTTAGCATTCTCATGCGTAATCTCATAATACTGATACCCAATTTTTTCCGTTCCGCAATCATTGCACATATAATATAATCCATCATATATCATAAGCCTGCTCGGCTGATCACCAACCTTTTCATCTTTAACATAAACATATCTGCTAACACTTTTATCCCCACCCTCTCCACTAAGAATGTGTCCAGCGTTATTCCCACTAAGATGTCCACTAGAATTGCTACTACCAGATCCGCTATCACCTCTACTAGCACCAAGATTATCACTGCTAAGACCATTAAGGCTACTAATTCTCCTCCCAGAAAGGTTAAGAGTGGACATATAGGAGACACCATTTTGCACAGGGGTAACACTGATCTCATAAAACTGTCCAGGATATATAGAGCTAACACTAATCTTATAATCATCACCCTGAGCACTAGCACCAATTCCTATTCCATTTTGTAGGAAAGAAAGAATAGCGGTCGTGACAGTACATAAACACACATGATTTCTAAACACTTTAATCATAGTTCCCTCGAAACTTTTCTTCCCCTCTCATTAAAAATAAAAGCATTCGTAAAAACATCCCGCTTACTCCTTCAACACTCTCACCCAAAGGATGCATCTACGGCTCATTTGACTGGCGCAACGCATTATTCAAATGAATTAAACGGAAGACTTCCTTGCAACACAAAAACTACTAATAAGAGAATAATTTATATACGCAATCTTTAGGTGTATAATACATTCCGTATTTGGTGTAAAGCAAAAATAAAATCATTAGGTGCAATTAATTGCATAAACAATCTATCGTTGTGAAACTAAAAAGAATTACCAAAAAATATGAAATGAAAAAGATTGCTAAAATCAATAAAAAGACAAACTCTAGAAAACCTAGCTTAAGTAACTATAGGGCAGAGACATCAAATACCATATAAAGTAGGATATTACACACCCACACAGGAACCTATTCAAAATGTCCTCGAATAAAATCAGACACTTCGGCATCGTATCATGACTAGCAAAGATCTTAAGAAAATTCACTCATTGTAGCATGAAAAGAAAATGCTACGGTCTTTAGCTGCTTTTACGTGAAAAACAAAAAAATATTATGATTTTTTGATGAATATCAAAAGAATAAGAATCTTTTAAGAAATCAACGTAAGTTTTATAAATCAAAAAGGCAGCACACTGTGCTGCCTCTTATATCAAAGTATATATTTGCTCGGTAGCCTAAAACTGATAACGCAGTCCCCCAGAAAAACTCGCTCCTGAAAAGCCAGCCTTCGTAAGCTTCTGCTGATAAACAACATCACCGTGAAGTACAAACTTTGGAGACAACCGAGCATTAAAGCCTAATCCAGCTTCTAAGGAAGAACCAAAGGCACCTAACCGGAAAGCATCTTTGAAATGCACAGATTGTTTTTTTCTAAAACCATGGACAAGATAAAGCTTACCATAGAAGGAAGTAGCGTTTATCCCCTCAGATCCTGTCGGAGCCTTGCTTAAACGTCCACCAACACGTGCAACCCATTGATCAAGCTTTCCCATCTCAATATCAAAGTTATCGATATCACGGGCCTTATCAAACTGGAGATTTTGATAAACAACCTGAACTTGCGGATCAACAACAAAACCTTCATATCCTGTTGCAAATGACTGACCACCTGTCAATGAAACACTAAGAGGTTTGCTCTTTAATGTTGCTGTCTTGCCACGGGCAAGAGTGACCACATCTCCTTTGAACAGACCATAAGATAAAAGTCCATCTACATAAAAACCCGCATCATGCTGCAAAGTGCTATATGCTGTTACAGACCATTTATCAAAGGCACTTTCCTCACTATGTTTAACATTTTTAGGTTGTAGAGAAAGCTTTCCATAAGAACCCATAACCCCAAAAGATACCACATTATCTGCACTCTCGAGTGTTTTTAGCAAAATGCCAGCCTTAACAGCGTTATAACGAAGATATCCCCCATAGCCATATTCAAGTGCAGACAGATCTGAGGCATAACGGTAATGACCACCATAACCACGCAAGAACAAAGCAGGATTTTCATGAATTTCCAACATTCCACCGGCATTCATCCGCAATGTCTCCAACTGCTTATTTTGATTGCCAATATCCATCAAACCAACATGGAATAAGCTATTGGGTAAGAGAAGATAAGTCGGTACTTGCGGAACAACAGACCTGACAATGCGTTCAGGGAGAATAAATCCATCAGATCGTTCAGGGAAATCAAATCCATCAGTAGGAACTGTAGGCTTAACATATTGATTCTCTAGACGAAAATCCCAAAAATCTCCACCGTCCTTCATAAATTTCTGTTCAATATTCTCCTGTTTTGCAGTTACCTCTGGACCATAAGAACGAAGAACATATTTGTAAGGCGAATTCTCTAATGCAACATAATTACCATCCAATTGGAAAGAATCTTTCTCCGCCTGTCCATAAACCTGAATAATTGAAACACTGTGAGCAATCCGGCTGTTATCGTTACCTTCTCCTACAGTACCCGAAACACCTCGTACCTGTACTCTTGTTTTACCAGAAACATCACCATGAATGACAAATCTATCAGTTACTTGCTTATTACTAGGATCATTGGGGTTTAAACGTGCATTGAGATAAATTGTAACATCGCCCTCCGCCTCATAAACCTTGCCATTCCCAGTTCCAATGTGGACAGTCTGATACAGATCGTCAGATTCCGGAGGCACAAAATCAATAACACTATTTACAAGTCTTATAGAAGAAACACACGAATCCACACACTCTGAATCCGGAGTTACAAAATTTCTCTGTACACCTCTTTTTAGAATCCAGTCTGATTTATTGATCAAGTCCAATTTGGCATAAGAACCTTTATCAACGCGCGCACCACCTTCAATAATAGAGTTATCAACTGAAATCGATATATTAGAATTATTCTCAGCACTCAACAACAAACCACCAGAAAGAATTGTGTCCTGTTCTAATAAAATCTGACCACCAGAATTATTACCATAAATAGCTGTACCATTCGGGACTTCAAATCTAGTTTTTTTCAATGAAACCACCCCTGTTATACCTATAGGTGTCTTCTCGTTTTGAAATACAGTACTTCGTTTAACAACACTTACTTCCTCAACAGTCCTTTCTTTTCTAGATAATTCTGCAACAGATTCCTCTAGAACTTTATTTCGATTCTGCTGATTATCTTCTCTTCGTTTGCCCCCATCAAAGTATATGCCATATAACCCATCACCCTCCACTTTAATACTAGCGAATTCGATATGAGCACGATTCAGAGAAGGACGAACATCAGAAGATCTTTTTCTTCTGGAAGTAACAGTATCAAAAGCACCGTCTTCAACGGAAACATCACTATTCCTCAACCACAAACCATTAGCATCAGTAAAAACATAACCATTAGCGAATTCAATAGAACCACGATCATTCAACAAGAAAGCCGCACGCCCAAAGATCTCTGTTGTATCCGACTGCTCTTTCTCTTTTACCGCAATAATATTAACGTTGTCTAATTGAACACTTCCACCCGATTCCGACCTAACTGCCACTCCCCCTGTAAGAGTAATCGACCCAGAATTCATGGTTATTTCACCAGCATTACTAGCAAGACCAGCTACAGCCAAATCCCCCATTACACTAATTTCCGTATTACTTAAATTAATAAACGACTCGGAACCTGCCAAAGCCCCTACATAAAGAGTTCTGACCGTCCCATCGATCATCTCAATTTTCCCACCTCTTTGCGCTTCAAGCCCAATCATAGAAGATTGTACTTCGGAGTCTTGTTGCAAAATAATCTCTGCCCCATTTTCCGCAAGCACAGCACTTGCAACCTGTAATTTAGTAAAATCAACATTATCTTCATCAAAAGAATCCGCACCAATAATGGTAGCATCATTTAGATTAATAATCGTATTCTGACCTTCTGCATACATAGGATGCTGAGTTGCATCACTTGCCTTCAGTGTAAGACCTGTCACTTCATGTGTTCGACCATCATTGCATGAATAAGCAGTTTGCGAATTCCCTACACCATTATTTTCTATATCACTACACGCACCAGAAACAGTTCCCCTATCAACATTATTAAGCAGAAAAACACGTCCAACAGGTTCACCAGGTTTTGCGAAAACCGGCTGTGCGGAGACAGTAGGCGCTAAAGCAACTGAATTTATAGGTGCTGGCACCTTAGACACAAAAAAAACAGAACTCTGAGGTGATTCAGAAGATTGAACAGCTGATATAGGAATCCTAGATTGATTCAAACTAGACGAATCAAGAGAAGGTCTAGACACTACAGATTCAGATTTTTCAATCTCTGCAGATTTTCCAAGTTCTGCAGAATTATCAGCCTCAGCGGAAGCAGTAGAAGTCTCAACGGAGGAAAGATTAGAAACTACAAAAACCTCATCTCCTGGTTCAGATCTCCCAAGTGAAGAAGACTGAGTATTTACTACAGATATAGAATTATCAGATACATCACTCACACTAGAACTACATTGAAGTTTATCAGTAGGAGATGATAAATTTAAAAAACGCCCATCAGGACAAGGCCGCCTGAAAGTCCCATCACGTTTTTGTATGATAGCCCCCGCATTAATAACGGTATTTTTAGGATCGTATAATTCTTCAGGTATTACCTTCACTACAACAGGTTCAGATGTCTTAGATCCCCTAATATTATCAGACATATAATCCGCTCGATTACACTTCGCATTACTAGTAGGAGATGATAAGGCAAGCATACTTATAGAATCACCCCGAGAACACACCCTATAAAACGTGCCGTTACTCCTTTGGAAGACATAATCCTTATCCCTAGGATATTCGAAAGGTCTGGATTCGTACAATACCGCAGGCACTACAAGCACTGCATTAGGTTTAGATCTCTCAAATTCATTAGACACCACAGGCACAGAACTCTGAGGTAAAGCATTAGTTTCAGATCTTCCAAGTATAGAAGATACTACAGACACAGAATCTTCAGAAGGATCTGCAATAGGAGGCATCACAAACTCAGCAGCATTGGATTCACTCCTAGCAACGGATTCACTCCTAGCAACACTAGCATCAGGTTTAACAGTAGAAGCAAGTAAAACACGCGATCTAGGCTTAAAAATAGGTTGAAAATTAGTCGCAGTAGTATACCCAGAAACAAGAGGTATAACATATTGGTTTTCTAAACGAAAATCCCAAACTTCACTACTCTTAATCAATTTCCTATCGAAATACTGCATCTTTGGAGGTGTAGTTGGACCATAAGCACGAAGAACATACTGATAAGGCAATCCTTCTCGTGTAATATAATCACCGTTCAGCTTAAAAGAATCCTTCTCTGCATCCCCAAAAACCTGAATCATTGAAATACTATGAGGCACATCTTGACTTTGTTGAGTACTATCATCTGAAGTGTCTGTTACATATACCGTTGTTTTTCCATCAACATTACCATGAATCAGCAATCTATCAGATACTTGAGAACTCTCCGTATCACTAGGCATTAGATTAGCATTAAAGTAAATTTTAGAATCACCAGAAGCACTGTAAACTGTCCCTTCCCCATTTCCAATACGAAGGGTTCGATACTCAATTCCTCCAACTTTATGTGTATTCTCATTTTTTAAAGAAAATCTAATATTACTATTAGTAAGTTTTATAGACGAAATACATGAATCCACGCAACCTATATCTGAATTTTCCAAACGATTATATAAATTCTCTGTTAAGTACCACTCCGATCCCCCAGATAAAAAAAGCTTCGCATGAGAATCTTTATCGGTGCGAGCAGCCCCCATAATTATAGAATCATCAACAAAAACAGACAGATTTGAACCAGCCTCAGCTCTTAAGAATAAACCACCAGAAAGAGTTGATTCATCTTTTACAACGACGTAACCATCCAAATTATCACCATAAACAGCCACACCATCAGGAACTCTGAAAGCAGTATTTTTTAAAAGAACTGCATGCAATCTATCTTCATTACCTCCTCCTTGCTGATTCTCTAAAACCTGTTGTTCACCCTGAACTGAATTTGATGTATCCGCTATTTCATCCTTATTAAAATATATACCATAAGAATTACCATTCACTTTAATAGTTGAATTTTGAATATCAGAAACTGTTAAGTTAAAATTCTTAGGTTCTTCTTCTTCCTCTTCCTCTTCATCTTCCTCATCATAATCTTCAAGAATTTCTTTACTCTTTAAAGCTTGCCCTATAGAATTTGCAACTTCAATATGTTTAGATTCACTACTATCATAGATAACGTCATCATAGACAGCATCATATTTCGATCCAATCGGAATTACCTCAGCAAAAACCCCACTATCGAAAACACTACCACTAATGCCATACTGATTGATATCCACTCCCTTTTGGTCAGAAACTTCAAAGATATTACCGTTAAAGTCATCACTTACCCACAATGCAACATTATTAAAGCCTTCAAATTTTCCATTATTAAAGGAAACACTGCCCCCACGTGATAATAATCCAATACTTATTTCCTTAGAATCACGGCCCTCTTCTCCACCAGCCTGAACAGTAACTCCATCTAATTGAACAACTCCTCCTTTTTCTGATATAATTCCTATTCCACCCTCTTCTACAGTAATTATTCCAGACTTCATCCCTATAACAGATGGTCCAGAGCTCAATAGACCAATTGCTGTAGCATTAATATCTACATCCCCTAAAAAGATCTCTCCACCCTCGCTAGCGACAGCACCTACATAAACATCCTCAATAGCCCCCTCTGTCATATAGATCTTCCCAAACCCTTTAGCTTGAAGACCAATAAAAAAGCCTTGAATATTTGAGTTATTTAAGTCAACTTTTGTAATTTTACCTTCTTTAACACCTTCTACTCGTACGGCAACATACCCCACTTCGTTATTATCATAATCATCATCAGAATTAATGAAAGCTAAATTAACAATATTTTTCAAATTAACTTGAGACAAACTATCAGTAAGATGTTCTCTGATACCTTTAATGGATACATTATCCAAATTAACAACTATATCTTGATTCAAGTCAGCAACACCTTGTATCTTATCTGCAAACGCATCTCCCTTTATAGATACGGCAGTCTCCCCCTCCTCCGCCATAATCGTCCCCCCTGTTATTTTGTATACTCCACCTCGATCACAAGAAATAGGCCTATATATTCGCTCACCACTATTGAAAAAATCTGCTAACCCAGCTCTTGTTAAAACATCTACAGCTCCTACACCTTTACCAACTGGTGCACTTACACTGACACCAGGCATTACACCACCTGGTAAAATCTCTGACATAGTATCTAGTACACTATTCGGTATGCCATCAACACCACCTTGCGCAGCTCCTTTCAAATCATCTCGCACTAACAGCATACCATCTGGCACTTCTCCTAAACCACCATTTCGCGCTATCGCAGGCACCGCCATTCCTGCCCCTGGAATACCGCCCGATACCATCCTATCACTTGATAAAGTATCCAGCGTAGTAGCCAGCTCTCCATTTGCAAAACTAGGCACAGCAGATCTTGCTGCTCTTGCTGTTCTACTTGGAACACCCAAACTAATAGATGGCATACCACCTGGCACACCTGCTAAACCATCTGATACACCTGCTACACCACCTGGCACACCTGCTACACCACCTGGCACACCTGCTACACCACCTGGCACACCTGCTACACCACCTGGCACACCTACTCGATTCCGCACATCACCCCGTATAGTACCAGGAACAGCGGGAGCATTTTCATTACTAGAATTACAAGCATAAATAGATTGATTCAAAACAGGGGTAATTCCAACAGATTTGGAACTCATAACACCACTTACTCTATATCCCCCTCTAGAATTAATTACAGGTTCACTAGATATAGGTAAAGAAGGACTTACAGACCCAGATACGGATACGGAATCAGAGAGCTCAGGTACAGGATAGGCAGATTGCCCTCCAAAAGGTAAGGACAATGATGAGAATGAAGGAAGAGAGAATGAGGGAAAAGAGAACGTCCACCAACCAGCTCCCATAGAAACATCTGCACTTTGTAAAAAGAAGAGAGCACTCGTTGTAAGAGCACACAAACGGGTACGATTTTTCAATACATTAATCATATATCCAACTTTCTAAATTAAGACATCTTGTAAAAACACTAGATTTAGTTAAAATTTCTAGAATTGAGTAAAAAATGAGATGAGCGGCTGGTTTTTAACATATGTTAGATAGATTTACAACATAATGTTTTTTATTAATTTATCATTTTGTGCATAAATAGCCTAAATTAAACTTTTTAACTCAATAGCTGCTTTAAGTATTAACAGGATAAAAGGATGAAATGATGCTGATAAAATATCTAAAACGAGTAACTTCTCTCTTGGTTGTAGCAATCAGCTGTGCAACATATTCATGGGCAAGTGTGAATGCACATGTAACCATTAATCATGCTTCAGGCACCACTGCTGTTCCTACTTCTCCTAAAAAGGTTATCGTATTTGACCTTGCAACGCTTGATAATATGAATCATCTTGGAATCAAAGCAATTGTCGGCGTTCCTGAAGGGAGAAAACCTACTTATTTGCAACAATTTAATAATGCAGAATATGAAAAAATTGGTTCTCTATTCGAGCCAAATTATGAGAAGATTGCTACCCTTCAACCCGATCTCATTATTATTTCCTCACGCACTCAAGCCAAGTATAAAGACTTATCCAAAATCGCTCCAACTATTGATCTAACATTAGGGAATCAGAACGCTCTCGAAGAGATTGAACGGAATGTGTCTATTCTTGGGAAGATTTTCGGCAAAGAAAAGGAAGCTGAACAAGAAATTGTGAAACTCAATGAAAATTTAGCCGAAGTCCGTAAAAACACTCAAAAGAAGGGTACAGGGCTTATACTTATGACCTCTGGTGGAAAAATCAGTGCTTTAGGTCTAAAATCACGTTTTGATATTTTCCATTCCGCATTTGGAATTGCTCCTGCAACCGATAAAATTACTGTACAAAAACATGGACAGCTCATTTCTCCTGAGTTTATTCTCGAAACTAATCCTGACTGGCTATTGGTTATTGATCGAGATGCAGCGATCGGACGAGAAGGACAATCTGCACAACAACTGCTCAACAATGAACTTGTTCAACAGACAACAGCTGGCAAAAAAAACCAAATTATTTATTTAGACTCTTGGAGCTGGTATCTTGCAAGTGGTGGTCTAACTGGACTGAATGAAACAGTACAACAAATCAATGAAGCCTTTACAAAAGCAAATAAAACACACAAATAGCTTGATTGCTGTAGAAATAAAACTTAAAAGCAGAGGTTGTCTACAAGCAGCCTTTGCTTTTTTTGGAAAATGATTCAACGTGAAAAATTACTGGATAACCATAACAATTCTTATTTTCCTATCTATTCTTAGCATTTTTGTTGGTTATTCAAATGTAACACCTTCTGATCTATTATCAAGAAATCCGCATGCCTGGCTTATTTTCTGGCAAACACGCCTTCCTCGTACAATTGCAGCACTTTTGGTAGGCGCAGCACTTGCACTCTCAGGTATGATTATGCAACTGCTGGCGCGCAATCATTTTGTCGAGCCATCAACCACTGGAACCGTTGAGTCAGCATCCCTTGGCATTCTTTTGGTTATGATTTTTCTGCCTGATATCCCTGTCTTAGGAAAAATGATTGTTGCTACAATTTTTGCTATGATTGGCACACTATTTTTTATGTTTTTATTACGCCAAATCTTTCTAAAATCTGCCCTCATTGTACCACTGACAGGGATTATGTTGGGCTATGTTATTGGTTCCTTAACCAACGCCATTGCTGATTATGAAATGTTGCTCCCCTCTCTTCAAGCATATTTATTTGGCAGTTTTGCGATGATTCTTGAGGGAAAGTACGAACTCTTATGGTTCTCTCTTCCCCTTTGCATTCTTGCCTATTTGACCGCTGACCGCTTTACAGTAGCGAGTCTGGGAGAAGATTTAACTAACAATCTTGGGCTGAATTATCGTACTGTCATGCTCTTTGGCCTTTTTATTGTAGCATCAATCACTGCTGTTGTCGTCTGTACAGTTGGCCGAATCCCTTTCGTTGGACTGATTATTCCCAATCTTGTTTCAAATTTTATGGGTGATAATATGCGCCATACTGCTCCTTGGGTAGCAATCAGTGGTGGAGCAATAGTCTTGATCTGTGATTTGTTAGGACGAATAATTCATCCTTCTTTTGAAATTCCTATCAGCACTATAATGGGAGTTGTTGGTAGTTTTATTTTCATGATAATGCTTTTACGCTGGAGAAAGCGTTTTGGATAAAAAAAAAGCAACAACACTAATACTGACAATGCTTATTGTAATGATGTGCATCGTCATTAGTCTTTACATGACATGGAATATTAATATTTATACGTGGCCATTTCGGCTTACAAAGCTTATCTCTCTTCTTCTCATTTCTTATACAATTACTGTCTCTACTATTTTATTTCAAACAGTTGTTAATAATCATCTTCTTACCCCTTCTATTATGGGATTTGATCAACTTTATATTTTAATCAAAACCATCATGATTTATTTTTTAGGATCTCTTTCTTTGCCGCTTTTAAATGAAGAAGGACAGTTAATTTTTGAATCTTTGATCCTAACTCTCTTTTCAATAAGCCTTTTCCACTGGCTATTTTCAGGAAATTTAAAAGGACTTCACTTTACACTCTTAGTTAGCGTTATTTTGAGCGGCTTTTTTTTCAGCTTACGCATGTTCATGCAATTGCAACTCAATCCAGACCAAATGGTGAATTTAACGGATATTATGTTTGCAAATTTTAATAAATTCAATACGTCATTAATGAACTTTGCCACCATCGTTGTTTTCATTGTAAGTTTAATTGGTTGGCGTTTACATCACCTGCTTGATATTCTTGCTCTGGGACGTGAGAACGCGCTCAACCTTGGAGTGAATTATCATAAAAGCGCTATAGCTATTCTTATATTTGTTTCTATTCTCGTATCCATTTCCACAGCACTGATAGGGCCTGTCACCTTTTTTGGTCTGTTAGTTTCTAACCTTGCTTATGAACTTTCTCCTCAAGCAAAACACAGTGTTGTTGTGCCGATTGCAATATTATTGGCTATTATTGGTCTAGTTGGTGGACAATTTATTTTAGAACAAATTTTCCATATGGCAGGACGCTTAAGTTTTATTATTGAATTTTGTGGTGGAATTGTCTTTTTAACATTACTGTTGAAGGGAAAATGATAATGATTGAAATCAATCATCTTTCCAAAAATTATGGAACAAGGTTGATTATCGATAATTTATGTCTTCATCTCCCCAAAGGAGGAATTATTTCTCTCATTGGCCCTAATGGTTCTGGCAAATCAACGCTTTTAATGCTGATAAGACGTCTTTTACCCCGCCACAAAGGTACAATTCATATCGACGGCTTTGATATTGATAAAATGCCCCACGATCTTTTAGCAAAAAAGCTTTCAATCCTGCGTCAAGATAACTCTTTATCCTTTCGCCTTACCGTATATGATTTAGTAAGTTTCGGACGCTATCCTTACTCAAAAGGCTGGTATAATAAAGAAGATAAACAATTTATTGACAGTGCAATCCGATATCTCGGTCTACAAGATCTGAAAGACCGCTTTTTAGATGAACTTTCTGGCGGACAACGCCAGCGTGCTTTTATTGCAATGGTAATCTGTCAAGATACTGATTATCTTCTGTTAGATGAACCATTAAATAATCTGGATATAAAACATGCCGTTTGTATGATGAAGCAATTACGCCGCATAGCTGATGAACTCAAAAAAACCATTCTTGTTGTTATGCACGATATTAATTTTGCGTCATCTTATTCTGATATGATTGTTGCAATGAAAAATGGTAAAGCAGCTTACTGTGGAACCCCAAAAGAGATTATACAGCCAAAACTTCTTAAAGACATTTATGATGTGGATATTCAAGTCAAAACAATCAATGACGTACCTATCGCCCTTCATTATCGATAAATTGCTCTTATTGATCAATCATTATAAAAATCCTTTTTTGCCCTTGTGTGCACCATAAAATCTGCTAAAAGTGACAGCATCTGCATGCTGGGGAATAGTTTAATGGTAGAACAGCGGACTCTGACTCCGTTAATCTTGGTTCGAATCCAGGTTCCCCAGCCAAATTCGATGTAAATTGTCACCGGGTTTTGTATATTTTGACACTAGGTTTTGTACCAATTTATTTCTTTTCAAATGATTTTTAAGGGGGTGTTTACAGGGTCTTCAAAGGCGATTCTCTGAGCTTTCACAGACTTTTTAAAAATCTTCAAAGGATTTTCAGAGACCTTTCAAAACCTTCTCTGATTTTTACCATTTTCTGCTCCTTTTTGGATTTTTAGGTGTCAAAATCCATTTTGACAAACAACGCACTTAATGGTAAAAATAACTATAAAATAATGAATTATAACGTATTCATACCTAATTCCATCTCTTCCCATTTAGTAGAAAACATAGTGTCAAGCTACAATCAATATATGAATATGAGAAAAAACTAGCGTAATATATGCAAAACAAGTTTGGAAATTTGAATTTCGTTTATTCGATTGATTTTATTTTTCCCTTAACACTTTGAAGTTTTTTGTTTGATGGTACGGCGTATCTTTTAATCTACATAGCGTAAGAGACAAAAAGTATTATATTACTCTTTTATCTTTAAATCGCCTTCATTTTCAAAACTATAGCGCATACATCGGCTACACATGTTTCTTCTATTGTCCCAAACCATTTGCTGATTTTTTTAACAACACCCTCATAATTAAAAAAACAGAACAAAGCTCTCAACAAAAGCTCTGTCTGCTAATCAAAACCAAAGCTTCTTTCCATATAAAAAGTTAAGAAATTCTTTTTTTATGATGAGAAAAAACACTCACATGTTGAAAAATATAGCGTATTAAAAAAGCTTTTTAAAAGTAAGTATTTTGAAGATTTTTTAAAGTGCTACGTTATCCTGCTCTCAAAGCAAGTGCTCTCCCCAACACATGCTGTACGAGTCATAGAATGTAGAGGACAAAATTATAAGCCAATATAAATACCCTTCACAGATACTTCATAGCGGATATCTTGCAAAAGAAAAAATGCACATATACTGAATATCAAACTGTTAAGAATGATAAAAACAAAAAGTACTTAACAGCTTAACGAAAAACACCCTTCTTAACATCTCAATTTCCCATTATGAATGGAAAAAACTGTCAAAACCAACAACTTCTCCCATAAAAAGATCAGAAATCACCTACTCACAGATGTCATTCACTGTAGCTAATCGCATCACTTGAATAACGATATCATAGAAAAGAATCCATTAGCAATTCCAAAGAAAATGTATGAACAAAAGGGGCAACGTTCTACACACACTCTCCCCTCTTAAAGACAAAAATTCGTGAAAAAGAAAATAAGCAACCAAACTACTCTTCATAATTCGGTTTGCGCTGAACCCTACCTTACATCAAACCTTGCATTTATGATATACATCTTTAAGATCTCAATAGCTTTTTTAAAAAGAGGTAAAAACAAAATGTCTAATTCTTTTCATTCATACCTTAAACGATAACAAAACCCCTCATCCCCCTTCAAATTCGCGTGCGCACTCCCCTTTTTCTTTTATGTTTTAAGAAAAGAAAAAAATCCTATTAGAGATGACTGCAACTTGCAGAGAATTCGGTATCTTTTCCTATAATGCCGAGATCCTTAATCAAAAGAGGTTTCCCTATCTCTCCATTATAGGCTTTAACGTGAATACTCTTCCCCTTCACATCTATAAAGTAATAATCCCCATTAAAGAGTGCACCAGCTGTATAAACAGGAATATTTCCAAAGACCTTATCATTTTTTGCGCGGCAATAGGATTGATAATGTGTATGCCCCACAAATATTGCTTTGACATTATGAGAAGTGATAATTGACTTAAACAGCGATAAATCTTTAGCATTCTTTTTACGAATAAAGAAGGATTCACCATCAATGGAAGCCGCACGACCATCATGAAAATTAATAATTGTAACTTTACCCCTCGCATCAGCAGCAGCCAAATCTTCTTTAAGCCAATCCAAAGATGCATTGATGTGCACCTCCATAGACCGTCCCTTCAAATGAACTCTATAGCTTGGATAATTGTGAAGCTGCACATAGTGAACGTCTCCATAATCCCAAGAATAACTCAAACTCCCTTTGATGACATACATATCTCCGCTTGGCATAGGAATCGAATTTTCAGCAATATCTGCATTAAAATGAGATAATTGACTGCGATATTTTTTGATTTCTGAGACCATTCTTGAAACTGCACTTACAGCGCACGCATCTTTATAAAAATTGAATGCTTCAGGTATTGTACAATTTCCAACATTATTCGCATAATCATGGTTACCCAATCCCTCATAAACAGGAGAAGCAAAATTTTTATAGACATTTTTATAATCGTCATAATTCTTTTGCTGACCAAATTCGGTCAAATCACCATTAACAATATGGAAAGCAGCCTTATGCATCTTTATGACACTGGCAACCTGCTCATTTATCTTTAGCCAAGGCTTCCTGTTCGACAGACCATTGGCATCACCAGAATTCAAACGCCACGGTTGCGGATCAGCCATAATGATCGCGGTATAATTTTTTGCAAGAGACTTCTCTCTCATGGCCCAATCAATGAATGCACTATGAAGCTCTTCCTCTCTTTTTATTTTTTCAGAAGAAAAATTAAAACAACCAGACAGAGCAAGAGCAGCCATAATGACTACCATATATTCAATCTTATATTTCATAGAAGTATCACCAAAAAATAACTCTGTATTTGTGTTGTACAAATCCCACCGGACCGTTCTCTTAAACTTTTTTGTCAATAATGTGTCAAAAGTTCAAAATAATGAAAACAAGAAGGCTTCAATGAGGGCATAATTTGATGACAGCAAAGCATCGTTGATTTCAGACTTTTACCTTGAAGCATTTCATTGGTTAAGTTTTTTAACTTGAGATATACCGATCTTAAATGCTCTCGATAAGACAACCACTTATCAAAAACCTTTCTCTTATAAAAAATCTTGGAAGTATTGTAGATATTCTACATATCCCCAATAGAGAAAAGCGTAAAAAAACTAGCATTTTGCCATATGTTTTAAAGAACAGACTCCTTTTTGCATAAAGATCAAGCACCTTTAATAAAAGACTTCTTACAAATAATGCAGAAACAATGAAAAGCATAAGCGTCATATTATCTATTACAATAGCTTAAAATATTATAATATTAACTTAAATAATATTATACATAAATTTATAAATATATTATGTAATTAAATTTGACAGAAAAAGTAAAATAACTTATCAAAATGCTTAACTGTTGAAACTAAAAACAATATCTATTTTTTATTCTTCTTTTTAAAGAGTGCAAAGAAATGAATATGGGGGACTTTAAAAGGAGAGTACTTGTGTATAAAATCCATTCTGTTATATATGGCAACAGTAACTATCGTACTGTTTAATATCCAATTCAATGCATATGGTGAATCTCTAGAAGTTTCTATGGAAAAACTAGAAGTATCTAAAAAAACCTATGAAACTCTTCATGCAAAAGACAATGGAACAATCATTGGTAAAGATTTAAATATAACCGGAAATAAAGATATAAACTCGAATCCTATCGTTATAACACCTGTTGTAAAAGTTGAAGGTGCTAATAGTGTCATTGAATTAATAGGCTCAACCATTAAAGGAGAGAGTTCTGATATTACTGTTGATCTTGAAGCAAAAGACAGCGGCACGCTCAAAATAAGCAATGGAACCATTACAGTCTCTAAAATTGGTGCTTCTTTCAGCAACAGTGATAAAAACACACTAGAGAACGTGAAAATATCGAGCAACGCAGGTAATGCCCCTATGGACAAGGGAATAAGTGCTAATAAAAGCAACATCACTTTGAACAATGTAACCATTACACAAGCAAAAAACAGCATATTTGCAGATGACCAATCTCAAATCACGATATTAGGAGGATCATTTGATGGAGAAACCGATGGGATATATGCGACATAAGGCAGTTCCATTACTTTAGACAATCCTAAAATCACATCATCTGATGGTAATGGGCTCCATGCAGATGGTTCAGGATCAAAAATTACAATGATAGGAGGAACAGCAATAGTAAAGAATAAAAATGCTGCACTACTTGCGGCAAACAATGGACTGATCGATGCCACGAATATTACTCTAACAACAAATGATAAGGGAACTGGTACAATCGCACTTGGTTCTGATAGCAGAATTGAATTGCATGGTAATACAACGATTAACAATACTTTAAACGGTCTTAGAACAGTTGGTGGTGGCAAAATCATCAGCGAAGATCTAATTGTTATCGGTGGAAAACCAATCAATTCGGACCACGACAAAAAACGCACTGGTGTGTGGACAGAGAACTCTGGTAGCGAAATTAAGTTAACGGGTACAACAACCATTCAAAATGTTGATGTGGCTCTCTCTGCATTTGAAGATGCTACAATTAAAATAGGCAATAGCACTATTGCTAAAAATTCCGATAG
This sequence comes from Bartonella koehlerae C-29, assembly GCF_000706625.1. Classification (GTDB taxonomy): domain Bacteria; phylum Pseudomonadota; class Alphaproteobacteria; order Rhizobiales; family Rhizobiaceae; genus Bartonella; species Bartonella koehlerae. The sequence goes on from NZ_KL407334.1 coordinate 1,662,191, forward strand.
CCTAGATACTAAATCCAAAACATCAAAAAATGTGATAAAAGATGAAATAAAAGCAAAAAAAGTCGCACTAGCCATAATAAATGGTTGACATATTGATCTAACAAATATTTCTGCAACAACAGGAGTTTCTGGCTTACAGTTTGCAACTTATTTAAATAATGATCCAGACAACCAA
>NZ_KL407334.1:1664385-1666686 GCF_000706625.1 Bartonella koehlerae C-29
TTTATACTTTTTTTCTAAAAAAGTATAACATGTAAACTTATACGTAACTTATAAGTAAAGATGATATGAGATGTCTAAAAAAATTCTTTTATCATATACAACCATAGCTGCCATAATATTATTCAATATCTATTCCAATGCATACGCTAGATCCCTTTTTGCTGGTCAAGGCGAAGACAAAACCGCTCCAACTCAAGAAAGCTATGAAAATGTTTATGCTCTAGACGGTGGTAAAATTCATGGCACAGCTCTCAAGATAACCGGCCCCTCAACCCAAGAAGAATCAATCATAACAGACATAAGCGGTGTAGAAGCCAGAAAATTTGGAAGCATGATTGAACTAGAGGGAGACACAACGATAAAAAACGTTTCAATCGGCTTGTTGGCAAAAGAAAGCGGTACAATTAAAATGAACGACGGCTCCATTCAGGTGAAAAAAATGCATATACAAACACCAATCGGTATAGCAGCCGTATCAAATGGTGACATCATCTTAAATAATGTAGAGATTGACGCAAGCAATCAGGAACAAAGTATAAAGACAATAGATGAAACAGGAATAGGAGATGGAACTGGAGCAAGCTTAAAGAGTGGTGGAACATTGAGTATGACCGGTGGTTCCATTAAATCCAACTATTTAGGCATTACTTTAGAAGAGAGCAATAGTGATAAAAACAAGCTAGAAAATGTAAAAATTAACATCACGGATCTCGTAAATAGCACGAAAGAGAGCATAGGAATAAGAGTCATCAAAACAAGCAAAGTCACTCTGGATCAAGTAACAATTAGACACGCAAGAACCAGCATACATGCAAGTGATAGTTCTCAAATAACAATATCAGGCGGCTTAATTCAAGGAAACCATACGGGAATAAATGTTGAAAAAGAGAGCGTAATAACTCTAAAAAATGATGTTGAAGTTTTATCAAATGACCATGGACTTTCTGCAAACGGTCTACACTCAAAAATTACCATGCAAGGAGGAAAACTGACTACAGCTGGTTTACAACCGGCCGTCTTAGCCGGATTTGGTGGAGAGATTAACCTTACCAATGTTGTTGTACATATTGATGATCTTACCGATATTGGTATGCACATTGATGATAATGAAACACAAACGCAAAAATTAGAATTAGAGAGGAAAGAGGCTCCATTAACAACACAAGGTCTACAAGCACAATATGCACAATCAAAAATCACCATGATAAGAGGATCGATTACCACAACTGGTTTGAATCCTGCAGTTTTAGCTGGGTCTGGCGGACAAATCGATCTCACTAATGTTCCCATGAAAGTGCACAATGTTGGTCTACAAGCACAAGCCGAACAGTCAAAAATTGTTATGACAAGAGGATCGATTATTACAACAGGTATGAATCCTGCAGTTTTAGCTGGATCTGGTGGACAAATTGATCTCAATGATGTTGTTATCAAAACCAGAGATATCGCGCTCCAAGCACAAGATAAGCAATCGAAAATTACCATGAGAGGAGGAAAGCTTATCAAAACTGGACCGCGAGCTGCCATCTTTGTAACATGTGGCGGACAGATTGATCTGCTGGGTGTTCAATTACATACGGATAGCAATGGACTAGCCGTACGGGGCAGAGAATCAAAGATTACGCTCAAAGATTCGGAAGTACGTGCCAATATTCTATTAGTAGGAAGACCTAATGAAGGTGAGAATGGCGAAGCTAACGTGATTGCCGACCACTCTATCTTAGAAGGAGGAGCAAGGAATTCCGAAAGAAACCCTACTCAAACAATCTTTAGTTTGATCAATGGCACAAAGTGGTATCTAAAAGTGAATACGCAAAACTATAAAATCCAAAAACTTGATCCAATCAAAAACTTACATTCTGAAGTTTTTAAGCTTAATCTCAACAATAGTACTATTGTTTTTAGGACACCAAGAGAAGATCAATATCAAACATTACATATAGGCAGTAAATCACCTCACCTCACAAACAACAACACAACGTACGAAACAGTCTACCATGCAACAGGTGATGCAAAGATTTATTTCAATACTGAATACATTGATGGTCTACCAAAAGAACAACAAACAACTGATCGACTTCTTATTCATGGTGATGTATCAGGCACCACAACAGTCCATTTTAGGAATCTTTTAAAAGGTAAAAAAACAAAAGAAAAAAATACTGGTCCCGTAAATACACGTGGGCTCTCACTCGTTCAAGTCTCTGGAAAAGCAGATGAAAATTCCTTCAAACTTGCAAATGGCTATACCACAATAAAGGGGTTGCCTTATAAATATACACTCAATGCCTATGGACCAAC
>NZ_KL407334.1:1667501-1737518 GCF_000706625.1 Bartonella koehlerae C-29
AAACTGCTTCTCTTGATGCTGAAGGGAAGATCCGAGCTCTTGTACCACAAGTAGCCAGTTATTTGGTCATGCCTAACGCTTTATTCTCCACTGGATTGGCTGATTTAAACAATCAGAATATACTGTTAGAGAATATGCGGGCAACACTTTTTGAAGGACAGGATAATAAAGAGGTTCATAAAAGGAGTGGGATTTTCTTATCCTCCTATGGCAACAAAATCACATTATCTTCTAACCGCAGTCCACTACACTATGGCTATGGTGCTGATATTCAGTATACTGCAGTGTCAGCAGGCGTTACATTAACAGCATTAGAAGGCCAAAATAGCACCACACATTTTGGTCTTTTGGGAATATACGGAAAACTTGCTTTCACCCCAAAGGGGATGGCAGGTGCTGACAAGAGTACACTGGACAAATGGTCACTTGCTGCATATGGAAACGTCCAGCATAACGATGGCATGTATGTTCATGCGCTCTTCTCTTACGGAGCTCTCAACGGAAATATCACCACAGCCCTCATTGGGAACACTGCAACATTGGATAGTTCTCATACTGTAAGTGCATCAGCTACCATCGGACATAAATTAGCAACCGATACGAAAGGATTGGTCTTTGAACCACAAGCACAACTTGTTTATCAACGTCTCATGTTTGGCACCATCTCAGATATTGATGGCTTTAACGTGAATATAGGCAATCCTCAACAATGGTTGCTGCGTGTTGGTGGGCGTTTAACAAAAACGACACTTCTTGATGAAAAAGGCTATGCCACTGCTTTCTACGGTAAGCTGAACTTTATGAAAACTTTTAGTGACAAGAACACTGTACAGATTGGGGATACTTTCCATCTTGATACTATAGGAGCTTCTATTGAAGGAGGGCTTGGTATGAATGCACAACTCTCTCAAAATTTTGCCCTTCAGGCCGATATTAATTATCAACACAAACTCCAAAAAGCAGGTGTATCTGGAATAAACTTCTCTGGTGGAATACGCTATCAATTTTAATGTAAAATCATGAAAGTTTAACATAAGATTATAAAAACAAACGTTGTTTTATTCCGTTCACTTTCATAAAAAGGCAGCATATTATGCTGCCTTTTAACTTTTGACACTCTGTCATAAAAAAAATCCCGTTAAATGACTGTTTTTTTGTTTATACCCACACTACGTCATTTATAAAGAGTTATTGATTTACACTGCTGTAGACTTTTTCTTGAAACAAATGGTTTTGAAAAAGTTCATTTCTCTCAAACCAAATGTAACAAAGTAATTCATCTTCAAATTAATGCACCGTATTGGTTTACAAGAATAATTCATCATTTTGCATGCTAAATGGACGTCCATAATATCGTATAATTCTCTCATTTCAAATCCTCTCATAGTCAATTAATCAAAATCATTCCTTTGCACGTCATAAGCGAGGTTGGCTTGTGAGTAAAAACTTCTCAAGAAAGGAGTAAAATGCCCTTTATAAACCGTCTCAATGCAAAGACTGTAGCAACATTGGGAGCTAGTAAAGAAAATGAGGGTGCAAACTTGCATCTTCATAAGTGCAAAGAGGGTGGTACTCAATGGCTTTTACACTATACCCTTCAAGGACGTCGACGTAAAAGTGGCTTGCAAGCATGAAGAGATGAGGCTTTAAAACAAGCGCGTAAATATGCAACACAATGGCGTTCTGTGCTTCGTGGAGGGAGGATAAACCCATGGATGCAGAATTCTTAAGAAAATTGCCTCTTTGTTTTATAAAAATCGAATTAGCTTACCACAACTACCCACTCTCTTTTATAATGTAAAATATTTTCAATTCTTTATTTTACATTATAAAACATCATGAATTATTTATTCTTCTCTGTACAAGAAAAGCTACTGAAAGCTTTTTTAAAATGCATAACTATCTTCTCCTCAAACTCTCTAGAAATTTTCATAACAACAAGATTTGCTCAAGAAATAATCTTTCAAAATATCCTGTTCCATAGCGTTGACTAAACAAAAACTTAACAAGCGCATTTTTCTGCAATCCATGTGCACTGGTTTGCATGATCCTTTTAGGAGCTTTTCTGATGCAACTTTTCAAACGATAGAGAAGTACTATGCAATGTTTTGTTTTGTTCTTTACACAAAAAACATAATGATATAAAACCGCCCCGGTACTTGCGCCATTAGGGGAATGAAGTAAGCATCAAAGGCATACCAATACTAAAGGCATATTTATGTGTAAAAAATCCATTTATAAGAAAAACTTTTTGTTATGTACAATTGCTGGAACTTTGATTTTTTCTCATTTCTGTTCAACTTATGCAAATGCACTACATCATGAAATCCCTGAGATTCCTACGGTTCGTACTGCTAATGGAGAAAAAATAACCCTTAATAATGTTTTTGTCCGCGGTAAATATAATGCAGTGATCGCTAATACAGGCCATATTACTATTACAAATTCAATAATGCACTCAGACGGCACTTTGCTTGCTGGAGTAGCAGGCGGATACCTTAATGCAAAAGGAATTGTAGGAAAGACGAAAGAGCGTGGTTTGTCACTTACAAACGGTATAATTAATGTTCAAGATTCAATCATACATGTTACAGAACATGGTGGAGCCTATGGTATCATTTTTGATTACATTCTAAGCTCCAGAATAAAAGAGGGTGAAGAGGTTGTAAATAAGGCAATTCTTAGCAATACAAAACTTCTTGTGAAAGACGGTGTTGGTATTGTGGGACCGTACTATTCAAAAGCTATTAGTAATGAAGTCCAACTTAAAGACTCAGAAATTCATTCTGATATGTTATTAAAAAATAAAACCGCACCAGGCAATACTGAACCTGCTACTTTTATATTAACCGCCGATAATTCGATTATGGAAGGAAAAGTAAAAACATTACCCCAAAATACAACGGTTTTTAATCTGAATAATAACAGTAAGTGGTACCTAAAGATTAGTCTATTCGAAGTAGAGGATGATTCTAGTATATTTGATTACAAACTCCTTGATATTAAACAACGAGCACAATCTGTCGTTTCAGTATTAAACCTTAATAATAGCTCGATCGTGTTTAATGAGGATAAACCCATGGATGCAGGCTTCTTAAGAAAATTGCCTCTTTGTTTTATAAAAATCGAATTAGCTTACCACAACTACCCACTCTCTTTTATAATGTAAAATATTTTCAATTCTTTATTTTACATTATAAAACATCATGCTGACCAAACTACCGTCTGATAAGAAGAAATCGTCTAAACTTACAGACGATAAAAAAATTTCGATTTTATCACTACCACTCTTGATGATAAGATAAACGTCAAGCTCTTACACCACAAGTGATAAGCCTACTTGATAATACTAAACGCGCTGTTCAACCATTGGATTTGCTAATGCAAACAATCAAAATAGAGTATTAAACAATATGCAAATAACAATGTTTGAACCCAAAGATCATAAAAAAGAAAGAGATTTTTTTTTATTTCCTACTTACGGAAATAGGATCATATTATCTTCCAGTCTTCATTGACTACAAGATACATTGATGCCAATATTCACAACTCCATTACAAGCAGACGTCGATGAGGAACATAAAAAGAGAAAAATCTTAAAGATTGTGATCTTTTGCTACAGACGCACAATGAGTTTTTATCCCAAAAGACAGAAAAAGTTCTCAAAAGAGTACACTTAAAGAAATTGTCACACAGCACATCTGGCAATACCAGCATGACAGTGGCGTGTACGCAAATTATTCCTCTCTAACGTAATTTTCAAGAAAAACACCATCACAACTCCCATCAAAAATATCCCCAAAAATCAATGAGACAAAAATATTGGCAGCCTTAATCACCATTGGTTAGCAATTGGCAAACCCTATTGCGGAACTAACCCTTTAAACAAAAGGGACAACTTGTATCATCAGCATTTCAATTTAAAACTCTACGAGATGTCGCTGGCTTTAAAGTTAACATGAGCAATCTTTCTCAAGGTTTACGAGGAATTGGCTAGCGTTTAACATAAAACGAAAAACCATACCATTTACTTCTATGCTAAACTGCATATTATCAAAACTTTAATCATAGTTTCATACAAATTGGTGAGAGTTTTAAATTTGTTTCTATAGGATTTCCACTTCAAAAGATCTTCGAGTAAAGACAACCTTAATCTTCATGTGCATGTATCGCAAAATATCGCGTTTCATGGTGATCTTACCGATATAAACTTTAAAAAATGCTGTCTTGGAAATAAGCTTTACCAGCGATAATGGGTTACCGTTTATAAAAATACTTTTCTTGATATCTTGAAATGTAAACAGCGTCTTATATGTTTCATTATGTTTTTATAAAAATAACGTAATGAATTAAAAATTTTATCTTTATGAGAGGGGAAATGCGTATAGGAACATACCCATATGAAAAAAAGCCTCTTACTCTACACTATTTCTGGAGTTCTCTTTTGCTCTTATCCAAGGTTATCTTATGCCCTTACGAGCATTGATTTACAAGCTGTTTCTGTAAGTTATTCACCGAAAAAAAATACGGATGATAATTTAAAAGCTGAGAAGCTTGGAGAACCTGCATCTCAAATACCTGAATCTAAGAAGAAAAAACGCTCTGGGGTTGAACAGTCTCCTCCTAAAACTTCCCTCTCAATACCTGTACAACCTGCAAAATCCAGAAGACTCAAGGCCGCTCAACCTAAAAAGCTCAAAATGAAAAAAAATAAAACTCGTATAGTTTCCAACTCTGAATCGGAGCTTCAACTTGCTAGAACAAATACAGAATCTACCGGTAAATCGAGAAAACGTCCAACTTTAGAATCCTCTCCGACAAATCCCACCAGCGAATCCCCTTCTCATTCACCAGTACCTATACAACCCGCAAACTCAGTACAAGTTGACGAGGGACAATCTACGAAAATTGAGGTTGAAGGCGGCAGAACTGTGATAAAGCAGAATGCTAACATTCACGATAGTTATGTTGCCGTACATGCACAAGAAGCAACTTCGAAAGTAAAAATTATAGGCGGAACAGTTAATTCAAATTTTATTGGGTTGAGTGCACTAACGGGTGGAATTATTGATGCAACAAATATCAGTACAACAGCAACATCTGTTGGTTTGCTAAACACAAACGGTACAATTACCCTTAAGGATTCGACCGTAAATATTACGGGCAAGGACAGAACACATGGTATCGTTTTACGAGGCATGCACAATCTCTCTGGCAATCAACAAGCACAAAATGCTGGAAGAGAAGAGAATGTTCACCATGAAAAAGACATGCGTAATAAAGTAATGCTCACCAATACAAAAATTCTCGTTGAAAACGGTATTGGTATCGGTGTTTATGGAACATACGCGAGTAGCGAGGTTACCCTTAAAGATTCAGAGATCCGTGCTGATATGTTATCAAAAAATGAAAAAAATGTTGAAGCTCCAGCGCATACTCTTACATTAAATGCAGATCATTCTATTTTAGAAGGTAGTGTAAAGACACTAGAAGATAATAAAACATTCCTTGATTTAAACAACAACTCAACATGGCTGTTAAAAGCTCCTAGAAAAACGGAGAGGAATGATAAAGATCCATCTCATAAACATGATATTGATGAAAAATTACACTCTAACCTTTCGGGACTGAACCTCACGGAAAGTAGCATTGTGTTTGGCAAGTCAACGGATGGATATTATCAAACCTTGTATGTGGGATCTAAATTGCAGGAAGCATACCAAACTCCTAATAATCCAATAGTTTATAAGGCCACAGGTACCGCTGAGATCCATTTGAACTCTGAGTGGAGCAACAGTTCTCCAGTGCTTGAACAGAAAGCTGATAGGGTTATAATTAATGGTGATGTATCAGGCAGTACAGTCGTTCACGTTAACATCTTGGAAAGTAGTAAAAAAATAACCAATAGCGCTTCTGTTTGGAGAGAACAGATAGCTTCTACCCCTTCAGCAACGCACGGAATTTCGCTTATTCAAGTTTCTGGAAAAGCTGATGAGAATTCCTTCAAGTTAGTGAAGGACTATCTCACAATGGGAGGGGCACCTTATAAATATGTGCTCACGGCCTATGCACCTGGTACATCCGATGCAAGACAGAATCTCTTTGGTAATAATGATCAAAATTTCTGGGATTTTCGGTTGCAGAATGCCTATGTGGATAGCGATAAGAAGGTCAGAGCACTTTTGCCTCAGGTAGCAAACTATTTGGTTATGCCCAATGCAGTATTTTCTGCTGGATTTTCTGAAGTGAATAATCAAAACATGCTGTTAGACAATATGCGTACAACAATGTTTGGAGCGGAAAATCATAACAAGAATGGCATCTTCTTATCCTACTATAATGAAAAAGTCGTCTTATCCTCCAATCGTGATCCACTGCACTATGGCTACGGAGCTGATATGAACTATGATGCTGTACAACTAGGGATTATCATGAACGCTCTAGAAGGTAAAAATATCAACACGCATTTTGGTCTTTTAGGAACATGCGGAAAACTTTCTTTTACGCCAAAGGATATGCAAGATTCTGAAAAGACAAAACTTGATAAATGGTCGCTCACCGCTTATAGCAGCATCCAACATAACATGGGTCTATACATGAACGCGCTCCTTTCCTACGGAGTTCTAAAAGGGAATGTGACCACGGCTCTTATTGGAACTGTTACAAAATTAGATGGCACTAAAACATTAACTCTTTCTGCTACCATTGGTCAGAAATTAACAACCGGTCTTCAAGGGCTCATGTTTGAGCCACAAGCACAATTTATTTATCAAAACCTCATGTTAGATGTATTCTCAGATGCTGATGGTTTGAAAATTGATATGGATAATCCACATCAATGGTTGGTACGTATTGGTGGACGTTTAACAAGAGATCTCACTACCACTGAGGAGGATAATGATAATGCTGTGTCCTTTTATGGAAAGTTGAATGTTCTTAGAACTTTTGGAGACGGTGGGGCAATACAAATTGGTGAGAGCTTTTATCTTGATCCTACCGGCTCCTCAATTGAAGGAGGTGTTGGTGTTAATGTACACATCGCTCAAAAAATTGTGCTCTATGGTGATATTAGCTATCGACATAAGCTCCAAAAAGCCGGTATATCTGGAACCAATTTTTCTGGCGGAATACGTTATCATTTTTAAAAAAACCAATATATAATTTTGTTAAAAGGCAGCACACCATGCTGCCTTTTGTTTATCCGATCTCCTTTTCTCAACAAAAATTTTGATACAAAAATGCTAAAAAATAACCCACTAGTGCAAGGAATATAATCAATACCTATCTTAAAAAAACCGAGACGTATTTCTAAAAATTGAGTAACCAAAGAGAATTTCTCTCCAATGTTGCAGCAACCCTTTCCTCGAGATAGCCCATGAAAAGTATTTTTTCTCGTTTCTTGAAGATTTTTTTATCTACACGCTCACCCCACTTGTGACATTCAAGGGGATAGTTTTAACTGTTTTAACATAAAGAGATTTGAAATGAGAAAATCTTATGGTAGTAAATTCTTTGGTTCAAGGTGCATAATTATAAATTATCCATTATAAATCAATATATTATAAAATTTAAAAAAACAGTAATATTATATTGATGTATTCAAAATGATGATTTTGTATCAGGTGCTTTCATAAAACTCTATTGATGTTAAAGAATGGCTGTTTAAACCATAAGCACAACTTGTTTATTAACATCTCATGCATGGCTCCCTTTAAAAAGAGAACTTTTCAATGAACATATAAAGATAATTCATCATTTTGCATACCAAATAAGCCTCTTAAAAATAGGAAGTTTTTGTCATTCTTCTCCTTTTGATTCAAAATCATCAAAAAATCATTTTCTTGCATGTCACAAGAGAAAATAACGAGTGAATAAAAAGACCCTTTGAGATAGGAAATAAATATGCCTTTACGAACCGTCGCAATGCAAAAATAATCACAATATTTTGAGCTGGAAAAAAGAATGCCGAGCTTATATCCTCATAAATGTCAAAACGGTAGCGTTCAATGAATTATCCATTATACCACTAACAATCAGCCTCATAAAATGTGATTAGCAGAAAGGAAAGATGTTTTTCTAAAATAAATACGTGAACGAGCAAAGTAGTGACATGCTGTTTGTAATTAGCACAGGCTCTCTTATTAAAGACCAGTAACCGTTATGCTTTCCTTACATGGTTGCTTCTTCTAAACTAACACTCTACTTAATTTTAGCCCCCTGATGTCCTTTCCTACTTAAGCACAACTTGCAAACCTTAGTGGGGTAGTCAGGAAAGCAAGTAGCACCCTTACAGTACAAAAATCTCCTCAAGGACTCTTGCATGGGACTATCCCAAACACATCTCTTCACGAGATAAAAATTACTTTCAAAAGATAACTCAATACCGTCAAAACTTTTAAGGGTATGATTCTAAAAATAACGAAAAATATCTATCATTAATGATACGGATACCATACACTACCGATTTTCCCTATCGTTTACTTGTAAATTTGCTCTATCATGCACAAATATACAGTAATATCTCTCATAAAAAACAACATTCTGTATAAAACATCCTATAAAAAAAAACGTGCACCCCATATGATACAAAAAGCCATCTCCCTCCTGGGAAACAAAGTAGCAGCCTCTTTTTCTTCCTAGCAACCTCCTCTTCCTTTCAAAGAAAATTCCTTTCAATAAACCATAAAGAGCAATCCCATAACCCAAACAGGACTCACAACACCATCCTTCCACAAGCAAACTCTCTCAAGAAGCAGATCTTTTTACAATGTAAAAATCAAAAGTGCACAAATTACCATACAAGAGATAAAAATACTCAAAGACTAAGAGCACCCAAGACTGCAAAACAAATCCGCAACCCTAGGTGTTTATTTTATAAATCACTTAGAACGCCCAATATTGAGCAAAATTGGATCACTTGTTTCGTCCATTGCTTTTGTGCAAGCAGCTGTTTGCATAGCACACGAAAGATCATTCACTGCACCCAAATGGATTTGAAGCAATTCACTATTACGACGTAATTTTTCCTGTAAATCTGATAATAAACTTTCGACCTCGTTTTCAATATCTTCATTCATGTAGCGTTTTATATCGGCCATAGATTTATTAAGATCACTTAAACCACGTGTTTTACATAAATTTATTTCTTCATAATCTGGAACACCACTGCTTTCTAGCATGTTGCTTTCATAATCGATCACTTGTGCCAAGCTTTTAACAGCAGCTATAAATTTTGTCATTGCCCAATCACGATCAATAAGATCGTTATTAAAGACTTTTGCTTTTGATGCAAAACTATCATCACCATATTGCACTATAGACATTTTATTTCCCCTTCAACAGTATTGTTGTTCAGTCTCGATCTCAAATGAGGAAGATTAAACAGCCTTTCTTTAAATGCTGATACACTCGCGTTAATGCTTTGAAACACTCGAGTGAGTTCATTGTGCGAATATTGGATCAACAGCAAAACGGTCCTTAAAAGCGTATATCTATTCAAATTATTATATATGAAATATATTTTTTTATTTCATATTCGCTTCAAAACCGCCATTGGTGTAATACCAATTCTAAAAACGCTACAAATTCTCAAACTAATACGCTGCGGATATCATGAATTATCAATCTTGGACAAAAAACGATAATATGTTGACTGATCTGCTTAACAAAAATTTGTTGCATAAAAAGGTTGAGATTCTTTAAATTCAGCATTTTACCCTCCATAGCTTTTGGCTTCTTATGCATCTGTCTCTGCACACCACTTAGGCACACCCTCTGCACACTATTCGGTATGATACAAGACCAGCTTGCACACTCCAGAAAGCCCCACTCTTCTCACATGTTCTGTCCTGCAGATCACAGAACACACGAAGAACACTCTCTGAATAAACCACACGATAACCTCAAAAAAGACACTCCAAAGCAGCTAAATAGCTCAAGATTTTCTTTTTTCAATTATCATTCGCTTTTCTTTGCAGGGATCATACTATAGGATTTTTTTAATCCTTTCAAGAGTTCCTGATAATTCTTCAATTCATAAATTCTCAAATCTATCTCATAGGAACGTTTTCATGCTGTCGTTTGCAAAACAGTTCTCTTACATATCCCCAAATAACGCACAATTTACTCTTGAGAGCACTTTTTTTACTTCCTATACAGACAAAATCATAGGAACAATAATCCCCTCAGCAAAAACAAAGCTTCTGCTGAGAAACTCATCTTAATTTCTAATATTGAGGATCGAACTCTCCTGTTACTTTTCTCTTGCAAGAGTATTTGTGATCTTATCGGATATTATCTTCGAGGAAGAACACCTTATGAAACTCAAAACACTATTCTGCTTTTTAAAATACTGGCTGCTTCTGAAACAAACATCCTAGCTATTTTAGCGTCCTCAAATCCTTCCTTAATTAAGCATAACTTGCAAAACTTAGAGAGTGATCTGGGGTGTTTTCCTCTCCACAATAGATGTTCGCTACACACTCTTTCATAAAAAGCAGCTTTAGCTGCTTCGATTATGGTGTCACATGAATCAGAAAGCTTAATGAAAAGAGTTTTTTGCCACGCAAGACTGGCACATTCAAAAAGAACAAAGAAAGACTAATAAACTTTTCCTTTTTTCATGCTTCATAATTCGAAAATCTCTCTATTTCTTATAAAATTAAAAGAAAGATTTTAAGCTTGCCGAGTATGTTATATCAGCATATATTACAAACTGTAATAATATGTTATTAAAAATGGATACCACAAAGCACAAAAAGAGGTTCTTATGGCTGATATAATAAAAACCGCTATGCTTTATTCAACATTGATTATCACCATCAATGCATTTGTCGTTGTCTTAGCTCTCGTAATAGAAATGCAGTAGATATACTCTCTTAGTTTCTTTGTAACCTGCGCAAATAAATGCCGTAGATTCCCGTAAGCTCAATGGAGGATTTTAAGATAGCCGTTAATCATGTATCAATTCCAAAGGTTTCCCAACTCTTTTTGTGTTGATTTTTGTTTTTTGTATGCATTTTGAACAATATAGCTTAATGTCTTATTTTTCCTTGAATCATGATTATTCCGTTTTGAATAATTTTTTTCTTTCTCTTTAAAAGTAGAAAAAAAATCCTGAACTCAGTTGATTTTCAATGAGATATATGAAGTCGTGCAGCTTGTTTATATTTTTTTAGGCGCAAATCTGTTTTTTTTCATAAGAGCTACTCCTTACATCTAAAAAAGAGAAAACCTCCACAATAAAAAGGAAGTTTCCAATTTATTGAAGTCCATATCATGTTCAAGTCAAAATGACCTCTCACTTGAAAAAGAAAAACAATATTGTCGCACTTATCTTTGTTTATAACACCACTGCTCTCTTGCTATTTTTCAATTTCAGAAAAGTTTGAATCCTATTCTTTCATGCCTTATTCAATCTCTTCTAATAAAAGTTCACGAGCGGTTGTTAATAAGTTCTGACAATTTTTCAATTGAAGTGATAACTGTACAAATAGCATGACTCTGCTTTTTCACATTTTTCCCATTCATCGAATAATTTTCAATCTTTTTTAAACTCTTCTGCACTATAGGTTTTTTCGTAATCAGTAACGATAAGTCTAGTACACAAAAAAGGAATATTGTGATAATGGCTTTAATCACGATTCTATCCTTCTCTTATTTTATACTTTTAACTCTGGAATTTTTTCACATAATCTCTGTATGACGCTTGAAATACGTCCCTTTAACGAAGCTCTGCGGCTTCAAAGTAAACATATTGAATCAAGAGAGTGACTTGCGTTTATAACATCGTCTGTACAGCTGCTCATTGTATCAAAAGCTCTTACAATTCAACAGCAATTGTGACACCTTTGCACTGTTCAAGAAGCTTTTTAATCGCTTCTTTTCTGTCAAAAGCCATTTTACAATAAGATATAAAACAACACAAATATCTTCATTATAAGCACTTGTAACGCCTGTAATCATTGCAACTTGCCAGAAAACAAAAACAACATTTCTTCAATTTACTGATTGCACTCTCATCATTCTTACATCACCGGAAAAGCAAAGAGAGTTTTGATATACTTTCCCATGCGCTTACAACAATGCCGATAGAAATACTCAAAAAAATCTTACACATTTCAATAGAACAAAGAAATTGGACGATGCACCAAAAAAACATTACAATTCCATGAAATAATATGATGTCTCTAAAACAGCATAAAGACAGGAAACTATATCAAAAAAATGATAAAGTGATTTCTTTTGTGTCTTTGAAGAAGAGTAAATTCTACAAAGCACCAATATCAGTGAAATAACAACTTATTTTCAGCTCCGCTCTAAAATTTAACATATTTTAATAAAAAACCGTAGAGCTGAAAAAATAATCAGCGTTACTTTTTAAGTATAAGCTTATCGTTTTTATAATAAAATAAATAAGAAATAAATTCACATTTAGAAACATGAGCAACACAATTCTATGAAGAAATCGTACGATTCTATCTAAATAACAAACGATTTTACTTTTAAACTAATCACACTTGTAGATGAAGAATGAAAAAAAAAATTTCGTCATAGTCAATTGTATGGTATTAAATACTGTAAAATCCGGCAATTTATATCATGCAATGGAATTTAAATAGTCAGAATGACAAAAAATAGGTGCTTTTATCATCGCATAGCGTTCTACCAAAAACAATCAATATCCTTTTCAAGAAAATACATCATTAAACAAATTCATTCTGCAATTATCGCAGTGTTTTCTGAAAGAGTTGGTCTTGCACACTTGGAGCTGACAGAAAATATGATAGTAAAATTCCACGGATGGACTTTAGACGGATCAAATCAGATATACTCCTCCTGATCTGTTTGAATATCACAATCGCCTTCCTGTTTATTTCGCGAAAATATCTATAACATAAAAGAGTAGCCACTTTATTCATATGCCCTTCAATTTATCCTCTAACGATCATGTGGTTTATATGAAAGCTTCCATCTAATACCCAAACTAACCCCTATTAGATTTTACTCAATCCACCTTTTTGAAAAAATGCAAAGGAACAAAGCAACCGACTATAATGCACAATCACAATACGGCCTTACTAGGTTTTACATTTACGATAACTTCTTAAAGAAGATGAAATTCAGTCAATGAAACCATATATCGTATATCGTATATCATTTTTTACACTTTTCCGTATTTCTGTGAAAGTAATTCGCGCAACTCATCTGCTATTTTTGTTCCACGACTTGCGCAACTCATCTTAATTAAACGATGTAAGCTTTCCGGCACATCAATTGTGAGACGTTTCATACCTCCATCTCTGCACCCTTTATGGTTTCCTACCCACGCATCAGCTGTTAGAGGAATTGATTTATTGGTTGGCTTCGTACCAATCTTAATTTTTTTGTTCATCGTGCTAACTCCTTGATTTCCGCTGCAACAGCTTCTATCTCTGCCGCTGCTTGGCCATGTTTATCGACTTCATAAACGGCCTTTCCCTGTGTTGTAGCTTCTGCAAAAATCACGCGCTGGGCAACGTTAGCAGAAAGCAGATGCATTGGATACACCCCAAGGGCTTCGCCCACATCACGCCCTATCGCTGTATTGACTATTTTACGATTAATAACAAAAGAAGATTTCAGATTTTCTTTATAAACGCGTGCTTCGTCAATAAGCTTTACAATTCCATCAGCTGCCCAAATATCATATGGGCTAGGTTGCACTGGAATAAGCACAAAGTCCGAAGCCATAAGAGCACTGCGTGCAAGATCAGTCACACGTGGAGGACCATCGATAATGATATGATCATAGTTACGACCAATTTGTGTGATTTCTTTATGAACCGTTGCACGCGGCAAACCGACAACTGGAAACAAAGGAGCACTTTCACGAGCAGCCGCCCAATCTAATGCACTGCCTTGTGGATCAACATCAATAAGCAACACACGTGCTCCTGTGCGTGCAAAGCTAGCAGCAAGATTCACACTCAAAGTGGTTTTTCCTACACCCCCTTTTTGATTCAAAAGTCCAATGATCATTCATGATGCCTTTCAGCTTTATCGTTTTTACGATTATACAGAAAATAACAAAGCAAACAAGAAACATCTTAAAGTTTCAAAGCAATTACCTCTCCCCTTTCACAACAAAAGTCGTAGCATAGATCAACCCTCATTGAGTTCTTAAAATTCCCCCTTCCGCGTAGCAGATACAATCAACCAAAAGAAAAAAAACTTGTTCCATCTCATTGAGATCATAGCTTATTCATAAGGAGCGTTCGTCATTTTCAGATTGAATGAATACACAGAAGACAGGAAGTTTTTCATATATCATCCCCTCGTATTTTAGAAACAGAAAAAACATTCACTTACACATCACAAGAGGAAACAATGTATAAATAAAAACCATTCGAAAAAAATGGAATATGTCTCTTATCAATATCAACCATTCAAAACCCAACCATAGAAACTGGTAAATAGAATGAACGATAGCAAACTTATAGCTTCATAAGAATAACGGCTGTGATATCGCAATAGATCATGCATTATCCTTTTCACAAATGGTATCGGAAGAGAAAATTGGGAGAAAAATAAGATATCTCCTTAAAACAAGTACATAAATAAGCAACGCAATAACCTGCTATTCTTCGTGAAAAGCGTCATGTCATTACAGAACACGAAAAGCAAAAAAGGAAACACTGCGCAATCTCCATAAGACAAAATCATCTCTAATGGATCTGTGAATTTAAGCCCGCAATTCCAAGTCCATTGCACAGCACTTTTGATAAAAAAACTAGTCAATACAGCACAATCAAAAAAGTAAGAATAACCCTTTAGAAATGAGCAATCTCTCTTGCTTGAGCAGAATCAAAAAATTCCTTTGTAATTCCCCCGCCCACAAACGACATCATGTAAACCATGTAAACATATTAAATGTTGCTACAAAAGCAAAAAGAACGGACATCATAATAAAGCAAAACAAGGAATAAATCTTATGCATAAAATATCTTGCGTATCGCATATCAATTTTTCCAACCATATCCATTCTTCTCGACAGAGAGGAAGCATTTTTGTTAAGTTATTCTTTTATAAAATCTCACTGTCATAATTGTTCTTTTGGAGACAAAACAAAAGAACAGCACGAAGATGTAACATATAGGAAATAAACAAGGATGAATTTACAACAAATCGACTCTGATATTTTTATCAGCGCCCAAATCAGCGTTGAAAACATCGAAACATTGGCGCAAACTGGCTTTAAAACGATCATTTGCAACCGCCCCGATCAAGAAGATCCCCATCAACCTGATTTTTCCATCATTCAAGGAGAAGCGTGCAAACATGGCATAAAAGCCTATCACATTCCTATCGTGCCACCGACCATAAAAAAATCAGATATTGAAACCATGAAAACAATTTTAAAAACAGCATCTTTGCCTCTTCTCGCCTATTGTCACCACGGAACACGTTCAATGCATCTTTATCGTCTAGCGCGTCTTTAAGCACTTAATCTTAACCAACAAGAAAGAAACACGCTGTAAACTCTTAAACCATAATAAAAACCGTAAGATTTCATAAGATTATAAAAACGCAAAAGAGAAGACAATAATGAAATCAGATCTCGAGACATTTGTTTCCCCATCCCAACAACGAAAACTTCATATATTACACGATGTTTTAGAATGTATTTTTGTCATCATTATCAGTTTAAGCGCTATTTTTGCCGCTCTCATATCCTTTTCAGATCAACTTAAGTCCTATTTTTAAAAGTGAGCAGCTGATCGAACTGCGACAATAGCTGTAATGCCGTTAAAATGGTTTGCGCTTTTTTTCGTCATGATGCATTTGGACAATTAAAGGCTTAAACCCATCAATTTTTTCTACCTTCATAAAAACTGTAAAAAAAAAAAAAGACAATGATGAAACCAGATCTCCAAACATTTGTTTCTCCCTCCCAACAACAAAAACTCCTTATATTCCAAGATGTTTTAGAATATATTTTTGTCATCATCATCAGTTTAAGCGCTATTTTTGCCGCTCTCATATCCTTTCAGATCAACTTAAGTCCTGTTTTAAAAGTAAGTAGCTGATCGAGCTGTGACAATGGCTGTACTGCCGCTAAAATGGCTTTTGCTTTTTCTTCGTCATGATGCATTTGAGCAATTAAAGGCTCAAGCCCATCAAATTTTTCTTGTTCTCGTAAAAACTGTAAGAAGGAA
Organism: Bartonella koehlerae C-29; assembly: GCF_000706625.1. GTDB lineage: Bacteria > Pseudomonadota > Alphaproteobacteria > Rhizobiales > Rhizobiaceae > Bartonella > Bartonella koehlerae. The sequence goes on from NZ_KL407334.1 coordinate 1,683,698, forward strand.
ACAGTGCAGCTTTCTCCATAAAGGTCGCCGTCAAAATCAAACAAATAGGTTTCCAGAAGTGGTGCTGCATCTTTCACAACCGTTGGACGACAACCAAAACTTGCAACCCCATCATGCAAAACACCGTTAGCACGACGCAACCGTACTGCATAAACACCATGCGCTAAACTGGCTTGAGGAGGAAGCATCTGGTTAGCAGTAGGAAACCCTAGAAGGCGGCCAAGTTGTTCGCCCTGGATAATATTTGAGCGCACCCGATAATGATAGCCTAACAAATGAGCTGCCTTTTCCACCTGACCTTGTGAGAGAAGCTTACGAATAGAACTAGAAGAAATGATCATTGATTGTGAATCTAGTGCACTCGAAACGCAAGGAATTTGCACAACTTCAAATCCCCATTCTTCTCCCCTTTGACAAAGAAGACGTGAATTTCCACTTTTCTGACAACCAAATTGAAAATTTTTACCCGTTACCACAACCGAAACATTAAGGTTTTTTTTTAAAATCACATTGATAAATTCATCTGCTGAAAGAGTAGAAAAATGTGCATCAAAAGGCTGTTCAATCACACCATTAAAGCCAAGGATTTTAAAAATTTCAGCTTTTTCAGTAGCCTCTGTTAAGCGATCAACAGGAATTGAACGTTGAAAAAAACTTCTTGGATGCGGCTCAAAAGTTAAAACGAGAGCTGGCTTATTTCTTAAGCGTGCTAAATTGAGCGCTTTTTGGAGTACCACCTGATGGCCACAATGCACGCCATCAAAATTTCCAAGTGCCAACACCGCCCCCTGCCAAACTAAAGGAAGCATATGAGTCCCTTGAAGACGCAAAAAATCAGACATTACTGGAGTGCCCACATTACCGCTTGTGGCTTATAGCCATGATGTTCAAGAAAAGAGTGCAAAGCTTTCTTATCGACCATACCGTTTTGCACATAATCATAACGATGAACACCCCCCATAATATAAAGCACATCAAGACCAAAATGAATAGCGCCTTTAACATCGGTCAAAAGACCATCGCCAATAGCAAGAACTTGACTTTTTTCTACTGCTCCGCAAATTTTTTGAAGTTTTTCAAAGGCACACTCATAAATAGGCGCATGAGGTTTACCAGCGATACGCACCTCACCCCCTAATTGTTGGTAAAGACGTGCTAAGGCACCAGCGCACCAAAATTGCTGATTTCCATAATGGACAATGACATCGGGGTTGGCACAAATAAACGGCAAATTCCGCCCTCGCATACGGTGAAACATATCCTCATAAGCGGAAGGTTTTTCATCAAAACCTTCAAGAAAGCCACTGCAAACCACCACAGAAGCTTCCCACTCTTCAACTAATTCACAATCCAACCCTTCAAACAAAACTAAATCACGTTGCTGACCAATAAAAAAAACTCTACGCGGTGCAGCACGAATGAGATCACGCGTCACATCTCCTGAAGTAATAATAGCATCATAACAATCTCTATGTACATTCATACTTTGTAATTGATCAATGACATCTTTACTTGGACGAGGCGAATTGGTCAAAAAAATGACATTTTTTCCCATCTGTCGAATTTTTTGTAAGACTTTCAAAGCCGGTTCAAATGCATGTACACCGTTATGCACAACACCCCAAACATCGCAAAAAACAGCATCATAATCCTCTATAACAGTATCAATATGGGTCAGCTCATTCATGTCGCACCTATTTATATCTTTGCCATTTATCAAGCTATCTTTTACTTCAAAATGACTTATCGAAAGAGTATTCTTCTGTCATCTGATTTCTCAACATTGTCTTTTGTCCCTTCATCGCTTCGTATTGCATCTATAAATCATGAGAAATAATAAAATAGATAAGTTATTGTATTATAACTGTGCGAAATTCTAAAATGTTTCCTATCAAAAACTGATAAAACTATAATAATGAGAACTTCAATTTTAAAAGCGACTGTATTGATACAGTTTATCATTTGAATTATTCAAGTTCTTATTTTGAAATGTACGAATAAATATTTTCATAAAAAAACAGCGAGAATAAAAAGTTTTACTTCCCAAGAGATGAAGAGAACACGCGGCACAGGAAGTATGCATCATTGCTGATACAGTACATTGATTTTTAAGCTTAAAAGAACATTCTGAGATGGTATTCGAGAAATTTTTAATCTAAAGCCGTATAAAATATCGTATTTTTTAGAAGTTTGAGGAATATACCACCTCGTTTAATCAATAAAAAACATTCCCGTGATTTGGCGTGATAAGGATTTAAAAAGTATAGAAACATAATATGCGTTAATAAGACGCTTCACAACAGCTTAAAAGAACTAGTATCCAGGTTTTTTGCAACCAAAGTTGCATAAACAGTATGAGATTAATGACGCGCTATTTTTCAAAGAGGATCAATCTTTAGCATTCATAAGTAAAATATAAACTAAAATTATATTCTATCCAATCAGCACTTCAAAATCACGGATACCAAACCAAACTTGAAGATTTCACAGGACAACTCCTCAAATTGATAACTGATAGAGTTTACTATTTTTTTATAAACTCTGAAAACAGTAAAACGTAAAGGATCAAGAGAAAAATAACCCTAATAAAAAGAGGAAAGTCATTCAACTACAAAATAGTATAATACAACGAAATCTCTTACCACTTAACAATAAAAAGAACGTAATAAGCTTTTCTTTTATGGCTTCATACAATATTGTGCAATACATTGATTTATAAGAATGCTACGAGGAATCATAATGATTACAGGTTTTCTAGAACACATAAAAATACCTATTGTAGTATCGATCTCAGTGGACAATTGGATAAAATGATTGGTATACTTTATGATATTCTCTTTCATAGTTAGTTTTAGTTCTTTCGTTCTCATTCTATGCTATGACCAATTCATACGACATCTGTCGTGAACTCTTCTTAGTATTTCACTCATAGCACTCATTAAAAAAGCAAGCAGTCATAAAACTAAAGCTGTATTCTGTATCCAGGATAAAAATCAAAACCCTCTTGGGGGAAGAGGGTTAAAAGAGGATAAAAATGAAAAAAATTATTTTATTATGCAGAGCTGCATTACTTATATTAACCGTCGCTGGTTGTGAAAAAATCCATAGCGTAGAAGAATTCAAAAAAAATGAGAAATTGAGGGACACGTGGGGAAAGAAATGTGTAATTGAGAACGCTATTAAGTCATCTAAAAATTGTCAAAATTTACTACAAGCCGATAACGAAATATTTTTCTCACAAAAACCTGTTTCTACAAAACGTAGACATGGTTTTTAACAAACGCATTGTTAAACAATATTGTTAAACCAATAAAGTGTAATTTATAAATCATCAAAGGAAGAGATTACAAATCCCCGCGTAAAGGAATATCTCCGTAGCCTCTTTCTTCATTGTTATCAAAAAAATTTCATCATTTGTCTGTTTCAGAAAATACTCTAGAAATTAGATTTGCAATAATATTATTTCTTGCAACTTCATCAGATTGAGGAATGATAACTACCAGAGAACGGTATAACATTATTTTCTGATGGTGTTGGGAAAGCATGAAATAAGACTTGTTGCATTTTTATTCTAGAGTTTAAAAAAACAGCAACAATTTCTACAACACCTACACCAATATTGACAATATTTTCTCTTGAACAAGAGAAGACATTTTAGTAGCTAGTTCCTATAGAAGATTTCCCTCCTCCAGTCACAGGTGAATTTTCACTCAAGTATGCTTTAGCTCTCTCTTATTGAAGGGATTATCTGTAATTTGAGAAGCATATATTGTTTTCATCTCTATACTACGACCCAAACCACCATCTACCCTTCCTATAACGCCCAAACCAACAGCTCTTGCGCTACCAATAAACCAATACCATCCCCCATCATTCCTCCAACTGCTATTCCAGAAACTGCACCACAGTACCCGCCATTGCTGCAGCAGCTGAACTAATACTCTTGCTTGTGTTCACAATGAAACTACCAATAATGTTCGATAACATCTTAGAAAAGCAAAAAACCATGATTTATCATCCTTTATGACAATAAATTTTGACAATGAAAATAGTTTTGAGCAAATCAATTTCTATAAATTCTGATAAAATTCTCTTAATAATGTGCCGTAGTAAGGAGACTGAAAATATCGTACACTACGGCATCTGCAAAATGAATGACCAAATTTACTATAAGTAGTTTTGCACTGAGAGATACAGCTTAACGGAATATCCTTGTGGTTACATCCAGGTCCATGAGGAAATTCTAAAACCCCACACATAATATAAATCCATACATCATAATAGAAAACTCGACAATTATGAGAACCATCAAGCAACAATAAATGAAAAACAGAGAGAAACCCTTAACATGACATCATGCTTAAATAGATAAACGAATAATTTTCAGATGCTTAGATAAAGAATATTCAAAAACAAATGAGCCCTCTGCAAGATATGACCGAGTACACATACTCGATATCAACCACTTGCATGAGCTGCTCCTGGAGAACACTCAACAATAATGGCACAATGAATCTACCTCTATGCAAAAACATCCGCAAAAATTCCTCTGGCTCCTTTCAATTTTATTTGGAAGGTTTTCACTCTAAACATTGCGTGAACCTCTCCATTACACAAATTAGAAATTCGCAAGTGGATTGTAAGATCCATAGTCCTTCCGCCACTGTAAAGGTTCGATGAAATCACTTGACCACAGACCCATCTTGTTATGACGTGCTACATCTTCAATACTATGATAATGTGCTGGAGCAGGATTTTTATTCTCTTGTGAGAGCACCAACATCCCCTCTGCAAGGCCAACTTCAGCTAAATCAACACCTTGAACAAAACATTGCGCATAATGAATACTATTACGCACAAGAGTCTGTTTACACGATAAATCCTGACCAAGTGTTTTGGTAACCAACCAAGCTGTTGTAACTACGCCACATGGCCATTCTTGATCGTCTAATTTCGCTTTTTGAAGTGGTGCACATGTATCCACACCATAGAGATGAATATTACGTGTGATATGCGTACGCCAAGATTGTGCCACAGGAGTGACCAATTTAAATGTGACACCACTAGTAACCGATGCTCTCCCATGAAAAGAAACTGCATTATTTGGTGACACACTCTTTTGCAGATTGAAAATCGGTTCATTTTTTTTGAATTGCTGTTTAATGGTAGATTCAGTTGTTTTTTTTTCTTCCAAATGCATCTCAACAATATCTTGGATATCTTGCATTCTCAATGGCGTGAGAAAACTAAAATTTATTCTATCTTTATATTGGCTTATACCCCACAATATAGAACCCATAATGTAGAGAATGACAATCAATTTAAATCGCATTCGTTTAACATATTCGCTCAAAAACTTCATTGTTTCGCTGCCCTTTCGTATTTTTATGAACAACTTCCTACTCTTGAAGAGAAATCTCTAAGCAGGATGTGTTGCAAATTAACCACATTTTGCGAGTAAAATATTCTTTTTTACATTTTAGATATTGTCATTTTGACAAAAATAGTACAACTATTAGTTGCTTAATTAAATTAACGCAACTGTAAAATATGCTCTCTGGAAAAGAGAGGTTTTACTGTCAGCAAAGTCCACTATCAAGACTTTTAAGAAAACCATAAAAATTGAGGGGAACTTAGGCAAGTAAAGTCTAAGATGAAAGGTTTTTTGTCCTTTAGAGGCAAAAGGATTTCAAAGATAAAGAAAGATTCTTTTAAAGAGAGGTAAAATGACAGACACTATATCCAGGAACATCATTTTTATCGTCGTCATGCTGCTATTAACAGCGCTCGTTGTATCAGACCCTTCTTATGGTGCTACTGCTACGGGTAGTGCCAGTGGTCTGGGAAATGTTGATACTGTTTTAGACAGTATTGTTAAAATGATGACAGGAAATACAGCGAGGCTGATTGCGATTATATGTGTTGCTGCCGTAGGCATTGGTTGGATGTACGGCTTTATTGATTTACGCAAAGCTGCTTACTGTATTATCGGCATTGGAATTGTTTTTGGAGCACCTGCTCTGGTTGGTAAATTGGTGGGCGTGGGCACGACATAGATGAACGAAGATACTCTTTTCCTTGCCTGCACAAGACCGGCCATGTTTGCCGGTGTCACAATGGAAGCCATGGCGCTTAATGTCATGGCAACATCCATTCTCTTTATTTTAACCAGCGGTTTTACAATGATTGGTCTTGGCATTGGGGTGCACTTTGTTTTGCGTGAAGTGACAAAACATGACCACAACCAATTTCGCGTATTATTTGCTTGGCTTAATACCCGAGGAAAACAAAAAAACCTGAATAGATGGGGAGGCGGTTCAACGTCCCCTCTCCGCCTTATCCGTACTTATGAGGAACTAAGCAGGTGAAACAGATGTCAATGATGAAACGGGAATCTTTGCCTGAAGAATATATTCCCTACATACGCCACATCAACCAACATGTTATTGCATTAAGCTCCCGCTGCTTAATGACTGTGATGACTATTGAAGGTGTAAATTTTGATACTGCAGATATCGACCAGTTAAATTCCTTACACAACCAGTTAAACACACTTTTGAAAAATATCGCCGATGAACGTGTTGCTTTATATTCTCACATCATCCGCCGGCGTGAAACGATTTATCCAGAGAGTCAGTTTTTTTCCTCTTTTGCAGCAACATTAGATGAAAAATACAAAAAGAAAATGGTTTCGCAAGAGTTGTATAGAAATGATCTCTTTGTTTCACTGCTTTGGAACCCGGCATCAGATAAGACCGAACAGCTCGCTTCATTTTTTCAGCGCTTGGCAAAAGCGAAGAAAACGCAATCTGAACCCGATCAGGAATCCATTCGTAAAATTGAAGAGTTAAGCCAAGATCTTATAGAAGGATTGGAGAGCTATGGAGCGCGGCTTTTATCAATCTATGCACAGGGGGGCATCTTGTTTTCCGAACAAAGTGAATTTCTCCACCAGCTGGTGGGAGGAAGGCGTGAACGTATTCCTCTCACATTTGGCACTATTGCCTCAACGATTTACTCAGATCGTGTCATTTTTGGCAAAGAAACAATTGAAATTCGCCATGAAAGCAATGAACGCTTTGCTGGCATGTTTGGCTGGAAAGAATATCCCTCTAAAACCCGCCCAGGGATGACCGATGGTTTACTCACAGCACCGTTTGAGTTTATCTTAACACAATCCTTTGTCTTTAAGAGTAAAGCAGCGGCCAGTTTCATTATGGGCCGCAAACAAAATCAAATGATAAATGCGGCCGATCGTGCCAGCTCACAAATTGAAGCACTTAATGAAGCGCTTGATGATTTAGAATCAAATCGTTTTGTTTTGGGCGAACATCATCTTTCTCTAGCTGTTTTTGCTGATCACCCAAAGGCTTTAGCTGAATATCTTTCAAAAGCACGCGCTCACTTAACCAATGGGGGAGCGGTTATCGCAAGAGAAGATTTAGGATTGGAAGCCGCATGGTGGGCGCAATTGCCTGGCAATTTCAGTTATCGTGCGCGATCAGGAGCTATTACCAGTAGAAATTTTGCGGCTTTATCCCCTTTCCATTCCTTTCCGATTGGTAAACTGGAAGGCAATGTATGGGGAACTGCTGTGGCATTACTAAAAACACAAGCGGGATCTCCTTATTATTTTAATTTTCATTATGGGGACTTGGGCAATACCTTCGTTTGCGGTCCATCAGGATCTGGAAAAACGGTGATTGTTAATTTTCTTCTTGCACAACTCCAAAAACATAACCCTATAATGGTCTTTTTCGACAAAGATCAGGGTGCAGAGATTTTTGTCCGTGCTGGCGGGGGAAAATATAAGCCTTTGAAAAACGGACAGCCTACAGGCATTGCTCCCTTAAAGGGCATGGAATACACGGAAAAAAACAAAGTTTTTCTTCGTAATTGGGTCTTAAAACTGGTGACAGCTGAAGGACAAACGGTGACAGAAGAAGAGCGACAAGATATCGCCAAAGCCATTGACGCCTTGGAAAACCTCCCCCATGAACAGCGCTCTCTTAGTGCCCTTCAATTATTTTTTGATAACACCTCAAAAGAAGGAATTGCCATACGCTTACAACGTTGGCTCAAAGGCAATGACTTAGGCTGGGTTTTTGATAACGATCAAGATGATCTCAATTTAGACTCTCAATTCATTGGTTATGACATGACCGATTTCTTAGACAATGAAGAAATTCGGCGTCCCTTGATGATGTATCTGTTTAACCGGATTCTCGATCTTATTGATGGGCGACGTATTATTATTGTCATTGATGAATTTTGGAAAGCGCTTGAAGATGATTCCTTCAAAGCGTTTGCGCAAGACCGCCTTAAAACGATCCGTAAACAAAATGGCATGATGCTCTTTGCAACACAAAGTCCAAAAGATGCTTTAAATTCAACAATTGCACACACCATTATTGAGCAATGCCCCACCCAAATATTTTTTCCAAATCAAAAAGCAAATTACAAAGATTATGTTGAAGATTTCAAACTGACTGAGCGAGAATTTGAACTGATACAATCAGAATTAAGTCGAGAATCCCGCCGTTTTCTCATCAAGCAGGGACAAAATTCCATTGTTGCAGAACTCAACTTACGTGGAATGAATGATGAGATTGCCGTTTTAAGCGGTACGACAAAGAATATTGAACTGGTAAACCAAATTATCAGCGAATATGGAGCAGACCCTGACATATGGCTGCCTATATTTCATCAAAGGAGAGAAAATCAATGAAAAAATATAGCTTAGTCACACTGTTATCTTTATTTTGCATCTCTCATGCAAAAGCGCAGATAGCACCCCTTCCTGATGAGTATTATAAAAAAGCCTTAGAAAACACGCAAAAATTAGACGTTGCAAAATCACAAACAGCTGAATCTATTTATGAATCTGCAACACAAACTGCAAACAAAATTAAGGACATAAACGATCAACTTAAAACTCTTAAAGCAGATACAAAGACTAAACCTGAACAATTGCAAGCTCTACAAATAGAGTTGACCCTTCTTCAAGCACAGCTGCAAGCAGATACTTTAAAAATTCAGTCCCTTTCTATGATTCAAGCAAAAGATACGAAAACAAAAGAAGAACTGCGTGAAGAGCAAACACAACAAAATCATAAAAAAATTGAAGAAAAATTAAAAGAAAAACTTGAGAAATCTGATGTCCGACTTTAGTTTTTCCCCGTTTGAGAGCATTTCTGGATATATTTTACAACCACTCAACAATGTAATGAATACAACAGTGAGTGGTCTGTCTTCTGCTATTTCAGCCCCTTTAAATCTTGCCTCGATCATTTTTATTTTTCTTTACGGTTATAACGTTATGACCGGTCGCGTTGCCCTCTCGATGAATAGTCTTCTCAACAATGTTGTGAAAATCGTTATCGTGACGACAATGGCAACCAATGCGGATACATTTAATACCTATGTTAAAAATATTTTCTTTGGAGATTTAGCAAATGCCATTGGGAATGCCCTCAACAGCAATCCTTCTGACGCCAATGTTTTTGATTATATTCTGTTAAAGACAAGTGTCCGCTATCAAGAGGTTTTGGCGGCGGCTTGGTTCCTTGAAAAGATCATGGTTGGTCTTCTTGGATCTTTAATGATTATGGCCGTTATTGTCTTTTGTATAGGGGGTTTTATTGTGCAAATGTTTGCACAGGTTGCACTTGTAATGATTATAGGTCTTGGGCCTCTTTTCATTAGCCTCTATTTGTTCAATGCAACCAGAAAATTTACCGATGCATGGATTACGACACTGGTCAATTTTACTATTTTGCAAGTTCTGGTGATCATGCTTGGGACGATTATGTGCAAAATTATTTTGTATGTTCTCGATGGAACATATGAGTCAATCTATTTTCTGTTCCCACCTGTCGTCGTTATCTCAATAGTGGGCGCTATTCTTTTCCGTGCGCTTCCTGGCATTGCCTCTGCACTCTCCAGTGGAGGACCATACTTTAACGCCGGTATATCTTCAGGAGGGCAGATTTTTACGATGCTTTCTAGCGGCGCTAAAACAAGCAGAAACGCAGCAAAAAGTGCGGTATCAACACTTTCTGGTGCAGCAGGGACCGCAGCCAAAGCTGCAAAAATCGGAGGAAATGGTCGTGGTCGATTTTAGTAACAGACACCTCCTAAAAGAACCCTAGTGCTTATCTTCACAGTGTGTGCGCATAACAGCGCACACACTGTATATATTGCGTGAAACACTTGATACCGCCGGTTTCACAAGACCAATCAAAATGTTTCATCGCACATTTTGTGAAATGTATTCAGAACAAAGACCTCCATGCCCTACCTCATGGGTTCATACGTTGTATTTGAAAGTATTTGTGAGTTCAAAAAAATGAAACAAAAAATAACTTTTGTTATGATCTTGATAATTGCTCTTACTGGCTGTGCCTCTCTGAGTGGCCCCCAAAAACCACCAAGATGTAATGGCAAAATTACCCGTGCTTTAAATAGAGACAAATGGAATTGGGACAATAAAAACCTTATCCTACAAGAGAAAATTGTAAAGCCTACTAGAACACCCATCATCCTCAATACGCTAGAAAGCGAAAAAGCAACAGCGAATATGATGCTTAAGGAAGCTCCATTGCATTCCATAACCCGTGAAACACTCCCTGAGAACACTATGGAGGTCGCACGTGAAAATTGATGAATTTAATGAATATATAAAAGAAGCACGTTCCTTTGATATTGATCGTATGCATGGCATGCGACAACGCATGAGGATTGCTATGGCTTTAACGGTGCTTTTTGGATTAATGACAATTGCCTTAGCCTTAGCTGTAGCAGCCTTAACCCCCTTAAAAACAGTAGAGCCTTTTGTGATCCGCGTTGATAATTCAACGGGCATTATTGAAACTGTGAGCGCCTTAAAAGAAACGCCAAACGACTATGATGAAGCGATAACACGCTATTTTGCCAGCAAATATGTTCGTGCCCGTGAAGGTTTTCAATTATCAGAAGCGGAACACAATTTTCGCTTAATTTCTCTTTTATCTTCCCCGGAAGAACAAAGCCGTTTTGCAAAATGGTATGCAGGCAACAATCCAGAGAGTCCACAAAATATCTACCAAAACATGACTGTTACAGTCACGATCAAATCAATCTCTTTCTTAAGCAAAGATCTTATTCAAGTTCGCTATTATAAAACGGTCAGAGAATTTAATGGCAAAGAAAATATTTCCCATTGGGTTTCGATCTTAAATTTCTCCTACATTAATGCACAAATTTCAACACAGGACCGATTAATTAACCCGCTTGGCTTTCAAGTTTCGGAGTATAGATCTGATCCAGAGGTGATAAAATGATGAGGATTTCAAAAACACTCTTTTTAACTTTCATAGCTGCAATAAGCTGCTATACAGCCCCTTCATTTGCTGAAACAGCACCTATCAGTGCACGCAAAGACAATCGCATCAGATTTGTCAATTATGACCCATATAATGTGACAAAAATCATTGGTTCCATTCGTTCTTCTGTTCAACTTGAATTTGCTGATGATGAAGAAGTGACCTATGTAGGGATTGGCAATTCCGTTGCTTGGCAAGTTGCACCGGCTGGCCACTTTGTGTTTCTAAAACCGCGCGAAGTTCAACCTGTTACCAATTTACAAATCGTTACAAGCCGCCAAGACGGTACAAAACGCTCTTATCAGTTTGAACTACAAGTGCGTGAAGGTGATGTTTCAGCAGGTAATGATACATATTTCCTGGTAAAGTTTCGTTATCCAAAAGATGAAGCCTTGCGTAAGAAATTAGCCGAAGCAGCAAAAGCGGCACAACATGAAGAAAACTTTGTCAACGATATTTTTAACACCCATGAAGATTTTGGACCACGCAATTGGGCTTATGAAGCACAAGGCTCCCCCCTCATTGAACCTGCTTCTGTCTATGATAACGGAAAAACAACAACCTTTACATTTTTAGGCAATACCGAAATCCCTGCCATTTATCTTGTCTCATTGGATGGACAAGAATCTCTCGTTCCCAAAACGATTAAAGGAAATAAGGTCATTGTTCATGCCACAGCTGCGCAATTTGCTCTGCGCCGCGGAAATGACGTGCTGTGTATCTTCAATAAAAGATTTGTGCCTGAAGGGATAAACCCTGAAACCGGTACGACATCACCATCTGTACAACGTAAAGTGAACATAGGAAACGGTTATGAATAATGAAATGAATGAAAACAACCTGAATGATCGCGATACGATAAAAGACGGTCACGGGAAAAGACAACGTCCTAATACAAGTAAAGCCGCTGCTCTTGTTATTCTTTTTGGTGTTTGTCTTTATTTAGCGTATTCAACGCTTGTTACAGATAAAAAACAGCCAGTTGAACTCCCAAAAGAAGGGATCATTAAGCAAACAGAGCTTTTCCGCCCTGCACAACCCAAACCTGTAACCCTCGAGCCTCTTTTGCCCAAGGTTGAACTCCCAACGCCCCAAAAAAAACCAACTAATTCCGATGACTCACTCTTAGAAGCAGCACAACGTGCTCCTGTCTTAGCCTATGCCAACACACAAAAAAGCCAAGGAAGCGCAGAACAAAATAAAGACATAATCACAAATCAACTTGAAACCAAGCCTGATGAAACGGCGCAACGCTTTAATCATCTTCTCAAGCCAACAACGCTTGAAGGTATTCGTGCTGCAAAACTTGGCAATCGAAACTATATCATCGCGATGGGTGCTTCCATTCCGTGTATCTTAGAAACAGCGATCAGTAGTGACCAACAAGGATTTGCCAGCTGTATTGTCTCCCGAGATATCTTATCTGATAATGGTCGTGTTGTTCTTCTTGATAAGGGTACCCAAATTGTTGGCGAATATCGCGCTGGATTAAAAAAAGGGCAGAAACGCCTTTTTGTTCTATGGAATAGAGCCAAAACACCAAATGGTATCATTATCACCTTAGCTTCACCGGCAACAGATGCCTTAGGACGTTCTGGTATGGATGGAGATATTGATAATCATTGGTTTGAGAGAATTGGATCTGCGCTTCTTGTATCGATTGTCAAAGATGCAACAAACTATGTGAGAGGCCGCTTGCCAAAAGACCACGATAAAAACAATTCTGAAACAATTTCTTCGGGACAAAATATCGCAAATATTGCTGTAGAAAATTACGCTAATATTCCCCCTACCCTGTCCAAGAACCAAGGAGAAATGGTCAATGTTTTTGTGGCCCGCGATTTAGATTTTTCCAGTGTTTATAAATTGAAAGTGATCGAAAACAAAAAACAGATTGTCAATCGAGCTCTTTCAAGAAACTTTTATAAAAATTCTTCGGTGATTTTGCAATGAACCAAAATTTGCACAGGTTGAGCGATGAAACGGTCGCGATTGTTTTAACAAAACTGGAACCAATCAGTGCCTTTCTAAAAGATGAGAGCCTTTTTGAAATCGTCATCAATCGTCCCTATCAAGTTATGACAGAAGGGATTGAAGGATGGAAAACCATAGAAGCACCAGCTCTTTCGTTTAATGAGCTTATGGGAATTGCTAAAGTTGTGGCTTCTTATTCTAAGCAAAATATATCGGACAAAAATCCAATATTATCGGCGACCTTACCGGGCAATGAGCGTATTCAAATTGTCATTCCTCCTGCGGTAGAAAAAAATACCATCAGTATGACAATTCGCAAACCCTCATCGCGCAGCTTTTCCCTTGAAGATCTAGCAAATAAAGGGCTCTTTTCGGTGTGTGAACAAGTTTCCTTCACGCCCTTGAATAATTATCCCTTACGTTTGAGTGAACTCAAACACATTGATCACAACTTGATCAGCACTTACGTGAAGAAGGATTTTGTCTCCTTTTTAAACCTAGCTGTACAATGCCAAAAAAACATTTTGATTGCCGGAAAAACCGGCTCTGGTAAAACAACACTATCAAAGGCATTAATCGCCAAAATTCCTGATGATGAACGTATTATCACCATTGAAGATACACCAGAATTGATCGTCCCACAGTCTAATTATGTTTCTATGATCTATTCAAAAGATGGTCAAGGTTTAGCTTCTGTTGGTCCAAAAGAACTGCTTGAATCTGCTTTACGCATGCGTCCTGACCGCATTCTTTTACAAGAGCTACGAGATGGTACCGCCTTTTATTATATCCGCAATGTTAATTCAGGACATCCAGGTTCAATTACCACAGTTCATGCCTCAACAGCACTTGCTGCCTTTGAGCAAATGACCCTTTTGGTAAAAGAAAGTGAGGGTGGAGGGGACTTAGAGCGTGACGATATTCGAGGGCTGTTAATTTCAATGATTGATATCATCATTCAATGTAAACGAGTTGAGGGAAAATTTAAGGTCACAGAAATTTATTATGACCCCTTTAAACAAAGAAACATCTTTGGCGGGAATTAAAGGAAAATGCTCCTGCTCTAAAAGGCTTTTTTAAGGCAACTCTTGAAAAGCAGAAAAGGAGAAATAAATGGCAATACAAGTGACGGAGAATCTTTTGTCAATCACGCTGGAAGAATTGAAAAAGCGCCGTGAAGCGGTTGATGCAGTGTTCAGCTCCCATACACTGGAAGGCATAACACTTCATCCCAAAACGCTCAAAATTTTAGAAGGATATGCGAGAGGAAATACCTCATTAGAGGAATTTAACACGCTTATGGACAACGCTAAATTATAAGGAGGTCGTTATGCCAAAGGCAAGAGTAAAAACAAAAAATACACAAATTATCTCCCCCCATCATTATGTCTATCCTAAAACCACAACACTCAAAAATAAATATAGAATAAAAAACTTAAATACCTTTCTAGAAAAATGCTCGCATGATACAGCCAAAGCAATGGTTAATCTGCGTGAAGATCCCTTACCAGAATATTTTGATACCACTTACCTATGCCATATTCATCACCAGTTGTTTAAAAATACATTTGAATGGGCTGGACACCTCCGCCATATCCCCTTCACATTTGAAGATGGTACCACAGCCGCCATGCCCGAAATGAAAAGAACGGGTTGGAAAAATGCTTTTGCAATCGGTGATGAGATCGGAGAAGGCTTGCAAAGATTAGATCGAACACTTGCTGAAAAAAACAATTTGCAAAGTTTAACACGCGAAGAATTTAACTCTGAAGCAATGGAACTGTTTAATTCTCTTAACCAACTCCATCCTTTCAGAGAAGGTAATGGACGCACACAACGAGTCTTTTTTGAAAATCTTGCCAAAGGAGCGGGCCATCGACTTGATTTTTCACTTGTGACAAAAGAACGCATGATGGTTGCCAGTGTTGCAGTAGCAGAAAATGGTGACCTAGAACCTATGCAACATTTGTTTGAAGATATCTCCAATCCAAAAAAAATCCGTCTTTTAAAAGAATTTATGGACAACATGAAAAATACTGGGCGAAATGTTAATGATCGTCCTGTTATGGTTGCAAAGGAAGGTGAAACCTACATGGGCACCTATAGAGGTGCTGGTCTCGAGGGTTTTGCACTCAATGTGAAAGGTGCTTACATTATCGGCAATATAGGCCACCTCCCACCAGAACAACTAAAAATATTAAAACCTGGTGATAAAATTACCTTTACAGCTCCAAAAGCCGAAGAGTTTAAAAAAACACTCATCCCAAAAGAGACATTAGCTCCTTTGACAAAACTTGAAATGGCTGAAATGGTTGCGAAAGATTCTCTTGTCCACACATGTCGAGACCAGATTTGCAGTTTATCAAAAATTGTTTATGGAAATCAGAGTATTTTGAATAAAAAGATGATAGAGATTATTAAAAATCCAAGCAAGGGTCAACAGCTCGTCGAACTGATTGAAAGAGCGCCCTCTTCTGTTCATAGTCTTGCAGGTTTTGACCTCATCTGCTTTAAAACTGGAGCACGGGTACGTGCTGAAAAGCATGTTGAACTCCTTAGTTGCGCAGTTGCAAATTTTGCCGATTCTGTAAGACAAGCGAAGCAAGAAATCACAAAAGAGCATCAAGCAGAACACAACCGCCGTGGACAAGAAGTACCCATGCCAAGTCAAAATTTGCAAGATCTTCTTTCCCTGCCAAAAGAGTTCCAGCAAAAAGCCTTAGGAGTCTCTCCTCTGCTTCAAAAAGAGCTCACGAATCTTTTACAAAAAGTCAATAGCCGTCTCTCCTCAAGTGAACAAAGAGCACTTAGAGAAAATAATCATGAAACACTGGCAAAAAGTCTTGGTGTTGCAGAACACAAAGCAAAGGAAATTACAGAAACTGTTATGAAAATCAGAGAAGTACAGCAAAAATCGCAAACACGCACAGTCAATCGCTTAAAAACTCTCGCCATAGCTAGCTAAAAAGTTTGCTCAAAAGTGAGAGTCTTTGCACCTTCCCTTGAAACCTTATAGGAAATGTATTGTGATACTGTCACGCCCATAAAAAAGCATTTAGCACACTATCGCCGATTTTAACGGGATGCCTTTATAGCACATCACGATAAAGCCGAAAGTAAGATACGATGAAATACACAAAGACACAACTGGCGCTGATTTCTATGCCAATCCCTTTAAGCGCCTTAACAGTATTTCTTGTCCCTCGTATGTTGTCATTTGTGATAAATGATCTGAAAGCCAATCAAATTTATTGGTATGTTCGTTCAGAACCTTTATTAACGCTAATGCTGGTTGCTGCTGTATCATTATTTTATACTCTCTCGCAAAAGCTGCATTTGCGCAAAGCAATCACATTTGTCTCAACCGTCTTTTTTTGCATCACTACTCTTTACTATATCGGCGGTGAAATAAAACGCTTAAATCCCTATGTTGGCCAACAGGGGATAACCTGGGGTTATGCTCTAAAATTCATAGATCCGATGGTTGTCTTTGGTGCCATTTTAGGCTTTGTTCTTTTAGCAATCCAAGTCATGATCACTTCTCCACGCACAAGCAATGTTAAGCGTGCAAAAAAAGGAATTTTCGGTGACGCCGCATGGATGAATTTAAAAGAAGCAGCAAAAATCTTTCCCTCCAATGGACAAATTGTTGTTGGCGAAAGATACCGTGTTGATCAAGATAATGTTCGCAATATTCCCTTTGCACCAAGTAATAAAACAACATGGGGCAAGGGCGGAACAGCACCTTTGCTGACCTTTAATCTTGATTTTGGTTCCACTCACATGATTTTTTTTGCCGGTTCTGGTGGATATAAAACAACAAGTACAGTGGTTCCAACCTGTCTAACCTATACAGGCCCCATTGTTTGCCTTGATCCTTCAACAGAAATTGCACCTATGGTCAAATTTGCACGCAAAAAAATGGGTAATAGAAATGTTATTATTCTCGATCCCAATTCACTCTTAACAAAAAATTTTAATGTGCTCGATTGGCTTTTAGACGAGAGTATACCGCATGCAAAGCGAGAAGCCAATATTGTGAGTTTTTCTAAACTGCTTCTCTCGGAGAAAAAATCAGAGAATTCTTCAGCAGAATATTTTTCAACACAAGCGCATAATCTTTTAACCGCACTTCTTGCACATGTAATCTTCTCTGATGAATATGAAACCAGTGAGCGTAATTTAAAAACATTACGTGCGATCCTCTCTCAGTCAGAAACAGCTGTTGTCAATCAATTGCGCATGATTCAAGAAACGACACCGTCTCCTTTTATTCGTGAAATGGTTGGTATTTTCACGGAAATGGCAGATCAAACCTTTTCAGGGGTTTATACAACTGCCTCCAAAGACACCCAATGGCTTTCTTTGTCGAATTACGCTGACCTTGTTTGTGGGAATGATTTTGCATCCTCGGATATTGCAAACGGGAAGACAGATGTTTTTCTTAATCTCCCTGCCAGCATTTTGAACAGTTATCCAGCGATTGGCCGCGTGATCATTGGTGCTTTTTTAAATGCGATGGTTACAGCAGATGGAAAATATAAAAAGCGTGTTTTGTTTGTCTTGGATGAAGTAGATCTTCTTGGTTATATGAATATTTTGGAAGAAGCCCGTGATCGTGGTCGTAAATACGGCACATCTTTAATGCTTTTTTATCAATCCTCTGGTCAATTGGTCAATCACTTTGGAGAAGCAGGAGCACGTTCATGGTTTGAAAGCTGCTCTTTTGTGAGTTACGCCGCCATTAAAGATCTCCAAACAGCCAAAGATATTTCAGAGCGCTGTGGTCAAATGACCATTGAAGTGACTGGAACGAGCAAATCGAGGGGGTTATCTTTAACAAAAGGCTCTCAAAACATCAACTATCAACAAAGAGCACTGATTTTACCCCATGAGATTATTCAGGAGATGCGCCAAGATGAACAAATTATTCTTATGCAAGGGCATCCCCCTTTACGATGCGGTCGAGCGATCTATTTTAGAAGAAAAGAAATGTTAGCAGCTTCTGAAAAAAATCGCTTTGCCCCATAAGCAAAGAAAAGTTAAAAGCACCCTCTGATGGCTCTTCAGACTCAAAATAAGAAGAGCAGCATACATAAAAAACAAAGATTTCTGTTTTACAAAAGCGTCTTAAAAAGGAATTTTCGTATGATCTAAAAAAAATATGGTGAAAAAAGACCTTTGAGTAGTGCTGTTTTACACGGGCTTACCAATGCCAGTACTCTTTATGAAGCGCTCTCCTCATTCCCAAACAATGCATACCAACCATATCTATGTCTTGAGATACCTCTCAAGAAACTTTTGAAGAGAGCTCTTTTACAGGAAAATCACCTAGAAAAATTTTTCACAAAAAATAAAAAAACACCATTCATGAAAACAACAAAGACCGATCCTTCTCTCTTAAGAAAAGAAAAAAGCACCAAGATAAGGATTGGTACAAGCAAAAACACCCATGAATTTGAGGGATCCCTCTTCCCTCGCTCAATGCTTGAAATCTCAAAAGAATATGCGAGGGGAAATATTTCATGAGAAAAATTTAATACTCTCATGGACAGTGCGACATGATAAGGAGTTAACAATGCCAAAAGTAAAAGCAAAAAATATCTCCACCGCTTCTCCCCATAATTATATCTATCCTGGTACCCAAATACTCAAAAATAAATATGGAGAAACAAATTTAAAACTCCTTCTGGAAAAATGCTCACATGATAGGGAACAAGCAATGATAAATCTGCGTGCAGAATCCTTACCAGAATATTTTGATTGCACTTATCTATGCTATATCCACCAACAATTGTTTCAAAACACCTTTGAATGGGCTGGCCATCTCCGCCACACTCCCTTCACATTTGCAGATGGTAGCGTTGCCGCCATGCCAGAAATGAAAAGAACAGTATGGAGCAAAGATTTTGCAAAAAGTGAAAAAATCCCCGAACTTTTACAAAAATTAGATCAAGCGCTTGCCGAAAAAAACAATTTGCAAGGCTTAACGCGCGAAGAATTTATCAAGCAAGCAACGGAGCTATTTTATTCTCTTCATAAAATCCACCCATTCATAGATGGCAATGAACACACAGAACAATTCTTTTTTGAAAATCTCGCCAAAGCTGCCGGACATCAGCTTGACTTTTCGCTTGTCACACAACAACGTATGATGGCTGTCTGTAGCGAAGCAATACAATATGGCAATACACAACTGATAAGAGATCTTTTTGAAGATATCTCCAATCCAGAAAAAATGCGTCTTTTAAAAGAATTTATGGACAACATGAACAATACAGGACGAAACGTGAATGATTGCCTTGTTATGGTGACAAAGGCAGGAAAAACCTACAGAGGAACCTATCAAGGTTGTTATTCAGAAGCTTTTGTGCTCGATATGCAAGGAACTTACATCATCGGCAACAAAGATGATCTCACACCAGAACAATTAAAATCATTAAAACGTAATGATATAATTACCTTTACCGCCCCCAAAAACAAAGAGCTTGAAAACACGCTTATTCCAAAAGAGACATTAGCGCCTCTAACAAAAAATGAATGTGCCAGAACGGTTGTGCAAACTATCCATGTCCTCACCGCTCAAAAGAAAGTCCGGCAACACTCAAAAACTGTTTATGGCGATGCAAATACATTAAACGAACAGATAGAAGAGATTATTAAAAATCCAGAATTAGGACAACAGCTCGCCGATCAGATTAGACAAACACCGCACTCTCTTTCTTCTCTTGCAGGTTTCAGTCTATGCGGTTTACAAAATCCGGCACGTGTAAACGCTCGAAATCATCTTGATGCACTCGCTACTGCAGTTTCCAATTATGCATATACTGTAGAACATACATATCATGTAATCACTCAAAAACATCAAATTGAACAAGAACGCCTTGGAAAAACAGTAGAAAAGCCCAGTCAAAACTTGCAAAACCTTTTTGCCTTATCACCGGAACAACAAAGAGAAATCTTGTCTCAATCTCCTCAATTGTACCAAGAACTGCGCACTTTTATACGCTGCGTAGAGCATCGTCTTTCATCAAACGAGTGTAGTGCGATCAACAACAACGATTATGAAACACTTGCTCAAAGTATTGGTGTATCAGAACAGAAAGCACGAGAGATTACCAATACTGTTCAAAAGGCCAGAGAACTACATAAACAAGCCTACACACAGGTAGTCACTCGCTCAAATATGCTTACTATTGCCAGCTAAAAAATATGAAGCCTTGTTGCTTAATCTGAACACCCATGGGGAAGAAATGTTTTAATATTCATTCCTCCATGAAGAAACAGAGCATTTAAGTGCCTTACCAATTTTGCAAATAGCATAGACATCATATCCAGATAATTGGACGGATGATTATGAGCACCTTTTTAAACGCCAAGATTACAGCTGACGGAAACTACAAAAAGCGTGTGTTTTTTATCTTAAATGAAGTGGACCTTCATGGTTGTAGGAATATTTTAAAAAGACGCTCACATTTTATCCCCCGAAAGACGCGCCAAAATGAATAAATTATTCTCATGCAAGAACATCCCCCTTTACGATGTAGTCGCGCGATCTATTTTAGAAGAAAAAAAATTTTAGTAGCTGCTGAAAAGAACCGTTTTACCCCCAAAGCACAGAAAGACTAAAAACCATCCTCTTGTGGAGATCATATATTAAAACAAGAACAACAACATCAAAGGATAAAAGCAAAGACTCTGTTTTATAAAAGCACACAAGCAAGGAATTTCCGCATGATCCAACAAGAAAAATAGGGTGAAAAAAGATCTTTGAGCAATGCTGTTTTGCATGGGCTTACTAACACGCGCGTTCTTCGTAAAGAGCTCCTAAACGCACAAGCGGTCAATGACGATGATACGCAGCATGTCCATATAGAAAAGTCACGTATTAAACACCCAGAAAGTGGGCTTTATGGAAACAACTTTATTAAAGACTAGGAAAAATTATCATTTATGAAAATGATACACAAAAGGGGAATACATACTAGAGAAGCTTTTCACAAAATGAAAAAAGGAAAAAAATCTGCATGAAAAAACTCAAACGGACTATTTTGCAGCTTTTATACCAGAAGAATTTAAAAAGCACGCTGAAACGGTGGATACAGCCTCCAGCACACATATCCTCACCATCCATCAGTCTTCATGCTCTTCAGCCAGCATCCTTCTCTGAAAAAATGCTCGAAATCTCAAAAAACACGCGAAGGGGGATTTTTCACGTGAAAATTTTAATATTCTCATGAACCACCCACCCCTCTAAGGAGAAAATATATGTTAGAGCATAATTATCTGTATAAAAATAGCAAAACACTGAAGAATAAATATGGCATAAAAGACCCGAAAAGACTGTATGAGCGCTGTGCCCATGATGCAGCCAGAGAGGTTATGAATCTTCGCTTTGAACCACCCCCACAAAGATTTGGTCTCGCTTATTTGAAATTGATCCATTGGAACCTCTTCCATAGGAGTTTTGAATGGGCAGGTCATACTCGTGATGAACTCTTTACATTTGAAGATGGCAGCTCCGCCCGTATGCCAGCTATGCGCCCAAAAGGTCATAAAATTCCTTTTGCCGTTGGTCCACAGATTCAAAAAGAACTTAAACAATTAGAGCGAAAACTTACAGCAAGGAATAATTTACAAGGCTTATCACGCCGAGAATTTGCTGAAAATGCTGCGGAAGTCTTTATGGCTCTCGACCACGCACATCCTTTCAGAAAAGGCAATGGGCGCGCGCAAAGATTGTTTATGGAAAAACTTGGACAAGCAGCAGGCTATAAGATTGACTTTTCTGTTATCACAAAAGAACGCCTCACCCAAGCCAGTATTGCAGCAATGCAACATGGCAACGCACAACCCATGAAAGATCTTTTTGAGGATATCACCCATCCGCAAAAATCTCTTCTTTTAAGGGAATTCATCTTTCAAATGAGAAATAGTGGACTTGAGAAAATCAATGAATATGTTGTTATCGCAGCAAAAGAAGGTGTACGCTATAATGGCATCTATAAAGGGTGCGCTGCAGAAGGTTTTGTCATAGAATTAGAAGATGGTTTTGTTGTCGGTCATAAAGATGATCTTAAGCCAGAACAAGTGAAAACATTACAGAACGGTGATCCTATCGTCTTTGCGAAAAGCAATGTTCAAAATCTGAAAGAAACACTGATCCCAAAAGAGACCTTACCCCCTCTCACCAATGAAGAACTTGCCAAAAGGCTCACAAATAATTCTGGAGTTGAATCATACCGCCATGAAGTCGAACGTTTATCAAAACGTGTTTATAACAAATCAGAAGCACTAAAAGAAATGGTAGAAATGGTCAATATAGATCCAAGCTTAGGCCCACAGTTCGCCGATCAAATTGCTCAAAATCCTAAATCATTTTATAAGCTTGCGGGGAGAAAAATATTTGGCATAAAAAGCCCAAATCGTAGACGTGCCGAAGAGACTATTCCACAGCTATGTGAAGCCCTTAAAAATTATGCTGATATGACACAACATACAATGGAGGACCTTATAGGGCAGCACCAAAAAGAACAAAAACGCACAGCATGTTCTGTCGAAAAACCAGAGAGAGATTTGCAACAGCTTTTTACCCTCTCACCAAAACAACAAAGAGAAACCCTGTCTCGTTCTCCTACACTGCAAAAACAACTCCATGCTTTTGCGTGCCAACTACAGAGTCGTCTATCCTCAGAGGAGCATAGAGCCATACAAGAAAACAATTCCCTAAAACTTTCTTGCATGCTTGGTGTATCGGAAAGTAAAGCAAAAGAGATTACTAAAGCTGTAAAACAAACCAAAGAAGCACAATGTCAGCTGCGAACTCTCAAAATCAATCGCTCCGCAGCGAGGGCTCTTACCAACTAAACACGGGAGATATCTGTAAGTTTGTCCCTCTGAGCGCATCGGCAAGCACAACAAAAGAGATTACAAAAACCGTGAAATAAACTAAAGACATACAATAATACCAGCTGCGCACACTCCAAGTTGGCCAATGCGCAGCAAGGGCTTTTAGCAACAACACAGGAAAAAGAGTTGTGACTTTTCCTCTCCTTTCTTGGTGTAAGTCATTTTGTAAAGATTGCAGGAAAAGATGTTACAAAATGTGACAGAAAATATCCATCAAACAGACTCGGAAATTATATATGATTTATTGATAAAGTTTCACAAAAAAACTGTATAAAAGACACAAATGTCGATTACGATAAACGTGAATAGCGGAGGATCTTTGGACGTCATTCAAGTAGCCGTTCTCCTTTGGATAAAAGCTATTAAACATAGAGGTGAAGAGTGCACCAAAGAGGTTTCTCAAAATATTGAAAGGAAACGTGCATGAAAAAACATCAGTCACCCCCTCCGACATCTCATTCTGCGGAAAAAGAAAGAGAACATGAACAAGAAAGAGCGCCTTCTCCTGCATCAGAACCCCTCTATGCAAAGGTGAATAAACCACCCAGAGAACAGCAACCCCAAAAATCAGAAGAAACTGTCACTGTCTATGCACCTCAAAACCCATCAGAAACTATCTATGCACCACAAAGGCCACTAGGAAATCCCTATGACAGACTTGGTGGGAGACCGAGTAATGGGCGACGTGCTGAGAGACTAGTAGATCCCTATGCAGTAACTGATGTGCAGAATCTAGATAAAGGGCCAGACTTTCAAAGCTTAGAAAATCCTATCTATGAAGGAGTTGGCGGAGGGGGCCATGGTGGGCGAAATCCTCGAAAATCAGAAGAACATGTGTATGCAGAGCTTGAATTTGGCGAACAAAGTGGGCGCTCCCTCCATAATCCCGTAGAGTCTGTCTATGCAACAGTTGGCATAGGCACACAGGATGGACAAAACATTCAAACCTTAGAAAATCCCCTCTACGAAGGAGTTGGCGGAAGGATAACACCCCCTCCAAGAACCCAAAAAGATGAGGTTACCACAAGGCTTTTAAAAAACGTAGACTTCCAATATGGTGTAGCAGAAATTCAAGAACGGTGTGCTGTTGTTTATGGTAACCGACATGCTTTGAATAAAGAACTTGCTGAAATTCTTGATAATCCTCAAGGTGCAGACAAAATCCTATGGAACCTTGCAGCAAATCCTGAAAGTGCTGGTAAACTTGCGGGTCAAAAAGTGCTTGGCATAAAAAGCCCAGGCCGCAGAGAAGCTGAAGAAGGTTTTGGCCCCCTTTGTTCAGCTCTTGAAAGACATGTAGAGACTGCAAAAAAGCTACACAAGGCTTTTACCCGTGAGCACGACAGACAGAGAGATCATGCAAGCCCAGAAAGGCATGGACACAGACATCATCATCGTCATCACTCACAAGAGAGAGAACAGGCTGCTCCAGAGCAGGAAACACAACGCAGACAGAGTCCTAAAGCCCAAAGAGGAAGGGCTTTTGCGATGTAAGCGTACATAAAAAATACAGATATTTTTTCCTTTCAGCTAATTTCTTGGCACAATCACAACAAAGTGATTTGTGCCAAGAATTGTTATGAAATGTTACAAAAGAATTCATCAAAAGAGCTTCAAAAATTTTATATAACTTATTGATAAAATTTCACAAAAAAACTGTATAAAAGACATAAATGTCGATTATGTGAATAACGGAGGATCTTTGGAGGTCATTCAAGTAGCCATCCTCCTTTGTGTAAGAGCTATTAAAGCGTAAAGGTGGAGAGTGCACCAAAGAGTTTTTCTAAAAACAAAAAGCTTGAAAGGAAACATCCATGAAAAAAAATCAACCACCCCCTCCGACATCTCGTTCTATGAAAAAAGAAAGAGAGCCCTATGAACAGGCAAGGATGCCTGCACCAGAACCCTTATACGCGACGGTGAACAAAAGACCACCGCGTGCAAAAGACAGGAAACTAAACAAACCACCAACACAACAGGAAGAAGTCGTATACGCAGCGCTTAATTTTGAAAATAAACCACATCATCCAAGAGACAGGCATTCGAAAAGGAATCCAGAAAGCGAGACTATATACACAACAGTTACTTCTCAAAGGTCAACACAAGAAGAAGTGCTGTACGAAGATGTCCCTCACAAACTCTCGCACAGCAAACACACGAGGCAGAAGCTGACAAGCGAGACTTTATACGCAGAAATCGCTACGCAAAGCACAAAACCATCTCTAACAAAAGAGGAAATTATAAACAGAACGCAACAAAACCCATTGGTCAAAGCTTATCAACAAGAAGTGACGCATTGGTGCAAAATTGTTTATGGAAATTCAGATGTTTTGAAGAAGAAAATGCAGGAGGTTCTCCGCAAACCATCTGAGGGAGAGGAACTTTCACGGCAAGTTGCAGAACATCCTACGTCTTTTCATAAACTGGCAGGTCACAACATGTGTGGCTTTAAAACAAGTGCACGCAGACATGCTGAAGAAGGTTTTAGGCACCTGTGCCAAGCTCTTGACGGTTATGCAAGTGCTGTAAAGCAGGCACAAGAGAACATTACACATGTTCCACAAGCAGAAGCAAGACGCTATAGACAAGAGCGTGAGCAAAGAGCTGAAAGGTTACAACAACTGCATTATCATCCTGAAAGGGAGAGACAATCCCCCTCAAATCAAGAAATTCTCGGTATGGTTCAAGAGAATTCATCAGTGCAAAGATATGAAGCACAAGTTGAGCATTGGTGTGAAATTGTTTATGGAAATTCAGGTATTTTGATGGAGAAAATGGAAGGGATTCTCCAAAAACCATCTGAGGGAGCAGAGCTTTCATGGCAAGTTGCAGCGTATCCTCAATCTGTTCATAAGCTTGCGGGGTTTAATGCATGTGGCCTAAAAAACGGTACACGCAGACACGCTGAAGCAGGTCTTTCACATCTATGTGATGCCATTGATAATTATGCCAATGCTGTACAACAAGTAAAGGAAAGCATTATGCGAGGACATCAGGCTCAGACAAAACAAAGCTGCCAAGAACAGTCTAGTAAATTAGCTCAAAGCTTGCAAAGAGAAAAAGCTTTATCACGGCCTTCTCAACGACTTGAGCGTCAAGCACATCATGAGGGTGCAGAAGCCTCTCGGCAAACACATCAACAATCACCGGAAGTTCCACCACGCAAAATGTGCGCAGCAAAAGCAATGGCTTTCGCCAGCTAAGCGGCATAGACGCTAAGCGCGCATTAGCTTTGCTTTTTCATGAGATCGTTTAATCTCATCTCTTGGCTCCGGTCATTTTAGAGAGATTGCGCCAAGAGAGAGTGTTTGGTGTGATGGTACACATTTCATCAAACACCCCATCACTGAACCTAAATAACGCATCAGTACAAAGACAAATACCGATTACATTCTGGGCAAAAAACGCAAAATCCTTTGAGGTCATTCAAATGTGCATCCTTCTTTAAAGAAAAAACTATCAAAATATACAAGGTGGAGAGTGCACCAAAGAGGTTTTCTAAAAGCAAATTAAAATCTTGAAAGGAAACATGCATGAAAAAAAACCAACCACCCTCTTCCACGTCTCCCTCAGTGAAAGAATTAAAAAAGCGCTATGAACAAAATGCTTCAGGAGCATCTACTCCATCACCCCCCTCAACAGGAGGAGCTCCAAAAGAAAAAAGACAGCCGTCCTCGAAACTGGAAGCATTAAGAAAACGCTATGAACAAAATGCTGTCCTAACAGCTTCTCAAGAAGCTCTCTCTGCAAAGGATTTTCGAAAAGAAAAAAGACAACCCCATACGCCACAAAATCCTGAACAATTGTTAAAACGCCATGAACAGCAATCTTCTGTGACACCGCAACAAAGTTCACCACAAACACCTCTCTACACAACACCTCTTCCACAACAACTAATTCGCACGCCACCACAAAGACCACCGCGCGCAAAAGACAAGGAGCTCAACAAACAAGCACCCCCAAACAACCCTCCTCTGTACGTGACACCTGCTCCACAACAACCAATTCGCACGCCACCACAAAGACCACCGCGCGCAAAAGACAAAGAGTTCAACAAACAAGCGCCCCAAGACAGCCTTCCCCTGTACACGAAACCTGCTTGCCACAAACCACAGCCCATGAGAGAAAAGGCGCAAAGCAACACATCAGACCAAAACAACGAACCTCTCTACGCAACACCTCTTCCACAAAAACGGCAGGCTATGAGAGAAAGAACGCAAAGCAACACATCAGACCAAGACAGCGAACACCTTTACGCAACAGCTGCTCCATTACAATCGCCACGCATGGAAGAGAAATCTGTAAACACAATGCAACGAAACTTATTGCTCGAAGCATATAAGGAAGAAATCAACTATTGGTGCGGAATTGTTTATGGCGATCGGCTTATTTTGCAAAAAAGAATAGAAGATATTCAAGAAAACCCTGCTCTGGGAGAACAGCTCTCATGGGAGGTTTCAGAACATCCTAAGTCTATTTCTAAGTTTGCCGGTAAAAAAATGCTTGGCGTGAAAACGAAAGCACGCAGAGAAGCTGAAGAAAATTGTCCAGCTCTGCGTAACGCCATAGATGGTTATGTGTATACTTTGAAATACATACAAAAGAGACCTTTGCATACTCCGCATACGAAGCACCCCCCTGATGAACAACAGACACAGAGAACGCAAAAAGCTGAAAAAGAAAAAATTCCTCTCTCGAATCAGGAACTTGCCGACAGGGTTCGAACAGAGCCATCGGTTCTATATAGTCAAACAGAAGTCCAATATTGGTGCCAAATTGTTTTTGATAACCCTTATATTTTGCAATACAGAATTGAAGACATTCAAAAAAATCCTAATATGGGAGAAGAGATTTCATGGCAAGTTGCAAACAATCCTGGTCTTTTTTCTCCGTTTGCAGGGAAACAAAGACTTGGCATAAAAAATGATGCGCGTAAACAAGCGGAAGCAAGTCTTCCTTACCTTTGTAACGCCATTGAAGGTTACGCAGATGCTGTAAAACAAGCAAAAGAGGATATTGTACAAGAATATCAAGTACAACAAAGTCGCCAAGAACTGTCTGCTGGATCGGCTAAACAGTTGCAAAAACAACAAATCTTATCCAAACCGCATAAACTGCCTGAATACTCAACAGGAACCCCACGTCATGAGGCTTTAGAAACCTCCAGGCAAGCACAACAGAAACCGCCCAACGTTCGATTGTGCGAAGCTGAGAAACCAAAAAGAATGGCGATGACCCTTTAAAGATACATCAACTTTCGTCTTTCATCTGATCTCTAAATCTGATTTTTTGGTGCTCATCATTTTATAGAAATTCTCCACGTAGTATTGGGCAGCATTACGGAAAACATGGAACAACCACTACTGGTCATGTGCCCTTACTACATAAAAATTACAAATACAAATAGTGATTATGATCCATGAAAAAACTCGTGAAATTATTCACATGGACACCCAGCCTGAAAGAAAAAGCTCTCAAAACATAAAGGTGAAAAATACACCAAAGAGGTTTTCTAAAAGCAAATTAAAATCTCGAAAGGAAACATACATGAAAAAAAACCAACCGCCCTCTTCCACATTTCCCTCAGTGAAAGAACTAAGAAACCGCTATGAACAGCTTATCAAAGAAACAGCCTCTTCAGTATCTCCATCCGCAAAAGTTACTCAGCACAAACCATCTCATATGAAAGACAGATTGGTGGGAAAAGAGCAAGCGAAAAAAACTCTCTATGAAACCGCTACTTCTCCACAAAAATCACCGCGCCTAAAAGAGCCAATTGCTAAAATTATGCAACAAAACCTCTTGGTGGAAGCGTATCAAGAAGAAATTCGACACTGGTGTGGGATCGTGTATGGATATCCAAGCATTTTGCAAGAAAGAATTGAGGAAATTCAAAAAAATCCCGATATGGGAGAACAGATTTCACGGGAAGTTGCAGAAAATCCTGCATCTGTTCATCATCTTGCAGGTCATCAAATGCTTGGCGTAAAAACGAATGCACGTAAAAATGCTGAAGATGGTTTGTTATCCCTATGTGCTGCTATTGAGGGATATGTATGTGCTGTAAAACAGGTACAAGAGAGCATTGTGCATTTCCCTTACGCACAACAAAGCGGCTATGAACAAGAAAGAATACAAAGAGCTGAAAACCTGCAAAAGCTAGCTCATCCTGAAAAGGAAATGACATCTCTCTCGAATGAGGAAATTTCCAACAGGATTCAAAGAGATCCATCGGTTCAATATGGTGAAGCAGAAATCCGATATTGGTGCCAAATTGTTTTTGGCAACGCTCATGCTTTGCAATACAGAGTTGAAGACATGCAAAAAAATCCCAATATGGGAGAAGAGCTTTCATGGCAAGTTTCAGAAAATCCTAACTTTTTTCATAAGCTTGCAGGCAGTCAAGCCCTTGGCATAAAAAACAGTGCACGCAAAGAAGCTGAAGCAGGTCTCTCTTTCCTGTGTAACGCCATTGAAGCATATGCAGATACGGTAAAACAGGTAAGAAAAAGTATTGTACAAACCCATCAAGCACAACAAAACCACCAAGAACTTTCTGCGAGTAGGCTGCCTCACGATGTACAAAAACAAAAAAGCTTATCGAAACCTCCTAAACTGCCTGAACACTCACCAGCAGACAAACATCAAGAATCTGCTGAATCCTCCACGCAAACTAAGTGGAACCGACTTGGTGCTCGACCACGCACAGTGCCTCTTACTCAAGAATCGCAAAAACAGCAGGAAAAACTTGGTATGCGTCAATCTATTATGGAAGGTGATGGCAAAGAAACTACAAAAGTAAGCATGCCAGCAATTAAAGCAACGGAAGTTACAACAAAGTTCGAAGTATCCAAAGCAGTAGAACAGCTAGTTCAACCACCAAAAGTTGAAACCGCAAAAATAGTTTCAGTGTCTCTCACTCAAGAAGCGCAGAAAACACTTATTGAAAAGGAAACAGTTCGACCTCTTAGTTACGTAGAAGTTGCTTCGAAGATTCGAGACAGTGAAGTCGTGAAAAGCAGCATGAAAAAAATTGAGACTTTGTGTGGTGTTGTTTATGGCAATCCCCGTATTTTGGAAGGCAAAATACCAAAGATGGGAATTCCAGTGACAAATAGAAATGTCGAGGAGTTAGAAAAATTCGCGCGGCAGGTTGGAAACTTTCCATCCTCTTATGGTAAAATCGCTGGCTTCAGTTTTTTGGGTATAAAAAGTGAAGCACGTGCCCATGCTGCAGAAAATTTTTTACCCTTAAGCCATGCTATTTTTAGTTACGCACATAATGTAAAACAAGCAGAGAAGGATATTCTAGAAGCCTATTCTAGGGAACAAGAACGCTGTGCACAATCGGTAGAAACACCCAGTGAAGAGATACGAAATCTACTTTCTCTCTCTGAAAAACAACAGAAGGAGGTTTTATTAACTTCTCCTGAACTGGGAACACAGGTAAAGGCTTATTCTCAAAAACTCCATGACCGTCTCTCACAAAGTGATCTTAAGGCTATAAATGAAAGGTCTCATACAAAACTTGCTGAAAATCTTGGCACATCAGTAAACCAAGCAGAAAAAATTGCACAAATCTTTAAACAAACAAAAGGCATTGTCCAGATTCTTCAAAAGCAGGAAAAACTTGGTATGCGTCAATCTATTATGGAAGGTGATGGAAAAGAAACTGCAAAAATAAGCATGTCAGTAATTAAAGCAACGAAAGTTATAACAAAGATTGAATCATCCAAATTAGTTGAACAACCAGTTCGACCACAAAAAATTGAAAACGCAAAAATAATTTCTATGAGTAGATAAGCGTACCTTAAATTTTATTTAATATAGCCTCTTTGTGCAATTGTTTCATGTAGATTGTACGAAGGGGTGCTGTTTAGTTATAAAAATGAAAATTTCCAAAGAAAGAAAATTTTAAATCAAAGAACAAACATTGATATTGAGAAAACTTGAAAGGAAATACCTATAAAAAAATAAAAAAACCATTCTGTATCTCTTATAGCAAGAGAATCGATACAAACCTGCCAAGAAGTTAATGTAAAAAACCATGAAAAATAAGTTCAGCATCAAAGAATTTCTGTTACCCTAATAATTAAAGTAGTCAAAAATAAGCATAGGATCAAAGAGGCAAGCGCTTTAGAGAAACAATGTATTTATGATGTAGAAAATAATAGCTAGACTGTGTCCAGAACCTCTACAAGAACAGTTTAATTCTGCCTCTCTAAAACATATGCACCACAGCTTCTTTTAAAATACATTTAAACGAGCTGGGCAGACTCGTAACCTCTCCTTTACATTTACAGATGGTAGGAGTTCCTTTGTGCACCACAGTCATAAAAGAAAAAAAATTTACAAAACCTTTTGCCGTCAGAAGAGAAGTCCAAAGAAAAATCAACGAATTAGATCAAATGCTCGCAGAAAAGAATAATTTAAAAGGCTTAATTCGCCAAACACCTGTTAAAAAGTCCCTGAAATGGTCACATAGCTACACTATACGCCCCCTTTCAGAAAAAATCAGTAACGCACACAACGTGATGTTCTTTCAAAACTTGGGCAAGATGCAATCCACGAGCGAGACTGTTTTATTACAAAAGAACGCATAGAACTTACCAGTCCTGCATCACTGCAAGAGGAAGCTTAAAAATAATAAAAGATCTGTTTCGGAAATTTCCAATCCAGAAAATCAAAAAAAATGCTTCTTTTAAATAAATTCATACACTACCTGATAAAATATTAGGTTTGATCATAATAATCATCGCCTCATTATAGCTGCTAAAAAGGATGAAAGCTCTGCAAATTTCTATAGAACTGCAAGCGAAAGAAATTCTTTATGTAATGAATCAAACAGCTTCATGATAAATGTTCATGATACTTTCATTGGAGAAAACAAAAAAGATTTTGCACTATAGCAGCAAAAATATTTAAAATGAATTATGCCACCTCCTTTACAACACCAATAGCTCAAGGCTTGCAACAAACGCTTATTTCAAAAGAAAAAACAGCAGCTTCCTTGAAAAAGGATATTGTTAAAAGAATTACAAGACAATCCATCAATTCAAGCATCTCAAAAAATTTGAAGCTTCATGGGAAATCATTAAGAACAACGCATATATTTTGCAAAGAAGAATGCTCACTCTAACATCATGATTTGAAAGCTGCGTAAGAAGGTCAAAACAAACCGTGTTGATTATTGATCAAGAATAATCGTTAAGCCTCCCGAAGAAGTTGCTTAAGAACTCAGGCTTTTTCGTTTTTTCATCAAACGCGGTTGTGATGTTATAAATTTCGTAAATGAAATCAAGCGTTTGAGAAGTAGCAAATCCCTTATTTTTGATCTGCTGTAAAATTATGGCCTTATACACGAAAACGAAAAGCTCCTTTATAAAAGCCGTATAAACTCTGTATCATATCATAAATCCTACACTCCGCATAGGTACACTCTCTTTCATAATGACACATTAAAGCGCTTTAGGTCATTATGAATATTCTTCGAAACTATAATTTCTATTTAGAAAAGCTAAAGTATAAAAAGAACAAGTTTGGCATTCTTTTTTCGCTGCAACTTCTTTTAATCATTGCCATAGAAAGTATATAAACCAATCCTCTCCGGCAACAGTGTGCAAAACTCCCATACCTACCTTATCCACCAAAAAAACGAAACAGAGCACAAACACAATCAGCTTGCATGAAACGCACTATTGCTTTGGACTATCCTCATAAATGTGGTTATTAGAAATACAACAGACAACTGATAAAGCGAACGATAAGCCACCCCCCATTGCCTGTGGCTTTTTTCCATTCATCGCACTGCTCTGTCTCTCCAGTTTAAGAAAAAAGAATATTGATTGTTTTAGGGAAGCAAGACAAACTATAAGAAAGCAATAACAAATACAGCTTAAAGAGCATAAAAGCCCTCTTGTTGACAGAAGGATAAACACCATCGTAAAACACTTCAAAAATGTATATTATATTGGCATGCTAATCAAATTTTTACAATCTAAAGTGATCTTATTGATTTTTTTATTACCTCTCTTTTCTGACAAACCAGATGTATTTTTATGATCCTGATTAAAAAATTTGCAACTGTTGCTTCTGGAACCCTGATGAGCCGTATTTTTGGCTTTGTACGTGAAATGCTAATGGCAGCAGCTCTGGGAACTGGTCCTGTTTCCGATGCCTTTAACGCTGCTTTCCGTTTTCCCAACACATTCCGTCGTTTTTTTGCTGAAGGAGCCTTTAATGCGGCTTTTGTTCCTCTTTTTGCAAAAAAAATCACTGAAGATGGTCAAGAAACTGCATGCAAATTCGCAGAAGAGGTATTTGGCGTTCTCTTCTCACTGCTGCTCCTTTTAACCATTGCTATGGAATTAAGTATGCCTTTTTTGGTACGAACCATTATCGCTCCAGGATTTGCAGAGAATGCCATAAAATTTAACGCTACGATTCATTTTACAGCAATCATGTTTCCCTATTTAACATGTATATCTTTAGCAGCTATGATGGGGGGAATGCTCAATGCTTTGCGACGTTATTTTATCGCAGCCATTGCTCCTCTCTTTTTAAATATTATTTTGATTAGCGTACTTGCCTATGCTTGGATCTATCAGCTTGACTCTTGGAATATCGGCTTAAATCTTTCTTGGGGCGTCTTGGCCGCAGGACTTCTCCAACTCACCTTGATTGCGGCTGCACTGCGTCAGAGTGGAATGAAATTTTTTCTCCGCCGTCCCCGTTTCAGCCCCAATGTTCGCAAGCTTTTAACATTAGCATTCCCTGCTGCTATCACAGGAGGGATTACACAAATCAATTTGTTAATCAATACCAACATTGCCTCTAGTCAATCAGGTGCCGTATCCTCTTTGATGTATGCTGATCGCCTTTATCAATTGCCTTTAGGAGTGATAGCAATTGCCATCGCGACCGTTCTTTTACCAGAATTAACAAGAGCCCTTCGTAACAAAAATCATAAAGAAACCCATAATTTACAAAACCGCTCTATTGAACTTACACTATTGTTAACACTACCCGCCTCTGTGGCGTTTTTAATGCTCTCCACCCCCATTGTTAGTTTACTTTTTGAACGTGGGCAATTTACCAGCGAGTCAACACACTATGTTGCCCAACTGCTTAAACTTTATGGACTAGGACTTCCCGCTTTTGTCCTGATAAAGGTCTTTATTCCTAATTTTTTTGCCCATGAAGATACAAAAACACCGATGATTATCACAGGCATTTGCGTTTTCATCAATATCAGCCTAGCCTTAATATTATTTCCAATTTTGTCAGCACGGGGCATTGTCATTGCTGAAATTACCTCTGGATGGGTGAATACCCTCTTGCTCTGGGCTATTCTCATTAAACGTGGTTATTGGAAATACGATACACAACTAATAAAGCGAACAACATGTCTGATTATCACTACTTTTTTAAATGCTATAACCCTCTATTATGTCTTTGATGTGATTAACTTTTTGTCTTTCCCTTTATCCTCACAAGCATCGTTTTTCTTGCGTGCCTCCACCTTAGCAGGGATAATGGTTGTCATACTCTTGATGCACTGTTTCGCCTATTTTTTACTGAACACTCGTTCCTTTTTTCTTACCCTCAAAAACTTTAAAAAACGCTTATAAATATTTTGTCTTGCTTTCAGCAAAAGGCTTTGTCAAAAAAACATAAAGCGAATAACTTTACTAAAGAAAGAGCACCCTTATGGACACTTTCACACCACTTGTCTTTTCCGGAGTACAACCGAGTGGTCACTTGCATCTTGGCAATTATCTTGGAGCCATCAAGCATTGGGTTGAACTACAAACGTCCTATAATTGCCTGTACTGCGTTGTTGATATGCATGCCCTCACCGTTAATCCGGATCCCCTTGCCTTGCGTGAATCTACTAGAGCAGTTACAGCAGCCTTTTTAGCTGCTGGTATTGATCCGCAAAAACATATTATTTTTAATCAATCTCAAGTTTTTCAACATGCTGAACTCGCATGGATTCTAAATTGTATCGCCCGTATTGGTTGGCTTCAGCGCATGACACAGTTTAAAGACAAAGCAGGAAAAGACCGCGAAAAAGCATCCCTTGGGCTTTTTGCGTATCCAAGTCTGATGGCTGCCGACATTTTACTCTACCGTGCCACGCATGTTCCGGTAGGCGAAGATCAAAAACAGCATGTTGAGCTCACCCGTGATATTGCCCAAAAATTTAATAATGATTATGCACAACGTATTGTAGATTTAAACTTTGCTGTTACAATATTAATGGGTGAGGAAAAAAAACAAGGTTTTTTTCCTCTGCCAGAAGCGCTGATAGGGGAAACAGCCATGCGCATTATGTCGTTGCGCGATGGCACAAAAAAAATGTCGAAATCGGATCCTTCCGATTTTTCGCGTATTAATTTAACAGATGATGCTAATCTTATCGCAAAAAAAATACGCAAAGCAAAAACAGACTCCGTCCCTCTTCCCGACACGCTTGCAGCCTTAGAAGGACGACCAGAAATCGATAACCTGCTTGGTATTTATGCTGCCTTTGCACAAATAAGCAAAGAAAAAGCTCTTTCAGAGTTTTCTGGACAACAATTTTCGCTTTTTAAAACAGCCTTAACTGACCTTGCTGTTGAAAAGCTTGCACCAATCACACAAGAACTCCGTCGACTTCATCAAGAAAGTAAGTATATTGACTCTGTTTTGCACGATGGTGCACAACGTGCCAGTGCATTGGCAGAAAAAAATATGAAAAAAATCCGTGAAATTGTTGGACTTTTGCACGATATATGAAACAATCAAACTGAAGTTGTAAGAGTAAAGAATTTATCTGCAAAAAATAGAGAAAACCTCATGGTTTCTAAACAAAACAAAGTGAAAAAAAATCACAAGCGGAAAATTTTAGTCATTATCGATGAGACACCAGAATGTCGGCGTGCTGTTGCCTTTGCTGCACAGCATGCCCAAAATACTAAAAGAACATTGGTACTGCTCTGTGTTGTTGATAGTGTAGAATTTCAACATTTTCTGGGCGTCAACAATGTTATGCGAACAGAAGCAACGCAAACTGCCCATAAAGTCTTGGGAGAAATTGCCAATGATGTACGCACTTTGCATTCCCTTGAAACACAAATAATCGTGCGTGAAGGCAAAAAAATTGATGAAATTTCCAAACTGATCGATGAAGATAAACAAATTGCACTTATTGTTTTAGCTGCCAGTGGACATACAGAAGGACCAGGACCGCTTGTGCAATTAATTGGCAATCGGAGCACAGCTTTTTCAATCCCTGTTATCGTTATTCCAAGTAATCTTGTGGATGAAGATATTGAATCGATTGCCTAAAATAGAGTATTCTTCATTTAAGAACCGTCCTGATCCGTCCCATAAAAGGAGAGTCTATGTTTATTCAAACTGAAACCACACCAAACCCTGCAACACTGAAATTTCTGCCAGGTCGTGTGGTACTTTCTGAAGGTGTGTTAGAATTTCGTGACAATGAAGAAGCTGCTAAAAATTCACCTTTAGCAGCTAAACTGTTTAATATTCCAAATGTCAATGGTGTTTTTTTGGGCTACGATTTTATTACCGTGAGCAAAAAAGAAGGAGAGTGGCAACATCTCAAACCAGCCATTTTAGGTACCATTATGGAACATTTTCTGTCTGGAGACCCAGTTATCAACACCAATGTCACAAGACAAGCGCAAATTCACGCCCTTAACGAAGAATTTTATAACGAAAAAGACGCTGATATCGTCTTAACAATTAAGGAACTCCTTGAAACGCGTATTCGCCCGGCCGTTGCCAATGATGGTGGAGATATTACTTTTCGCGGATTTGAAAATGGTATTGTTTACCTCAATATGCGTGGCGCTTGCGCCGGATGTCCCTCTTCGACTGCAACGCTAAAACATGGTATTGAAAATCTTTTACGCCATTTTATCCCAGAAGTTGTAGGTGTTGAAGCCATGCCTCAATAAACAAATGAGATCTGATAAAAGAGTGCTAAAAGCACAAACGTCGTAGCTGCCTAGCTGATCTTGCTGTCAAAATACCAAAACACCACAACATTGAACATGATTGTTGCGAATAAGTCAGTCTTCGACAAATTTTACCCCTCCTCCCATACAACACCAGGGGTTATCTCTTTGAAGAAAATGGAACAAATTGTTCCCTAAAATAAGCCCATCAACCGTGCATCTACACTTTACCAAACAAGTATAATCAACTAAACTTTTTTCACGCATTCTGATTTTAAGCCAATTTGGCCTATCCCAGAGATTTTGCAATCAATATTATGATCCTCATCCAGTAGGCGAATATTTTTCACCTTCGTACCATTCTTGAAAACGGATGCATCACCTTTGATTTTAAGGTCTTTGACCACCATAATATTATCCCCGTTTGCTAAGATCTGACCATTGGCATCATAAATGATGTTAGAAGGGGAAGTATATTCGTCCTTTTGTGGTCACTCATATGCACACTCAGGACAGACAAAATTTTTACCCTCTTCATAAGTATAAAGACCGCTACAATGAGAGCAATTGGGATATTTGTTCATACATTCTCTCTTTTGTTTAAGCAAAATCATTCCTCTAAGCTTTCATAGAATAAGAAGTACTTACTTTTGTCTATTGCTAAAACAAAACAGCTAGCAAACACAGCATTTTATCTTAGAATTCTGAAGAATTAAACATGCCACAATAAACGAGGACAGAATTGACAAAATACCGTGACAGAACATTCTCAAAGAAAAATGCTTTCTATAAAAATACTTATTGAGCAAAAAAGAAAAAGCATAAGGAACAAACAGCAACTGATAACACAATGACGGTACATCTTTGAGACACATAATTAAGGCGAATGAAAACTCTACGAACAGTTTCAACTTTTGTATGCCAGATAGGAGCGAACGTATTACGTATCTCTGTTTGTGTAATTTCTGAAACGGGTATACAATCTAATTTGAGAGGAATATAAAGCCGTAAAGATAAAGATCAGATTCCATCTTTATTATTCCTTTTATTTGTTTTACACTTTTCACAAGTATTCACGGCGCTGTCTTTTAAATAATGAAGACTATGTATTATCTTACACTTTTGATTCTCACGTTCTTTAATGGGGTTACGCCTCTCATGAAGAACAGAACGCTACTGTGTTGCCAATTCACGCACTTGTTTTAAAGAAACATCTCTTAAAGCAGACACCCAAGCCACTTTCATGATGACATATCCCCGTGAGTGATATAACGGTACAGCCATTGTG
The DNA here is from genome assembly GCF_000706625.1 of Bartonella koehlerae C-29. Classification (GTDB taxonomy): domain Bacteria; phylum Pseudomonadota; class Alphaproteobacteria; order Rhizobiales; family Rhizobiaceae; genus Bartonella; species Bartonella koehlerae. Next base: position 1,722,199 of record NZ_KL407334.1, read on the forward strand.
CACCGCCCTCTTTACACTTATGAAGGAGTAAGTTGGCACCATCATTCTCTTTGCCAGCTCAAAATGTTGCACCAGCCCTTGCATTAAGACGGTTTATGAGAAATTTTTATTCCTTTCTTTATGAATACCTACATGCCAGCCCCGCTTGTGATATGCAAGAAAGTGATTGTAATTGATTCATTCTAAGAGGATTTGCGATGAGCAAATCTTACGATGTTCGAGACTCTACAAAAAAATGAATTATCCTTATAAATCAATGTATTTTTTACCACGAAACTACATAAACACCAGAAAACCGTAATAAAATGGAGAGATTCAACAAGAGACAGAAAAAACCTACAAAAAACGGGCCAGAGAGGCCCGTTTCTTTTTACCTTTAGCAAGGGGCTTAGAAATCCATACCGCCCATTCCACCCATTCCACCACCAGGCATTGGAGGCATTGGTGTATCTTTCTTTGGAACTTCAGCAACCATTGCTTCTGTTGTAATAAGAAGGCTAGCAATTGAAGCAGCATTCTGAAGAGCAGAACGCACAACTTTCACAGGATCAATGATTCCCAAAGCAATCAAATCACCAAATTCACCGGTTGCGGTATTGTAACCAAATGTATCTGCATTGTTTTCAAGCACTTTGCCAACGATAATCGCTGCTTCTTCACCGGCATTGGTAGCAATTTGTCGTGCTGGGGCCTGTAGTGCACGACGAACAATATTGATACCAGCTTCTTGATCAGGATTGCTGCCTTTAACAGTCAAAGCATTTGCCGCACGCAACAATGCGGTTCCACCTCCTGCAACAATACCTTCTTCCACAGCTGCACGTGTTGCGTTCAAGGCATCATCAACACGATCTTTCTTTTCTTTTACTTCAACTTCTGTTGCTCCACCAAGCATTGAAGGCACTGGTGTATCTTTCGCTATAAAATGAATCTTTACGAGGATATGCTGAGAGAATTTTAGTGAACCAAAATATGAGAGAAATTTGAGATGTTTACGTCATCACGTTTAAAAAATCGATAGTTAATAATTGATAAAAATATTTACAGTTCAGATGAGCTTAGTTTTTGAATTCTCATCTGCAGGCATCAGGTTCTCTGTATTTTCTTATGGAAGCACAAAATTTAGCACGAGCAAAATATGAGGGAAATCAAGAGTATTTTATTCTAGAAAACTTTTTTAAAGCTTCATAAAACAATTGAATAACTTCAATCAGACAATTTGTTACAATTTACAGGAGGACATTTGGATAAATTGTCAGCTGATACAACAGTAACTAATTGATAATATGTATTTTAAAACTCAACGTATTAATGGAGAAATACAAGAATCCAATAAATTTTTATCGTGTTCTATGAAAGAAATCCTTTTCTTCTTGAAAAAACTGAGGATATTGGAAAATCATTTGAGCTTCCTCCCTCAGACTTCGGATTTGCAGATCTCACCAAAATCACCGTTTCATGAGCATTCGAGAGTTGGCTTATGATTCGTAGGCTCTCATTTATTGCTCTGAACAGTTTTTTGTTATGTTGTGGCAAGTGGATAAAATATTAGATGAGGATGATGTGAATTTATGGTTTGAGCAGAGAGTGTGAGATCATGGTATTTTCAATGAATCTTTGATTTGTAACTTTTCAACTGAAGAACCGTAATATCTTGATTTTGAAACTTTTAAAGAAGTTATCAATGAATGGGAAAGTAACAAAATTGTAGCGAAGGGGATAAAAAAATTGTTATTTCATAATTCTAGATATTTTCTAGCTTTCTGAACGTGATGAAAATTTTGCATTCAATGAATCTGAAGAAACGAATGCAGTATTTGTGACAAAATATTCGAATAAACAACTACTTTAACAGTTATTTAAAAAGAAATCTTAACTCTTAGAATGAATACTTTTTAAAAAAAATAAAAGTTTAAGTTAAGTGATTACCACAATCACATCAAAGTTAATCCTCAGAGATGCGTGAATTGGATTATTATACGGAACCGGTTTTTGAAGCGGTATTGCTCTTTGTTGTTTTCAATGATGATGGATAAAAAATTTCTTTTCGGTTTGTGGAGAGAAATGGGTGCTATGATGATCTGATAGGACGTTTTTGTGGTATGGTATATCTGTTGCAAAAGAAATCGAACTTGAAGATAAGTTCGAAAAGAAGATATTGAGACTAACAGGTTTTGCAATTCAAAATTTATAAAATACAAACGGCACAAATTCCTTTGCAAAGGAAACTGTGCCATGAAGTTCTGTTTTAAATGTGTGTATTTGGTTGGAAATTAGCCTTTTAGGATTTTTAAAACGTTTTGTGGTGAAGAGACTTCATAAGGGTCTGTTGTGCAATTATCTGAAAAACCTTGTTCTTCAAACCAATGTTCAATGACACCATCATTAATAACAGCAGCATAGCGCCATGAGCGCATTCCAAAACCAACATTGTCTTTAGCAACCAGCATACCCATTTTGCGCGTGAATTCACCTGAGCCATCAGGAATTAATTTTACGTTTTTAATACCTTGTGTTTTTCCCCAAGCGTTCATGACAAAAGCATCATTGACGGAAAGGCAATAAATTTCATCAATGCCAACTTTTTTAAATTCATCATAGAGTTTTTCAAAATCAGGAAGCTGAAAGGTTGAGCAAGTAGGGGTAAAAGCTCCAGGAAGAGAAAAAAGAATAACCCGTTTCCCTTTAAAATATGCATTGCTATTCACCTCTTGCCATCGATAAGGATTATCTCCACCAATTGATTCATCGCGTACACGTGTATGGAAGGTGGTATTGGGAACGGTTTTTCTTATCATAATTATGCTCCTGTATTTTTTATGGGAATCATGTTTTAAAAATGGTTTTCATCTTAAAAAACACATTGAAGAGGACGTCTTAAATAATCCTCTTTTTTGACAAGTTTGCAAATATTTCATTGCCACGTCAAGTAGAATTAATAGTCGACTTTGCTGGAGCTTCACTTTAAAATCGAGCAAAATACTATGAAGGTGTTTCCATGACTCTCAGGATAGTTTTGACTAAGGCTTTTGATGATCAAAAACTTGGAACGTCCGGTTTGCGCAAAAAAGTGTCGGTTTTTCAACAGCCCCATTATGTTGAAAATTTTATTCAATCTCTTTTTGACAGCATTGGGTCTGTTGAGGGAAAATTGTTTATTCTTGGAGGAGATGGACGCTATTTTAACCGCAACCTTCTTCAAATTGTGTTGAAAATGGCTGCTGCTCATGGTGTTGCTTGTATTAAAGTCGGAAAAGGAGGACTGCTTTCCACGCCAGCTGTTTCACATCTTATTCGCAAAACGCGTGCCTATGGTGGTATTATTCTCTCAGCAAGTCACAATCCTGGGGGAAAAGAGGGGGATTGTGGCATTAAATATAATATTTCCAATGGTGGTCCTGCTCCCGCTTCTTTGTGTGATACCGTTTTTGCAACATCGCAATGTCTTTCTTCTTACCGGATTATGGAGGCTCCAGATATTGATTTAGAAAGAGAGGGTACAACTTTTTTAGGGCCCATGAAGATTGATATAATTGATCCTCTCGCTGATTATGTTGCTTTGATGCAGGAAATTTTTGATTTTGACTGTATTGCCAAGGCCGTTGCGGAAGGGCTCACTTTGCGATTTGATGCAATGCATGCGGTAACCGGGCCTTATGCGCATGAAATTTTTGAAAAATGCTTAGGATTTTCTGAAGGAACGGTAGTCAATGGCATTCCTTTGCCAGATTTTGGAGGAGATCATCCAGATCCTAATTTGCTTTATGCCAAGGCTCTTTATGATTTGTTGATGTCGGATCAAGGACCTGATCTTGGTGCTGCGTCTGATGGAGATGGAGATCGTAATCTCATTCTTGGGCATGGGCAATTTGTTACACCTTCTGATTCCCTAGCGATTATGGCTGATCATGCCCATCTGATTAAAGGGTATCGGCAGAGGATTGTGGGGATTGCTCGCTCTATGCCAACAGGACGTGCGGCTGATTTGGTTGCTGAAAAAAAAGGATTAAATTTATTTGAAACACCAACAGGATGGAAGTTTTTCGGAACGCTTTTGGATGCTGGCCACGTGACCTTTTGTGGTGAAGAAAGCTTTGGAACAGGATCTGATCATATCCGTGAAAAAGACGGTTTATGGGCTGTGTTATTTTGGTTGAATCTTTTAGCTGTGACAAGAAAAACTGTTGCACAAATTACGCAACAGCATTGGCGCACTTATGGGCGATTTTACACTTTACGGTATGATTATGAAGAAGTGGAAGCATGTAAGGTTTCCGCAATCATTGATGAATTGCGCGCATATTTACCAAAGCCAGGAAGGGAAGTTGCAGGACTCCATGTCGAAAAAGCAGATGATTTTACCTATCATGATCCTGTTGATCAGAGCATTAGTACTGGACAGGGAGTGCGTGTTTTTTTTAAAAATGGAGCACGGCTTGTGGTGCGTTTATCGGGAACAGGGACAGTAGGCGCTACCCTACGCCTTTATTTTGAACAGTTTGAGGGTGACCCCCGTAAACACAATCAAGATCCACAAAAAGTTCTCCAACCTGTGCAACAGGCAGCCTTGCAATTATTAAATATAAAACAACATTTGGGGCGTACGAGACCCGATGTTATCACATGAAAACAGTTTTACGTTGTCTCTTGTGAGGGGCTCATTTGTTTTATAGCGCATCTGATTAATTTTTCCTCCCATGATAGATGATTCTAGACTTCATTTTGAGGAGGATTTCGTTTACTCAAGTATAAACGCCAAGAGTCTGATTCCAAAAAACCAATGTTCTTGATAACAAGAATTAGAACGTGAACGCTGCGCTGTTCTCGTATAAACATAAGGAGCTATCTTGAGGAGATGGGCATCTCTTTGTCTCTTGCAGAGGGTATTTCTTACGGATAGATCCCCTTTTGGGGATTACGCTTATGGTCATAGTCCTTGCTAATCCTCTATTTTGAGTGCTTTGGTGTGTAAAGTTGTGTTATTTTTATGCACAAAAATTTCTTTATTTTTTTTTTACAACATTCGGCAAGATAAGTTTTTTTAAAGAGCGTTGTTCGTGGTGCAAAGATGAAAATCAACGTCCAGTTTTACCATCCTCTGTTTATTCGATTTTTCGTTCTCAAAAGTATTTAGAGCAATCTCTTTAAACAGTGGAGATTGCACATTGCCTTATCTTTATGTTCTTCATGTATTTTATGGAGCATATTCTTCATACAAAACAGAACGTTATTTGTATTGTTTATGAATGTGTTTGCTTTAAAGAAACATGTCTCAATGCATTTAAGCCTCTTTAACGGTGTTGTTTAACAGTAAAACCCTACCATCATCTTTACGCTTATGAAAGACATGAAGAAGCAATTTGGCACCATCATTTTCTTTTTGAACGCTTAATATTAGATAGTTTTTAGGGCAGTTCATAAGAAGTATAGTGTATTTTCATCTTAAAATTTTAAGCGATTTTTACTCCACAGCAATCCCATTTTATAACGGTTTTTTGCTGTTCAAAGAGAGAGTTTTGGTGGTAACATATTCCGATACTCAAAATTTTCACTTAACTTATAAAGCTAAAGGCGATCAATTCATACTTTTACTTAGCAAATAAAAGCGTTTTTGTTTGCTTTGGCAAGCAATATCCAATGTGCAAAATAACTAAGCTATCCTGAAAATTTCAGAGGTTTTGCTTTTCTCAATTCTTTTTGATTGAATGAAAAAAACGCCGCCTCTCATAAAAATAAAAACGGTTTTAACTTTTATTATAAATCCTCTGAAATTACTTTATAATTTTAAAAATGTTTTTGGTTGTATACGCAACGACCAATAGGGATTTGAAAGTCCGAAACCTAAACACAAAAATGAACGCACTAATGTGGGAGCCCAGAATTCCAGGAAATTTTGCTATGTCCAGGTGCCATAAACACTAAAAGCAAAATGCGAATTTAGATTCAGTGCTTTCAAATTCTCGGAATACCAATGCGAGAGCATTCACACCTGGCAGGGGGAAGATACAAGCTAGAAATTTTCATAACGATATTTTCGTGAGCAAAAAAATTCATTTTAAGCGAAAAATGCTGAACATGTCTCAAAAACATTTAGGGGATTGCTTAGGGGTAAGCTCCCGACAAATTCAGAAATACGAAAAAGGATTAAATCCTGTAGGAACGTAGCGTTTAAAGAAAATTTTTGATATCCTGAATGTTCCTATTGCCTTTTTTATGCTGATATCATTACATAAAGAACATGCTCCCTACCAGCATTGATGAAATCATCTCAAATAGAGAAGAATACCTGCTTTTAAAAAGATTTCGAATTCTCACCTCAGTACAACAAAGAGCAATTTTACAATTGATCTCTGATTAGAATGAAAACTTTTAAAATCATATAGAGGATGCATATTGCTTTTTGTTTATTGCGTTCTTTAATTAGAGGGAATGGCTTCTCATAAAACACAGTACACTATTGTGCTTCTCATACACGCGCTTGCTTTAATGAGATATCTCTTGTTGCTTCTCAGCTCATTTCATGATAACCTTCGTAAAGGAGTACTCCGAGATCCTATTGGGTGCTCCCATCTTTACTTATGTAAGGTATAAGCCAGCATCATCATCCTTTTTGCTAACTCAAAATGTTGTGAATGCTTTGCATTTAGATATTTCATGAAAGGCATTTTTACTTCTTATGTTCAATAGTTTTTATCGACATGCTTAATCTTGCTTGTGACATACAAGCGAACGATTTGTATTGATTTTGAATGCGAATGTTTGAAATGAGTTAATATTTCTGTATTCGGAGCTCTTAGTTTAACAAACAAAAAATTAATTATTATTTTTGGAGCTTGATCAGATAACAAGGGAGGGCATCCTTGTGTCTCTGTTGTGAGAAATATAAAAACTCTCTATGTTAACATACCCAGGATCAAGAATTCTCTGAGTTTTACAAGAGGTAGCATTTAACGGACCTTTGCAGGAGAGGATGTGTAAACTATTCAACATACAAAAACATCGGACTACGGATGATCCGATGTTTTTAAAAAGAGGTTTGTTTCAAGAAGATTTGCATCTTGTTCCTTATTGTGGATGGATCATCTTTTTGGGATCAACTAGTCGATCATAGTCTTCTCCAGAAACTCCTACTTTTAATGCTTCAGTACGCAAAGTTGTGTCATTTTTATGCGCTGCTTTGGCAATTGCGGCAGCTTTTTCATAACCTATTTCCGGTGCGAGCGCTGTCACCAGCATGAGAGAGCGTTCCATGAGAGAGTGAATATGAACTCGATTGGCGCGTAATCCTTGAATACAATGGAGATCAAAAGAGCGCATGCAATCTCCAAGAAGCGTAATCGATTGTAAAACATTGTAGCCAATGACAGGTTTATAAACGTTGAGTTCAAAATGCCCTTGGCTTGCGGCAAATGTTACACTGGTATGATTGCCAAAGACTTGGCAAGCAACCATGGTCATTGCTTCACACTGTGTAGGGTTAACCTTGCCTGGCATAATGGAAGATCCTGGTTCATTTTCAGGTAGGCTTAGTTCCCCCAAGCCTGAGCGTGGACCTGATCCCAAAAACCGAATGTCATTGGCAATTTTAAACAGGTCAGCTGCTAATGCATTCAAACTACCATGGAAATGCGCAAGCGCTCCATGGTGGGCAAGGGCTTCAAATTTATTGTTAGCGGTTTTAAAGGTTATTCCTGTGAATGCGCTGATTGTTTTCGCAAAAGCTATATCAAAGCCTTGCGGTGCATTCAGCCCTGTTCCGACAGCTGTACCTCCTTGGGCAAGCATCTGAACATCGGAAAGAGCACTTTCAATGCGTTGGCGGTTGGCTTCAAGTGCAGCGCGATAGCCTGAAAATTCTTGCGCTAAAGTTAAAGGCGTGGCATCCTGGGTATGAGTACGTCCAATTTTGATGATATCGGCAAATTCTTCTTCTTTTTTCCTTAAAGTGGTAATAAGCGCATCAAGAATGGGAAATAAGTGTTGGCGCGTTTGTAGGGTGGTGGCAATGTGGAGCGCTGTGGGAAAGGAATCGTTTGACGATTGGCTCATATTGACGTGATCATTGGGATGTACAGGTGTTTTGCTGCCCAATTTTCCTCCCAAAAGCATGTTGGCATGATTGGCAATCACTTCATTGACGTTCATATTGCTTTGTGTTCCAGAACCTGTTTGCCAAACAGAAAGGGGGAAATGCGTGTCAAATGCACCGGCAAGCACTTCATCAGCAGCAGTAATGATGGCTTTTCCAATGTTTTTTGCTAGTTTGCCCTTTTCCATATTAACAACAGCTGCTGCTTTTTTGATAAGGCTTAAGGCATAGATGATGGTGATGGGTTGTTTTTCTGTGCCAATATTAAAATTATGCAGTGAGCGTTCAGTTTGTGCTCCCCAATAACGGTCTTGACGGACTGAAATCGTCCCAAAGCTATCCGTTTCTTGACGTGTTTCAACCATGGTTAGATCCTTTTGTGTTCAGTGGTTAATAAAAAAGATTAAATAACGCGAAATAGAAAAAGGAGGCAAGGCTTTGAAGTCTCTTAAGAGAAATTATTTTAAAGAGAATCCTTGACATTAGGAAGTTGCAATTTTATATTCCAGTTATTGTTAGCACTCTCTCTTAAAGAGCGCTAACAAAGACTTAAGATTAATTCAGTTATATTAAATTTTAAGGATTTAAAATATGGCTAACATACAATTCCGCCCACTTCACGATCGTGTTGTTGTCCGTCGGGTTGAATCTGAAAATAAAACTGCTGGTGGGATTATCATCCCTGATACAGCGAAAGAGAAGCCTCAAGAAGGTGAAGTTCTTGCTGTTGGCAATGGGGCTCTCGATGACAATGGGAAGCGTGTACCTTTGGAAGTAAAAACAGGGGACCGTATCTTGTTTGGAAAATGGTCTGGAACCGAAGTGAAGATTAATGGGGAAGACCTTTTAATTATGAAAGAATCTGACATTATGGGAATTTTGGGCTAATCCAACCTCTCATTTTTTTCATTTTCTACTATTTAGGACATAACTCCAAGGAGAAATTAAATGGCTGCTAAAGAAGTCAAGTTTGGCCGTGAAGCGCGTGAGCGTTTATTGCGCGGCGTTGATATCCTTGCTAACGCTGTTAAAGTAACACTTGGCCCTAAAGGGCGCAATGTGGTGATCGATAAATCATTTGGTGCTCCTCGCATCACAAAAGATGGTGTATCTGTTGCAAAAGAGATTGAACTGGAAGATAAGTTCGAAAATATGGGTGCGCAAATGTTGCGCGAAGTTGCTTCTAAAACCAATGATATTGCTGGTGATGGAACAACGACAGCAACTGTTTTGGGACAGGCTATTGTCCAAGAAGGTGTAAAAGCCGTTGCTGCGGGCATGAACCCAATGGATCTTAAGCGCGGAATCGATGCTGCTGTTGATGAAGTGGTGGCAAATCTTTTCAAAAAAGCGAAAAAGATTCAAACTTCAGCAGAAATTGCACAAGTGGGAACAATTTCCGCTAATGGTGCTGCTGAAATCGGCAAAATGATCGCTGATGCCATGGAAAAAGTTGGCAAAGAAGGCGTCATTACCGTTGAAGAAGCAAAAACTGCTGAAACGGAATTGGAAGTTGTTGAAGGAATGCAGTTCGATCGTGGATATCTTTCCCCTTACTTTGTCACCAATGCTGAGAAAATGGTAACTGATCTTGATGATCCTTACATTCTCATTCACGAAAAGAAACTCTCTAATCTCCAATCCTTGCTTCCAGTGCTTGAAGCTGTTGTCCAGTCTGGTAAGCCACTTCTCATTATCGCTGAAGATGTAGAAGGTGAAGCTTTGGCAACGCTCGTTGTCAACAAGCTCCGTGGTGGTTTGAAAATTGCTGCTGTGAAAGCCCCAGGATTTGGTGATCGCCGTAAAGCCATGTTAGAAGATATTGCTATCTTGACATCTGGTCAGGTTATTTCTGAAGATATTGGCATTAAATTGGAAAATGTCACTTTGGATATGCTTGGTCGTGCAAAGAAAGTCAATATTTCCAAAGAAAATACCACGATTATTGATGGTGCTGGACAAAAGAGTGAAATTAGTGCGCGTGTCAACCAAATCAAGGTACAGATCGAAGAAACAACTTCTGATTATGACCGTGAAAAATTGCAAGAAAGACTTGCTAAACTCGCTGGTGGTGTTGCTGTTATCCGTGTTGGTGGAGCAACAGAAGTTGAAGTAAAAGAAAAGAAAGATCGTGTTGATGATGCCTTGAACGCAACACGTGCAGCTGTGGAAGAAGGTATTGTTGCAGGAGGTGGAACCGCATTGTTGCGTGCGGCAAATGCTTTGACTGTTAAAGGCAGCAATCCTGATCAAGAAGCTGGTATCAATATTGTTCGTCGTGCACTACAGGCCCCAGCACGACAAATTGCTACCAATGCCGGTGAAGAAGCAGCGATTATCGTTGGCAAAGTGCTTGAAAACAATGCAGATACATTTGGTTACAATACCGCAACCGGTGAATTTGGTGATTTGATTGCTTTGGGAATCGTTGATCCTGTGAAAGTTGTGCGTTCTGCTCTTCAGAATGCTGCTTCAATTGCTAGCCTTCTTATTACAACAGAAGCAATGGTTGCTGAAGTTCCAAAGAAAGATACACCAATGCCTCCAATGCCTGGTGGTGGAATGGGTGGAATGGGCGGTATGGATTTCTAAGCCCCTTGCTAAAGGTAAAAAGAAACGGGCCTCTCTGGCCCGTTTTTTGTAGGTTTTTTCTGTCTCTTGTTGAATCTCTCCATTTTATTACGGTTTTCTGGTGTTTATGTAGTTTCGTGGTAAAAAATACATTGATTTATAAGGATAATTCATTTTTTTGTAGAGTCTCGAACATCGTAAGATTTGCTCATCGCAAATCCTCTTAGAATGAATCAATTACAATCACTTTCTTGCATATCACAAGCGGGGCTGGCATGTAGGTATTCATAAAGAAAGGAATAAAAATTTCTCATAAACCGTCTTAATGCAAGGGCTGGTGCAACATTTTGAGCTGGCAAAGAGAATGATGGTGCCAACTTACTCCTTCATAAGTGTAAAGAGGGCGGTGCACAATGGCTGTACCGTTATATCACTCACGGGGATATGTCATCATGAAAGTGGCTTGGGTGTCTGCTTTAAGAGATGTTTCTTTAAAACAAGTGCGTGAATTGGCAACACAGTAGCGTTCTGTTCTTCATGAGAGGCGTAACCCCATTAAAGAACGTGAGAATCAAAAGTGTAAGATAATACATAGTCTTCATTATTTAAAAGACAGCGCCGTGAATACTTGTGAAAAGTGTAAAACAAATAAAAGGAATAATAAAGATGGAATCTGATCTTTATCTTTACGGCTTTATATTCCTCTCAAATTAGATTGTATACCCGTTTCAGAAATTACACAAACAGAGATACGTAATACGTTCGCTCCTATCTGGTATGCAAAAGTTGAAACTGTTCGTAGAGTTTTCATTCGCCTTAATTATGTGTCTCAAAGATACTGCTGCGTTAGATGTGGATGTTGATTTACAGGCAACAACAAAAACACGTGCTTTATTAGAAAAATAAAACGCCTTTTTCCATTTTAAAAGGATTTCCATTCTATACTACACGAGCTAAAAAACAATGCAATCTTGAACTCGTCTATAAGCACATCTGAATAATCAAAATACAAATCTTGACAAATTTGAAATAAGAATTTCCGAAATCTGCCAAACAATCCTTTCCCTAAAAATTATTCTCTTACCGTTTTTGGGATGCCAAAATATCTTTTACCGTTTTGACCAATTGCTCTTCATCAACCGTCACTTGCGCTGGTCGGCTTTCACGCCATGTTTGATTATCCTTAATTTCATAAGACAAACGTGCTCCTTCAATCAAATCTTTGATCTGTATTGTTCCGCTTTCGCGCTCTTGAGAACCTTGGATTACTACACAAGGGGCCTGGCGGCGATCTGCGTATTTCATCTGCGCCTTCATTCCTGATGCCCCCAAATAGAGTTCAGCAGGAATTCCCGCACCACGCAACTGCATGACCATTTTTTGATAGCGTGCAACAATTTCTGGTTCTTTATCCATCATCAGCACTACAACAGGCCCAATATTTTCTCTTACGGGCAATCTTCCAAGATTTTGCAAAGCAGCTATCAAGCGCGAAACACCAATTGAAAAACCCGTTGCAGGAATATTTCCACCACGAAAGCGTGCCACCAACCCATCATAGCGCCCACCTCCACCAACAGAGCCAAAAACAACTTTTTGCCCATCATCATTGAAAACATCAAAAAGCAATGCTGCCTCAAAAACAGGTCCCGTATAATATTCTAACCCACGCACGACTGACGGATCAATTTTGATACGGTTTTGAGTGCCATTTTCGGCAAAGATTGCCTGCATCTCCTCAAGCTCGCGAACCCCTTCAAGCCCCTGCTCACTCTGGTCAACGATTTTTCTAAGAGCGTCAAGCGTTCCCTCTGCTGTTTCAGCCTCTACGGTAAGCAAAGCAAGAATACTGTCAATCTCTTTGTCCTTAAGCTCTGCGCCTTTTGTAAAATCACCACTTTCATCCAAACGCCCTCTTCCCAAGAGTAAACACACATCTTCAAGACCAAACTTATCAAGTTTATCAATTGCTCTCAGAACGGTTAAGCGCCTTTCAGCCAGCTCATTTCCTGCCAAGCCAATTTTCTCCAAAACAGCATCCAGAATTTTCCGGTTATTCAAACGAATGACATAATCATGATGCTGAAACCCTAATTTTTGCAAACTATCGGCTACCATCATGCAAATTTCTGCATCTGCGGCAACCGTTGGTGTTCCCACAATATCAGCATCAAACTGCATAAATTGCCGAAACCGCCCCGGTCCAGGTTTTTCATTGCGGAAAACAAAGCCCAGACGATAACTCCGATAAGGCTTTGGCAAAATTTCAAAATTTTCTGAAAAATAACGGGCAAGAGGTGCAGTAAGATCATAACGCAAAGACATCCACTGCTCATCATCATCTTGTAAAGAAAAAACCCCAGCATTTGGACGATCTTCATCAGGTAAAAACTTGCCTAACACATCGGTATATTCAAAAAGCGGTGTTTCCAACGCTTCAAAACCGTAAAGTTCATAAACTTGACGAATTTGCGCAATCATGATTTCGATTGCATATAATTGTGCACTTGTGCGATCAACAAAACCACGAGGTAGACGAGCTTTGATTTTTCCTTGTTTCGATGACATGTTTTCTCTAGCAATAATATCTATTCACAGATGACTTGTATCTATCTTATAGATAGTGCACGCTGCAATGGCTTTGTAAACCTAGCTTATACATCATGCACAAGCTTTTGCTCTACCAAGGCGAAGCCAGCTGCTTTTAGAATAATCAGCCATAAAAGAGTTTTGAAGGTGCAAACCGGCATCATCATTCTCTTTACCAGCCCTCAATGTTGCGACAGCCTTCGCATTTGAGAGCATTAATAAAAGAAATTTTTATTCCTTTCTTTAAGTGTTTTTACCCATACGCCACATCCGCTTGTGACGTACAAAAAAATGATTTTGATTGATTCATCATAAAACAGATTTGAAATGAGAAAATCTTACGTTATTCGAGACTCTTAATTGAATGTGAATAACGACAAATTATCATTATAGATCAATATATTGACTTATTATGGAGTAAACTCTGTGTTGATCTTTTTACACATATTCATCAAAAATGAGAGAAACTAGAGACAAATATCCTCTTATTTTTAGTAACATTGCGTGTTGCCACAACTCTTACATTTAAAGGACTACAGTTCTCATACGCATCCCCTTTTGGACATACAACAGAAAAACATGCAAGATCAAACTGTCTAATATTGCACCAATATTGATGTTTTATACAGAAACATCAATAAATTATTTTTCAAGCACAAGTCCCATGCCTTCCCATCATGAGCGTTGTCTCTATTTATTTTCCATCGAAGAAATTTTCTCTTAAGCATAGTTTCCAAAACTACCACATTCTCTTTTCCCTCTCTCAAACACCAACGCTTCTCTTCTTTCTAAGTATTATTGCGCATATTTTGTCTTCTCTCCCAATATCAACTGAAAGACATATAAAAGATTCTTTAGAGTCAAAACAACGGTTTGGCTAAGCTGAAGTCAACTTCTGGAAAGAAGCACTCTTATAAAAGCTTCATCAATTTAGCGCCTATACAAAAATCTTCAAAACATAAGTGTACTTTTAGCTCGCGTAGCAAAATCATTGATGAGTGTTTTTAAATCAAAAATATTTCGACCAGCATCTGTAATCGACCTTGAAATAGAAGGAATAATATTCTGCCATAAACTTTGAGGAAACTGGTTTGTCAATTGTGTTATTGTTCCTCCCTGAGCACCAATACCCGGAACAAGAAACAAACACTTTTCCAACTGTTTGATTGTATCTTTTGCTTCACTGCCGAGTGTAGCGCCAACAACCGCACCGATGGGACCAACAGAATGATTTTTTCCCAAAGACTGACTATTATAGTCACAAATACGCTGCGCCAAATGAACAGAAAGTGTTTGATCACCAATGCGCGCATTGCGAATTTGCTTTCCCTCTGGATTAGAGGATTGAACAACTACAAAAACTACTGTTCCTGTTTCCTCTGCAATTCGCATCAAAGGGATAAGAGCATCAAAACCAAGAAAAGCATTCGCAGTTATGGCATCCGCTTTGAATGGGCTGCTTGAACCGAGCCAAGCTTGACCATACGCTTCGACAGTAGAACCAATATCTCCCCTTTTTGCATCAGCGATTACTAATAAACCTTGTTCCTGGGCATTTTCAATAAGCTCTTTGAGCACTTGAAGACCTTCCACACCATACAATTCAAAAAATGCGACTTGGGGCTTTATAATACCCACATTGCCCACAACCGCTGTTAACAGAATATCACAAAAGTCTTTAAGACCTTTATAATCACAGCTCAAATTCCATGATTGCAAAACTTTATGACTAGGATCAAAACCGATACAAAGCGGTCCATAGATTTCACAATTTTTAAAAAAAGTTGAATGAAACATTTCACACCCTCATAAGGCGTTCCTTTAAACTTTCTGATACAATCAAAAAGAAATACATTTATCAAAATGATCGGTAACATGGTTTTCATGAAAAAGGAAATATTTTCAAATTTCATGACAGAATATGAACAAAACAAACCATATCACTTTACAAAAGTACCTCGTGATGCAAAATATCCTTCTGTTTTGTTATTTTTTATAAAGTATTTTTTTCTTTTAGAATGCATATTTTCGATAAAGTTTTTCTAGAGTAAAATTCGATAAACAAGGTTCC
>NZ_KL407335.1 GCF_000706625.1 Bartonella koehlerae C-29
GTCATCATTATAAATGATAAAAATCTTTAAAAGACCTATTGTAGCGTAGAAGAAACCATACAATTACTAAACGTTTTCAATCATAAACTAAAGAAATCACATAATGTGGGTTCTTTCATCAATAAACAGAGAAGCATTTAGATAAAGTAATAGAGATTTGAAGAAATTAAAAGGCAGCACATTGTGCTGCCTTTTATATCATAATACATATTGTCTCATATCCTAGAACTGATACCGCAGTCCACCCGAAAAACTAGTTCCAGAAAAACCCGCCTTAGTAAGCTTCTGCTGATAAACCAAATCACCATGAAGAGAAAACTTTGAAGATAACCGGGCATTAAAGCCTAATCCTGCTTCTACAGAAGAACCAAAGCCACCCAACTGAAAAGCATCTTTAAAATAAACAAATTGTTTTTCCCCAAAACTATGTGCAAGATGAAGCTTGCCATAAAAGGAAACAACACGCGCCTCTTCGGTTGCAGCTAGGGCCTTTGTTAAACGTCCACCAACACGCATCGTCCATTGATCCAATTTCCCCAGTGCAATCTCAAAATCGTCAATATCACGGGCCTTATCAAACTGAATATGCTGATAAATAGCTTGAACCTGCGGATCAAAAATAAAACCTTCCTCTCCTACCACAAACGCTTTACCAGTAGTCACTGAAACACTGAGAGGCTTGCCCTTTAATGTTGCCGTCTTGCCACGGGCAAGAGTATGGACATCACCCTTAAACACACCATAGGATAAAAGTCCATCTACATAAAAGCCCGCATCATGCTGCAAAGTGCTATATGCTGTTACAGACCATTTATCAAAGACACTTTTTTGACTTTGTTCTACATCTAAAGGTTGCAGAGAAAGTTTTCCATAAGTCCCCATAACTCCAAAAGAGGTATTACTATGTTCACCCTCGATTGTTTTCAGTAAAATACCAGCTTCGATTGCATTATAGCCAAGCTCACCCCCATAACCATATTCCAACGCAGAAAGATTTGAGGCATAACGATGACTTCCACCGTAACTGCGCACAAAAAAGGCAGGATTTTCCTCATTTTGCAAGTATCCACCAGAAACAGTGCGTAAAACTTCTAACCGCTTACCTTGATTGCTAACATCTATCAAACCAGCATGAAACAGGGCATTTGGCAAAAGCAAATAGGTCGGAACTTGCGGAACAACTGCTTTAACTCCCGGTTCAAGACGAGGCGGCGGAGTTGGTTCCGGAAATGGTCCAGGAGAAGGGCCTAGCTCTGGACGAGGTCCTGGTTCAGGAATAGGTTTTGGAACAGGTCCAGGAGCCGGCGCTGGCCCAGGTTTATGATCATCAATATACCTATTTTCGAGGCGAAAATCCCAAAATTTTCCCTCGCCTTTAACTAATCTTTGATTGGAATGCGCCTCTCCTAAATCAGATTCTGGACCATAAGCATAAAGCATATACTGATAAGGTGAGTGCTGCGCAGTGACATAACCGCCATCTAACTGAAAAGAATTTTTATTTGCCTTTCCAGAAACCTGAATGATTGAAATCCCTTGTTCATTTCCACCACTACCCGTAGATTCCCCTGAACTTCCTGGCATACCGCGTACATGGACTACCGTTGTACCAGAAACATCACCATGTATCAAAACACGATCAGTCTTTTGCTTTTCACGATCTCCTCCCTCATTCAGATATGTGTTAAGGTAAATATTCCCCCCATCCTGCACCTTATAAACTGTGTTCATCCCATTCCCAATATTGAGTGTTTGATAATGATAAGTCGAAGCAGATTTCAGTTTTTTAAAATTAACGGAACTATCATTCATAAGAAGCAGAAATGAAACAGATGAATGATTTGTAAAATCAGATTCACGCGAATCCGTCTCTTGTGTTTGTTTTAAAATCCATGTCGAACCAGCACCTAAATAGAGCTCAGCGGTAGAACGATCATCAACAGAGGCTTTCCCTTCAAGGGTAGAAGCACTGGCTAAAACTTTCACCAAGGCCCCCCTCTCAGCCCTTAACAATGACCGCCCTGAAAGGGTACTTTGCATTAAATTAACAACACCATAAGTACTATCGATACTATAAAGAGCCACACTGTCTGGAACAGAAAACATTGTCTGTCTCAAATTAATAGCTTCCAATCTAGGTAGCTTTTTTTCCTCCTCTAGATTTTCTCTATTCTCGAATCTTTCGCTCAGCTTTTCTCCCCGAAAATATATACCGTATGATGCCTCTCCATTCACTGTAACAGAAGCAGATGTGAGATTAACCTCAGTCACAGAAATTTTCGGCCTAGAATCTTCAGCTCCAAACTGCAAAATGGAATTTGAAGTACGAACTGTGTTTTCTGATAAGATTCCATGAACATTCATAGCATTAATAGTCGTACCATCTAAATTAATAGGACCACCTAAATCCGTATGCAAAACCGCATAATTATTTGAATTTTTTTCTTTACTATTTCCAGTAATCTTAACAGCATCGAGATTAATCTTTCCACCTAGTGTCGAAGAAACCCCATGACTATTCATGAAATCAACTGATCCGCCTGCCATCCAAACTTCTGAACGGTCATAACTCAAAAGGCCCGCCTTTCCATTACCCGTCTTAATTTCTGTATCCTCTAAAACAACAAACGAGTTCCCTATTGCCTCAACTGCCTTATGATTTGCCTCAATAGTCCCCTGACGTACCTCAATTATCCCATCACTAGCATAAAAGGCTACATGTACATTCTTGAGAGTTGGATTTGTCAAAACAATCTTGCCATCCTCTGATACAGAGACACCACGTGTAAAAGGTTTATCATAAACTTGACTGTGAACAGTTACATTCTCCCCATCAACTCTACTATCTCTCCCCTTTACTGTTATCGCAGTATTAGAGGAAAATTTAGCATTCTCATGCGTAATCTCATAATACTGATACCCAATTTTTTCCGTTCCGCAATCATTGCACATATAATATAATCCATCATATATCATAAGCCTGCTCGGCTGATCACCAACCTTTTCATCTTTAACATAAACATATCTGCTAACACTTTTATCCCCACCCTCTCCACTAAGAATGTGTCCAGCGTTATTCCCACTAAGATGTCCACTAGAATTGCTACTACCAGATCCGCTATCACCTCTACTAGCACCAAGATTATCACTGCTAAGACCATTAAGGCTACTAATTCTCCTCCCAGAAAGGTTAAGAGTGGACATATAGGAGACACCATTTTGCACAGGGGTAACACTGATCTCATAAAACTGTCCAGGATATATAGAGCTAACACTAATCTTATAATCATCACCCTGAGCACTAGCACCAATTCCTATTCCATTTTGTAGGAAAGAAAGAATAGCGGTCGTGACAGTACATAAACACACATGATTTCTAAACACTTTAATCATAGTTCCCTCGAAACTTTTCTTCCCCTCTCATTAAAAATAAAAGCATTCGTAAAAACATCCCGCTTACTCCTTCAACACTCTCACCCAAAGGATGCATCTACGGCTCATTTGACTGGCGCAACGCATTATTCAAATGAATTAAACGGAAGACTTCCTTGCAACACAAAAACTACTAATAAGAGAATAATTTATATACGCAATCTTTAGGTGTATAATACATTCCGTATTTGGTGTAAAGCAAAAATAAAATCATTAGGTGCAATTAATTGCATAAACAATCTATCGTTGTGAAACTAAAAAGAATTACCAAAAAATATGAAATGAAAAAGATTGCTAAAATCAATAAAAAGACAAACTCTAGAAAACCTAGCTTAAGTAACTATAGGGCAGAGACATCAAATACCATATAAAGTAGGATATTACACACCCACACAGGAACCTATTCAAAATGTCCTCGAATAAAATCAGACACTTCGGCATCGTATCATGACTAGCAAAGATCTTAAGAAAATTCACTCATTGTAGCATGAAAAGAAAATGCTACGGTCTTTAGCTGCTTTTACGTGAAAAACAAAAAAATATTATGATTTTTTGATGAATATCAAAAGAATAAGAATCTTTTAAGAAATCAACGTAAGTTTTATAAATCAAAAAGGCAGCACACTGTGCTGCCTCTTATATCAAAGTATATATTTGCTCGGTAGCCTAAAACTGATAACGCAGTCCCCCAGAAAAACTCGCTCCTGAAAAGCCAGCCTTCGTAAGCTTCTGCTGATAAACAACATCACCGTGAAGTACAAACTTTGGAGACAACCGAGCATTAAAGCCTAATCCAGCTTCTAAGGAAGAACCAAAGGCACCTAACCGGAAAGCATCTTTGAAATGCACAGATTGTTTTTTTCTAAAACCATGGACAAGATAAAGCTTACCATAGAAGGAAGTAGCGTTTATCCCCTCAGATCCTGTCGGAGCCTTGCTTAAACGTCCACCAACACGTGCAACCCATTGATCAAGCTTTCCCATCTCAATATCAAAGTTATCGATATCACGGGCCTTATCAAACTGGAGATTTTGATAAACAACCTGAACTTGCGGATCAACAACAAAACCTTCATATCCTGTTGCAAATGACTGACCACCTGTCAATGAAACACTAAGAGGTTTGCTCTTTAATGTTGCTGTCTTGCCACGGGCAAGAGTGACCACATCTCCTTTGAACAGACCATAAGATAAAAGTCCATCTACATAAAAACCCGCATCATGCTGCAAAGTGCTATATGCTGTTACAGACCATTTATCAAAGGCACTTTCCTCACTATGTTTAACATTTTTAGGTTGTAGAGAAAGCTTTCCATAAGAACCCATAACCCCAAAAGATACCACATTATCTGCACTCTCGAGTGTTTTTAGCAAAATGCCAGCCTTAACAGCGTTATAACGAAGATATCCCCCATAGCCATATTCAAGTGCAGACAGATCTGAGGCATAACGGTAATGACCACCATAACCACGCAAGAACAAAGCAGGATTTTCATGAATTTCCAACATTCCACCGGCATTCATCCGCAATGTCTCCAACTGCTTATTTTGATTGCCAATATCCATCAAACCAACATGGAATAAGCTATTGGGTAAGAGAAGATAAGTCGGTACTTGCGGAACAACAGACCTGACAATGCGTTCAGGGAGAATAAATCCATCAGATCGTTCAGGGAAATCAAATCCATCAGTAGGAACTGTAGGCTTAACATATTGATTCTCTAGACGAAAATCCCAAAAATCTCCCTTACCTTCAACTAATCTTTGAGCAGAATTCGCTTTTCCTAACTCAGATTTTGGACCATAAGCATAGAGTCTATACTTATAAGGTAAACCGTTCAAAGCGACATAACCACCACTTAGCTGAAAAGAATCTTTTTCTGCAGCCCCAGAAACCTGGATAATGGAGATTCCTTGATTATTTCCACCACTCCCTGTAAATCCCCCTGGACTTCCTGAAACACTTTGCACATGCACCGTTGTTTGCCCATCAATATCACCATGGATTAACAATCTATCTGTTTTTTGATCTTTAAGATCTCCCCCCTTATCCAAATATGTATTGAGATAAAAATTCACATCACCTTTTACACTATAGACAGTCCCTACTCCTTTTCCAATACGAAGTGTCTGATAACCATCAGATATATGAGATCCTGTTTTTTCAAAAAGAAGAGAACTATCAATAAGATGTAACGCTGAAATCGAAGATTCCTCTGGAGAATCCAAAGCTTGCAATTTCTCCTGTTGCGGACGAGATAAGATCCATTTTGAATTATTTGTTAACCTCAAATTAGCAAGAGAACTTTCATCAACGCGAGCCCCCCCTACAAGTATGGAAGCATCAGCAAGAACATCTACAGTAGAATTATCCTCAGCCCTCAACAATAAATCTCCAGAAATTTTTGAATCTTGTGAGAGCTTAACAAGAGTATCAAATTTACTGCTATAAAGAGCTACACTGTTGGGAACTGTGAAAGTCGTCTTCTTTAAATGGACAGCGGCCTTTCCAGGGAAAATTGCTTTTTTCCCGCTATCAGAGACTATCTCCCCCAAAAAATGCATACCATAAAATGCATCGCTGTTCACTATAAAAGTGACATTGTCTATATAAGCATGATTATCTCTACGCAGCATTAAAAGACCGTGGGCACTGGCAATATCGAGGTGCCCTCCGGAAACATCAAGATAACCATCACTTCCAGACATGTAAAAAGCTGAATTTACACTATGGACATCTACTTCTGGCTCCTGTGTGCCCTTTCCGACAATAGAAACATCTCGTAAAAAGACCTTTCCCTCTCTTCCCGTTTCAATGCCGATACCATCAGTAAAATCAATCATCCCCCCGTTCATTTTAATATGCGCACCCTTATCACTCAAAAGACTTATCGCTTTCTTACCCGTTTTAATGTTTGTATTCTTTAAAGAAACAACAGTCCGTTTACCAATAGGTGTTTGACCACTTGCCACAATTTGTGTATTTTCTAGTTGTGGCTTTTCTGAAGGAAAAACCATTGCTCCACCGACACTGGAATTCTCTTTCTCAGTTGAAGAAACACCCAATTCTTCTCCTATTGCATTAACCCCTATTCGAAACGCATTAATCGATCCACCTTGCATCTCAACCACCCCATACTTATTAGCAATACCAACTACTACATTCCTTAAAGTTGAATTGATAAGAATAACTGTTCCTTCCTTTACTTTTACACCATAATCCCAAAAACCTTCCTTCCCCTCACCACTAACAGTGATATCACTCGCTTTAACATGCGTCTTCTCTTTAGACACTTCTATAGCTACAGCTCGAGGAACACCACTCGCATTCCCAGAAACATTTTCCGAACTTTCAGAACTATTCTCCGGATTTCCAGCAATACTCTTAACAGTTTTATGATAGGTTTTACCAGAAACTTCATGCCATCCACCATGGTTGCACCAACATTTACCATCGTTGCACCAATAAGATGAATTACTTTTATTACATGAAAATCCACCATTTCCAGAAGTTTCTACCCGAGCATCCGCATTATGTACAAAGAAAAAAATAGCTGTTGTAAAAGCACATAAAGAAAGATGACTTTTAAAGATCTTAATCATAATTTCTCCATCAACCCCTTTGCCAAATCTTATTAAAACAAAACACTCCTCCTAAGCGACCTCGATCACGAAGCATGCATTTAACATGCTTTGTTATTAAAGTCTATGATATTTAACATGCTTTGTATTTTATATAAATGCATACAAAAAATAATGTGAAATCCCCTTAAAAACCATCTTTTCAAAAATAAGTTTCGTAAGTTTTTACAAATTAAAGTCATCATTATAAATGATAAAAATCTTTAAAAGACCTATTGTAGCGTAGAAGAAACCATACAATTACTAAACGTTTTCAATCATAAACTAAAGAA
>NZ_KL407336.1 GCF_000706625.1 Bartonella koehlerae C-29
CTGAACTATACAATTCTTGTTGTCCTCTTAGCCACCATATTCAGTTTGATGATGAATATCTTTTCAAATTACATGAGTGATCTGGAATTTGATGGTCAGCAAAATGTCGGTTACACACTTGGCGGTGCGCTTATCCTCTCCATTATTTTCATTGTGCTGTTGCTCAAATTGTCAAGCATTGCCAATACTTTGGCAAAAGGCATTACTTTCAGACATCTCTGGAACCCAAGTGCAGGAGAAAGAAAGGCCTCACAGGGCAATCGCACAATTAAATAACAAATGACCTATAAATACCATAAAGGATATCTGCACTATCAAATCATTTGCCTAAATAAAAAACAAAATCGTAAAAATAAAGACACTCATAGGCCATATACTTTATAATCAAAATTGAAATAATGATAAAAAAGTGTTAGATTAAATTTAAAAGTTGAGTAAGGAATGGTACAATGAAATCAGTCATTTTTGTAATTTTGATTGCTGGGCTTTTATCGGCTTGCGGTACGTTCGCTCCAAAGCCAAAACAACCCAATAATTGGAATCGTGTGCCTATTAACAAAACAGTCCCTACCGAAATTCAGCGAGGAGCAATATGACAACAAAACAAGTAAAACCAATAAAAGCCGAACGACTGAACAGGTATTATGAGGAAAGCCTCGGCTTGGAACGTGAACTCATTGGTACATTTTAAAGTCATCAATAACTCAGTGATATAGTTATCAATCCTTCTGCAGTATATGGAAATTAAAAGGAGCTAAATATGAAAAAGCTAATCATGACAGCGGCGATAAGTGTAGTTCTTGGAATACCTGATAAAGCAATCGCAATGCCGAATCAAATACTGCATAGCGACACAAGGATAGAGAAGAGCAATGTTGAACGTGAATTTCGTTACAGTGACTTACCAGATGACCAGCTCATACGTGCTTTGACCGATGATGAATTCAGAAAAATGATCAGAGATACATTTATGAATGGGCCCCAAATAGGTGGTGGATACGGTGGTGGAATCTCAAAGAGTAACGAACCCTACCCTGTACCAAAAGAACAAAAGCCAATCCTGCAACCTCCCCTAACCAAAAAAGCGCCACAGCAAAAGCAATACGAATTTTCGTACTTACTACAAAAGCAAAATACTGAACAAGAGAAAAATACTGTTAATGAGGATAAAAATCTCGAGCGAATAACAGAAAAAATACATAATTCTATAACAGGCAATCGAACAAGAAGTACAAAGTCAGTACAAGATGATGGAAGTTTGTTATTTCCAAATCCACAGCACATATACGATCAAGATAAACGAACTGGAAAAGTTCAGGAAACTTTAAAGCAGATTATGCAAGACGAGCGTCAACATCGCAATACTTTTAAAAATACAAGTGACGCACGAACATCTATTGATACACGCAGTCAATATGCAGCAGTCATAGATAAAGTCGTAGCTTTGCAGACTTTTAAAGCAACAGAAAATCGTTTTGAACAAATTGCAAAAATGTTAACTGACATAGATAGAATTCAAGATTTAAAAGGTATTGCCGAATTACAGGTGCGTATGAAGGGCATGCTAGCTGTGATTCAAAATGAAGCAACAAAACTACAAATGGTCGCGCATTTACGCAACAGTGAACAAGCACTCATCAACCGGTTAAAACGCCAACGCAATATACAAATTCTTGGAAGTTCAAATAAAACAATGCCCGCCATACGATCACAATCAGTTTTTTAAATAGTTTCGTTTATGTCCTTGGTTCTTTATGCTCATGAAAACAAGATGAAATGCATAATATTTAGTGCAGTTCCAACAATCCAGAGGAACACACAAATACTCAATTTACTCTAACTAACTTCAATAATAAAGCGCTTGTAACAAATTGTAGAAATGCAAATGAAGCGCACAACATACACTCTTATTATTCCAAGCTGATAGAAAACTAAAAATCGGGTAAAGAGGAATGCCATGGACTTCAAAATGTTCACGCAACTTGTCAGTGAAATTGATCAGACAACACGAACATATGTCACGGATATTTCCTCACAAGCCATCGTTACAATTACGCCCTTCGTATCAATCGGCCTCTCTATCGCTTTTATCGTCTATGGATGGCTCATCATGCGAGGAGCAGTAGAAATGCCCCTCGCAGGTTTCCTAAGCCGATGCCTGCGGATCAGTATTATTACTTCAATTGCTCTCACAGCAGGACTTTATCAAACAGAAATCGTAAATCTGATAATAGAAATGCCT